>NZ_JAKEDV010000003.1 GCF_021462505.1 Thermus brockianus
GGCCTCAAGGGGCTCGCTTCTTCCCTGGGGCTGGAGCTTGAGGTGGTGGCCCGTCCCTACGCGGGGGTGCGAGGGGTCTGGGTGCGGGAGGGGGAAGAGGCGCCGGAGCTTCCGCGGGAGAGGGGGTTCAAGCCCTTGCCCAAGCGGTGGGTGGTGGAGCGGACCTTTGCCTGGCTTGGGCGGAACCGGCGGTTGTCCAAGGACTATGGTCAGCCGTCAGGCTACCTTGTGCAAAATCCTCGGATGAGCGAGGCCTGGGTGTATCTGGGCATGCTACGCTTGTTGGTGAAGCGGCTGGCCAGGGCCGCGTAGCTGGCCGTGGAGGGGTTTTACGACAGCCTCTTAGCTCACACCCCCATCATGAAACAAGTCAAGGGTAATATGTCCCGAAAAGGGCTTTTTCTTGTACCCGGCCAAGCCTTCGGCCGCCCTCGCCTTCCCGGTATACTGGCGGCGTGTACGGGGTGCTGGTGTGGCCGCCCCCTGACCTGCGAGCCTTTTTGGAAGGTTTGCAGGCTCACCACGGGGTGCGGGGGTTCGGCCCCCCCCACCTGAACCTGCGCCAGCCCTTTGATTGGCCCTATGAAGAGGAGGCCCTGAAGATCGCCTTGGAAGGCATCCTGCGGGGGCACGCTCCCTTCCGGCTGCGGCTTGGCGAGTGGGGTTATTTCCCCCAGGGGGTGGTCTACCTCCGGGCCTACGGCGGCACGCCTTTCCGCCGGCTTTACCACGCCCTGGAGCCCCTGGCCCCGCCCTTGAAGGAGATAGAGGGCCCGAGCTACCTGCCCCACATTACCCTGGCCTTGGGGCTTTCCGAAGCGGAGGCCAAAACCTTGGCGGAAGGGCTTCCCCCCCCGCCCCGGCGTTCCTTTTGGGTAAAGGAGGTGGCCTTGGTGAAGGATCGGGAGGGGGAAGACCTCGTGGAGGTGGCGCGGTTTCCCCTCCTTAACCCAAGGCGATGAGGCTTAGGAGCACCCCCAGGGCGCGGGCAGGGCCGAGGCGCTCCCCTAAGAAGAGCCAGGCCAAGGCCACGGTGGTGGCGGGGTAGAAGGAGGAAACCGAGGCGGCCACGTCCAGCCGCCCCGCCTGGGCGGCGAGGAGGACCCAGGGAGGGACGGCCTTGGGAAGATGGACCTTGGGCTGGGGAAAGAAGAGGAGGACCAGGGCGAAGGCGGTGAGCTTGCCCAAGGCGGCGGGCCAGGGGAGGCCTTCCACCCGGTCCATGTGGACGTAGAAGCCGCCTAAGCTTAGCCCGGCGAGAAGGGCCCAGGGGCTTGGTTCTCCCTTCGGGCCTCGAGGCCAGCCACACCCCCAAAGCCCCGCCCCAAAGGGCGAAGGGCAGGTCCTGGGGGTGGAAGGGCTCCTGGCAGGCCCCGGCCAAAGCCAGGAAGGGGAGCCCTCCCAGGGGGGAGGTCCAGAGGACCACCGCCTGCGGGCGGTTTTGGCCTCCGTCCCGCCCCTGAAAGTCCCCCACCCCCAGGTGAGGGCGGAAAGGAGGCGGAAGCCCAAGGCGAGGCCCGTGGCGTCCATAAAAAAGGCCCCAGGCGGGGCCAGCGCCTGGGGGGAAGGCGGCTCAGTCCAGGAAGTCCCGGAGCTTCCGCGTGCGGGACTCGTGGTACTTGAGCTTCCTCAGGGCCTTGTTCTCAATCTGCCGGATCCTTTCCCGGGTCACGCCGAAATAGGCCCCCACCTCCTCGAGGGTGTGCTCCCGGCCGTCAATGAGCCCCTTGCGGAGCTTGAGGACCATGGCCTCCCGCTCGGAGAGCTTGGAGAGGGCCTTTTCCAGCTCCTCGGAAAGGAGGCTTTGCGCCGCCGCCTCCACGGGGGAGGGAAGGTGCTCGTCGGGGATGAAGTCGCCGTAGAAGCTATCCTTCTCGTCCCCGATGGGGGTTTCCAGGGACACGGGTTCCTGGGCGATTTTAAGGGTTTCCTCCACCCGCTTGGCGTCCCAGCCCGGGCCCATGGCCTCGGCGATCTCCTCGTAGGTGGGCTCCCGGCCCAGCTCCTGCTGCAGTTGCCTTGCGGTGCGGGAGAGCTTGTTGATGGTCTCCACCATGTGGACCGGGATGCGGATGGTGCGGGCCTGGTCGGCGATGGCCCGGTTGATGGCCTGCCGGATCCACCAGGTGGCGTAGGTGGAGAACTTGAAGCGGCGCTTGTACTCAAACTTCTCCACCGCCCGGATGAGGCCTTGGTTACCCTCCTGGATGAGGTCAAGGAACGATAGGCCCCGCCCCGTGTACTTCTTGGCGATGGAGACCACGAGGCGCAGGTTGGCCTCAATGAGGTGTTGCCGCGCCGCCTCCCCTTCCCGGGCGATGTGCAGGTAGCGCTTGAGCTCCTTGGGGAGGCTTTTTAGCTTCTGATCCACCTCCTCCACCGTTTGGGGGTCCAGCCTGCCCTTGAGGCCGGGGATTTCCTGGATGCGGGCGGTGCCCAGGATCTTGGCCCGCACCACCTCGCGGATGAGGTCCTGGTCCAGCCCCGTGGCTTCGGAGAGCTTCTTGATGGCCTCCATGCCCTCCTCCACCTTCCTTGCGAGCTCAATCTCCTCTTCCAGGGTGAGGAGGGGCACCTGCCCGATCTCGTGCAGGTACTGGCGCACGGGGTCGGAGGTGGAAACCTTGGGAAGGACGAGTTCCTCCTCCTCCGCCTCCTCAAAAACCTCCTCACCCTCCGCCTCGGGGAGGAGGAGGTCGGCGTCCAGGTCCAGCCCTTCGTCCAAAAGGGCGAGGTCCCCCTCGGCTTCCAAGAGCTCGGGATCGGGGTCGGGGAGGTCGGCGAGGTCCTCCCCCGGGGCCTCCGCCTCCGGAAGGGCTTCTAAGGCGGTGAGGGTGTCCTTGGCCTCGGTCTCCTGCACCTTCGTCTTCTTGGTCTTGGCCTTTTTCAACGCCGTCCTCCCTCCTTTTTGGCGTAAAGCACCTTGTACTCCCTCACCAAGAGGGTTTTGAAGGCGCCGAAGCGCTCCTCCAGCAAGGGCTCGTACTTGAGAAAGGGGTTAGCCACCAGGAAAAACCCACCGCCCGGCGCTAGCCGGGCCGCCGCCGCTTCCACGAACGCCTGGGCCACATCCAGGATGACCGCACCCCCCACGTGAAAAGGGGGGTTCGTAACTATGATGTCAAACTGCTCCCCTTCCGTCAAGGCCTCGTCCACGTCCGAGTGCAGGACTCGCGCCTGGAGGTGGTTTTCCGCCAAGCTCCGGTTTAGGGAGAGTACCGAGACCAGATCGTCCTCCACCGCCGTCACCTCGCCACCCCACTGGGCGAGGGGCAAGGTGAGGGCTCCGTAGCCCGCCCCCAGGTCCAGCACCCGCTTGCCCCGCACCCCTTCCGGGCCTAGGGCGTTCCGGAGGGCTTGGAGGAGCAGGATGGAGGCGGGGTCCACCTTGCCGGCGGAAAAGACCCCGGGGAGGTGGTGGAAGGTGAAGGTTTCCCCGAAAAGCCTGGCCTGGAAGCTCCGCCAGAGGGCGGGGAGGGGCGGGGCCTCCTTTTCCTTCTCCAGAAGGGCCACCCGCACCGGGCCTTCCCGCCGGATCACCTCGCCGTACCCGAAAAGGGCCTTGGCCTCTTTGAAGTAGCGCTCAAAGCCCTTGTTCTTATCCCCCGCCAGGTACGCCCTCCCCCCAAGGCGCAGGGCCCGGGCGGCGGCCACCAGGGTGGCCTCCACGTAGGCGGTGCCCCGGCCCGCGGGAAGAGTGAGGACCACCAGATCGTAAGCGCCTTCCTCCGCCTCCCATGGGGGGGCGAGGCGGGCCCTTAGGCCGCTTCGTTCCAGGCAGCGGAAGGCGGCCCGGGAGGTTTCTAGCCTTTCCACCGCCATCCGCCCTTCCAGGGGGAGGCTCGCCCAGCCCACCCCCGGGTTCAGGTCCAAGGCGCGCTCCCCGAAGGGGGCCACGGCCTTCTGCAAGGCCTCGTAGACGGGGTCCCGGTAGCCGCGGGCCCCGGGCTTCACGTAGAGGAAGCCGCCTTCCCGGGGCAGGGGGGTGAGGCGGTGGTAGGCCTCGAGGGTCAGGCTCACGTCTTTTCAGGATACGGGGCTTGGGAAGGAAGGGCAAATGTGATAGCATTCCTTTTCAAACCGCCCCAGGGGCGGGAAGGAGGCGAGCGTGGCCCTGGTGGTTCAAAAGTACGGCGGCACTTCCGTGGGCGACCTGGAGCGCATCCACAAGGTGGCCCAGCGCATCGCTCATTATCGGGAGAAGGGGCATAAACTTGCGGTGGTGGTGTCGGCCATGGGGCACACCACGGACGAGCTCATCGCCCTGGCCAAGCGGGTGAACCCGAGACCTCCTTTCCGCGAGCTGGACCTCCTCACCACCACGGGGGAGCAGGTTTCCGTGGCCCTCCTGTCCATGCAGCTTTGGGCCATGGGCATCCCCGCCAAGGGGTTTGTGCAGCACCAGATCGGCATCACCACCGACGGGCGCTACGGGGATGCCCGCATCCTCGAGGTAGACCCAAGGCGCATCCAGGAGGCTATGGAGGCGGGCTACGTGGCGGTGATCGCTGGCTTTATGGGCACCACCCCGGAAGGGGAGATCACCACCCTGGGCCGGGGGGGCTCGGACACCACCGCCGTGGCCATCGCCGCCGCTTTGGGGGCCAAGGAGTGCGAGATTTACACGGACACGGAAGGGGTTTACACCACGGACCCCCACCTGATCCCCGAGGCCCGGAAGCTGGAGGTCATCGGCTACGACCAGATGCTGGAGATGGCAGCCTTGGGGGCGAGGGTGCTTCACCCCCGGGCGGTCTACTACGCCAAGCGCTACGGGGTGGTGCTCCACGTGCGCTCTAGTTTTTCCTACAATCCCGGTACCCTGGTGAAGGAGGTCAGTATGGAGATGGGCAAGGCGGTGACGGGGGCGGCGTTGGACCTGGACCACGCCCAGATTGGGCTTATCGGCATTCCCGACCAGCCGGGCATCGCCGCCAAGGTCTTCCAGGCCTTGGCGGAACGGGGCATCGCCGTGGACATGATCATCCAGGGGGTGCCTGGCCACGACCCTTCCCGGCAGCAGATGGCCTTCACCGTGAAGAAGGACTTCGCCCAGGAGGCCCTCGAGGCCCTAGAGCCCGTCTTGGCCGAGATCGGCGGCGAGGCCATCCTCAGGCCGGACATCGCCAAGGTGTCCATCGTGGGGGTGGGACTCGCCTCGGCCCCGGAGATCCCCGCCAAGATGTTCCAGGCGGTGGCCTCCACGGGGGCCAACATTGAGATGATCGCCACCAGCGAGGTGCGCATCTCCGTCATCATCCCCGCCGAGTACGCCGAGGCCGCCCTGCGCGCCGTGCACCAGGCCTTTGAGCTGGACAAGCCCTGATGGAACGGGAGGCGCTTTCGTGGGACGAGCTTCTCGCCTGGGTCCGCCTCCTTGCCGAGAAGCTCCGGGATGAACCCGTTGACCTCCTCCTGGGCATCGCCCGGGGAGGCCTCATCCCCGCCGCCCTTCTGGCCCAGGCCCTTTCCATCCGGAATATCCTCACCGCGGCGGTGATGTTTTACGAGGGGGAAGAAACGCTTCCCGAGCCCGTCTTCCTCCAGTTCCCCCCTGACCCCCTCCTCTTCGGCAAGCGGGTCTTGGTGGTGGACGATGTCTGGGACTCGGGCCGCACCGCTTACGCCGTGAAGGGGCGCATCCGGAAGGCGGGGGGCGTGCCCGTGGTGGCCACCCTCCACTTCAAACCGGGCCGCAACCAGGTGCCGGACCGACCCGATTTCTACGCCAAGGAAACGGGGGCCTGGGTGGTCTACCCGTGGGCCCCCGAGGTCTGGCTTAGGGATTAGATAAGGCCCAAAGCCTTCACCTGCTCCATCTCGTCCAGGAGCTCTTGGGCCGTGATCTCCATGCGCTTGCGGGCGAACTCGTTGATGCTAAGCCCCTCCACGATGCGGTACTCCCCGCCCTTGGCGGTCACGGGGAAGGAGTAGACGATGCCCTCGGGGATGCCGTACTCCCCTTGGGAGGGGACGGCCATGGATACCCAGTCCCCTTCCGGCGTGCCCAGGGCCCAGTCGCGGATGTGCTCAATGGCGGCGTTGGCGGCGCTGGCGGCGCTAGAAGCCCCCCGGGCCTGGATGATGGCCGCCCCCCGCCCCGCCACGGTGGGGATGAACTCCTTCTCGTACCACTCCATGTCCACCAGCTCCAAGGCGGGCTTCCCGTCCACCTCGGCGTGGAAGAGGTCGGGGAACATGGTGGAGGAGTGGTTGCCCCAGACGGCGATGCGGCGGATGCGGTCCACGGCCACCCCGGTCTTCTTGGCCAGTTGGGCCTTGGCCCGGTTGTGGTCCAGGCGGGTCATGGCGGTGAAGTTCCGGGGGTTGAGGCCAGGGGCGTTCTTGTAGGCGATGAGGGCGTTGGTGTTGGCGGGGTTCCCCACCACCAGCACCTTCACGTCCTTCTTGGCCACCTCCGCCAGGGCCCGGCCTTGCTCGGTGAAGATTTTGCCGTTTATCTCCAGGAGGTCGCGCCGCTCCATGCCCGCCTTGCGGGGAGCAGCCCCCACCAGGAGGGCGTAGTCGGCGTCCTTAAAGGCCACCTTGGGGTCGTCGGTGGCCACCACCCCGGCGAGGAGGGGGAAGGCGCAGTCCTCCAGCTCCATGATGACCCCGTCCAGGGCTCTCAGGGCCTGGGGGATTTCCAGAAGCTGCAGGATGATGGGCTGGTCCTTGCCCAGCATCTCCCCCGCGGCGATGCGGAAGAGGAGGCTATAACCGATCTGGCCTGCGGCGCCGGTGACCGCCACGCGAACAGGGCTTTTCATGCGTACCTCCTTTGGGCTTACGCCCAAGGGGATTTTACGCTAAAGCCCCCGGTAGATGCGCCGCTCCGCCTCTATGGCCTGGTCCAGCTCCTGGATTTCCTTGAGGAGCTCCAGCCGGGGTTCCTGGGCTAAAAGGGCCTTGAGCTTGGCCCGCCTTTCCAGGTAGTAGGCTTCCCGCAGGCGGGCCAGGGTCTTTTCCATGATCTCGGGGAAGCGGGGCTCTTCCAGGGGCGGGGCCATCATGAGCTTTTCCAGGAAAAGCCCTCCCGCCTCCTTGCGGCTTAGCACCTGCCTTAGGTAGTCCCGCCGGGGCTCCCGCCGGGCTAGGTCCAGGAACTCGGCGAGGAGGGAGCCCTCAGGGGGCCAGACGTGGTCGGAAACGTAGAGAACCCAACCCGAGAAACGCTCCTCGGGCAGGGAGAGGAGAAGGGCCATGACGTCCAGCTCTAAAAGGAGGGCCCGGTCCTTGGGCTCGGCCTTGGGGGGCGGGGGTGGGGCGGGCCGGCCTCGTTTGCGGCTTGCCAGGTACTCCTCCAGTTGCCTCGGGGAAAGGCCCAGCTTTTCCACCACCAGGGCCTTAAGCCGCTCGGCCACGGGATCAAAGGGCTCGGGGGAAAGCATCCTCGGGGTGAGGGCCTCGAGGACCTTCCGCTTGTGCTCGGGCCGGGAAAGGTCTAGGCCCTTGGCGGTTTCCTGGAAGCGGAACTCCACCTCGGGGAGCGCCTCCTCGAGGGCCCTTTGGAAAAGGGCGGGGCCATCTTCCCGCTTGAGGAGCTCCCCGGGGTCTTTGACGGGCAGGCGCACGGCGTAGAAGAGAAACTGCCGGGCCATCTCCAGGTCTAGGCTTTGCAAGGCGGCCTTCTGCCCCGCCTCGTCGGCGTCAAAGGCCAGGTAGACCTCCCGCACCTCTTGGCTTTTCAAAAGCCTGGCCTGTTCCTCGGAAAGGCCTGCGCCCAGCACGGCCACGGTTTCGCCAAAGCCCATCTGGTGCAGGGCGATGGCGTCAAAAAGCCCCTCCACCACGATGGCCCGCCCCTCCCGGAGCCTGGCCCTGGCCTCGGGGTAGGCGAAGAGGACCTCCCGCTTGCGAAAAAGGGGGGTTTCCGGGGAGTTCAGGTACTTGGGGGTTTCCTCCCCCAAGGCCCTTCCCGTGAAGGCCACGATGCGGCCCAGGTGGTCCTTGATGGGGAAGGTGATGCGGTGCCGGAAGCGGTCAAAGAAGCGCCCGTCCTTCTCCGCCAGCACCCCAGCCTTTACGCCCTCTTCCGGGCTCACCCCGTGGCGCACGAGGTGGGTGAGAAGGCCATCGGCCTTGGCCGGGGCATAGCCCAGGCCAAAGCGGGCCACGCTTTCCTCGGTGAGGCCCCGGTTTTGGAGGTAGCCCTTGGCCTCCTCCGAGGCGGCGAGGCCTTCCTGGAAGTAGGCCTGGGCCAGGCGCAATACCTCCAGAAGCTCCTTGCGGTTTTGCGGGGCGCCGGGCTTTTTGGGAAGCTCCACCCCGGCCTCCTCCGCCAGGCGCTCTAGGGCTTGGGGGAAGTCCAGGCCCTCTATGCGCTCCACGAAGGCGAACAGGTCCCCGCCCGCCTTGCAGCCGAAGCAGTGGAAGAGGCCCTTTTCCTCGTCCACGTAGAAGGAAGGGGTCTTCTCCTGGTGGAAGGGGCAAAGGCCCTTCCAGCGCCCCCGGCCTGCGGGCTTTAAGGCCACGTAACGCCCCACCACCTCCTTTAAGGAGAGGCGGCGCTTGATGGCCTCTACCGCTTGCGCCGTGTCCATACCTTCCCCCGCTCAGCCCAGAGGTGTTGGACCCACCTCCCCAGGATACCGTATCCCCGGAGTTCCCGTCCCGGGGGTTCGCCGGCGAGCAGGCCCTGCCAGGCCCGGGTGAGGGGGACCGAGGGGGTAAAGCCCAGGAGGTGCTCCACCGGCTCCCCGCTTTCCAGGAGCAGTTGGGCCCTTAAAAGCCTTGCCGCCTCGTGGTGGACGGCGAAGCCCGTGCGGTGGGTCTGGTAGAGGAGGTGCTGGGAGAGGGCCTGGGCCTTCCTCGGCGCCGTGGGCCAGAGGTATAGGGCCAAGGAGGTGAGGGCCAGGTGGTGGACGTAGGGGTTGGCGAGGCGGCGGGCTTCCCGCAGGGCCTCTTTGAAAAAGGGCACGGGGTCCAGGCCCTTTTGCCAGCGGTGATGGGCCAGGGCCAAGGCGGCGAGGCCCCGGCCGTCCGGGTGCTTGAGGGCCTCCTGGAAAAGGTCCTCGCGGAAGTGGCCCCTAAGGGTCCAGGCGGTGAGGAGGGCGGCGGCGAGCCAGGGGTGGGGGGCTTCCCGGTAGTAGGCCTCCCCCTCCGAAAGGGCCTGGGGCAGGTGGCCCGTTTCCAGAAGGAGGCGCAACCGGGTGGCCCGGAAGCGCACCTGGGCCTCGAGGTCCCCTTCCCCCCCTTCCGCCAAAAGGGTTTCCGCCTCCCGGTAGCGGCCCAGGTCCATGAGGAGCCCTGCCCGGAGGCTTCGGCGGTGAAGGTGGAGCGGTGGGGGTAAGGCGGGGTGGAAGGGGCTTAGAACCTCCAGGGCCCGCTGGGGCTGGAAGCGGCGCCAAAGGGCCCCGGCCAGGAGGAGGCGGGCCTGGGCTTCCTCCAAGGGGTAGGGCTTGAGCCCGGGGAGGAGGGGGAGGAGGTCTAGGGGGTCCTTGGCTTCCCGGAAGGCTTGGAGGATGGGGTCTTGGGACCTGGGGCCTTCCCGGGCCTCCTCCCCTTGGCCCAAGGAGGCGCGGGCATCCTGAAGCTCTTGGGCCAACACCGCCTTCCAAGACGGGGGGGCCACTTGGAGGGCCTTCTGGTAGTGGGGGATGGCCCTTTCGGGGCGGCCTTCCCGCCAGGCGGACTGGGCCAGGGAGCGGAGGATTTGGGCGGCTTCCAGGGCTTTCCCGGCCTGGGCCAGGTGGAAAGCGGCCTGGGGTAGGTTCTGCGCTTCCAGGTGAAAGCGGGCGGCCTCCCCGTGCCAGGCCCTGGCCGTGGCCTCGGGGACCAGGGCCAGGGCGGCTTCCCGCACCCCCGCCAAAGGGCTTTCCCCTTCCAACAGGCCCTCCCGGAGGAGCCTCTCCTTGGAGAAGGGGCCCACCAGTTCCTTCACCAAGGCTTCTGGGGCCTCCCCCAAGACCCCGTAGGCCAAAAGGGCCCGCCTCTCCCCCGGGGGCAGGGCGTCCAGGGCGGGCTGGAGGGCGAGGAGGGGAGGCGCTTTCCTCCCCTTTAGGGCCAGGCTAGGGGCGAAGAGGGGAAGGCGGCTTTCCACCAGGAGGAGGAGGTTTTCGGGAAGCTCGCCTTGGAGGAAGCGCTCCAGGGTGCGGTCGGGGGTGTGGAGGTCCTTGAGGACCACGAGGAGGGGCCTTTCCAAGCTGGCCAAAAGCCGCTTCCAGGCCTCGAGGATGGCCGCCTCCAGGTCCTCGCGGGGCCAAGGGGGGCGGCCCTGGAGGCCCAGGCTATAGCGGAAGGCCAGGGCGAGGGGGGCGGGGAGGCCCGCCTTGGCCAGGAGGGCATCGGGGTCGCCCAAGGCGGCTTCCACCGCCTGGCGGAGGCTTGCCCGCAAGGGGGTTTCCGGGCCCATGCGCTCCAGGAGCGCCACGGGAAAGGGAGGGTTTTGCAAAAGCTTCTCTATAAGAAGGCTTTTGCCGCTTCCCGGGGGGCCCACCAGGTTGAGCCGGGCGGGGGGGTGGGCCAGGGCGCGGCGCACCTCCTGGAGGAGGCGCAGTCCCTCGGGGTCCAGGGCGATTTCCACCCGCTGTACCCGGTGTACCGGCACCTCCCCCAGGCCCCGGGCCTCCCGGTGGCCCAAGAACTCCGCCCGGGCCCCCTGGGCCAGGGCCAGGGTGGTGGCGTCCGCCAGGACCTCCCCCGGGGCGGCCAGTTTGGAAAGCCGCTCCGCCAGGACCACGGGGCTTCCCACCGCCGTGGGCTCCCCCGCTTGGCCGCTTCCCAAAGGGGCCCAGAGCACCTCCCCGCTCGCCACCCCGGCCCGGGCGGGAAAGGGGGAAGCCTTCACCATGTCCAGGGCGGCCTCCAAGGCCCGCCAGGGCTCCAGGCCCCTGGCCCGCGGTGCCCCAAAGAGGACCAAAATCCCGTCCCCCAGGAAGCGGTGGACGAAGCCTCCTCGAGCCCGGGCGGCCCGGGCGGCCCCTTCCAGGGCCCCCTGTAGCCGCGCGTAGGCGGAGTCCAGGCCTTCTTGGAAGCCCCGACTGGAGTCCACCAGGTCAAAGAAGACCACGCTGACAAAGCGCCGCTCCTCGGGCAGGATGGCTCCTAGGGCACGGCCACAGGCCATGCAGAACCGGGCCTCGGGGGGGTTTTTGTGCCCGCACTCGCAGCGCACGGCTACTCCCGGAAGAGCATTAGGGGAGGGTGGAGGAGGACCTCGGCCTTGGGGGGCAGGGGAGCCTCGGCGTGGACCACCACGGGAAGGGGGGCCTTTAGGAGGTAAAATCCTTCCCCTAGGGGCACCGCCTCCCCGCCCAGGCGGTAGCGGTCCTTTTTTCGTTCCAGGAAGGGGGCGCCTTCCAAGGGCCTGGCCTCCGCCACCACCCCGTGGAGGAGGACGCGGGTGGGCCCCGTGGGGGCCGGGGGGGCACCCCGGTCAAAGGCGTAGACCAGGACGCCCTCCGCCAGGGCCTCGAGGAGGGGGCTCCCCCAGGGCTCGGGGAAAAGGTGGGCCAAAATGGCGTGTTCCCGGAAGCGGGCGTAAAAGGTTTCGGGGCTTTCCTCCACCGGGGCCATGGGAAAAGTTTAAGGGCCCCGAAGGGCCCCTGGGAAGCCGGCTTTGGGGGATTAGGGGGTGTAGGTGAGGGTGAACTGCTCTTCCACGGGGTAGGCCTGCCCGTTCACCCAGGTGGTGCCGGAGAGGGTGTAGCTTAGGGCGAAGCCGTTCTCGTACACGGCCTGGACCCGAATTTCCAGGGAAAGCCGCAGGCTATAGGTTTGGCCCCGGAAGATGGCTTGGCCCTGGCCTTGGTGGCGGTAAACGAAGGAGGCCGCGCTCCCCGTGCCTTGGGCCCAGCCGGTGTACGTGAGGGAAAGGTTGCGGTACTCCAGCGGCTCGGGCTCGGCGAAGGCGCACCGCTCCCCTTGGAGGCTCCCCGAGAAGCTCCCCCCGTTTTCGCTCCAGTCGGCGCTGTGCTGGACCGCCAGACTCCCCCCGGCGGGGCAGGCCTTGGTCAAGGTGAGGCTGATGCCCGCCGGG
Organism: Thermus brockianus; assembly: GCF_021462505.1. Classification (GTDB taxonomy): domain Bacteria; phylum Deinococcota; class Deinococci; order Deinococcales; family Thermaceae; genus Thermus; species Thermus hydrothermalis. The sequence goes on from NZ_JAKEDV010000003.1 coordinate 11,981, forward strand.
CTTAAGCTTCCTTGGGGCTCGGGGGCTTCGGGCACAAGCAAGGGAGCCAGGGGCTTCACCATGGCCTCCACGTCCTGGGCGCTCAGGGATGGCCCTTGGGTGCAGGCGCTGAGGAGGCCCGCTAGGAGAATACCCGGTATAAAAAGCAACCTTAAACGCTTTATGGCTTTAGTTTAGAGTTCGCCCAGGAGCCCTGTCAAGGTCCCACGCTTGCCGCCAGGCCAGGGCCTGGGCCAGGTGGAGGGCCGCCTTCTTGTCCAGGTACTGGTTGCCGTTCCCGCACTTGGGGGAGAGGACGCACCGGGGGCAGCCCTCCTCGCAGGGGCAACGCTTGAGGAGTTCCAGGGTGGCCCGTACCCACTCGGGAAAGCGGCGGGCGGCGGCCCGGGCGTAGCCCACCCCGCCGGGGTAGCCGTCGTAGATGAAGACGGTGGGGCCGGCGCCGGAAGGGAGGGGCCTGGGGTAGAAGGGGTAGGAGAGCCCCCCGATGTCCTGCCGTTCCGCCAGGACGAAAAGGGGCAGGAGGCCGATCATGGCGTGCTCCAGGGCGTGGATCCCCCCGGGGATCTGGTGGGGGGGCACCGCCTCCGGGGGGTGGAACCAAAGGGCCTCCGTGGGGAAGGAGACCTCGGGAAGCTCCAAGGGCACCTCCTCCAGGACGCTTCCCGTGAAGAAGCGCTTCTTCACGTAACCCACCACCCGTTCCCGGATGACCACCTTCCCCACCCAGACCCCCTGGCCTACGGGCTCCCCGGTGAGGACCTCCAGGTCCGTTTCCGCCCGGGGCTCGGTGTAGTAGTCCTCCAGGGCGGGGAGGAGCCAGATTTCCCGTCTCGAGGGGTCCACGTTCCGCACCAGGTAGCTTTCCCCCCCGTGGAGGTAGATGGCCCCGGGGTGGGCTTCCCAGTAGGCCTGGCGCTCGTCCAGGTAGCCCAGCACCTCCCCTTCTGGGCCCCTCAGGGTGAAGGTGGCCCCAAGGCCCCTCAAGGAGAGCGCCCGGTGGGGCCGCCTCCTTTGGGTGTAAAAGCGGCCCTCCTTCTCCTGGAGTTCCGCCAGGGCCTCCCGGCAAAGCACCTCCTCCCGCGAAAGGGGCATCTCCCAGGCGGCGGCGTGGAGGTGCAGGGGGCAGAGGACGGGGTTCTTGGGGTCGGCCACCGCCATCTCGGGGGGGGTTTCCAGGAGGAGCTCGGGGCGGTGGAGGAAGTACTCGTCCAGGGGGTCTTCCCGGGGGATGTAGACCACCAGGGCCCGCCGCTCCCCCCGCCCCGCCCGCCCTGCCCGCTGCCAGAAGGCGGAAACCGAGCCGGGGTAGCCCACCAGGACCACGGCGTCCAGCTCCCCGATGTCCACCCCGAGCTCCAGGGCGCTGGTACTCACCAGGACCCGCACCGCCCCCTCCTTCAGGGCCTCCTCCAGCTTCCGCCTTTCCCGGGCGGTGTAGCCCGCCCGGTAGGGCCTGACCCCGGGGTGGGCGGCGTAGCGGGCGATGAGCTCGGCGCTTTTGCGGGCGTTGGCGAAAACCAGGGCCCTAAGCCCCCCTTCCGCCAGGGCCCGGGCCAGGTAGGCGGCCTCGAGGAGGGGGCTTCGCCGCCTTTCCCCTTTGCGGTCTAGGGGCTTGGGCAGGAGGACCAGGAGTTCCCTTTCCGAACGGGCCACCTCCTCCTTGAGTTCGGCGAAGGGAAGGCCCGTGAGGTTTTCCGCATGTTCCCGGGCGTTGCCGATGGTGGCGCTGGCGGCGATGACCTGGGGGTTCGCCCCGTAGTGGCGGGCGAGGCGGAGGAGGCGGAAGAGGACCAGGGCCACGTGGGTGCCGAAAACCCCCCGGTAGGCGTGGAGTTCGTCCAGGACGATGTAGCGGAGGCGGGCAAGGAAGGGGGCCCACTCCCCGTGCCGGGGCAGGAGGCCGAAGTGGAGCATATCGGGGTTGGAGAGGAGGACCTGGCCTTCTTCCCGCGCCCGTTTCCGGGTGCTTCCCGGGGTGTCCCCGTCGTAGGGGTAGACCCCTTTTGCCCCCAGGGCCTCCGCCATGGCCCTAAGGCGCCGGAGCTGGTCGTGGGCTAGGGCCTTGGTGGGGAAGAGGAGGAGGCTCGTTTCCCCTTCTAGGGCGGCCTTGAGCACGGGGATTTGGAAGACGAGGCTCTTGCCGGCGGCGGTGGAGTAGGCCATGACCAGGTTTCGGCCCGCCGCCACCAGGTCCAAGGCTTCCTGCTGGTGGCGGAAGGGCATGAGCCCCAAGGCTTCCAAGACCCCAGCGAAGGGCCCCTGGGGCGCCACCCTTTCCGGGGGTCTTCGGGGAAGGAGGCGGGCGAAGACGATGCGCCCCTGGAACTCGGGGTCGGCCTCGAGCCACTCCCGGTAGCTCTCCCACCCCCTGAGGGCTTCGGGCAGCACCCCCTTATTATGGGCCCATGATCCTCACCACTACCCCAGACGTGGAAGGGCACCGGATTGAGGCCTACTTGGGCGTGGTTTTCGGCGAGGCCATCGTGGGCGCCAACCTTTTCCGGGACCTTTTCGCCCAGATCCGGGACATCGTGGGCGGCCGGAGCGGGGCCTACGAGGCCGAGCTCAAACGGGCGCGGGAGATCGCTTTAGCGGAGCTGGCGGAGGCGGCCAGGCGGCTTGGGGCGGACGCCGTGGTGGGCATAGACGTGGACTACGAGGTCCTGGGCCAGGGCAACTCCATGCTCATGGTCACCGTAAGCGGCACCGCTGTGCGCCTTGCCTAAAGCTGCCTCACCCAGACCTCGTGGATCACGGGGTGGCCGTGGTAGGGGGCCCAGAAGGGGGTGGCCCGCTTGGCGTAGAGGCGGAAGCCTAGGCTCCGGTAGAGCTTGCGGGCGGCTTGGTTGGCGCGGGTGGTGGAAAGCTGCACCCCGGGCACCCCTTTTTCCTTGAGGCAGTCCAAGAAGGCGGCGAGGAGGGCCCGGCCCGCCCCGTGGCCCTGGGCCTCGGGGCGCACGGAGATATGCAGGTGGGCGGGGTAGCGGTCCTTGGGGGCCTTCGGGCCTGGGAAAAGGAGGAGGCGGAGGAGGTAGCGGAGGTGGGGCAGGGTGGGGCCGTAGCGGCCGAGGAGGAGCCTGAGGAGGAGAAGGGGTAGCCGGGGGAGGAGGTCAAGGAGGAGCGCCCGATCGGAGCAGGCCCCGAGGATATAGCCCACCACCTCCCCCCCTTCCTCGGCCACCAGGTTGCAACACCCCCGCCTGAGGTAAGGGGCCACGAAGAGCTCCCCCCAAAGGGTCTCGCTGGGGAAGACCTGCCTGCCCTCCCTGCCCAGAAGGAGGGTTTGGTGGGAGATGCGGGCGATGGCGGGGAGGTCTTGGGGCGTGGCCCGCCGCACCTTGGGCACGGTTCCAGTCTACCCCCGGGTAGAATGCCCCTCGTGCGCCGTCTGGCCCCGTGGCAGTGGCTTCTCCTTCTTCTCCTCGCCTATTTCGCCCTGGCGGAGGCCCTGAGGCTTTGGCTGGGGCTCGTTTGGGCGGAACGGGTGGCGGTCCTCCTGGCGGCCTTGGGGGTTTGGGCCTTCATCAACGGGCGCTTCCTCTTCGCCTACTACCACGCTTTTTTCGCCTCCTTGAGGACCCGGGGGCTTCCCGTGGCGGAGGAGCCGGGGGAGGAGCACCTCCTCGTCCTCGCCCCCCATCCCGACGACGAGGTGTTGGCGGCGGCGGGGCGCATGCGCCGGGTGGCCCTCCGGGGCGGGCGGGTCACGGTGGTCTACCTCACCTCGGGGGACGCCTTTGACCTGGCGGCGGGTAGCCCCTTGCCCTCCCAGGAAGCCATGCGCCGCTTGGCCTTAAGGCGCATGGTGGAGGCCTGGCGGGGCCTCGAGGCCCTGGGGCTTCCGCGGGAAAGCGCCATCTTTCTGGGCTTTCCCGACCAGGGGCTTTTCGCCCTCTTCACCACCCACTACTACCTGCCCTGGGAAAGCCCCTACACCGGCCTAAAGGCCGTGGCCTACCCCGGGTGTTACCGCCCCGGGCTCCCCTATACGGGAAAGGCCCTGGAGGGGGTCTTGCTGGAGCTCTTGCGGGCGCTTAGGCCAAGCCGCATCCTCCTGCCAAGCCCCCTGGACGCCCACCGGGACCACCAGGCCACCGCCTACTTCGGCATGCAGGCGGCGGCGGCCTTGGGGATGGAGGGGCTTTTGGAGTACTACGTGATCCACGGGGGGTACCAGTACCCCCTGCCCAAGGGCCTCCACCCCCGGCTTCCCCTCTACCCGCCGCCTAGGGGAAGGGGGCTTCCCTGGCGGCGCTTTCCCCTCACGGAAGCGGAGGTGCGCCTGAAGGAGAGGGCCATCCGGGCCCACCGGAGCCAGATGCGCCTTTTGGGGCGGTTTCTCCTGGCCTTCGTGCGCCAGAACGAGCTCTTTAGCCCCTTGCCCATCCCCGCCAAGGAAGCCTTAGCCGCGGAGGAGGAGGGGTGGGCCGTCCTCGAGGGGCGGGAGGTCCTCTAGGCTCTCCAGGCCGAAGACCTCCAGGAAGCGCTCCGTGGTGCCGTAGAGCTTGGGCCGGCCCGGGGCCTCCTTCTCCCCCACCACCCGGATTAGCCCCCTTTCCAGGAGGCTTTCCAGGACGCCCTCCACGCTTTTGCCCCGCATGGCCTCCAGTTCCGCCCGGGCCACGGGCTGGTGGTAGGCGATGAGGGCGAGGACCTCCAGGGCCGCCCGGGAGAGCCTGGGGGGGCTCGGCTTAAGCACCTTCTCCACGGCGGGAAGCGCCTTCTCGTGCACCACGAGCCGCCATCCCCCGGCCACCCGCTCCAGGGCCACCCCCAGGTGGCCCTCCGCCAGGTCGGCCTCCAAGGCCTTGAGGGCCCGAAGGATCCCTTCCTCCGGGTGGCCCAGGGCGCGAAGCTCCTTGAGGCCCACGGGCCTGCCCGCGGCGAAGAGGACGGCGAGGATTTCCGCCTTCAGGCTAAGCATCCCTGAGGTAGGGGAGAAGGGCCTCCTTGGGGATGGCCCCTTCCCTTAGGACCTCCCCCGTGCGCAGGTCCACCACGCTGGAGGCAAGCCCTCCCGCCTCCCCGGGGAAGATGTAGTCCACGGCGAAGGCCTTCGCCTCCTCCGCCGTGCGCACCGGCGCTTCCCCGCTCCGGTTCAGGCTGGTGGCGGCGGTGTAGCCCCCAACCTGGCGGAGAAGCGCCCGCAGGACCTCGTGGGCCGGCATCCTTAGGCCCACGGAGCCGTCCTTGCTGATCCAGGGGGGGATGTTTTTCCCGGGCACCACCACGGTGAGCCCCCCGGGCCAGAAGGCCTCCGCCAGGCGCAGGAACTTGGCCTCGAGGGGGCCTAGCTCGGCGAGCTTTAGGGCGCTTTCCAGGTCCGCCACCAGGACCTGTAAGGGCTTTTCCTCCGGCCGCCCCTTGACCTCGTAGATGCGGCGGCAGGCAGCCTCGTCCTCCATGCGGGCGAGGACCCCGAAGACCGTGTCCGTGGGGAAGGCCACAAGCCCACCCTCCCTTAGGGTGCGGGCCGCTTCCTCCAGTTCCCTTTGGTATACTTCTGCCATGCCAGTCTACCAGTATAAGGCCCGCGACCGGCAGGGCCGCCTGGTGGAGGCCACCATTGAGGCCGAGGACCTGCGCACCGCCGCCCGGCTCCTCCGCGACCGGGGCCTTTTCGTGGCCGAAATCAAGGAGCCGGGAAAGGGGCTTAGGGCCGAGGTGCGGCTTCCCGCTTTGGAGCGGGGGCCGGGGCTAAAGGACCTGGCCATCTTCTCCCGGCAGCTCGCCACCATGCTGGGGGCAGGCCTCACCCTCCTCCAGTCCCTGGCCATCCTGGAAAGGCAGACGGAAAACAAGAAGTTCCGGGAAATCCTCAAGCAGGTGCGGGCGGACATTGAAGGCGGCATGGCTTTTTCCGAGGCCTTAGCCAAGCACAAGCTCTTCTCCCGGCTTTACGTGAACCTGGTGCGGGCGGGGGAGACCTCGGGGGGCTTGGACGTGATCCTGGACCGCCTCGCCACCTTCTTGGAGAAGGAGCTGGAGCTAAGGGGCAAGATCAGAAGCGCCATGACCTACCCGGTCATCGTCTTCGTCTTCGCCGTGGGCGTGGCCTACTTCCTCCTCACGGGCATCGTGCCCCAGTTCGCCCAGATCCTCACGGACCTGGGCTCGGAGCTTCCCCTCCTTACCCGCTTCCTCATCGCCGTTTCCAACCTGCTTCGGGCGGCCACCCTGCCCCTCCTCCTTCTGGCGGTGGTCCTCTTCTTCGTCTACCGCTGGTACTACAGCACCCCGCAGGGGCGGAAGGTCATTGACCGGATCAAGCTCCGCATCCCTGTCTTCGGTAGCCTGAACCGCAAGACGGCCGTGGCCCGCTTCTCCCGCACCCTGGCCCTCCTTCTGGGGAGCGGGGTGAACATCGTGGAGTCTTTGGACATCACCAAGGGTACGGCGGGGAACGTGGTGGTGGAGGAGATCGTGGAGGCGGCCAAGCAGAGGATCCAGCAGGGCGACCCCTTGAACCTCACCCTGGCCCAGCACCCCTTCATCTTCCCCCCCATGGTGAGCTCCATGGTGGCCATCGGCGAGGAGACGGGAGCCTTGGACACCATGCTCAACAAGCTGGCGGACTTCTACGAGCGGGAGGTGGACGAGACGGTGGCGAGCCTCACCGCGGCCATTGAGCCCCTCATGATCATCTTCCTGGGCGTGATCGTGGGCATGATCGTGGCCGGGATGTTCCTGCCGCTTTTCAAGATCATCGGCACCCTCTCCGCGCAATAAGCCTCGCTGCCACCTCCGGGGGGACCGGCATCACGGAAAGCCGGTTCCCCTTTTTCACGAGGGGGTGGTCGGGGGGGAAGCAGGCCTTGAGCTCGGCCAAGGGAATGAGGGGCCAGGCCTCGAGGAAGGCCACCTCCACCGTGTACCAACGGGGCCGCTCCGGGGTGGCCTTGGGGTCGTGGTAGGGGCTACGGGGGTCAAACTGCGTGGGGTCGGGGATCCCCGTGCGCACCACCCGGCAGAGCCCGGCGATCCCCGGGGGGTTGGCGCCCGAGTGGTAGAAGAAGCAGAGGTCCCCCGGTTGCATCCTTAGAAGGAAGTTCCGGGCCTGGTAGTTCCGCACCCCGTCCCAGATGGCCTGCCCTTCCCGCCTGAGGTCCTCTATGCTATACACCTCGGGCTCGGACTTCAAAAGCCAGTAGGCCATGCCGCCCAGTCTAAAGCCCCCTTTAGCCTGGGCAAAGCAGGGAAAGGGGGGGAGGGGAGAGGATGGGAATATGCGGACGCTTCTCCTCTTTCTCCCCTTCTTGGCGGCTTGTTCCCTGACCCTGGAGGTGGTCTACCCGGGCCACCGGATCTCGGACCTTAGGACGCAGTCCACCTACTGCGCCTATGCCAACACCCGCCTGGACTATCGCTTCTACCTGGAGGGCAGGCTGGACAGGCTGGAGTTCTACTGGCTTCCCGAAGGGGTCCACCCCGAAAACGCCCGGCCCGAGGAGCGGGCGACCCTTAGAGGCCCCATCTACGGGGGGCTTGTCCGGGGCTTCGTGGAGGTGACGCCGGAAGGGGTCATCCAGGCGGTTTCCGCCACCTCCCCCCAAGGGGCCGTGGCGCCCCAGGGGATTGGCGTGGAGCCCAACCTGCCTCCCCGGCGGCTTTGGTTGCGCGGCTTCACCGGGGGGCTTGCCGGGCCCTTTGTGGCGGGAAACCCCGTCTATCCGGACGCCTCGGCCTTCTGCGACCCCGCTTGGTAGCCTTAGGGCATGGGGGTCTTGGAGGCGGCGAGGGAGGAGCTTAGGCGGCTTTTGGGCAAAAGGGCCCTCCTTTCCCGGCCGGAGAAGGAGGTCTACCGCTACGACGCCATCCTGGTGGGGGAGGAGCCCTTGGCGGTGGCCCTGCCCAGGACCCGGGAGGAGGTGCAGGCCCTGGTGCGCCTCGCCCGGAAGTATGGGCTACCCCTCGTGCCCCGGGGGGCGGGAAGCGGGCTTTCCGGGGGCTCGGTGCCCCTGGGGGAGGCCATCGTGGTGGCCTTCACCCGCATGGACCGCCTGGCCATAGACCCCGTGGCCCGCACCGCCTGGGCCGAGCCCGGGGTGACCACGGCCCGCCTCTCCGAGGCGGCGAAGCCCTTTGGGCTCTTCTACTCTCCTGACCCCGCCTCCTACCGCACCAGCACCCTGGGGGGCAACCTGGGGGAGAACGCCGGGGGGCCCCTTTGCTTCAAGTACGGGGTCACGGGGGACTACCTCTTGGCCTTGGAGTTCGTGGACGCCTTCGGGGAGGCCCACCTCCTGGAACGGAAGGCCTTTGACCTCCCCGGGCTCTTGGTGGGGGCGGAGGGCACCTTGGGCCTCATCACCGGGGCCCGGGTGCGGCTTTTGCCCATCCCCCGGCACCGGGCCACCCTCATGGCGGCTTTCCCCGCGGTGGAAGCCTTGGCGGAGGCGGTTTCCCGGGCCATCGCCCTGGGGGCGGTGCCGGCGCGGCTAGAGTTTTTGGACCCGGCTTGCGTGGACGCCGTGGAGGACTACCTGGGCATGGGCCTACCCCGGGGGCACGCCCTCCTCCTGGTGGAAACGGACGGGGACGAGGCCGAGCTCGTCCAGGAGGAGCTTTCCCTCCTGGAGGAAACCGCCAAGGCCCATGGGGCAGAGGTCCGAAAGGCCCAGGACGAGCAAGAGGCCGAGGCCCTTTGGCGGGCCCGGCGGGCGGTGAGCCCGGCCTTGGGGCGGATCCGGCCCAAGCGGGTGAACGAGGACATCGCCGTGCCCCGCTCCGCCCTGCCGGAGGTGGTGCGGGAGATCCGGGCCTTGGGGGAGGCGTATGGCCTCATCGTGGTGCAGTTCGGGCACATCGGGGACGGGAACCTCCACCCCAACATCCTCTTTGACCCCAGGCGGGAGAGCGAGGAGAGGGTATGGGAGCTCGCCCACGAGATCGCCCGGGTGGCCCTGCGGCACGGGGGGGTGCTTTCCGGGGAGCACGGGATTGGCCTCATGAAGCGGAAGTTCATGGCGGAGGCGGTGGATGGGGAGACCCTCGAGGCCTTCCGCCAGGTGAAGGCGGCCCTGGACCCTGGGGGGCTTTTCAACCCGGGCAAGCTCCTCCCCTGAGGTTTTTTGCACACAATTTTCACACATTTTGGACAAAAGTGGTTACATGGACCGCTTGGGCCGCCTCCTCTACCTGGCCGCTTGGCTCGGCCTTCCCGTGGGCATCGGCCTCCAGCTCTACTTCTACCCGCCCAAGGCCCCGGGGCTTTGGTGGGTCTATGGCGCCTTCGCCCTCCTTTTCCTCTTCGCCCTAACCCGAGGGCCGAAGCGGGCTCCCAGGTTCCTGGTCCACGGGCTTGGGGCCTACCTCCTCTTTGAGCTTTGGCGGGCCCAGGGGGAGGGGTGGGTGGTGGGGTTCTGGTCCTCGGCCCTCTACCTTCTGGCTGCCCTTGCCTACCCCGTGCCCTGGGCCTTGGCGGCCTCGGGCTTTTGGGGAGGGCTCCTGGTTTTTGCCCCCCTCCTTTGGGGGTGGGAGCGCCCCTACTACGCCCACTTCGCCCTAAGCCAGCCCGTCCTCCTGGCCCTCACCCTCCTCCTCGCCCGCTTCCGGGAGCTCTACGGCCAGGCCCGCTTCTGGCGGGAACAGGCCCTCACCTGCCCCCTCACGGGCCTTCCCAACCGCCGGGCCCTGGAGATGGCCCTGGAGCGGGAGGCGGCCCGGGTGGAGCGGGGGGCTAAGCCCTTTAGCCTGATCCTCTTGGACCTGGACGATTTCAAGCGGGTGAACGATGAGAAGGGCCATCCCGAGGGGGACCGGCTCCTGAAGGAGGTGGCCCGTTATCTGGTGGCCCACGTGCGCCGGGGCGACCTGGTGGGCCGTTTTGGAGGAGAGGAGTTCGCCATCCTCCTGCCGGAGACGGACCCCCTCCAGGCCACCCGCCTAGCCGAGCGGCTTCGGGAGGGCCTTAAAGCCCTGGGCACCACGGCGAGCTTCGGCGTGGCCTCCTACCGGGGGGACCTTTCCGAGCTCTACCAAAGGGCGGACGAGGCCCTTTACCAGGCCAAGCGGGCGGGGAAGGACCGCGTGGTCCGGCGCACCGATCAGGGGAGCCGGTAGCCCGCCCCCTCCAGGACCCGCTTAGCCTCCTCCCGCTCCTCCCGGGTGGCGAAGGAGAGGCGCAAGGCCCCCGCCGCCTCGCGGATGGTGAGAACCTCTATGTCCTTGATGTTCACCCCCGCTTCCCCTAAGGCGGTGGCGATGCGGGCGATCTCCCCGGGGCGGTCCGGCACCTGGACCACCAGGTCGTACATCTCGGGGAGGAGGCTTCGCCGCACGATGGGGAGGCTATCCCGGGTGCGCTTGGCCTCCTCGGCTACCCGCAAGAGGCCCTCGGGTTCGTCCAGAAGATCCTCGAGGTCCAAAAGCACCGCCCTTAGCTCCTCTATGGCCTCCTTCAGGGCCTCCTTGTTCTCCACCACCATGTCCCGGCTCATCCTGGGGCTTCCCGAGGCCACCCGGGTGAGGTCGCGGAAGCCCCCGGCGGCCAGGAACATGAGGAGTTCCTTGTGGGGGCTTTGCGCCACCAGGCGGTTTAGGGCCACGGCCAGGAGGTAGGGGAGGTGGGAGATGCGGGCCACCAGTTGGTCGTGGAGGGAGGGGGGCATCTCCAGGGGGTAGGCCCCCAGGGCCTCCACCAGGTGCCGTATCCCCTCCCGGGCCTTGGGGTCCGTGCGGGCCGTGGGGGTTAGGACCCAGACGGCGTTTTGCAAGAGCCCGGCGTGGGCGTTTTCCACCCCGGCCCGCTCGCTCCCCGCCATGGGGTGGCCCCCCAGGTAGTGGGGAAGAAGCCCCTCCAGCTGGGCCACCACCTTGCCCTTGACGCTGCCCACGTCCGTCCAGAGGCTTTCGGGGTGGGCCAAGGGGGCCAGGGCCTTGGCGAGGCCGGGCAGGGCCCCCACGGGGGCGGCGAGGATGCCCAGGGAAAGCTCCCCCACCCAAGGCCCTAGCTCCGCATGCACCCGGTCCGCCACCCCCAGGAAGAGGGCCTTCTCCAGGGCCAAGGGGTCTTGGTCGTAGGCGTGCACCTCCTGGGCCAGGAAGCGCTCCTTAAGCCCCAAGGCCACACTCCCCCCCAGGAGGCCCACGCCGAAGATGCCCACCTTGCCGAAGAGGGGCTTCATGCCAGGGCAGGGGTGGAAAGGCTCTTATCCAGGGCCGCCACCAGGCGGCGCACCTTTTCCATAAGCTCGGCGAACTCGTGCTCGTGAAGTTGCTGCGCCGCATCGGAAAGGGCCTTCTCCGGCTCGGGGTGGGTCTCCACGATGAGGCCGTCCGCCCCAGCGGCGAGGCCCGCCAGGGCCAGGGGGATGACCCATTCCCGCTTGCCCGCCGGGTGGGAGGGGTCCACCCAGACGGGGAGGTGGGTCCAGCTTTTGAGAACGGGCACGGCGGAAACGTCCAGGGTGAAGCGGGTGGCCTTCTCAAAGGTGCGGATGCCCCGCTCCACCAGGATGACCTGCATGTTCCCCCGGGAGAGGATGTACTCGGCGCTCATCAAAAACTCTTCCAGGGTCATGCTCATGCCCCGCTTGAGGAGGACGGGTTTCTTGGCCTCCCCCACCGCCTGGAGGAGGGGGAAGTTCTGGGCGTTGCGGGCCCCGATTTGGAAGGCGTCGGCGTACTCCGCCACGAGCTCCACCTGTTCGGGGGAAAGGACCTCCGTGACCACGGGAAGGCCCGTTTCCTTGCGGGCCTCGGCCAGGATCTTTAGCCCCTCCACCCCCAGGCCCTGGAAGGCGTAGGGGCTCGTGCGGGGCTTGAAGGCCCCGCCCCGGAGCATCCCCGCCCCGTGGGCCTTCACGTAGCGGGCCGCCCTCAGGGTCTGCTCCCGGGACTCCACCCCGCAGGGGCCCGCCGCCACCAGGACGTGCCCGCCCCCCGTCTTCCCCGTGGGGAACTCCAGGACGGTGGGGAAGGGCTGGACCTCGAGGCTCGCCAGCTTCCAGGGCTTGGAGATGGGGATGACCTCCGCCACCCCCGGAAGCGCCCGGAAATGTTCCATGAGTTCCGGGGTGGGGCCCCGCCCAATGGCCCCCACCAGGGTGGTTTCCACCCCGCGGGAGACGTGGGGCCGGTAGCCCACCTTCTCAATCTCCCGCACCACCTCTTCCAGCTCCGCCTCCGTGTGTCCCCGCTTCATCACGATGAGCATGCTCCCCTCCCAAAAACCTTGGGCGCCCCCTTTGGGGGGCGCCCGGTTGCGGTGAAAGCCTATGCGGACCGCAGGGCGCCCCCGGCGGGATAATAAAAGCCGAAGTAGCGCCCTAGCCTCCGCATATTGCCCCCAAGTTTAGGGGGCATCCCCGCGGCCTGTCAAGCGCACCTGCGCCCCCACGGGGTCCAAAAGGGTTTCCTCCCGCCCAAAGGGGTCCAGGAGGGTGTAGGCCACGAGCCCCGTGGCCCCTTCCGGGGCCCTCCTTGGCCCCGCCCAGGTGTTGGCCCCCACGTGGTGGTGGTACCCGTCCCAGGCGAAGAAGAGGGCCCCGGGGTAGGTGCGCAAGGTGACCGCCATGCCGAGCCTCCCGGCGAAGAAGGCCTCCGCCCCCTCGAGGCCTTCCACGTGCAGGTGGAGGTGGCCGAGGAGGGTTTCCGGGGGCAGGGGGGTGGCCTTGGGGTTTTCCGCCAGGAGCCTTTCCAGGTTGAGGGGCAGGGTGAACATGAGGGGCCCCTTGGGCCACTCCCCTTGGGGGCGGTCCCGGTAGAGCTCCAGGCCGTTTCCCTCGGGGTCGCGGAAGTAGAGGGCCTCGGAAACCCCGTGGTCCGCCGCCCCTTCAAAGTGGGCCCCCGCCTCGAGGAGCCTCCGGAAAACCCCGGCCAGGGCCTTGCGGTCCGGGAGGAGGAGGGCGAAGTGGTATAGCCCCAGGGAGGGGTAGGGCCTTAGGGGCGCCTCGGGGTCGTGGATAAGCTCTAGGCAAAACCCCCTTCCCTCGGGGAAGAGGCGGTAGCGGGGTGGGTCCGCCTCCACCTTTAGGCCCAGAAGGTCCCGGTAAAACCCCAAGGCGGCCCCCAGGTCCCGCACCCTTAGGGCCAAGGAGAGGAGCCGCCTGGGAAAGGGCATTACCCGGCCACCGCTTCCTTTTCCTTCACCGCCTCGGTGTCCACGCTAAAGCGCACCTCTTCCCCCACCAGCACCCCGCCCATCTCCAGGGGCACGTTCCAGGTGAGGCCGAAGTCCTTGCGGTTCAGCTTCCCCTCAAAGTGGGCGGCCATGCGCTCGTTGCCCCAGGGGTCCTTGGCGGGGCCATGGGTTTCCACCTCAAAGGCGAGGGGCCGGGTCACGCCGCGGATGGTCACCTCCCCTTCCACCCGGTAGCGCCCTTCCCCCAAGGGGGTGATGCGCTCGCTTCGGAAGACGATCTCGGGGTGGTTTTCCACGTCCAAAAAGTCCGGGGAGCGCAGGTGGTTGTCCCGGTCCGCCACCCCGGTGTGGATGCTCTTGGCGTCCAGGCGGGCCTCCACCCGGAGGGGCTTGCCGCTTTCGTCCGTCTCCACGTATCCCTCCTTGAGGTTGAGGGTGCCCTTGACCGTGGCGATCATCATATGCCGCACGGCGAACTCCACGCTGGTGTGGGTGGGGTCTAGTTTCCAACGCATACGGGCCTCCTTTGGGCCTTCGGCCCAAGAGGATAATATCTAAAGCGCTATAAGAGGTCAAGCGCTATCCCGGATAGTACGAAGGCCGGAAGGGAAGCCCTAAGGCCTCGGCGAAGGCCTCTAGGCCCAGGCGGTCCGGCTCCTCCAGGTGGTAGCGGAAGTTCCAGAGGTAGTGCTGGAGGAGAGCCGGGTCCACGCCAAGCCGCTTTCCCTCCGCCTCCGCCACCTCCTTAAGCCGGCCCAATCCCTCCCGCCTAGCCCGCCTGAGGGCCTGGACCAGGGCTTTGGGGGGAGGGTTTTCCTTGCGGTAGGCCCATACGGCGAAGACGAAGGGAAGGCGGGTCCTTTGGAACCAGAGGGCCGAGAGGTCCATCACCTCCACCTCCCCAAAGCGGGTGGGGAGGGCGTGGGGGGTTTCGGGGAGTTCCTTTAGGAGGCCAGCGTAGGCCTTTATGGCCCGGTCCCCGATGAGGAGGACGCCGTCGTGGTCTTCCAGGAGCTCCAAGCCCCCAGTCGCCTGGGCGTAGGCGGGGTTCAGCCCCTTTTCCCGGAGGAGGAGCTTGAGGAGTTCTACGCTGGTGGCGCTTTCCGTGGTGAGGGCGATGCGCTTTAGGGCCTTTAGGGGCACCTTGTGGAAGAGGTTCACGGAGTACACCCGGCCCAGCACCGCCACGGAGAAGTCGGGAAGGAGGCCCAGGGCGTCTTGGTGCTTCAGGTAGAAGTAGCTGGAAACCAGGGAAAGCCCCACCTCCCCCGAGAGCACCATGCGGTTCAGCTCCGCCGGCACCCCGTGGCGGAGGGCAAACCCGTCCGCTTCCAGGAAGCGGTAAAGGGGGGCGGTGTTGGCGTAAAGGGGCACCCCCAGGACGTAGGCCATCAGGCCTCCACCTGGTCCCAGACGCGCACCTCCCGGTAAAGGGCGTCCCGCTCCACGGGGATCCTCCCCGCCGCCAGGATGATGCGGGCGAGCTCCCGCTTGGAAAGCCCTTCCGGGGTGGGGCTTCCCGCCATGTGCACGATGCGCTCCTCAATGAGGGTGCCGTCTATATCGGTGACGCCCCAGTCCAGGGACACCTGGGCGAGCTCGGGGGTGAGGGTGGCCCAGTACCCCTTGATGTGGGGGATGTTGTCCAGGTAGAGCCGGGCCACCGCCAGGTTCCGGAGGTCGTCCAGGCCCGTGGTGAACTCCCGCTTGCCCAGCTCCCGGGCGAGCTGGTTCCCGTCGGGCTGGAAGGCCAGGGGGATGAAGCTCATGAACCCCCCCGTTTCGTCCTGGAGGCGCCGCAGGCGGTCCATGTGGTCCAGGCGCTCCTCCAGGGTTTCTATGTGCCCGTAGAGCATGGTGGCGTTGGTGGGGATGCCAAGCTCGTGGGCGGTGCGGTGGATTTCCAGCCAGCCCTCGGCGCTCACCTTGGCCCGGGCGATCCGCTTCCGCACCCTCTCGGCGAAGATCTCCGCCCCACCCCCCGGCATGGCGTCCAGGCCCGCCTCCTTCAGGGCTTGGAGCACCTCCCGGTAGGGCAGGCGGGCGATCTTGGAGAAGTGGTGGATCTCCGCCGCCGTCCAGGCCTTCACCTGGACGCCGGGGAAGCTTTCCTTCAGGGCCCGCACCAGGTCCAGGTAGTACTGGAAGGGCCTTTTGGGGTGGTGGCCGGCGGTCAGGTGGATTTCCGTGAGGCCGGGTTGGTAGCGGGCCCTAACCCAGGCCACCACCTCCTCCACGTCCCAGTCCCAGGCCCCTTCCTCGCCAAAGCGCCTTTGGAAGGCGCAGAAGGTGCAGCCCACGTAGCAGATGTTGGTCTGGGAGACCCGGATGGAGTGGACGAAGTAGGTTTTGTGGCCGTGCTTCCTCTCCCGCACCCGGTTGGCGAGGCGCATGAGGGTGGGGAGGTCCTGGGTTTCGTAAAGGACCAGGCCTTCGGCGAAGGTGAGCCTTTCCCCGGCTTCCACCTTCTCGGCGATGGGCAGGAGGCGGGGGTCCTTAATCCCCTTCACGGGGGCAGTCTACTCCCCAAGGAGGCGCCTGACCAGGGCCTCCACCTCTTTCCGCCTACCCCCCACGCTCCTTTCGGGGAGGAGGTTCCGGAGGTAGCGGTCGGTGAGGAGGAGGTCCACGTAGGGGTAGACCGTGGCCGCCATCACCGCATCCAGGAGGTCGGAAGGGCGGGGCTTGCGGGTGGGGTCCGTGGCCATGCGGGCGAGGAGCTGGGCGAGGAGGCGGACGAAGGGCACCTCCTTTAGCCCCGTGCGGGAGAGGATCTCCGCCCGGGCGGTGTGGAGGGCCTCGAGGGGAGGAAGCCCCCTTAGCCTTTCCGGAAGCCCCTGGAAGGGGGAGAGGTCCGCCGGCACCTCCCAGCTTCCCCCCCGCCAGAGGAGGTCTTCCCGGTAAAGCCCTCGCCTTTGCCGCCAGGCCACCTCCTGCCAGGGGCGCACCCAGTACCCCTCCGAGAGCTGGCCGAAGAGGGCCTGCAGGGCGGGGAGGAGGTAGCCCGCCTTCTCCTTAGGTCCCCTTTGCGGGTAAAGGGTTTCCAGGACGTGGAAGGGGCTCGGCGGGGCCAAAACCCTCCCCTTTAGGGCCTCGTAGAGCCGGCCGAAGGCCTCGTGGCCCCGTTGGCCCAGGAGGTGCTTGGCCATGCGGCTTGCGTGGTTTTGGTCCAGGTAGACCAGCACTACTCCTTGGCCTTGGCGAGCCAAAGCGCCCCCGCCAGGAGGGCCACGCCTCCGGCGAAGAGGAGGAAGTCCAGGGCGCTATTGGGCTTGAAGCCCAGCGCCTTCTCAAAGAACTTCACCACCAGGATCATGACGATGACCTGGCCCAGCTTGGCCTTTAGGTCCGAAAGGCTTTCCACCGCCAGGATGTTCCCCATGGGGAGCTCCAGGGGGCGGATGAAGAGCTCAAAAAGGCCCAGGGAGAAGAGGAGGAAGACGGCGGCCAAAAGGGCCAGGTCCACCGCCCCCACCAGGGCGGGAAGGGCCTCCTCGAGGGGGTGGGAGAGGGCCTTTAGGGCTTCGGTAAAAGCGTTCCAGGCAAAGTAGAAGGCCCCCAGGAGAAGCCCCGCCACCGGCAGGAGCATGACCCAGCGGATGAGGTGGGCGAAGGTTTCCAGGCGCATGGCTTAGGGCACGTAGGGCACGGCGGGCGGGGTTCCGGTGGAGGCCCTTTCAATGAGGAGGGGCTCAAAGCGTACCTCCCTTGGGGGGCCGGCGTACCCTTGCATCCTTTCCAGGAGGAGTTGCGCCGCCTTCGCCCCCATGGCCTCCACGGGCTGGGCGATGGTGGAAAGCCCCACCTCCTCGGCGAAGGGGTGGCCGTCAAACCCTAGGACCCGCACCTCCTTGCCCAGGGTGAGGCCGAGCCTTTCCGCCTCCTCCATGACCCCCAGGGCCACCTGGTCGGCCCCGGCGAAGACGTTGAGGGGCGGGGAGCTCTTCTCCAGGAAGTGACGGAGGGCAAGCCGCCCCCCTTCGGGGGAGAGGCGGGTGGTGTAGAGGTGGTCCTCCGGGAAAGGCCTGCCCCGCTCCTTTAGCGCCTCCAAAAACCCCGCCATGCGCTCGGCGAAGACCGTGTGGCGGAAGGCGCGGTCGGGCTCCTCCTCCACCTTCACGGCGAAGATGGCCCCGGGGAAGCGGGCCAGGTAGGTGCCCGCCATGTGCCCGCCCAGGAAGTTGTCCAGGTAGACGGAGTCGTACCGGGGGTTTTTGGTGTCCACCAGGACCACGGGCCGATCCGTGGGGAGCTTTCCCCCTTCAAAGTGCTCCGTGAGGTCGTAGGAGGCGAGGATGAGGCCGTCCGTGAGGTAGGCCAGGGTGTGGCTCTCCAAATAGCGCCTGAGCCTGGCCTCGGAGAGGATGGGGAAAAGGGCCAGGTCGTAGCGCTTTTCCAGGAGGACGCTCTCTATTCCCTCTATGAGCCTGCGGTAGAACTCCGTGGCCACGAAGGGGAGGAGGACGCTCACCGTGTAGCTCCTGCCCCCGGCGATCCGGCGGGCGTGGGGGTTAGGGGTGTAGCCCAGTTCCTCCATGGCCCTTAGGACCCGGGCCCGGGTTTCCGGGCGCACCGCAGGGTGGTTGTTGAGCACCCGGCTCACCGTGCCCAGGCCCACGCCGGCCCGGGCGGCCACCTCGTGGATGGTGGGCTTCTTCTTTCTCATGGCCTGGCACCTGGGTGGAAGCGCTTCATGGAAACTTCCATCCTCAGGATAGGGCAACGGGAGGCCTTTTGCAAGAATGGGGGCATGGGGTACGTGCTCTTGGCCTACCTCCTGGGCTCCTTGGTGGGGGGGCTTCTCTTCTTTCCGGAGGTGCGGGGAAAGGACCTTCCGGGGGGTTCGGGGGTTTTCCGGCAGAAGGGGCCCTGGGCCGCCCTTGGGGTGGTGCTCTTTGACGTGGGCAAAGGGGCCTTGGTGGGGTTTTTGACCCCTGAGGCTTGGCGCCCCTGGGCTGGGGCGGCGGTGGTGGCGGGGCACACCTGGCCCCTTTTTTTCCGCTTCCGGGGGGGCGGGGGCATCGCCCCCTCCTTGGGCTTCTTCCTGGTATGGTTCCCACAGGAGGCCCTTCTTTCCGCCCTTTTCGCCCTCCTGGTGGCGGGCGTCTACCATCTCCTTTGGTGGCGGAGGAGGCGGGGGGTTTACCCCATCCCCTTTGGGGCCCTTTTCGGCTACCTGGTCTTTTTCCTGGAGGTGCCCGGGGAGGGCCGGCTTGCGGTGTTGCTGGTGGCCCTGGTGGTGGCCTTGAGGGGCCTACAAATCCTGAAGGGAAGGTGGTAGCTTTGGGGCATGAAGATCCTGAGGTTTAACGGCGGGAGCTGGGGCATCCTGGAAGGGGAAGTGGTCTTGGAAACCGATGGCCCCGGGGGGAACCCCACGGGCAGGCGCTACGATTTGGCCTCGGTCCGGCTTCTGGTGCCGGCGACCCCGAGCAAGATCGTCTGCGTGGGGCGAAACTACAGGGAGCACATCCGGGAGATGGGGCACGATTTCGGCCACGACCTCCCCCAGGAGCCCGGGCTCTTCCTCAAGGCCCCGAACGCCCTGGCCCACCCGGGCAACCCCATGGACCCCTGGAACACGGGGGATGCGGTGCCCTACCCCTTCTTCACGGGGGAGCTCCACTACGAGGGGGAGCTCGCCGTGGTGGTGGGGGACCGGATGCGCAACGTCCCTCCGGAAAAGGCCTTGGACCACGTCCTCGGGTATACCGCGGCCGTGGACATCACCGCCCGGGACGCCCAGAAGAAGGACCTGCAGTGGGTGCGGGCCAAAAGCGCCGATAAGTTCCTGCCCTTGGGGCCTTGGCTGGAAACCGATCTGGACCCCCAGAACGTCTGGATCCGCACCTACGTGAACGGGGAGCTTCGGCAGGAGGGGCACACCTCCCAGATGATCTTTAGCGTGGCGGAGATCCTCTCCTATATCTCCACCTTCATGACCCTGGAGCCCTTGGACGTGGTCCTCACCGGAACCCCGGAAGGGGTGGGGGCCCTGGAGCCTGGGGACCGCCTCGAGGTGGCGGTGGAGGGCGTAGGCACCCTCCACACCCGCATCGGCCCCAAGGAGGAGCGGCCGTGGTGAGGGTGTTGGACCTGGGGTTCCAGGGGGCGGAGAGGGTGATCGCCAGTTTCCTCCTGGATACCCCCCAAGGGCCCGTCCTGATAGAAACGGGCCCCGAAAGCACCTATCCCCGCCTGGTGGAAGGCTTAAGGGCTCACGGGGTGGAGCCCGAGGCGGTGCGCCACGTCTTCGTCACCCACATCCACCTGGACCACGCCGGGGCCGCCTGGCGCCTGGCCGAGCTTGGGGCCACGGTCTACGTCCACCCCAAGGGGGCCCCTCACCTGGTGGACCCCTCCAAGCTTTTGGCCTCGGCGGAGCGCATCTATGGGGCGCTCCTTAAGCCCCTCTGGGGGGAGCTAAAGGGCATCCCCCCGGAAAGGGTGCGGGCCCTCGAGGACGGGGAGGTGGTGGACCTGGGCGGGGTGAAGGTGCAGGCCTTGGAAACCCTGGGCCACGCCTCCCACCACCACGCCTACCGGGTGGAGGGGGTGGTCTTCGCCGGGGACATCGCCGGGGTGCGCATCGCCCCGGGGCCGGTGCTTCCCCCCACGCCCCCCCCGGACATCCACCTGGAAAGCTGGTACGCCTCCTTGGACCGCCTCCTCTCCCTGCGCCCCGAGGCCCTCTACCTCACCCACTTCGGGGCGTACCGGGACGTGGAGGCGCACCTTCTCGCCCTGCGCCAGGTCCTGGAGGATTGGGCGGGCTTTACGCTAAGCCGCCTTAAGGAAGGCCTCTCCCAAGAGGAGATGACCCGGCGCTTTGAGGCCTACTGGCGGGAGGGCCTGAAGCGGGCGGGGGTGGACGAGGCGGGGATGCGCCTTTACGAGCTCGCCGACCCCCCTTACATGAACCTGCAGGGGCTGGTGCGCTACTGGCAGAAACACCACCCCGAGGCCCTGGAGGGCTAGATGGCCTGGCCCTTTCCCCTGGGCCAGAGGGCCCGGATGGCGGTCCTGGCCTCCGGGCGGGGGACGAACCTGGAGGCCCTGCTTCAGGCCTTCCCCCCTGGGAACCCCTTGGGGGAGGTGGTCCTCGTCCTCTCCGACAACCCCGAGGCCCCTGCCCTGGAGCGGGCCAGGAGGCGGGGGGTGCGGGCGGAGGCCCTTCCCTGGCGGGGACGGAAGGCCTTTGAGGGGGAGGCCCAGGCCCTTTTGCGGGCCATGGAGGTGGACGTGGTCCTCCTCGCCGGCTTCATGCGCCTCCTCTCCCCGGGCTTCGTGGAAGGGTGGTATGGCCGCCTCCTCAACATCCACCCTTCCCTCCTCCCCGATTACCCCGGCCTCCACGTGCACCGGCGGGTCCTGGAGGCGGGGGAAAAGGAAACGGGCTCCACGGTCCACTTCGTGGACCAAGGGGTGGACACGGGGCCCATCGTCCTCCAGGGGCGGGTGCCCGTCCTGCCTGGGGACCGGGAGGAGGAGGTGGAGGCCCGGGTTCTCCGCCTGGAGCACTGGCTTTACCCCAGGGCGGTGCGCCTCCTGCTCTTGGGCCTGGCCCGGCCCCCCGAGGCCTTCTTGGCCTTTCGGGAAGCCCTTTACGCCCTGCCCCCTAGGGAGCGGGCCCTTTACGCCCGGGCCCTTTCCGCCCTGGCCCTTTGGGGCAAGGAAGAGCTTTGGCCCGAGGCCTTCGCCGCCTCCCGCAACCCTTGGGTGCGGGGGGCCTTTCTCCTCGCCCACCTCCTCGCCGCGCCCCACCTGCCCCTGCGGGAGGAGCTTGCCCGCCTGCCCGAGGTGGGAGGGGCGGCCTTGGCGCTTTGGGAGCGGGTAGAATCCCCCCTATGAGGGTTCTGGTGGTGGGCGGCGGGGGGCGGGAGCACGCCCTCCTTTGGAAGGCGGCGGAAAGCCCGCTGGTGGAGAAGCTGTACGCTGCCCCCGGCAACGCCGGGATGGCGGCCTTGGCGGAGCTCGTCCCTTGGAATGGGGACGTGGAGGCTTTGGCGGACTGGGCCTTGGCGGAGGGCATAGACCTCACCCTGGTGGGGCCCGAGGCCCCCTTGGTGGAGGGGATTGCCGATGCCTTCTTGGAGCGGGGCCTGAAGATCTTCGGCCCCACGCAGAAGGCGGCCATGATTGAGGGCTCCAAGGCCTTCGCCAAGGGGCTTATGGAGCGCCACGGCATCCCCACGGCCCGCTACCGGGTCTTCACCGAGGCCCTCGAGGCCCTGGAGTACCTGGAGGAGGTGGGGGTGCCCATCGTGGTGAAGGACTCGGGGCTCGCCGCCGGCAAAGGGGTCACGGTGGCCTTTGACCTACACCAGGCCAAGCAGGCGGTCCTCAACCTCCTCTCGGGCCCCGAGGGGGGGGAGGTGGTGATAGAGGAGTACCTGGAGGGGGAGGAGGCCACGGTGCTCGCCCTCACCGACGGGGAGACCATCCTTCCCCTCCTCCCTTCCCAGGACCACAAGCGCCTCCTGGACGGGGACCAGGGCCCCATGACCGGGGGGATGGGGGCGGTGGCCCCGTACCCCATGGACACCGCCACCCTGCGCCGGGTGGAGGAGGAGATCCTGAAGCCCTTAATCCGGGGCCTCCGGGCGGAAGGGGTGGTCTACCGGGGGGTGGTCTACGCCGGGCTCATGCTCACCCGGGAGGGCCCCAAGGTCCTGGAGTTCAACGCCCGCTTCGGCGACCCCGAGGCGCAGGCGTTGCTTCCCCTCTTGCGAAGCGACCTGGTGGAGCTCGCCCTTAGGGTGGCGGAGGGAAGGCTTGCGGGAACCGAGCTTTCTTGGAAGGAAGGGGCCGCCGCCTGCGTGGTCCTGGCCGCCCCCGGCTACCCCGAGGCCCCCAAAAAGGGCATCCCCCTCCACGTGCCCGAGCCCCCGGAAGGGGTCCTGGTCTTCCATGCGGGCACCCGGTGGGAGGGGGGGCGGCTTCTTTCCACTGGGGGGAGGGTTTTGAACGTGGTGGGCCTGGGGAAGGACCTGGAGGAGGCCCTGGCCCGGGCCTACGCCTTCATCCCGCGGGTGGGCTTCCCGGGGGCGGTCTACCGGAAGGACATTGGGCAGAAGGCCCTTAGGGCCCGCTAGTACTTGAGCCGGGCCAGGGGGAGCCGCTTGCAGGCGGAAAGCACCGCTCCCAGGGTGGCGTAGCCCTTCTCCTTCAGGAGGGGCACCATGCGGGCGAAGACCTCCGCGGTCATGAGGGCGTCCCCGAGGGCGGTGTGCCGGCCGAGCACGGGGACCCCGAAGCGCTCCGCCAGGGCCTCGAGGCGGTGGTCCTTGAGGTCGGGGAAGAGGAGGTGGGCGAGGAGGAGGGTGTCCACCAAGGGGGGCTCCCCCACCCCCACCTTCCGCAGAAAGGCCAGGTCAAAGGCCCCGTTGTGGGCCAGGAGCACCGTGTCCTCCAGGAAGGCCTTGAAGGCGGGGAGGACCTCTTCCAGCCTGGGCTTGCCCTTAAGCATCTCCCAGGTGAGGCCGTGCACCTCCGTGGCCGCCTTGGGGACGGGGCGCCCGGGGTCCACCAGGGCCTCAAAGGTTTCCTGGTAGAGCACCTTTCGCCCCAGCACGTGCACCGCCCCTAGGGCGATGATGGCGTCCTTTTCCGGGTCTAGGCCGGTGGTCTCCAGGTCAAAGGCGGTGTAGAGGAGGCCCTCCAAGGGGGCCTCCTCCAGGGCCTCCGGCACCTGGAGCAGGGCGGGGTCCACCACCTCGGCCCGGGGTGGGGGTCCTTGGGGGACGGGGAGGCTTGGCGCTTCCCTGGCCGGGAGGAGGAGGTGAAGCCGGCCACCCTCCCGCCAAAGGCTTCCCCGGGCGGCCTCCACCGCCTCCTGCAGGAGGGGGTGGGGCTTTGGGGCGGGGTGGGGGAAGCTTAGGGTGAGGCGGAAGAGACCCCCTTGCCGTGCCCCTTCCAGAAAGACCTCCTCCTCGTTTCCCAAGGTGGCGGCGAGGCCCCGGGCCAGGGCGTAGGTGTCCGCTTGCACCAAAAACCCCTCGGCCCCTTCCCTTAGGGCAAACCCCGGGGAAAGCCCCGCCTCCCGCTCCAGGGCCTCCGCCAAAAGGGAAAGGAGGTCTTCCGCCCGCACCTCCTCCACCTGCGCCGGGGCCTTGAGCGCTTCCACCAGGTGGGAAAGGGCCTCCGCCGTGGCCCGGGCTTGGGCGAGGAGGGGGTGGGGCACCTCCTCCGCCAAGGCCTCCACCATGGCCCTAAGCCCCGCCAGCTTGTCCCTTAAGCGGTGCAAGGTGGCCTCCTTTAGCTCCCCCTCCTCCTGCGCCTCTTCCAAAAGGAGCAGAAAGCCCCCTTCCGCCAAGGCCACCGCCTGGAGGCGCAGGGGCCCCCTGGGCCCTTGGGTGAGGAAGCGCTCCTCGGGGAGGGCCAGGGCGTGGGCCAGGAGCCCCCGGTCTAGGAGGCCGAAGAGGCTCTTGCCCGCCCCTAGCCCTTCCCCAAGGAGCCTGCGGGCCGGGGGGTTGTAGAGGAGGACCTGGCCCTTTGGGCTTGCCAGCACCACCCCTTGGGGCAGGTGGGCGATGAGGGCGGCCAGGATTTCCCGCTCCCGCTCCAAGAGGGCCTTGGCCTCGGCGATGCGGGTTTCCACCTCCTTTTCCAGGGCTTCCTTTTCCTCGGCCAGGCGGTTGATGAGCCTGGCCAAGGCCTGAAGCTCAAAGGGTCCCTTGAGGCGCAGGCGGTGGCCGGGATGGGCCAGGAGGACCTCCGCCTCCTGGCCCAGGGCCCGGGTGGCGGCCAGGTACCCCAGGAAAAGGGGGTGGAGGAGGGCGGCCAGCACCAGGGCGAAGAGGAGGCCCAGGAAGAGGAGGAGAAAGGCCTTCTCCTGGGCCACCCGGAGGAGTTCCCGTGCCAGGGCCTCCTCCCCTTGGAGGAGGAGGAAAAGCCCCGCCCCCACCGTCCCCCCCACCAGGAGGAGGCCCAAGAGGAGGGCGCCCAAAAAGCGCAGGGCCTCCCTCATGCCCCCTCCAAGAGCCCCCGCACCCGGGCGAGGAAGTCCTCCGTGGCGAAGGGCTTGCCCAAAAACCCCTCCGCCCCCAGGGCCTCCGCCTTGGCCCGGTCCGCCTCCCGGCCCCGGGCGGTGAGGACCAGGACCTTGGGGGGGCTTGGGCGGGCTTTTAGGCGCTCCAGGACGGCGAAGCCGTCTAGGCCAGGGAGCATCAGGTCTAAGACCACCAGGTCCACGGGGCCTCGCTCCACCGCCTCGAGGGCCTCCTCTCCCGTCTTGGCCAAGGCCACCTCGTACCCTGCCTTGCGCAGGAGAAACTCTAGGGGCACCAAGATGCTCTCCTCGTCATCCACCAAGAGAACCCGCATCCGCCACCTCCAAGGGCAAGGTAAAGGCGAAGGCCCCGCCTTCCCCTTCCTCCAGGTAAAGCCTTCCCCCCAAGGCCTCGGCAAGGCGCCTTGCCAGGTAAAGGCCAAGCCCCGTGCCGCCCGAAAGGCTTTGGAAGGGCTCAAAGATCCGGGGCCGGGCTTCCGCCGGGACCCCAGGGCCATCGTCCAGGACGCGGAAAAGGGCTTCTTGCCCTTTTGGGGCAAGCTCCAGGCGTACCCGGCTTTTGGCGTGGCGCACGGCGTTGGTGAGGAGGTTGAGGAGCACCTGGAGAACCCGGTCCCGGTCGGTGTGGGTGAAGAGTGGGGTCAAGGCCCTTTCCAGTCTAATTCCCCGCTCCCGGGCCAGGGGTTCGGCGAGGCTTAGGGCCTCCTCCGCCAAGGCCTTTAGGTCCGTGGGCCGCTTCTCCAAGGCGGGGTTTGCCTGGAGCCTGGCGTAGGCCAGGATTTCCTCCACCAGGCGGGAAAGCCTTTCCGTTTCCTTGGCCAGGAGGGCGGTGAAGCGCCCTTTTTCCTCCTCCGGGAGGTCCGGGTGGTCCCGCAGGATCTCCGCCAGGGCCCGCACGGCGGTGAGGGGGGTCTTGAGCTCGTGGGAAACCGCCCAAAGGAGCTCGTCCTTGGCTTGGTCCAGGGCCTTGAGCCGCTCGTAGGCCTCGGCCAGCTCCCGCCTTGCCGCCTCCAGGGCTTGGGCGTAGGCCCGCACCTCCTTGGACTCGCGGGCCGCCTCCTCCAGGAGGGGGGTGTAGCCCTCTTCCCCGGGGGCCTTTTGCGTGACGGAAAGGAGTAGGAGCCTCGCCGTGGCCGGGCCGATGGCGGAGGAGAGGAGGGCTTCGGCCCGCAGGGCGGCCTCCCTCCCCGAAAGCCCCTGGGCTTCCCTCAGGAAACCCTCCGCCGCCTCCCGGCCCAAGACCCTTTCCAAAAGGGCGGCGAGCGCCCCCACCTCCCCGGTGCGCCCTTCCCGTTGGGGTCTTCCCCGGCTAAAAAGGGAGATGCCCAGGGTAAGGGCCAGGTTTACCCCAAAGCTCACCAAAAAGCCGTGGGTGATGGGGTCTAGGCCCTTTAGGCCCAAGAGCCCCTCCGGGCGCAGGAGGGGGTGGGGGCCTTCCAGGAAGGCCTGGGGAAGCCAGCCCGAGCGGGCCAGGGCGGGCAGGAAGAGGGTGTAGGCCCAGAGGAGGATCCCGGCCACGAGCCCCGCCAAGGCCCCTGTGCCCGTGGCCCCTTTCCAGTAGAGGCCGAGGAGGGCCGCCGGGGCCAGCTGGGTCACGGCCACGAAGGAGATGAGCCCCATGCCCACCAGGGCGTAGGCCTCCCCCGCCAGGCGGAAGTAGAGGTAGGCGAGGAGCATCACGAAGAGGATGGCGAGCCTTCGCCAAAGGAGGAGGCTTCCCAGGGCCCGGTAGCGCAGGAGGAGGGGGGAGAGGAGGTGGTTGGAAAGCAGGATGGAAAGGGCAAGCCCCTCCACCACCACCATGGCCGTGGCGGCGGAAACCGCCCCCAAGAAGGCCAGGAAGGCCACCCAGGGGTTTCCCGCAAGAAGGGGCAGGGCGAGGACGTAGAGGTCGGGGTTTTCCCCGGGCAAAAGAAGCCTTCCCCAGAGGGCCAAGGGGAGGATGGGCAGGTTGATGAGGAGGAGGTAGAGGGGGAAGGCCCAGGCGGCCTTGGGCAGGTGGCTGGGGTCTTGGCTTTCCACCACCCCCACGTGGAACTGCCGGGGCAGGAAGAGGAAGGCGAGGGCGGAAAGCGCCACCAGGCTCACCCAAGCGAGGTGCCCGGAAAGCCCCTCGGGGGGCAGGAGGAGGGGGTGGAGGTCGGGGCGGGCTTGGGCGAGGGGAAAGGGGTTTCCCAGGCTCAGGAGGACGAAGGCGCCCACCAGGAGGAGGGCGAAGAGCTTCACCAAGGACTCAAAGGCCACCGCCAGGACCAGGCCCGGGTGGCGCTCCGAGGGGTCCAGGCGGCGGGTGCCGAAGAGGATGGCGAAGAGGGCGAGGAGAAGGGCGGTGAGGAGGGCCACGTCCGCCAGGGGAGCCTTTTCCCCGCTTAGGAAGAGGAAGGCTTGGGCGATGGCCTTAAGCTGCAGGGCCAGGTACGGCAAAAGCCCCACCACCAAAAACCCCGCCGCCAGGGGGGCTAGGGGCCCGGGGCCGTAGCGGAGGTGGAGGAAGTCCGCCCAGGAGGTGAGGCGGTGGGTCTTGGCCAGGGCGAGGAGCCTCCCGTGGAGCCAGGGCCAGAGGAGGAGGGTGAGGGTGGGGCCCAGGTAGATGGGGAGGAAGGTGGCCCCCTCCGTGGCCGCCCGGCCGGCGCTCCCCAGGAAAGTCCAGGCGGTGGCGTAGACCGCCAGGGAGAGGGCGTAGACCCAAGGGCTTTGCGTGAGGCGCGGGCGGCCTTCCCCCCACAGGGCCACCAGGAAGAGGAGGCCGAGGTAGAGGAAAAGGCCTAAAAGAAGCGTCCAAGGGCTCATGGCCGGCGGAAGAGGAGAAAGGCCAGAAAGACCACCAAGGCCCAGGCCCCGAAGAGGTAGAGGTAAAGGGGGGGAAGCCCCAAAGGCCCCTCCACCCCCCGGAAGAGGAGGCTTAGGGGCAGGGTGAAGAGGAAGAGGGCGAGGAGGAAAAGGGCAAAGGCTTTTTCCTTCATCGCAGGTTAAAGCGGCTTGCCGTGCTCTCCTGGATTTCCTGGATGGCCCTAAACCCCTCGAGGGCCCGCCGTTTTTCCCCAGCGGAGAGGGCGGTCCAGAGCACCCGGTTCTCCACGGGCCTCCCTTCCCGGAAGGCCTTGAGCTGGTGGGCGAGCCGCAGGCCGAAGAAGAAGCGGAAGGCCTCCTCCAGCCTTTCCGCCCCTTCCCGGCTTAGCGTCCCCGCTTCCGCCGCTATGCGTAGCCTTTCCACCGTGCCCTTGGCGGCGCTTCCCGCCAGGAGGGCGTAAAGCCTCGCCAGGGACACGATGGGGGCGAGGGCGGAGCGCTTGAGGTCTATAAAGCCTTCTTCCGTGCGCACCCGGCCCAGGAAGCCCAAGGGGGGGCGGAACTCCAGGCTGGCCCGGGCCAGGTGGTAGAGGAAGACCCCCCGCTTGGCCCCTTCCAGAATGGCTTCCTCCAGGGGTTTCAGGGAAAGGGCCCCGGCGGCGCTCCGGAAGTCAAAGAAGATCTGGGTTTCCAGGAGGGCCTGGGGCTCGGGGGTTTCCATGAAGCGGCGGAAGGTGGCGATCCAGTCCGCCAGGGGCATGCGCCAGCGGGTGGCCATGTAGCCCCCTTTGCACTCGGGGATCCCCGCCTGCAAAAGCCCCCCCACCACCCGCTCCGCCAGGGCCTGGAAGTAGGCCTCGTGCCCTCCTTCCGCCAGGACCAAGGCGTTGTCTTGGTCGGTGAGGAGGGCTTGCTCCTTTCGGCCTTCCGAGCCGAAGACCATGAAGCTATAGGGGATAGGGGGTGGCCCTAAGGCCGCTTCCGCCTCCTTCACCAGGCGCCGGATCAGGGCATCGTTCAAGGAGGCCACCACCCGACCGATCTCCAGGGCCTCGAGGCCCTTTTGAAAAAGCCCCTCCACCAGGTGGGCCACCTCGGCGCTATAACGGGCGAGCTCCAGGCGCTCAATCCGCCGCAGGAGGAGAAGGGGGCTTTGCGCCTGGTGAAGGAGAAGGTCCGTGTGGGTGACCACGCCCACCAACTTCCCCCCTTCCGTGAGGGGCAGGTGGTGGATCCCCCGCTCCACCATGGCCGCCACCGCCTCGTAAAGGGGGGTATCCGCCGGCAGGGCGAAGAGGGGAGCGGTCATCACCGCCGCCACGGGCGTGGAGGGGGGAAGGCCCTCCGCCAGCACCCGGTTTCTCAGGTCCCGGTCCGTGAGGATGCCCGGGGGGTCCGAGGCCACCAGGAGGCTACTTATGCCCTCCTCCCGCATCCTCCTCGCCGCCTCCTGCACCGGGGCCTCCGGGGCGATGAAGACGGGCTTTCGCCGCACGAGCCGCCCCACGGGGGCGAAGAGGGAGAGGTCGGGCAGGGCCCTAAGCCGTACCCGTTCCACCAGCCCCTGCCCGAAGAAGCGGGCGGCCTCGGGGTAGGCGAGGAGCTTGCGGAAGCTCTCCTCGGGGAAACATAGGAGGCGCACCGGGGTCTTGGCCACCACGCTAAACGCCGGGGGCTCCCCGGAAAGGAGGGACGGGAACCCGAAAAACTCCCCGGGCTCCAGGGTGTCCACCTCCCTTTCCCCGTCCCGGAGGGCCACCTCTCCTTCCAGGACCAGGTAGACCGCCCGGGCCGGCCTTCCCCCTTGCTCCAGGAAAGGGGTGCCTGGGGGGTGGCGCTCCTCCCTGGCCTCTTGAAGGAGGGCTTCCCGTTCAGCCTCGGGAAGGGCGTTCAGGGGTGGGACCGTTCTTGGGTCCATAATCCGGGGTGAGCCAGGCGAGGAGGGGGACCAGGAAGTGGTAGGCCGCCTGCCCGCCCAGGGCTAGGGTCAGCCCTAAGCCCAGGACAAAGGCAGGGGGCAGAAGGACGAAAAGCCGCACCACGCGCCCTAGGCCTGGCGGGGGAAGGGGCCAAAGCCGGTGGTAAAAAACGCCAAGGCCCATGCCTATCAGGGCCGCGAGGGCAAGGCGCAGGAGGAAGCCGGGGGTGGGGAAGGGAAGGCCCAGGGCGTAGTGGCCCCCTAGGTAGAAGAGGAAGAGGGCCGTCAAGCTTCCCAGGTAAAAGCGGAGGTAGCCAAGTACCATACTTCATTCTAGGGTGAGGCCAAAAGGAAAACCCCCCGGGGAGCCCCGGGGGGTTTGGCCTTAGTGCTCTGCCGCCTGGCCCGCCCCTTTGGGCACGCGGATCTCGTCCACCAGCTTCTGGATCTCTGCGGGGGGCGGGGGCGTGGCCCGGGAGACCAGGTAGGCTACCAGGAAGTTGAGGAGCATGCCCACGGTGCCGATGCCCTCCGGGGAGATACCGAAGACGAAGCGGGGCCAGCCCAGGTAGTTCGTGCCCACGATGTAGGTGGCGGTGAAGATCAGCCCTACGAGCATCCCGGCCACCGCCCCCTGGGTGTTCATCCTGCGGTCAAAGATGCCCAGGAGGATGGCGGGGAAGAAGGTGCTGGCGGCAAGCCCGAAGGCAAAGGCCACCAGCTGGGCGATGAAGGCGGGCGGGTTGATGCCAAAGGGGGCTGCGAGGACCGTGACCAGGAGGATCACCACCCGGGCGATGGTGAGCTTGGTGGTCTCCGAGGCCTGGGGGTTGATGATGCGGGTGTAGAGGTCGTGGGAGATGGCGCTGGCCATGACGATGAGAAGCCCCGCCGCTGTGGAAAGCGCCGCCGCCAGGCCGCCTGCCGCCACCAGGCCTACCACGATGGGGGAAAGCTTCGCCACCTCGGGGGTGGAGAGGACGATGATGTCCCGGTCAATGGTGATCTCGTTGGTGTCGCGGCTAGCGGTGATTTGGTAGATGCGTCCCCGTTTTTGTCCTCCAGCTTGAGAAGGCCCGTCTTGCTCCACTTCTGCACCCAGTCAATCTGCTGCACTTCCTCCACCGGCTTGTTGGCCAAGGTGTTCAGGAGGTTGTACTTGGAGAAGACGGCCACAGCGGGGGCGGTGGTGTAGAGAAGGGCGATGAAGAGGAGGGCCCACCCGGCGCTCCAGCGGGCGTCGGAGGCCTTGGGCACGGTGTAGAAACGGATGATCACGTGGGGTAGGCCGGCCGTACCCACCATGAGGGTTAGGGTGATGAGGAAGACGTTGAGCTGGCTCAGGCTTTGGAAGGGCTTGACATATTCGTTGAGGCCAAGTTCCACCTGCAGTTGGCTAAGCCGCACAGCGAAGTCTGAGAAGGTGAAGGCGAGCTGGGGGATGGGGTTTCCCGTGAGGAGGTTGGCGAGGGCGATGCCGGTGATGAGGTAGGCGATGATGAGCACGGTGTACTGGGCCACCTGGGTCCAGGTGATGCCCTTCATCCCACCGATTACGGCGATGAAGGCGGTGACCAAAACGGCGGCCCACACGCCCGTGGCCACATCCACCCCTAGATAGCGGGAAAGGACGATGCCCACGCCCCGGAGCTGGGGCACCACGTACACGAAGGAAACGAAGAGGGCGGAGATCACCGCCACCACCCGGGCCACGTTGGAGTAGTACCGGTCCCCCACGAACTCGGGCACGGTGAACTTGCCGTACTTGCGCAGGTAAGGGGCGAGGAGGAGGGCGAGGAGGACGTACCCTCCCGTCCAGCCCATGAGGTACACCGCCCCGTCAAACCCGAGGAAGGAGATGAGGCCTGCCATAGAGATGAAGCTCGCCCCCGACATCCAGTCGGCGGCGGTGGCGGCCCCGTTGGCCACGGGGGGTACGCCGCGGCCTGCCACGTAGAACCCCGTGGTCTCCCGCACGCGGGCCCAGTAGCCGATGCCCAGGTAGAGGGCGAAGGTGAGGAGTACGATGATCCAAGTCCAAACTTCCGCGGTCATACCAACCTCCTAGTCCTCAAAGCCGTACTTCCGGTCCAAAGCGGCCATGCGGTAGGCGTAGTAGAAGATGAGGATCACAAACACGTAGATGCTCCCCTGCTGGGCGATCCAAAACCCCAAGGGGGGGCCGCCGAAGAGGCGGATGGCGTTGAGGGGTTCTGCCAAGAGGATGCCCAAGACATAGCCAACCAAAGCCCAAATGATGAGGAGGTTTCGGATAAGGTTTAGGTTTTCCTTCCAGTAAGCTTCTAGCCCGCTCATAACTCCCTCCCCCGCTTGGGAAGCGGTACGCGCTTCCGCCAGCAAAGCTTCCCTCGCGGTTAGCGGCAATCTTAGGGAAGGATGAGGGGGGTGTCAAGAAACGGGGGCTTTGCGACCATGCGCAAAAGCCAGGGTTTCCCCGGGGAGAAGGGGGGCTAGGAAGCCAAAACCCACCCCCTCGAGGGGGTGGGGAGGTGAGGAGAGGAGGCTACTCCTCCAGGGTGGAGAGGTCCCCGGGGTCCTTGCCCAGTTCCTGGGCTTTGAGGAGGCGGCGCAGGATCTTCCCCGAGCGCGTCTTGGGGAGCTTCTCCAGGAAGACCACCTCGCTGGGGGTGGCGATGGGCCCCAACTCCCTGCGCACGTGCTGCACGATGCTTTCCCTTAGCTCCTCCGAAGGGGTTTGCCCGGCGCGCAACACCACGAAGGCCTTGATGGCCTCCCCCTTCAGGGGGTCGGGCACGCCGATCACCGCCGCCTCCGCCACCGCCGGGTGGGAAACCAAGGCGCTCTCCACGTCCGCGGTGCCGATGCGGTGGCCGGCCACGTTGAGGACGTCGTCCGCCCGGCCCAGGATGCTGAAATAACCCTCCTCGTCCATCACCGCCACGTCCCCGGCGGCGTAGACCCCTCCCGGCACCTCGCGCCAGTACTGGAGGTAGCGCTCGTGGTTGCCCCAGACGGTGCGCATCATGTGGGGGAAGGGCCTTTTGAGCGCCAAAAGCCCCCCTTGCCCCGGGGGGACGGGCTTCCCCTCCTCGTCCACCACCAAGGCCTCCACCCCCGGCAAGGCTACCCCGGCAAACCCCGGCTTGGCGGGAAGGGCGAGGGGGGTGCCCAGGGTGGGCCCGCCCAGCTCCGTCTGCCACCAGTTGTCCGCCACGAAGCCCCGCTGGCCCCCCTCCACCAGGTGGGCGTAGGCCCAGCGCAGGGCCTCGGGGTTTAGGGGCTCGCCCGCCACGGCGAGGAGGCGCAAGGAGGAGAGGTCGTACCGCTTGGGCCACTCGGGGCCGTACTTCATGAAAAGCCGCACCGCCGTGGGGGCGGTGAACATCACGTTCACCCGGTACCGCTCCACCACCTGCCAGAAGGCCCCGGGGTCGGGGTAGTCCGGGGCCCCTTCCCGGAGCACGGAGGTGATGCCTTCCAAGAGGGGGGCGTAGACGATGTAGGAGTGGCCCACGATCCAGCCGATGTCGCTGGTGGCCCAGAAGACGTCCTCGTCCTTCACGTCAAAGAAGGTGCGCAGGTGGTAGGTGGTGCCCACCATGTAGCCCCCGTGGACGTGGACCACCCCCTTGGGTTTGCCCGTGGAGCCCGAGGTGTAGAGGATGAAGAGGGGGTGTTCCGCCTCCACCATCTCCGCCCGGGCCTCCGGGGGGGTGTTCCAGAGGAGCTCGTGGAGGTCGTAATGCCCCTCGGGAAGCTCCGCCCGGTAGGCCCGTTGGAACCAGATGACCTTCAGGGGAAGGTCCCGAATGGCCTCCTCCACGATGGACCGGAGGTCCACGCCCTTCCCCCTCCGGTAGCTCACGTCCCCGGCGATGAGGAGCTTGGCCCCGGCATCCAGGATGCGCTCCCTCAAGGCCGCCACCCCGAGCCCGGCGTAGACCACGCTGTGGATGGCCCCCAGGTAGGCCACGGCCAGCATGGCGATGACCCCCTCCAGGGTGAGGGGCATGTAGATCACCACCCGGTCCCCCTTGCCCACCCCAAGCCCTTTAAGCGCCGTGGCCAGGCGGCGCACCCGGTCCAGGAGTTCCCCGTAGGTGAGCTTCGCTTCCCGGCCGTCCTCGGAGAGGTAGAGGAGGGCCACCTTGTTCCTCAGGCCCCGCTCCACGTTGCGCTCCAGGGCGTTGTAGACGGCGTTGGTGGTGCCCTCCAGGAACCAGCGGTGCTCGGGGAGGTGCCACTCCAGGACCTTCTGGAAGGGCTTCTCCCAGTAGAACCGCTTCGCCCACTCCCCCCAGAAGCCCTCGGGGTCTTCCAGGCTCCGCCGGTACTCCGCAGCGAGGTCCTTCAGGTTGGCCGCTTGCCGCAAGGGTTCTGGGGCCCAAAGCCTTTCTTCCGCCCTAAGGAGTTTTTCCACCGCCATAGCTTTCCTCCAGTCCCGAGGTGTCCCCCGGGTCTAGGCCCAAAAGCTCCGCCTTTAAGAGGCGCCGCAGGATCTTGCCGCTCCGGGTGCGGGGGAGGCTTTCGGCGAAGAGGACCCGGGGCGGGGGCACGGGGCCCAGGTGGCGCAGGAGGTGGGCCTTGAGCTTTTCCGCCAGGAGGGGTTTGAGCTCCTCGGGTACCGCCTGCTTGGGCACCACGAAGACCACGATCTCCTCCCCCTCTTCCCCCGGGACCCCAATGGCCGCCGCCTCCGCCACCTGGGGGTGGGTGAGGGCGGCGGCCTCCACCTCGGCGGTGCCGAGCCTGGCTTCCCCCACCTTGATCACCTCCTCCGAGCGCCCCAGGATGCGGAAATACCCCTCCTCGTCCATCACCGCCAGGTCCCCGGTCCAGTAAAGCCCCCCCTGCCAGGGGTTTCCCCCTCCAAGGAGGTCCACCAGCTGGGCGGGGCCCGCCCGGAGGAGGACCAGGTGCCCCTTGGCCCCCGGGGGGAGGACCTCGCCCCGCTCGTCCACCACCCGGGCCTCCACCCCGGGCAGGGGCACCCCCACGAAGCCCGGCTTGGCGGAAAGGGTGAGGGGGGTGGCGAGGGCCGGGGCCCCTAGCTCCGTCTGCCACCAGTTGTCCACGGGCCAGGCCAGGTTCTCCCGGGTCCAGCGCCACACCTCCGGGGCCAAGGCCTCCCCCACGCTCCCCACCAGGCGCAGGCCCGTGGGCCTGGCCTCCCCGTGGCGCCTTAGGGTGCGGAGCAGGGTGGGGGAGGTGAGGAGGACGTCCACCCCAAGCCGGGCCAGGCGCTCGTAGAAGGCGGCGGGGCTTGGGTGGTCGGGCCGGTCTTCCGCCAGGAGGCTCGTTCCCCCAAGGAAAAGGGGGGCGTAGAGGCCGAAGGAATGGCCCACCACCCAGAAGAGGTCGGCGGTGGTGTGGAAGACCTCCCCCGGTTTCAGGTCAAAGAGGTAGCGGAGGGCCCAGGCCACCCCCACCATGTACCCCCCGTGGCCGTGGACCACGCCCTTGGGCTTCCCCGTGGAGCCCGAGGTGTGGAGGAGGAAGAGGGGGTGGTGGGCGGGCACGGGCACGGGGTCCACCGGCCTCCCTTCCGAAACCCTTTCCCAAAACTCCGTGCTCCCCCGCGCGTGCCAGAGCACGGGGAGGTCTAGCCCCGCTATGGCCGCCTCCACCACGGGGCGCAAGGGGACCAGTTGCCCCCTGCGGTAGTAGCCGTCGGCGGCGAGGAGGAGGCGGGCCTGGCTTTGGAGAAGCCTTTCCCTTAAGGCCTCAGGTCCAAGGCCCACGGGCAAGGCCACGTGCACCGCTCCTATGCGGGCCAGGGCCAAAAGGGCTAAGGCAGCCTCGGCCCCTGTGGGCATGTAGAGGGCCACCCGGTCCCCGGGCCGGACCCCTAAACCCCAAAGGAGGCCCGCCAGGCGGGCGGAGAGCTCCTTGAGTTCCCGGTAGGTCCACTTTTCCAGGCGCCCTTCCCCGTCCAGGGTGAGGAGGGCCACCTGTTGGGCCCTTTCCGGGAGGTGGCGGTCCAGGGCGTTTAGGGCGGCGTTGGTGAGCCCCCCTTGGAACCAGCGGCGGCTTTCGGGGTCGTAGGCCTTTTCCCAGGGCTTTTCCCAGAAGAACGCCCGGGCGAAGGGGCCAAAGAAGCCCTCGGGGTCCTCGAGGGCCTCCCGGTAGGCGGCGGCGAAGTCCTGCAGGTTGGCCTTCTCCTTGAGCCCTGGGGGAGGGTCCACCACCTCCACCCGGAAGCTCCCCTCCGGGGGCGGGGCGAGGCTTGGGGGCTCGGGGGGCTTGAGGTAAGGGGAAACCTGGGCCACCTCGGAAAGGGCCCGGGCCAGGCGGCTAAAGGCGAAGGGGAAGCGCCGGGCCGGCACCACCACGCCCAAGGCCCCGAGGAGCTCCCCGCCTGGGCCAAAAAGGGGGGCGGCCAAGGCGGAAAGCCCCAAGGCGTACTCCTCCATCTCCGCCGCCAGGCCCGATTCCCGCACCCGTTTGAGCTCCTCCTCCAGGGCCAAGGGGTCCGTGAGGGTATAGGGGGTGCGGGGGCGGAGAGGGGGGAGGGGCAGGGCGTGGAAGGCCAGGAGGACCTTGCCCAGGGCCAGGGCGTGGGCCTCCTCGGGGAGAGTTTCCCCCAAGGGGTGGGGCTGGCCCTGCCGCCCCCGGGTCTTGAGCCGCACCCCTTCGGGGGTGAGGAGGGCCAGGTAGCAGCGCTCCCGCGTGCGCAGGTAAAGCTCCTCGAGGGCCTCCTCCAAGGGCGTGGTCTCCACCCTCAGGGGCTTGGCGCTTCCTAGGCGGTAGCCCCTTTCCCCTTTAACGGCGAAGCCTTCCTCCACCAGGCTATTGAGAAGGGCGTAGGCGGTGGAAAGGCTTTTCCCCAGGAGGCGGGCCACCTCCTTCACCTCTACCCCCTCGGGGTGCTCCGCCAGGTAGGCCAGGATGCGCAAGGCGGCCTGGACGGTGGAGAGGCTTCGCTTCTTGGCCATCTGCCCCCATCTTGCCCTTGGTAGGCCCTTCCCTGTCAAGAAAGGGGGGCTTTGGCAAATGGTGAAAAACCCCCCTTTTCTTGACCCTGCCCATGCCTCCTCCTATCCTCAAGGGCAAAGGAGGGGGATATGGACCGGATTGAAGGCGTGCTCAAGGAAGAGCGGGTGTTCTACCCGAGCGAGGCCTTTCGCCAGCAGGCCCACATCAAGAGCGAGGAGGAGTACGAGCGCCTTTACGAGGAAAGCCTAAAGGACCCCGAGGGCTTCTGGGGACGGGTGGCCTCGGAGCTCCACTGGTTTGAGCCCTGGCAGAAGGTTCTGGAGGGGGACCTCCCCCACCCCAAGTGGTTCGTGGGGGGGAAGACCAACCTCTCCTACAACGCCCTGGACCGCCACGTGAAGACCTGGCGCAAGAACAAGGCGGCCCTCATCTGGGAAGGGGAGCCTGGGGAGGAGCGGGTCCTCACCTACCACGACCTCTGGCGGGAGGTGCAGAAGTTCGCCAACGTCCTAAAAAGGCTTGGGGTGAAGAAGGGCGACCGGGTCACCATCTACCTCCCCATGGTTCCCGAAGCGGCCATCGCCATGCTGGCCTGCACCCGCATCGGGGCGGTGCACTCCGTGGTCTTTGGGGGCTTTTCCTCTGGGGCTTTGGCCGACCGCATCAAGGACGCCCAGGCCAAGGTCCTCATCACCGCCGACGGCGGTTACCGCCGGGGCGGCATCGTCCCCTTGAAGCAGAACGCCGACGAGGCCCTCAAGGAAACCCCCAGCGTGGAGCACGTGGTGGTGGTGCGCCGCACCGGGGAGGAGGTCCCCTGGACCCCGGGGCGGGACCACTGGTGGCACGAGCTCATGGAGGCGGTCCCCGACCGCTTGGACCCCGAGCCCATGGAGGCGGAAGACCCCCTCTTCATCCTCTACACCTCGGGCTCCACGGGCAAACCCAAGGGCGTCCTCCACACCACGGGCGGCTACATGACCTACGTCTACTACACCACCAAACTGGTCTTTGACCTCAAGGACGAGGACGTCTACTGGTGCACCGCCGACGTGGGCTGGATCACCGGCCACTCCTACGTGGTCTATGGGCCCCTCCTCAATGGGGCCACCACGGTGATGTACGAGGGGGCCCCCAACTGGCCGGAGCCCGACCGCTTCTGGCAGATCGTGGACAAGTACGGGGTGACCATCCTCTACACCGCCCCCACCGCCATCCGGGCCTTCATGAAGTGGGGGGAGGGGTGGCCCGCCAAGCACCGCCTGGAAACCCTGAGGCTTCTCGGCACCGTGGGCGAGCCCATCAACCCCGAGGCCTGGCTTTGGTACTACCAGGTGATCGGGAAAGGGCGGTGCCCCATCGTGGACACCTGGTGGCAGACGGAAACGGGGGGCATCATGATCACCACCCTGCCCGGGGCCCATCCCATGAAGCCGGGGCACGCCGGCAAGCCCTTCTTCGGGGTGAAGCCGGAGATTTTGGACAGCGAGCACAAGCCCGTGGAGAACCCGGACGAGGGCGGCCACCTCTGCATCACGAGGCCCTGGCCCAGCATGCTCCGCACGGTCTGGGGCGACCCGGAGCGGTTTATCCAGCAGTACTTCAGCCAGCACCCCGGGGTCTACTTCACCGGGGACGGGGCGCGGCGGGATAAGGACGGCTACTACCTGATCCAGGGCCGGGTGGACGATGTCCTGAACGTGGCGGGCCACCGCCTGGGCACCATGGAGATTGAGTCCGCCCTGGTCTCCCACCCGGCGGTGGCGGAGGCGGCGGTGGTGGGCCGCCCTGACCCCATGAAAGGGGAGGCCATCGTGGCCTTCGTGACCCTGAAGGAGGGGTATACGCCTTCCGATGCCCTCAGGGACGAGCTCAAGGCCCACGTGGCCAAGGTGATCGGCCCCATCGCCCGCCCCGACGAGGTGCGCTTCACCGACGCCTTGCCCAAGACCCGCTCCGGCAAGATCATGCGCCGCCTCCTGCGGCAAATCGCCGCCGGGGAGAAGGAGATCAAGGGGGACA
Source organism: Thermus brockianus (assembly GCF_021462505.1). GTDB lineage: Bacteria > Deinococcota > Deinococci > Deinococcales > Thermaceae > Thermus > Thermus hydrothermalis. The sequence continues at coordinate 49,727 of NZ_JAKEDV010000003.1, forward strand.
CCTCCACCCTCGAGGACCGCTCCGTGGTGGAGAAGCTGAAAGAGGGGGCCTAAGGCCCCGGCCTTGGGCCCGGCGGGCTAGCCCGCCGGGCTCTTGTGCACGTGCACCACCTTCCACCCCTCGGGGAAGCGTACCGCCACCCGGCTCTCGTTCACCGCCCGGTGCCTTAGGCCGCCTTCCTCCTCCAGGGTGAGGAGGAGGGTGTAGCTGAAGATGGCCACGTCCCCATAGCGCTGGAGCCTTCTTTCCAAGAGGTCTATCCGGTAGGGCCTGCCCTGGGTGGCCCAGCGCTTCTCCACCATGAAGCGGTGGAACTCCAAGCCGTCCAGGCGGTGGGGGGTGACGAACCACTCGTAGAGGGAGAGCTCAGGGTGAGTGGTGGCGGCGTAGGCGGCGTAGTCCCCCTCGTAGATGCTCCTTAGGTGTTCTTCCAGAAAACCCCAAAGCTCGGCCTCCCCTTCCACGGCTCACCTCCCCGGCTGGTACTCCCCCCACTCCTCCCGCAAGACCCCGCAGACCTCCCCCAGGGTGGCCCGGCGGCGGAAGGCCTCGAGGACATAGGGGAAGAGGTTTTCCTGCCCCCTGGCTGCCTGGCGCAGGTTCTCAAGGCCCACCCGGACGCTTTCCCCGTCCCGGTTGGCCTTGAAGGCGGCGAGCTCCCGCTTCCTCCTTTCGTGGAGCTCCGGGTCAATGCGCTGCACGGGCACGGGTTCGTTCAGGGGGCTATTGGGGTCAAAGAAGCGGTTCACCCCCACGATGATGCGCTTGCCCTCCTCCACCTCCTTCTGGAACTGCCAGGCGGACTCCTCTATGGCCCGCTGGAAGTAGCCCGCCTCCACCGCGGCCACGGCCCCGCCCAGGGCGTCTATCTCGGCGATGAGCCTCTCCGCCTCCTTTTCCAGGGCATCCGTGAGATGCTCCACGTAGAAGCTCCCCCCCAAGGGGTCAATGGCCTTGGTCACCCCGCTTTCGTAGGCCAGGATCTGTTGGGTGCGCAGGGCGAGGAGGGCGCTTTTCTCCGTGGGCAGGCCCAGGGCCTCGTCGTAGGCGTTGGTGTGGAGGCTTTGCGTGCCCCCAAGCACGGCGGCCAGGGCCTGGTAGGCGGTGCGCACCACGTTGTTCAGGGGTTCTTGGGCGGTGAGGGTGGAGCCCCCGGTCTGGGTGTGGAAGCGGAGCATCCAGCTTTTGGGGTCCTTGGCCCCGAACTCCTCCCGCATGATGCGGGCCCAAAGCCGCCTGGCCGCCCGGAACTTGGCCACTTCTTCCAAGATATCCCCGTGGGCGGCGAAGAAGAAGGAGAGCCTGGGGGCGAAGGCGTCCACGTCCAGGCCCCGCTCCAGGGCCGCCCGCACGTAGGCCTTCCCGTCCGCCAGGGTGAAGGCAATCTCCTGGGCGGCGGTGGCCCCGGCCTCCCGGATGTGGTAGCCGGAGATGCTGATGGTGTTCCACTTGGGCACGCGCTTGGCGCAGAACTCAAAGATGTCCGTCACCAGGCGCATGGAAGGGCCTGGGGGGTAGATGTAGGTGCCCCGGGCGAAGTACTCCTTGAGGATATCGTTTTGCACCGTGCCCGAGACCTTGTCCCAGCTTACCCCCTGCTCCTCCGCCACCAGGAGGTAGAGGGCGAGGAGCATCATGGCGGGGGCGTTGATGGTCATGCTGGTGGAGACCCGGTCCAAGGGGATGCCCTCAAAGAGCTTGCGCATGTCCTCGAGGGTGGCGATGGACACCCCCACCCGCCCCACCTCCCCCACGCTCATGGGGTGGTCGGGGTCCAGGCCGAGCTGGGTGGGCAGGTCAAAGGCCACGCTGAGGCCGGTCTGGCCCTGGGCGAGAAGGTATCGGTAGCGGGCGTTGGACTCCTCGGCGGTGGAGAAGCCGGCGTACTGGCGCATGGTCCAGAGCCGGTCCAGGTACATCCGCGGGTAGATGCCCCGGGTGAAGGGGTATTCCCCCGGGCGGCCGAGCTTTTCCCGGTACCCCTCGGGCAAGGACTCAAAGAGGCCTTCCATGCTTTAGTTTTACAGGAAGAGCCGGAGGAGAAGAAGGGCCAAGAAGAGGACCCCCAGGATGAGGAGCAAAGGGGGCAAGAGGAGGCTATAAAGGGCCAGCACCAAGGCAAAAAAGTCCTTCCAGTCGGGCCTGGGCTCCTTCTGCACCCCCTTAGCATACCCTCTTCGCCGCCTGGCTTTCCCGCTTCCTAGCTACATCCCCTTTTGATAGCATTAGCCCATGGCCCTGTCCAAAAACGCCCGGAAGGCGCTTAAGGTCCTGGCCCGCCGGGGGGCTCCCGAGGTCCTCTTCGCCCTAAGCCGGGGAGCCTCCCGCTTCTCCGACCTGGAAAGCCTTCTTGTCCTCTCCCCGAGGACCCTGGCGGAGAGGCTTCGGGAGTTCCACCTTTTGGGCTTCGTGGAGCGGCGGGCCTACCCCGAGGTGCCGCCTCGGGTAGAATACACCCTGACCCCGCGGGGCAAGCGGGTTTTGGATTTCCTGCGCGGATTGGAGGACGTATTGGAGCCCAAGGAGGAGGTGCGGTGAAAGCCAAAGCCATCGTGGTCACATCGGGCAAGGGCGGGGTGGGGAAGACCACCACCACCGCCAACCTGGGGGCGGCCTTGGCCAAGCTGGGGGAGAAGGTGGCGGTGGTGGACGTGGACGTGGGCCTCCGCAACCTGGACGTGGTCATGGGCCTCGAGGGGCGGGTGGTCTTTGACCTCATTGACGTCCTGGAGGGGCGGGCCAAGCCCCGGCAAGCCCTCATCCGGGACAAGCGGGTGGAAAACCTCTACCTCCTTCCCGCCTCCCAGACCAAGGACAAGGAGGCCCTGGACCCCGCCAAGTTCAAGGAGCTCGTCCAGTTCCTCCTCACCGAGGAGGGGTTTGACCGGGTGCTCATTGACTCCCCCGCCGGGATTGAAAAGGGCTTCCAGACCGCCGCCACCCCGGCGGAAGGGGCCTTGGTGGTGGTGAACCCGGAGGTGAGTAGCGTCCGGGACGCCGACCGCATCATCGGCCTCTTGGAGGCCCGGGAGATCCGGGAAAACTACCTCGTCATCAACCGCCTCCGCCCCAAGATGGTGAGCCGCGGGGACATGCTCTCCGTGGAGGACGTGGTGGAGATCCTGGGCCTAAGGCCCATCGGCATCATCCCCGAGGACGAGCAGGTCATCGTTTCCACCAACCAGGGGGAGCCCTTGGTCCTCAAAGGGACGGGCCCCGCTGTCCAGGCCTTCTTGGACACCGCCCGGCGGATGCGGGGCGAGGAGGTGCCTTTCCGCCACCTGGACGAGGCCCAGGGCTTTTTGGGCGTCCTGCGCAAGCTCTTTGGGGGTCGGTGATGTGGTGGCGCAAAAAGAGCAAGGAGAAGGCCAAGGAAAGGCTTAAGCTGGTCCTGGCCTACGACCGGGCCAGGCTTTCCCCGGGCCTGGTGGAAAGCCTGAAGAAGGACCTCTTGGAGGTGCTCCGCCGCTACTTCCCCGCCCAGGAGGAGGGCCTCGAGGTGGCCCTGGAGGAGCGGGGGGAGAAGATGGTCTTGGTGGCGGACATCCCCTTGCGCTGAGGTGGGCGTGGTCCTTAGGCGGCCGAACCCCTTGGCATACGACTGGGGGCTCATCCTTTTGGCCCTTTTCTTGGCCGTCCTCGGGGTTTTTAACCTGAGGAGCGCCGCTCCTGACCCTAGCCTCGTTTCCCGGCAGGTCTTGGCCCTCGTCCTGGGCCTTGGGCTTGCGGTGGGGGTCCAGTTCTTTACCCGCCGCCTCCTCTTCGCCTGGGCCTATCCCCTCTACGCCTTTTCCTTGGCCCTTCTGGTGGCGGTCTTGGCCTTCGGCAAGGAGATCAACGGGGCCAAGGCGTGGTTTGTGCTAGGCCCCTTGCAGTTCCAGCCCCTGGAGCTCGCCAAGGTGGGCCTCGTCCTGGCTCTCTCCCGCTTCCTTGCGGAAAGGCCCATCCGCCGCCTTTGGGACTACGTCTTGCCCGCCCTCCTCGTGGCGCCGGCGGCGGGGCTTCTCCTCCTCCAGCCCGACCTTGGGGGCACCCTGGTGGTCCTCTTCGGGGCCTTTACCGTGCTCTTCGTGCGGGGGCTACCTTGGAAGCACCTCCTCATCGGGGCCTTGGCCCTCGTCCTCCTCGTGCCCACCGTGATCTGGCCCAACCTCAAGCCCTACCAACGGGAGCGGGTCCTGATCGTCTTAGACCCCTACCGCGATCCCCTAGGCCAGGGCTTTCAAGTGATCCAGTCCACCATCGCCATCGGCTCCGGCGGGCTTTTCGGCAAGGGGTATGGCCAGGGGACCCAGACGCAACTGGGCTTCGTACCCTTCCGGCACACGGACTTCGTCTTCGCCGTTTGGGCGGAGGAGTGGGGTTTCGTGGGGGTGGTGGGCCTCCTTGGGCTTTACGCCCTTCTCGTGGTGCGCCTCTTTGGCCTGGCCCTGGAGTGTTCCCGGATGGAAGACCGCCTTTTCCTTGCCGGGATTGGGGGCATGTTGGCCTTTCAGGTCTTGGTGAACCTGGGGGTGGCCCTGGGGGTGATGCCCGTCACTGGCCTCACCCTGCCCCTTTTCTCCTATGGAGGGTCCAGCCTCATGGCCACCCTCTTCGCCTTGGGTCTGGTCCTCCTCGTCCACCGGGACCGGGCGGCCCTCTAGCCTGCTAAACTGGGCCCCGTGGCGGACGTGCTGGTGCGCCTATCGGGGGTGCGCAGGACCTTCGGCGGGGTGGTGGCCTTGGACGGGGTGGACCTGGAGGTGCGAAGGGGGGAGTTTTTTAGCCTTCTCGGGCCCTCCGGGTGCGGAAAGACCACGCTTCTTAGAATTCTCGCCGGGTTTGACACCCCGGATGCCGGGCGGGTGGAGATCGCCGGGAAGGACATGGCGGGGGTCCCCCCCTACGACCGGCCCGTGAACACCGTCTTCCAGAACTACGCCCTCTTCCCCCACATGACCGTGGAAGCGAACGTGGCCTTCGGCCTCAGGATGAAGGGCTTGCCCCAGGCTGAGGTGAAGCGGAAGGTGGCTTGGGCCTTGGAGCTCGTGGACCTCGTGGGCCTGGAGAAGCGCTACCCCAGGGAGCTATCCGGGGGGCAGAAGCAACGGGTGGCCTTGGCCCGGGCCTTGGTCTTGGAGCCCCTGGTCCTCCTCCTGGACGAGCCCCTTTCCGCCCTGGACGCCCGGCTTCGCCAGGAGCTTCGGGTGGAGCTGATGCAACTCCAGAGGCGGCTTGGCACCACCTTCATCTTCGTCACCCACGACCAGGAGGAGGCCTTGGTCATGTCCGACCGCATCGCCGTGATGCGCGCGGGGCGCATCGTGCAGGAGGGGCTTCCCGACGAGGTGTACGAAAGGCCCAAAAACCGCTTCGTGGCGGAGTTTCTAGGCCGCTCCAACTTCCTTTCCGCCAAGCCCCACCCCTTGGGGGCGGAAACCCCCGTGGGCCCTTTACGGCTCAAGGAGCCCTTGACGCAGGCGGCCACCCTGGCCATCCGCCCGGAAAAGATCCGCCTCTACCCGGCGCAAAACGGGGCCCCCGCCCGGGAGAACCTGGTGCGGGCGGTGGTGGAGGAGATCGTCTACACGGGGGCGGAGAACCAGTACTACCTGCGGGCGGGGGAGGTGCGGCTCCTGGCCTACACCCTGAACCAGGACCTGCAGGAGCCGGGGGCGGAGGAGTTCGGGTATGGGGAGGAGGTCTACGCCTACCTCCCCCCGGAGAACCTGGTGGTGGTCCATGAATGAGGCGGCGACCCCTAGCCAGCGCCTCTTCCGGGTCCTGGTCACCGTGGGACCGGGGGGGCTTTGGCTTCTCCTTTTCGTGCTCCTTCCCTCCCTTTTGGTCCTCCTCGCTTCCTTCCTCACCCGGGGGCCTTACGGGGAGCTCGGCCCGCCCCTTGGCCTGCACAACTACGCCCGGGCCTTGGAGCCCCTTTACCTCGAGGCCTTCGCCCAAAGCCTCTTGGTGGGCGTTTGGGCCACGCTCCTTTCCGCCCTTTTAGGCTACCCCTTGGCCTTTTACATCGCCCGCCACCCCAAGCGGGACCTCCTCCTCTTTTTGCTCCTCTTACCCTTCCTCACCAACTTCCTCATCCGGGTCTACGCCTGGCTCGTGTTGCTCCAACGGGAAGGGCTCGTGAACGCCCTTTTGGGGGCTTTTGGCCTTGGTCCTTTCCCCTTCTACCCCTCCTTTGGCGCCGTGCTCTTGGCCACGGTCTACACCTTCTTGCCCTTCTTTGTCCTGCCGGTGTACGCCAGCGTGGAAAGGTTGGACTGGCAGCTATTGGAAGCGGCCTACGACCTTGGGGCAAGGCCTTTTAGGGCTTTTCTTCACGCGGTGCTTCCCCAAACCTACCCGGGGCTTTTTGCCGGAAGCGTCCTCGTCTTCATTCCCGCCATGGGCACCTTTGTGGTGGCGGACCTCTTGGGGGCTGGGCGGGTGGTCCTCATCGGCAACCTCATCCAGCAGCAGTTCGGCGTAACCCGGGACTGGGCTTTCGGGGCGGCGTTGAGCGTTTTTCTCATGGGCTTCGTTCTCCTAAGCCTTTACCTCTACGCCCGCATCCAGGGGGAAAGGGGGCTTGAGGAGCTGGTATGAGGCGGCTTCTTTCCCTGCACGCCCTTTTGGTCTACGCCTTCCTCTACCTTCCCCTTTTGGTGATCGTGGCCCTGTCCTTCAACGAGAGCCGCCGGGGGGTGCGCTTCACCGGCTTCACCCTGGACTGGTACCGGGCCCTGTTCCAGGACCCCAGGGTCTTGGAGTACTTCGGGAACACCCTGGCCGTGGCCTTGGTGTCCACCCTGGTGTCCACGGCCTTGGGCACCCTGCTCGCCTTGGGCATGGTGCGCTACCGCTTCTTCGGCAAAGAGCTCTTGCGCTACCTCCTCTACATCCCCGTGGTGATGCCCGACGTGGTCATGGGGATCTCCCTCCTCCTCCTTTTCGCCTTTTCCCGGGAGCTTTTGGGCTTCCCTAGGCTTTCCCTCCTCACGGTGATCCTGGGGCACATCACCTTCCAGTTGGCCTTCGTGACCCTGGTGGTGCGCTCCCGGCTCCTCCTCCTGGACCCCGCCTTGGAGGAGGCGGCCCGGGACCTGGGGGCCAGGGGGTTCCAGACCTTCCTCCACGTGACCCTCCCCTTGGCCTGGCCGGGGGTGGCGGCGGGGGCGCTTCTCGCCCTTACCCTGTCCCTGGACGACTTCGTGGTCACCTTCTTCACCGCAGGCCCCGGGGCCACCACCTTGCCCCTTTACATCTATTCCAGTGTGAAGCTGGGCGTAAGCCCCAAGGTGCACGCCCTCTCCACCCTCATCGTGGGCCTTTCGGCGTTTTTTCTGGCGTTGGGGTATGCTCTTTCCCGGAGGCGGGTATGAGGCGAGGGTTGGTTCTCCTTCTGTTGGCGGTTTTGGTCCTCCTCGGGGTTTTCCTCCTGCGGCCTAGGCCGGCCCAGGGGGAGGGTACCCTCTACTTCCTGAACTGGGCCGACTACATCCCCGAGGAGCTCGTCAAGAAGTTTGAGGCGGAAACGGGGGCCAAGGTGGTCCTGGACACCTTTGAGTCCCCCGAGGCCATGCTGGCCAAGCTGAAGGCGGGGGCGGACCAGGAGTTTTCCCTGGTGGTGGCCCCGGACTACTACGTGCTCCAGATGGCCCGGGAGGGCCTCCTCGCCCCCTTGGACAAGGGGAGGCTTGCCAACCTTAAGAACCTGGACCCCTTCTTCCAAGACCCCCCCTACGACCCGGGGTTGCGGTACTCCGTCCCCTACCTTTGGGGTACCACGGGCATCGCCTACCGGGAGGACCTGGTCCAGGGCCCTGTGGACTCCTACGCCGTCTTTTTTGACCCCGCCCGCCAGGTGGGGCCCTTCCTCCTCCTGGACGAGATGCGGGAGACCATTGGGGCGGCCCTCAAGTACCTGGGCTACTCGGTGAACACCACGGACCCCGCTGCCTTGGAAAAGGCCAAGGCGCTCCTCCTTAGCGCCAAGGGGCGTTCCGTGGGGTTTGCGGGCGGTGTAGAGGCCCTAAACCGCATCCTGGCGGGGGATGCAGCCCTTAGCCTCGCCTACTCGGGGGACGTGCTCCAGGCCCGGCAGGAGGACGAGCGCCTCCGCTACGCCATACCGAAGGAGGGGGGCACCCTTTGGACGGACGCCATGGTGGTCCTGGAGCGGGGGCCGGCAAAAGCCCTGGCCTACCGCTTCATAGACTTCCTCTTGGAGCCGGAAAACGCCGCCGCCTTGGCCGAGTACACCCGCTACGCCACCCCCGTGGCCGCCGCCATTCCCCTTCTTCCCGAGGAGATGCGCCAAGACCCCGTGGTCTTCCCCCCGGAGGAGGTGCGGGCCAAGCTGGAGTACCTGAAGGACCTGGGGCCGGACATCGCCCTCTTTGACCGGGTTTGGACCGAGGTAAAGGCCCGCTAAAGGTGCCTTGGCGGGGGATGGGGTAAGCTGGACCCATGAGGAAGCTTTGGGCCCTTCTCCTCGTCTTGGGCCTGGCCTGGGGCCAAGGGGTAGAGGCCCTTTGGGTGAGGTCCTGCGCCCAGTGCCACGGGGAGAAGGGCCAAGGGGTGCGCCCCTACCCCTCCCTGCAGGGGGTGGCCTCCTTTTTCGCTACCCCGGAGGGGCGGCGCTACCTGGTCCTGGTGGTCCTCTACGGCAAAAAGGGCGAGGCCGGCCTTATGCCGGGGTTTTCCCAACTCAAGGACGAGGAGCTCGCCGCCCTCCTAAACCACCTCCGCACCCTCCTCGGGGCCAAGGGCGAGCCCTTTACCCCGGAAGAGGTCCGGCGGGGGCGAGGCCTGAACCTCACCCCCGACCAGGTGAAGCGCCCCTAGAGGGGCTCTTCCAGGACAGCGCCCTCGTCCGCTTGGCGCACCAGGGCGGCGTAGCGGGCGAAGAGGCCCCGGGTGAAGGCGGGTGGGCGGGGTTGCCATCTCGCCTTGCGCCGGGCGAGTTCTTCTTCGGAAAGGAGGACCTCGAGGCGGCGGTTCTCCACGTCAATCCGGATGGTGTCCCCTTCTTCCAGGAGGGCGATGGGGCCTCCCACGAAGGCCTCGGGGGCGATGTGGCCGATCATGAGGCCCCGGGTTCCCCCGGAGAAGCGGCCGTCCGTGAGGAGGGCCACCTCGGGGCCGAGGCCCTCCCCCACGATGGCGCTGGTTACGGAGAGCATCTCCGGCATGCCGGGGGCTCCCTTGGGCCCCACGTAGCGGATGACCACCACGTCCCCCGGGCGGATCTCCCCTTTTAGGACCTTTTCCATGGCCGCCTCCTCCGAGTCAAAGACCCGGGCGGGGCCTTGGAAGAAGGTGCGCTCCGTGCCGGCGAGCTTGAGGACGGCCCCTTGGGGGGCGAGGTTCCCCTTAAGGACCACCAGGCCTCCCTGGGGCTTGAGGGCCTTATCCACGGGGAAGACCACCCGTTGCCCTTCCTTTTCCCGGTAGGCCCTTTCCACCTCTTCCGCCAGGGTTCTCCCCGTGAGGGTCTTCTCGTCCCCAAAGAGGAGGCCCGCCTCCAAAAGCCGCCGGAAGACGAGGGCCGTCCCCCCGGCCTCAAAGAGCTCCCAGGCGGTGTAGGTGCCCCAAGGCCTCAGGTCGGCGATGACGGGGGTCTTGCGGGAAACCTGGTCAAAGTCGTCCAGGGTGAGCTCCACCCCCGCCTCCCTGGCCATGGCCAGGAGGTGGAGCACGGCGTTGGTGCTCCCCCCCGTGGCGGCCACGGTGGCGATGGCGTTGAGGAAACTCTTCCGGGTGAGGAAGTCCTTGGGCTTCCAGTCCTTGGCGATGGCCTCCGCCAGGATTTTCCCCGCTTCCCGAGTGGCCCGGGGCTTGTCCGGGTGGACGGCGGGGATGGCGTTGTAGCCGAGGGGGGAGAGGCCGAGGGCCTCGAGGGCCATGGCCATGGTGTTGGCGGTGTACTGGCCGCCGCAGGCCCCGGGGCCCGGGATGGCCCGCTTCTCTATCTCCAATAGCTCCTCGTCCGAGAGCTTACCCGCCGCCCGCTGGCCCACCGCCTCAAAGACCTCCACGATGGTGAGCTTCCTTCCCCGCCACTCCCCGGGGGCGATGGTGCCCCCGTAGAGGACCATGCCGGGAACGCCGCTCCGGATGACGCCCATGGCCCCCCCGGGGATGGTCTTGTCGCAGGCGGAGAGAGCCACCATCCCGTCGTAGAGGTAGCCTTGGGCCACGAGCTCCACGCTGTCGGCGATGACCTCGCGGCTTACAAGGCTTGCCCGCATGCCCGGGGTGCCCATGCTGATGCCGTCGGAGATGGCGGGGGCCCCGAACTCAAAGGGCACGAGACCCGCCTCCCTAAGGCCCGCCTTGAGGTCCAAGGCCAGGGTGCGCAGGTGGAAGTTGCAGGGCATCCCGTCGGTGAAGGTGTTCACCACCCCCACGAAGGGCCTTTGGAAGTCCTCGTCCCCTACCCCCACCGCCCGGAGCATGCTGCGGGCGGGGGCCTGTTGCAATCCCTTCTTGATGCGGTCGGATCTCATGCGTCCCTCCAACTGGCGGTCTTGCCGTGGTACTGCCTGGCCTTGGAAAGGAGGCGCACCAGGGCCTTGGCCGCCTCCTCCGGCGTGAGGAGAAGGCCTTCTTCCTTGTAGCCTCTAAAGACCCGCTGGAGCACGGGAGCGGCGCTTCCTTGGGCCTCCCGGGCCTGGCGTTGCATCTCCGTTTCCACCACCCCGGGCCGGAAGACAAAGCAGGCGACCTCGGGCACCTCCGCGGCCAACTGCCGCGCCAGGTGCTCCTCCGCCGCCTTGGCCACGGCGTAGGCGCCGATGCCGGGGAGGTTCGTTTCCGCCGCCCCCGAGCCCACGTACACCGCAAGCCCCTCCCCCCGCCTCCGCAGGAGGGGGTAGGCGAAGCGGGCGAGCTGGTAGCCGGCGAGGAGGTTGGCCTCGAGGACCTCCATAAAGAGCGCCTCCGCCATCTCGTAGAGCAAGGGCCCCGGGTGCAGGACCCCGGCGTTGTGGATGTAGCCGAGGAAGTTGCCTAGGCCTTCCGCTTTTTCCACCAGGACCTCGGCCACCTCGGCCTTGCCGGCGCTCCCCGCCACGTGGGCCACCCTGGCCCCCAGGGCCCGGGCCTCCTCCGCCACCGCCCTTAGCGGGGCTTCCGAGCGGGCGTTCAGGACCAGGTCGTAGCCCGCCTTGGCGAGCTCCAGGGCGAGGGCCCTGCCGATGCCCCGGCTCGCCCCGGTGAGGATGAGGGTTTTTCTCATAGGAGTTCCTCCGTGGGGATTTCCACGCCGAGGAAGGAGAGCCGCTTGCCCGGGCCCAGGGTTTCCACTTCCCCGTAGGAGGCCCCTTGGGGGTGGCGGTGGACCAAAATCCTTTGGCCCTCGAGGTCCACCACCCAGGCCTCGGGCACACCCCCTTGGGCGTAGAGGTGGAGCTGGGTGGAGAGGTCGTAGCGCAACGAGGTGTCGGCCACCTTCACCACCAGAGGGTTTTGCCCGGAGAGCAGGGCTTTCCCTTCTAGGACCAAGGGGGCCAAGGGGCTTGTTAACCTGCGGACGATGGCGGCGCACCTAGGACCGATAGGGCGCATCTCCACCAGATCCCCTTCCACCAGCTCAAGCCGTAGGTCCTCGGGGAAAACTCCCGCCTCCACCCTCCGATGGAACTCTTCCAGGGAAATCCGGTGACGGGTCATGGGAGGACCTCCTTGAGGGGGAAGGAGAGGCCAAGGACTTCCAGCGTGCCCTCTTCCAGGACCTGTTGGAACCGGTAGGCCCCGCCCTGGGGCTCGCTATAGCGGTGGAGCCGGTCCCGGGTTAGGTCCAGTACCCAGACCTCGGGCACCCCTGCTTTGGCGTAGAGGGGGACCTTTACCCGGAGGTCGTAGTCCAGGGAGGTTTCCGCCACCTCTATGACCAAGAGGGCATCTTGGGTTTCGGGCACCCTTTCCCCATAAAAATCCTCGCGGAAGCGGAGCAGAACCAAGTCTGGCTGGACTTCGGTGTCAGGGAAAAGCCGCAAAGGGTCTTGGATCTGCAGAAGGGCTTTGCGGGCTTGTTGTAAGGGGAAAAGCTTGTCCATAAGCCGCTTGAGTGCGGCCATATGCCGCTTCCCCACCGGGCTCATCTCCAGGATCTCCCCCTGCACCAGCTCCACCCGGGCGTCCTCGGGGAGGATGCCCACCTCCTGCATCCGGTGGAAGTCCTCAACATTAAAGCGGTGGCGGACCATTGCCCTCATTGTAGAAGGCGGAGCACCGCTTCCGTGAAGGCCTGGGTCCCAGCGGTGCCCCCCAGGTCGGGGGGAGGGGTTTCCACCAGGGCCTGGGCCACCGCCTTTTCCACCATGCGGGCAAGCTCCACCAGGCCGAAGGCGTGCTCCAGCATCATGGCGGCGGAGAGGATGGCGGCGGTGGGGTTGGCGATGCCCTTGCCGGCGATGTCCGGGGCGGAGCCGTGCACGGGTTCAAAGACGGGCACCCCCCGGCCCAGGGAGGCGGAGGGGAGGAGGCCCAGGGAGCCGGGGAGGACGCTCGCCAGGTCGGAGAGGATGTCCCCGAAGATGTTCCCCGTGACCACCACGTCAAAGCGGGCGGGGCTACGCACCAGGTGCATGGCCATGGCGTCCACGTACTGGTGCTCCAAGGCCACCTCGGGGTAGCCCTTGTGGACCTCTTCCACGGTCTTGCGCCAGAACTCCCCCACCTCGAGGACGTTGGCCTTGTCCACGCTGGTGACGTGCTTCCTCCGCTTCCTCGCCGCCTCAAAGGCCACCTTGGCCACCCGCTCCACCTCGGGCTTGCTGTAGCGCTCCGTGTTCCAGGCCTCCGCCTCGGACATGCCCCGGGGCTCCCCGAAGTAGATCCCCCCGGTGAGCTCCCGGACGATGAGGACGTCCACCCCCCGGGCGACTTCCTCCTTGAGGGGGGAGAGGCGCTCCAGGCCGGGGAAGACCTTGGCGGGGCGGAGGTTGGCGAAGAGGTCTTGGCTTTTCCTTAGGGCTAAAAGCCCCGTTTCCGGGCGGATTTTGCGGGGGAGGTTGTCCCATTTGGGTCCGCCCACGCTTCCCAAAAGCACCGCCTCGGCCCCCTCCACGCCCCGCCGGGTCGCCTCGGGGAAGGGCTCCCCGTACTGGTCTATGGCGGCTCCGCCAAAGGGAAAGACCTCGTAGGTGAGGCCTAGGCCGTGGGCCTGGTCCAGGGCCTGGAGCACTTTCAGGGCGGCCTCGGTCACCTCGGGGCCGATGCCGTCCCCGGGGAGGACCGCCACCCTCATTCCGCCCTCCTCGGGTAGGGGAGCTTGCGGTCAAAGGCGTCCAAAAGCTCCCCGGCCTCTAAAAGCTCCCCGATGGGGTCCCAAAGGCCCTGGACGAGGGCCTCCCGAGCCTCCTCCCGGAGGAAGAGGGGGGCTACCCGGTTCCCGAAGCGCACCTCCTTTTGCACCAGGTCAATCTCCACCTCCACCTCGGGGTTGGCCTCCACCATCTGGAAGAGCACGGCCAGGTCCTCGGGGGCCAGGGCCACGCAGGGCAGGCCGATGGCCGTGGCGTTGCCGAAGAAGATCTCGGCGAAACTCTCCCCGATGATGGCCTTGAACCCCGCCCGCTTGATGGCCTGGGGGGCGTGCTCCCGGCTGCTTCCGGAGCCGAAGCCCGACTCCACCAGGAGGATGCTGGCCCCTTGGTAGCGGGGGTCGTTCAGGGGGTGGGGTTTGGGGTTGCCCTGCTCGTCAAAGCGCTCGTCGTAGAAGAGGTACTGGCCCAAGCCCTCAAAGGTGAGGGCCTTCATGAAGCGGGCCGGAATGATCCGGTCCGTGTCTATGTCCTCGCCCCTGAGGGGCACCGCCCTTCCCCGGATGACCGTGAACTTCTCCAACATGCTTTCCCTCCCTTAGCGCGCGCCCACCACGCCGAAGACCTCCCGGGCATCGGCGATCTCTCCCGCCACCGCTGCCGCCGCCACCATCAGGGGGCTCATGAGCACGGTGCGCCCCCTGGGACTTCCCATGCGCCCCTTGTAGTTGCGGTTGGAGCTGGAGGCGGCGAGCTCATCCCCCTCGAGGCGGTCCGGGTTCATGGCCAGGCACATGGAGCAGCCTGGGTTGCGCCACTCAAACCCCGCCTCGCGGAAGACCTCGGCGATGCCCTCCTCCTCGGCCCGCTTCGCCACCCACTCCGAGCCCGGCACCACCAGGGCCCGCACTCCCTTCTTGACCTTGTGCCCCTTGAGGTAGCGGGCCACCTCCCGGAGGTCGGAAAGCCGGGCGTTGGTGCAGCTTCCGATGAAGGCCACCTGGATGGGCACCCCCTTGATGGGCTGCCCCGGCCTAAAGCCCATGTAGGCCAGGGCCTCCTCGGCCACGGGCCTTTCCTCCTCGGGAAGCTCCTCCAGGAAGGGGATGCGGCCGTCAATGGGGATGGCCTGGCCGGGGTTGATGCCCCAGGTTACCGTGGGAGCGATCTCCTCGGCGCGGAAGGTGACCACGTCGTCGTAAGGAGCGTCGGGGTCGGAGCGGAAGGAAAGCCACCGCCTTTTGGCCTCCTCCCACTCGGCCCCCTTGGGGGCGTAGGGGCGGCCCTCGAGGTAGCGGAAGGTGGTCTCGTCGGGGTTCACGTAGCCGATGCGGGCCCCGCCCTCAATGGACATGTTGCAAAGCGTCATGCGGCTTTCCATGTCCATGGCCTCCACCGTGCTCCCCCCGTATTCATAAGCGTAGCCGAGGCCACCTTTCACCCCCAGGTGGCGGATGATGTGGAGGATCACGTCCTTGGCGTAGACTCCAGGGGCGAGCCTCCCCTCCACGTTGATCCGCCGCACCTTGAGCTTCTGGGCGGCGATGGTCTGGGTGGCGAGGACGTCCCGCACCTGGCTCGTACCGATGCCGAAGGCCACGGCCCCAAAGGCCCCGTGGGTGGAGGTGTGGGAGTCGCCGCAGGCGATGGTCATCCCAGGCTGGGTGAGGCCGAGCTGGGGCCCAATGACGTGGACGATGCCTTGGTTGCCGCTCCCCAGGTCAAAGAAGGTGATGCCGTGCTCCTGGGTGTTCTGCCTAAGGGCGTCCAGCATGCTCTGGGCCAGGGGGTCTTGGAAGGGCTCGGTGCGGTCGTGGGTGGGGACGATGTGGTCCACGGTGGCGAAGGTGCGGTGGGGGTAGCGCACCTTGAGGCCCAGGTCCTTGAGCATCCCGAAGGCCTGGGGACTCGTGACCTCGTGGAGGAGGTGCAGGTCTATGAAAAGCTGGCTTTGCCCGTTTCTGAGCTTCCGCACCTCGTGGGCCTCCCAAACCTTCTCGTAAAGCGTCTTCCCCATGCTCTCCCTCCCTATGCGAAAATCCCCCGGGGTTTGGGCCCGGGGGAAAGCGGAAAGGCCTCCCTAGACCGGGCCCGCCCGGCCTAGGTCTAGCAGGATGCCCCGCCGCATTGCCCTATAGCCTAAGGCCTTCCTGCGCCTGGGTCAAGCTTGACGCGAGGCCTAAACCCCCCTAGAATGACTTTTGCGTCTGCCGGGGTGGCGGAATTGGTAGACGCGCATGATTCAGGGTCATGTGCCCGCAAGGGCGTGCGGGTTCAAGTCCCGCCCCCGGCACCAGAAGGCCCCCGCAAGGGGGCCATCGCCTTTTGCTACACTTAGGCCATGCGACGGGTGCTCTCCGGCATCCAGCCCTCGGGGGAGATCCACATCGGGAACTACCTGGGGGCCATCAAGCAGTGGGTGGCCCTGGGGGAGAAGCTGGGCAGGGAGGCTTTTTTCTGCATCGTGGACTACCACGCCCTCACCAACCCCTTGGCCTACGACCCCTCAACCCTGGCCCGCCGCACCTTTGAGGCGGCGCTCGTCAACATCGCCGCTGGGCTCAATCCGGAAAAGGTCACCCTCTTCGTCCAGTCCCACGTGCCCGAGCACACGGAGCTTTCCTGGGTCTTCACCACCCTAACCCCCTTGGGGGACCTGACCCGCATGACCCAGTTCAAGGACAAGGCCAGCAAGCAGGAGACCATCTGGTCTGGCCTCCTCATGTACCCCGTCCTGCAGGCGGCGGACATCCTCATCTACAAGGCGGATACCGTGCCCGTGGGGGAGGACCAGGTGCAACACATTGAGCTCACCCGGGAGATCGCCCGCCGCTTCAACCACCTCTTCGGGGAAACCTTTCCCGAGCCCGAGGCCCTTCTCAACCCGGAGGCCCCTAGGGTGCCGGGCATTGACGGCAAGGCCAAGATGAGCAAGTCCCTGGGGAACACCATCGGCCTTTTGGAGCCCGAGGAGAGCATCTGGCAGAAGATCCAGCACCTGCCCGACGACCCCCAGCGGATCCGGCTTTCCGACCCCGGGGACCCTGAGCGGACCATCGTCTTCACCTACCTTTCCTATTTCGCCCCCAAGGAGCTGGTGGAGGCGCTTAAGGAGGAGTACCGCAAGGCGGGGGTGGGCACGTACGTGGTGAAGCGCATCCTCTTTGAGGAGATGATGAAGACCTTAAGGCCCATCCGGGAGCGGGCCGAAGCCCTCAAGCGGGACCCCGACTACGTGATGGACGCCCTTTTGGAAGGGGCGAAGCGGGCGAGGGCGGTGGCGGCGGCCACCATGGAAGAGGTGCGGGAGAAGGTGGGCCTCCTCCTGCCCAGGAAGCGGCCGGTCCTGGCGTGATCCGCTTGGAGTTTCCGGGCTTTTCCGGGTCTCCCTGGGAGCTTAGGGAGGCCCTCCGGCGGGGCCGGCTTTCCCCGAAGGACCTCCCCGTCCTTTGGGTGGTGGAGCAGGCCCTTGCCCAGGTGCCCGAGGAGCTTAAGGCGAGGGCGGAGCTTCTCCCCCTCTTGGCCGAGCTCCTCGTGCTCAAGCTGGCCCCGGAAAAGGCCCTGGTGCCCAAGGAGGAAGGGGAGGAGGCCCCCTTGGTGCGGGTCCTTTTGGACCTTTCCGAGGCCGTGGCCTTTTTGGAAGGGCGCTTGGCCAGGCGGGCCAGGCTTTACCCTGCGGCGCCCCCACCCGTGCCTAGGCCCTCCCTTCGGCTGCCCCCAAGGGTCCTGGCCGAGGCGGCCCGCCCCTTCCGGAAGGCGGTGCTCCACCTGCCCCGGGAGGCCTTTGGCCTCGAGGAGGCCTGGGCCAGGCTGGTGCCCTACCTGAGGGGGCGGGTGGCCTTCCACCGCCTGCCCTTTCCCTCTTGGGCGGAAAAGGCGGTGGGCTTTGCCGCCCTCCTGGAGGCCTGCCGTCTGGGGCGGGTGCGGCTATACCAAGAGGCCCCCTTTGCCCCCCTTTACGTGGAGGTGGAGGAGGCCCTGGAGCGGCGCTTAGCCTAGCGCCTAGCCTCCCGGGCCAAAAGCCCCATGCTCAGGGCGATGAGGAGGAAGGCGAGGAGGGCTTGCAAGGGGATGGGGAACTGGGGGATGTACTCCACCGAGCAGGGCACGGGGGGCTTGCAGGCGAGGGTGAAGAGGTTGGGGAACCTTTGCTCTAGGAGGTGCAAGGTGCTGATGCTTCCCCCGATGAGGGAGAGGGCGAGGCTATAGGGCCACACCCCAAGGTCCTGCCGCCAGAGGGCGAGCCCCAAGAGCACCGCCTGCGGGTACATGAAGATCCGCTGGTACCAGCAGAGCTCGCAGGGGAGGAAAAGCCGCACCTCGGAGTAGTAGAGGCTACCCAAGGTGGCCACCAGGGCCACCACCCAGGCGAAACCGAGGAGGAGAGGGCCGCGCTTCATCGGGTAAAGCATACCCTTAAACTGGGGTTTGTGAAGGACGAGGAAAAGGCTTTGCGGGAGGGGGAGGACTTCTACTGGGAGGGGGACCGGGTGGTTTTCACGGAGGCCTACCACCGCAAGCGGGGCTACTGCTGCGGCTCGGGGTGCCGCCACTGCCCCTGGCGGCCTAAGGAAGAGGAGGGCTAGGCCCGGTTAGGCCTCGAGGAGGGCCTCCACGAAGGCCTCGGCGTCAAAGGGCTGGAGGTCCTCCGGGCCTTCCCCCACCCCGATGAACCGGATGGGCACCCTCAGGGTGCGCACGATGGGCACCAAGACCCCACCCTTGGCGGTGCCGTCCAGCTTGGTGACGATGACCCCCGTGAGGCCCACCGCCTCGTGGAAGCGCTTGGCCTGCTCCAGGCCGTTTTGCCCCGTGACCGCATCCAGCACCAGCCAGACCTCCCCGGGCTCCCCGGGCTCGGCCTTGGCGATGGCCCGCTTCACCTTCTTGAGCTCCTCCATCAGGTTGTGCTTGGTGTGCAGGCGGCCGGCGGTGTCCACAAAGAGGAGGTCAAAGCCCCGGGCCTGGCGGGCCTTGGCGGCGTCAAAGGCCAGGGCGGCGGGGTCCGCCCCTTCGGGCCCTTGGATCACGGGGATACCCAGGCGCTTGCCCCACTCGGCGAGCTGCGTGGCCCCGGCGGCGCGGAAGGTGTCCCCGGCGCAGAACATCACCTTCTTGCCCAAGGCCTGGTAGTAGCGGCCCAGCTTGGCGATGGTGGTGGTCTTGCCCACCCCGTTCACCCCCACCACCATCACCACGTGCCCCCGGGGCTCCACCGGTTTTAAGCTTTGCGGGCGGAAGCCCAGCTTGCGCAAGGTCGCCCGGCGCTCGTCCGGCTCCAGCATCTGGACGAGCTTTTCCTTCACCGCTTCCTTCAGGTCCTTTCTCCCGGAGGCCTTTAGCTCCGCCAAAAGCTCCTCCGTGGCCGCCACCCCCACGTCGGCGGCGAGGAGGGCCATTTCCAACTCCTCCAGGACCTCCTCGGGGTTGCCGCCCCAAGGGACGGCCTTGAGGAGGGTTTCCCGGGTCTTGGCCAGCCCGGCCTTGAGGCGGTCAAAGAAACCCATTAGCGGAAGTTCACCCCCAGGGCGAAGCGCCACACCTTGGGGAAATCGGCGAAGCCGTAGACGTAGCTTCCCTCGGCGAAGAGGCCGGTGGAGGGGTCCAGAAGGCCCTCGAGGCCCAGGGTAAAGCTTACCCCCGCCGTGAGGCTTGGCCCCACGAGGGCGCCCAAGCCCCCGCCGAAGTAGGGGAGGAGGCCCCTAAGGCTTGGGTCGTACTGGCCCAGGTCGGGCTTGAAGAGGAGGGCAGCCTCCAGGGCTACCCCCGGGGCGGCGGGGGCGAGCTCGGCCGTGAGGCGGCCCGTCAGGTTCTGCCTTAGGCGGCTTTCCACCCCGGCCCCGAAGGTGAGGCCCAGGGTTTCCCCGTGGCCAAAGCGCATCTGGATGGCGCTTTGGGCGTGGGCTAGACCGAGGAGGGCGAGGAGGACGAAAACCCGCTTCATCCTTGTCCAGTATAGCCCCTCTCGCGCCGCTTTTCACGAATGGGCCAGCGCCCGCTCCAGCCGCCTGAGGACCCGCTCCTTGCCCAGAAGGGCGAGGATCTCAAAAAGCCCCGGGGTTTCCAGGCTTCCCGTGACGGCGGCCCGGAGGGGTTGGGCCACCTGGCCGAGCTTTAGGCCCCTTGCCTCGGCGAACCCCCTGAGGAGGTTTTCCAGGGCGGTTTCGCTCCAGTCCTCCTGGGCCTTCAGGGCGGGGAAAAGCTCTTCAAGAAGGGGAAGGCCCTCCTTTAGCTTGGCGAGGGCTTTTTCCGCAAAGGGGTAGTCCTCGGTGAAGAGGTAGCGGGCCTTCTCGGGGAACTCCTTCAGGGTGTCAAACCGGGGGCGCATGAGGGCTACGGCCCTTTGCAGGTAGGCCTCGTCGGGCCAGGAAAGCCCCGCCTCCCTCAAAAAGGGCTTCACCCGCTCGGCCACCGCTTCCAGGGGGAGGACCTCCCGGATGTACTTCCCGTTCATCCACCTGAGCTTTTCCAGGTCAAAGACCGGCCCCCCCAGGGATACCCGCTCCCAGCTGAAGGCCTCTATGAACTCCTCCAGGGTGAAGATCTCCCGCCCATCCGGCATGGAGAAGCCCATGAGGCAGAGGTAGTTCCTCAGGGCCTCGGGCAGGAAGCCTTCCCCTTTGTACCACTCCAAGGAGGTGTGGCTTTTCCGCTTGCTGATCTTGGTCTTGTCGGGGTTGCGCAGGAGGGGCATGTGGTAGAACTTGGGCACCTCCCAGCCAAAGGCCCGGTAGAGGAGGACGTGGATGGGGGTGGAGACGAGCCACTCCTCCGCCCGGATCACGTCCGTGACCCCCATGAGGTGGTCGTCCACCACGTTGGCCAGGTGGTAGGTGGGGTAGCCGTCGGACTTCAGGAGGACCACGTCGGGGATCTCCTGGTTGTCGTAGACCACCACCCCCCGGAGCTCGTCCTTGACCTCCGTGGTCCCGGGGCGGGGGACCTTGAGCCGGATCACGTGGGGTTCGCCCCGCCGGGCCCGCTCCTCCGCCTCTTCCGGGGGAATGTTCCGGGCCCGGCCGTCGTAGCCTCCTTTTTCCTTGCGGATCCTTTCAAGCTCCTCGGGGGTTTCAAAGGCCCGGTAGGCAAAGCCGCGCCTTAGGAGCTCCTCGGCGTACTGCCGGTAGAGGGGAAGCCTTTCCGACTGGCGGTAGGGCCCGTGGGGGCCACCGATGTCCGGACCCTCGTCGTAGGTGATACCGAGCCACTTCAGGGCGGCCAGGATCCTTTCCTCCGCGCCCGGCACATAGCGGGCGCGGTCCGTGTCCTCAATGCGCACCAGGAAACGCCCCCCGTTTTTGCGGGCCCAGGCGTAGTTGAAGAGGGCGATGTAGGCCGTGCCCACGTGGGGGTCCCCCGTGGGGCTCGGAGCGATGCGGGTCACCACCATACCTCGCCCATTATCTCATCCGCGCTTAAAGGCCGGGCCTTAGGCTTGGGGGTAATGGATGGGGAGCTTCTGGCCCAGGGTTTGCGCAAACGCTACGGCCCCAAGGAGGTGGTCAAGGGCGTGGACCTCCACCTCAGGCGGGGGGAGATCGTGGCCCTCTTTGGCCCCAACGGGGCGGGGAAGACCACCACCTTTTACATGGTGGTGGGGTTCATCCGGCCCACGGCGGGGCGCATCTACCTGAAGGGGCAAGAGGTGAGCCGCCTACCCATGTACAAAAGGGCCCGGCTCGGCCTCGGCTACCTGCCCCAGGAGCCCAGCGCCTTCCGGCGGATGACCGTGTTGGAAAACCTCCTCGCCATCCTGGAGTTCCAGCCCCTTTCCAAAGGGGAACGCCTAGAGAAGGCCAAGGCCCTTTTGGAAGAGCTCGCCATCTACCACCTAAAAGACCGCCTGGCCTACGCCCTTTCCGGGGGGGAGAGGAGGCGGCTGGAGATCGCCCGGGCCCTCTGCACGGACCCGGATTTTATCCTTCTGGACGAGCCCTTTACCGGGGTGGACCCCAAGAACGTGCGGGAGATCCAGAAGGTGATCGCCGAGCTC
This sequence comes from Thermus brockianus, assembly GCF_021462505.1. Taxonomy (GTDB): domain Bacteria; phylum Deinococcota; class Deinococci; order Deinococcales; family Thermaceae; genus Thermus; species Thermus hydrothermalis. The sequence continues at coordinate 70,970 of NZ_JAKEDV010000003.1, forward strand.
CGGGAAAGGCGGGGGGTGGGGGTTTTCATCACCGACCATGCGGTGCGGGAAACCCTGGCCATCACGGACCGGGTCTACCTCATGTACGACGGCCAGGTCCTCTTCCACGGGGACCCGGATACCTTCGCCCAGGACCAAGGGGTAAGGCGGCACTACCTGGGCGAGGACTACGAGCTCTAGATGACCTTCTGGGCGCTTCTCCTCCTCATCCTTTGCCTCGCCGCCTTGGTGGCCTACCTGGGGGACAGGGTGGCCAAGTGGGCGGGAAAGCGCCACTACCGCCTCTTTGGCCTGCGTCCCCGGCAGACCGCCACCCTCATCGCCGTCTTCACGGGGGTGGGGATTGCCCTTTTTAGCTACCTCGCCTTCCTCCTGGTCTTCCGGGAGGCCCGGGAGGTGATCCTGGAGGCCACGGCCATCCGCAGGGAGCGGGATGCGCTGAGGGCCGAACGGGATGCGCTTCTCCAGGCCAAGTCCGCCATGGAGGCGGAGGCGGCCCGGGCCTTAGCCGAGCTCAACGCCCTCAGGGGGGAGAGGCGGGAGCTTTCGGAGGCTTTGGCGGGCGCGGAGGCCGTGAGGCGCCGCCTCGAGGCCGAGGCCGAGGCCCTCTCCCGCCAGGTCAGGGCCCTCGGTGAGGAGCGCCAGGCCCTCCTTGGGGAGACGGAGCGGCTTAAGGCGGAAAGGGAAGAACTCTTGGCCCTCCTCGCCCTGAAGAACAAGGAGCTCGGGGAAAGGAGCCGGGAGCTCCAGGGCCTCGAGGCCCGCCTAAAAGCCCTGCAGGAGGCGGCGAAAGGCCTGGAGGCCGAGCGGCGCCGCCTCCAGGAGGAGCTCGCCAAAGCCCAGGCCCGTCTGGAAGCGGCGAGGGAAGAGCGGGCCCGCCTGGCCCAAGAGGCGGAGGGGCTTAGGGCCACCCTGGAGCGCACCCGGCGGGAGCTCCGCCAAGCCGAGGAGCGCCTTCTTGGCCTTTTGACCCAGGCGGAGGTCCTGCAAAGGGAAAAGGGGCAACTCGCCCAGAGCCTGGTGCGGCTAAGCCAGGGGCTTTACCTGGGGGAGGTGCGCCTGGGGGCGGAGGAGGGCCGGGCGGTGTTGGAAAGGGTGGCGGAGAGGCGGGCGCTTCTCCAGGGCTTTAAGGGGGCGGAGCTTCTGGGGGAGGCCGTGGGCCCGGGGCTTGCGGTCCTCGAGGGGGCGGGGTACCAGGAGGGCCGGCTGCTCGTGCGGGTGCGCTTCTACCCGGAGAGGCGGGCCTTCGCCGAGGGGGAGGTTCTGGCGAGCGCCACCTTCCGCCTTTCCACCCAGGCCCGAAACCAAGAGGTCCTAGAGCGCCTGGGAGAAGAGGCGAGGAAGCGCCTTTTGGAGGCGGGGTTTCCCCCGGAATACGCCACCTTCCCCGCCCCGGAGGAGCTCGCCCGGGGCCTCGCCCTCCTGAAGGGGCGGCAAGGGGTGGTGCGGGTGGGGGTGGTGGCGGAGAGGGAGCTTTGGACCACGGAAAGGCCCCTCCTAGCCTTCCGCCTCCTCGGGGGGCCGCCGGGCCCGGAGGTACCGGTCCCGACCCGCAAGGTCCCGTAGCACCTCCGCTTCCCAGCCCCTTTCCCGCAGGGCTTCCGCCAGGCGGTGGACGTTTTCCGGGGCCAGTTCCAAAAGGAGAAAGCCACCGGGCCTTAGGGCCCTTTCCGCCTCCAGGGCCAAGGGCCAGGCCACGGCGAGCCCCTCTTCCCCGGCGTAGAGGGCCAGGGGGTTTTCGTAGCGGAGTTCAGGCGGGGCTTCCTCCCGGTAGCGCTCCGGCAGGTAGGGGGGGTTGGCCACGAGGAGGTCCAGTCCCCTAAGCCCGCCCGTGAGGGGGGCCTGGAGGAAGTGGACCAAGAGGCCAAGCCGCTTGGCGTTTTCCTGCGCCAGGCGGAGGGCCTTTTCGTCCACCTCCGTGGCGTGGACCTCCGCCTCGGGGAGGTGGCGCTTGAGGGCGAGGGCGATGGCCCCGGTGCCCGTGCCCACGTCCAGGACTTTGGGTTTGGGAGGAAGGGGAAGGGCGAGGGCCAGGGCCACCAGGCCCTCCGTTTCGGGCCGGGGGATGAGGACGCCCTCCTCCACCCTTAGGGGCAGGCCGAAGAACTCCACTTCCCCCAAGAGGTACTGCAGGGGGTAGCGGGAAAGCCGCTTTTCCAGAAGGGCCCAAGCCCTCTCCTCGGCCCCCGGGGGTGGGGGCTCCGGGAGCCTGAGGAGGAGCTCCTTCCGGGGAAGCCCCGCGGCCAGGGCCAGGAGGTCCCAGGCCTCCCCCTCGGGTAAGCCCGCTTCCCTAAGCCGCGCCTGGAGCGCTCGGAGGAGCTTGATCACGGGGATAGACCACCACGTGCCGCTCCTCGCCCTCCCCTTGGCTTTCCGTGGTCACCTGGGGGTGGTTCTTGAGGAGCATGTGGACGATGCGCCGCTCCGAGGGGCGCATGGGGGGGAGGTGCAGGGGCTCCCCGGTCATGGCCACGGTGAGGGCGGCCTCCTCGGCGATGCGGCGGATCTTCTCCTCCTGCCGCTTGCGGTAGCCGGCGGCGTCCAGGACCACCCGGTACGCTCTCCCGAAGTGCTTGGCCAAGACCACGCCCGCCAGGTACTCCACCGCCTTCAGGGTGCGCCCCTCCTTGCCGATGAAACGGCCCAGGTCCCCGCCCTTGACCTCCGCCTTGAGGAGGTTGCCCTCTTGGCGGATCTCCACGTAGTGCGCCGGGTCCAGGCGGAGGAGGAGGCCCACCAGGAAGGTTTCCAACACCTCCTTGGGCCCTTGGGGGCGGGGTTCCTTGCCCGTTTCCTTAAGCTCCACCTCCACCGGGGCCTCCTCCAGGACGCCCAGGTCGGAGAGGAGGTCGTCAATGCTCTTTTTCTTCTCGTCCATGCCTCAAGTTTACGCCGCCACCGGCTTGAGGCTCCGGTTGATGAGCCACTGCTGTACGAGGCCGATGAGGTTGGAGAGCACCCAGTAGAGGGTGACCCCCGAAGGGAACTGGAGGACCAGGAAGATGAAGATCAGGTTCATGAAGAGGCTTTGGCGGATCAGGTCCTTGTTGCCGTGGGCGGAAAGCCAGGTGGAGAGGAAGGTGGTGGCCACGTAGAGGGCGGGGAGGACGTAGAAGGGGTCGGGCAGGGCCAGGTCGGGGATCCAGAGGAGGCCCTGGCCGAACTCGTAGTTGGCGATGACCTTCCAGAGGATGAAGAGGATGGGCATCTGGATGAAAAGGGGCAGGCAGCCGGCGGCGGGGTTTACCTTGTGCTCCTGGTAGAGCTTCATGGTGGCCTCCGCCCGCTTGTTGGGGTCGTCCTTGTACTTCTCGTTGATCTTCTGGATGAGGGGCTGGAGGCGCTGGATCTCCGCCATGCTCTTGAATTGCTGGTGCATTAAGGGCCAAAGAAGGAGGCGCACCACCAGGGTGAGGAAGAGGATGGCGAGGCCCCAGCTTCCCGTGTAGCGGAAGGCCGTTTCCATGAGCCAAAGGAGGCCTAAGGAGAGCTGGCCCCAGATGTTGGGGCTAAAGAGCCCAGGGAGGGAAAGGAGCCCCTCCACGTGGTAGCGCACCAGCTCGTTCTGGCCGCCGTAGAGCTTGAGGGCCTTCCCGGGCTCTAGCCGCACCTCCCCTTCCTTGCCCACCAGCTTGCCGGTTAGGGGACCCTCGGCGAAGGCCACCAGGGCGTAGCCCGCCTTGGGGCGGGTCTGCCAGGCCAGGTAGCGGAGGAGGCCTTCCCCGCTTGGGGTGGGCTCCTTGGTCCCTTCCGGGAGGACCTTGGGCTGGCCTTGGGCCTTGAGCCTTAGGGTGAGGGGGAAGTCCGCTTCCGCCTCGAGGGTGTACTGCCCCTTGGCCAAGCGGTAGGTGAGGGTGCCTTCGGGGCCTTGGAAGCGGGCGAGGAGGCGGCCATCCTCCACCAAAAACTCCGCCTTTTTCGGGGTGAAGCCCTCAGGGGCCACCACGGGGGCCCCGTCCGCCAGGTTGGGGGCCCGGGTGTAGTCGCCGATGGCCGTGCCCTTGTAGGTCTTCACGTACCAGCCCACGATCTGGCCCTTTTGGTCAAAGGCCAGGTCCATGAGGTTGGTCACGGCCACTTTCTCGGGGGTGCCGTCCCCGTTCACGTCCACGTCCTTGAAGGCGGCCTCCAGGGCCCACACGGGGGAGAGGAGGAGGAAAAGGGCGAGGAGTTTTCTCATCGGGCCCCCTCCTTCCTGGGGGGGAAGACAAGGGGCACGGGGTCTAGCCCCCCGGGGTGCAGGGGGTGGCACCTTAGGATCCGCCGCGCCGCCAAGTAGCTACCCCAAAGGGCCCCGTGCCGCTCCAGGGCCTCGAGGGCGTAGGCGGAACAGGTGGGGTGGAACCGGCAGGTCTTGGGCTTAAGGGGAGAGAGGTAGCGGCGGTACGCCTTGACCAGGAGTACGAGGAGCCTGCGCACGCCGCCTATTGTATCAGCCCGCTCTTCTTCAGGGCGCGCGCCAGGTCCTGGAAGAGCTCGGCGTAGCTGGCCTCCCGGGCCTCGGGGCTCGCCACCACCAGGAGGTGGGCCTTGGGCAGGTGGAGGCGGCGGAGGATCTCCCGTAGGCGCCTTTTCACCTTGTTGCGCACCACCGCCTTTCCCACCTTCTTGGACACCACGATGCCCACCCGGAGCTCGGGGGCGGGGAGCCACTTCACGCTCACGTACCGCCCCCGCCCGGCCCTGCCCTTGCGGAGCCTTTGGAAGGCCCGGTCCCCTTTGAGGGAAACGAGCTTGCCCCCCGGGGCGGGGGGCGGGTTCTTTAGGCGTTCACCTTGGGCGTGAGGCGCCAGCGGCCCTTCTGCCGCCTGCGCTTCAGCACCTTCCTGCCGCCTGGGGTCTTCATGCGGGCCCGGAAGCCGTGGGTCTTGGCCCGCTTCCTCCGGTTGGGCTGCCAGGTCCTTTTCATCCATTTCCCTCCCTGGGGCCAGTGCCCCGATACCCTAAAGAGTGTAGCACAGAAAGCCCTGTACCCAGTCTAACGGTTTTTTACACCCAAGCGGTATAACGTTGACATTCCCGAGCCCTCTCCCTTATACTTCCCGGCAAACGGTCGTTAGGGAGGAACCCGTGGCCCAGCTACTCGTGGAGAGCGTCACCCTAACCTTTGGCGGCGTGGCCGCCCTCTCCGCCGTTTCCCTAGAGGTGGAGAAGGGGGAGCTCGTCTCCATCATCGGACCCAACGGGGCGGGGAAGACGAGCCTTTTGAACGTCATCTCCGGCTTCTACCACCCCCAGCGAGGGCGCATCCTCTTTGAGGGCCAGGACATCACCCGGGCGTCCCCCCACGAAATCACCCGCAAGGGCATCGCCCGGGCTTTCCAGAACATTGAGCTCTTCTCGGGCCTCACCGTCCTGGAAAACCTCATGCTGGCCCGGCACACCCACCTCCGCTACGGCCTCCTCCAGGCGGGGTTCTTTTACGGCCGGGCCCTGGCGGAGGAGGTGAGGAACCGGAGGTGGGTGGAGGAGGTCATTGACTTTATGGAACTGGAGCCCTACCGCAAGGCCTTGGTGGGCAACCTCCCCTATGGGGTGCGGAAGCGGGTGGAGGTGGCCCGGGCTTTGGCCCTTTCCCCCAAGCTCCTCCTCCTGGACGAGCCCATGGCGGGGATGACCCTGGAGGAAAAGGAGGACATGGTGCGCTTCATCCTGGAGATCCGGGCCCAAGGCACCACGGTGATCCTCATTGAGCACGACCTCGGGGTGGTCATGGACATCTCCGACCGGGTCTACGTGCTGGACTTCGGCCAGGTCATCGCCCAAGGGGCCCCGGCGGAGGTGGCCCAAAACCCCAGGGTGCAGGAGGCCTACCTGGGGGTGGAGGCGTGAAGGCGATCCGGCCCTCCCACGAGATGAAGCGCTACACCCTGCCCCAGCTCCTGAGGTTTCGCGCCCTGGAAGAGGGGGACCGGGTGGCCCTCCGGGAGAAGGACTACGGCATCTGGAACGAGGTCACCTACGCCGAGTACTATGAGAAGGTCCTCCTCTTCGGCCACGGGCTTTTGGCCATGGGGTTTTCCCCGGGGGAGCGCCTTGCCATCATCGCCGACAACATCCCCGAGTGGCTCTACGCCGAGCTCGGCACCCAGGCGGTGCGGGGGATTAGCGTGGGGGTATACCAAAGCTCCCTGCCCGCGGAGATCGCCTACATGCTCAGCTACACGGGGGCCAGCGTGGTCCTCGCCGAGGACCAGGAGCAGGTGGACAAGCTCTACGAGATCCGGAACGAGATCCCCCACGTGCGCCACGTCATCTACGAGGACCCCAAGGGGATGCGGGGCTACCGGGACCCTTGGCTCCTCTCCTTTGCGGAGCTTTTGGAGCGGGGGCGGGAGCACCGCAAGCGCCACCCTGAGGCGGTGGAGAAGCTTCTCCTTTCCGCAAGCCCCGAGGAGGTCTGCCACCTCTCCTCCACCTCCGGCACCACGGGCCGCCCCAAGGCGGCTATGCTCCGCCACCGGAACCTGATCCACATGGGGGTGGCCCTGCAGGAGGTGGACCCCCTTTGGCCCACGGACGACTACCTTTCCTTTCTGCCCCTTGCCTGGATCGGGGAGCAGATGATGTCTGTGGCCATGGCCCTTACCGGAGGGTTTGCCGTCAACTTCCCCGAGGCGGTGGAAACCGCCTTGCAGGACCTTAAGGAGATCGGCCCCCACGTGATGTTCAGCCCCCCAAGGGTTTGGGAGGGGATCCAGAGCAGCATCTGGGTGCGCATTTCCGAAAGCCCTGCCCTAAACCGCTTTGTGTATGAGAAACTCCTCCGCCTGGGCTACCGGGCGGCGGAGTACCGCATGCGGGGGAGGCCTATGCCCCTTCCCCTGCGCCTTGCTTACGCCTTTGCCGACCGGGTGCTTTTCCGGCCTCTGCGGGACCAACTGGGCTTCCTGCGCCTCCGGCGCGCCTACACGGGAGGAGCGGCCCTGGGGCCCGATGTGTTCCGGTTCTTCCACGCCATCGGCGTAAACCTCAAGCAGATCTACGGCCAGACGGAGATCATCGGCATCGCCTTCGTCCACCGGGACGGGGATGTGCGCCACGATACCGTGGGCCTCCCCATTCCCGGCACGGAGGTGCGGATTAGCGAGGAGGGGGAGATCCTCTTGCGCTCGGATGCGGTGTGCGCCGGCTACTGGGAAAGGCCCGAGGCCACGGCGGAAACCTTCCGGGACGGCTGGCTCCACACCGGGGATGCCGGCTACCTCACGGAGGAGGGCCACCTGGTGGTGATTGACCGGCTTTCGGACGTGATGCGCACGGCAAGGGGCACGGTCTTCAGTCCCCAGTTCGTGGAGAACAAGTTGAAGTTCTCCCCCTACATCAAGGAGGCGGTGGTGTTTGGCGACCGCAAGCCCTTCCTGGCGGCCTTTATCAACGTGGACCCCCAGACGGTGGGCAAGTGGGCGGAGGACCGGGGGCTCGCCTACACCACCTACCTGGACCTCTCCCTGAAGCCGGAGGTGGCGGAGCTTATCCGCAAGGAGGTGGAGCGGGTGAATGCGGAACTGCCTGAGGAGCTAAGGATCCGCCGCTTCGTGCTCCTCTACAAGCTTTTGGACGCCGACGACGAGGAGCTCACCCGCACGGGCAAGGTGCGCCGGGGCCTCATCGCCAAGAAGTACGCCCCCTTGGTGGAGGCCTTGTACTCGGGGGCCAAGGCGGTGGAGGTGGAGGCGGAGTACCGGTACCAGGACGGCACCGTCCAGCGGGTGCAGGCCCGGGTGCCCGTGTTGGACCTCGAGGGGGTGGTGGCGGCGTGAGCTTCGTGTTGGAGCTTTTCATCTCGGGCGTGGTCCTAGGCCTCATCTACGCCCTCGTGGCCCTGGGGTTTGTGCTCATCTACAAGGCGAGCCGGGTGGTGAACTTCGCCCAAGGGGAACTCATCGCCATCGGGGCCTTTGCCGCCCACTTCTTCCTGGTGGGCCTGAAGCTCCCCGTGGCCTTGGCCTTTGCCCTGGCGCTAGGGTTCACGGCCTTGGTGGGCTACCTCCTGGAAAGGCTTTTCCTGAAGCGTTTGGTGGGGCAACCCATCATCTCCGTCATCATGGCCACCATTGGCCTGGCCTTCTTCCTGGATGGGCTTTTGCACCTCACCCCCTACGGGGCGGGGAGCTACGGCTACCCCCCCTTCCTCCCCGAAGGCGGGGTGCGGGTTCTGGGGGCCCAGGTCTCCTACGCCCAGCTCCTCGCCCTTTTCCTCACCCTGGCCTTCTTGCTCCTTTTCACCTGCTTCTTCCAGCGCTCCACCCTGGGGGTGGCCATGCGGAGCGTGGCCGACGACCAGATGGCGGCCATGAGCCTCGGGGTATCTGTGGCCAAGGTCTTCGCCCTGGCCTGGGCGGCGGCGGGCCTGGCGGCGGCGGCGGGCGGGGTGATGGTGGGCACCCTCTCCGGCCTCAACCTGGACAGCCTGGTGCACATCGGCCTTCGGGTCTTCCCCGTGGTGATCCTGGGGGGGCTGGACTCCATCCCGGGGGCGGTGGTGGCGGGCATCCTCATCGGCGTTTTGGAGAACCTGGCGGCGGGCTTTTTGGACCCCTATGTCCCCGGCGGGGGCACCCGGGACGTCTTCCCCTTCCTGGTCTTGCTCCTCGTCCTTTGGTTCAAGCCCCACGGGCTTTTCGGCACGGAGGAGATTGAGCGCGTATGAGAAACCCTTGGGCGCAGACGGGAAACTACCGCACCTCGTATTCCCAGGACGCAAGCATCTTCGCCACCCACCGGGAGCTCCTTTCCCTCCTCCTTTTCCTGGGCTTTCTCCTCCTTTTGCCCCAGTTCCTTCCCCGGACCCAGGTCTTCATCCTGGACCTGATCCTGGTCTATAGCATCGCTGTCCTAGGCCTCAACATCACCACGGGGTATGCGGGGCTCATCAACATCGGTCAGGCGGCCTTCATGGGGGTGGGGGCCTACACCGCCGCCCTCCTCGCCCCCCAGGGGCTTCCCTTCTGGCTCCTCATCCCCCTCGGGGGGCTTGTGGCCGCCTTCTTCGGCCTTTTGGTGGGGATTCCAAGCCTTAGGGTGAAGCACCTTTACCTGGCCCTGGCCACCTTGGCCTTCCAGGTGATCTTTGAGTGGACCGTGGGTCACCTGCCCCTCCTGAAGCAAGGGGGGGCCATGGATATGCCCCGGGCGAGCTTCCTCGGGTATGAGGCGGGGTTTCGCAACCATTTCCACTTCTGGTACTACGCATCCTTGGCCACCCTCGTCCTCCTCGCCCTCTTTTTCCGCAACCTCCTGCGCACCAAGTACGGCCGCGCCCTCATCGCCGTGCGGGACAACGACCGGGCGGCGGACGCCATGGGCATGGACCCGGGGCGCACCAAGCTCTTTGCCTTCGCCCTAGGGGCCTTTTACGCCGGGGTGGCGGGGGTGCTTTACGCCTACCTTTCCCGGGCGGTGGTCATTGAGGACTACGTCTTCGCCCACTCGGTGAAGTACCTGGCCATGGCCATCGTGGGGGGGTTGGGCACCTTGGTGGGAAGCTTCCTTGGGCCCCTTTTCCTGGTGCTTCTGGACGTGAACATGGAGGCCCTTTCCAACCTCATCAAGGCCCTGGGCTTCAGCGTGGCGGGGGTGGACGTGGCGAGCGCCTTGAGGCCCTTGGCCTTTGGGCTCATCATCGTCCTCTTCCTCATGTTTGAGCCCAGGGGGCTTTACAACTGGTGGCGCATCGTGCGGAGCTACCTCCGCACGTGGCCGTTCAAGTACTAGGAGGGAAGTATGCGCAAGGGTTTGGCGGCGGTTTTGGCGGCGTTGGGCCTGGCCTTTGGCCAACAGCAGGTGACCCTCTTCTGGTCGGGGGCCATCACCGGCCCCACCTCGGAGACGGGGGCCCCCTATGGGGCGGGTATAGAGGACTACTGCCGGCACATGGCTCGGGCCATCCCGGGGGTGGTGCTGAACTGCGTGGTGCGGGACGACCGGTACGATAACGCCACCACGCAACGCCTCTTTGAGGAGGCGGTGGACCGCTTTAAAATCCCCATCTATCTGGGCTACAGCACGGGGGCCATGCTCCAGATGAAAGCCCTCATCCAGGAGCTCAAGATCCCCACCCTGCCCGCTTCCAACCACGTGGGCCTGATTGACCCGCCCAACGGGGATTACTACTTCATCCCGGTTTCCACCTACTCCGAGCAAGTGGTGGCCCTCCTGGAGTACGTGGCCAAGCTGAAGCGGGGGGCCAAGGTGGCCCTGGTGGTTCACCCCTCCCCCTTCGGCCGGGCCCCCGTGGAGGACGCCCGGAAGGCGGCGCAGCAGCTTGGCCTCCAGATCGTGGACGTGCAGGAGGTGGGGGCGGGCAACCTGGACAACACCGCCCTCCTCCGGCGCTTTGAGGGGGCGGGGGTGGAGTTCGTGGTCCACCAGAACGTGGCGGGGCCGGTGGCCAACATCCTGAAGGACACCCGGAGGCTTGGCCTTTCCGGCAAGATGCGCCACCTGGGGGCGGTGTACACGGGCGGGGTGGACCTCATCGCCCTGGCGGGGGAGGCGGCGGAGGGCTTCCTCTGGGCGAGCCCCTACTTCACCGTCCAGGACGACACCCCGGGCATCCGCTTGCAAAAGGACCTGGTGGCCCGCTTCGGCCGGCCGGCGGGCTACGTGGAGAACCACAACTACACCGCGGGGATGCTGGCGGCGGCCATCGCCATTGAGGCCATGAAGCGGGCCCAGGAGCGCTTCAAGCGCATCACCAACGAGACGGTCTACCAGGCCATCGTGGGCATGAACGGGCCCAACGCCTTCAAGCCGGGGCTTGCCGTGTCCACCAAGCAGGGCATTGAAGTGGACTTCACCAGGAGCGAGCGCACGGGGGCGGAGGGGTTGCGCATCCTCGAGGTCAAGGGCGGGCGCTTCGTGCCCATCACCGAACCCTTCACCTCGGCCCTCTTCCGCAAGGTGCACTACGGCAAATAGCCCTTTGGGCCCGGGATGTCCCCGGGCCCCTTTTCCTGCCATGAGCCTGAACCCCACGCGTCCAGAGGACCTCGGCCCCATCCTCCTTCTGGTCAACAACATTGAGGTGGTCTACCACGACATCATCCAGGTGCTAAGGGGGGTTTCCCTGAAGGTGCCGGAGGGCAGGATCACCGCCCTCCTAGGCCCCAACGGGGCGGGGAAGACCACCACCCTCCGGGCCATCTCCGGCCTTCTCATCCCGGAGGACGGGGAGGTGGTGCGGGGGGAGATCCTCTACCAGGGGAAACCCATCCACGGCCTTCCCCCGGAGGAGATCGTGCGGCTTGGCATCGTCCAGGTCCTGGAGGGGCGCCGGGTCTTCAAGCACCTCACGGTGGAGGAGAACCTAAGGGTGGGGACCCTAACCCGGAAGGGCGCACGGCTAAAGGAGGAGCTGGAACGCATCTACCACTACTTCCCCCGCCTCGCCGATCTCCGCCACCGCTTGGCCGGCTACTGCTCCGGGGGCGAGCAGCAGATGATCGCCATCGGGCGCGCCCTTCTGGCGAAGCCCAGGCTTCTCCTCTTGGACGAGCCCTCCTTGGGGCTTGCGCCCCTTTTGGTGCGGGAGATCTTTGACATCGTGGCCCGGGTGAACGCCGAGGAGGGGGTGACGGTCCTCGTGGTGGAGCAAAACGCCCGCATGGCCCTTTCCATCGCCCACTACGGCTACATCATGGAAACGGGGCGGATCGTCTTGGAGGGGGATCGGGACTACCTCTTGGAAAACCCGGACGTGCAGGAGTTCTACCTGGGGGTGGCCAAGGGGGGCGGGCGGAAGAGCTTCAAGGAGGTGAAGGCCTACAAGAGGCGCAAGCGCTTCATGTAGCCCTTGACCAAATAGTGAAAACTCAGTATCGTTAAGGGCGTGTGGGCCCTGGAGGTGGAGGACCTTTCCGTGCGCCTGGGGGAGTTCTGGGCCCTAGAGGGGGTTTCCCTTAAGGTGCCGGAAGGGGCCTTTGTGGCCATCGTGGGCCCCAACGGGGCGGGGAAGAGCACGCTCCTAAAGGCCCTTTTGGGCCTCGTGCCCTTCCGGGGGCGGGTGCGGGTCCTGGGCCGCTCCCTAGCCGAGGCCGATCCCCGCTGGTTTGGCTACGTGCCCCAGATCAAGGCCTTTGACCGCACCTTTCCCGCTTTGGCGGTGGAGCTGGTGGCCACGGGGCTTCTTGGGCGCTGGCCCTTCCGCTTGAGCCCTAGCGTGCGGGCGGAGGCCCTTCGCGCCCTGGAGCGGGTGGGGGCGGAAGGCCTAGCGGAAAGGCCCTTGGGAAGGCTTTCCGGCGGGCAACTCCAGCGGGTCTACCTGGCCCGGGCCTTCGTCCGTAGGCCCAGGCTTCTCCTCCTGGACGAGCCCGCCACGGGGGTGGACCGGGCGGGGGAGGTGGACCTGTACCGCTACCTCGAGGCCTACCAGCAGGAAAGCGGGGCCACGGTGCTCATGGTCACCCACGACTGGGAGGCGGCCCACCACGCCAGCCACGTCCTGGTGCTGAACCGCAGGGTGGTGGGCTTCGGTCCGCCCGAACGGGCCCTGAGCGAGGAGTGCCTGCGCCAGGCCTTCGGCCACCTGGGCCACGCCCACGGCCTCTATTGGGGAGGAAGCGGTGCTTGAGGCCTTGGCCTACCCCTTTTTCCAGCGAGCCCTCTTGGCGGGGCTTTTGGTGAGCCTTCTCGCTGGGCTCCTTTCCCCCTTCGTGGTGCAAAGGCGGCTTTCCTTCCTGGGGGACGGCCTGGCCCACGCCGCCTTCGCCGGGGTGGCCTTGGGGCTTTTCCTGCGGGGGGAGCCCTTGTGGTTCGCCCTCCCCTTCACCTTCGGGGTGGCCATGGCCATCACCTTCGTCAGGGAGCGCACCGAGCTTTCCGAGGACACCGCCATCGGCGTCTTCTTCGCCCTTTCCGTGGCCCTAGGGGCGGTCTTCCTGGCCAAGGCCAAAGGGTACGTGGGGGACGCCATGGGCTACCTCTTCGGCTCCCTTTTGGCGGTGGGGCGGGAGGACCTTTGGGCCTTGGGGCTTCTCGGCCTCTTGGGGCTTTTCCTCCTGCCCCTTTGGGGGGCCCTGGCCTACGCCACCTTGGACCGGGAGCTTGCCCTGGCGGACCGCCTGCCCGTGGTCTTCCACGACTACCTCCTTTCCGGCTTCATCGCCGTGAGCCTGGTCCTGGCGGTGAAGGTGGTGGGGGCGCTTTTGGTGGCGGCCTTCTTGGTCATCCCCGGGGCGGCGGCCAGGCTTCTGGCCTCCACCTTCGCCCGCATGACCCTCCTTTCCCTTCTCTTCGCCGTCCTTTCCACCCTCCTGGGGCTTTTCCTCTCCTTCCTCCTGGACTGGCCGAGCGGGGCCAGCGTGGTCCTGGCCCAGGCGGCCCTCTTTGCCCTCGCCTTCACAAAAGCGCTATTTCCGCACGGCAAATAGGGGTATACTGAGGGCATGTGGGTGTCCACGAAGGCCCAGTATGGCCTGAGGGCCCTGGTGGAGATCGGCCTCCGCGCCCCCGAGGCGGTGCCCCTCAAGGAGGTGGCCGAGGCCCAGGGCATCAGCCAGCACTACCTGGAGCAGATCGCCGCCCAGCTCCGCCGTGCGGGCTTCATCCGCTCCGTGCGGGGGGCCAAGGGGGGGTACCGCCTGGCCCGCCCCCCGGAGCGGGTCACCGCCTTGGAGGTGGTGGAGGCCCTGGAGGGAAGCCTGGCCCCCGTTTCCTGCATTGAGGACCCAGAGAGTTGCGCCAAGGTGGGGCAGTGCTCCACGGAGCTCCTTTGGAAGCGGGTGGACCTGGCCATGCGCCAGGTCCTGGGGGGGACCACCCTGAAGGACCTCATTGAGGAGCGGAAGCTCATAGAGGCGAGGCGCCTGATCCAACTGGAGCCCACCGGGTAGCCTAAGGAGGTGCGCGGGATCTACCTGGACCACGCCGCCACCACCCCCCTGGACCCCGAGGTGCGGGAGGCCATGCGGGAGGTGGAGGAGGCCTTTGGCAACCCCTCCAGCATCCACCGCTACGGCCAGGAGGCCCGGCGGGTCTTGGAGGGGGCACGGGAGAAGGTGGCCTCCCTCCTGGGGGTGAGGCCCCGGGAGGTGGTCTTCACCAGCGGAGGCTCGGAAGCGGACGCCCTGGCCCTTTTGGGGGTGGCCTTGGCCAAGGGGCGGGGGCACGTGGTGAGCACCGAGGTGGAGCACTCGGCGGTCCTCGGGGCCCTAAGGCTTCTGGAGCGCCTGGGCTTCGCCGTAACCCGCCTAAAGCCCGACCGCTTTGGCCTCGTCTACCCCGAGCAGGTGGCGGAGGCTCTTAGGCCCGAGACCATCCTGGTGAGCGTCATGGCCGCCAACAACGAGGTGGGGACCCTTTACCCCATCCGGGAGATCGCCCAGGTGGCCCACGCCCAGGGGGTTCTCTTCCACACGGACGCCGTGCAGGCGGTGGGCCACATCCCCTTCCGGGCCGACGAGGTGGGGGCGGATCTGGTTTCCCTAAGCGCCCACAAGTTTTACGGGCCCAAGGGGGTGGGGGCGCTTCTGGTGCGCCAGGGGGTGGACCTCGTCCCCTTGGTGCCGGGAAGCCAGGAGGGGGGGAGGCGGGGGGGGACGCCGAGCCCGGTCCTGGCCTGGGGCATGGCGGTGGCCTTGGAGAAGGCTTTTAGGCTCCTGCCCGAGGAAGCCCCGCGCCTCGCCGCCCTAAGGGACCGCCTCGAGGCCGGCCTCCTCGCCGTGCCCGGGGTGGAGCGGAATGGCCACCCCACGGCCCGCCTGCCCCACCTGACGAACGTCACCGTGAAGGGGGCGGACGGGGAGGCCTTGCTCCTCGCCATGGACCTCCTCGGGGTAGCGGTTTCCTCGGGCTCCGCCTGCTCGGCGGGAAGCCTCGAGCCCTCCCACGTCCTCCTGGCCCTGGGCCGCTCCCCCAAGGAGGCCAAGGCCTCCCTGCGCTTTTCCCTGGGCCGCACCACCACCCTCGAGGAGGTGGATAAGGCGGTGGCCGCCTTTAGGGAGGCGGTGGCGCGGGCCCGGGGTTAGCCTTGCCTTTTGGCGAACTCCTCCCTGAGCTCCCGCCTCAGGATCTTCCCCACGCTGGACTTGGGGAGGCTTTCCCGGAAGACAATGATACGGGGCACCTTGTAAGCGGCCAGGTGTTGGCGGCAGAAGGCCTCAATGTCCTTTTCCGTCACCTTGCCCCGGTACTCGGGCTTGAGGACGAGGAAGGCGGCCACGGTTTCCCCGCGGTAGGGGTCGGGGACGCCCACCACGGCGGCCTCCTGGACGGCCTCGTGGGTGTAGAGGACCTCTTCCACCTCGCGGGGGTAGATGTTGTAGCCGCCGGCGATGATCATGTCCTTTTTGCGGTCCACGATGTAGAAGTAGCCGTCCTCGTCCATGCGAGCCATGTCGCCGGTGTAGAGCCAGCCGTCCTTGAGGGCCTTTTGGGTTTCCTCGGGGCGGTTCCAGTAGCCTTTCATGACGTTGGGGCCCTTGACGATGAGCTCGCCCACCTCGCCCAAGGGCACTTCCTTCCCCTCCTCGTCCACCACCTTGGCCTCCACGCTGGGGAGGGGCATGCCGATGGAGCCCTTTTTCACCACCCCTTCCACGGGGTTGGAGTGGGTCACGGGGCTCGCCTCGGAGAGGCCGTAGCCCTCAATGAGCCTGGCCCCCGTGATCTCCTCAAAGCGCTTGGCCACCTCCACGGGCAAGGGGGCCGCCCCCGAGAGGCAGATGCGGATGCTCTTGACGTTGCGCTTCTCAATCCCGGGGAAGTTGTTGAAGGCCACGTACAGGGTGGGCACCCCGGGGAAGTGGGTGACCCCGTGCTTCTCAATGGCCTCCACCACGGCGTGGATCTCCGGGCGGGGGAGGAGGACGATCTTGTAGCCGGAGAAGAGGCCGTAGTTCATGGCCACGGTCATGCCGTACACGTGGAAGAAGGGCAGGGCCCCAAGCATCACCCCCTTGCCCAAAAGCTCCCTGGAGGTGGGGTCCCAGGCGTCAATCTGCAGGACGTTGGCCACCAGGTTGCGGTGGGTGAGCATGGCTCCCTTGGAGATCCCCGTGGTGCCCCCCGTGTACTGGAGGAGGGCCAGGTCCTCGGGATCGGCCGGGTGGGGCGTGGCGGGGGGGCGCTTCAGGAGCTCGTTGAAGGCGAAGAAGCCTTCCCGCTTGGGGAAGCCTAGGGGAAGCTTGTCCCTTTTGGCCTTCAGGGGGTAGAGGAGGTTCTTGGGGAAGGGGAGGAAGTCCTTAATCCCCGTGACCACCACCCGCTTTACGGGCGTTTCCTTCTCCACTTCCAGGAAGCGGGGCAGGAGGTGGTCCAGGATGACCAGGGTTTCCGCCCCGGCGTCGGCGAGCTGGTGCCTAAGCTCCCTGGGGGTGTAGAGGGGGTTCACGTTCACCCCCACGCCCCCCGCCAAGAGGGTGCCGAAGAAGGCCAGGACGAACTGGGGCGTGTTGGGGAGCATGATGGCGACCCGCTCCCCTGGCTTCACCCCTAGGTCCTGTAGCCCCCGGGCAAAGCGGCGGGCCAGGTCCCAGGTTTCCCCGTAGGTCAGGGTTTTCCCCAAGAACTCCAGGGCCACGTTCTTGGGAAAGCGCTGGGCGCTTTCCTCCAAAAGGCGCCAAAGGGGGATGGGGGGGACCTCTACCTCCGCGGGGACGCCTGGGTCGTAATGGGCCAGCCAAGGCTTGGTGCGGACTTCGGACATGCTACCCTCCTTTGCCCCCCAGGTTACCAAGCACTTTATACCGCGTTCAAGACCATGGGCTGGTGTAGCATGGATGGCGGAGGTTTCCTATGCGCTTCCGTGACCGCCGGCACGCCGGAGCCCTTTTGGCCGAGGCCTTACAACCCCTAGGCCTGGAGCGTCCCGTGGTCTTGGGGATACCCCGGGGCGGGGTGGTGGTGGCGGAAGAGGTGGCCCGGCGTCTGGGGGGTGAGCTGGACGTGGTCTTGGTGCGCAAGGTGGGGGCGCCCGGCAACCCCGAGTTCGCCCTGGGAGCGGTGGGGGAGAAGGGGGAGCTCATCCTGCGCCCCTACGCCCTCCAGTATGCGGACCCGAGCTACCTGGAAAGGGAAGCGGCCCGGCAGAAGGACGTGATCCGCAAGCGGATGGAGCGCTACCGCAAGGTGCGTCCCAAGGTCCCCTTGACGGGGCGGGACGTGGTCCTGGTGGACGATGGCATCGCCACCGGTTCCAGCATGGAAGCGGCCCTTTCCGTGGTTTTGGCGGAAAGCCCCAGGCGCGTGGTGGTGGCGGTGCCCGTGGCGAGCCCGGAAGCGGTGGAAAAGCTAAAGGAGCGGGCGGAGGTGGTGGCCCTTTCCACGCCTCCCGACTTCGCTGCCGTGGGGGCCTACTACCTGGACTTCAGCGAGGTCACGGACGAGGACGTGGAGGCCCTTCTGCTACAATGGGCGGCATGAAGCCCGTGGTCAAGCAGGCGGCGAGCGTGGAGGCCCGCCCCGTGGAGCGGGGGGAGAAGGCCTTCATCCAGGTGCTCATAGGCCCCGAGGACGGGGCCCCTCACTTCATCACCCGCAAGTTCACCCTCCTCCCCGGGGGACGTATCCCCAAGCACAAGCACCCCACCATTGAGCACGAGCAGTACGTGCTTTCCGGGCGGATGAAGGTCTTTTTGGGGGAGGAGGTGCGGGAGGTTTCCGCCGGCCAGGCGGTCTACATTCCCCCGGACACCCCCCACGCCTACGTGAACGAGGGGGATGAGCCCGTGGAGTTCCTCTGCGTCATCCCCAAGACGAGCGCCTACGCCACGGAGTGGCTGGAGTAGCTTTAGGCCCGCACCTCCTGCCGCTGGAAGGCCACGTAGGCCAGGGTGAAGAGGAGGATCACCAGGGCGAAAAGCCCGGTGAGCTGGGGCCAGACGAGGAGGAGGCTTTGCCCTAAGGGCAGGGGGGTGCCGAGCACCGCCCCCTCCAGCTGGGTGATGAGGATGGGCCCCAGGGAGCGCACCGCCGGGTTCAGGACGGCGGTGAGGGTTTCGGCGTAGAGGGTGTTGGGGGAAAGCCGGGAGATCCAGAGGGCCAGGTTGGCCTGCCTTAGCTGGCTTTCCGGGTCAAAGGGGTCGGCTTGGAGGAGGAGGGCGTTGGCTGCCAGGTCGGTGAGGATGGGGAAGAAGACGGCGAAGAAGAGCCAGACCCCGATGGCGGCCAAGGCGGCGGTGGCGGGCTGGCGGAAAAGCACCGAGAAGAGAAGGCCTAGGGCGAGCCAGACCCCAGCGTAGGCCAGGGTAGCCAGGAGGAAGAAGAAGGCCCGGGCCATCTCCTCGGCCTCCGGGGGCACGCCCAGGGTGAAGAGCCCAAGGCCCACCACCAGGAGGAAGAGGGCCAGGAGGAGGACCGCCAGGGTGCCGAGCCCCGCCAAGAACTTGCCGAAGAGGAGGGCGTCCCGGTAGATGGGCTGGGAGAGGATGCGGGAGAGGGTGCCCCGGGCGTACTCCCCGTTCACGGCGTCAAAGGCCAAGGCGATGGCGGCCAACGGGACGAAGAAGGAAAGGAAGCCCACGAAGGAGGGCAAGGGGTCCTGGGCCGTGGTGAGGAGCTTGAGGTAGAGGTAGGGGTCTTCCCCCACGGTCTGGCGCAGGGTCTGGGTGCCCGTGTACAGGGCGGCCAGGGCGGAGAGGAGGATGAGGGCCTCGAGGATCCGCATCCTGAGCCCCGAGAGGTGGTCGGCCATCTCCTTGAAGAAGACGGCCCAAAGCCCGGTCCAAGGGGAACCTTCACGCCGCATGGGCCACCTCCTTAAAGTAGTGGGCGTAGACCTCGTCCAGGCTCGGCTTGCGCAAGGCGAGGCCGTAGAGGCTACCCCGCTCCACGGCGATGCGGGCGAGTTCGGGCCTGAGGTCCCGGGTGGCGAGGATGCGGTAGCGCCCTTCCCCCGCCTCCACCTTGGCCACCCCGTCCAAGGCGGCGAAGGCCTCGGCGAGGCCCGGGCCCGCCTCCACCAGGATCTCGTACCCGCCCCCGAGGACCCGTTGGGCGAGCTCCTCCACCGTGCCCAAGAGGGCGAGCCGCCCCTTGTGGAAAAGCCCCACCCGGTCGCAGATCTCCTGCACCTGGTGCAGGAGGTGGCTGGAAAGGAGGACGGTGATGCCCTCCTGCTTGAGGCCCTTGATGAGCGCCAAGAACTCCCGGGCGGCCTCGGGGTCCAGTCCCAGGGTGGGCTCGTCCAGGATGGCCACCTTGGGCTTTTTGAGGAGAACCTCCGCCAGGCCGAGGCGCTGGCGCATCCCCCGGCTGAAGGCGGCGACCCGCCGGTCCCTTACCTCCCAAAGCCCCATGCGCTTTAGGACCTCCTCAATCCGGGCCTTGGCCTCGGCCTCGGAAAGGCCGAGGAGCCTTGTGGTGTAGCGCAGGTTCTCCCAGGCGGTGAGTTCTCCGTAGAAGCCCACCTGGTCCGGGAGGTAGCCCACTTTGGCCTTCACCTTCAGGGGTTCCCGCATGGGGTCAAGGCCCAGGACCCGGGCTTCGCCTGCGGTGGGCTCGGTGAGGCCCAGGAGCATGAGGATGGTGGTGGTCTTGCCCGAGCCGTTGGGGCCTAAGAGGCCGAAGACCTCCCCCTCCGCCACCTCCAGGTTCAGGTCCTCCACGGCCACCACCCGGCCGTAGCGCTTGGTGAGGCCGCGGGTTTGGATGATCGCCATGCTACCTCCGGCCGAAGCGGTTCACGGCGAAGCCCAGGACCAGAAGGGCCACGGCCATGATGCCCACCCCCACCAGGCCCCAGAGGCTGGAGCGGACCACGGTGGCCCGGTAGTCCAGGCTTTCGGACACCCCCTCGTCCCCCGAGAGGGAAAGGGTCACCATGTAGTCCCCCGTGACCGCCTTGGGAGAAGGCTTGATGCGGGCGGTCACCTCCTGTTCCTGGCCGGGGTCCAGGGCTTCCAGCTTCTCGGGCTCAAACTTCACCTCCCAGCCCGAGGGTTCCATGGCGCTGAAGGAGAGGTTCTTGGCGGGGGCGCTTCCCTCGTTCTTCACCAAGAGCTTCACGGCGTTTTCCCGGCCCGCCACCACCTGCCCGGAAAGCCGCCCTTCCTTGGTGGTGAAGCGCACCTCGGGCCGCCCCGTGACCTCCAGGGTAAGGGCGAGCTCCGCCTTGGCCTCCCCCGCCACCGCCCGTAGGGTGAGGCCGTAGGTGTCCGCCTTGGTGTCCCTAGGCAGGGAGACCTCCACGTCCAGGTCCTTGCTCTCCCCGGCCTTGAGGGGCAGGCTCGTCACCTGCTGGCTGGAGAAGGCAGGGGTGAAGGTGACCTGGAAGCCCTTGGGGGCCTCGTACTCTAAGGAGACCAAAAGGTCCCGGTCGGACTCGTTCTTGAGGGTGACCCGGTAGCGGAAAGAGCTGGTGGGGGGGCCCTTGAGCACGGGAAGTTCGGCCTCGAGGCTAAGCCGTTGCGGCAGGCCCTGGCCCACCACCAAGGCGATGGGGAGGCTCGCCGCCTGCCCTAGGCCTTCCGCCCTCACCAGGAAGCGGTAGGTGCCCGGCCTTACCTCCCTGGGAGGCTGGAGCCTGAGGGTAAGGGTGGTTTCCCCGTCCGTGGGCAGGTACACCGCCCGCACTAGCCGCCCGCCCCCGATCAGGCTCGCCTGCCAGCCCTGGGGGACCTCCGCCAGGGCGAGGCGCACCACCCCAGGCGGAAGCCCGTAGTTCTTCAGGGTCAGGGTCAGGTTGACGCTTTCTCCCGGCTGCACCCCCATCTCGGGGTAGGGGGTGCCCAAGGAGAGGCCCCGGAAGCCCTGCGCCAGGGTGAAGCCCAAGAGGAGCACCACCAGGGGAAGGAGCTTACGCACCATACCTAAGCCTCCTCTATCAAGGCTAGGCAGAAAACATGAGTGCAAAATGAAAACCCCGGGCGTGCCCGGGGAAGGGGGGTGGGTCCGTCAGCTGACCCGGGCCTCCAGGTACTCCCGTTCGCCCAGGACGATCTTCCGGGCCAGCTCGGGGTCTTTAGGGAACTCCTTGCCCCGGTGGATCATGTAGGTTTCGTAGCGCCCGATTTCAAAGACCTCGGCCAACTTCTTCAGGGCCTTGGCCATGTCAAAGGCCTTGCAGGAGAAGATGTCAATGGAGAGGAAGCGCTTCTTGGGGAAGGTATGGATGGCGATGTGGCTTTCGGCGATGATCACCACCCCCGTCACCCCGTCCTCCCCGTTCGGGCCGTAGCTGTAGACGAAGGGGGGGAGGACCTTGGTCATCTCCATCTCCTGGGGGAGCTCGTCCAGGACACGGCGCACCAGCTCAGCGTCCTGGAGCTTTGCGGGGTTGGCGTCGTACCCGTCCACCATGAGATGCGGACCGAATCCGAAGAGTTCCACCCTGACCACCTCCTTCCCGTGCCCCCCGGGGTATCCCCCGCGGCACGCCCCCCATTATGCCCCCCCCTCCCCCCCCTGTCAATACCTCGTTCCCGGGCGGGAAAAGCCCGCCTTGCCCCCGGGAAAGCCCCCTTCCTGGGGCGGTGGGGGTAGCCAAGGAAGGAAGCTTCGTTTGGGCCAAGCCTCTTATACGGGAATGGGGTATCTGGCGGCGGGAAGGTGGCCTGCCCGACGCAAGGCCCTTGGGGGAAAGGTGTATGATAACTCCGGCAAGGAGGTGCCATGTACAGGGGAAGAGAAGGGCAGTGGGCGTTTTACCTGCACCGGATCTCGGGCCTGGGCATCCTGGTCTTCCTCATGCTCCACGTGGCCAACATTGCCAGCGCCATGTGGGGGCCGGAGGTGTCCAACGCCCTCATGAAGTTCTACCACCAGCCCGTGTTCCAGGTGGGGCTATTGCTCCTCATCGCCGGGGTGCTCTACCACGGGTTTAACGGGCTTAGGATCATCCTTATGGACTTCACCGCCTGGGGGGTGCGGTACCAGAGGCAGCTTTGGTACGCCGTCTGGGTGCTTTTTGTCCTCTTCTACCTGCCCTTCTTGGTGAAGATTGGCGGGGGCATCCTGGGAGGGGGCCATGGCGATTAAGTCCAAGCGCTACCAAGAGGCGCGGCTCGAGGCCAGCACCAACCTGGAGCTTTACTGGTGGGTTTTCATGCGCATCTCCGGGGTGGTCCTCGTCTTCCTCCTCATCGGCCACATGTGGATGAACGCCATCCTCACCGACCTCAACAAGATTGACTACACCTACGTGGCCAAGAGACTTTCCCAGACCACCTGGAAGATCTACGACTGGCTCATCCTGGCCCTGGCCCTCCTGCACGGGGGCAATGGGCTTCGCTACGTTCTGGACGACTGGATCCGCCATCCCGCCAAACGCTTCTGGACCAAGGTGGTGCTCTACGGCCTCATCGCCTTCCTCTTCTTCCTGGGGAGCCTGAGCCTTTTTAACCACGACTTTGGGGTGAACTAGTATGGCGCACAGGCACGAGGTCATCGTGGTGGGTGCGGGCGGGGCGGGCCTCGCCACCGCCCTTTATGCGGCTAGGGAAGGCGCCGACGTGGCGGTGGTCAGCAAGCTCTACCCCACCCGGAGCCACACCGGGGCGGCCCAAGGGGGGATAGGGGCGGCCCTGGGCAACGTGGAGGAGGACCACTGGGAATGGCACATGTTTGACACGGTCAAGGGGGGGGACTACCTCACCGACCAGGACGCCGCCGAGGTCTTCGCCAAGGAGGTCATTGAGGCGGTGATTGAGCTAGAGCACATGGGCCTTCCCTTTGACCGCCTCCCCAACGGCAAGATCGCCCAGCGCCGTTTCGGCGGGCACACCAAGGACTGGGGCAAGGCCCCCGTGCACCGGGCGGCCCACGCCGCCGACCGCACGGGGCACATGATCCTCCAGACCCTCTACCAGCAGTGCGTCAAGCACAACATCACCTTCTACAACGAGTTCCACGTCACCGACGTGATCCTCGAGGACGGGGTAGCCAAGGGCCTGGTGGCCTTGGAACTGGCCACGGGGGAGCTTCACCTTTTCCAGGCCAAGGCCATCGTCATCGCCTCCGGGGGGTTTGGCCGCATCTACAAGGTGACCTCCAACGCCTACACCCTCACGGGGGACCTGCAGGCCATCCT
Source organism: Thermus brockianus (assembly GCF_021462505.1). Classification (GTDB taxonomy): domain Bacteria; phylum Deinococcota; class Deinococci; order Deinococcales; family Thermaceae; genus Thermus; species Thermus hydrothermalis. The sequence goes on from NZ_JAKEDV010000003.1 coordinate 93,939, forward strand.
CTACCGCAAGGGCTTGCCCCTGGAGGACATGGAGTTTTACCAGTTCCACCCCACGGGGCTTTACCCCTTGGGCATCCTCCTCACGGAGGGGGCCCGGGGCGAGGGGGGCATTTTGCGCAACGGCCTAGGCGAGCGCTTTATGGAGCGTTACGCTCCCACCATCAAGGACCTGGCCCCCCGGGACGTGGTGGCCCGGGCCATGTACCTGGAGGTGCGGGAGGGGCGCGGGGCAGGCCCCAAGAAGGACCACGTCCTCCTGGACCTCACCCACCTGCCCCCGGAGGTCATTGAGAAGAAGCTCCCCGACATCACCGAGTTCAGCCGCATCTACCTGGGGGTGGACCCCTTGAAGGAGCCGGTGCCGGTGATGCCCACGGCCCACTACGCCATGGGGGGGATTCCCACCACCCTGTGGGGCCAGGTGATCCAAGACGAGAAGAACACCGTGGTCCCAGGCCTCTACGCCGCCGGGGAGGCGGCCTGTGTGAGCCTCCACGGGGCGAACCGCCTGGGCACCAACTCCTTGGGGGACCTGGTGGTCTTTGGGCGCCGGGCCGGGATCCACGCCGCCCGCTTCGCCAAGGACGCCGATTACCACGAGCTCACCGAGGAGCACCTGGGTCCAAGCCGGGAGCGCATTGAAAGGATCAAGAACTCCACGGGCAAGGAGAAGGTGGCGGTGTTGCGGGCCGAGCTCCAACAGTCCATGATGGACCACGCCTCCGTCTTCCGCACCGGGGAGCTTTTGCAAAAGCAGGTGGAGATCCTCAAGGAGCTCATGGACCGCTACAAGCGAATCTCCATTGACGACAAGGGGGACGCCTACAACACGGAGCTGGTGGAGGCGTTGGAGCTCGGGTACCTCCTCGAGGTCTCCGAGGCCCTGGTTCACTCCGCCCTGAACCGCACGGAGTCCCGCGGGGCCCACGCCCGGGAGGACTACCCCGAGCGGGACGACCAGAACTGGCTCAAGCACACCCTGGCCTACAAGGTGGCGGATGGCAAGGTGGCCTTCCGCTACAAACCCGTGGTCCTGGGCCGCTTTGAGCCCAAGGCCCGCACCTACTAGGAGGCGCCCATGCAGGTCACCCTGAAGATCCTCCGCTTTGACCCCGCCAAGGACCAAAGGCCCCACTGGCAGACCTACCAGGTGGAGGCCGAGCCCACGGACCGGGTCTTGGACCTCCTGCACAAGGTCAAGTGGGAGCAGGACGGCACCCTGGCCTTCCGCCGGAGTTGCGGCCACGGCATCTGCGGCTCCGACGCCATGCTCATCAACGGCAGAAACCGCCTGGCCTGCAAGACCCTGGTGAAGGACCTGGGCAAGGTCATCACCGTGGAGCCCATCCGGGGCCTGCCGGTGGAGAAGGACCTCATCGTGGACATGGAGCCCTTCTTCGCCGCCTACCGGGCGGTGAAGCCCTTCCTCATCAACGAGGAGCCCCCGCCCCAGCGGGAGCGCCTCCAGTCCCCCGAGGAAAGGGAGCGCTTTGACCACGGTACCAAGTGCATCCTCTGCGCCAGCTGCACCACCAGCTGTCCCGTCTTCTGGGTGAACGGCACCTACTTGGGCCCGGCGGCCATCGTCCAGGCCCACCGCTTCATCTTTGACTCCCGTGACCGGGGGAAGAGGGAGCGCTTCAAGGCCCTGGGCTCGGGGAGCGGGGTGTGGCGTTGCCGCACCGCCTACAACTGCACCGAGGCCTGCCCCCGGGAGATCCCCGTGACCCAGCTCATTGAGGAGGTGAAGCGGGAGATCCTCTTTGACCGTTTCTAGGAAAGTGGCTCGGTAAGCCCGAGGGGAAGAAAACCCCTCGGGCTTACCATTAAACTGCTCCCATGGAGATCCGCGACCTCAAACGCCTGGCCCGCTACAGCCAGGAGAAGATGGCGAAGATCCCGGTGTTTGACTCGCCCTACATGTTCTACGACCTCTACGCCCTCCTCCCCGGCCAAGCCCAGAAGGTGCACGCCCACGAGGGGGCGGACAAGGTCTACTACGTGTTGGAGGGGGAGGTGGTGGTGCAGGTGGGGGAGGAGGAGGCCCTTCTGGCCCCCGGGATGGCCGCCTTGGCCGAGGCGGGGAAGCCCCACGGGGTGCGGAACGCCTCGGCAAGCCCAGCCCTCCTCCTGGTGGTCATGGCCCCTAAGCCCTAGGCCTTCACGCCCCTTTCAAACCCTTGGGCTAGGCTAAGGGAAATGCTACAGGAGCGCCCCCCCGCGGACCTGGCCTTCTTGGCCGAGGTCCTGCGCCGCTACCCGGTGCGGGTGGTCTTCCGAGGGGAGGTGTTGCCTGAGCCCCCGGTGCGGGGGGAGAAGCTTTGGGAGGAAGGGGACCTCGCCCTTTACTGGGAAGGAAAGCCGCCTTCCCGCGAGGTCCAGGAGGCCTTGCGCCTCCTCCTTCGGGCCTTTCGGGAGCTCCTTGAGCTCCGGGAAAGGGAGCTTGCCCTCCTAAAAGCCCAAGGGGAAACGGGGAGGCTTCTTGGCCTTCTCCTCCACGAGATCAAGAACCCCTTGATGAGCGTCCTGGGGGCCCTGGAGCTTCTCCGGGAAACCGAGGGTTTGCCGGAAGAGGCCCTGGAGCTTTTGGAGATCGCTGAGCGCTCAGCAAGGCGCATCCGGGAGCTTTTGCAACGGGCCCAGGAGTACCTGAGCCTAGGCCAGGGGGTGCGGCTTAAGTCCGAGCGGGTGGACCTGAAGGCCCTCCTCCTGCAGGCGGTGGAGGAGGTGCGGCCCCTGGCCCGCAGAAAGGGGCTAGCCATCCGCCTTTCCCTTCCCCGGCGGGAGGCTTGGGTCTATGGGGACCGGGACTGGCTTTACCAGGCGGTTCTCAACGTCCTTAACAACGCCGTGAAGTACACCCCGGAAGGGGGGCGGGTTTCCGTGCGGCTCCTCGCTGGCCCGGACCGCTACGGGATCGCCATCGGCGACACCGGGCCCGGCATACCCAAGGAGGAGGCGGAGAAGGTTTTTGAGCCTTTCTACCGGGCTTCCACCCGGGGGGAGGCGGAGGGGACGGGGCTGGGCCTGGCCTTGGTGAAGCGGGTCCTCGAGGCCCACGGGGGGGAGGTGCGCCTGAAAAGCCGCTTGGGGAAGGGAAGCACCTTCCTGCTCCTCCTTCCCCGGCCCCGGCCCGGGCAGCGGGCCCCCGTGGGGAGGCTCCTTCTCCTCATGCTGGCCCTCATCGCCTTGGCCCGGCTTCCCATCTACCCTGCCCCCCTGGGCTCCCGGGCCTTCGGAGAGGTGCCGGCAGGGGAGGTGGTGCGGCTAAGGGGGTTAGAACTCGCCTTTAGCCCCGATGCCCAGGGGGAAGCCCGGCGTTGGCGGAGCCTTTGGGGCGGGGGGGAGAGGCTAAGGGTGGCCTTGGAAAGGGGTGGGGTGGAGGCGGTGCGGGAGGGGAACATAGGCCTCGCCTTTTCCACCCCCGAGGGGGAGGTAAGGCCCACGGGCACCCACCTGCGCCTTTCCCGGGAGGAGCGGGGTAGGGTTTCCCTCTACCGGGGCCGGCTTGCCCTGGGCCAGGAGGCCCTGCCCGCCGGGGAGGGGGCCCTCTTGGGCACGGGGGTGCGCAGGAAGCTCCTTCCCGCCCCCTTGGTGCGGCCGGTGCCGGGGGAGGGGGGCGAGGTGGTCTTCCGCCTCCTGGGCCCGGAAGGGGCGAAGGGCTTTCTCGTGGAGGTGCGAAGCGGGGAAAGGGTGGTCCTCTCCGCCCGGGCGGAAGGGGGGCTTTTCCGCTACCTGCCCCAGGCGGACCGCTTAAGCCAGGTGCGGGCCTTCGCCCTGGACGAGGTGGGGCTTTTGGGCTACCCCTCGGACCCTGTGCCTTTCCGCGAGCGGTATAGCTTCTACCAAGGGAAAAGCCGCCTGCCCCGCGACCCCACGGGGGCCGAGGCCTTTTTGCGCAGGGCGGTGGCCGCTTTCCCCGACGACGCCGAGGCCCTTGGGGAGCTCGCCTTCGCCCTCTACCTCCAGGGCCGCCACGCTGAGGCCAAGCCCCTTTACGAGAGGGCTTTGGCCCTCTTGGATAGCCCCGACATCCGCGTGCGGTACGGGCGGCTCCTTTACCACATGGGCCGCTACGCCGAGGCGGAGGAGAGCTACCGCAAGGTGCTGGCCTTGGACCCGGGCAACCTGGACGCCCGCTGGGGCCTCGCTGAGGTGGTCTTGGCCCTGGGGCGGCCTCGGGAGGCGGAGCTTTTGGCCCGGCAGGTGCTTTCCCTAAAGCCCGACTACCCCTTGGCCCGCTTCACCCTGGCCAAGGCCCTTCTGGAGGCGGGCAAGCGGGAGGAGGCCCGGCGCCTCCTCGAGGAGGAGCTTCGCCGCAACCCCGACCCCGAGGTGCGGGCCCTTTTGGAGCGTCTAGCCGGAGAATAGAATGGCTTCCGTGGCCCGGGTTCTGGTGGTGGAGGACGACCCCGCCGTGGCCAAGGTCCTGGAGCTCGCCCTTAAGCGGGAGGGCTTTTGGCCCCACTTGGCCCGGGACTATGCCTTGGCCCTGGCGGCCTTGGGGGAGGATTGGGACGCCATCCTCCTGGACCTCAACCTCCCTGGGGGGTTTGGCCTGGACCTCCTGCGCCACCTGCGCCAGACCTTGGGGAAGGCGACCCCGGTTTTGGTCCTTTCGGGCCTAAAGCAAGAGCACCACGTGCTGGAGGCCCTGCGGGCGGGGGCGCAGGACTACCTCACCAAACCCTTTAGCCCGAAAGAGCTGATCCTCCGCTTGGGGCGGCATGTGGCGGTCCGGTGAAGGGCTTTACGCCCTGGTAGTCTTCCTGGTGGTCCTCCTCGAGGCCCTGGCCCTCGGGTATTTGGTCTTCGCCTTCACGGCCCGCCTCTTCGGCCTCCTGGGCTACGGGGAGACGGTGGGCGCCCTCCTCTTAGGCCTCGCCCCCACCGGGCTCGCCCTTGTCCTCCTGGGGGCCTATGTCCTCCTTTACCATGCCTACACCGCCTGGCGGGAAGGGGAGGAGGAAAGGCTCCGGGAAAGATACCTGGAGGGGTTCGCCCAGGCCCTCCTGGCGGGGGAAAACCTGCCTCCTCCTCCCTGGCCCAAGGAGGCCTTCGCCGCCCTTTTGGCCTTAAGGGAAAGCCTGGAGGGGGAGTTGGCCCAGGCCCTCCTCCCTTGGCTCCGCCTGGGCCTACCCCGGTGGCGGAGGGCCCTTACGAGCCCCTTCGCTTCCCGGGCCCGCCGCCTCGAGGCCCTGGACGCCCTGGCCCAGGCCCGCCTGCCCGAGGCCTTCCCCCTCGTCCTCCCCTACCTGGCCCACCCGGACCCTGTGTTGCGTCTGGCGGCGGCCCGGGCGGGGGCCCGCCTGGTGGGGGAAGAGGACCTGGAGGCCTTCGCCGAGGCCTTGTTGCGGGCGGCGCTACCCAGAGGGGCGCTTTTGGAGGTTCTCCTCCTTTTGGAGGACCGGGCGGAGCCGGTGGCGCGGCGCTTTTTGCAGGCGGGGGGAGAGGAAGAGGCGTGGGCGGCCTTGGAGGCCTTGGGCCGGCTCAAGCTCCACGGCCTGGCGGAGGCGGTCCTGGGGTTCCTCCGCCACCCCGACCCCGAGGTGCGGGCGGCGGCCATGCGGGCCCTTTGGCGCCTGGAGTACCCCCCCTTGGGGCACGAGGAGGCGGTGCTCGCCGCCTTGGGGGCGGAGGAGGAGTTCTTGCGGCTACAGGCGGTGCGCCTCCTTCCCCTCCTTGGGGGAGCCCTGGCCCGAAGGGCTTTGTGGAAGGCCCTTTCCGACCCTTCCTTCTATGTGCGCCGGGGGGCGGCGGAGGCCCTTAGGGCCTTGGACCCGGCGCTCCTGAAACAGGCGGCCGAGGCCCACCCGGACCCCTACGGCCGGGCCATGGCCAGGCAGGTGGCGGGGGCGTGATGGAGGCGCTTCTTTGGTTCCTTTTCGCTTACCAGGTCTTCGTCCTCTACTACTTCGCCCTCTTGAACCTCCTTTACGCCTACTTCGCCGTAAGCGGCCTCGCCATGGTGGCCCGCTACGCCCGGGAGCTCTCCGAGCTCGCCCTCAAGGACCTTTTGGAGCGGGAGGCTTACCTGCCCGTTTCCATCCTGGTGCCCACCTACAACGAGGAGAAGACCATCGCCGCCTCGGTGCGCTCCTTCCTCGCCCTGCACTACCCGGAGTTTGAGGTGGTGGTGGTGGCGGACGGGCCGAAGGACAAGACCCTCGAGGTCCTGAAGGAGACCTTCCACCTGGTGGCGGTGGACTGGGTGTACCGCCGGGTGCTCCCGAGCAAGCCGGTGCGGGCGGTGTACCGCTCGCTCCTATACCCCAACCTTCTGGTGGTGGACAAGGAGAACGGGGGCAAGGCGGATGCCCTAAACGCCGGGCTCAACTTCGCCCGCTATCCCCTCTTCTGCGCCGTGGACGCCGATAGCCTCCTGGACGCCCAGGCCCTCCTGCGGGCGAGCCGGCTTTTCCTGGAGGACGACCGGGTTTTGGCCGTGGGGGGCACCATAAGGCCCCTGAACGGGGCGGTGGTGCGGGGCGGGGTGGTGCGGGAGATGCGGCTACCCCGGGGCTTCTTGGAGAAAATGCAGGTCATTGAGTACGCCCGGGCCTTCTTCATGGGGCGCGCCGGCTGGAGCGCCATGAACGCCCTCCTCATCATCTCCGGGGCCTTTGGGGTGTTCCGCAGGGAGGAGGCCCTCCGCATTGGGGGTTACCGCACGGACACCGTGGGGGAGGACATGGAGCTCGTGGTGCGCCTCCACCGCCGGGCCCGGGAGGAGGGGCGGGAGTACCGCATCCTCTACACCCCGGACCCCATCTGCTACACCGAGGTGCCGGCGGACCTGGCCACCTTGCGGAGGCAACGGAACCGCTGGCACCGGGGGCTTTGGGAGGTGCTCTGGGCCCACCGGGCCATGCTCTTCAACCCCCGGTACGGGCGGCTGGGCCTCGTGGCCATGCCCTACTTTTTCCTCTTTGAGGCCTTGGGCCCGGTGGTGGAGGTGCTGGGCTACGCCATTCTTCCCGTCTTCTGGCTTTTGGGCCTCCTGAACCCCGAGGTGGCGGTGCTCTTCCTGGCCCTGGCGGTGGGGTACGGGGTGCTCCTTTCCCACCTCGCCGTGGGGATGGAAACCCTGCTCCTCAAGCGCTACCCCCGGCTAAGGGACAGGCTTTGGCTTCTCTTCTTGGGGGTCCTCGAGGCCCTGGGCTACCGCCAGCTCCTCGCCTGGGAGCGCTTTCTCGCCACCTTCCAGGTGTGGCGCAAGCGGGGGGTCTGGGGGGAGATGCAAAGGAAGGGCCTAGAGGCGCCGGAGGGAGAGGGCCACGAGAAGCCGTAGACCCAAGGAAACCAGGATGGGGAGGTGGTAGGGGCTCGGACCCAGGCCGAGGTGGGCGATCCCCCCGGCGAGAAGGCTTCCCCCAAGCCCCCCAAGCCCCAGGGCCAGCCAAAAGAGGGCCAGGTAGCCGCCCCGTACCTCCTCGGGGGCCCGGGCCAGGGCGGCGTTGGCCATGGCGGTGCTTAGGCCGCTCCAGGCCAGGGCGTCGGCCACGGCGGAAAGCCAGATGGGCCAGGGGAAGGTGGGGGAGCCTAGGAGCCACAAAGCGGGCATTAGGGCCCCCACCATTCCCGCCCGGAAGAGGACCACCCCATGCCCCTCCCGGTCCGCAAGCCGGCCCCAGAGGGGGCCAAAGACGAGCCCCGAGGTGGCGGAGAGGAGGGTCCAAAGCCCCACCGCGGCCATGGAGAGCCCGCCCACCTGCACGAAATAAGGCACCACGAAGGGTCCGCCCACCATCACCGCCCCGTACCAGAGGAGGACGCGGCTTAGGTAACGGCGGTAGGCCCGGTCTTGGAAGGCGGCCCGCAAGGCGGCGCGGGGCGGGGGAGGGGAGGGCTTTGGGGGTTCGGTTTGCAGGCGCAAAACCCAAACGGAGAGGAGCCCTGCCCCTACCCCCAGAAGGAGCACCGCCTGGTAACCGGTGGGCGGGGGAAGGGTATCCGCCACCAGGCCGCCCAAGGCGTTCCCCAAGGTGCCCACCAGGCCCAAGAGGGCGTTGCGGAAGCCGAAGTAACGGCCCCGCCTTTCTGGGGGCACGAGGTCCGCCATCCAGGAAAGCCAAAGCACCCCCACCGGGGCGGCGAGGAGCTGGGAAAAGGCGGCGAAAAGGAGGAGGCCCGGCACCCTTAGCCCTTCGGGCAAGAAGGGGGAGAGGATGGCGGGCACGAAGAGGAGGCGGGAGGCCAGGTTAAGCCGCACCGCCCAAGCCTTCCGGCTTCCCCGGAGGAAGGGGGCCAGGGGGGCCGTGAGTTGGGCCAAAAAGGGCAGGGCCCCCAGGAGGGCCAGGGCCAAGGGCGGGGCCCCTAGGGCCAGGGCGTACCCCGTGACGAGGACCCCGGTGCTCCAGTTGAGGAAAAGGACGGCCAAGGTGCCTTCCCAGAGGGAGAGGCGGAGGGAGCGGTCGGGTTCCACCCGCCCATTATCCTTGAACCGGGTAAAATCTCCCCCATGGAGACCGCCATCACGAGGATGTTGGGCATCCGCTACCCCATCGTGGCCGCCCCCATGTTTTTGGTTTCCGGGGCCAGGCTCCTTTTGGCCGTGGCCGAGGCGGGGGCCATCGGGGTCATCCCTAGCCTCAACTTCCGCACCCACGCCGCCTTTCGGGAGTTCCTGGAAACCTTCCCCCAGGGGGTTCCCTTCGGCGTGAACCTCATCCTTAAGAATAACCCCCGCCTCGAGGAGGACCTGGAGGCCGTGGCCGAGCGCAAGGTCCCCTTGGTGGTCACCTCCTTGGGGGACCCCACGCGGGTGGTGGAGAAGGTCAAGGCCTATGGGGGCGTGGTCTGGTGCGACGTGGTGGGCTTAAGGCACGGCAGGAAGGCGGTGGAGGCGGGGGCCGACGCCCTGGTGGCCGTGGCGGCGGGGGCCGGGGGGCATGCCGGGGGCGTTAGCCCCTTCGTCCTCGGTCCCTGGCTGAGGGAGGAGCTGGGGGTCCCCGTCCTCATCGCCGGGGGGATCGCCACGGGGAGGCAGCTCCTCGCCGCCTTGGCCCTGGGGGACGGGGCCTACATCGGCACCCGCTTCATCGCCACCCTGGAGTCCGAGGCCCCCTTGGACTACAAGGAGTCCCTTCTCCGCGCCACCCCTGAGGACATCCAGTACACCCCCGAGGTGACCGGGGTGCCCGCCAACTTCCTCAAGGAGTCCCTGGAGCGCTTCCGCCAAGGCGGGGGGAAGGCCTGGAAGGAGGTCTACTCCGCCGGGCACGGGGTGGCCTTCATCCGGGATATCCCCTCGGCCAAGGAGGTGGTGGCCCGTCTGGTAAAGGAGTACGAGGAGGCGAAGCGCCAACTGCCCTAAAAGGCTTGGTTCCTGGATAAGGCCCCGCATGGGGGCAGTGGGGGAGGGGGTTATGCGGGCGTGGATGGGGCTCCTTGCCCTCTTGGGGCTAGCCTTGGCCCAGTACGACCTGGTGGTTTACGGGGCCACCCCGCAAGGGGTAACGGCGGCGGTGGCCGCAGCCCAGGAGGGGCTCAAGGTGGCCTTGGTGGAGCCCGGCCGGGGCGTGGGGGGCGTCCTTACCCAGGGCTGGCTCGCCACCTTGGACCTGGCCAAGGATGGGGAAGGCCTTCTCCAAGGGGGGCTTTTCCGGAGGTTTTACCGCCTTGTGGGGGGCGAGGCTTCCTTTGACGTGAGACGGGCGGAGGAAGCCTTCCTTGCGATGCTTCGGGAGGCGGGGGTGGAGGTGCGCCTCGAGGAGCCCTTGGACGGCGTGGAGGTGGAGGAAGCGCGCCTTCTCGCCCTGAAGACGCCCAAAGCCGCCTACCAGGCCCCCTACTTCCTGGACGCCAGCGACACGGCGGAGCTGGCCTTCCGCGCCGGGGCCTCCTTCACCTTGGGCCGGGAGGACACGGGGCTAGACCGGCGCACCATGGCCGCCACCTTGGTTTTCCGCCTGGAAGGGGTGCCTTGGGGGGCGGTCTTCCTGGCCCTCAACTACGAGGGGCAGGTGCGGCGCACGGGGGCTGGGGCCTGGGGGCGGAGCGGCTGGGGCTTTGGCGAGCTGGTGCGGGGGTATACGCCCTCCGACCCTGGCCGTTACGCCTTAAGGGGCCTGAACCTGGCCCGGCAGGATGACGGGAGCCTCCTGGTGAACGCCCTTCTCCTTTTCGGCCTGGAAGGGCTAGACCCCGCGGATCTGGAACGCAGACGGCAGGAGGCGGCTTTGGAAGCGGAGCGGGTGGTGGCCTTTCTGCGGGAAAAGGACCCCTTGCTCTTCGGCACCGCCCGGCTTGCGGGGGTAGCCCCGGCCCTTTACCTGCGGGAAAGCCGCCACCTCAAGGCCCTTTACCGCCTGCGGGCGGAGGAGGTCCTCCTGGGCAAGGACTTTCCCGACGCCGTGGCCCTGGGCGGCTACCCCCTGGACGGCCAGGCCTACTTTCCCGGGGAGACCCCCTACCTCCTAGGGACCCCGGCGCCCTATGGCGTCCCCTTCCGCACCCTCGTCCCCAGGGAGCTCGCCAACGTGCTGGTGGTTTCCCAGGCGGCGGGGTTTGACAGCGTGGCGGCCTTCTCCGCCCGGGTGGTTCCTTTGCAGATGGCCTTGGGGGAGGCGGCGGGGGTGGCGGTGGCCCTTCTACGGCTTGCCCCCCAGGCGGGGCTTATGCGGGTGCCCCTGGGGAGCTTCCAGGAGTTCGCCGCAAGCCCAAGCGCCCTCGAGGCCCTGCGCAAGCGGCTTTTGGAGCGGGGGGCCCGGCTTTCCTCCAAGGAGAAGGGCCGGGTGGAGGCGGAGGGAGGGGCTTACCGGGAGGCGGTGCGCCTTTTGCGGCGGGGGCTTTTCGCCGGGCCTTACTACCTCAAAGGGAGCCTGGGCCTTGGGGAGCCCATGTTGCTGGGCGACTTCCTGGCCAACCTGGAGCACTACTACCGGGCCAAGGGGCCCGAGGAGCGCCTGAGGGTGGTCCTCAAGGCCAGGGAGCTTTACCGGGAAGAGTTGCAAAAACCTATGCGACGCCCCCTTTTGAACGCCCTCCTCCAGGCCCTGGGAGAAGCCCCGGTCCCCGGGAAGGAACGGGTGAGCCGGGGCGAGGCGGCCCGGCTCCTCTTCCGCCTTCTGCCATAATGGCCTAGGGTGCTTGCGGTCCTGCTCCTTCCCGAGTTCTCCGAGCTGGAGGCCGCCCTTGGCCTCGAGGCGGCCCGCCGTCTAGAGATCCCCGCCTACACCGTGGCCAAGGGCAGGAAGGGGACGCCTGGGCTTGCGGGGTCCGTTTGGACCCCTACCTACGCTTTCCCGGCGGCCCCAAAGCCCAAGGCCCTCCTCATCCCCGGGGCTAGGAGGCCTAAGCGGGTAGCCGGGGACCCCGCTTGGCTGGCCTTCTTGGAAGAGGTGTGGGGGGATTTGGAAGCTGTCTTCGTGGGCTTCAACGCCCACCTCTTTTTGGCGGAGGCGGGAAGGCTTCCCCTGGAGGTGGCGGCGGGGGGAGAGGTGGCCCAGGACCTGGCGCGGATGGGCTATCGGGTGCGGGAGGGGGTTTTCTGGAAGGTGGACAGGGTCTATTCCTCCCAGGGGGGGCTCGCCCTCCTTCCGGCCATAGAAGACTGGGCTCAGAAAGCGGTTGTGCTTTAAGTTTGAACTGGAGTACACTAAACCCATGTCCGTCCGGGAATACCAAAAGAAGCGCCGCCGGGACCGCATCTTCCAGGCGGCCATGAAGCTTTTCCGCGAGCGGGGCTTCCAGGAAACCACCGCCACGGACATCGCCAAGGCGGCCCACGTTTCCCGGGGCACCTTCTTCAACTACTTCCCCTACAAGGAGGCGGTGTTGCTGGAGTACGGCGCGCAGCTTTTGGAATACGCCAAAGCAGAGGTGCGCCGCTACCTTTCCCAGGGCATGGATCCTCTGGAGGTGCTTTATCAGCTCTTCAACGAGCTTGCCCGGTACACCAAGGAGGAAAAGGGGCTCCTGTTGCCCCTTCTTTACGAGCTTCTCAATCCGGACCCCGTACGGGCCAGGGCGGCTTTTGAGGCGCTTCCTTTAGGGGATCTTATCGCCGAGGTGTTGCGCCCTTTGCAGGAAAAGGGGGTTGTGCGGCGGGACCTTTCTCTGGAGCGAATGGGGCGGACCCTGGCTGACCTGTACTTCCTTGCCGCCTTGCGGTGGGCTGCCTATACGCCGCATCGCGATTTGACCGTGGAGTTGGAGCGGTCGCTGCGCTTGGCTTTAGAGGGAATCCTTACCCGTCAGGGTGTCCCGGCTGCGGAGGCCTAGGGCGCGATGCGCTACACCTTCCTGACCCTTTTCCCCGATTTGTTGCGGCCATGGTTTCGGGAGTCTCTTATCGGCAAGGCGTTAGGGCGAGGACTTTTGCAGGTGGAGGTGGTGGACCTGCGGGCCTTCGGCCTGGGGCGTCACCGGAGCGTGGACGACACCCCCTATGGGGGCGGGGCCGGGATGGTGATCCGGCCCGACGTGGCTGTGGCCGCCATTGAGTCCGTCCTGCCCGCGGACGAGGTCATCCTCCTCACGCCGGCGGGGGAGCCCTTTACCCAGGAGGTGGCGGAGGAGCTGGCCCATAAGTCCCACCTGGTCCTCCTCTCGGGCCGCTACGAGGGGTTTGACGCCCGGGTGGAGGCCTTCGTCACCCGGACGCTCTCCATCGGGGACTACGTCCTCATGGGGGGGGAGGTGGCGGCCTTGGCGGTGCTGGAGGCCACGGCCCGCCTCCTTCCGGGGGTCATCGGCGACCCGGAGAGCCACCGGGAGGACTCCTTCGTGCGGGGGCTTCTGGACTACCCTCATTACACGCGCCCCCCCGAGTTCCGGGGGTTAAGGGTGCCGGAGGTCCTCCTCACGGGCCACCACCAGGAGGTGGAAAGGTGGCGCCGGCGGGAGGCCCTAAAGCGCACCCTGCTCCTTAGGCCGGAGCTCTTGCGGCGGGCGAGGCTTGGGGCCCTCGAGGCCACCTGGCTTGCGGAACTGGACCGGGAGGAATAGACTAGAGGCTGTTGCCCACGAACCCTTGAAGGGTTCCTCTGGGACGGAGGCCGAGCATGAACCGAGGAGCGCTTCTTAAGGTGGTGGAATCCCGTTACACCCGCACCGACCTGCCCGAGTTCCGGCCGGGCGACACCGTGCGGGTGGCCTACCGGGTGAAGGAAGGCAACCGCACCCGCATCCAGAACTTTGAGGGCATCGTCATCAAGGTTAAGCGGAACGGGTACAACTCCAGCTTCACCGTGCGCAAGGTGAGCTATGGGGTGGGGGTGGAGCGCATCTTCCCCATGAACTCCCCCCTGATTGACAAGGTGGAGATCGTGCAGCGGGGCCGGGCCCGGCGGGCCAAGCTCTACTTCATCCGGGAGCTCTCCGAAAGGGAGATCCGCCGCAAGCTCCGGGCCGACCGCAAGCGCATCGGCCAGGACCAGGAGCGGGCCAAGGCGGCGGCCCAGGCCGAGGCCCAGGGCGGGGCAGAGGAGTAAGGGGGTCTTCCGCCGGGGGGCGGCTATGCCGCCCCCTTTCACTTCAAAAAGCCCAGGGCCCTTGCCCGCTCCAGCGCCTCTACCCGGTTTTTGGCCAAGAGCTTGCCGTAAAGGCTTTCTAGGTGGTCCTTGACCGTGTCGGGGGAGAGTCCGAGGAGGCGGGCCATCTCCTTCACGGATAGCCCTTGGGCCAGGAGGTGGAGCACCTCCCGTTCCCGGGGCGTGAGGGGGGGGAGGTCCGGGGGGGTTAGCTTTTCCTCGCCCCGCGCCACCTTGAGGAGGCGGTGTTTCAGTTCGGGGGCGGAAAGCTCCTTGGAGAAGTAGGCGTCGGCCCCCGCCCGCCAGGCCTCCTGGACCAAGGCGGGCTCCTGGTAGGTGGTGAGGAGGGCGAGAAGGCCCCGGTAGCCCTTCGCCCGAAGCTGTCTCACCACCTCCAGGCCGTCCAGGCCGGGAAGCCTCAGGTCCAGGAGCGCCGCGTCCGGGTTTAGGGCCAGGGTCTTTTCCAGGGCCTCCAGGCCGTCCTGAGCCTCGCCCACCACCTCGAGGCCCTGCGCCTCGAGGCCTGCCCTCAGGCCCAGGCGGAAGAGGGGGTGGTCGTCGGCGATGAGGAGGCGCACGTTCCTTAAAGACTATACTGGACGCATGGCCCTCACGCTTAACCGCCTGGCGGAGCTTTCCGGCCGGGCTTCGGAACACGTCCTTAAGGAGGAAGTGGAGGAAACGGGCCTAGCCCCCGAGGCCATTTTGGCCAAACTGGCGGAGCGCCTTAGCGTCATGCGGGACTCCATTCGCCGGGGCCTGGCCTCGGACGCCCCCAGCGTGGCAGGGATGGTGGGGAAAAACGCCAAGACGCTTTGGGAAGCGGAAGACCCCCTAAAGGACCCTCTCTTGAAGCGGGTCCAGGCCTACGCCATGGCGGTGAACGAGGAGAACGCCCGCATGGGGCGCATCGTGGCCGCCCCCACGGCGGGGAGCGCCGGCACCCTGCCCGGGGCCCTTTTGGGGGTGGCGGACCACCTGGGCATTCCCGACGAGAAGCTCCTCATGCCCCTGGTCCTGGCGGCCGGGGTGGCCAAGATGATCAGCCGGGTCATCCACATCGCCGGGGCGAGCGGGGGGTGCCAGGCGGAGATCGGTGCTTCCGCCGCCATGGCCGCCGCCGCCGTGACGGAACTCCTTGGGGGAAGCCCCGAGGCCTCGGCCCACGCCGCCGCCCTGGCCCTTCAGAACACCCTGGGCCTCGTCTGTGACCCCGTGGGGGGGTTCGTGGAGGTGCCCTGCGTGATGCGGAACGGCTTCTACGCCGTGCACGCCGTGAGCGCTGCCTCCATGGCCCTGGCGGGGATAAGGAGCGTCATCCCCCCGGACGAGGTGGTCTTGGCCATGGCAGGGATTGGCCGCCTCCTCCCTCTGGAGCTCAAGGAAACGGGCCTTGGCGGCCTGGCCGATACCCCCACGGGGCGCAAACTGGCCGAAGAGGCCCTCAAGAAAGCCCCCTAGCGGGCGGTCCAGCCCAGGTCAATGGGGAAGACCGCCCCTGTGATGGCCCCCGCTTTCTCCGAGGCCAGGTAGAGGGCCAAGGCCGCCACCTCCTCGGGCTCAATGAGGCGCTTGATGGCGGCCTGGGCCAGGAAGACCCGCTCCACCACCTCCGCCTCCGGTATGCCCAAGGTCCGCGCCTGGTCGGCCACCTGGTTTTCCACCAAGGGGGTGCGCACGTAGGCCGGGGCGATGGCGTTTGCCGTGACCCCATAGGGCCCGGCCTCCAAGGCCACCGTCTTGGTGAGGCCGATAAGCCCGTGCTTGGCGGCGATGTAGGCGGATTTGTAGGGGCTTGCCACCAGGCCGTGGACGCTGGCGATGTTGAGGATGCGGCCATACCCTCGCTCCTTCATGCCCGGCAGAAGGGCCTGGATGAGCTGGAAGGGGGCGGTGAGCATCACCTGGAGCATCCTCTGCCAGGTTTCCAGGGGGAAGGCCTCCACGGGGTCTATGTGTTGGAAGCCGGCGTTGTTCACCAGGATGTCGGCGCCGAAGCGGGCCGCCTCCCGCCCCAGGGCGGCCACCTGTTGGGGATCCGCCAGGTCGGCCTGGAGGTAGACCCCGCCTAGCTCCTCTGCGAGGGCGCTTGCATCCCTTACGTCGTGGACCAGGACCTTGGCCCCTTCCCGGGCGAAGGCCTCGGCGATGGCGCGCCCGATGCCGCTGGCGGCGCCCGTGACGAGGACCGTCTTGCCTGCGAAGCTATCCATCTCCTCGTTGCCTCCTTGGGCTATCCTACATCGGGTAGACCGCGCGTATCCGGAAGCGCCTCGTGCAAGGGGTTTCCCCCTTGGCAAAGGGAACCCGGGCCCACACGGGGCCCGGGCGAAAGCGCTTGGGGTTTAGGCCGCCTTCTTCGCCTCCTTCCGCCTAAGGTTCTTCCAGAACACCACCAGGGCGCTCACCACGTAGATGGAGCTATAGGTGCCCACGAAGATGCCCACGAAGATGGCCAGGGCGAAGTCCCGGAGGACGCTTCCTCCCAGGAAGAGGAGGGCCAGGATGGGGAGGAGGGTGGTGAGGCTCGTCATGAGGGTGCGGGAGAGGGTCTGGTTGATGGAGCGGTTCACCAGTTCGGCGTACGGCAAGCCCCTAAGGAGCTTCTGGTTTTCCCGTATCCGGTCGGAAACCACGATGGAGTCGTTGATGGAGTAGCCCACCACGGTGAGGAGGGCGGCGATGGTGGGGATGGAGAACTCCAGGTTGAGAAGGCTATACATCCCCGCCACGATGGCCACGTCGTGGGCCACGGCCAAGACGCTCGCCACCCCGAAGGTCCAGTCAAAGCGGAAGGCCACGTAGAGGAGGATGAGCCCCAGGCCCACCAGCACCGCCATGACCGCATCCCGGCGGAGCTCCGAGCCGATGGCTGGGCCCACGGTCTCCGAGGTGAGGACCGTGGCCTTGAGCTCCGTTTCCAGGAGCCTTTCCAGTTCCAGGCGCTTCTCGTCGGGGAGAGGGGGGAGCTTGACGGAAAACTCCTTGTGGTCCGCCACGGGGGCCTGGACCTCGGTGATCACCGCTTCTTTAGCGGGGAAGCCCCTTTCTTCCAGGAAGCGCCTTAGGGCGTCCACGCTCGTCCCGGGAGCGGTGCGCAGGGTGTAGGCGGTGCCCCCCGTGAAGTCAATGGAGTAGTTGAAGCCCTTGGTGAAGACCACCCCCGCCGCAAAGACGGCCAGGAGCAGGGTGGCCACGGTGATGTACCGGGCAGGGCCCATGAAGTTGAAGCGGGGGTCCACGAGCCACATGGGGGGGCGGATTTCCCGGCGTTCCGCCAGGCGTTCCAGGAGGTAGCGGCTAAAGACCAGGTTGGAGAAGACGCTCGCCACCACCCCGATGGCCAGGACCACGGCGAAGCCCCGCACGGGCCCCGTGGCGTACTGGTAAAGGGCCGCCGCCGCCAGGAGGTGGGCGGCGTTCACGTCCAGGATGGTGAGGGTGGAGTGTTTGAAGCCCTCGGGGATGGCCTGGCGGAACCGTTTCCCGGCCCGTAGCTCCTCCTTGATGCGCTCAAAGGAGAGGACGTTCCCGTCCACCGCCGCCCCCAGGGTGAGGACCAGGCCGGCGATGCCGGGGAGGGTCAGGGTGGCCCCGAGTCCCGAGAGGAGGCCGAGGATAAGGGCGGAGGTGTAGAGGAGGCCCAAGGAGGCCACCAGGCCGAGGCTTGTCCCGTAGTAGGCGAAGATGAGGAGGAAGATGGCGAGCGTTCCGATAAGGGCCGAGCGGATGCCCGCCTGGATGGCGTCTTGGCCCAGGGTGGGGCCGATGGCCCGGATCTCCGCCACCTTGAGGGGCACGGGCAGGGCCCCTGAGCGCAGGACCAGGGCGATCTCGCTGGCCTCCTCGAGGCCGGAAAGGCCCTCAATCACCGCCTGCCCTCCGGTGATGGCCTGGCGGATTACGGGGGCGGTGTAGACCTTGCCGTCCAGGACGATGGCGAGCTGCTTGCCCACGTTGGCCCGGGTCACCTCCTCAAACTTCTTCGCCCCTTCCGGGGTGAAGGTGAGGGCCACCTGGGGGCGGCCAAACTGGTCAAAGACCGCCCGGGCGTCCGCCAGGTCCGCTCCCGTCAAAAGGGGTGGGCCTAGGTCCTCGGGCTTGATGAGGTCCTTTTCCAAATCTTCCCGCTTGAGCCGCGGGTTTTCCCTAAGGGCCTGGTTGATCTGGGCCACGGTGGTGCCGGTGGCCCCTTCCTTGAGGATGCGGAACTCCAGCACCGCTCGCTGGCCGATGAGCTTGAGCGCCCGGTCCTGGTCCGCCTGGGAGAGCCCGGGCAGCTCCACCACGATGCGCTTCTGGCCCTGGATCTGGATGAGGGGTTCCGCCACCCCCAGGGCGTTGATGCGGTTTTCCAGAACGGTGCGGGCCTTTTCCAGGTCATCGGGGGTGGGGTTCTCCACATCCGCTTCCAGGACGATGCGCAAGCCCCCTTTGAGGTCCAGACCTAGCTTGATCTTGGGTTCGCTTGGGGCCCAAGGCTTCCAGACGAAGAGCAAGGAAAGGAGAAAGAGGGATAGGAGGAAAAGTCCGTTAAGTAGCTTGCGGTTCATGCCCACTCCTTTGGCATACGTCAAGGCTCCTATAGCCGGGGGAAGGCCGGAAGACCCCCTAGGCTTGGCGCCCCCTTCCCGTAAGGCGCCAAGGGCGGGGGGAGGGCCTTAGCCGCCTTCTAGCTGGAGTTTCCGATAGAGGAGGTAAAGCCCGGGTTGGGGTAGGGTCTCCCGTAGGGCGGGAAGCGGGCTATTCCTAGGCCGGGGCGGCCGGGGCAGGGTGGGCCGGCTTACGCTCCCCCAAAGGGGCGGCGCAAAGCTCCCGCCCCGGTCTTCCTTTAACACGAGGGTGGGGCCTTTAGCCAGAAGCCCCGCCTCCCCCTTGCCCGGGGAAGGGGAGAGGGCGAACCCCGGCAAGAGGAGGCCTAGGGCGGCCAGAAGCCTCAGGCCCCGCATGGCCTTTAGGCGGGCACCTCCACCATCTGGAAGGCTTCTATGATGTCCCCTTCCTGGAAGTCGTCAAAGCCCTCGAGGCCAATCCCGCACTCGTACCCCTGGGCCACCTCCCGCACGTCCTCCTTGAAGCGCTTGAGGCTGGCGATGCGGCCTTTCCAGATCTCCTGCCCCTTGCGCAGGACCCTCACCTCGGCGTTCCGGGGGATCTTGCCCTGGGTCACCATGCACCCCGCCACCTGCTTGCCCGTGGGCAGGCGGAAGACGGCGCGCACCTCGGCCCGGCCCAGGATCTCCTCCTTGTACTGGGGCTCCTTCTGCCCCTTGACCATGGCCCGCACCTCGTCAATAAGGTCGTAGATGATGCGGAAGGTCTTGAGGAGCACGCCCTTCTGCTCCGCCGCCTTCTTCACCGAGCCTGGGGGGTTCACGCCGAAGGCCAGGATGGCGGCCCCCGCCGTCTGGGCCAGGAGGACGTCCGACTCCGTGGGGGCGCCCACCTGGGCCAGGAGGACGTTGATGCCCACCTCCTCGGTGCTCTCCTTGGCCAGGATGTGCTGGATAGCTTCCAAGGAGCCTTGGGTGTCCGCCCGCAGGATGAGGTTCACCTCCTTCTTGCCCTCCTCCTGCAAGGCCCGCAGGAGGTCGGCCATGGTCTTGGGGCGGCGCTCCTTTTCCGCCTCTTCCCGGGCGCGGCGCTCCTCCTTCCGCTCCTCGGCGATCTCCTTGGCAGCCTCGAGGTCCGGCACCCACTCCACCACATCCCCGGCGTGGGGGAGTTCTTGGAAGCCCAGGACCTGGACGGCGCTCCCCGGCCCCGCTTCCTTGCGCTGGTTCCCGTCGGCGTCCAGCATGGCCCGGATGCGCCCGTAGACCTCCCCGGCCACCACGTAGTCCCCCACGCGGAAGGTGCCTTCCTGCACCAGCATGTTGGCGATGATCCCCGCCTGCTTGTCCAGCTTGGACTCCAGGATCACCCCCCGGGGCTCGGCGTTGGGGTCGGCCCGGTAGTCCTCCAGCTCGGCGATGAGGAGGATCATCTCCAAAAGGTCCTGCACCCCCTGCCCCGTCTTGGCGCTGATGGGGACGATGATGGCGTCCCCGCCGTACTCCTCCGGGACGAAGCCCCGCTCCATGAGTTGCCGCTTCACCTTCTCGGGGTCGGCCTGGGGCAGGTCCATCTTATTCAGGGCGAAGATGATCTTCGCCCCGGCGGCCTTGGCGTGGGCGATGGCCTCCTCGGTCTGGGGCATGACCCCGTCGTCGGCGGCGATGACGATGACGGCGATGTCCGCCACCTTAGCCCCCCGCTGGCGGATGGTGGTGAAGGCCTCGTGGCCCGGGGTGTCAATGAAGACCACGGTACCCTGAGGGGTCTTGACCTCAAAGGCCCCCACGTGCTGGGTAATCCCCCCCGCCTCCTTCTCGGCGATGCGGCTTTTGCGCAGGTAGTCCAAGAGGGTGGTCTTCCCGTGGTCCACGTGGCCCATGATGACCACCACGGGGGGGCGTTTGGGGAGGCTCTTCCTGCGCTCTTCCTCCGCCAGCTTCTCTTGGAGCCCCCGTTGCTCCCGCACGAGCTCCCGCACCGCCTCGGCGTCCTCTTCGGAAAGGGTGGAGGCGTGGGACTTGTAGGGAACCCCCATCTGGTCCAGGAGCTCCAAAAGCTCCTCGTTTTCCATGCCCAGCTCTTTAGCCAGCTGGTAGATGCGTACCTTGGCCATCGTTACCTCCTAAATGGGCCCAAAGGGCCTCGGAAAGCGCCTTGGCCCGGGCCCCGGCGAAGCGCCTTAGTTTCTTTTCCGTCCAGCAGTCCGGGTTGTCGGGGCAGACGTAAGCCCCCCGGCCCGGAAGCTTGCCCGTGGGGTCCAGCCGGAACCCCTCGGGGGTCATGAGGATGCGCAAAAGCTCCCCTTTAGGCCGCCTCCTACGGCAGGCCACGCACATGCGTAAGGGGATGTGCCGCATCACTCGGAAAGGTCCTTGAAGAGCTTTTCAAACTCTTCCCGGGCCCGGGTGGGCGCACCCGCTTCCTCCTCGGCGGCCCGGCGGATGGCCTCGTCCAGGTCGGAGATCTCCGCCTCCTCAAAGTGGATGTCGTACCCCGTGAGCTTGGAGGCCAGGCGCACGTTCTGCCCCCCGGTGCCGATGGCCAGGGAGTGCTGGTCCTTGGTCACCTTTACCCGGGCCTTCTTCGTTTCCGGGTCCAGCTCAATGGAGCCCACCTGGGCGGGGGAGAGGGCGTTGCGGATGAACTCCTTGGGGTCCTTGGACCAGAGGATGATGTCCACCTTCTCCCGGCCCAGCTCCGCCGAAACCGCCTGGATGCGCTGCCCCTTGTGGCCGATGCAGGCCCCGATGGGGTCCACGTTGGGGTTGTGGCTCATCACCGCCACCTTGCTGCGGCGGCCAGGCTCCCGGGCGATGGCCTTGATCTCCACGATGCCCTCGGCGATCTCCGGGACCTCCTGCTTGAGGATGTGTTCCAAGAGCTTCTCGTGGGCCCGGCTCACGATGAGGGAAGGCCCCTTGGCGGAGCGGTCCACCTTCTTCAGGTAGACCTTAAGGCGCTGCCCGGGGTAGTACTTCTCCGTGGGGATCTGCTCGCTCTTGGGCAGGTAGGCCTCGCCCCGGCCCAGCTCCACGAAGACGTTCCCCCGGTTGTCCACCCGGGTCACCACCCCCGTGAGCACCTGGCCCTCCTTGTCCTTGTACTCGTTGTAGATGCGGTTGCGCTCGGACTCCTTGAGGCGTTGGGTGAGGATCTGGCGCAGGTCCTGGATGGCCATGCGGGAAAGCCCCTCGGGGTCAATGGGGAACTCCATCTCGTCCCCCACCTGCACCTCGGGGTCGTACTGGAGGGCCTCGGAAAGGGCGATCTCCTTGTCCGGGTCCTCCACCTTCTCCACCACCTTGCGGACCTCCACCATCTCAATGCGGCCCGTCTGGGGGTCAATGTACACGTCCACCTCGGGGCCCTTGCCGGCGTCCACCTCTTCCTTGCGGTAGCCCTTCTGCCGTTTGATGTAGGCCTTGCGCAGGGCCTCCTTGAAGGCTTCTAGGATCTCTTCGGTGCTTACGCCCCGCTCCAGGGCCAGCTGTTGCATGGCGTCAACGAATTCCCGGTTCATGCTTCCTCCTACCTAGGCTCCTCGGGCCACTCGGCCAGGTTGGCGCGGAAGGTGCCGAGCTTTAAGCGCTTCTCCTCGAGGCCCACCTGGAAGACCACCTCGTCCCCCTCCACCCTGAGGATCCGCCCCACGAAGCCCTCGGGCCCTGCTACCTTGGCCTTTAGGCCCTGGAAGCGCTCAAAGTGGCGGCGGGTGAAGAGGGGGCGCTTGGGCCCGGGGGACTCCACCAGAAGCCGGTAGCTTCCCGGGATGGGGTCTTCCCGGTCCAAGGCGGCCTCTATGTGGCGGCTCGCCCGTTCCAGGTCGGCCACGGTGATGGGCTTCTCGTCTAGGCGCTCCAGGCGCACCAGGACTTCGCCTGGGGCTTCCTTCACCTCCAGGACCTGAAGGCCCAAGGCCTCCACCGCCTCTTCCACCAACCGCCAAAGGTCTACAGGCACCTCCCCACCTCCCTTCACAAAGGAAGGGTGGGCTTACACCCACCCCCCTCCCTTGGGAGCACTGGGCTCAGTTTACACCCAAGGGGCGCTTGACTACAACCCCTTTAGCCTGGTACACTCAAGGTTGCCGGTCCGAGCCCGGCTTAGGACACGGGGGTGAACGGTCTCGACGGGGGTCGCCGAGGGTGTGGCTGCGCGCCGAGGTGCGGGTGGCCTCGTAAAAACCCGCAAAAGAATAAAGGCCAACAAGCCTCTTGCTCTCGCGGCTTAATGACCGCGGCCTCGCCTGGAAGCCCCGCCGGGGGCTCGCCAGCGCGGGGACACGAAACCCGGCTAGCCGAGGGCCAGGCTCCGTAGCCCAAGGCGAAGCTTAACGGAGCTCGCTCCTGGCCGCCCGTCCGCGGGCTAAGCCAGGAGGACACCCAAAACGCGGACTACGCGCGTAGACGCCCGCCGTAGGGACCTTCGGACGGGGGTTCAACTCCCCCCACCTCCACCAGACAGGGCGCCCCAAGGGGCGCCCTAACCTTTTTGGGCGCTTTGGGACACATCTCCTTTGGCCTCTTGGTAAAGTGAGGTAGGTGCCTTGGGCACCTCCTTCGGGGCGGGGTGGAAGTCCCCACCGGCGGTGACAGCCCGCGAAGCCCTTTGGGGCCCGACCCGGTGGAATTCCGGGGCCGACGGTGAAAGTCCGGATGGGAGAAGGAGGGCCGTTTGCGCGAACTGGACGAGCGGTTTCTCAAAAGAGCCTTGCAACTGGCGGAAAGGGCCCGTGGCCACACGAGCCCCAACCCCCTGGTAGGGGCGGTGCTGGTTCGGGAAGGGCGCATCGTGGGGGAGGGGTACCATCCCCGGGCGGGGGAGCTCCATGCGGAGGTCTTTGCCCTGGAGGAGGCGGGGGAGAAAGCCCGGGGGGCCACGGCCTACCTGACCCTGGAGCCCTGCGACCACTTTGGCCGCACGCCCCCTTGCTCCTTGGCCCTCCTCGAGGCGGGGGTGGCGCGGGTGGTGGTGGCGGCCCGGGACGAGAACCCCGTGGCCCGGGGCGGCTTGGAGCGCCTGAGGCGGGCAGGGGTCCAGGTGGAGGAGGGCCTTTTGGCCGAGGAGGCGAGGCTTCAGAACGAGGCCTTCTTCACCGCCTTGAGGAAGGGGAGGCCCTTCGTCCTCCTAAAGGCCGCCCTCACCCTGGACGGGAAGGTGGCGGCCGCCTCGGGGGATGCCCGCCACGTGTCCTCGGAGGCGAGCCGCCGGGTGGCCCACGCCTACCGCCAGTGGCTCCCGGCGGTGGTGGTGGGGGTGGGCACGGTGCTAAGGGACGACCCCGCCCTCACCGTGCGCCACCCCGACTTCCGCCCCTTTCCCCACATGGTGGAGCCGCCCCCCTTGCGGGACCCCCTGAAGGTGGTCCTGGACACCGAGGCCCGCACCCCCCCCACCGCCCGGCTTTTCGCCCCGGGGCCTCGAGGGGAGCCCGCCCGGGTCCTCCTCCTGGTGGGGCGAGGGGCCCCCAAGGACAGGCTTTTGGCCCTGGAGCGGGCGGGGGCGAGGGTGGTGGAGCTTCCCCGGGAGGGGGGAAGGGTGAGCCCGGAGGCCGCCTTGGCCTTCCTCTGGGAAGAAGGGGTGGACGGGGTCTTGCTGGAGGGGGGGCCTCTGGTGGCGGGGGCCTTTTGGGCCCGGGGGCTGGTGGACAAGGTGGCCCTTTTCCTCGCCCCCAAGGTGGTGGGGGAGGGGAAGGGGCTTTTGGAGGGCCTGGCCCTTTCCCGCATGGCGGAGGCCTTCCGGCTTCGCCTGGTGCGGCGGGAGTGGCTTGGGGAAGACCTTTGGCTGGAAGGGTACCTGGAGGTATAGGTGTTCACGGGACTGGTGGAGGAAACCGGGGAGATCCTTAAGGTGGAGGAAGGCCCCTTCCTGCGGGTGCGGGTCGCCGCCAAGGAGGTGCTTTCCGACCTGAAGGTGGGGGATTCCGTAGCGGTGGACGGGGTCTGCCTCACGGCGGTGGCGGTGGACGGGGAGGGGTTTTGGGTGGAGTTGGCCCAGGAAACCCTGCGCCGCACCGCCCCCACCTGGCGGGTGGGGCACCGGCCCAACCTGGAGCGGGCCCTTAAAGTGGGGGACCGGCTTGGGGGGCACTTCGTCACCGGGCACGTGGACGGGGTGGCGGAGCTCGTGGGGGTGCGGGAGGCCCCGGGGGCCAAGGACTTCTACTTTAGGCCCCCAAGGCCCCTCGCCCGCTACATCGCCGAGAAGGGGAGCGTGGTCCTAAACGGGGTTTCCCTCACGGTGGCGGGGCTTGAAGGGGAGGCTTTCTGGGTCACCTTGATCCCCCACACCCTAAAGGTCACCAACCTGGGGGGCCTCCGGGTGGGGGACGGGGTGAACCTGGAGGTGGACCTCATCGCCCGGTACGTGGAGCGGCTTTTGGGGGAGAGGGATGGAAGGCTTGGCTAGCGTCAGGGAGCTTCTGGAAGAACTCCGCCAGGGCCGCCCGGTGGTCCTGGTGGACGACGAGGACCGGGAGAACGAGGGCGACCTCATCATGGCGGCGGAGCACGTCACCCCCGAGTGGGTGAACTTCATGCTACGGGAGTGCCGCGGCCTCCTCTGCGTGGCCCTCACGGAGGAGAGGGCTAAGGCCTTGGACCTCCCCCTCATGGTGGAGAAGAACCAAGACCCCCAGGGCACCCGCTTCACCGTGAGCGTGGACGCCCGGGGGACCACCACGGGGATCTCCGCCTACGAGCGGGCGGC
Organism: Thermus brockianus; assembly: GCF_021462505.1. Taxonomy (GTDB): domain Bacteria; phylum Deinococcota; class Deinococci; order Deinococcales; family Thermaceae; genus Thermus; species Thermus hydrothermalis. Next base: position 118,679 of record NZ_JAKEDV010000003.1, read on the forward strand.
CACCATCAGGCTTTTGGCGGACCCCGAGGCCACGGCCCAGGACTTCCGCCGCCCGGGGCACATCTTCCCCTTGGTGGCCCGGCCTGGGGGGGTGTTGCGCCGCGCCGGGCACACCGAGGCCACGGTGGACCTCCTGCGCCTCGCCGGGCTTACCCCGGTGGGTAGCCTCATTGAGATCCTCAAGGAGGACGGCACCATGGCCCGCCTGCCGGACCTCTTGGAGTTCGCCCGGCGGCACGGCCTAAAGGTGGGGACCATCGCCGACCTCATCCGCTACCGCCTGGAGAAGGGGGACCTGTACGTGCGCCGAGAGGCGGAGGCCACCCTTCCCACCCGCTTCGGGGAGTTCCGCATCCTGGGGTACCGGGACACCCTCACGGGGGAGGAGCACGCCGCCTTGGTCATGGGGAGCTGGGAGCCGGAGGAGCCCGTCTTGGTGCGCATGCACTCGGAGTGCCTCACGGGGGATGCCCTCCACTCCCTAAGGTGCGACTGCGGCTTCCAAAGAGACCTGGCCCTGGAGCGCATCGCCCAGGAGGGGAAGGGGGTCTTGGTCTACCTCAGGCAGGAGGGGCGGGGGATTGGCCTCATCAACAAGATCCGCGCCTACCACCTCCAGGACCAGGGCCTGGACACGGTGGAGGCCAACCTGGCCCTGGGCTTCCCCCCGGACCTCAGGGACTACGGGGTGGGGGCGCAGATCCTCTACGACCTGGGGGTGCGGAAGATGCGCCTTTTGACCAACAACCCCCGCAAGGTGAAGGCCCTTTCCGGCTTCGGCATAGAGATCGTGGAGCGCATTCCCTTAAGGGCCGGGGACAACCCCTTCAACGAGCGCTACCTCCAGGCCAAAAAGGAGAAGCTGGGCCACTGGATGGACTAGGATGCCCCTTGGGGTGCGCCTCTTAAGGGCCTCCGTTATCCTCCTGCTCCTCCTCGCCTTCCTAGACCTCCGCCTGCCCCTAAAGGGGCGGGTGGTTTACCTATTGGATTTCTCCCCTTCCGCCCGGGAAAGCGTCTTCGCCGCGGCGGAAAGGCTTCCTAGGGACGGGGTCTATTTGGCCTTTGCCGAAAGGGTGGCGCGGCTTCCGGGCCCCACGGCGAGGCGGCTGGACCTAGGGGAGGGGACGGAGGTGCAGGGGGCTTTGGCGGAGGCCTTGCGCCTGGGGGCGGACCGGGTGGTCCTGGTTTCCGATGGGCTTTTCCCCCCCGTGCCCTCCCCCCTTCCCCTGGATGCGGTGTACGTGCTCCCAAGGCCCTTCGTGGCCCTTCGCCTCCTCCCCCCGCCCTTTCCCCTCCTGGGGGAGACGGTGGGGGTGCGGGTGGTCCTCGAGGCCCCCTTGCCCGCCGAGGTGCGGCTTAGGGTGGAGGGGCCGGGGGGCACGTGGGAGCGGGCGCTCAGGGTGGAGGGGCGGGTGGCCTTCACCTACACCTTTCCCCTTTTGGAGGAAGGGGAGGTGCGGGCGGAGGCGGTGGGGCCCTGGGGGCGGAGCGCGGCCAGGGTGGAGGTGGCCCCCCAGGACCGGGCGAGGGCCTTGGTCCTGGGCGACCCCGCGTTGGCCCGCTACCTCGAGGCCCAGGGCTTCCAGGTGGAGGAAGGCCCTTTCCGGCTTCCCCTGGAGGCGGACCTGGTGGCGGTGGGCCTTGGGGTCTTGGACCTGCCCGAGGGGGCGCCGGAGGCCCTTAGGGACTACCTCCGCCGGGGCGGGGGCCTCCTCTTCACCGCCACCCCCAAGGGGCTTTTCTTCGGGGGCTGGGACCGGGCGATGCCCGAGGAGCTTCCCCTGAAGCCCCTGGGGCGGCAAGGGGCGGCCTTGGTCCTGCTCCTGGACGTTTCCGGGAGCATGGAGGGGGAGAAGCTCGCCCTGGCGGTGGCGGCGGCCCTGGAGCTCGTGCAAAGCGCCGCCCCCGAGGATTACCTGGGGGTGGTGGCCTTCGCCTCGGGGCATCGGGTCCTCTTCCCCCCGAGGCCCATGACGGACCGGGCCAAAAAGGAGGCGGAACGCCTCCTCCTCTCCCTAAGGGCGGGCGGGGGCACGGTGCTGGGCGGGGCCCTGCGGGAGGCGGTGGGGCTCTTGCGGGGGGTCCCCGTGGCCCGCAAGGGGATCTTGGTCCTCACGGATGGCCTCGTTTCTGACCCCAAAGAGCCCCTCCTGGCCCTGGCGGAGGGGGCGGGGGCGGAGGTTTCCGCCATCGCCTTGGGGGAGGATGCGGACCACGACTTTTTGGAGGCGCTTTCCCGGCGGGGCGGGGGCCGCTTCTACCGGGCGGCCACGGCCCGGGAGCTTCCCCGGCTTTTCCTCAAGGAGGGGCAGGAGGTCTTCGGGAAGGAGGCGGTGGAGGGGCGGTTTCCCGTGGAGGCGCTTCCCCACCCCCTCACGGAGGGCTTCCTTTTCCCGCCCCTTTCCGTCCTCCTCCCGGCAAGGGCCGAGCCCTGGGCCGAGGTGCTCCTAAAAAGCGGGGAGCGGGCGGTGCTCGCCGTGGGGGAGCGGGGCGAGGGGCGGGTGGCGGCCCTGGCCACGGACCTTTCCCGCTCCTGGCGGGACTTTGAGGGGGCTTCCGCCTTCCTTGGGGGGCTCGCCCGGTACCTGGCGGGCACGGGGCGGGCCCTCGCCCTCTACGCCTACCCCGAGGGGGAAGGGGTGCGGGTGGTGGCCCTGGGGCGGCTCGAGGCCCCGAGGCTTCTGACGGGCGGCGCGGAAACCCCCATGGTGCCCACGGGGCCTTTGCGCTTTGAGGCCCGCGTGGCGGGTCCCGGGGTTCTCCTGGACGGGAAGCGCCGCATCCCCTTGGCCGTTCCCCTTCCCGGGGAGTGGACGCCCAGGGACGGGGCGGCCACCCTCAGGGCCATGGCGGAGGCGAGCGGCGGGCGGCTTCTGGCCCTGGAGGAGGTGGGCAGGCCCCCTCCTAGGCCCCTTCCCCTAAGGCCCTACCTCCTGTGGGCGGCTCTTCTCCTCTTCCTCCTGGAGCGGGTTTGGGAGGCCCGGGTGAGCCGGGGCACACTTTCCCAAGGCGCCCTCGGTTAGCCTGGCGGCGAAGGGGGTCAGTATGGACCGCAGGCGGTTTATCGGCCTTTCTGGTGGGTTTCTCTTGGCGGCGGGGTTTGCCCCCGCCTGGGGCCAGGGGCGGCCTCCCAAGGGGGTGAACGGGGGCGGGTTTTACCGCTTCGCCCTAGGGCGGATGGCCGTCACCATTCTCTCCGATGGCCAGTCGGCCCCGGGGCCCCTTCTCCCCAACTGGGGGGCGAACCCCGAGCTCCAGGGGGAGTTCCGGCGCGTGCTCCAGGAGCACTTCCTCAACCCGGACGCCACCCGCAACAACTTCAACCCCGTCCTCCTGGACCTGGGGGAGGCGAGGCTCTTGGTGGACACGGGCCGGGGGGTGGGGGCTGGGGGGAGGCTTCTTGCGCACCTGGAGCTCGCCGGCTACGCCCCCGAGGACATCACCCACGTCTTCCTCACCCACGGCCACCCCGACCACATCGGGGGGCTGGTGGACGAAAGGGGGCGGCCGGCCTTCCCCCAGGCGGTCCACCTCATGGGCCGGGTGGACCTGGACTACTGGCTCAAGAACCCCTCCCAGGCGGTGGAGCGGGCCCTCTTTCCCTTGCGGGACCGCATCCGGCCCGTGGAGGACGGGGAGGAGATCCTCCCTGGGGTAAGGGCCGTGGCCTCCTTCGGCCACACCCCGGGGCACATGAGCCTCGAGGCCACCTCCGAGGGGAAAACCCTCTTCCTCTTCGGGGACGCCGCCGGGCACTACCTCCTCTCCTTGCGCTTTCCCCAGGCCTACCTCGGCTTTGACATGGACAAGGCGGAGGTGGTGCGCACCCGGGCCCGGCTTTTTAGGAAGGTGAGCGAGGAGAAAAGCCTCATCACCGCCTACCACTTCCCCTGGCCCGCCCTGGGGTACATCCGCCGGGAAGGGGAGGGGTATGCCTTCGTCCCCGCCTTCTTTGAGTTCTAATGTGCAAAAATCACATGGGCAACAGGGAAGGGGGCCTAGGCTAAGGCCATGTTCCACTGGGACGATGACCTGGAGCGCCGCATGCGGGCGGAGTTGGCGCGGCGCGAAATGTGGGAGAAGCCCCTGAGGGAGGAGATTGACAGGTTACGCCTGGAGGTGTTGCGGCTCAAAGAGCTGGTCCGGCACCTGCAAGGGGACAGGGAAGCCCTCCGGTGGCAGGTGCGGGAGATCTTCCTGGGGCGCGCTTTCCCCGAGGAGGAGCTCCTTTGGGCCAAGAGGGTCCTGGAGGAAGCCTGGCTGGAGCTTAGCCTCATGGGCTCGGAGCGGGCCTCCGAGGTGAGCCAGCTCATCCACCATCTGGAGCGGATTTGGAACGCCCGAAATCCTCGCCGATCTGTATCAAAACCGCCTCCCCCCGAACCGTGAGGGTCCCCTCGGCGTAAAGCTCCGTTTCCACCACCACCTTCTTGCCCTTGACCTCCTTGGGCCTGCCCACCAGGAGGAGCTCGGGGCCCAGGGGGGTGGGCTTCAGGTAGTCCACCTTGAGGCTTGCGGTGACGAAGCGCAAGGGGTGGGCCTCGAGGCTAAGCCCTTCCGCCGCCGCCTTGGCTGCGGCGGCGGTGGCGGTGGAGTGGCAGTCCACCAGGGAAGCGAGAAGCCCCCCGTAGACGAAGCCAGGGATGGCGGTGTGGTGGGGGTTTGGGGTGAAGCGGGTTTCGCTTTCCCCCTTTTCCCCGCGCCAATAGGTCTTGATGTGGAGGCCGTGGGCGTTGAGGTAGCCGCACCCGTAGCAGTGGGCCCACTCCGGGGGGTAGTAGAGCTGGATGGCCTTCATCCGAGCCCCTGGGCCCGCCAGCGTTCGGGCACCGCTTGCCGGAGAAAGTCCACGATGTCCTGGGTGCTGGTGCCGGGGCCGAAAACCGCCGCCACCCCGAGCTCCTTGAGCTTGGGCACGTCCTCGTCGGGGATGATGCCGCCCCCGAAAAGCAGGATGTCCGAGGCCCCTTGCTCCTCCAAAAGCCGCTTCACCTCGCGGAAGTAGTGCATGTGGGCCCCGGAGAGGATGGAAAGTCCAATGGCGTCCACGTCCTCCTGGATGGCGGCGGAGACGATCATCTCAGGGGTCTGGCGGAGCCCCGTGTAGATCACCTCCATCCCCGCATCCCGCAGGGCCCGGGCCACCACCTTGGCCCCCCGGTCGTGCCCGTCCAAGCCCGGTTTGGCGATGAGTACCCGTATGCGCCGGTCCACGCCTTGCATCCTAAACCTCCTAGACGTAGGCGGGTTCCTGATAGGTGCCGTAGACCTCCCGCAGGACGTCCATCATCTCTCCCAGGGTGCAGTAGGCCAGGGCGCACTCCACGAAGTGGGGCATGGTGTTCTGCCCCTCCACCGCTGCCCGGCGCAGGCCCGCCAGGGCCTCTTCCACGCGCTTGGGGTCCCGCTCCCGGCGTACCCGGGCCAGGCGCTCCGCCTGCACCCGTTCCACCTCGGGGTCCACCAGCTGGATGGGCACCTTCAGGGGGATTTCGTCGGTGAAGGCGTTCACCCCCACGATGATGCGCTCTTTCCGCTCCACCTCCTGCTGGTAGCGGTAGCTGGCCTCGGCGAGCTCCCTCAGGAAGTACCCCTCCTCAATGGCCCGCACCACCCCGCCCATGCGGCGGATCTCCTCAATGATGGCCATGGCCTGGCGTTCCATCTCGTCCGTGAGCCACTCCACGTAGTAGCTCCCCGCCAAGGGGTCTATGGTGTGGGTGACCCCGGTCTCGTAGGCGATGATCTGTTGCGTCCTTAGGGCGATGGTGGCGCTCTCTTCCGTGGGTAGGGCTAGGGCTTCATCGTAGGCGTCGGTGTGGAGGCTGTTGGTGCCGCCAAGCACCGCCGCCAGGGCTTGGATGGCCACCCGGGCGATGTTGTTCAGGGGTTGCTGGGCGGTGAGGGAAACCCCGGCGGTCTGGGCGTGGGTGCGGAGCATCCAGCTCGCCGGGTTCTTGGCCCCGTAGCGGTTCCGCATCTCCTTGGCCCAGATGCGCCTCGCCGCGCGGAACTTGGCGATTTCCTCAAAGAAATCGTTGTGCACGTCAAAGAAGAAGCTGATCCTCGGGGCGAACTCGTCTATGTCCAGACCCCGCTTGAGGGCGGCCTCCACGTATTCAAAGCCGTCCGCCAGGGTCCAGGCGAGCTCCTGCACGGCGGTGCTCCCCGCCTCGCGGATGTGGTAGCCGGACACGGAGATGAAGTTCCACTTGGGGACGTTTTTGGGCCCCCATTCAAAGGTGTCAATGACCAGCTTCACGCTGGGCTCGGGGGGGAAGATGAACTCCTTCTGGGCGATGAACTCCTTGAGGATGTCGTTTTGGATGGTGCCCCCGAGCTTTTTCCAGTCGTAGCCCCTCTTCTTGGCCACCGCCAGGTACATGGCCCAGATGGCGTTGGCGGGGCTGTTGATGGTCATGGAGGTGGTGACCTCCTCGAGGTTGATCCCGTCAAAGAGGATCTCCATGTCCGCCAGGCTGGAGACCGCCACCCCGCACTTCCCCACCTCCCCCTTGGAAAGGGGGTGGTCGGAGTCGTAGCCCATGAGGGTGGGGAGGTCAAAGGCCACGGAAAGCCCGGTCTGGCCCGCCTTGAGGAGTTTCTTAAAGCGCTCGTTGGTCTGCTCGGCGGTGCCGAAGCCGGCGAACATGCGCATGGTCCAGAGCTTGGAGCGGTACATGGAGCCGTAGACCCCCCGGGTGTAGGGGTACTCCCCCGGGTAGCCCCGCTTCTCCTCGTACTCCGGGTCCAGGACGCCGATGTCCTCCGGGGTGTAGAGGGGCTCTGGGGCGATGTCCGAGAGGGTGCGGTGGGCCACGGGCCTCTCGGGCATCTTCTCCAGGCTCTTTTGGTAGGTCTCCCTGAGCCAGTCGTGCTTCTTGCGCATGGGCCCTCCCTTTACCCTAAAGTTTACGCTTTTTTGCGCTAGGGGAAAAGGGCGTTATGCCTGGCGTTCGCTTTCCGGCTCCACGTGGATGGTGACCACCAGGCCCGGCATCTCCTTCTCCAGGGCCCGCTCCAGCTCGTCGCAAAGGCGGTGGGCCTCCTCCACGCTCATCCTGCCCGGCACCACCAGGTGGAACTCCAAAAAGCTCTTGGGCCCGGCCCGTCGGGTCTTTATGTCGTGCACTTCCAGGGCCCGCCCCCTCAGGTGGGCCTGGATCACCCCCTGGATCCGCTCCACCTCCTCGGGGGAAAGCCCCTCGTCCATGAGCCCCCCCACGGACTGCCGCACCAGGCGGAAGCCCATGAGGAGGATGTTCCCCGCCACCAGGAGGGCCAAGAGGGGGTCCAGAACCCAAAACCCCGTGGCCCAGGCGAGCCCCACCCCCGCCAGGACCCCCAAGGAGGTGAGGACGTCGGAAAACACGTGGTACCCGTCGGCGGTGAGGGCGGGGGAGCGGTGGCGGCGTCCCTCCCGGAGGAGGAAGTAGGCGAGAAGGCCGTTCAAGCCTGCGGCCAAGAGGCTCACGCCAAGCCCTGGGCCCAGGCCCTCGAGGGGCACGGGCCTAAGGAGGCGGGGGAGCGCCTCCTTGGCGATGAGAAGCGCCGCCCCCACCACCAAGACCCCCTCCAGCACGGCGGAGAAGTACTCCGCCTTGGTGTGGCCGAAGGGGTGGGTTTCGTCCGGGGGCTTCTGCGCCAGGCGGATGGCCAGGAGGGCGGCCAGGGCGGCGGCCACGTTCACCGTGGACTCCAGGGCGTCGGAGAGGAGGGCCACGGAGCCCGTGAGGAGGTAGGCCAGGGCCTTGAGCCCCAGGACCAGGAGGGCCACCGCAAAGCTCACCCAGGCGGCCCGTTCCGCCACCTCAGACCCCTTCTTCCGCCAGCTCCCGTTTGGGCTTGAGGAGGGGGAAGAGGAGCACGTCCCTTAAGGAGGGCTGGTCGGTGAGGATCATGGCCAGGCGGTCCAGGCCAAGGCCAAGCCCCGCCGCCGGGGGCATGCCGTACTCCAGGGCCAAGAGGAAGTCCTCGTCGGGCTCCGGGGCTTCCTCGTCCCCTTCCTTGCGCCTTCGCGCCTGCTCCAAGAAGCGCTCCCTTTGGTCCAGGGGGTCGTTGAGCTCGGAATAGGCGGGGGCGAGCTCCATCCCGGCGGCGTAGAGGTCCCACCGCTCGGTGAGCCCGGGCTTTTCCCGGTGGCGCTTGGCCAGGGGGCTGATGGCCAGGGGGAAGTCAAAGACGAAGGTGGGGTCTTGCAGGTGGGGCTCCACGTAGAGGCCGAAGAGCTTGTCCAGGAGCTTGTAGCTGGGCACCTGGGCGAGCTCGGGGTGGTGGGCGTCGGCCCAGAGGCGAAGCCTTTCCAGGTCCAAGGGGTCAAAGGGAAGGCCGGCCTTCTCCTTCAGGCTTTCCACGAAGGAGATGCGCTTGAAGGGCGGGGTGAAGTCCAGGATGCGGCCCTGGTAGGGCACCTGGTAGCTCCCGAAGAGGTGGAAGACCAGGCCGGAAAGGAGCTCCTCCACCAAGGCGGCCATGTCCTGGTAGTCGGCGTAGGCCCAGTAGGCCTCCAGCATGGTGAACTCGGGGTTGTGGTTGTGGTCAATGCCCTCGTTGCGGAAGTTGCGCCCGATTTCAAAGACCTTTTCAAAGCCGCCCACCAGGAGCCTTTTCAGGTAGAGCTCCAAGGAGATGCGCAGGTAAAACTCGTGGTCTAGGGCGTTGTGGTAGGTCTTGAAGGGCCTGGCCTCCGCCCCCCCTGTGGTGGGCTGGAGGATGGGGGTTTCCACCTCCAGGAAACCCCTTTCCTCAAAGAAGCGGCGGATGTAGCGCACCATGGCCGTGCGTCGCCGGAAGACCTCCCGCACCTCGGGGTTCACGATGAGGTCCAGGTAGCGCTGGCGGTAGCGCACCTCCTTGTCCCGGATGCCGTGCCACTTGTCCGGCAGGGGGTGGAGGCTTTTCACCAGGGGGGTCCAGGAGAGGACCTTGACCGTGACCTCTCCCGTCTTGGTGGTGAAAAGGGTGCCCTGGACCCCCAGGATGTCCCCCACGTCCAGCTTCTTCAGAAGCTCGTACCGGGGGGTGAGGTCTTTTTGGAAGTAGAGCTGGATCTTGCCGCTTTCGTCCAGGAGGTGGGCGAAGGTGACCTTGCCCATCCGCCTTAGGGCCATGATGCGCCCCGCCAAGGCAACCTCTTCCGGCCACTCGGTTTCCGGGGGGGCACCCGCTTTGGCCGTTAGGATTTCCTGGGCGCTATGGGTCTTGGGGTAGCGGTAGGGGTAGGGGGAGAAGCCCGCCTCCACCAGGGCTTCCAGGTTGAGCAGGCGTTGGCGCGTCTGTTCGTTCATGCGTGTACCGCCACCACGCGGAACTCCTTCTTGCCCTTGGGGGTTTCTAGCGTAAGCACGTCCCCCACCCGGTGGCCCAGGAGGGCCTTGCCCATGGGAGAGGCGTCGGAGATCTTCATGGGAGTTTCCAGGACGCTGGCCTCGGCGGGGGAAACCACCTGCACCTCCAGGCGTTCCCCGGTCACGGGGTCTTCCAGCTCCACCACCGAGCCCAACCCGATCACCTCGGTGGTGGCCTCCTCAATGATCACCGCCCGGGAGAGGACGTCCTCCAGGGAGTCAATGCGGGCTTCAATGCGGGCCTTCTCCTGCTTGGCCGCCTCGAGGCCGGAATCGTCGTAGTCATCCGAAGATTCCATGAGCTCTTGCAGGATCTTGGTGGCCTCCTGGAGGCGCTCCCGCTCGTGCTCTAGCTGCTTCATGAGCCGCTCGTAGCCGGCCTTGGTTAGCTTCACCTCGCGCGCCATAGCTCACCTCGTAAGTCATGGAGGCCGGCCAAAGCCGACCTCCTTGGCCCAAGGGCCCCCTTCTCAGGTGAGTATACCCCGAAGGAGGATTTCCCTCAAACGCTCGGGCTCGGCGTGGCTAGCGCAGGAGGCGGTGTCCAGGCAGAGGACCAGGTAGCGGAGGTGGGTGTCCTTGCCCCCCACCGGGTGGCGGAAGAAGCCCAGGGCGCTTCCCGAAAGGTGGCGGCGGCAGGCCTCGCACACCTGGGGGCCGTGGGCGGCGCCGGGGAGGGGTTCCAGTTCCAGCCGGAGCTCGGGGGGGCCCTTTTCCAGGATCACCACCCGGCCTTCCGCATCCCGGTAGTAGAGGATTTCCCCTAGGGGGAGGAGTTCGGGGGAGGTTCCTGGAAAGAACTCCAGGATAATCTCCCGCTCTTCGTGGTCCATGGCCTTAGCTTAGCCCAAGGCGGGCGAGGAGGGGGGGCAGGAAGAGCCATAGCCCCGTGAGGAAGGCGAGGAGGCTTGCCAGGAGGACCGCCGCCGCTGCCGTGTCCTTGGCCCTTTTGGCCAGGGGGTGGTAGACGGGGCTTGCCAGGTCGGTGAGGGCCTCGAGGGCCGTGTTCACGAGCTCCAAGGAGAGGACCAGGGCGGTTAGGAGGAGGACGGGCACCGGGTTCACCCCAAGCCAAAAGGAAAGGCCCACCGCCAAAAGGCCCAGGAGGACCTCAATGCGGAAGTTCCGTTGCACCCGCCAGGCGTAGACCACGCCCTCCCAGGCGTAGCCGAAGGAGCGCACCACCCCCTTTAGAGGGCGAGGATCCACTCTTGGACGCGGCGGAACCCTTCCCAATCCTCCTCCTTCTGGTGGTCGTGGCCCAAGAGGTGCCATAGCCCGTGGGCTGCCAGGACCAAGACCTCCTCCTCCAAGGGGGCTCCCCGGGCCTCCGCCTGGCGCCTGGCGGTGTCCAGGCTGATCCAGATGTCCCCCAGGTGGGGGGGGATGAAGGGGTCCCCGGGCTCGTAGTGGGGGAAGGAGAGGACGTCCGTGGCCTCGTCCTCCCCCCACCACGCCCGCTTTAGGGCCCTAAGGCGGCGGTCCCCCGTGAGGATCACCGTCACCGCCTTCTCCCCCACCCCCAGTTCCTCCATGAGGGCGGTGAGGGCCCGCCTGAGCCTGGGCCTTAGCCCCTTGGGCGGGCGCTTATTGGCTACGATCTCCACCACGCTCGGCTTCCTCGTAGGCCTTGATGATGCGGGCCACCAGGGGATGGCGGACCACGTCGGATTCCTTGAAGTAGATGAAGGCGATGCCCTCAATCCCCTTCAGGATGCGGGTGGCCTCAATGAGGCCCGACTTCTGGTGCTTGGGCAGGTCAATCTGGGTCACGTCCCCCGTGATGACCATCTTGGAGGAGAAGCCCATGCGGGTGAGGAACATCTTCATCTGTTCGGGGGTGGTGTTTTGCGCCTCGTCCAGGATGATGAAGGCGTCGTTTAGCGTATTGTGGGTGAGGATGAAGTCCTCGGTAACGTAGAGGCCATCGGGGCTGGCCACCGTGATGCACACCGCCTCCGCTTCCCCGGCGGGCTCAATGGCTTCCACGAATCGCATCGGGCGGATCCCTCCGGCCTCGGCATAGACCGCTGCTTTTCGCTTTAGGCGGAAGGGGGCAAGGCCTTCCGGCAGGCGGATATCCAAGACGTGGCTGTCGGCCCGGTGTTTGACGGGCCTGCCCCGGGCAAGGCCTGGACGGAGGCTGGCTTGCGGCCGCACCCGGTGATACACCACACCGCCCAAGGAGCGGACCAGGAAGGCCACGTCCTGGGCCAGGCGAGGGGAGGAGGTGCTGAACTGGACCCGTGCCCTCCGTCCCGGTTGCACGTGGACGCTCCCGTCCGAATCCAAGAGTCCTTGAAGCAGGGCCAGACGTACCTCAGATGTGTTCCAAAGGTATTCCTTGGGGACGAAGCGCTCAGAGGAGCGAGTGTCCCAAAGGCCCAGGGTCCGGAGGGCGGCGCTTAGGGGGTTGCGGTTGTTCCCCCCCTTAAAGCCCAAGGTCAAGGTGTAGTCCACGCCGCCCTTGGGGAGCACCATGACCCCCTGGAGCCGGGCGGCGAGGGCTTCTTGCAACTCGGGGTCGGCAGTGGAGAAGCTTGGGGTGCTGCTTCCCGTAAGGCACCCGTCCCCGAGAAGGAGGCCCAAAGCGTAAGGGTCCAAAGGGACTGGGCGCTGGGGGAACTCCACCGGAGCTTGGAGCAAGGGGACCTCGTAGCGGTGCTGGTGGTGCAGGCGGAGGGTATCCCGCATCTCTTCGGTGGTGACCAAACGGGGAGGGCGCTTTCGCCTCCGGTCCCAAGGCGTAAAGACGGCCCAAAGGTGGTCGGCCGTGGCTCTTGTGGCCGTGCCGTCGCTGAAACGAACCCGGTAGATGGGTCGGACGCCTTGGGGATGCACGGCCACCACCAGCACGGGCACGCCGTAAGCGCCCACCACCCAGTCCCCTGGCTTAAGGCTTCCGATGGGACGGAAGCCCTCGGGGGTTAGGACCGGTGTGTCCACGGGCTGGGCCCTGCCGCGCATGAAGGCCAGGGGGGCCACCTCAATGATCCCCGACTGGAGGTACTGCTCAAAGCGCTCGGCGTCAATCATGTCAAAAAGGGCGTCGTAAAGGGGCCTGAGGTAGGGGTCCACCTTGGCCTGGATGTCCCCCGGCAAAAAGCCAAGCTTCTCCCCCGCCTCCACCGCCGGCCGGGTGAGGACGATGCGCTTCACCTTGCGGGCGCGCAGGTGGCTCACCGCCATGGCCACGGCCAAATAGGTCTTCCCCGTGCCGGCGGGGCCGATGCCGAAGGTGATGTCGTGCTGGGCGATGGCCTCCACGTACCGCTTCTGCCCAGGGGTTTTGGGGCGGAGCCGCCCGGGGAGGGCGAGTTCGGTTTCCGGGGTGGTGGCCTGGTAAAGCCCCTCCCCCCCTTGCGCCAGGGCCACCGCCTGTTCCAGGGTGGGCTCGTCCAGCTCCGCCCCTTGCCTGAGGAGGGCCAGGAGGTCCCGCACGGTCCTTTCGGCCACCGCCACCGCCTCGGGGTCGCCGGAAAGCTCCACCTGCTCCCCGCGCGCCACGAGCTTGAGCCGGTCGCCAAAGGCCTCGCGGAAAAGGGCCCGGAGCTTTTTCAGGTTCCTGTCCGCCTGGCCCAAGAAGGCCAGGGTTTCCTCGGGTTTTAGGGGGATCACAAGCCTTTGGGCTTCTTCAGGATTTCGTGCCATATCACCCCTTTGAAAAGGCTTTCGCGGTCCATGGTGAGAAGGCGTTTCTTGGCGGGCTTTTCCCGCACCTCCTCCGCCACTTCTTCCCGGAAGCGCACCTCCAGGCGCTCCCGTTCAGGGCTTGGGGCCCTTTCCAGGCTTTCCCCCTCCTGGGGAGGCGGGGGGCTTGGGGGCAGGGCGGGCTTGGGCTTCGGCTTGGGTTTGGGCCTGGGGGGCTCGGGCAGGGGCAGGTCCTCGGGGAAGACCGGGGGGGCCTGGGGGTTTTTCCGCAACCCCTGCAGGGCGGGGAGGACGATGAAGAAGAGGAGGAAGAGGAGGCCCAAAAGGTCGTCCAGGCTCATTCCTCACCCTCGGGCTTGGCGGCGCGGCTGATGGACTCCCGCATGTCCGTGTCCGCCTCAATGTTCTTCAGGCGGTAGTAGTCCATGACCCCCAGGTTGCCCTTGCGCAAGGCCTCCGCCAAGGCCAAGGGGACCTGGGCCTGGGCCTCCACCAGCTTGGCCCGCATGGCCTCCACCAGGGCCCGGTTCTCCTGCTCCGCCGCCACGGCCATGGCCCGGCGCTCCTCCGCCTTGGCCTGGGCGATCTTCTTGTCCGCCTCCGCCTGGTCAATCTGCAGTTGCGCCCCGATGTTCTTGCCCACGTCCACGTCGGCGATGTCCACGGAGAGGATCTCAAAGGCGGTGCCGGCGTCCAGGCCCTTCTCCAGGACGGTCTTGGAGATGCGGTCGGGGTTTTCCAGGACCTCCTTGTGGGAGTTGGCGCTGCCGATGGTGGTCACGATGCCTTCCCCCACCCGGGCGATGATGGTTTCCTCCCCGGCCCCGCCCACCAGGCGGTCAATGTTGGCCCGCACCGTGACCCGGGCGGTGGCGAGAAGCTGGATCCCGTCCTTGGCCACGGCGGCCACCATGGGGGTCTGGATCACCTTGGGGTTCACGGAGACCCGCACCGCCTCCAGAACGTCCCGCCCCGCCAGGTCTATGGCCGCCGCCCGGTCAAAGGTGAGCTTGATGCCCGCCTTGTCGGCGGCGATGAGGGCGTCCACCACCCGGTCCACGTTGCCCCCCGCCAGGTAGTGGGCCTCGAGGCGGTCCAGCCGCACGTCCAGCCCCGCCTTGGTGGCCTTGATGAGGGGGTAGATGATCTTGGCCGGGGGCACGCGCCTAAGGCGCATGGCCACCAGGGTCAGGAGGGGCACCCGTACCCCCGCCGCCCAGGCGGAGATCCAAAGGCCTACCGGGATGAAGCTAAAGAAGAGGAAGACGAGGACGAGGACCAAAAAGGCCAGAAAGAGTACGCCGAGTCCTTCCATACTATTCCTCCAAAGGTTCCACCAGCACCGTGGGACCCCGCACCTCCACCACCCGTATGGCCGTGCCCTTGGGGATGAAGCCCCGGTGGGCCACCACGTCCACGCGCTTGGCGCCAAACCGCCCCACGCCCCCGGGGCGGAGGTCGGTGAGGGCTACCCCCACCGAGCCCACCTCCACCGCTTCCTCCGTGGCGTGGGCGGCGATGGCGCTTTCCAACACCAAGGCCCGGGCGGGCCGCGTCCTGGGCAGGTAGCGGAAGACCACCAGGAGGCCAAGCCCCAAGGCGATCACGGCGATGGCCAGGACCAAAAGGGCGTTCTCCCCGAAGGTGAAGTAGACGGAGGCCAGAATGGACCCCACGCCCAAGGCCCCGGCCAGGCCAAAGCCGGGGAAGAGGAAGGCTTCCGCCAAAAGGAGCACCACCCCCAGGAAGAAGAGGAGGAGCTCAAAGGCCCCGGAAAGCCCCGCAAGCCACCCCCCGGCGAAGTAAAGGGCCAAGAAGGCGAGGCCCAAGGCCCCCATGACGCCAAAGCCCGGGGTGAAGAGCTCTATGAGGAGAAGGAGAAGCCCAAGGGCGAGGAGGAGGCCGGCCACGGCGGAGCTCGTGAGGAAGCGGGCCACCTGGACCCTAGGCCCCGGCTCCAGGCGCTCCGTTTCCGGGCTGAGGCCCGCCTGCCTGAGGGCTTCTGGGAGGCTTGCCGCCTTGAAGTCCGCCACCTTGAGCTCCACCGCCTTGTCGGCGGAGAGGGTTAGGGGTTCTCCCTTGGCGGAAAGCCCGGGGACCTCCACGTTGGGGTCCACCATGGCCTCGGCGAGCTCCGTGGGCCGCCCCCGGGCCTCGGCCACGGCGCGGAACTTGCCCTTGAGGGCGGAGATGACCTTCTGGTCCGCCGCCTGGGGCTGGCCGAGGGGCGGGGCCACCAGGGGCAGGGCGGCCCCGATCTCCGAGCCTGGGAGCATGGCCACCTGGCGGCAGGCGAGGGCGATGAGGGCCCCGGCGGAGAAGGCGTTTTGCACCACGGCCAGGGTGGGGAGGGGGGTTTGCAGGATGCGGTCGGTGATGCGGATGGCGGCGTCCACCCGGCCCCCCGGCGTGTCTATGAGGAAGGCCACGCCGCTTGCCCCTTCCCGTTCCGCCCGGGAGAGGGCCTCTTCCACGAAGACCGCCAGGGCCGGGTCAATCTCCCCTTGGATGGGGATGAGGTAGGTCTTCCCCCATGCCAGGGAGAGGAGGAAGGCTAGGGCTAGGAGCCTTTTCACCGCCCTCATTCTATACGGCCCCCGGGAAGGAGTGTGGGCTATGCTGAAGGGGATGTTGCGCCTTGCCGTCCTGGGCCACCCCGTGGCCCACTCCCTCTCCCCGGCCATGCACCGCTACGCCCTGGAAAGCCTGGGCCTTAGGGGGAGCTACGAGGCCTGGGAGACCCCTTCGGAGGCCTTGCCCGATAGGCTTTCCGCGGTGCGGCGGGGTTTTCGGGGGGTGAACCTCACCATTCCCCTGAAGGAGGCGGCCTTGGCCCACTTGGACTGGGTTTCCCCGGAGGCCAAGGCCATTGGGGCGGTGAACACCGTGCTCCAGGTGGAGGGGAGGCTTCTTGGCTTCAACACGGACGCCCCCGGGTTCTTGGCCGCTTTGGAGGCGGGGGGGATACCCCTCGAGGGCCCCGCCCTGGTCCTGGGGGCGGGGGGGGCGGGGCGGGCCGTGGCTTGGGCGCTTAGGGAGGCGGGCCTCGAGGTCTGGGTTTGGAACCGCACCCCCGAGCGGGCGGAGGCCTTGGCGGCGGAGTTCGGCCTGAAGGCCGTGCCCCTCTCGTGGGCCAGGAGGGCCCGGCTTCTCGTGAACGCCACCCGGGTGGGCCTGGAGGATCCCGAGGCCACCCCCCTTCCCGAAGCGCTCCTCCCCGAGGAGGGGGCGGCGGTGGACCTGGTCTACAGGCCCCTTTGGACCCGCTTCCTCAAGGAGGCGAAGGCCCAGGGGTTAAGGGTGCAGACCGGGCTTCCCATGCTGGCCTGGCAGGGGGCCTTGGCCTTCCGCATCTGGACGGGCCTCCTCCCCGACCCCAAGGGCATGGAGGAGGCGGCCTTAAAGGCCTTAGGGGAGCCATGCGCCTGACCCTGGCCGAGCCCGTCTTCCACGAGGAAACCATCCAGAAAAGCCGCTTCATCGCCAAGGCGGCGCCCGTGGCCTCGGAAGGGGAGGCCCGGGCTTTTTTGGAACGAAACCGGGAGGAGGCGGCCACCCACAACTGCTTCGCCTACAAGATCGGCCACCTTTACCGCTTCTCGGACGATGGGGAGCCTACGGGAACGGCGGGCAAGCCCATCCTCCACGCCATTGAGGCCCAGGGCCTGGACGGGGTGGCGGTCTTGGTGGTGCGCTACTTTGGCGGCGTCAAGCTTGGGGCCGGGGGGCTCGTGCGGGCGTACGGGGGGGTGGCGGCGGAGGCGCTCAGGTGGGGGAAAAAGGTGCCCTGGGTGGAGTGGGCGGAGGCCACCTTCCTCGTCCCCTTCGCCGAGCTAGGCCGGGTCTACCCCTTGGTGCGGGACCAGGTGGTGGGGGAAAGCCACGGCCAGGAGGGGGTTCTCCTGCGCCTCCGGCTTCCCCAGGAGGCCCTCCCTTCCCTGGAGGCGGCGCTACGGGAGGCCACCCGGGGGAAGGCCCGTAGAATGTGAGGGATGCTTCCCCTCTTTGAGCCCAAGGGCCGGGTGCTCCTGGTGGACGGCCACCACCTGGCCTACCGCAACTTTTTCGCCCTCAAAGGGCTCACCACGAGCCGGGGCGAGCCGGTGCAAGGGGTCTACGGCTTCGCCAAAAGCCTCCTCAAGGCCCTGAAGGAGGACGGGGACGTGGTCATCGTGGTCTTTGACGCCAAGGCCCCCTCTTTCCGCCACGAGGCCTACGAGGCCTACAAGGCGGGCCGGGCCCCCACCCCGGAGGACTTTCCCCGGCAGCTCGCCCTCATAAAGGAGCTGGTGGACCTCTTGGGGCTGGAGCGCCTCGAGGTCCCGGGCTTTGAAGCGGACGATGTCCTCGCCACCTTGGCCAAGCAAGCGGAGCGGGAAGGGTACGAGGTGCGCATCCTCACCGCCGACCGGGACCTCTTCCAGCTCCTTTCGGACCGCATCGCCGTCCTCCACCCGGAAGGGCACCTCATCACCCCGGGGTGGCTTTGGGAGCGGTACGGTCTGAAGCCGGAGCAGTGGGTGGACTTCCGCGCCCTGGCCGGCGACCCCTCCGACAACATCCCCGGGGTGAAGGGAATCGGGGAGAAGACCGCCCTGAAGCTCCTCAAGGAGTGGGGGAGCCTGGAAAACCTCCTCAAGAACCTGGACCATGTGAAGCCTCCTTCCGTAAGGGAGAAGATCCTCGCCCACCTGGACGACCTCAGGCTCTCCCAGGAGCTTTCCCGGGTGCGCACGGACCTCCCCTTGAAGGTGGACTTTAAAAAGCGGCGGGAGCCCGATAGGGAAGGGCTTAAGGCCTTCTTGGAGCGGCTTGAGTTTGGAAGCCTCCTCCACGAGTTCGGCCTCCTGGAAAGCCCCCTTCCGGCGGAGGAGGCCCCATGGCCGCCGCCGGAAGGGGCCTTTTTGGGCTACCGCCTTTCCCGGCCCGAGCCCATGTGGGCGGAGCTTCTTGCCTTGGCGGCGAGCGCCAAGGGCCGGGTTTACCGGGCGGAGGAGCCCTATGGGGCCCTAAGGGGCCTGAAGGAGGTGCGGGGGCTTCTTGCCAAGGACCTCGCCGTCTTGGCCCTAAGGGAGGGCCTGGACCTTCCCCCCACGGACGACCCCATGCTCCTCGCTTACCTCCTGGACCCCTCCAACACCACCCCCGAGGGCGTGGCCCGGCGGTATGGGGGGGAGTGGACGGAGGAGGCGGGGGAGCGGGCGGTGCTTTCCGAAAGGCTCTACGAGAACCTCCTTGGGCGCTTGAGAGGGGAAGAGAAGCTCCTTTGGCTTTACGAGGAGGTGGAAAAGCCCCTCTCCCGGGTCCTCGCCCACATGGAGGCCACGGGGGTGAGGCTGGACGTGGCCTACCTCAAGGCCCTTTCCCTGGAGGTGGCGGAGGAGATGCGCCGCCTGGAGGAGGAGGTCTTCCGCCTGGCGGGCCACCCCTTCAACCTCAATTCCCGCGACCAGCTGGAAAGGGTGCTCTTTGACGAGCTCGGCCTTCCCCCCATCGGCAAGACGGAGAAGACTGGGAAGCGCTCCACGAGCGCCGCCGTCCTCGAGGCCCTGCGGGAGGCCCACCCCATCGTGGAAAAGATCCTTCAGTACCGGGAACTGGCCAAGCTCAAGGGCACCTACATTGACCCCCTTCCCGCCCTGGTCCACCCCAAGACGGGGCGGCTCCACACCCGCTTCAACCAGACGGCCACGGCCACGGGCCGCCTTTCCAGCTCCGACCCCAACCTGCAGAACATCCCCGTGCGCACCCCCTTGGGCCAAAGGATCCGCCGGGCCTTCGTGGCCGAGGAGGGGTACCTGCTCGTGGCCCTGGACTATAGCCAGATTGAGCTCAGGGTCCTGGCCCACCTCTCGGGGGACGAGAACCTCATCCAGGTCTTCCAGGAGGGCCGGGACATCCACACCCAGACGGCGAGCTGGATGTTCGGCCTGCCGGCGGAGGCCATAGACCCCCTCATGCGCCGGGCGGCCAAGACCATCAACTTCGGCGTCCTTTACGGCATGTCCGCCCATCGGCTTTCCCAAGAGCTCAGCATCCCCTACGAGGAGGCGGTGGCCTTCATTGACCGCTATTTCCAGAGCTACCCCAAGGTGAAGGCCTGGATTGAAAGGACCCTGGAGGAGGGGCGGCAGAGGGGGTATGTGGAAACCCTCTTCGGCCGCAGGCGCTACGTGCCCGACCTCAACGCCCGGGTAAAGAGCGTGCGGGAGGCGGCGGAGCGCATGGCCTTTAACATGCCCGTGCAGGGCACCGCCGCCGACCTGATGAAGCTCGCCATGGTGAGGCTTTTCCCCAGGCTTCCCGAGGTGGGGGCGCGGATGCTCCTCCAGGTGCACGACGAGCTCCTCCTGGAGGCGCCCAAGGAGCGGGCGGAGGCGGCGGCGGCCCTGGCCAAGGAGGTCATGGAGGGGGTCTGGCCCCTGGCCGTGCCCCTGGAGGTGGAGGTGGGCATCGGGGAGGACTGGCTTTCCGCCAAGGGCTAGAAGAGGGCGTAGGCCGCCATCCCGAGGAGGACGCTCAGCCCTAGGCGGCGGGAAAGCCGAAAGGCCAAGGAAACCACAAGAAGGGCGGCCAGGGTCTTGGCCCAAAGCCAAGAGGGGGGCGGCCCGAAGGCGGATACCAGGAAGAGGGCCACCGCCAAGGCGGGCCCCGCCTGGCCCGGGGAAGGGCCCCTTTCCCCCCGCCAGGGGAGATAGCGGAGGAGAAGGGTGCCCAAGGCCAGAACCAGGATGGGGATCAAGGCCGCCTCCACAAGAAGCCCAAGACGCCCGCCAAGACGAGCCCCCAGGCGGTCTGGCCCAGGAGGTGGAGGGCGAAGGCCAAAAGCCCGGCGCCCAGGGCCACGGGGTTCCGCAAATGGGGCAGGGCGAGGAGCAGGAAAAGGGCGGGGAGGGCAAAGGAAAGGCCTTCCTCCGCCCCCGGGAGCCCTTTTAGCCCGGCGGGGCCGAAGACGCCCAGGAGGGTGCCCAGGTTCCAGGCCAAATAGGCCCCGAGGCCGAGGCCTAGGAAAAACCCCGTGCGGGCGGGTTCGGGAAGGCCGGGAAGGGACTTTAGGGCCACGGCGAAGACCTCGTCGGTAAGGAAAAAGGCCAGGACGGGATGGCCTGCCAGGTAAGGTCTAAGGGCTGGCCCGTAGAAGGCGTGGCGCAGGTTTAGGAGAAGGGCCACCCCTACGGCGAGCCAGGGGGAGGCTCCTTCCGCCAGGAGGCCGAGGAAGGCGAACTGGCTCGCCCCGGCGAAGACAAAGAGGGAAAGGAGCGCTACGGCCCAGGGGGCAAGCCCCGCGCTCGCTCCGGCCATGCCGAAGGCCACGGCCACGGGGAAGTACCCCAAGGCCACGGGCCAGGCGGCGAGAAGCCCCTGGCGCAAAGGGCTTGGTGTGGACGGCGGGAGGGCGGCCATGGGGGGATTTTATAAAGGGGGTGGGGTATAGTGGGCCGGATGAGGCGCTACTTCGGTACGGATGGGGTGCGGGGGGAGGCGGGCAAGCACCCCCTTACCCCGGAGTTCGTCCTGAGGCTAGGCCAGGCGGCGGGGGCGTACTTCCGGAAGGAAGCGGCGAGGCCGGTGGTCCTCCTCGCCAAGGACACCCGGGAGTCCTCGGACCTCCTGGAGGCCGCCTTGGCGGCAGGCCTCCTTTCCCAAGGGGTGCGGGT
This sequence comes from Thermus brockianus, assembly GCF_021462505.1. Lineage (GTDB taxonomy): Bacteria > Deinococcota > Deinococci > Deinococcales > Thermaceae > Thermus > Thermus hydrothermalis. The sequence continues at coordinate 139,338 of NZ_JAKEDV010000003.1, forward strand.
GGAGCACCTGGGGGTGCTCCCCACCCCGGGGGTGGCCCACCTCACGAGGCGGCTTGGGGCCACCGCCGGGGCCATGATCTCGGCGAGCCACAACCCCTACCAGGACAACGGCATCAAGTTCTTTGGCCCCGCTGGGGAGAAGCTTCCCGACGAGGCGGAGGAGGCCATAGAGGCGCTACTGGAGGAGGCCCACCCCACCCGGGGCATCGGCACGGTGGGGGACTTCCGGGAAGCGGAAAGGATGTACCTGGACTTCCTCTTGGAACATGCCCCGGACCTTTCGGGCCTCAAGGTGGGCCTGGACCTGGCCCACGGGGCCACCTACCGGGTGGGGCCGAAGCTCTTCCAGAGGGCGGGGGCTGAGGTCATGGCCTTCTTCAACACCCCCGATGGGCGCAACATCAACAAGGGGTGCGGCTCCACCCACCCGGAGGCCCTAAGCCGCTTCGTGGTGGAGCTGGGCCTGGACCTGGGCATCGCCTTTGACGGGGACGGGGACCGGGCCCTTTTCGTGGACCGGAGGGGCCGCCTCTTCCACGGGGACCACGTCCTCTACCTGGCCGCCTTGGCCTTTGGGGAGAAAGGGGTGGTGGGGACTGTGATGAGCAACATGGGCCTCGAGGTGGCCCTCAAGGAGAAGGGCATCGCCTTCCACCGGGCGCAGGTGGGGGACCGGTACGTGCTGGAGATGCTCAAGGAAAAGGACCTTTACCTTGGGGGGGAGCCCTCGGGGCACGTGATCTTCCGCCGCCACCACACCACGGGGGACGGGCTTTTCACCGCCCTCATGGTGCTTGGGGCCCTGAAGCGCACGGGCGGAGACCTCGCCGACTGGTACGAGGCCCTTCCCCTTTACCCCCAGGTCCTCCTCAACGTGAAGGTGGCGGACAAGGCCAAGGTGATGGGCCACCCCAGGCTCAAGGAGGCGGTGGCCGAGGCGGAGAGGAGGCTTGGGGGAAGGGGCCGGGTCAACGTGCGCCCCTCGGGCACCGAGCCCGTGGTGCGGGTCATGGTGGAGGCGGAGGAGGGGGCGGAAGCCTTGGCGAAGGAGCTCGCTGCCCTGGTGCGTTCCCTGGACCAAGGGTAGGGGGAGAGGGGTATAACCTTGCTTTTTTGACATCATGATGCTAGATTAGCCGCTATCTTGACCTCCTTGTGGACCTCTACTTGCTCCGGCGCCTCCCTCCTTTGGAGGCCCACGTGGGCAAGCGCCTGATTAGGTCGCCGAAGCTGTATCTCCGGGATAGCGGTCTCGTGCACGCCCTTCTCCACATCCCCGACCTCGAGGCCTTGCTGGCCCATCCTGTGGTGGGGGCGAGCTACGAGGGGTTTGTCGTGGAGAACCTCCTGCGGGTTTTGCCCGAGGGCGGGGAGGCCTTTTTCTACCGCACCCGGGCAGGAGCGGAGGTGGACCTGGTCCTTTCCCTACCTGGTGGGAGGATGGTGGCCGTGGAGGTGAAGCGAAGCCTGGCCCCCAAGCCTTCCAGGGGGTTTTTGGAAGCCATAGGGGACCTGGCGCCCCAGGCCGCCTATGTGGTCTACCCTGGAAAGGAGGCCTTTCCCCTCGGGAGGGGGGTTTGGGCCACGCCCCTAAAGGCCCTCATGGAGAACGTGGGGCGGGGTGCCTAGGCGGTAGGCCCGGCAAGCTTGCCCTTCGCTTTGGGATATGCTAAGGCCATGTACGGCCGGGCCCATTTGGAGGAGCGTTTGAAGCGGGCCCTGGCCGAGGCCCTCCAGGGCCTCGAGGACCCCAGGCTCTTCCTCCTCACCGTGGAAGCGGTGCGGCTTTCCCCTGACGGAAAGGTCCTCACCGTGTACGTGGAGGCCTTCGCCGAGGAGGAGAAGGCCCTGGCTGCCTTGGAGCACGCCAAGGGGAGGCTCCTTTCCGCCCTGGCGGAAAGGGTGCGCCTCCGGCGCCTGCCCCGGCTGGCGTTTATGCCATGGAGACCACAACCCTCCTAAAGGTCCGCTACGCCGAAACCGACCAGATGGGAGTGGTGCACCACTCCGTCTACGCCGTTTACCTGGAGGCGGCCCGGGTGGACTTTTTGGAGCAGGCCGGGCTTCCCTACCACGCCATTGAGGCCCGGGGCGTCTATTTCCCCGTGGTGGAGCTTGGCCTCACCTTCCGCGCCCCAGCCCGCTTCGGCGAGGTGGTGGCGGTGAAAACCCGGCTTGCGGGCCTTTCCCGGCGTGACCTCCGCTTCGCCTACCGGGTGGAGCGGGAGGGCCTCCTCTTGGCGGAAGGCTACACCCGCCACCTCTGCCAGGTGGGGGAGAGGGCGGGGCGTATCCCGGAAGACCTCTACCAAGCCTTGCGTGTGCTACACTTAGGGTAGCATTTTGGGCATGGACCCTTTCACCCTCTTTGAACGGCACATCAACCCTGGGCTTGCTGGGCTTCTCCGCTTTACCGGCCTTGACCGCACCGAGTCCCACGCCGAAGGCCCGTATGTCTGGGACACCACGGGCAAGCGCTACCTGGACTTTTTGGGGCTTTACGGCACCCTGAACCTAGGGCACCGCCACCCCAAGGTGGTGGCCGCCGTGGAGGCGCAACTTCGGCGCATGCCCATGTCCGTGCGGGTCCTCGTTTCCGAGCCCACGGCGCGGCTTGCCGCCAAGCTGGCGGAGATCACCCCTGAGGGCCTGGAGATGGTCTTCTTCGGCAACTCCGGGGCCGAGGCGGTGGAGGCGGCCATCAAGCTGGCCCGGGCCTACACGGGGAAGCCCGGCATCGTCACCACCCAAGGGGGCTTCCACGGTAAGACCATGGGGGCCCTTTCCCTCACCCCCAAGCCCGAGTACCAGGACCCCGCCAAGCCCCTCCTTCCCGGGGTCAAGGTGGTGCCCTATGGGGACCTCGAGGCCCTGGAGGCTGCCCTGGACGAGGACACCGCCGCCGTCATCGTGGAGCCCATCCAAGGGGAAGGGGGTATCCGGGTGCCCCCGGAGGGGTACCTGAGGGGCGTCAGGGAGCTTACCCAAAAGCGGGGCATTCTCATGATCGCCGACGAGGTGCAGACCGGCCTGGGCCGCACCGGGAAGCTTTTTGGGGTGGACTGGGAAGGGGTTTCCCCCGACCTCATGACCCTGGCCAAGGCCTTGGGGGGCGGGGTGATGCCCATCGGGGCCTGCGTGGGCCGGCGGGAGGTCTTTGAGGTCTTCAAGCAAAACCCCCTCTACCACTCCTCCACCTTCGGCGGCAACCCTCTGGCGGCGGCGGCGGCCCTGGCGGCCATAGAGGTGACCTTGGAGGAGAACCTGCCCGAGAGGGCCTTGGAGGTGGGGGGGTACCTCATGGAGGGGCTAAAGGCCTTGCAAGGGGAGTTCCCCCACCTCATAGAGGACGTGCGGGGCCGGGGGCTGATGCTGGGCATAGAGTTCACCGACGCCGATATCGGCGCCTTGGTGGTGGCCGAGCTGGCCGAACGGGGGGTGATCACCGCCTTCGGCCTCAACAACCCCAAGGTGGTGCGCTTGGAGCCCCCCCTCATCATCGGCAAGGAACACGTGGACGAGGCCCTAGCCGCCCTTTCCGAGAGCCTAAAGGCCACCGAGAGGGCCTTGGAGGGCCTCCTGGGTTAGAATGCAAGAAACGCTGCTGGAGTTTTTCAAAAAGACGGGCAGGCCCCACCGCCTGGAGGAGATCCTAAGGCGGTTCGGCCTGGAAAAGCGCGAGGCCAAGGCCTACCTGAAAGCCTTGGTGCGGGAAGGGCTTTTGGAAAAGAAGGGAAGCCAGTACTTCCTCCCCGCCAAGGTGGTGGGCCCCCTTAGCCTTCACCGGGACGGCTACGGCTTCGTGCGGCTTCCGGACAAGGACCTCTTCATCCCCCCGGGGTACACCCTGGACGCGTGGCCCGAGGACCTGGTGGAGGCCCGCATCATGCCTCCCGGGCGGGACGGGAGGCCTTGGGGCGTGGTGGAACGGGTGGTGAAGCGGGCCCGGGAACGGGTGGTGGGCACCTTGGACTTCCGCCGGGGCTACGCCGTCCTCGTCCCCGACGAGCCGGGCCTGCCCGAGCTCAGGCTTCTTCCCGAAGGGCTCCATGGCCTCAAGCGGGGAAGCCGCATCGTGGTGAAGGTCCACTACGGCAAGCGCCCTTACGGGGAGTTCTTGGAATACCTGGGGGAAGGGGATGCCCCGGAGACGGAAACCGAGGCGGTCATCGCCAAGTACGGCCTGAGGGCGGAGTTTCCCGAGGAGGTCCTTAAGGAGGCGGAGGCCATTCCCCTGGAGATCCCGGAAAAGGAGCTTCAAAGGCGGCAGGACTTCCGCGCCTTACGGGTCTTCACCATAGACGGGGTGGACGCCAAGGACTTTGACGACGCCATCCACATTGAGCGGCTTCCCCGGGGCTACCGGGTGGGCGTCCACATCGCCGACGTTTCCTACTACGTGCAGGAGGGAAGCCCCTTGGACCAGGAGGCCTTCCTCAGGGGGACGAGCGTTTACCTACCGGGCCGGGTCCTGCCCATGCTCCCTGAAAGGCTTTCCAACGGGGTCTGCTCCTTGAAGCCGGGGGAGGACCGCCTCACCCTTTCCGTGCTCCTTGACCTCACGGAGGACCTCGAGGTCCAAAGGGTCCGCTTCGCCGAGGGGGTGATAAGGAGCGTGGCCCGCCTCACCTACACCGAGGTGGAGGCCTTCGCCGAGGGGTTTGGCCTGCCCGAGGCCCACGCCTTCTTGGCGGAGGACCTCAGGCTCCTTTTGGATCTCACCGGGCGGCTTCGGGCGAAACGCTTGGCCGCTGGGGCCTTGGACTTTAACTTCCCCGAGGTGAAGGTGGAGGTGGAGGGGGGCACCCTCCACCTCATTCCCCAAGCGGAGCCAAGGGCCCGTAGCCTCATTGAAGAGCTCATGCTCCTCGCCAACCAAAAGGTGGCCGAGTACCTGGTGAAGCGAGGCCTCCCTGGCCTCTTCCGGGTGCACGAGGAACCCCTGGAGGAGGCCTACGGCAAGCTCCGGCTGGCCCTGGCCCGGCTCGGCTACACCTTGCCCGAGGAGGTTTCGCCCCGGGCGTTGCAGAAGGTTCTCCTTAAGGCCAAGGGCCGCCCGGAGGAGCCCGTGGTGGCCAATCTGGTCCTCCGCTCCTTGCGCCTCGCCCGCTACGCCGCGGAGAACCTGGGCCACTTTGGCCTCTCCATGGAGCACTACCTCCACTTCACGAGCCCCATCCGCCGCTACCCGGACCTGGTGGTGCACCGGGTGCTCCGGGCTGCCCTGCGCCGCACCCTGACCCCGGCCAAGAAGGCCCGCTGGCTGGAAACCTTCCCGGGCATCGCCGAGCACGCCTCGGAGAGGGAACGCAAGGCGGAGGCGGCGGAAAGGGAACTCACCAAGTACTACATGGCCAAGTGGGCGGAGCTTCACGTGGGGGAGCGCTTCACGGGGAAGGTGACGGGGGTGGCGAGCTTTGGCGCCTTCGTGACCTTGAAAAACGGGGTGGAGGGCCTGGTGCGCCTCGAGGCCCTGGGGCCCTACACCTACAGCGAGGAGGCCCTGGCCCTCTTGGGCCCTAAGGGGAAGCGCATCCGCCTGGGGGACGAGATGGAGGTGGTGATCGCCGGCGCCAACCCCCGGCTACGGCAGATTGACCTGGTGCCCTACCGGGAAGAAGAGGCCCCCAAGAAGGGGGCTAGGGGAAAGGAGGTGGATATGCGCAAAGTGGTAGGACCACCCAAGGAAAAGGCGCGGGACACGCGGCCCGAGCGGGCCACCGTGGAAACGGTGTACTTTGGGGAGTGGCAACCCAGGGAAAACCGGGAAACCCGTCCCGTGGACACCCGGGCCCGGAAGCGGCGCCGGCGCCGCTAGGCAAAGGCCAGGGTGCCCGCCCCCACGGCGCTTAGGGTGGGGGCCTCGAGGTCCAGGCGGTAGGCCAGGACCTCGCCCTTTTGGCCCTGGAGGAGGGGGCTGAGGCTCGCCACCACCTCCGTGGCGTCCACCCGGGTAGGGTTCGCCCCCAGGTGGGCCAAGGCGGCCTCCGGCTCCCCTTGGGCCAGGCGCCCCAGGAAGCCCAAATCCCGCCGCCGCGCCTCCTCCGCCAGGGGGCGGGAGAGGGGCTTGTCCCCGAAGCGGGGCCCCACGTGGGAGAGGTCCACCGCCAGGACCAAAAGGCCCGGGTGCTCCGAAAGGACCGCCTTCAGGGCCTCGCCCAAGGCCGCCGTCCTTTGCCCCACCAGGAGGGGGAGGAAGCGGGCCTTGGGGAAAAGCCCTTTGAGGAAGAAGAGGGGAAGCTCTAGGCTATGCTCCTCCCGGAAGGCCAAGGGGGTGTTGAAGAGCTCAAAGGGCAGGAGGGCGTCCAGGGCCTGGAGGGCGGGGAGGTCCGGCTCCGCCGGGCCAAAGGGGGTGTGGAAGGGCACGGGGAGGGCGGCCGCCCGTTCCTTCAGGGGCCTATGGGCCACCCCCACCAGGTAGATGCGCTCGGGGGGCGGGGTTCTTTCCAGGCTGGCCAGGGCCGCCCCGTAGGCCTCGGGCACGCGGCTTGGCTCCAGGTGGGGGAGGAGGAGGGCCCTAGCGGGCGGAGCCTCCCCCGAGAAACTGGCCCGGAAGGCTTCCAAAAAAGCCCGGGCCTCCTCCTCCCTTTCCGGGTAGGAGAGCCCGGCGAGGCGCATGGGCCTTTCCCGCTTGAGCTTTTCCTCTTCCTCCTTGAGCCTCGCCTCCACCTTTTCCGTGAGGAGAAGCCCCGCCTCCTCCAGGGCGCGGGCGAGCTCCTCTAGCTCTTGCAAAGGCACGATGACCCCGTGGGCCTTGAAGACCTCCTCCCGCACCTCCTCCAGGGTGCGCCCCTCCATGAGGGAGAGGAGGAAAAGCCCCCCCTCCGTGAGGGCCAGGGGCTTCTCGTAGACCCCGTAAGGGTCCCGCAGGAGGAAGCCCCCTTCTATGGGGGTGATCTCGGGCGTGCGTAGCCTAAGCCGGCCTTCCACCCTTCCAATATAGGAGAAAGGCCTCCGCCTCCTCGCGGCTTCCCACCCTCCCCTCCGCCTGGGCGAGGAGGAGGGCCTCGAGGGCCCTTCCCACCTCGGGGCCCGGCCTTAGGCCCAAAAGGGCCATGACCTCCTCCCCGGAGAGGAGGGGCTTTTGCGGCAAGGGTTCTGCCATGGCCTCCTGGAAGCGCTCTAGGAGTTCCCAGGCCTCCGCCTCCACCTTTTTGGCCCCCAGGCGGTCCGCCGCCATGAGGTAGAGGAGGTGGGGGAGGAGGTCTTGGCGCTTGAGGAGGAAGCGGCGGAGGGCCCCTTTCTCCTCGGGGGGGCGGTCCATGTGCCGGCGCACCAGGGCGGCCACCTTCTCCTGCACCTCCTTGGGGAAGCGGAGCCAGGAAAGGGCCGCCTTGGCCACCTCGGCCCCCACGTCCGCATGGCCCAGGAAGCGGTACCGCCCCACCTCGGGGTCAAACCGGCGGGTGAGGGGCTTCCCCACATCGTGGTAGAGGGCGGCCAGGCGGGCCTCGAGGGGGGCGTGGGGCCAGAGCCAGAGGAGGTGGAAGAGGACGGAGAGGGTGTGCCGCCAGGCGTCCAGGTGGTGCACCCCGCCCTGGACGTGGCCCACGAGGGGGGTGAGCTCGGGGAGGTAGACCGCCAGGAGCCCAAGCCGCTCCAGGAGGGCGAGGCCGAAGGCCGCCCGGGGGGAAAGGAGGAGCTTGGCGAGCTCCTCCTGCACCCTTTCCCGAGCGGGGAGGGCCTCGGGGTGGGCCTGGAGGTGGCGGGCGTGGCGGCGGAGGGCCTCCCGGGTGGCCTCGGGGAGGCCCAGGCCTAAGGTGGCGGCAAGCCGCACGCCCCGGAGGCTCCGGAGGGGGTCCGCGTAGAGGTTTTCCTCCTTGACGGGCACCAGGACCCTCTTCTTTAGGTCCCTTTCCACCCCTTCCAGGCCGAAGATGGCCCCGTCTTTCCAGAGGAGGGCGTTCAGGCGGTAGTCCCGCCGGAGGAGGTCGGCCTCTAGGCTCCCTTCCAGGGGGGTGAAGTCCAGGGTGAGGCCCTGGGCCACCAGGCGGTAGTGGCCCCGCGCCGCATCCAAGGGGAAGAGGCTTCCCCCAAGGCGGCCTTGGGCCTCCTTCGCCGCCCTTTCCGGGTCCATGGCCACGTAGTCCAGGTCCTTGGGCCTAAGGCCCAAGAGGAGGTCCCGAAGAGCCCCTCCCACGGGGAAGGCCCCCTTGGGGGTATAAAAGGGGAAGTCCCTATGGCGCACCAGGCGAAGCACCCCATCATTATCGGCATCACCGGCAACATCGGGAGCGGCAAAAGCACCGTGGCCCGCCTCCTTAGAGCCTGGGGCTACCCCGTCTTGGACCTGGACCTCCTGGCGGAAAGGGCCAGGGAGAACAAGAAGGAGGAGCTTAGGCGCCTTTTCCCCGAGGCCTTTCGGGGCGAGGCCCTGGACCGGAGGGCCTTGGGGAGGCTCGTCTTCGCCCACCCGGAGAAGCTTCGGGCCCTGGAGGACCTCCTCCACCCGGAGATCCGCCGCCTCCTGGAGGAAGAACTGGCCCGCCTCCAGGCCCCCCTCGTCTTCCTGGAGATTCCCCTCCTCTTTGAGAAGGGGTGGGAGGGGAGGCTGGACGCCACCCTCTTGGTGGCCGCCCCCTGGGAGGAACGCCTTCGGCGGGTGGTGGCCCGCTCGGGGCTTAGCCCCGAGGAGGTCCTGGCCCGGGAACGGGCGCAGATGCCCGAGGAGGAGAAGAGGAAACGGGCCACCTGGGTGGTGGAGAATGCGGGGAGCCTCGAGGACCTGGAAGGGGCCCTCAGGCGGGTTCTCGCCGACATCGGGGAGCGCTTTGGGGTAAGGTAAGGCCATGCGGGTGGCGCTCATCTCGGGGGCGAGCCGGGGCATCGGCGAGGCCACGGCCCGCCTCCTCCACGCCAAAGGGTACAAGGTGGGGCTTTTCGCCCGGGACGGGGAAAGGCTTCGGGCTTTGGCCGAGGCGCTCGGGGAAGGGGCCATGGCCCTCCCCGGGGACGTGAGGCGGCTTGCGGACTGGGAAAGGGCCGTATCGGCCCTGGAAGAGGCCTTCGGTGGGCTTTCCGCCCTGGTCAACAACGCCGGCATCGGCATCATGAAGCCGGTGGCGGAGCTTTCCGAGGCGGAGGTGCGGGAGGTCTTGGAGGTGAACCTCCTGGGGCCTTTCTTGGGCTTAAAGGCCGCCCTCCCCGCCCTCAAGCGGTGGCGGGGCGTGGTGGTGAACGTGGGAAGCCTCGCTGGCAAGAACCCCTTTAAGGGGGGTGCGGCCTACAACGCTAGCAAGTTCGGCCTCTTGGGCCTCATGGGGGCGGCCATGCTGGAGCTAAGGGAGGAAGGGGTGCGGGTGGTGAACGTTTTGCCGGGCTCGGTGGACACGGGCTTCGCCGGGAACACCCCGGGCCAGTCCTGGAAGCTTTCCCCCGAGGACGTGGCCCAGGCCATCCTCTTCGCCCTGGAGATGCCGGAAAGGGCCCTGGTGAGCGAGATAGAGCTCAGGCCCACCCACCCTCCCGCCAAGGCGGGGTAGGCTTAGAACATGTTGCCTCCCAGGCTTCAAGCGGCCCTGGACCTCATCCGCTCCCTGCCCAAGGAGCTCAAGACCGAGGTCCTCCTGGAGTACGCCAAGAAGGTCCCCCCGCCCCCCCAAGGGGTGGAGCTGGAGCGGGTGCACGAGTGCCAGACCCCCTTCTTCCTCCGGGCGGAGGTGGAGGGGGGAAGGGTGCGCCTCCACTTCATGGTTCCCGACGAGGCCCCCACGGTGAAGGCCTTCGCCGGGATTTTGAAGGAGGGCCTCGAGGGCGAACCCCCCGAGGCCGTTCTGGCCGTGCCCCCCTCCTTTTACCGGGGGGCGGGGCTTGAGGAGATCCTCACGCCCCTAAGGCTCAGGGGCCTCGAGGCGGCGCTTCTCCGCCTGCAGGAGCAGGTGCGCAGGGCCCTCTGATGCTTCTCGCCTTTCTGCTCGGCTACCTTCTCGGGGGGCTCCCCATCGCCTACTGGTTCGGGGCCCTTCGGGGGAAGAACCTCCTCCAGGAGGGTTCGGGTAACCCGGGGGCTTTGAACGCCTACCGCCTCCTGGGGCCCATACCCGGCCTCATGGTCCTCTTCCTGGACCTCTTCAAGGGGGTGCTCTCCGTGGCCTTGGGGGAAGGGGCCATGGGAAGCCCCTTAGGGGGGCTTCTCGGGGGCGTGGGGGCGGTGTGGGGGCACGCCTTTTCGCCGTGGCTCCTCTTCCGGGGGGGCAAGGGCTTGGTTCCGGGGGCCGGGGTGCTCCTGGCGGTGGACCCTAGGCTTCTCTTTGGGGCCCTCTTCCTTTTTGCCCTCCTGGCCTCCTTGAGCCGCAGACCCCAGCGTGCCCTTCTGGCCGTGGCCCTAGGCATGCCCATCCTCGCCGCTTGGGTGGGGAAGACCCTGCCCTATCTTTTTTTCGGGCTGGGCCTTGGCCTTCCTGTCGCCCTGCGCCTCTTTCAGGACCGGTCACGTTAGGTGGCTTACCCCGCCCGAAGGTATAGTCTAGGAAGGCGCGGCCTTGGTGGCCGGTTTTTACGTGGGATATTGCTTGGCGGTGAACAAGGGGGCCATAAAGCCCCGAAGGCTAGCCCTCTTTCTATGACAGGAGATACCCGTATGCCTTTAAGGCAGGCCCTCGTCATCTACAAAGGCAAGCCCGCCCTGGCCGAGGAAAAGGGCGACCGGCTGGAGCTCACCCTGGCCACGGGGGAAAGGCTCAAGGTCCGGCCCAAGGACGTCCTCCTCCTCCACCCGGGCCCGGCGGGCCTGGCCCTGGAGGTGCCCCCCGGGGAGGAGGAGGCGGCGTGGGAGCTCCTGCAGGGGGAGGCGGTGAGCCTGAAGGAGCTCGCCGAGCTGGTCTACGGGGCCTACACGCCCGAGACGGCCTTGGGGGCCTACCTCCTTGCCCAGAAGGGGGAGCGGTTCGTGCTGGAGGGGGAAAGGGTTAGGGCCCGCACCGCGGAGGAGCTCGCCGCCTGGCTTGCGGCCAAAAGGGAGAAGGAGGCCCGGGAAAAGGCCTTCCAGGAGGGCATCGCCCGGCTCAAGGCGGGAAGCCCCGCCCCGGAGGACCGCCCCCTCCTCGCCGAGGTGGAGGCCCTGGCCTGGGGCGAGCGGAAGGAAAGCCCCGTGCTGAAGGCCTTGGGCCTCCCCGAAACCCCCGAGGCGGCCCACGCCCTTCTCCTCCGCCTCGGCCTTTGGCGGCGGGAAAACCCCCACCCCAGGCGGCTTGGCCTGCCCCTCGAGGCTCCCCACCTCCCCCTTCCCCCCTTGCCCGAGGAAAGGCGGGAGGACCTCACCCACCTCCCCGCCTTCGCCATTGACGACGAGGGGAGCCAGGACCCCGACGACGCCCTCTACGCCGAGCGGGTGGAAGGGGGTTTCCGCCTCCTGGTGCACGTGGCGGACGTGGCCGCCCTGGTGGCCCCGGGAAGCCCCCTGGACCGGGAGGCCCTGCGCCGGGGGGCGAACCTCTACCTCCCCGAGGGCACCGTGCCCATGCTTCCCCCGGAGGCCACGGCCCTTTTGGGCCTGGGCCTACAACCGGTTTCCCCAGCCCTCACCTTTGAGCTTTGGGTTTCCGAGGAAGGGGAGCTCCTTGAGGAGCGGATTTTCCCGAGCTGGGTGCGGGTGGAAAGGCTCACCTACGCCGAGGCCCTGGGCCATGGCGGGCTTTCCCCCTTGCGGGAGGTGGCGGAGGCCTTCCGCAGGCGGCGCCTCGCCCAAGGGGCCCTGGAGATCTCCCTCCCCGAGGTGAAGGTGCGGGTGGAGGGGGAAAGGGTGCGCATCACCCCCCTTCCTCCCTACGAGAGCCGCATCTGGGTGCGGGAGGCCATGCTCCTTGCGGGCTACGCCGCCGCCCACCTGGCCTTCCGGGAGGGGCTCCCCTTCCCCTACGCCACCCAGGAGGCTCCAAGCCGCAGGGTGGAGGGGGAGGGCCTCGCCGCCATGTGGGAGCAGCGGAAGACCCTGAAGCGGGCCCAGCTCAAGGCCACCCCTGCCCCCCACAAGGGCCTTGGCCTTCCCCTCTACGCCCAGGTGACGAGCCCCTTGCGGCGCTACCTGGACCTGGTGGCCCACCAGCAACTGAGGGCCTGGCTCAAAGGGGAGAAGCCCCTTTCCCAAGGGGAGCTTTTGGAGCGGGTGGGGGCGGCGGAGGCGGTGGCGGACGCCGTGCGTGAGGCGGAGCGCAAGAGCAAGCTCCACTGGACCCTCCTTTACCTCCAAGAGGAGGGGTACGAGGGGGTGGGGGTCTTGGTGGAGCGGCGGGGCGGGCAGGGGGTCTTCCTCCTCCCCGAGCTCGGCCTTTCCGCCCAGGTGGCCCTTCCCCGGCCCCTTCCCCTAAACGCCGAGGCCCGCCTCCGCTTCCTGGAGGCGGACCTGGCTGCCCTCGAGGCCCGCTTCGCCCTGGTCTAGCTACATGTGCTCAATGAGGGCCCGCCCGAACTCGCTCGTCTTGAGGAGGGTGGCGGGCTTGCCCTCCGCCAGCAGGAGGCGGTGGAAGTCGTAGGTGACGAGCCCCTTGGCGATGGTGCGCTCCATGGCGGCGAGGATCAGGTCCGCCGCCTCGTTCCAGCCCAGGTAGCGGAGCATCATCTCCCCGGAGAGGATCACGCTGCTGGGGTTCACCTTGTCCTGGCCCGCGTACTTGGGGGCGGTGCCGTGGGTGGCCTCAAACACGGCGTGGCCCGTCTGGTAGTTGATGTTGGCCCCGGGGGCGATGCCGATGCCCCCCACCTGGGCCGCCAGGGCATCGGAGATGTAGTCCCCGTTGAGGTTCAGGGTGGCGATGACGGAGTACTCGTCGGGCCGGAGGAGGATCTGCTGCAGGAAGTTGTCGGCGATCATGTCCTTGATGACGATCTCCCGGCCCGTGCGGGGGTTCTTCAGGACGTGCCAGGGGCCGCCGTCCAGGGGCACCGCCCCGTACCGTTCCCGGGCCAGGGCGTAGCCCCACTCCCGGAAGGCCCCTTCGGTGAACTTCATGATGTTGCCCTTGTGCACCAGGGTGACGCTGGGGAGGTCCTCCTTGATGGCGTAGTCAATGGCCGCCGCCACCAGGCGCTCCGTGCCCTCCTTGGACACGGGCTTGAGGCCGATGCCGGAGGTTTCCGGGAAGCGGATTTTGGCGTAGGCCTTGGGGAACTCCCGCTTGAGGAAGTCCAGGACCTTCCTGACCTCCTCGCTCCCCGCCGGCCACTCAATGCCGGCGTAGATGTCCTCCGTGTTCTCCCGGAAGATGACCATGTTCACCAGCTCCGGGTGCTTCACCGGGCTCGGCACCCCCTGGAACCAGCGCACGGGGCGCACGCAGGCGTAGAGGTCCAGCTCCTGCCTTAGGGCCACGTTGATGGAGCGGATGCCGCCCCCCACGGGGGTGGTCAGGGGGCCCTTGATGGCCACCAGGTACTCCCGGATGAACTCCAGGGTTTCCTCGGGAAGCCAGATGGGCTCCCCGTAGACCTGGTTGGCCTTCTCCCCGGCGTAGATTTCGGCCCAGGCGATTTTGCGCTTCCCCCCGTAGGCCTTTTCCACGGCGGCGTCTAGGACGGGCTTGGCCGCTCTCCAGATGTCGGGGCCGGTGCCGTCCCCTTCAATGAAGCCGATGATGGGCCGGTCGGGCACCTGCAAGGTGCCCCCTTGGATGGTGATCCGTTCGCCGTCCTCCGGAATCCGGATGTGTTTGTAGCCCATGGCTACCTCCGGGCCCTAGCATACCGCTACCCTGGGGGAAAAGTGTCCTAGACTCTTCCTATGCCCGAGGCCATGGTGGTGGGGGCGGGGATTGTGGGGGCGGCCTGCGCCTATCGGCTTGCGGAGGCGGGGCTTAGGGTCTTGGTCCTGGAGAAGGAGGCCACCTTCGCCCAAGGTTCCACGGGAAGGAGCGCGGGCGGGGTGCGGGTGCAGTTTTCCGAGCCCCTCAACGTCCTCCTTTCCTACCATTCCATCCTGGAATACCGGGAGGTGGAGGAGGCCCATTACCGGCCCATCGGCTACCTCTTCCTGGTGCCAGAAGGCCTAAAGGAAGTCCAGGAGGAGGCCCTAAGGACCCAGGAGGCCCTGGGTGTGCCCGTGCGGCGGCTTTCCCTGCCCGAGGCCCAGGAACTGGTGCCCTTCTGGGAAGAGGGCCTTGCCTTCGCCACCTACGGCCCCCTGGACGGGGTCATTGACCCCCACGGGATGACGGGCTTTTACCTGCGGGAGGCCCGCCGGCTTGGGGCCGAGGTGCGCTTCGGGGAGGCCGTCCTTTCCGCCAAGCGGGAAGGGGGGGTGTGGTGGGTGGAAACCCCTAAGGGGCGGTACGAGGCCCCCTACCTCCTCCTCTGCACCGGGGCCTGGACGGGGGAGGTGGGGAGGCGGTTGGGCCTGGACCTTCCCGTCTACCCCGTGCGGCGCATGGTCTACGCCACCGCCCCCCTGGGCCACGCTCCCCTCTACCCCCTCACCATAGACCTGGCCACGGGCTTTTACTTCCGTCCCGAGGGGGAAAGGCTCCTTTTGGGCCGCTCCAACCCGGACGAGCCCCCGGGCTTCCGGGAGGGGGTGGACTGGGCCTGGCTTGGGCCCACCTTGGAGGCGGGCCTTTCCCGCTTTCCCTTCCTGGAAAGCCTCGCCCTGGACCGGAGGGCGAGCTGGTTCGGCTACTACGAGATGACCCCTGACGCTAACCCCCTCCTGGGCCCCGTGGAGGAGGGGCTTTGGGTGGCGGCGGGCTTCTCCGGCCACGGGGTGCAACAGGCGGCCATGGTGGGGCGGCTCATGGCGGAGGAGGTGGTCTACGGGCGGGCGAGGAGTCTGGACCTAAGCCCCTTCCGCCCCCAGCGCTTCCGGGAGGGAAGGCTTTTGCGAGAAAGGGGCATCGTCTAGCGGGCGAAGAGGGTGAGGAGGGCGAGGGCGGCGGCCAGGGCGGTGAAGTAGAGCATGAGGCGGTTGAGGGCGGTGTTGATCTCGGCCTTCACCTCTTGGCGCAGGCTGGTGATTTCCTCCCGTGTTTCCTGGCGCAGGGCGGCGATATCCTGCCGCAGGCTGGTGATTTCCTCCTTCGTTTCTTTCCGCAGGCTGGCAATCTCCTCCTTTATTTCCTGCCGCAGGCTGGCGATCTCCTCCTTCACTTCCTGACGAAGGGCCTCTATTTTGCTCTCTAGCCGGGCGATTTCCGCCTTGACCTCCTGCCTGAGGAGGTCCATGCGGTGCTCCAGGGAGGAAACCCGGTCGGGGAGGGTGGCCATGACCCCCTCCACGATGCCCTCCAGCTTGTAGAGGCGTTCCTCCGTGGTCATTGCCCTTAGGGTAGCACGCCTGGGCAGGGGGATAGAATGCTCCTTGTGGGGCAAGCGGCGGAAAGGCTAAAGTTCTATTCCCCGGAGGAGTACCTGGCCTGGGAGGCGGAGCAGCCCACGCGCCATGAGTTGGTGGAAGGCTTGCCCTATGCCATGGCAGGGGCGAGCCGGGTCCATAACCTCCTTGTGGGGAACCTGTACGCCGCCCTGAGGCCCTGGGCGCGGCCCCAGGGGTGCCGTATCTACACGGAGAGGGTGAAGCTTCGGGTGGGGGAGCGCACCTTTTACTACCCTGACCTGATGGTGGTCTGCGAGGGCGAACCGCCCCACAGCCACTACGAGGAGAACCCGTGCCTGGTGGTGGAAGTCCTTTCCGAGGCCACGGAGCCCGTGGACCGGCGGGAGAAGCTCTGGCGCTACCGGGAGTTGCCCAGCCTGCAGGGCTACCTCCTGGTGGATAGCCGCGCCCGTAGGGTGGAGGTCTACGCCCGTCAAGGGGAGGGGTGGCTTTACACCCTGGCGGAAGCCGGGGTGGTGGAGGTGCCTTGTTTGGGAGTCCGGGTCTCCTTGGAGGAGGTGTACGAGGGGGTGGGGGTGTAGCGGGGGCCTTCTTCGTTTCCGAAAGCTCGGGAGTTCCATGCCCCATGGGGGGCGGCCTTTAGGGTTGCCTTCGGGGGGTGCCCTCACCGGGCAAAGAGGGTGAGGAGGGCCAGGGCGGCGGCCAGGGCGGTGAAATAGAGCATGAGGCGGTTTAGGGCGGTGTTGATTTCCGCCTTGACCTCTTGGCGGAGGCTGGTGATTTCCGCTTTCATCTCCTGGCGGAGGCTGGTGGTTTCCGCTTTCATCTCCTGGCGCAGGCCGGTAAACTTCTCCTCCATTTCCCTCTGGAGGGCGGCGATTTCCGCCTTGACCTCTTGGCGGAGGCTTGCGATATCGGCTTTCAGCTCCTGGCGCAAGCCGGTGAATTTCTCCTCCATCTCCCTCCGGAGGCCGGCGATTTCCGCCTTTACTTCCTGGCGGAGGCTTGCGATTTCCTCCTTCACCTCCTGCCGCAGGAGGTCCATGCGGTGCTCCAGGGAGGAAACCCGGTCGGGGAGGGTGGCCATGACCCCCTCCACAATGCCCTCCAGCTTGTAGAGGCGTTCCTCCGTGGTCATTGCCCTTAGAGTAGCACGGGGCGTTCGGTTAGGATGAGGGAGTCCTTCGGGGCGGAAAGGGGTTCGCATGCGGGCTTTTGTTTGGGTTTTGGCACTGATGGGCCTGGCCTTGGGCCAGGGGGTGGTGAAGGGGTTAAAGGAAGCCGAACTGGAGGCGGTCTTGCGCCAGGCGGGCATCCCCTTTGCGCGCACGGGCCAAGGGGAGTACCGGCTGGAGATGGCGGGGCTCAAGAAGGTCTGGCTCTACCTGGACTACTGCCAGGAGGAGGTGTGCGGCGTCCTTTCCCTAAGTGCCGGCTTTAGCCTGGACGAGCCCCCTTCCTGGGAGGTGGTGAACGCCTGGAACCGGGAGCACCGCTTTAGCCGGGCCTATTTGGACGAGGAAGGGGACGTGTGGCTGGAGTCGGACCTGGACCTGACGGGCGGGGTAAGCCTGGGGGCGGTGGTGGCCTTTTTGGAGCTTTTCGCCGAGGAGATATTGCCCCGTTTTATGGAACAAATTGAGTTTACCCGATAGCCCAGTGGGGGTACTTAATGTGTTAGGCACTGCGCCCACACCCGAGTTTTTAAAAAGGGCCAAGTGGTATCTATTTTTTGCTTTTTCCTGGGGCTTTCGTGTAACATTGCTTTGTGGTGAGCTTACTGCTTAGATATTGGTGGCCGGTGTATGCTTTTCTCTACCCTTTGCTTTTTTACCCAACGCATGCAAGGGACTTAAGGTGGGACTACGCTGTGCATGTTTGGGTTAGCAGTTTCTTTTTAGGGGGCGCATTGGTTTTAGAAGCTTTTAGTCATCCGCATACACATCTGTCTCACCTGCCCCGTCTTGGTCTTTGGTTATGGAAAAGACCGGTTTTGCTTGTGGCCTGGATTTATGCATTGTGGACACTATTAGCGGTTCCGTTTGCTGTCAATCCTATTTTTGCCCTGACAGGCAGTCCGGAAGGTCTGGGAGATGGGGCACTTTGGGTCGTGCTCATGGTTGCGATAGCGACTTTAATAGCTTTAAGGGTGGAAGAAGAACCCTCTCTAAGACACACCCTTTTAAAGGCTATATATGCCTCTGGGCTTATTTTGACCCTCCTCGCTGCGGTTGAAGTTATAAATAAGCGGGCGTGGATAGGGAATTTTTCAGCAGATGTTTTGCCGCAAGTTACCTTTGCTTCCAAAGGGCATCTTGCTGGCTTCCTTGGGCTCGCATTGGGCGGTGTTATTTATCTTGCAAATCCTTTTATGGTATTTGTTCTGGCTATGGGGGTAGGATTAACGTACAACCGGGCCTCTTTAGTGGGTGTTCTCATTGCTTTTTCCCTGGTCTATAAGAGGTATGGTGTGAGACAAGTTTTTCGTGTAGGTTTGATTTTTGGGTTAGGCCTTGTCTTAGGGCTGTGGATAGTGCGCGTGAGTGGGTCAGGGGGAGAAAAGCCTCTAGAAAGTTCTTCTTCTCTAGAGCAAAGGTGGTATGGGTGGAAAGCGGCGGTAGCAGGGATAGCGGACCGGCCTTGGATGGGCTATGGAGCGGGCGGCTTTCATTTTGTGTGGCCGAGATATTTATCTGAGGAAGATCTAGCCTATTTCTTGCGTATCATGTGGGGAGCTCAGATGGTGTTGTCTAAAGGGGTTAACGGCGAGGGTATACCTGCCTTCGGCATAGTGGATATGGAGGGCAGAAGACGGGTTCTGGTGGTGGATTCTTTTAAGGCTCACAACGAATTTTTGGATCAAGCGCTTCTTTACGGTTTACCCGGTGCAGCCTTATGGTTATGTGTGCTGCTATTGGCTATCCGATGGTCCTGGCCGACGCCAGTGGCAGCTGCTTTGATTGCTTATCTTGGTTTTTTGGGTTTTTGGTATAACATTTTCTACAACCAGGGAGTTTTCTGGGCGTTCATAGGCATAGCGGGCGGAGGGATAACCGCCCGCAGTGTAGCTGGCGGCATTAAGGGAGGTGTGTAAGCTTTCCGTTTTCGCTTGTGTAAATCACCTTTGTGATTGTAGCGCCGTCTACAACGGCCTCTATGACGAAGTCCATTGAAGTGGGGAAGGAAATGGAGCACATGCTTATGCTCCGAGGGCGGTAGCCGAATCCGGTAAGGCAGTCTGTAAGGTGGACTGGTAGCCTACCCGTAGGGTCCCGGAGGGCCTCTAGGCTGACGGCTACGTTTCGTACATATGCTTCTGCGGAGGTCAGATTCGCCTTTTTGCGGGTCGTTGCAATGGGGAGGTACGTGAGGGCAAGGAAGAAGCCAAGTAGTGTGACCACTACTAAGAGCTCTATTAGGGTAAATCCTGCGCGCATGGTTACTCCGAGGTAACCTGACTAGAACCAAGGGGCCGGGAAGCCCCGGCCCCGGAGTCCTCACAGTTGCTTACTGGAACGAGAATTGCCCGGTCGCGCTGTCAAACGATAGGCTGTTGTAGCGGGCGCCGCGGAGGCTGGCGGTAACGGTAAAGTTCACGCTATCGTTGTTCGCTGTAACGTTGCAGCTGCTAACTGAAGCAGGAGGATTGCTAACGAAGTTGGTGCATGCTCCAAGGGTAGGCAGGGCGCCTGTGGTGGGATCACGCGCAGCTTCTACCGCAGTAGCCACGTTGCGCACATACGCCTGGGCCGCGGTGGTGTTAGCGTTCCCACGAGCATTCAAGAGGTTGGGAATCAGAACTGCCGCCAGGATGGCGATGATGGCGATGACGATCAGGAGCTCAATCAGGGTGAAGCCTTTAGCGTTGCGCATACTTCTTTCTCCTCCAAGATTTCCGCGCTTTCATCTATCGCGCGGCCATGAGTGCCTGTTGCCGAAAAGCCTTCTTACCGGACCATCTCTCTAACCTTTTTCCTTGTACCTTTAACCCTCCTTTCACCTCCTTTCGCACCCCATTCTTAGGGAGCTTTCCTCCTTTTGTCAACTCCCCCTTTTGGGGGGGACACCTTTAGGGTGGCAGGGGGGTGTGAAAGGGGTGTGAAAGCTAGCGGCGGTAAAGGACCCGGGGCCTGGGGTTGCCGTGGGTTTCAACCTGGGGGAGGTCGGTGTTCTGGGCGCTGGAGCTTTGGATGTAGAACTGTCCTCCGCCGTTGCGGGTGGCACCACCCATGCTAACGGCACCCCCGATGAAGGCCCCTGTGCCGTTAAAGGTGATCTGGCCCCTTGCCCACATAAAAGCATGGGTATCGGCCCGTCCGTTGAAGGTGATGTCCCCCTCGCTCACGATAGCGAGGGCGTGGTCGTTTAGCAGATTAGCTCCGCCGTTAAAGGTGATGCTTTGGCGGGCTGCTAGGGTGCTGTTCCCACGGAAGAGGGCGTTTGCGTTTAGGTTGACGTAGCCTCCAGAGTAAAACTTGCTGTCCGTGGCTTGGACGTCCCCGAGATTTACCCCGCTTCCTGCTGCCACCTTGACCCCTTGCAGGGTGGCGCTTCCGTTCACCTGGAAGGTGCCTCCCACGTAGAAGGTGACCCCGCTTAACGAGGTGCCGCCTGGAAGGGCTACGTTGCCCTGCACGCACACGCGCAGATTAGAGCCGTTTAGGGCGTTCAGGACGAGGCCCAGGAGAGCGTTCACGTCCGTGGGAAGGTTGGTGTGGCCTCGGGCATCAAGGAAAGAGGTGAGTTCATCGCTCCTTCCGGGATCCAGGCTGGAGAAGGTCACGTCGCACCGTCCTCCTGCCACGGCGTCCGGGTAGGGACTCGAGGCCCTCACCCCTAGGGCGGTCTGGGCCAGGTTGTCCACGTCGGGAGGGCTGATGCGGTAAGCCTCCCGCCAACGCACCTGACGCCCCGTGACCGCATCCGTGCACACCAGGTCGGGGTCGCCGGGGGTTTGGTAGACGGGGCAGACCTGGTACTTGGGCGCGTTGCCCTGGCACACGCTCCGGTTGTTCCCCGAGGCGTTGCACTGCGGGTTCCCTACCCTGGCCCCGCCCGTGATGGGGGGAGGGCTGAGTTCGCTAACGTTACGGCAGTTCGCCCCGTTTTCGTCGCACACCCGGACTTGCCCCGTGAGGTTGGCGTACCCCAGGTCGGCGTGGAGCCGGGCGTTCCGGAGGTCCACCCCGCCGTTGATGGTGATGTGACCCCCGGTGATCCAGCCTTGGCCGAAGAGGGGGTGGGTCCTTTGGGCGGGCACCGCCTGGAGGCCCAAGAGGGCCACGGCCTGGTGCCGGGCCATGCCCTGGGTGCCCGTGCTTTCCACCCGGTACTGCCCGTTCCCTTCGGCGGTAAGGGTGGCGGTGTAGCCTGGGCCCCTGAGCTGGACCGTGCCCGTGGGTGCTCCTTGGGCTGCCAGGTGGGCCAAGGCGTGGTCAATCCCGGCTTCCGCCCGCTCCCGGGCCACGGCTTTTTGGGCCAGGTGGCTACCCGTCCGCAGGTTGGCCTCGGCCCACAGGCTCACGGCCAAGGAGAGGAGGAGGACCACGGTCATGGCGGAAAGGACACTGACCAGGGCAATCCCTTTGCGCATACGTACCTCCTTCAACGCACCAGGTTGGGCATGGCTACCACCACGAGCCGCTCCGCCCGGGGGTGGCCGTCCTGGGGAGGGCTATAGCCGGAGAGGAGTAGATCCCGGCCTAGGCCGGGAGCCTTCTCCCAGTCCACTTGGCTTCCCGGGGTGAAGGGCCTTGCCCCCGTGCGCCAGGGGGAGCGGGCGGCCAGGTAGAGAGCTAGGGCTTCCACCTTGGGGTTCGCTCCCCCTTGGGAAAGGGTGACGCTAAGGTTCCCGCTCGCCCAGCTTCCTCCCGAACGGTAGGCCAGCCGGAAGGCCTCCACCCCGTCCATCACGGGCTGGTTGAGGGTGGGGGCGCAGGCCTCGCCGGTGCAGGTTCCCCAGTAAAGGGTCCCATCCCGAAACGCGTACCCCACGGTGCGGACCTTGCCCATGCTCTCGCTGGAGCAATAGATCTCCATGCCGTCGTCGCAGAGGAAGCGGAGGAGGAGGCTACCGGAGAGGACGAGGGGTGTGCCCGTTTCCAGGCGGTAGCCCGCCAGGGAGGCTTCCCGGGCGAGGACCATAGCGGTGAGGGAAAGCTCCTCGCTCAGTAGGGCCAGGGCCCGCTGGGTGCGCTCAAGCCGCAGGGTGCTCTGGGTGGTGGCAAGCATCGCGCTGAGGAGGAGGCCCAGGATGGCAAGGCTTAGGAGGACTTCCAGGAGGGTAAAGGCGCGCCTCATGGCCGATAGACCACCGTTTCCAGGGTCAGGCGGGGGGAGTCCTTGGGGACCTCGAGGACCACCCGGAAAGCGTGGGCTGTTCCGGTGGCCGGGCATTCCAGGGTGCCGTCCGCCTTAGCGGCGCAGGGGGTGTAGGTGCACCGGGCGGTGGCCGTGGTCAGGGAGAGGGTATCCCGGCAGAGGGCCTCTATGTTTCCCGGGTTGGCCCGCATGCTTGCCAGGAGGTTTTCCGCCTCGCGCACCAGGGCCTGGGTCAGCCGACCGCTTTGGGAAGCCCTGAGGCTGGTGACCTGCAGGCCGAGGAAGGCGAGGCTTACCATGGACAACAGGACCACGGCCAAGAGGACCTCCAAAAGGGAGAGCCCTTTAACACCCACCGCCCATCACCTCCCAAACCCTTCCCCCTGGTCTTAGGCAGAGGGATGCTTGGCGCTGCCCCACGTAATGCCGGAGGTTTTGGACCTGTCCATCCATTGACCCTTCCAGGGCATTGACCTGGAGTTCGCCTAAGGCTTCCATGCCTTGGGGAAGAACCCATCTCCGCAGTATGATTTCACCTTGCTCAAGCTCCCAAGCCCCGTTTGACGCCTTGAAGCTTAGGGTCTCCCCGCGGCAGATCGCCTCCGTGCGGCCTTGCTGGATGGCGGTCCGGCCTTCAGCCAAAGTGGCACGAAGCCGGTAGGGAGCGTAAAGAACGGGGTAGACGAGCGATCCCAGGACGGTCAAAATTCCCATGACCGCAAGAAGTTTCAAAAGCGTGAGCCCCCGTATCGCCCTTAGTTTCTTCTGGTCTAGCCCTTTGGGGTATCCCCCAAAAGGGAGGTCAGCAACTGGCGTTTGGGGTTTCCCGCACCCTCCCCCCTATGGACACGCAGAGAAGGACACGTTGGGAACCCATCCACAGGGCTACCCGCACCCCAGTGTGGGGCCGGCCTAGGGCGTTGAAGCGGAGGCCGGGTTGGAAACCCGTGTGGAGCTCTACCCTTGCCCCCAAGCCTGGCCGGAAGCGGGCGAGAAGCGGGTTTCCTTGGCAGGTCCCGTTTCGGTCCAGGTCTAGGCAGGCAAGCAGCCCGTCTCCCTCCGCCACCACCGCCACCATCTCTCCCCGCCGGATGGCCTCCGTTCGCCCCCTTTCCAGGAAAGACCGCAGCTCGGCGAGCAGGAGGCCTTCCCTTTCCCGGAACCACCAAGCCCCTCCTAGGCCCAAGAGGAGGCCCAGAAGGGCCAAGACCACCAGGAGCTCCAGGAGGGTGAGCCCTCGGCATTTTATGGAGCTGAAATTTTTCATGGAACCAATATAGCCCAAGTGGTTCCATCGGGATGGTATGATGACCCCATGCAACCGGTCTACATCGTTTCCGCAGCCCGCACCCCCATCGGCAAGTTCGGGGGAGCGCTCAAGGACGTAAGCCCGGTGGAGCTCGGGGCCCACGCCATGCGGGCGGCCCTGGAGCGGGCCGGGGTGGAGGGGAAGGAGCTGGACCTCTACGTCTTCGGCAACGTGCTCAGGGCGGGGCACGGGCAGCTTCTCCCCAGGCAGGCGGCCCTGAGGGCGGGCATCCCCAAGGAGGTGGACGGCTACCAGGTGGACATGGTCTGCGCCTCGGGGATGATGGCCACCTTGAACGCCTTCCAGTTCCTGCGCACGGGGGAGGCCCGCCTGGCCCTGGCCGGGGGGATGGAGTCCATGAGCCAGGCGGGGTTTTACCTCTCCCACCGGGCGAGGTGGGGGTACAAGTTCCTCCTGGGTTCGCCGGAAAGCCTCCAGGACATCCTCCTCCGGGACGGGCTTTCCGACCCCTTCACCGGCGAGGCCATGGGAGAGCAGGCGGAAAGGCTCGCCCAGGACTACGGGGTGCGCCGGGAGGAGATAGACGAGGCCGCCTACCTCTCCCACAAGCGGGCCGCCGAGGCCACGGAGAAGGGCTTTTTCGCCTGGGAGATCGCCCCCATGGAGCTCCCCGGGAAAAAGGGGAAGGTGGTGGTGGACAAGGACGAGGGCATCCGGCCCGAAACCACCCTGGAGTCCCTGGCCGCCCTAAAGCCCGCCTTCAAGAAGGACGGGGTCCTCACCGCCGGGAATAGCAGCCAGATCTCCGACGGGGCGGCGGCCCTGCTCCTCGCCTCGGAGGAGGCGGTGAAGGCCCACGGCCTAAAGCCCCTGGCCCGCATCCTGGGGGGGGCCTGGGTCGCCGGGGAGCCTTGGCGCTTCCCCGAGGCCCCTGTCCCGGCGGCCAAGCGCCTTTTGGACCGGCTTGGGATGCGGGTGGAGGACTTCGGCCTCTTTGAGAACAACGAGGCCTTCGCCCTGAATAACGTCCTCTTTAGCCGCCTCCTTAAGGTGCCCTACGAGCGGCTCAACGTCTTTGGGGGGGCGGTGGCCCTGGGCCACCCCATCGGGGCGAGCGGGGCCAGGATCCTGGTCACCCTCCTGAACGCCCTGCGGGTGAAGGGGGAGGAGCGGGGGCTTGCCGCCATCTGCCACGGCACCGGGGGGTCCGTGGCCTTCGCCCTGGAGATGGTCTAGAGGAGGCCGTCCAGCTCAAAGGCCTCGAGGCGGTACTCCTCCAAGGCCACCTGGAAGCCCCCGTTTTGCGCCAGGAAGCGGGCGGCTTCCCTTAGGGTTTCCTCCACCCAGGCGGGGTCGTTGCCCAGGACGCTAAAGCCCACCACCTCAAACCCCCAGGCGTCCAGGCCATAAAGCCTGGCGGCGGAAACGGGGAAGCGGGCCTTGAGCCTTTCCAGGGCCGGCTTGATGAGGGCCCGCTTCTCCTTGAGGCTCCGGGCGGGGGTTTCCAGCCGCGCCGTGTATAGACCCAGGTACGCCTTCATGGGCCTCAAGAACAGGTTAGAACATGGGCCCGATGCGGAAGTGCAGGATGCCCGTGGGCTTCTCCGGGCTGAAGGCGTAGTCCAGCCGCAAGGAGGGGAGCAGAACGCCAAAAACATCCAAATCCAGTTGCAGGCCGATGCCCGCTCCCCACTTTAGGCCCTGGGTGTTGTCGGTGAGGCCCGCATCGGCAAAGACGATGCCGTAGAGGTTCGTTCCTCCTTGGGGCGCGAGGTTGAAGTCGTAGCGGTATTCCACCGAGCCTGTGGTGAAGGACAGGCCGCTATACTTGCGCTCGTCGTATCCCCTGAGGAGGAAGGCTTCAGCTCCAGCTCCGGAAAGGTAGAAGCGTTCGCTTTGGGGAGGAGAACCCAACAGCGTGCCCGCCGAGAGGCGGAGGGCCAGGGCGTGGCGCCGGTCTTCCGAAAGGGGGAAGTAGGTTTTCCCCGTGGCCACCAAGGGCACGTAGGCTTGCCGGCCTCCGGTATCCGGGAAAGAGAGGCCGACGCCTGTGGAGAGGTTTAGCTCGTACCCTTGGGTGCGGAAGCGGGGGTTATCCACCAGGATATAGGCAAGGCCTGTGTCCAGGCGGAGGTTCCAAGCGGGTGTGGGCAGGAGGCTTTGGGCGAGGTTGACGTTCTTGTATCCGGTGCCGTCGCAATAGGCAGGGTCGGAAGGGCCGGCAGATGGGTTACAGGGGGCCTTTCCATCGTAGACCTCCAAGGCGTACCTAAGCCTTTGGGCGGCAATACCTAAAGAAACCCGGAGGTTGGGTAGATCTTTGGAGAAGGGCCGAGCAACGCTTAACCCGAAGCCGCTTCGCCTTTCCGTGTACTGCCATCCCGTATCCGTACTGCCATCGTAGAGGATGTTGTTGCCTACGGGGACGGAGTAGGCACTTAGGGAGAGGGAGGTGCGCACCTCTTTGAGGTCCCCTGCGTCCAGGTAAAGCCAGGGGATGGTGTAGCTAGCCGAGAAGGATAGGTTATCCCTGGCATCGTTCTGGATCCAAGAGAGCTCCACCGCCGCCTGGTGGGCTAGGCCGAACAGGTTGATTTCCTTGAAGGTCAGGCTTCCCGACCAGCCCTCTAAGGAGCTCCAGCCGATGGCGGGCTGGAAAAGTCCGGTGCGGGCCTCCTTGAGGCCAAGGACCACGGTGATTTCATCCTCCTTCTCCCCAGGGGAGAGGCGTACGGTGGGAGGCTCGGCGAGGAGCCCCGTGGCCATGAGGCGGGCAATGCCTTGGCGGAGGGCTTGTACGGAGAAGAGGCTTCCCGGCTTGGGAAGCTCCCTCAGGATCACCTCCTCCTGGGTGCGGTGGCCCCCCTGCCACTCCAGGCGGTACCCCCCGATCTTGAGCTCCACCACCTCCAGCTGGAAGGTGCCCTCCTGGAAGCGGTAGCGCACGTCCGCCACCTCGTAGCCCTTTTCCTGGTAGAAGCTGGCGATGCGCCGGGCGTCCTCCTGGGCCAGGGCGGGGGTGTAGACCTCCCCGGGCTTGAGGCGGAGGAGGCCGAGGAGGGTTTCCGTGGGGAAGGCGGTGTTGCCGCTAAGCGCCACCCGCTGGATCACGCCCCCTTCGGGCCCCACCTGGAGCTTGACCACCACCCCTTCCCCTTCCGGCACCAGGCTGAAGTTCACCACCCGGGAAAGCCCCTTGGAGAGGGCCTGCACCCCTTCCAGGAGGGCGCTATAGTTCAGGTAGTCCCCGGGCTTTAGGGGAAAGCCGGAGAGGTCCAGGTCCTCCCCTTCCACCCGTACCACCTTCAGTTCCCGCACCCGCACGCTGAGGACGCCGTTTTCCAGGCGGCTTTCCTGAAGGTCGGGGCCGCTAAAGCGGTAGCCTGCCCGCTCGTAGCGCCCGGCGATACCCCTTAGGGCCTCCTGGTACTTGGCGAAGTCAAAGGGGCCCTTGAGGGGTTCCAGGAGCTTGAGGAGATCGGCCTCGGGCAGGAGGGAAACCCCTTCCAGGCGCACCTCCTTCACCTCGGGGGTTTCCTCCACCCGGAAGGTGAGGAGGATGCCGCTCCCTTGTTCCTTGGTTTCCACCGCCACCTTGGGGGTGAAGGGGAAGCCGTTTTGCCGGTAGGCCTCCGCCAGGGCCTGGGCCGCCTCCTGGGCCCGCAAGGGGTTGTAGATGGCTTCCTTGCCGATGGCGAAGTTCTCCTCCAGGAAGCGGAGGAGGGTTTCTTGGGGGAAGGCCTTTCCCTCCACCTTGACCTCGGCGATGGGGGGGTAGGGGGTGAGGACGACCTTGAGGACGTCCCCCTCGAGGCGCACCGACACGTCCCGGAAGTAGCCCGTGGCCAGGATGGCTTTTCTGGCCGCTTCCAGATCCCCCGGCTCGTCCCCCACGCCAAAGGGCAGGGCGGCCCGGGCCAGGGCCTGGAGGACGGGGTCTCCCCCTTCCACCACCACGTCCTTTAGGGGGGCAGCCAGGGCCAGAAGGCCTAAGAAGGCTAGGGTAAGGAGGCGCTTCATGGCGGAAAGCATACCGGAAAGCGGTGAAGGGGCGGTGAGAGTAAAATGGCGGGGATGGGCGTCTACGAGGAAATCCAGGAGGCGGTTCGCTACATCCGGTCCAAGACGGACTTCACCCCCGAGGTGGGGGTGGTGTTGGGCTCGGGGCTTGGGCCCTTGGCGGAGGAGGTGGAGAAGGTGGCGGAGATCCCCTACGGGGAGATCCCCCACTTCCCCCTTTCCACCGCCCCCGGCCACGCCGGGCGGCTTGTTCTGGGGCACCTCGAGGGCAAGCGGGTGCTGGTCTACCAGGGCCGGGTCCACTACTACGAGGGGTATGGCGCCAGCGAGGTGGTCTTCCCCGTGCGGGTGGGCTTTTTCCTCGGGGCCAAGACCTTCCTCCTCACCTCCGCCGCCGGGGGGCTTAACCCCCGCTTCCGCGCCGGGGGGATTATGCTCCACCTGGACTACATCAACTTCGCCGGGGCAAACCCGCTAAGGGGCCCGAACGACGAGCGCTTAGGCCCCCGTTTCCCGGTGATGTTTGAGGCCTACGACCCCGGGCTGATAGACCTCGCCCGCCGGGTGGCCCGCAAGCAGGACCTCCACCTCTACGAGGGGGTCTATGCCTGGTTCATGGGGCCGAGCTTCGCCAGCCGGGCGGAGCTTAGGATGCTCCGGGAGCTCGGGGCGGACGCCATCGGTATGTCCACGGTGCCCGAGGTGATCGCCCTGAGGCACCTGGGGGCCAGGGTCTTGGGGCTTTCCACCATCACGGACATGGCCGTGCCCGAGCGGGAGCACCACGCCACGGAGGAGGAGGTCTTAAGGGTGGCGGCGGAAACGGGGCCCGTTTTCCGCCGCTATGTGCGGGGCATTTTGGCGGCGCTTTAATGGGGCTTCCCGAGGTTTTGGAGCGCATCGCCGAAGCCTGCCAAAGGGCGGGGCGAAGCCCAGGGGAGGTGCGCCTGGTGGCGGTGACCAAGGGGCGCACCCCGGAGGAGATCCGGGACAAGGTCCTCCGCTACGGGGACTTCCCCTTGGGGGAAAGCCGGGTGCAGGAGGCCCTGAGGAAGATGGAGGTCCTCGAGGCGGAGTGGCACCTCATCGGCCACCTCCAGCGCAACAAGGCCAAGTTCGCCCCCCGGTTTGCCCTCGTCCACTCCCTGGACTCCTTGCGCCTGGCGGAGGCCCTGGAGGGGGTGGGGGCCAAGGAGGGGAAGCGGCTTAAGGTCCTGGTGGAGGTGAACCTGGGCCGGGAGCCGCAGAAACACGGGGTTTTGGAGGAGGAGCTTCCCGAGCTCCTCGCCCGGGTGCGGGAGATGGAGCACCTGGAGCCCCTGGGCCTCATGACCGTGCCCCCCATAGGCCCCGAAAGGGTGGTCCGCCCCATCTTCAAAAGGCTTTCCCAGCTCGCCGACCGCTTCGGCCTTCCCGAGCGCTCCATGGGCATGTCGGACGATTACGTCTGGGCGGTGGAGGAGGGGGCCACCCTGGTGCGGATCGGGCGGGCCCTTTTTGTAGACTAGGGACACATGGACCTAACCCCTTTGGACGTGCGCTACCAGGAGTTCCCCACGAGCCTTCGCGGCTACCAGAAGGAGGCGGTGCGGGGCTACCTGGCCCGGGTGGCGGAGGTGATGGAGGCCCTCATCCAGGAGAACGAGGCCCTCAAGGAGCGGGTGCGGGCCCTGGAGGAGGAAGCTGCCCGGCTCAAGGAGGCGGAAGGGGAGCTGAGGCGGGCGGTGGTGGCGGCGGAGAAGATCGCCCGCGAGCTCAAGGCCCAGGCGGAACGGGAGGCCGAGCTCATCAAGAAGGAGGCCCAGGCGGCCAAGGAGCAGGTCCTAAGGGAGGCGGCGGAGGAGCTTAGGCGCATCCGTGGAGAGATTGAGCAAGCTAGGCGGGAGAAGGCCCTTTTCCTCGCCCAGTTCAAGGGGCTTTTGGAAGGGTATCTGGAGTCCTTGCGGCGGCTGGAAGGGGAGGCTTAAGCCCGCCGGGAAGGGGCCTTAGGCCCAGGTAGAGCCAAAGGCGGTAGAGGGCTTCCCGTACCCAGTAGCCCAAGGGGTAGGGGCCGGGCACGGGGTGGCCCTGGGCCGGTATCCCCAGGAGCCGGGCCAGGAAGAGGGCCCGGGGGAGGTGGGGGGCGTCGGTGACCAGGAGGACGGGGCCCCTTAGGTAAGGCTTAAGGAAGAGGAGGTTCTCGTAGGTGTTTTGGCTTTGCGTTTCGCAGAGGAGGGCCTCCTCGGGCACCCCCCTGGCCTTTAGGTAGCGGCAGCCCACCTCCCCCTCGCTCCACCGGTCCCCCGGGGCTTTCCCCCCGGCCACGGCGATCCGGGGGGCAAGGCCCTTTTGGTAGAGGGAGAGGGCGGCCTGAAGGCGCCGCTCCAGGGCGGGGGAGGGTCTTCCCCCGTACTGGGCTGCCCCCAGGACCACGATCCAGGCGTAGTCCCCTTGGGCGAGGGCGGGGAGGAGGAGGAAGGCGAGCCAAAGCGGGCGCACGGGCCCTACTCTACGCCCAAACGGCCAGGTTTTGCTATACTAAAGGGGCATTGGAGAAGATCTTTGGTAGGACGGAAGGGCTCAAGAAGAGCGAGCTTAAGAAGCTTTCCAACCTGTACCGCCGCCGGGTGCCCCCGGAGCGGGTCATCACCCCCGAACTCGCCCAGGCCTTGGCCCTCCTCTCGGCGGAGGTGGGCCGCCCCCTAAGCCTCCTTCTGGACCGGGAGGGCCGGGTGGTGCGGGTGGGGGTGGGGGACGCCAAGGAGCTTCCCATCCCCGAGGGGGCGAGGGCGGAGCGCAGGCTTTCCGGCTTCCGCCTCCTCCACACCCACCTTTCCCCCGGGGGGCTTTCCCGGCCCGACCTTTCCGTGCTCTTCCTCAACCGGCTGGACAGCATGGCCGCCCTCGAGGTGGCGGAGGGGAGGCCCACCACGCTCCACCTGGCCTTCCTCTCCCCGCCCAAGGCCCTGGAGGAGGACTGGCGCATCCTGCCCCCTAAGCCCTACTTCCAATACCTGGAGTTGGACCACCGCAAGGAGGTGGAGGCCCTGGAGGAGGAGCTCGCCCGCCAGGCCCGGGTGCGGGAACTCCAGGACGGAAGCGGGGAGCGGGCCATCCTGGTGGGGGTGGACCTGGGGGAAGGCCCCGAGGCGGAGGCGGGCCTAAGGGAGCTCGCCGAACTCACCCGCACCGCTGGGGGCGTGCCGGTGAAGAAGGTCCTGGTCTACCGCAAGGCCCTGGACCCGCGCTACCTGGTGGGGCTTGGCAAGCTGGAGGAGCTCAAAAGCCTCGCCTACCACGAGAACGCCTCCACCCTGATCTTCGGCCTGGAGCTTTCCCCCGCCCAGGCCCGGGAGATAGAAAAGGCCACGGGCCTTAAGGTCCTGGACCGCACCCAGCTCATCCTGGACATCTTCGCCCTCCACGCCAAGACCCCCGAGGCCCAGGCCCAGGTGGAGCTGGCCCAGCTCAAGTACCTCCTCCCCCGCCTGGTGGGGAAGGGGAAGGAGCTGAGCCGCCTTGGCGGCGGGATCGGCACCCGGGGCCCCGGGGAGACCAAGCTGGAGGTGGACCGGAGGCGGCTCCAGGAAAGGATCGCCCACCTGAGCCGCAAGCTGGAGGAGTACGCCAAAAGGCGGGAGGAGGCGAGGCGGCAAAGGAAGCGCCGGGGCGTGCCCCTCATCGCCGTGGTGGGCTACACCAACGCCGGGAAGACCACCCTCCTCCAGGCCCTGGCCCGGGGCGGGGAGCCGGGGGAGGACAAGCTCTTCGCCACCCTAAGGCCCCTCACCCGGCGGGGCTTTCTGCCCGGGGTGGGGGAGGTGCTCTTCACGGACACCGTGGGCTTCATCCGGAAGATGCCGGAGGAGCTCCTCACGGCCTTCCGGGCCACCCTCGAGGAGGTGCGGGAGGCGGACCTCTTGGTCCACGTCCTGGACGCTTCCGAGGAAGGGGGCTTGGAGCGGTACCGGGTGGTGGAGGCCCTCCTCGAGGAGCTTGGGGTGGAGGCCCCGCGGGTCCTCGCCCTTTCCAAGGCGGACCGGGCGGCCCCGTACGACGTCTACTACCTCCAGGAGCGGCTTGGGGGGGTGCCGGTTTCCGCCCTGAAGGGCACGGGGCTTCCCGAGCTCAGGGCGGCCTTGGCCGAGGCGCTCCTTCGGGCCGGGGCCAGGCCCCAGGCCTGGGCTCAGTACACGTGAAAGCCCTTTAGCCCGGTCGCCTCGGCCCACTGCACCTCCACCTCGTCCACCCGGGCGAGGCGGGGGCCCTGCTTGAGGTGGTGGAGAAAGGCCCGAAGCTCCTCCTCCGGGCCTTCCGCCACCACCTCCACCCGGCCATCCGGCAGGTTTTCCGCATAGCCGGAAAGGCCTAGCTCCAAGGCCTTCTTCTGAGCGAAGGCCCTGTACCCCACCCCCCTTGCACCCTTCCCTTCACCAAGGCCACCAGGCGCGGCATGAGGGCATTTTACGGGGCCTGCCATGCCGCTTTCATCTCCCTTCCCTATGCTTAAGGAGATGCGGCGGGGGCTTCTCCTCCTTCTCCTGGGGTTTCTCTCCCTCTTGGCCCTCCTCGCCTGGCCCCCCCTCCTCAAGGGGGCGGTGGAGCGGGGCCTGGCCCTGGGGGGCTTCCAGGGGGAGGTGGGGGGGGTGCGGGGGCACCTCCTCCTGGGCCTCACCCTGTGGGGGGTGAGGCTTCAGGGGGAGGGGCTTTCTCTGGAGGCGGAGGAGGTGGGCCTCCGCTACGACCTCCTGGGGCTCTTGCGCCGGGAGCTTCCCCTAAGCCTCCGCCTCCAGGGGGCCCGCCTAAAGCCCACCTGGGAGACTCTCATCCCCGAGCAGCCGGGCCCGCCGCCGGCCCTCAAGGTGGTCCTCCGAAGCCTCGTCCTGGAGGACGCCGAGGTGGAGTTCCCCCAAGGAAAAAGGCTTTTCCTTCCCCCCTTGCGCCTCACCCTCACGGGGGAAAACCCCTACCGCTTCCTGGCGAGGCTTCCCGGGGGGAGCTTCCAGGGGGAGGCGAGGGCCCTTGCCCCGGACCTTTCCGCCTGGGAGGTGCGCTTTGGGGGCGAGGTTTCGGGGCTTTCCTTCTTCTACCCGGGGCTTAAGGGGGGGAGGCTTTCGGGGCTTTTCCGGCTTGGCCCTAGGGGCATGGCGGGGGAGGCCCAGGTGGAGGGCGGGGTGGTGGAGCTCGTGGGCTTCACCCTCACCCGGGTGGCAGGCCCCATCCATCTCCGGGAGGACCAGGTGGAGGCGCGCCTTAGGGGGGTGGGCCTCGAGGGGCCCTTGGAGGCGGAAGCGGAAGTGGACCTGAAGGGGGAGCGCTACCGCTTCCGGCTGGAGGGTAGGCCCAAGCTTCCTGCCTTGGCGCGGCACTTTGGTCTTTCCCTGCCCGTGGAAGGGGAGGGGCGCTTGCGCCTCGAGGGGGAGGGCTGGGCGGAGCTCAAGCTCACGGGCGGCTTCCAGGGGGAAGGGCGGTTCTTGGGGGAGCCCTTCCGCCACTGGGGGCGGCTTGGGTTTGAC
Organism: Thermus brockianus; assembly: GCF_021462505.1. Classification (GTDB taxonomy): domain Bacteria; phylum Deinococcota; class Deinococci; order Deinococcales; family Thermaceae; genus Thermus; species Thermus hydrothermalis. The sequence continues at coordinate 171,703 of NZ_JAKEDV010000003.1, forward strand.
CGGCTTTTCTCCCTGGAGGTGGAGGCGGAGGGGCGGCTTTTTGACCGCACCTACCGCCTGGGCTTCGCCCTTGAGGGGAACAGGTACCGGGCCACCTACGCCGATGCCCTGGGGAGCCGGCTTGCCCTTGCGGGGGAGGGGGGGCGGCTGCGGGGGGGTGGGGTGGCGGCCTGGCCGAGGCCCCTAGAGGGAAGGGCGGAGGTGGCCTTCGCCCTGGAGGGGAGCCGCTACCGGGTGGGGGTGCGAAGCCCAGGGGTGGCGCTTCCCCTCTTCGCTCCCCTGGACCTCTCCGGGGAGGTGCGGGGGGAGGGGGCGAGGGTTTCCGGGCGGCTTGGGCCTTTGGCCCTTTCGGGAACCTGGGACGACCTTTTCCTGGCCCTCGCCCCTACCCCTTTGGCGGTGGGGGGCCTCGAGGGGGAAGGCCGCCTCCAGCGGGGCCGGCTTTCCGCCACCCTCCGCTACGCCTCCCCCTACGCCGCCTTTCCCCTTGGGGTGGCGCAGGAGGCCTCGGGCTTCCGCTTCTTTAGCCCCTACGGGGAAGGGGCGTACCGGAAGGGGGTTTTCTCCTTGCGCCTATGGGGTCTTCCCGTGCGGGCCCTGGACGAGGTGCGGCTTTGGGGGGAGGCGGCGTACCGGGAGGGGGCCCTTTCCGGGAGGCTTCGGGCGGAGGGGCGCTACCTGGAGGCCGCCGCCACCCTTCGCCGTCTGGGGGCGGAGCTTTCGGGAAGGCTTAAGACGCCCCTCGGGGAGCTTCCCTTCGCCGGGGCTTACGACCCCGGGCCGGGCCTTAGGCTCAGGGCCGGGGGGCTCACCCTGGCCTACAAGGAGGCCCTGAGCCTCGAGGGGGAGGCCGCCTTGGGGCCCTTGGCCCTGCGGGCGGACCTGGCCTACCAGGGGGGCTTTAGGGGCTACGCCGAGGTACGGGCCTACGGGGTGGAGGGGAGGCTTCTTGGGGAGGGGAAGCGGCTTGCCCTGCGCCTTAGGGGGTACGTGGAGGGGGAAGGGGAGGTCTACCCTGGCCTTCACGTTGCGGGCAGGCTCCTTCCACCCTTGCCCGAGGGGCTTCGCCTTCCGCCCCTTCCCTTCACCCTGGACCGGGAGGCCTTCCGGGTGGCGGGGGTGGGGGAGGTGGGGCTTCGGGGCCGGTACCCCTTCCGCCTGGACCTCCCCTTCCTTTACCGGGGCGTGGAGGGGCGGCTTTGGGCCCAGGGGGACCTCGAGGGGGGCAGGGTGCGCCTCGTTACCCCCTACGGGGAGGTGGCGGGGGAAGGCCCCTGGAAAGGGCTCCGCCTCCAGGGCCAGGGGGAGGTGCCCTTCCTGGGGGAGGGGAGGCTTTCGGGGAGGGTGGACCTCCTGGCCCTCGCCTACCGGGGGGAGACCTTCTTCCCCAAGGGAGGGCTTACCTTAAGCCTCTCGGGGCGGGGGGCGGATTTCCGGCTTTGGGGGAGGGGCCCGGGGCTTAGGGTCCAGGGGGAGGGGCTTCGCCTCCTCCTCCAGGCGGAAGGCTTGGACCTTTCCCCTTGGGGCCTCCCCCTGAAGGCCACGGGGACCTGGGGAAGCCGGGGGGGAAGGCTTCGCCTGGAAAGCCCCTACGGGGAGGCCCTTCTCCAAGGGGAAGAGATGCTTCGGGCCCGGGTGCGCTTCCTCGGGCCCTACCTGGAGGGAGAGGGGGAGGTTTCCCCCGAAGGCTACCGCCTCGCCCCCGCGGGCCCCCCCCCCCCCGGCGCGNTACCTGGACCCCTTGCCCTTCCGGGGGCGGGTGTGGCGGGAAGGGCTCTTGCGCTACGCCCTGGAGGGCCCCGTGCGCCTTGAGGGGGAGGGGCTTTCCTACCGGGGAAGCTTCGCTCTTCCCTTCCGGGCCCTGGGCCGGGAGGGGGAGGTGGCGGGGCAGTTCCAGGGGGAGGGGCTTTCCTTGGCCTGGGAGGGGGAGGGGCGGTTTGGGGGGCTTCCCTTCGCCTTCCAGGGCGGGTACGGGAAGGCCTTTGCCCTTGCCTTGCGCTACGCCGGGGGGGAGGTGGCCCTGGAGGGGGACGAGGTGCGCTTCCGCCTGGAGGAGGTGGCTCCCTTGGCGGGGGCCTTGGGGGTGGCCTTGAGCGGGCGGGCGGAAGGGGCGGTGGGCCTGGACGGGCGGGGCGAGGCGGAGGCGGCCCTTTCCTACGGGGGGGAGCCCCTGGCCCTGGCCTACCGGGGGGGGGAGGTTCGCCTTTGGCTTCCCAAGCGGGAGCTAGGCCTCGGTTGGCGGCCTAGGGAGGGAGAGCTGAGGGGCCTTGGGGCCTTGGCGGGCGGGGGGAGGCTGGACCTAAAAGGGGTGGAGGCGGCCTTCCGCTACCCGGGCCTCGTCCTAAGCCTCTCGGGGCCCTTTGGGGCCTTAAGGGTGCAGGGGGTTTACCGGGAGGAGGCCTTGGGGGAGACGGCCTTAGAGGCCACCCTGGACCTTTTGGGGCTTAAGGGGGAAGGGGTTTTGCGCCACGCCTCTCCCTACGCCCAAGGGGAGGTGGCCCTCACCTGGGAGGGCGCCCGCTACCGGGGGGAGGGGCGGCTTAAGAGCCTCCAGTACCTGGTCCAGGAGGGCCCTTTCTGGCTTTCGGGGGAAGGGGGGAGGGTGGAGGCCCTTTGGCAAGCCCCCTTGGCCCTGGAGGCGGCCTATGACGGGGGGCTTGCCTTCTCCTTGCGGGGAAAGGGCGAGGTCATGGGCTTTGCCTTGGAGGCGGATCTGGCCTATGGGGAGGCGGGGTACCAGGGGGCGCTCTTTGCAAGGGGCCAGGGGCTAAGGCTCACCGCCAAAGGGGAGGGCCCCTTGCGCTTCCTCGTGGAGGGGGAAGGGCTTCCGGGAAGCCTCCTGGCCCAGGGGGAGCTAAGGGGCCTAGCCCTTTCCGGGAAGGCCACGTACGCCCTCGAGGCGGGCAAGGCCAAGCTTCGGGCCGAGGCGGGCTTTTGGGGGGAGTTGCCCCGTTTCTCCCTGGAGGGGGAAGGGGCCTTGCAGGGGGAAGGGGCGAGCCTTCCCTTCCGCTTCGCCCAGGAGGGGTTTTCCCTGGCGGGACTTCGCCTGGTTTCGGAGGCGCCCGACTTACGGCTTCGCCTAGAAGAGGAGAGGCTTTCCCTCTGGGCCGACCTGGACCTCACCCCCTTTGGCCTTCCCGCCCGGCTCGAGGCCAAGGGGGAGGGCCCCTGGCAAGGGCCTTTGGCCTTCCGCCTGGAAAGGCCGGAGGGGGCGGTGGCGGGGCGGGCCTGGCTTTCCCCCTTGCGGGCGGAGTTCCAGGGGGAGGCTTACGGGGAGCGCTTTGAGGGGGCGTATGGAGCGGAGGGGCTTTCCCTCCGCTTCCAGGGGCCAAAGGTGGTGGGGGAGGCCCGGTACGGGAAGGCGCTTTCGGGGCTTCTCCAGGCCCGTTACCCCCTTTCCGACGGGGCCCTTTTGGCCGAGGTGGACCTAAAGGCGGGGCGGTTTGCCCTAAAGGGCGAGGGGGCTTTGGGGGGAGAAGGGGAGGGTACCTTCTGCCTGCCCAGGCCCTTGGGGGCGTGCCCGGGCCTCGAGGCCGCCCTCGCCCTGGACCTGGCCTACCGGGGGTTCGCCTTCCGGGGGGCCTACCGCTACCGGGCGGAGGAGGGCTACCTGGGGGCCTGGTCCGGGGAAGGGGTGGCGGAAAGCCCCTACGGCGGGGCGCGCTTCCTGGGGCGGGAAGGGGGCTTTGACCTGGTGGGGGAGGGGCTTCCCCTAAGGGGGAGGCTAGACCTCTTCCCCTTCCGCCTGGCCTACCGCTACGAGGGGCCCCTGCCCAGGGGGCTTGGGGAGCTTTGGGCCGAGGGGACCTACCCCGGGAAGTGGCTTGTGGGGCGGTACGCCTACGGGGAGGTGGGCCTAGGCCTGGAGGGGCTACCCGGCTTCAGGGTGGCCCTTTCCGGGAGGGGGGTGGAGGGGGAGGTGGGGCCAGAGGGGGTAGCCCTTGCCCTTTCCGGCTTCGCCTACGGGCCCTTGCGCCTTTCGGGGGAGGTGAAGGGCCCCTGGCGGCGGGTGGCCCTAAGCCTCCGCCTCGCCGCCTTTGGCCGGGAGGCGCGGGCGGAAGGGGAGTACGGGGAAGGGGCCTTGCGCCTCGCCCTGAAGGGGGACCTGGAGGGGGAGGTGGCTTGGGACGGGGCCTGGCGGGGGGAGGTGGCTTTCCGGGAAGGGCGGCTTTCCCTGGAAGGGGAAGGGCTTCCCCGGCTACGGGGGGTGGTCCTGGGGGAGGAGGTGGCCTTCGCCTGGCCCAGGCTCGCCCTTGGGGCCTTGCGCCTGGACCTCCTGGCCCGGGAGGCCTCGGGGGAGGCGCTTTTCTTAGAGGGCCTCCTCCCGGGAGGCCTCGAGGCCCGGGGGGAAGGGGAAGGGGTCCGGCTCGCCTACCGGGTGCCGGGGCTCGGCCTGCCCCTGGAGGGGCGGCTGGACCTGAGGGCCCTTTCCCTCGCCCTCACGAGCCCGGAAGGGGAAGGGGCTTTGGTCTACCAGGGGGGGCGGGTTGCGGGGAGCCTGGGCCTGAACCTCCGGGGCTTCGCCCTGCGGCTTGGGGGGGAGGGGGAGAAGGTGTCCGTGGCGGGGGAGCACCCCGCATGGGCCTGGTGGGCGGCGGGGGCGGGGCGCCTGGAGGGGGAGGTGGGCCTGGACGGGGCCTACCGCCTGGACTACCGAGCCGGGGAGGAGAGGGTGAGCCTGGAGGGGCGCCTCCTCACCGCCCGCCTCACCGCCCAGGGGCCCTACCTGGAGGGAAGCCTCGCCTACCCGCCGGAAGGGGAGCTCAGGGTGGACCTCCCCCTTCCCCCCTTGGAAAGCCGCTTCCAGGGCCGGGTGTACGGGGAGGGGTACGGGGTGGAGGGGGTGTTGGCGGGGGGCGTGGGCCGTGTGGAGGCCAAGGGGACCCTTCTCCCCTTGGCCTTGGACCTCACCCTGAAGGAGGCCGCCCTGGAGGACTTCGTGGGCCGGTACGCCCCTTACCTGAAGGGGCGGGTTTCGGGCGGCCTCGCCCTGAGGGGGGGCAAGGCGGAAGGGGCGGTGTCCGGCGAGGTGGCGGTGGCGGGGAAGCGGCTTTCCCTAAGCCTTAAGGGGCGCCTCCAAGGGACGGGCTTCGCCGGGGAAGGGCGCCTGGGGGAAACCCCCTTCCGGGTGGCCTTGGAGGGCGGGAGGCTGGACCTTAGGGCAAGCCCCCGGGGCTTCCCCCTCCACCTCCTCCTCGCTGCGGTGGCGGGGCCTTTGGAGGGGGAGGCCTACTGGACGGGGGCGGTGCGCCTGCGCCTTCCCCTCGCCGACCCCTGGCGGGGGGAGGGGGTCTTGGTGGGGGAAAGCCTGGTCTTCCGGGGCGGGGGGGATGAGCTTAAGGGCCAGGCGGCTTTCCGCCTCGAGGGGGGAAGGGTCTGGGTGGACGCCCTCCGCCTGGCGGGCCGGGGCGTCTGGGAGGGCGGGGGGTACTGGAGCCCAGAGGGAAGCGACCTTTACCTGAACCTGAAGGACACGGTCTTCACCCCGGTCCTGCAGGTGGTGCCCGCCTTGAAGCCCTACCGGCCCGAGGGCTCGGGAAGCCTCGCCTTGCGGCTCCAAGGGGATAGCTTCCAGGCGGGGTTCCAGGACTTCCGCTTCCGCCTTGGCCCGGTGGCGGGGTACCTGCCCCAAGGGCTCCTTTCCCTGAACGGGGGGGCTAAGGCGGAAGGGGAACTCACCCTAACGGCCCCCTTCCCCGGGCGGGCCAGGCTTGGCCTCGAGGGCCAGTTGGAGGACTTCCGGGTGAGCGCCAAGGGGGAGGTTTCCCTTCCGGGCCTCAAAGAGGCCACCCCGGCAGAGGTGGTCTTTCGCTACCCCACAGGCCTGGTGGAGGTTCGCCTAGGAGGGCTAGAGGCCCAGGGAACCCTCTTTCCCTTGCGGTTTGCGGGCTATGGCCGATTGAACTTGAGCTATCCTCGTCTCTACCTGCAGGAAGGGCTTTTGGACGTGAAGAGCTTTTTTCTATACCAAGAACGAGGAAACTACCACTTGACGGCCAACGCCGAAGTGGTGCGCGCTCGCTTGGCCTTTGCATCGGATGCCGAAAACGAGCCCAAAGAGCCCCAGAAAACGGTGCCTTCTGAGCCTCTACCCCTGGTGTTTGAGAATGTGCGTCTTTATGCCGAGAGGGGGGTTCTGATCCAAGAAAGCTTGGTCCAAGGTGAGGTGGGTGGGGAGCTGTACTTGGGCGGGTCTTACCAGGACCCATACCTTTCCGGGGAAGCCCACCCGCTAAGGGGAAGTTTTCGCCTGTGGGACGTTCTTTTCAACGTGGTGCCTGAGGGTAGCACGATCCGGTTTAGCCCTAGCCGCGGCATCCTACCCGAGTTCACCCTTCAGGCCACGGGCGAGGCGCGCGGCTATACCCTGCACCTCCAAGCGGAGGGCAGTTTTTTCCGCGAGAATGGCCGGGTCAAGCTCCGTTTGGACCCCAAGTTGACCACGGAACCGGAGTTGACCGAGTTAGAGGCGTACTCGCTCCTGATCCTGGGCACCAAGGATCTTGGCCAGGTTTTGGATGCCTTGCCCCAAGCCGTTTTAAGTGCTGCGTTGGAAAGTTTGTTGGTGGGCCAGTTGGAGCGGGAACTTGCACGGGTCTTGGGGGTAGACCAGTTTCAGATCCGTGCGCCCCTTTTCCAAGGAGGGGAGCTTGAGGACACCCGCTTTTCCGTGGGCAAATACGTGACGCCCAACCTGTTTTTGGGGTACGAGGTGGACCTCCGGGGAACGCAAAGCCTGTTTGCCCAATACCGGCAGGACAGGTTGACCTTTTCCTTGAGCTCGCAGTTCCCGGTGGGGGAGGGCACTTACCAAACCGTGGCCCTCCAGATAGGGTATGAGCTGACGCCTTCCTTGGGCCTTTCTCTGGGGATGGAAAGCGGGGAAAGCGTACGCTTTAGTGTGGGCGCCCTTTACCGGTGGTAGCATGGCCCCGGTATGCGCGCTTTGGCCAAGCTGACCCCCGAGGAGGGCCTAACCCTGGTGGAACGCCCCGTGCCCGAGCCGGGGCCTGGGGAGATCCTGGTGCGGGTGGAGGCGGCGAGCATCTGCGGCACCGACCTCCACATCTGGAAGTGGGACGCCTGGTCCCGGGGCAGGGTCCGCCCTCCCCTCATCACCGGGCACGAGTTCAGCGGGGTGGTGGAGCGGGTGGGTCCCGGGGTCAAGCGCCCCCAGGTGGGGGACCACGTGAGCGTGGAAAGCCACATCGTCTGCCACGCCTGCCCCGCCTGCCGCACGGGCAACTACCACGTCTGCCTGAACACAGAGATCCTGGGGGTGGACCGGGACGGGGGGTTCGCCGAGTACGTGGTGGTGCCGGCGGAAAACGCCTGGGTCAACCCCAAAGACCTCCCCTTTGCGGTGGGGGCCATCCTGGAGCCTTTCGGCAACGCCGTGCACACGGTGTACGCCGGGAGCGGGGTTTCGGGCAAGAGCGTCCTCATCACCGGGGCTGGCCCCATCGGCCTCATGGCGGCCATGGTGGCCCGGGCGAGCGGGGCGGGGCCCATTTTGGTCTCCGACCCCAACCCCTACCGCCTGGCCTTCGCCAAGCCCTACGCCGACCGGCTCATCAACCCCTTGGAGGAGGACCTCTTGGTGGTGGTCCGGCAGGTGACGGGAAGCGGGGTGGAGGTCCTCTTGGAGTTTTCCGGCAACGAAAGCGCCATCCACCAGGGCCTAAAGGCCCTCATCCCGGGGGGCGAGGCCCGGATCCTCGGCATCCCCTCCGACCCCATCCGCTTTGACCTGGCGGGGGAGCTCGTCATGCGGGGGATTACCGCCTACGGCATCGCCGGCAGGCGGCTTTGGCAGACCTGGATGCAGGGGACAGCCTTGGTCTACTCGGGCCGGGTGGACCTCACCCCCCTCATCACCCACCGCCTGCCCCTGAGCCGCTACCGGGAGGCCTTCCAGCTTTTGGCCTCGGGCCAAGGGGTGAAGGTAATCTTGGACCCGAAGGCGTAGTCCTTCCTAGGGTAGCCTCTTCCCGAAAGGGGGAAGAGGATGACGAGGAGGCGTTTCCTAGCGGCCCTTGCCGCCTTGGCCCTGGCCCGGGGGCAGGGTCTTCGGGTGGAGGTGGTGGCGGAGGGGTTGGAGGTCCCCTGGGCCCTCGCCTTTTTGCCCGGAGGGGGGTTCCTGGTCTCCGAGCGGCCGGGGCGAATCCGGCTGGTGCGGGGAGGGAGGGTGGGCCTGTACGCCGAGCTTCCCGTGTACCACCGGGGGGAGTCGGGGCTTTTGGGCCTCGCCCTCCACCCCCGCTTTCCCCAGGCGCCCTACGTCTACGCCTACCGCACGGTGGAGGAGGGAGGGCTTCGCAACCAGGTGGTGCGCCTCCGGCACGAGGGGGATAGGGGGGTTTTGGATCGGGTCATCTTGGACGGCATCCCCGCCCGTTCCCACGGCCTCCACTCGGGCGGGCGCATCGCCTTCGGCCCCGATGGGATGCTCTACGTGACCACCGGGGAGGTGTACGAGCGGGAGATGGCCCAGGACCTGGCCTCCTTGGGGGGCAAGATCCTGCGGATCACCCCGGAGGGCGAGCCCGCCCCGGGGAACCCCTTTTGGGGGAGGCGGGGGGCCCGGCCCGAGATCTATAGCCTGGGCCACCGCAATCCCCAGGGCCTCGCCTGGCACCCGGAAACGGGGGAGCTCTTCTCCAGCGAGCACGGCCCGAGCGGGGAGCAAGGCTTCGGCCACGACGAGGTGAACCTCATCCTCCCCGGGGGCAACTACGGCTGGCCCAGGGGGGTGGGCCGCCTGGGAGACGCCCGCTACCAGGACCCCCTCCACTTCTTCCCCCAGGGCTTCCCCCCGGGAAACCTGGCCTTTTGGCGGGGGGCGCTCTATTTGGCGGGGCTTCGGGGGGAGGCCCTTTTGCGCCTCGCCCTTGCGGGGGGCAAGGGGGCTTGGCGGGTGGCGGGGGTGGAAACGGCCCTTTCCGGCTTCGGCCGCCTGCGGGAGGTGCAGGTGGGGCCCGATGGGGCCCTTTACGTCACCACCTCCAACCGGGACGGCCGGGGCCGGGTGCGCCCGGGGGACGACAAGGTCCTCCGCCTCCTTTAGGCTTAGGGCGTGGAGCGTCTTTTGCCTTTCCGTTTTGACGAGGGGGAAGGGGTCTTCTGGCTTTTGGACCAGAGGCGGCTTCCCCTCGAGGAGGTCTGGGTGCCCGTGCGCACCGCAAGGGAGATGGCGGAGGCCATCCGGGCCATGGTGGTGCGGGGAGCCCCCGCCATCGGGGTTTCGGCGGCCTTCGGCATGGTCCTCGCCCACCTTCGGGGGGAAGACCCAAAGGAGGCGGACGCCCTCCTCCGCCAAAGCCGCCCCACGGCGGTGAACCTCTTCCACGCCCTGGACCGCCTGCGGCCCCACTGGGGGGACCTGGAGGGGAGCCTAAGGGAGGCCAAGGCCCTCTGGCGGGAGGTGGAGGAGACGGAGAGGGCCATTGGCCAGCACGGGGCCAAGGTCCTAAGGGGCCAGGTCCTCACCCACTGCAACACGGGGCCCCTGGCCACCGGGGGGTACGGCACGGCCCTGGGGGCGATCCTCGAGGCCCACCGCCAGGGGCGGGTCAGCCACGTGTGGGTGGACGAAACCAGGCCCTACCTGCAAGGGGCCCGGCTCACCGCCTTTGAGCTCATGAAGGCCGGGGTTCCCGCCACCCTCATCGCCGACAACATGGTGGGCTTCCTCATGCAACGGGGCTTGGTGGACGCTGTCATCGTGGGGGTGGACCGCATGGCCTTAAACGGGGACTTCGCCAACAAGATCGGCACCTACACCCTGGCGGTGCTGGCCCACCACCACGGGATCCCCTTCTACGCCGCCCTGCCCCTTTCCTCCGTGGACCCCACCCTGGCGAGCGGGGAGGGCATCCCCATTGAGGAGCGCTCCCCGGAGGAGGTGTTGGCGCTCAAGGGGGTGCGCCTCGCCCCCGAGGGCTTTCCCGCCTACCACCCCGCCTTTGACATCACCCCCCACCGCTACCTCACGGGGATCGTCACGGAAAAGGGCGTGCTCTACCCGCCCTTTGACGAGGCCCTTCGCCATGCCCTGGGCCTTTCTTGAAGCCCTTTTGGGCCACACCTGCCCGGGTTGCGGCGGCAGGCTGGACGAGCCTCTCCTCTGCGCCGCCTGCCGGGAGGGGCTTCGGGCCTGGGTCCAGGGGGAGAGCGTCTACCTGGGGCTCTACGGCCGGGTGGGGGGGCTCGCCCGAGCCCTGAAGTACGGGGGCCGGTCTGGCCTAGCCCCCCTCCTTGCCCGCCCCTTGGCGGAAGGCATCCTGGCCCAGGGCTGGGCGCTTTCGGGGGTGACGGCGGTGCCCACCCTCCTGACCCGGCTTCTCCGGAAGGGGTATAACCCGCCCGAGCTTTTGGCCAGGGAACTCGCCCGCCTCCTCCGCCTTCCCTACCGGCGGGTCCTCGCGCGGGTGCGCTACGCCCCGGGCCAGCCCACCCGGGGGCGGGGAAGGACCCAGCTGCCCCCAGGCCTCTTCGCGCCCAGGGTTCGGGTGGAGGGGGCCTGGCTTTTGGTGGACGACGTCCTCACGAGCGGGGCCACTTTCCTCCGGGCCAAGGAGGCCCTTTTCCAGGCGGGGGCGGAGAGGGTCTACGGGGCCTTCCTGGCGGTGCGGGACCCAGCGGCCTTGGGGCCCTACCGGTAAGGGCCACACTTTTTTGGACCGAAAGCCCTAGACTGGGGAGAAAGGGGGTGGACGTGAAGAAGCTTCGCCGCCTTCCGGACCTCCTCCCCCACCTTAGGGAAGGGCGCTACCGCTTGGGTCCCCACGTGGCCAAGCACATGCTCCAGGAGGGGTTCACCGAGCTGGACATCCTCAGGGCCCTGGAATGGGGCAGGGAGCTTTGCATCTACCCCGAGGACCAGCGGATGCTGGTTTTGGGCTACATGGTCTTCCCGCCCCGCCTGCGCCTTCCCTTGCACGTGGTTCTGGAGTACGCCAAGCCGCGGCACGTGGACATCGTCACCGCCTTTATCCCGAAGGAGCCCTACCGGGTGTACTCCAGGAAACGCCTCGCCGCCATCCTCCGCTTTGATGGGGCCTTGGAGGAGGTGCGCTGGAGCCTGCCCAAAGAGGCTTACCCCGCCTGGGAGTAGGCCCAGGCGGGGCAAGGGGCCTAGGCTTTAGCGCTTGAGTTCCCGGATCACCGCCTGGGTGAGGTCCGTGTCCTCGTCGGCGTAGACCACCAGGCCAGACTGGGCCGCCACCTGCCGGCTCATGACCACGGCGAAGCCCTGGGCCTTGGCCACCTTGGCGATGGCGGCGTCCACGTCCTCGAGGATGGGCTTCAGGACCTGGTTCTGCCGGTCCTGCCACTTCTTAAGGGTGTCCTGGTAGGTCTTGAGGAGGGCGTCGTAGTCCTGGCGCTCCTTGGCCGAGGCCTGCCCGGAGCGCACCTTCTGGTCCAGGGGCTTGAGCTTCTCCTCGAGGGGGGAAAGCTCCTTCTTGGCCTGGGACTGCACGTCCTGGACCTTCTTGTAGTCGGGATGGGCCTGGACCAGGGCGTCTGCGTCCACGAAGCCGATGCGGGTGGCCACGTTCTTGTTCTGGGCCAGCATGGGGGTAAGGAGGGCGCCGAGGGCCAGGAAAAGGGCCGTTAGGGGAAGCCGTTTCATGGGGTAAAGCCTATCTCCTTCCGGTTAGGCCAAGGTGAGAGAAGGCTCCCTTTCCCCTTGAGGGGGTGGGGGGTAGGATACTCCTTGGAGGTGAGAGGTATGCGCAAAGCTTTAGGGTTGGTGCTATTGCTGGTGTTGGGTTCCTTGGCCTTTGCCCAGCGGGCGGTTTCCTTCCGGCTCTCCTTGCCCCCTGCGGGGCTCGGGTTCGGCCTCGAGGCCCCCTTGGAGCGGAACCTGGCCTTCCGGGGCTTCGTGGACCTCTTTCCTGGCGGGCCGACTTTCCTGGTGGGCGGCGAGCTCCTTTTTAAGCCGGATCTGGGCGAGTTGGACCGGGACCTCCGGGGGATTAGGCCCTACTTTGGTGGGGGCCTTGCCGGGCGGTTCGCCCAGAATAGCGACCTTGGCCTTCACCTTTCCTTGGGGGTTGAGTTGCTGCTAGACCCCAGGACAGGCATTTTCCTGGACGGGGAGTACTTTTACCCCTTCGGAGGTGGCAGCAGCCATAGCCGTGCGGTGCTTGGGGCGACCCTGAGGTAAAGCCACACGCTATTCTCCCCGCCTAATGGGCGGGGACATTTTTCCTTTGACCCTAGGCTAATCTGGAGATGAAAGGAGGTTAAAGATGCTGGTCCGGGACTGGATGACCAAGGACCCCCTCACGGTAAGCCCCGACACCCCCGTATTGGAGGCCATCAACCTGCTGAAGCAAAAGGGCTTCCGGCGCCTGCCCGTGGTGAAGGACGGGAAGCTCGTGGGCTTGGTGACGGACAAGGACCTCAAGGACGCCATGCCCTCCAAGGCCACCACCCTCTCGGTGTGGGAGATGAACTACCTCCTCTCCAAGCTCACCGTGGAGGAGGTGATGGCCAAGCCCGTGGTCACCGTGGGGGCGGACGAGCCTTTGGAGAAGGCGGCCCTCCTCATGGAGGAGCGGAAGATCGGGGGCCTGCCGGTGATGGAGGGAGATGGGCTCGTGGGCATCATCACCGTGACCGACGTGCTCCGGGCCTTCATTGAGGTCTTGGGCCTGAAGCTTGGGGGCCTCCGCATCACCGTGGACATCCCCGATGTTCCCGGGGCGCTTGCCCAGATGGCCCAGGCGGTGCCCCCGGCCAACATCGTTTCCATCGCCACCGCTGCCCACCTCCAGGGCTACCAGCGCCTGGTGATGCGGGTGGTGGGGGAGGACGTGGAAGGGGTGCCCAAGCGGCTCCAGGCCGCCGGGGAAAAGGTGGTGGACGTCCGCCCGGGCTAGGCGCCGTTCCTGTAGGCGGGGTAGGAGCCCAGGACCTTTAGGAAGGCCGCCCGGCGGAGGAGACCCAAAAGGGCCTGGGCGGGCCCAGGGTCTTCCAGGTGGCCTTCCAGGTCCAGGTAGAAGAGGTAGCTAAAGGGCTTGTCCCGCCGGGGCCGGGACTCCAGCTTGGTGAGGTTCACCCCGGCCTCAGCGAAGACCTGCAAGGCCTCCAAAAGCCCCCCGGGGCGGTGGCGCACGGCGAAGACGATGCTCGTCTTGTGGGGGCCTTCCCCCTTTTGCGCCTCCTCGCGGCCGATGACGAAGAAGCGGGTGTAGTTGTGGGAGTAGTCCTCAATGTTTTCCGCCAGGACGGTGAGGCCATAGAGCTCCGCCGCCCGCCTCGAGGCGATGGCCCCCACCCCGGGCTCGGGGCTTTCCGCCAGGGCCCTGGCCGCCCCTGCGGTGTCGTAGACGGGGATGGGGGTGAGGCGGAGCCGGGCCAGGAAGCCGTCGCACTGGGCCAGGGCCTGGGGGTGGCTTTTCACCGCTTTAAGGTCTTTCAGCTCGGTGCCCTTAGGGGCGAGAAGGCAGTGCTCCACCCGGTGGACGATCTCCCCCACCACGTGGAGGTCGCTTTCCAGGAGGAGGTCGTAGGTCTGGTTGATGCTGCCGGCGGTGGTGTTTTCCACGGGCACCACGCCGAGCTCCACTTCCCCCGCCTCCACCGCCTCAAAGACCTGGTGAAAGGTGGGGAAGCCCACGGGGGTGGCGCCGGGGAAGGTCTTGAGGAGGGCTTCCTCGCTGTACGCCCCTTCGGTGCCCTGGAAGGCGATCCTCATGCCCTCCATGGTACAGGCACCCTGGACAGGGGAAAAAGGGCTGGCGTAGCATGGCCTTCGTGGCGCGGCTTCTCGTGGTGGACGATGACCCCCGCATCCGTCACCTCCTCGAGGTGGTCCTTTCCGGCTCGGGCCACGAGGTAGTCTTGGCCGCCTCAGCCAAGGACGCCTTGGAGTTCCTGCGGAAGGAAACCCCTGACCTCATCCTCCTGGACATCATGATGCCGGACATGGACGGCCTTACCCTGTTGGGCCGCATCCGGGCCGTGCGCCGCCTGAGCCGGGTGCCCGTCATCATGTTCACCGGAGGGGGAGGGGAGCTGGAGGGGCCAAGCCGGGCTTTGGGGGCCGACCTTTTCCTGGAAAAGCCCATCAGCGGGCGCCGGCTCAAGCAGGCGGTGGAAAGCCTCCTCTCCCGGGAGGGTTACCTCCTCCCCGGGGGCGAGCGGGTAGGCACCTTGGAGGAGGTGGGGGAGAGGCTTCGGCAGGCCCTGCCCGAGGAGGAGCGCTTCCGCCTCCTTTGGCGCAAGGCGCAAAGCCGCCGCGCCCTCCTCGCCAACCTGGTGGCCAAGGGCTGGACCGAGGCCCTTTTGCGCCGCCTGGTGCCGGGGGAGTACGACCTTTACGATATCCTGGGCCACCTGGCCTACGGCTGGCCCCTCCTTTCCCTGAAGGAGCGGGCCGCCCGGGCGGGGGACCCTCGTTTCGCCCCGCTTCTCCAGGAGTACCTGAGGGCGGGGCGCCTCCCCCTGGAGGGGGATGGCCTCCTGGAGGAACTGGCGGAAACCCTTTACGCTTAGGGGATGGCCGAGCTAGCGGAGGTTCACGAACCCGAGGCCTGGAACCGGTTGGTTTCCGGCTTCCCCATCACGAGCGCCCTCCAGTCCTTTGGCTGGGGGGAGGTGAAGCGGCTTTCCGGCTGGGAGCCCAAGCGCTTCGCCGTGTACGAGGGGGATAGGCTTTTGGGGGCGGCCCAGGTCCTCCTGAAACGCCTTCCCGGGGGGCTTCGCCTGGCCTACGCCCCCCGGGGCCCGGCCCTGTGGCGCCTCGCCGACCTCCCCCAGGTGGCCCGGGCCCTGGCCCAAGGGGTGAGGGGCACCCACCTGGTCCTGGAGCCGGAGGCGGGCCTTTTGGCGGAGGAGACGCCTCCCGCCTTTTCTGGTCTCTTGCCGGAAGAGCCCATCCAGCCCGGGTACTCCCTTTGGCTGGACCTCACCCAGGGGGAAGAGGCCTTGCTCAAGGGCATGAAGGAGATGCACCGCCGCAACGCCCGCCTGGCGCAGAAGCGCACCGAGCTTTTCGTGGCGGGGGAGGAGGCTTTCCCCGAGTTCTTCCGCCTTTTTGAGGAAACGAACCGGCGGGCGAAGCTTCTGCAACATTCGGAAGCGTACTACCGGGCGGTACTAAGGGAGATGAACCAGCCCTTGGGGGAGGCCTTCCTCGCCCTGGCCGCCAAGGAGGGCGAGCCCTTGGCGGCGGGGCTTTTCGTGGGGTTTGCGGGGAAGGTGGACTACCTCTATGGGGGGAGTAGCCGCCACCATCCCGAGGCCAAAGCCCCCATGGGGATGCACCTGATGGCCATCCGCCACGGCATCGCCCGGGGCTACCGCATCTACGACCTTTGGGGCGTCCCCCGGACCCCTGAAGGGAGCCACGCCGAGGGGATCTGGCGCTTCAAGGAAGGCTTTGGCGGGAAGAGGGTGCAGTTTCCCGCCTACACCCTGCCCCTCTCCCCCCTCTACCGCCCCTTGAAGGCCCTCCTCCGCCTGCGCAAGACCTGGGTGAACCTCAAGGTGCGGGGGAACCCGCGGGATGTCCTGGGGTAAAGGGCCTTGTCATCCTTCTCAAAGGCTTTTCGTTAGGGTGAGGGGCGTGGTGCGGTACCTCCTCCCCCTCGCCCTGGTCCTCTTCCTCCTCTTCCTTTGGGTTCGCCCCGGGCCTTCCGGGCCTTCCCCGGCCCCAGGGGTGCGCCTTCAGGGGGTGGAGCTCTGGCTCTTCCCCGAGGAGGAAGGGGTGAAGTGGCGCTTCCAGGCGGAGGAGATGGTGGAGGAGGGCGGGGTGTTCCGCATCCGGGGGGGGCTTTTTGGGGAGCGGTACGTGGGGGGGCGTCTGGACCTCAGGCTGAAAGCGCCCGAGGTGGTGGTGGAGCCTGGGGACAACCTGCGCGCCCCCTACGCCGAGGTGGAGATCCTAAGGGGTTGCTACCGCCTGGCCCTTTCCGCCCCGGGCAAGGGGGAGGTCCTCATCCGGCAGAAGGAAGGCTTCTTCGCCCCCTGGGTGCGGATAGAGGCCCCGAACCTCAGGGGCGAGGCGGAGGCCTTCCGCTCGGACTTCGCCTTGGAGCGCCTCGAGGCGCAAAACCCAAGGTTTTCCTTCCCCGCAGGGGGAAGCTTTGGTCCCTGCACCGTAAAAGGAGGTAGCTCATGAGAAAAATGGCGGCGTTGGCCCTTCTCGGTTTGGCCCTAGCGGCTTCGGGCGTGCGGGTCATTCAGGTGGAAGGCGGCAGGCTCTCCGGGGACCTGCGCTATGGCCCCTGGACCTTTGAGGGGGAGGTGAAAGGGCGGGTCAAGGACCTCCAGATCCAGGCCCCCAAGGCCACCCTCACCGCTCCCAAGGGCAAGACCATGCAGGAGGCGGAAGGGGAAAGGGAGGCCCGGTTTGAAGGGGGCGTGGTGGTGCGCCGGGGCCGGGTGGAGGCCCGGGGGCCCGTATTGGTCTACCGGGAGAAGACGGGGGAGGGGGAGCTCTTGGGGCCCGCCCGCATGCGCCAGGAGCCCAAGCCCGGGGAGGACCCCGTGGAGGTGGAGGCGAGCCGCATGACCTTCCAGGTGGACACGGACACCTCCACCAGCGAAAACGCCCTCCTCAGAAGCGGCAACCAGGAAGGGCGGGCCGGCTTCGTCTACTATGAGGAGGAAAAGGGCCTCGCCGTCTTCACGGACCCCAAGGAGGTGGTCCTCGTCCGCAAGCGCAAGGACGGGGACCTGGTCATCCGGGCCAAGGAGGTGCGGAGCCTCACCGGCTCCAAGCGCCTCATCGCCACGGGGGGGGTGCGCCTGGTGGACGGGGACCTGGTCACGGTGGGGGATAGCCTCTACTACGACGACACCACCGGGGAGGCCATCGTCTTGGGGAAGCCGGCTTTGAGCGAGAACAAGAAGGAAGGCTTCAAGCTTTCCGGAAGCACCCTCCTCCACAACGTGAACCGCCACCAGGTGCGGGTCTATGGCCGGACCTTCCGCCTGCCCACCGAGGAGTTTAAAAAGCTCGGGGAGAAGTGATGCGCCCTTTCCTCCTGGGCCTCGCCCTCTTCCTCCTTCTCGCCCTGGCCCAGGAGGCCTTCCGCCCCGAGGTGGAGCTCGTCCGCAAGGACAAGAAGGTGGTGGCCTGGGTGAGCGGGGAGGAGGATAGCCTCTTCTACGCCGACTACGGGGACCTAATGGTGGGGGTGTTGGAGGCCTTGGGCGAGGCCCAGGTGGCGGTGGCGGGGCGGGCCTTCTTCCGCGACGGGGGAAGCGCCGTGGACGAGGGGCTTAAGGTAGGGGACCGGGTGGAGGCCGCCTACAACCCCGATTACACGAAGGAGGGGCTTCCCCACCTCCTGCGCCTGCGCCGGGCGGGGGAGGGAAAAGGGGAAAGGTACCTCCGCCTCGTCCTCTTTGACCCCAGGGGGGTGGAGGTGCGCCTGGGGGAAGCGGTGCGGGCCACGGGGCCTTTGGCCGTGGTGGAGCGGGGGAGCGAGGAAACCCTTTTCCTCTCCGGGGGGGGCGCCCGGTACCTGGAGGAGGAGGGGCGCCTCGAGGTGAACCCCGCCCCCGGGGAGGTCTACGTGGAGGAAGGCGCCACCCGGGTGAAGGGGAGAAGGCTTCGCTACAAGAACGACACCGGAGAGGCCCTTTTGGAAGGCCCCCTGGAGATCAAGCGGGAAGGGGAAAAGCCCCTTTCGGGCAAGGCGGAAAGCCTCCGCTACCTCCTGGACGAGGAGGCGCTTTGGCTTTATGGGGTGGAGTTCGCCCAAGGCGGGCGCACCACCAAGGCGGACAGGGCCTTGGTGCGGGAGAAGGAGGGCTTCGCCTACCTCTTCGGGAACGTGGAAAGCCGGGACGAGAAGGGCTTTGTACGGGGGGAGAGGGTGCGCTACGCCCTGGAGAAGGGCGAGGTGGTGGTCTTGGGGAGGGTGGCGGGGGAGTTTAAGGACTAGGCGGGAACGCCCGCCATGAGGAGGCCAAGCCGCTCCTCCGTGGCCTCCTCCGGGGAGAGCTCCCCCACAATCCTCCCCTCGTACATGACGAGGATCCGGTCGGCGAGGTTTAGCACCTCGGAGAGGTCGGCGGAAACGAGGAGCACCGCCATCCCCTGGTCCCGGGCCTCTATGAGGCGCTGGTGGATGAACTCAATGGCCCCCACGTCCACCCCCCGGGTGGGCTGGGCGGCGACGAGGAGGCGGGGCTTCCTTAGCAGCTCCCTCCCCACCACGATCTTCTGCTGGTTCCCCCCGGAGAAGCGCCTGGCGGAAAGCTCCGTGGACCGGGGCCGCACGTCAAACCCCTCCACCAGGGCCTTGGCGTGGGCCTCCACCGCCTCGCCGTCCAGAAAGCCCAGGAAGCCCCGGAAGGGGGGCCTGTGCTGGTCGCCTAGGATGGCGTTTTCCCGCACGGAGAAGTCCAACACCAGGCCCCGGGCGTGCCGGTCCTCGGGGACGTGGCTCACCCCGAGCTCCCGCACCGCCCGGGCTAGGGAAGGAAGGGGCTTCCCCAGGTAGCGGGCCACCCCCTGGTGGCGGCGGAGGCCGGTGAGGGCTTCCACGAGTTCGGTCTGGCCGTTCCCCTCCACCCCGGCGATGCCCACGATCTCCCCCGCCCGCACCTGGAAGCTCACCCCCTTGAGCCGGGGCGGGGCGGCGAAGTTATCCAGCTCCAAGACCACCTCGCCGGGTCTGGCCGGGCCCTTTTGCACCCTCAAGACCACCTCCCTCCCCACCATCATCCGGGCGAGGGCCTCCAGGGAGGTTTCCGCGGTGTGCACCGTGCCCACCACCTTCCCGTCCCGGATCACCGTGACCCGGTCGGAAACGGCCAGCACCTCCTTGAGCTTGTGGCTGATGAAGATGGCGGCGTTGCCCTGGGCCACGTAGGCCCTGAGGAAGCGGAAAAGCTCCTCCGCCTCCTGGGGGGTAAGGACGGCGGTGGGCTCGTCCAGGATGAGGATTTTGGCCTCGCGGTAAAGGGCCTTGAGGATCTCCACCCGTTGCTGCAGGCCCACGGGGAGGTTTTCAATGCGCTCGTCCAAGGGAACCTGGAAGCCGAGCTCCTCCATGAGGCCTTGGGCGCGCTTCCTTGCCGCCTCGAGGTCCAGGTAAAGGGGGCTTCCGGGCTCCAGGCCCAGGACCAGGTTCTCCAGCACCGTAAACGGCTCCACCAGCATGAAGTGCTGGTGCACCATGCCGATGCCGGCGGCGATGGCGTCCAGGGGGCTTCTCGGCCGGTAGGGCTTGCCGTCCACCCACATCTCCCCCTCGTCCGGGAGCTGGAGGCCGTAGACGATCTTCATGAGGGTGGACTTTCCCGCCCCGTTTTCCCCCACCAGGGCCAAAACCTCGCCCCACTCCAGGTCCAAGGAGATGTGGTCGTTGGCGAGGACCAGGGGGAAGCGCTTGGTGATGTCCTTAAGGACCAGGGCCTTCTTCACGGGAGGAGTATACAAAAAGCCGGGGCAAGCCCCGGCTTTTCGCACGGCCCGCCTTAGCGGGTTTCCGGCACCTTGAGCTGGCCCTTGATGATCTGCTGCTTGAGCACCTCCAGCTTGCTCACCACGCTCGCCGGGATCAGGGCCTTGTTGTACTCGTCCAGGGCGTAGCCCACCCCGTTGTTGCTCAGGCCGAACTCCCGCACCCCGCCCTTGAAGGTCTTCTGCACCACGCTCTTGATGACCTCGTAGGTGGCCACGTCCACCCGCTTCATCATGGAGGTGAGGCCGTGGTTGAGGGTGGCGGGGTTGTTGTCCGTGTCGCCCAGGTAGTTCTGGTTGGCGTCCACGCCGATGAAGAAGAGGGGCGTGGCCTTGGTGCCGTCGGTGCCGCAGGCCTTGGTGTAGTCGGCGTACTTGGCCACCTTGGCGTAGGGGTCCGCCTTGCGCACGAAGCGGATGTTGCCGCCCTCCTTGAGGCACTTGGTCTGCTTCACGTAGTCAATGAGCCCGAGGCCCGAACCACCCGCGGCGGCGTAGATGATGTCGGCGCCCTGGCGCACCTGGGCGGCGGCGATCTCCTTGGCCTTGGCGGGGTCGTTCCAGGCGGCGGGGGTGTTCCCCACGTAGCCCACCAGGACCTTGCCCTGGATCTTGTCCTCCTTGAAGGCGTACTCCGCCCCGGCGCGGAAGCCCGCCTCAAACTTGTGGATGAGGGGGATGTCCATGCCGCCGATGAAGCCCACCACCCCGGTGCGGCTCATCTTGCCGGCGATGTAGCCCACCAGGAAGCTGCCCTCGTGCTCGCGGAACACGAGCCCCACGGCGTTGGCGAGCTTCCCTTCCCCGGGCACGGCGTCAATCACGGCGAACTTCACCTTGGGGAACTCCTTGGCCGTGGCGGTGATGGCGGGCTCGTTGGCGAAGCCCACGCCGATCACCAGGTCAAAGCCCTCCTCGGCGAAGGTGCGGATGCCCTGCCCCACCTGGGAGGGGTCGGCGGGCTCAAAGTCAAAGAGCTTTACCCCGAAGTCCTTGGCCGCCTTCTGCGCCCCTTCCCAGGCGGACTGGTTGAAGGAGCGGTCAAACTTGCCGCCGGCGTCAAAGGCGATGCCCACCCGCACCTGGGCCAGGCTTAGGCCCAGGGCTAGAACCCCAATAAGCGCCAGTACACGTTTCATGCTCACCTCCTGCGGCTATTCGCCAGGGGCTATTATACCCGGCGGTAAACTCAAGGCATGACCCTGGAGGAGGCGAGAAGGCGGATCAACGAGCTTAGGGACCTCATCCGCTACCACAACTACCGGTACTACGTCCTCAACGACCCGGAGATCTCCGACGCCGAGTACGACCGGCTTCTTCGGGAACTTAAAGACCTGGAGGAGCGCTTCCCCGAGCTCAAAAGCCCCGACTCCCCCACGGAGCAGGTGGGGGCGAGGCCCCTCGAGGCCACCTTCCGCCCCGTCCGCCACCCAAGCCGCATGTACTCCCTGGACAACGCCTTCAACCATGAAGAGCTGAAAGCCTTTGAGGAGCGGATAGAGCGCGCCTTAGGCCGTAAGGGGCCTTTTGTTTACACCGTGGAGCACAAGGTGGACGGGCTTTCCGTGAACCTCTACTACGAGGAAGGGGTCCTGGTCTGGGGGGCCACCCGGGGGGATGGGGAGGTGGGGGAGGAGGTGACGCAGAACCTCCTCACCATCCCCACCATTCCCCGCAGGCTCCAGGGGGTGCCGGAGCGCCTGGAGGTGCGGGGGGAGGTCTACATGCCCATAGAGGCCTTCCTCCGCCTCAACGAGGAGCTGGAGGAGGCGGGGGAGAAGGTGTTCAAGAACCCGAGAAACGCCGCCGCCGGCTCCTTAAGGCAAAAAGACCCCCGCATCACCGCCAAGCGGGGCCTGAGGGCCACCTTTTACGCCCTGGGGCTTGGCCTGGAGGAAAGCGGCGTGAAGACCCAGTACGACCTCCTCCTTTGGCTTAAGGAGAAGGGCTTTCCGGTGGAGCACGGCTTCGCCCGGGCCACTGGGGCCGAGGGGGTGGAGCAGGTCTACCAGGACTGGCTCAAAAAGAGGCGCACCCTCCCCTTTGAGGCGGACGGGGTGGTGGTGAAGCTGGACGAGCTTGCCCTTTGGCGGGAGCTGGGCTACACCGCCCGCGCCCCCCGTTACGCCATCGCCTACAAGTTCCCGGCGGAGGAGAAGGAAACCCGGCTCTTGGACGTGGTCTTCCAGGTGGGGCGCACGGGACGGGTGACCCCGGTGGGCCTCCTCGAGCCCGTCTTTCTGGAGGGGAGCGAGGTGTCCCGCGTCACCCTGCACAACGAAAGCTACATAGAGGAGTTGGACATCCGCATCGGGGACTGGGTCCTGGTCCACAAGGCGGGGGGGGTGATCCCCGAGGTCCTAAGGGTCCTAAAGGAGAAGCGCACCGGGGCGGAAAGGCCCATTGTCTGGCCGGAACGCTGCCCGGAGTGCGGCCACCGCTTGGTGAAGGAGGGCAAGGTCCACCGCTGTCCCAACCCCTTGTGCCCCGCCAAGCGCTTTGAGGCCATCCGCCACTACGCCTCCCGCAAGGCCATGGACATCCAGGGCCTGGGGGAGAAGCTCATTGAAAAGCTTTTGGAAAAGGGGCTTATCCGGGACGTGGCCGACCTTTACCGCCTGAGGAAGGAGGACCTCTTGGGCCTGGAGCGCATGGGGGAGAAAAGCGCCCATAACCTCCTCCGCCAGATAGAGGAGAGCAAGCACCGGGGCCTAGAGCGCCTCCTCTATGCCCTAGGGCTTCCCGGGGTGGGGGAGGTCCTGGCCCGCAACCTGGCGGCCCGCTTCGGCACCATGGACCGCCTCCTCGAGGCCTCCCTGGAGGAGCTTTTGGAGGTGGAGGAGGTGGGGGAGCTCACCGCCCGGGGGATTTGGGAAACCCTTCGGGACCCCGCCTTCCGTGACCTGGTGCGCCGCCTGAAGGAGGCGGGGGTGGAGATGGAGGCCAAGGAACGGG
Source organism: Thermus brockianus (assembly GCF_021462505.1). Taxonomy (GTDB): domain Bacteria; phylum Deinococcota; class Deinococci; order Deinococcales; family Thermaceae; genus Thermus; species Thermus hydrothermalis. The sequence continues at coordinate 194,093 of NZ_JAKEDV010000003.1, forward strand.
GGGGAGAGGCGCTAAAAGGGCTTACCTTTGTCCTCACCGGGGAGCTTTCCCGCCCCCGGGAGGAGGTGAAGGCCCTCTTGCGGCGCCTTGGCGCCAAGGTCACGGACTCGGTGAGCCGGAAGACGAGCTACCTGGTGGTGGGGGAAAACCCCGGGAGCAAGCTGGAGAAAGCCCGCGCCTTGGGCGTGCCCATCCTCACCGAGGAGGCCTTGTGGGGCCTCATCGCCGAGAAGACGGGGAAGGCGCCCGAGGCCCTTTTGGCCTAGCTGGGGCCAAAGAGCTTCTCCAGGGCCTCCTTGAGCCGGGAGCCGGAAAGCCCTAGGGCGCTGAGGGCCTTCTCGTAAAGCTCCGGGGTGAGAAGCCCCCGTAGGGCGGCAAGCTCGGTGCGGGAAAGGTTGGCCCCGTATAGGACGTGCTCCTCAAAGGAGGCCCACGCCAGGGGCACCCGGGCCTTGACGATCTCGGCGATGGCCTTGGCGTACTCCCTGATCTCCCACTGGGCCTCGGGGGCCAGGCGGAGCTTGAGGAAGTGGAAGAGGTTGTGGAGGTCCTGCTTCCAGTAGAACTCCGTGTAGAGGTTTAGGGGGAGGACCATGCGGGCCATCTCCCGGGCCACCCCCTTTTCCAAGAGCTTCTCGTAGGCCCGGTAGGCCTCCCTTTCCGACTCCAGGAGGAGGGACAAAGCTTCCTCGTCGGCGAGCTCGCCTTCCGAGCCCTGCTTGTTCCGCTTGGCCTGGCGGCGGAAGGCCCTAGGCTCGTAAAACTCGTCTTTAAGGACGGAGTAGCGCCCGGAAACCTCGTTCACGCTCGCCGTGCGGTGGCGGAACCATTGGCGCGCCACGAAGAGGGGGGCCTTGACGTGGAACTTGAACTCCACCATCTCAAAGGGGCTCGTGTGGCGGTGGCGCATGAGGTAGTCAATGAGGGCGGCGTCCTCCCGCACCGTCTTGGTCCCCTCCCCGTAGGAAACCCGGGCCGCCTGGACGATGGCGGCGTCATCCCCCATCACGTCCACCAGGCGCACGAAGCCCTTGTCCAGGACGGGAATCGCGTGTCCTAGCTCCATGCCCTAAAGTCTACTTGCCCCGTGGGCCTTTCCGGTCTACCCTGAGCCTATGCGGGCAAGGACCCCTTTCGCCTTCAATAAGGAAGCACGGGCGCTACCGAGGCCCTGGCCTTTTCCCTGTCGGCGGAGGGCGATAGGATAAATAGGCTTTGGGCGCTTGGCGCCTTTTGGAGAGTGAAGATGCTACGCTTGCCGGATTTTCCTTTGCCTGACCCCCGGGGGCGGTTTGGCCCCTACGGGGGGCGGTACGTTCCCGAAACCCTCATCCCTGCCTTGGAAGAGGTGGAGGCCGCCTACCTCGAGGCCAAAAAGGACCCCGCTTTCCTGGAGGAACTGGAGCACTACCTGAGGACCTTCGCCGGCCGGCCCACGCCCCTTTTCCACGCCAAACGGCTTTCGGAGTACTGGGGCGGGGCCCAGGTCTACCTGAAGCGGGAGGACCTCCTGCACACGGGGGCCCACAAGATCAACAACACCCTGGGCCAGGCCCTCCTCGCCCGGCGCATGGGGAAAAAGCGGGTCATCGCCGAAACGGGGGCGGGACAGCACGGGGTTTCCGTGGCCACGGTGGCCGCCCTCTTCGGCATGGAGTGCGTGGTCTACATGGGGGAGGAGGACGTGCGGCGCCAAGCCCTAAACGTCTTCCGCATGAAGCTCCTGGGGGCCGAGGTGCGGCCGGTGGCGGCGGGGAGCCGCACCCTCAAGGACGCCACCAACGAGGCCATCCGGGACTGGATCACCCACGTGCGCACCACCTTCTACATCCTGGGCTCCGTGGTGGGCCCCCACCCCTACCCCATGATGGTGCGGGACTTCCAGAGCGTCATCGGGGAGGAGGTGAAGCGGCAAAGCCTGGAAACCTTTGGCCGTTACCCCGACGCCCTGATCGCCGCCGTGGGGGGAGGGTCCAACGCCATCGGGCTTTTCGCCCCCTTCGCCTACCTGCCCGAGGGGGAAAGGCCCAGGCTCATCGGGGTGGAGGCCGCAGGGGAAGGCCTTGCCAGCGGGCGGCACGCCGCCAGCATCGGGGCGGGGAAGCGGGGGGTCTTGCACGGGAGCTACATGTACCTCCTCTACGACCACGACGGGCAGATCACTCCGGCCCACTCCGTTTCCGCCGGCCTGGACTACCCGGGGGTGGGGCCGGAGCACAGCTACTACGCCGATATGGGCATCGCCGAGTACGCCAGCGTCACCGACGAGGAGGCCTTGGAGGGCTTTAAGCTTTTGGCCCGCCTCGAGGGCATCATCCCCGCCCTGGAGTCCGCCCACGCCATCGCCCACGCCGCCAAGGTGGTGCCGGAGATGGGGAAGGACCAGGTGGTGGTCATCAACCTCTCGGGCCGGGGGGACAAGGACGTGACCGAGGCCATGCGCCTCCTTGGAGGGGAGCTATGACCACGAAGGAAGCCTTCGCCCAGGCCAAGGGGGAGGGGCGGGCCGCCCTCATCCCCTACCTCACCGCCGGCTTCCCCAGCCGGGAGGGCTTTTTGGAGGCGGTGAAGGAGGTACTTCCCTTCGCCGACCTCCTGGAGATCGGCCTGCCCTACTCCGATCCCCTGGGGGACGGCCCCGTGATCCAGCGGGCGAGCGAGGTGGCCCTGAGGAAGGGGATGAGCGTGCAAGGGGTCTTGGAGCTGGTGAAGGAGGTGCGGGCCCTCACGGACAAGCCCCTCTTCCTCATGACCTACCTGAACCCCGTCCTGGCCTGGGGGCCGGAGCGCTTCTTTAGCCTCTTCCACGGGGCGGGGGCCACGGGGCTCATCCTGCCCGACCTCCCCCCCGACGAGGACCCCGCCCTGGTGCGCCTCGCGCAGGAAATCGGCTTGGAAACGGTTTTCCTTCTCGCCCCCACCTCCACGGAAAAAAGGATAGAGACCGTGGTCCGCCACGCCACGGGCTTCGTCTACGCCGTGTCCGTCACCGGGGTCACCGGGGAGCGGGAGCGCCTGCCCGAGGAGGTAAAGGACCTGGTGCGCCGCATCCGGGCCAAGACGTCCTTGCCCGTGGCCGTGGGCTTTGGGGTTTCCGGCAAGGCCACGGCCGCCCAGGCGGCGGTGGCGGACGGGGTGGTGGTGGGGAGCGCCCTAATCCGGGCCTTGGAAAGGGGGGAGCCCCTAAGCCCTCTCCTGGCCGAGATCCGGGAAGGGCTTTACCTGAAAGAGCCGGTCTGAGACTTGCGCCAAAGAGCCTGCCCGGGTACCCTAGAGGGTACCCGGATCCCCCGCTAGCCTCCTCTGCTGGTGCGCTGGTTTCCAGGGTTATGCCTGAAGGAGGCGCGCGTGTGGGCCATTGAAGTAGAAAACCTTTCCAAGGTATTCCGCAAGACCACCTTCGGCCGCAGGCAGGAGGAGTGGGCGCTGAAAGGGGTTTCCTTCCGGGTGGCGGAAGGGGAAACCTACGCCCTCTTGGGGCCTAACGGCTCCGGCAAGTCCACCTTGATCCGCATCCTCTCCACCTTGCTCGTGCCCGATGCCGGTCGGGTGCGCATCCTGGGCTACTCCTTACCCCAGGAGGAACGGCGGGTGCGGGAAAGGATTGGCCGGGTGAGCGTGGACGCCGCCTTTTACAAGAAGCTTTCCCCCCGCGAAAACCTCCTCTTCGCCGCCCAGCTTTACGGCATCCCCCCCAAGGAGGCGGAAGGGAGGGCCATGGCCATCTTGGAGCGGCTTGGCTTGGAAACCCGGCGGTTTGACGACCCCTTGGAGGAGATGAGCCGGGGCATGCAGCAGAAGGTAGCCATCGCCCGCGCCCTCCTCATCCGCCCGCCTCTCCTCCTCCTGGACGAGCCCACCACGGGGCTAGACCCGCGAAGCCGCCGGGACGTGCAGGGCTTTTTGGAGGAGCTCAGACGGGAGGAGGGCACCACCCTCCTCCTCACCACCCACGACATGGCCGAGGCGGAGCGCCTGGCCCACCGGGTGGGCTTCCTGGTGCGGGGAAGGCTGGTGGCGGAGGGGACGGTGGAGGAGCTCAAGGCCGTGGCCGGGGCCGGGAACCTGGAGGAGGCCTTCTTGCGCATGACGGGGGAGGGCCTCGAGGAGGAAACCGATGCTTCGTAAGTACCTCTTGCCCATGTGGGCTTTTGTCTTCCGCGACTTCCACCTGACGCGGCGCTACTTCTCCTGGGTGGTGGTCTTCACCTTTTACGCCATCGTCAACGCCGCCACCATCGCCCTCATCGGGGTGGCCCAGGGGGATTTCCGCCTCACCCTCACCTTGGTCCTGGGGGCGCTCCTTTGGAGCTACCTTTCCGCCATGTACCAGGAGATCGCCAACTCCATCGCCTACGAGCGCTGGGAGGGCACCCTGGAGTACACCTTTATGGCCCCCGTGTCCCGCCTGGTCCACCTTTTGGGGGTGAGCCTCTTCGCCACCTTCTACAGCGTGGTGCGCACCGCGGTCATTCTTTTGGGTCTGGCCCTTTTCGTGGACCTGGACCTCGCCGGGGCCAACCTTTGGGGGGTGTTGGTGGTGCTTCTGGTGGGGAGCCTGGCCTTCATGGGCCTGGGGCTCATGGCCGCCATCCTGCCGGTGATGAGCCCGGAAAACGGGGCCCAGGCCACCAACATCCTCCAGGGGGTCTTGCTCTTGGTTTCCGGCATCTACTACCCGGTTTCCGTCCTGCCTGCCTGGCTCCAGCCCTTGGCCTACATCTCCCCCGCCACCTACGCCCTCGAGGCCAGCCGCAAGCTCCTGGGCATCCCGCACCCGGACTCCGCCCCCGGCCACCTGGTGGGGGCCCCCTTGGGGGCGGTGCTCCCGGAGCTCGGGGTCCTCCTCCTCATGGGGGTTGCCTTCATCCCCTTGGGCCTTTGGGTGTTCGGCCTGGCGGAGCGCTGGGCCAAGCGCACCGGGAAGCTCAAACGCACGGGCTAGGCCAGGGGTAGCTCCAGGGGCTCGGGCTCTTTTAGGATGGCCTCGGGGTCGGGGTAGCGGAGGATGCGGTAAAGGGGGTCCCGCTCCGCCGGCCTAAAGCCCGCGTCCACGATGTGGCGCACGATCTGGCGCACCGTGGCGTGGGTGCGGTTGTGCCCCCCGGCGGCCGACACCACGTTCTCCTCCAGCATGGTGCTGCCGAAGTCGTCCGCCCCGTAGTACAGGGCGGCCTGGGCCACCTTGAAGCCCAGGGTGGGCCAAGAGGCTTGGAAGTGGGCGAAGTTGTCCAGGGCAAGCCGGGCGATGCTTAAGGTCTTCAGGTACTCGTGGGCCGTGGCCCCCGGGGCCTTGCCCTTGAGGCGGGTGTGCTCCACCTGGAGGGTCCAAAGGGCGAAGGCGGCGAAGCCGTTTTGGTGGCGCTCCAGGGCCCTATCCTGCTGGGCGCGGAGGCCCAGGAGGTGGGCGGTGCGCTCCTTGGGGCCTTCCCCAAATCCGATGACCATGCTGGCCAGGGTGTAGAGGCCCAGGGCCTGGGCGGCGTCCACGATGCGGTACCAGTCCGCCGTCCGGATGCGGGCAGGGGCCGCTTTTTGCCGCACCTCGTCCACCAGGATCTCCGCCCCCGCCCCCGGCATCCCGTCCAGGCCCGCCTCCTTGAGCCTTTCCAAGATTTCCTCGGCCCTAAGGCCCGTGAGGCGCTCTAGGCCCAGGATCTCCTCGGGGCTAAAGGCGTCAATCCGGAGGTCGGGGAAGCGCCCCTTGAGGTAGCGGAGGAGGTCCAGGTACCAGTCCAAGGGGAGGTCGGGGTTCACCCCGCCCTGCATGAGGATGCGCTTTCCCCCCACCTGGTAGAGCTCCTCCACCTTCCTGGCGATCTCCTCGTAGCTTAGGGTGTAGGCGTCCTTCTGACGCTTGGTGCGGTAGAAGGCGCAGAAGGCGCAGGCCACGGTGCAGACGTTGGTGTAGTTGATGTTGCGGTCTATGAGGAAGGTGACCACCTCGGGGTCCGTCTTCTTGAGCCGCACCTCGTGGGCGGCGGCGGCCAGTTCGGGGAGGGGGAGGTCAAAGAGGGCCAGGACCTCCCTTTCCGAAAGCCTCTCCCCGGCCACGGCCTTCTCCAGGACGTCCATGCCCCCTATGCTACACCGGAGAGTCCCCCGGCATGGGGGCCTGGGCCACGGGTAAAATGGCCCCATGGAGCTCAAGCTCATCCCCATTGAGAAGCCGGAGAACCTGAACGTGATCCTGGGCCAGGCCCACTTCATCAAGACCGTGGAGGACCTGCACGAGGCCTTGGTGACCGCCGTGCCCGGCATCAAGTTCGGCCTCGCCTTCTCCGAGGCGAGCGGCAAGCGCCTCATCCGCCGCTCGGGCACGGACGAGGGCTTGGTGGAGCTGGCGGTGAAAAACCTCCTGAACCTGGCGGCGGGGCACACCTTCCTCATCGTCCTGGGGGAGGGGTTTTACCCCATCAACGTCCTCCATGCGGTGAAGGCCTGCCCCGAGGTGGTGCGCATCTTTGCCGCCACCGCCAATCCCCTCAAGGTGGTGGTGGCGGAGGAAGGGGAGCAGCGGGCCATCCTGGGGGTGATGGACGGGTTTAAGCCCCTGGGGGTGGAGGACGAGGCCGAGGTGGCCTGGCGCAAGGACCTCCTCCGCCGCTTCGGCTACAAGCTATAATGCCCGGCATGGAAGGCACCCTAGCCCCCGATTTCGCCCTCCCCGACCAGGAGGGGCGCATCCACCGCCTTTCCGATTACCGCGGCCAGTGGGTGGTCCTCTACTTCTACCCCAAGGACGACACTCCAGGGTGCACCAAGGAGGCCTGCGGCTTCCGCGACCACATGGGAAGCCTTAAGGCCTTGGGGGCGGTGGTCCTCGGGGTTTCCGCCGACGACGTGGAGAGCCACAAGCGCTTCGCCGAGAAGTACGGCCTGAACTTCCCCCTCCTCGCCGACCCCGAGCGCCAGGCCATCGCCCTTTACGGGGCCTGGGGGAAGAAGAACCTCTACGGCAAGGAGGTGGAAGGGGTCTTGCGCCAGACCTTCCTCATTGACCCCGAGGGGAGGATCGCCAAGGTGTGGCGCAAGGTTTCCCCCGAGGGGCACGCCCTCGAGGTGGCGGAGGCCCTGAAGGCCCTAAGGGGAAGCTGATGGAACACCCTTTGGAGAGCTACAAGAAGGAGGCGGCCCACGCCGCCGTGGCCTACGTGCAGGACGGGATGGTGGTGGGCTTGGGCACCGGTTCCACCGCCCGCTACGCCGTTTTGGAGCTCGCCCGCCGCCTTAGGGAAGGGGAGCTTAAGGGGGTGGTGGGGGTGCCCACCTCCCGGGCCACGGAGGAGCTTGCCCGGAAAGAGGGCATCCCCCTGGTGGACCTCCCCCCGGAAGGGGTGGACCTGGCCATTGACGGGGCGGACGAGATCGCCCCTGGCCTCCTCCTCATCAAGGGCATGGGGGGGGCGCTCCTCCGGGAGAAGATCGTGGAGCGCACGGCCAAGGAGTTCATCGTCATCGCCGACCACACCAAGAGGGTGCCGGTGCTGGGCCGGGGGCCCGTCCCCGTGGAGATCGTCCCCTTCGGCTACCGGGCCACGCTAAGGGCCATCGCCGAGCTTGGGGGGGAGCCTGAAGTCCGCATGGACGGGGACGAGTTCTACTTCACCGACGGCGGCCACCTCATCGCCGACTGCCGCTTTGGGCCCATCGGCGACCCCTTTGGCCTCCACCGGGCCCTCCTGGAGATCCCCGGGGTGGTGGAAACGGGGCTTTTCCTGGGCCTCGCCACCCGCGCCCTGGTGGCCGGGCCCTTGGGGGTGGAAGAGCTTCTGCCCTAGGGTGTAAACTCCTTCCCATGAAGGGCATGCCCCGGCGCTAGGGGCGCATGCCCCGGTTTTTTCTTGGAGGAGGGCGCATGGAGAAGGTCTTTTACATCACCACCCCCATCTACTACGTGAACGCCGAGCCTCACCTGGGCCACGCTTACACCACGGTGGTGGCGGACTTCCTGGCCCGCTGGCACCGCCTGGACGGCTACCAGACCTTTTTCCTCACCGGCACGGACGAGCACGGGGAAACCGTCTTCCGGGCGGCGGAGCGGGCGGGGGAGGACCCCAAGGCCTTCGTGGACCGGGTTTCCGAGCGGTTCCGCAGGGCCTGGGAGCTTCTCGGCATCGCCTACGACGACTTCATCCGCACCACGGAGGAGCGGCACAAGCGGGTGGTGCAGTACGTCCTGAGGAAGGTCTACGAGGCCGGGGACATCTACTACGGGGAGTACGAGGGGCTTTACTGCGTTTCCTGCGAGCGCTTTTACACGGAGAAGGAGCTCGTGGAGGGGCTTTGCCCCATCCACGGCCGTCCCGTGGAGCGGAGGAAGGAAGGGAACTACTTCTTCCGCATGGAGAAGTACCGGGAGTGGCTTATCGGCTACCTCCAGGACCACCCCGACCTCATCCGCCCCGAGGGCTACCGCAACGAGGTCTTGGCCATGCTCTCCGAGCCTATCGGGGACCTTTCCATCTCCCGGCCCAAGGCCCGGGTCCCCTGGGGCATCCCCTTGCCTTGGGACGAGGACCACGTGACCTACGTGTGGTTTGACGCCCTCTTGAACTACGTTTCCGCCCTGGACTACCCCGAGGGGGAGCGCTTCCAGACCTTCTGGCCCCATGCCTGGCACCTCATCGGCAAGGACATCCTGAAGCCCCACGCCGTCTTCTGGCCCACCATGCTCAAGGCGGCGGGCATCCCCATGTACCGCCGCCTGAACGTGGGGGGGTATCTGCTCGGGCCCGATGGCCGCAAGATGAGCAAGACCCTGGGGAACGTGGTGGACCCCTTCTCCCTGGCGGAGCGCTACGGCAAGGACGCCCTGCGCTACTACCTCCTGCGGGAGATCCCCTACGGCCAGGACACCCCGGTGAGCGAGGAGGCCCTGAGGGCCCGGTACGAGGCGGACCTGGCGGACGACCTGGGCAACCTGGTGCAACGTACCCGGGCCATGCTCTTCCGCTTCGCCGAGGGGCGGATCCCAAAGCCCGCGGCCGGGGAAGAGCTCGCTTACGGCACGGAGCTTCCCAAGAGGCTTCGGGGCCTGGTGCGGGAGCTTAGGTTCCACGTGGCCCTCGAGGAGGCCATGGCCTACGTGAAGGCCTTGAACCGCTACATCAACGAGAAGAAGCCCTGGGAACTCCACAAGGAGGACAAGGAAGCGGCCCAGGCGGTGCTCTACCGGGTGGTGGAGGGCCTAAGGATCGCCTCCATCCTCCTCACCCCGGCCATGCCCGAGAAGATGGCGGAGCTTAGGCGGGCCCTGGGGCTTAAGGAGCCCGGAGGCCTCGAGGAGGCGGAAAGGTGGGGCCTGGCCGAGCCCCTCCCCATCCCCGAGGAGGCCCCGGTCCTCTTCCCCAAGGAGGTCAGGTCCCCCAAAAAGGAGGAAGGGATGGAAAGGATTGCCCTAGAAGACTTTGCCAAGGTGGAGCTCCGGGTGGCGGAGGTGGTGGCGGCGGAGAAGCACCCGAATGCGGACAAGCTCCTGGTCCTCCGGCTTTCCCTGGGGAAGGAAGAGCGCACCGTGGTTTCGGGCATCGCCCAGTGGTACCGGCCCGAGGAGCTCTTGGGCAAGAAGGTGGTGCTGGTGGCGAACCTCAAGCCCGCCAGGCTTCGGGGCATAGAGAGCCAGGGCATGATCCTGGCGGCCCAGGAAGGGGAGAAGCTCGCCTTGGTCACGGTGGAAGGGGATATCCCCCCGGGGGCGGTGGTGAGGTGAAAGGGGGGGCCGGGGCTTTAGCCCCGGCCCCACGCCCAAGGGGCTAGCGGTTTAGCTCTTCCAGGGCCCGCTTGAGGATGGCGTCGTTCTCTAGGTCCAGGACCGCCTGGCCCCTTTCCTCGGGGAGGGGCCGCTGGCGTTGGGGTTCGGCGTAGGTGAACTTGCCCTCGGCGTCCGCCTTCACCTTGATGGTCTTGCCGTTTAGGGTGACGCTCACCTCCGCCCCCGGCGGGGCCCCGGCCCCTTGGAAGGAGAAGGGGGTGGGGAAGCGGGTGTCCTTGACCTCAATGTCCGGCTTCAGGCCTTCCTTGTTGATGGCCCGGCGCTTGGGGGTGAGCCACTCAAAGGTGACCAGGGTGAGCTCCCCGCCGTTCGCCAGGGTGTAAGGGGTCTGGCCCACGCCCTTGCCGAAGGTCTTCTCCCCAATCACCTTGGCCCGGCCGTAGTCCTGGAGGGCTCCGGCCACGATCTCGCTGGCGCTGGCGGAGTTTCCGTTCACCAGGACCACCATGGGGCCATCCCAAAGGGGCCTTCCCGAGGCCTCGCACCAGACCCGGGTGAGGTTCTTGGTGCGGGTGTAGACGATGGGGCCCTCTTTCAGGAAGGCGCTCGCCACGGCGCATCCTTGGTCCAGGAGGCCACCCCCGTTGTCCCTAAGGTCAAAGATGAGCTTCTTGACGCCTTGGGCCCTCAGGTCCTCAATGGCCTTCTTGAGCTGGTCCTCCACCTTGAAGTTGGCGAAGGTTTCCAGGGCGATGTAGCCCACGTCGCCGATCTTGCCGGTGGAGACGGAGATGATCTCCACCTTCTCCCGGATGAGCTCAAAGACCAAGGGAGCCGGCACCCCTTCCCGGCGCACCTTGATGGTGACCTTGGTCCCCTCCCGGCCCCGGATGCGGGCCACCACCTCCTGGAGGGGCAGGGCGGTCACGTCCTCCCCGTCCACCTCGAGGATCACATCCCCCGCCCGCATCCCCGCCCGCTGGGCGGGGAGGCCCTTCATGACCCCCTCAATCTTGGCCCCGGTGCCGTCGGGGTTGGCGGGGGTTAGGGTGGCCCCGATGCCGAAGAACTCGCCCCTAAGGTCCTCCTGGCGCAGGCTGGCCCGCTGGGGCGGGGAGTAGCTGGTGAAGGGGTCCTTTAAGGCGGCCACCATGCCGCCGATGGCTCCTTCCAGGAGGGCGTTGAGCTTCTCCTTGGGCAAGGTTTCCAGGTAGTCCTGCTGGATCCGCTGGTAGACCTCCAGGAGGGCCTGGCCGTTGGGGTTTTGCAGGAGGCTTTCCGCCTGGGGCCTGGGAAGCTGGGCGTAGACCAGGGCAAGGAGCACCCCGATCCCGGCGATGAACCACGCGCGTTTTTTCATCCTCTCCCTCACCTAGCCTCCACTATAGCGCCCTTCCATGAGAAGCAACCGTGGCCCGCCTTGCGTATAGTGGGGGCATGATCGCCTTCCACCGGGTGGGCCTGGAGTACCCCCGCACGGGGACCAAGGCGCTTTACAACGTGAACCTCGAGGTGAAGAAGGGGGAGTTCGTCTACGTGGTGGGGCACTCGGGGGCGGGGAAGTCCACCCTCCTCTCCCTCATTCTGAGGCGGCTTCTCCCCACCCAGGGGGCGGTCTACTTCGCCGGCCAGAACCTGAAAAACCTAAGGGGCGACCAGGTGGCCCTCCACCGCCGGCGCATCGGCATGGTCTTCCAGGACCACCGCCTCCTTGCCGACCTCACCGTGGAGGAGAACCTGGCCTTCGTTCTGGAGGTGCAGGGGGTGCCCCGCAAGGAATGGGCTGAGCGCATCGCCACCGCCCTTCGCCGGGTGGGGCTTGCCCACAAGAAGCGGGCCTTTCCCGAGGAGCTTTCCGTGGGGGAGGCCCAGCGGGTGGCCATCGCCCGCGCCCTCCTCCTAGACCCCCCCGTGATCCTGGCGGACGAGCCCACGGGCAACCTGGACTTGGGAAACGCCCTCCAGGTCCTGGACATCCTCAAGGCCGCCCACAGCCGCGGGGCCACGGTGGTGGTGGCCACCCACAGCCGCGAGCTTCTGGAGGCCTACCCCGCCCGGGTGGTGGTCCTCAAGGCAGGGCAGGTGGTGCGGGACGAGCGTCCCGGGGAAGGTGGTAGCATAAGGGTAAGGGAAAGCCCTGACCGGGGCGGAAAGGAGGGCACATGAACGTCTACAAGCTCATCGGCCGCAACCTGGAGATTACCGACGCCATCCGGGAGTACGTGGAAAAGAAGCTTTCCCGCCTGGACCGCTACCAGAACGGGGAGCTCATGGCCAAGGTGGTCCTCTCCTTGGCGGCAAGCCCCCACGTGGAGCGGAAGGCCAAGGCCGAGGTGCAGGTGGACCTCCCCGGGGGGCTGGTGCGGGTGGAGGAGGAGGACCCGGACCTCTACGCCGCCATTGACCGGATGGTGGACCGCTTGGAAACCCAGCTCAAGCGCTTCAAGGAGCGGCGCTTCATCGGCAAGCGCCACTCCTACCAAGGCCCCCCGCCCCCGGAGGTGCGGGACCTCGAGGCCCTGCGCAAGCCCGAGGAGGAGGAAGGCCCCCGTATCGTGCGGGTGAAGCGCTTTGAGATGAAGCCCATGTCCCCGGAGGAGGCGGCCTTCCAGATGGAGGCCTTGGGGCACGACTTCTTCGTCTTCCGCAACGCCGAAACCGACGAGATCAACGTCATCTACCGCCGCAAGGACGGGAACTACGGGCTCATTGAGCCCGCCTGAAAGCCCACCTGCCCCGGGGCGGGGCTAGTAGTAGGCGGCGGGGTCCACGAAGCGGGTTTCGCTTCCCACCCGGACCGCCACGCGGAACTCCAGCTCCTCGGGGCGGATGAGGAGGCCGCCCCCCGTGTACCCGAGAAGCTGGCCCCGTTCCACCTTCTGCCCCTCCTGGACCAGGGGCTCTTGCAGGTTGGTGTAGACGGTGGAGAGGGTTTCCGTGTGCACCAGCATCACCGTGTAGCCCAGGTTGGGGAGGTAGAGGATGCCCGCCACGTACCCCTCGGCGGCGGCCTGGACCGGGCTTCCCGGGGCGGGCCCCTGGATGACCTGGAAGGGGCCCTCCTGGCCGTAGGGCACCAGGACCCGCCCCCCGGGCACGGGGAAGGCCAGGCGGCCCACCTGGGCGGGGAGGGGTGGGGGGGGCACCACCACCTGGGGACGCAGGGCGGCCTGGCGGCGGGCGGCCTCCTCCCTCCTTCGCGCCTCCTCTTGCCGCCTTCGCTCCTCTTCTTGCCGCTTAAGCTCCAAAAGCCTTGCCCTTTCCGCCAGGACCCGGGCCTGGAGGGCGGCGAGCTCCGCCTGGAGGCGTTGCCTTTCCTGGAGGGTGTCCCGCAGGAGGGCCCTTTTCCCCTCCTCTTCCCTGCGCAAGGCGGCTAAGGTGGCCTCGAGGCCCCGCCTCTCCCGCTCCAGGGCGGCTTGGGTTTCCGCCAGGGACCGCTCCTTCTGGGAAAGGTCGGCGAGGAGGAGGCTTAGCCGCTCCCTTTCCTCCCTTAGGGCCTTCAAGGTGGCCTGGAACGCGCGCACCAAGGCGGCGTCCTGCCGGGAGAGGTAGCCCACCCAGCGGGCCCTCACCGCCAGGTCGGCGAAGGACTGGGCCCTGAGGAGGGGCAGGTAGCGCCCGGCCCTTTCCCGGTGGAGGCTTCGCATGAGGGCTTGGAGCCTGGCCTTGAGGTTTTCCAGGTCCTTCTCCAGCTTGGCGATGCGCCCTTCGGTTTCCCGCACCGCCTCCTGGAGCCTCCCGATCTCCTGGCGTAGCCGGGCACGCTCGCCCTCCAGGCGGGCGATTTCCCCTTCCAGGCGGGCCTTTTCCTGGAGGAGGTCTTTCACCCGCTGGGAGAGGCGGCTAAGCTCCCGGTTGAGGGCCTGGATGCGTCTTGCCGCCTCCTCTTCCAGGGCCCGGGCCCGGGCGGTCTGGGCCTCGAGGCGGCGCACCGCCTCCTCCTGGGCCTTGAGGTCCTGGGCGAGCCCTAGGAGGGAGAGGGCCAGGAGAAGAAGGGGCCAAAGCCGCACTCTAGACCTCCTTCAGGTAAGCCCGGCTCGCCATGTAGGCTCCGCCCGCCCCCAAAACCCCGGCCAGGAGCAAAACCCCAAGCCCGGTGCGCAGGAGGTCCCCCGGGCTTAGGACCGGCACGAAGGGGAGAAGCCCCTGGACCGCCTGGGCCAGGCCCCGGTAGAGAAGCCCCCCCAACACCAGGGCCAAGGCCCCTGCCCCCAGGGTGAGGAGAAGCCCCTCCACCACGAAAGGCCCCTGGATGAAGCGCCGGGTGGCCCCCACCAGGAGCATGATGGAAAGGGCTTCCTTGCGGCTTTCCACCGAAAGCCGGATGGCCCCCATGACGCTGAAGAAGGTGTTGAGGAGGAGAAGCCCCACCAAAACCCCCATGGCGAGGCGGCTTCCCGCGAGCACCTGCACCAGGCGCTCCGTGAGCTCGCCCCCGTACTCCACCTCCTCCACGCCGGGGAGGTTCTTCAGGCGCTCCGCCACCTTGCGCACCTCCTCGGGGTCCTTGAGCCGCAGGCGCAGGGTGTCGGGGAGGGGGTTTTCCACCAGGTCCTTGGCCTCCGCCAGGTAGGGGTAGTCCAGGACCAGCTGGGCCAGGGCCTCCTCCTTGGTCTGCAGGCGGACTTCCCCCACCTCGGGCCAGACCTGGATTGCGCTAAGGATGGCTTCTAGGTTGGCCTCGGGTTTCAGGAAGGCCGCCACCTCTAAATCCCTTTCCAGGGTTTCCACCACCCGCTCCAGGTTCCAAAGGAGAAGCCCGAGAAAGTAGAGGAGGGCAAAGGACACGAGCGCCGTGAAGAAGGTGGCGAGGCTTGCCGTGGGGTGGCGGAGGATCTGCCTTAGGCCCTGGCGGAAGGCGTACACGCCCTACATCTTACGCAGGGCCTTGGGGCTTGCGGATGAGATGGCCTTTAACGCAGGTGCTCCCGCAGGTAGGCCAAGACGGTGTCCGCATCCTTAAAGGGGTTTACCCCCCGCCAGATCTTTTCCACGCGTCCTTCGGGGTTCAGGAGGAAAGTATCCCGGCTGTAGAAGCCGAAGAGGCTCCGCACCCCGTAGGCCCGGGCGAGCCGGCCTTGGGGGTCGGGGATCATGCCGCCTTTCAAGGAGAGTTTCTCTATAAAATCGCACTGCTCGTTGGCGGGATCGTGGCTTACGCCGTAGACCCGCACGCCGAGGTTTCGGAACTCCTCATAGAGCTCGCTATAACGCTTGGCCTGGGCGGTGCATCCGGGGCTTTTGGCCTTGGGGTAGAACCAGAGGACCACGTAGCTTCCCCGGAAGTCCACGGGGCGGCCGTAGCTGTCCTGGGCTTCTAGGATGGGGGCTTTATCCCCAGGGGCGAGGGCTTGCGCCCGGAGGAAGCCTAGAAGGAGGAGGAAGGCGAGGGCGCGCATACTCTTAGCGTAAGGGTGACGTTTGAAAGAAATGGTGGCCTGGCCTCCAAGGAAAGGGAGCCTCCGCCTTTTCTGCCAAGGCCAGGGCTGCTAGGCTTGGGCTATGAAACCCTTCCTTCTGGGCCTAGCCCTGGGAGGGCTTCTGGGGGCGGGGATGGCCTTCCTGGCCCGTCCTGGAGAGGCGGCGCCGGTGCAGTTCGCCTTGCCGCCTGCCCAAGGGGAGGGGGTTTGCGAGCCCCAGGTCTACCTCTTCCTAAACGGGCAGTTTTTCCGCATGCTTCCCGTCCCGGGTGGCGAGCCCCAGGAGCTTTTCCCGGTGGAGCCCGTGCCCAACCCCTTTGGCGGCTCCTAGGCGGGGGAGAGGTAGCGCCTTAGCCCCACCCCCAGAAGGGCGAACACCCCGCCCAGGAGGGCGAAGAGGCCTGTGGCCTCCTCCTTGGCCACCTCCAGGCGCATCCCTTGGGCCAGGCGGCGGTAGAGCTCAGCAAGCTCCCCTTCCGAGCGGATGAGGTGGTGCTCCCCGCCCGTCATCTCGGCGATGGCCCAAAGGAGCTCCTCGTCCACCTCGTAGGCCCCCGGGAAGAAGCCGAAGCCCATGACCGGGTCCTCGGGCCCCGGGGTCCAGCCCGGCACCCCCACGCCCACGGCGTGGACCTTCACGCCCATCCTGGCCGCTTCCGCGGCCGCCTCCAAGGGGTCCATGCCCGTGCGGTTCCGCCCGTCGGTGAGGAGGAGGATCTCCCCCTTCCCCCCCGCCTGGCGGATCTGGGCTAGGGCCTCCACGATCCCCTCCCCGATGGCGGTGGAGCGGCCGAACTCCAGGCTATTCAGGCTGTCCAGGAGCCTTTTGCGGTCCGGGGTGGGGGGGTGGACGGTCTGGGCGGAGCCGCTAAAGGCCACGAGGCCGATGCGGAGCCCTTTGGGGGCCTCCTCGAGGAAGGTGCGGGCCGCTTCCTTGGCGGCCTCGAGGCGGTTCGGCTTCAGGTCCGTGGCCATCATGCTCCGGCTCACGTCCACCACCAGGATCACCACGTTCTCGCTCGTCCGCCCTAGGAGGGGCAAGACGGGGCGGCTTGCGGCGAGGGCCAGGAGGAAAAGCCCCAGGGCGAAGAGGGCCGTGGGGAGCCAGGGCAGGGGCCCCTTGGCCTCCCGGGCCGCCTCCTGGAGGAGGGATGCCAGGGGGTGGGGCAGGGTGGCCTTGGGCCTTCCCCGCCAAAGCCCCAGGAGGAGGAAGGCGAGGAGGAGAAGGAGGCTTAAGGCCTCCGGGGCCAAGAGGCTCACGGCCACCTCCCTTCCCGGGCCAGGGCCAGGTAGGCCCCAAACCCGAGGAGCAGAAACCCCGCCACCGCTAGGGCCTGGGTGAGCTCCTGGGGGCGGTTTTTCCAGACGTAGTGGGGCTTAAGCGCCTGGTAGAGGGGGCGGAAGTCCTCCGCGAGCACCCCACCCCCCGTGGCCTGGGCCAGGCGGAGGAGGGTGCCTGGGTCCGTGGGCACGAAGTAA
This sequence comes from Thermus brockianus, assembly GCF_021462505.1. Classification (GTDB taxonomy): domain Bacteria; phylum Deinococcota; class Deinococci; order Deinococcales; family Thermaceae; genus Thermus; species Thermus hydrothermalis. Next base: position 210,707 of record NZ_JAKEDV010000003.1, read on the forward strand.
AGCCCCTCCCCGATGCGGCTCACCGCCCCCCGGGGGTCCCCCAGGGGCCGGACGAAGACGGGAACCTGGGCGCGGGCGAGCGCCGCCGCCACCTCCAAGGGGTCTTTGCCGGCGTTGGCCGCCCCGTCGGAAAGGAGGAGGATGGCGGCGGGGGGCCTCGCCTCCGGGAGGTCCCGTTCGGGGCCCTCTGGGCGGAGGACCCGCCTGGCCTGTTCCAGCCCCTGGCCCAAGGGGCTTACACCCCCCGGCTTCAGGCCCGAGAGGGCTTCCAGGAGGGCTTGGCGGTCGGTGGCGGGGGCGAGGACCAAGACCGCCTGGGGGCCAAAGCTCACGAGGCCCACCTTCACCGAGGGGTCCAGCCCCTTGAGGAAGGCTTGGGCCAGGGCCTTGGCCTTCTCCAGGCGGCTTGGGTTTTCGTCGTCGGCGGCCATGGAGTGGCTTGTGTCCACCACCACCACGGCCTGGGTGAGGTTTTCCCGCCAGGGAAGGGTGGCCTCGGGCCGGCCTGCGGCGAGGAGGAGGAAGAGGGGCGCAAGGAGGTAGGGGAGGGGGATGGGCTTGGGCCTGGGGGCGAAGGGGGGGTCCAGGGCGGTTTCTAGCCGCCTTTTCCCCCCTTCCGCCAGGAGGAAGAGGAGGAGGCCCGCCACCCCCAGGAGGAAGGCCCCTAGGAGAAGGGTTTCTGGGCTCTTGAAGGCCACCTGCGCCTCCTTTCCACGAAGCGGAGCAGGAGGGGGAGGAGGTCCATCTCCGTGGAGGCCAGGAGGAGGTCCGCCCCCGCCTTCCCGATCTCCCGGATCCGGTGCGCCCTTAGGGCCTCCGCCCGCTTCCGGTAGGCCTCCCGCACCCGGGGGTCAAAGGCGTTCACCTCCACCTCCAGGCCCCTTTCCGGGTCGCGGAAGCGCCAGACCCCGCCTTCGGGCAGGGCCCGCTCCAGGGGGTCCTCCACCAGGACCGCCACCGCATCGTGCCGGGCGGCGAGGCGGGCCAGGGCCTCGGCGAAGGGGTCCAGGAAGTCCGAGAGGACGAAGACCAGGCTCCGCCGCCGGGCCACCCGCCCGAGGAGGTCAAGCCCTTCAGCCAGGGGCCTGGCGGGGCCCTCCTTCTGCGCCTCCTGCGCCAGGAGGAGGGCCTGGGCCTTGCCACCCCTGGGGGGGAGGAGGCCAGAGGGGAGGACCGCCCCCACCCGGTTCCCGTGCCTTAGGGCGATGTAGGCCACGCTCAGGGCGAGCTCCAGGGCCAGGGCGTACTTCTCCCGCCTTCGGGAGCCAAAGCGCATGGAGGGGCTCCCGTCCAGGAGGAGCCAGAGGGTGAGCTCCTTCTCTTCCCGGAAGCGGCGCACGTGAAGCTCCCCCGTGCGGGCGGTGGCGGGCCAGTCTATGCGCTCCGCCTCGTCCCCAGGGTTATAGGGGGCGATCTCGGCGAGCTCCAGGCTCTTGCCGTAGAACACCCCCCGGTAGTCCCCGAAGAGGAGGCCATCCAGGGGACGCACCACCTTAAGCTCCAGGCGGGCTAGGAGCGCTTCGGGCGTCTCCATAAGGGTCATGCAGGGGCACGAAGGGGGCGGGGAGGCGCTCCAAGATGCCCCGGAGCACCGCCTCCGCCGTGATGCCTTCCGCCAGGGCCTGGTAGGAGAGGACGAGGCGGTGGCGGAGGGCGTCCAGGTAGAGGTCGCGCACGTCCTCGGGGAGGGCGTGGGCCCGGCCCCGCACCAGGGCCAAGGCCTTGGCCCCCTGGACCAGGGCCAAGGAGGCCCGGGGGCTTGCCCCAAAGGCCACGTAGGGCTTGAGCTCCTTTAGCCCCGCCCCTTCCAGGTTCCGGGTGGCCTGGACCAGGGCCACGGCGTGCTCCGCCACCTTGGGGTGGACGTAGACCCGGTCGGCCAGGCGGGAGAGTTCTAAAAGCTCCTCCAGGGAGAGCACCTTCTCCACCCGGATCTCCTCCCCCGTGGTCATGCGGCGGACGATCTCCAACTCCTCGTGGAAGGCGGGGTAGTCCACCACCACCTTGAGGAGGAAGCGGTCCAGCTGGGCCTCGGGCAGGGGGTAGGTGCCCTCGCTCTCAATGGGGTTTTGCGTGGCCAGGACGAGGAAGGGCTTGGGCAGGGGGTAGGTTTCCTTCCCCAGGGTTACCTGGCGCTCCTGCATGGCCTCGAGGAGGGCCGACTGCACCTTGGCCGGGGCCCGGTTGATCTCGTCCGCCAGGAGGAGGTGGGCGAAGATGGGCCCGAGCTCCGTGCGGAACACCCCCTCCTTGGGGTTGTAGATGCGGGTCCCGAGGAGGTCCGCCGGCACCAGGTCCGGGGTGAACTGGATGCGCTTGAAGCTCCCCCCCAGGGCCTCCGCCAGGGTCCGCACCGCCAGGGTCTTGGCCAGGCCGGGCACCCCCTCAATGAGGAGGTGGCCCCGGGCCAAAAGGGCCACCAGCATCCTCTCCAGGAGGTGGTCCTGGCCCACGATGACCCGCTTGACCTCTTTGAGGAGCCGCCTAAGCTTCTCCCCGGCCTCTATGAAAGGCTCTTCCTCCCAGGGCATGCCCCCTCCCTCCGCTTTGCCGGGAGTATAGCCCTAGCTCCCTGGGGCCATCCCCGCCTAGGGCACATTTGGCCGGAAGAGGGCCTTGCCCCGGGCGGAAAGGGCCTCCTTCCAGGCGGGAAGGGGGTAGACCCCGCCGATCAGGGCCTCCAGGCCTCCAAGCTCGGGGAGGAGGCTCACCGCCTCCGCGAACTCCTCCCGGGTGTAGGTGTAGCTCCCCACAAGGCCCACCTCCTTGAACCAGAAGGGGGAAAGGTCCACGGGCTCAAGCCCTGGGGCGCCCAGAAGGAGGACCCTACCCCCTTCCTCCGCCAGGGCGAGGGCCTCCCGGAAGCCCCGGCCGCTTCCCGAGGCCTCTATCACCCCTGGGTACCCGCCCCTGTGGCCCGTGAAGAGGAGGTAGCGGTAGCGCCGGCTTCTCGCCCCTTGGGCCTCCTTGGCGCTTGCGAAGACCTCGTCCGCCCCGAAGGCCTTCGCCCTTTCCGCCTGGTGGGGGTACTTGGCCACGGCCAGGACCCTTCCCCCATAGCCCAAGGCCCTGAGGAGGCGCACGGCGAGAAGGCCCAGGGTGCCCATCCCCAAGACAAGGACCTCCCCGGGCCATGGCCTGAGCTTCTTGAGGCCCCTCAGCACCACGGCCAAGGGCTCCGCGAGCACCGCCCGCTCCTCCGGGACCCCGTCCGGGATGGGGTAGAGCCGCTCGGGCCGGGCCAGGACCCACTCCCCCCACCCCCCGGGGAGGTCCCGGTTGTAGCCCAGCATCCCCGGGGCCAAAGCCCCCTCCGCCACGTTCTCGCAGAGGCCTTCCTCTCCCCCCTGGCACCTCCGGCAGGGGGGAAGCCCCCGGTCAGCGCAGGCCAGGAGGGGGTTCACCGCCACCAGGTTCCCTTCCACCTCCCCCAGGATCTCGTGGCCCAGGACGGCGGGGAAGGAGAAGAAGGGGCTTATGGAGGGGGGGCTTTTGCCGTAGAGGAGGGCGAGGTCCGAGCCGCAGACCCCGCTTAGCCGGACCCTCACCCGCACGAAGCCCTCCCGTTCGGGCAGGGGGACTTCCGCGAGGGCCAGGGGAAGGAGCCCCTTGGGGAAGCGTTTTCCCAGGACCCGGGCCCCGAGGAAGCGGGGGAGGGAGGGGGTATAGAGGAGGGCCTTCATGACATGGGCACGGTGCGGATGAGCTTGCCCTCAATGCGCTCTAAGATCTCGTCCAGGCTCCGCCCGGTGATGGTGAGGCCGTGGTTCTTAAGCCCCACCACCGCCCGGGTGGGGTCGGGGGCTTGGCGCACCTTCTCCGCCACCGCCTGGGCCAGCTCGTAGGTGCCGCAGGGGTAGTTGAAGGGGGTGGCGGGCACCCCCTCCATCCAGGCGTGCACGTGCAGGATGGCCCCCACCCCGGGGTGTTCCCGGTAGATCATCCAGTGCTCTATGGCGTCCACGCTCACCCGCCTGGGCTCCACGTGGGGGGGGACGGAGAGGAGGATGGCGTTCCTTTCCGGATCGTAGTCCTTCACCATGAGGATGTCCCGGCCGATCTCCCTGAGGTTCGCCTTGTCCACCCCGCTCGCCGACATCCAGAAGCGCTTTTCGTCCTTGCGCACGGAGAGGTTGCCGTAGGAAAGCCCCCCGATGCCGTAGAGGCGCTTCACGTGGCGGAGGTCCTCGGGGGGGAGGATCTCCTCAATGGGGAAGGGGGCAGGGAGGAGGTCCCATTCCTTGAGCTTCTTCCCCGCCCGGTACATGCTTTCCGTGAGCGCATCCCCGTGCCAAAGCTCGGGCTCGAGGTCGGGCTCAAAGATGTTGTTGAGGACGAGGCGGCTACAGGCGATGGGCTTAAGCCTTTGGGCCACCCGCTCAAAGAAGCCTTCCCCCTCGGGCTCCTCATAGTGGCCGAGCTCCAGGGTGAGGAACTTGACCCCCTTTCCCGGCACGTAGGCCAAGAGCACATTGGAAAGGGCCCGGACCAGGTAGGGGTAGAGCTCGCGCAAGGGGTCTTCCGGGTACTCGGGCAGCTCCAAAGCGGAGGCCACGAAGGTGGCCTGGGCCTTGCGGCGGTAAGGCCTTGGGTTTTCTGGGGTGATGGCGTTGAGGACCAGGTTGGGGGCTTCCGCACCCGGGTTAAAGCGGAAGCCCTGGGCCTCCAGCGCCTTGCCCACCCCTTCCAAAAAGGCTTGGAGCCTGGGCGAGGGTTCGCCGTGGATGAGGTACTCCCACATACCGCCTCCTTGTCTTGCCCCTAAGCCTACCCCATACTGGCCCTATGGCGGAAGCCTTGTGGGGCAAGGAGGCGCTTTTCCCCGGGGTTAGGGTGGGGCACTTCACCGACCCCAAGGCCCGCACCGGGTGCACCGTGGTCCTGGTGGAGGAGGGGGCGGTGGCGGCGGCGGACGTGCGGGGGGCGGCCCCGGGCACGCGGGAGACGGACCTCCTCCTCCCCGAGAACACCGTGGAGAGGGTGCAGGCCGTCCTCCTCACGGGGGGAAGCGCCTTTGGCTTAGGGGCGGCGGAGGGGGTTATGGCCTACCTCCGGGAACGGGGGAAGGGGTTTCCCACCCCTGGGGGCGTGGTGCCCATCGTCCCCGCCGCCGTGCTCTACGATCTCGGCCGGGGGGAGGTCTTCCGGCCCCCCTCGCGGGAGGCGGGGTATGGGGCCGCCTTGGCCGCAGGGGAGGAGGTGGCCGAGGGGAGCGTGGGGGCGGGCACGGGGGCGGTGGCGGGCGGGGTCAAGGGGGGCTTTGGCCTTGCGGGCTACCGCCTGGAAGAGGGCTTTAGGGTGGTGGCCCTGGCGGCGGTGAACAGCCTGGGCCGCCCCTTTGACCCCTCCACGGGGAGGCTTTACGCCGAGCCCTTCCTGGCCGAGGGGGAGTGGGCCCTTTTGCCGGACCTTTCCCGCTACCGGGGCTTTCCCGAGGACTACCGCTTCCCCCTCCTTCTCGGCCAGAACACCACCCTGGCGGTGGTGGCCACGGACGCCCCCCTCACCAAGGCGGAGGCCAGGCGGCTTGCCATCATGGCCCAGGACGGCTTGGCCCGGGCCATCCGCCCCGCCCACACCCCCTTGGACGGGGATGTGGTCTTTGCCCTGGCCCTGGGGGACGGCAAAGGGGTGGGCCCCCTGGGGCTCTTGCGCCTTGGGGCCTACGCCGCCGACGCTTTAGCCCGGGCCATCGCCCGGGCGGTCCTCCTGGCGGAGGGGATGCCGGGGGTGCTTGCGTACCGGGAGCTTGCGGGCTAGCGCCCCGGGAAAGGGGCGAGGAGGGCTTCCACCTGGAAGACCTCGCCTCCCCTTCGCACGGTGAGGCGCACCCTTTCCCCCACCTCCCGCTTGCGCACCTCCCGGAGGAGGTCCTCAAAGGAGTTCACCGGGGTGCCGTCCACCTCCAGGATCACGTCGGGGACGCCCCCCGACTCTAGCCCCCTAAGCCCCGCCCGGTGGGCGGCCCCACCCGGCACCACCTCGCCCACCAGCACCCCGCCCGGGGGAAGCCCGAGCTGCTGGGCGAGGTCCGGGGTGAGGGCCCTAGGCCCCCGTAGGCCCAGGTAGGGCCAGTAGCGCCTTTCTCCCCCCTCCAATGCGGAGAGTACCCCTTGCCGCCCCAAAAGGGGCGTGTAGAAGCTCCGGAACCCCTCCTCCGTCTGGCCGATGGCCACCGCTATCCCCAGGACCTTGCCGCTAGCGTCCAACACGGGCCCGCCCGAGTCCCCGGGGGCGAGGGGGAGGGAGGTTTCCACGAGGCCTTGGGGGAGGAAGGGAGAAGGGCTCACCTCGAGGCGGGTCACCCGCCCGTACCGGGGGGCGATGAACTGGCCCCGGCCGTTGCCGATGTGGAGCACGGCCTCCCCCACCCGGGGCCGCCTTTCCGTTTCCAGGGGAAGCGTCCTGGGCGCTTCCCCTTCCGTGGCGAGCACCGCCAGGTCCAAGGGCTCGGCGAAGCCCAAAAGCCGTGCCGGGGCCCGGGCGCCAGTAGCGAGGACCAGGGTGTAAGGCCCTCCTTCCGCCACCACGTGGTAGGCGGTGAGGACGAGGCCTTGGGCGTAGAAGAAGCCCGTGCCCCGGCTCCCCTCGGGGCCTTCTATGCGCAAGGCGGCGGTGTGGGCCTCGGCGTAGACGGCCTGGAGGGTCTCGGGGGGTGCCTGGATGGGCTCGGCCCACGGGCGAGGGGGCGTGAGGAGGTGGAGGAAGAGGGAGAGAAAGGCCAGGGCCAGGGGCAGGAGGAGGAGTAGGCCCCACGCTTTGCGCATGCCCCTATTCTTCCCCAAAGCCCAAAGGGCCAGGGTACGCAAGGCCACTATCCGTGTCCAAGGAGGAGAAGCCCGAGGAGGAAAAACCCCACCGCCGGCCAAGGAGGGGGTCGCCGGAGCAAGGTGTGGGCCAGGGCCACCCCGAGGAAGGCCAGGAAGGGGTGCGGGGATAGCGGCCCCCCCAGGGCCAGGTAAAGGAGGCCGAGGAGGGCGTTCAGGTCGTAAAGGCCCAGGGCAAGCCGGGCCGCCCGGGGCACCTCCTTGCGGAGGAGAAGCCAAAGGCTCAGGGCGAAGGCGAGCCCCACCAGGGCCCACCCCAGAAGCCGGTGGAGGCTTGGCACCCTCAAAAGGGTGGTGGGAAGCCCCATCTGGGTGTAGCCAAGGGTGGTGAGGAGGACCAGGAGAAGGCCAAACCCCATCTGGGTCCAACCGATGACCCGGGCCGGCACCGGGGGGCGGAAGAGGGCGTAGCCCCCGTAAAGGGCGAGGGCGAGGAGCCCAAAGAAGACAGCGTGGGGGAGAAGACCTTCCTGGGCGAGGAAGAGGGCTAGGGCCGCTGACAGGAAAAGGGCGAGGAGGGTGGGGTAGCGCTTGGGAGAGGCGCCCCGGGCCCTCAGCACCTGGGTGCGGGCGTAGTAGAGGGCGGCCACGTCCCTTAGGGCTAGGGCGAGGAAGCTTCCCAGGGCCACCTCCGCCTCGAGGCTCCCCGCAAGCACCCCCGCCGGGGCCAAAGCGGCCATGAAGAGGGCCGCCGCCAGCTCTGGGAAAAGCTCCCGGGACCGGTTTTTGGCGTCGGCGTAGGCCACGTAGGCGGCAAGGGGGAGGGCCAGGAGGAGGGGAAGGAGGAAGGGACCTTGGGCGGTGCGGGCGGCGAGGAGGAGGCCCGAAAGGGCTAGGAGAATGTAGAAGCCCCCCACCCTAAGGGCCAGCTCCGTGCGGGGGTAGCGCTTGCCCTTCCGCAGGTCCTGGTAAGCGAGCTTCAGCGGGTGCCGGGCCAAAAAGCCGAAAAGGCCGAGGAGGAGGAGCCCCAGGGTGTGGGGTCCAGGGGAGAGGAGAAGGCCCAGGAAAACCGGCTCCAGGGTAAAGCCCCAGCCCCCGTGCTCCGCAGGCAGGGCCACCGACCTTAGGGGAACGCTTGTGGTACGCATCCTCGCCTCCAGGGTAGGGGAAGGGTGCGGGGGCAAAGGTCCCTTAGCCCCACAGCACCTCCAGCATCAACAGGGCGAAAAGAAGCCCAGCCAGGGCAGAAAGCCCGGCGAAGACCCCCCAAAGGGTTGGGCCCCAGCCAAGCCCCCAACCCAAGGCCATGCCCAGAAGCCCTAGGTTGGCGAGACCCACCTGGACGAGGGCGAGTCCGGGCCGCCGGAAGACCACGCCCCGGAACCGGGGCAGGGCGTGGTAGGCCACGCCGTAGATCATGAGGCCCACGAAGCCCAGAAGTTGCATATGGGCGTGGGCAGGTTTCCAGGTGGGTGGCAGCATGCCAAGCCCCATCAGGAGGCCAAGGAGGTTGGCGGCCATGAACCACAGGAGGGCGCTGGTCAGGGCGAGGCGGCTTGCGGGGATCATGGGCGGGGGGTGATGATGCCGAGTACCAAAAACCGCCCCTGGGCGGCCCGCGCCCCGTGGGGCTCGCCTGGGGAGGCGTCAAGGAGCGTACCTGGCCGGGCTAGAACCTCCCGTTCCCCGGCGAAGAGGGTGCCCTCTCCTTCCAAGCAGAGGAGGTGGACTCGAGGCTCCCCCTTCCCCCTCACCTCTTGGCCGTTCTGCAGGCTGAAGAGGACCAGGCGCACCTCGGGGTAGTCGGCCAGGACTTCCACGCCCCGCACCGTTCCGAAGCGGGCATTTTCTAGGAGGTTCATTGGCGCGCCTCCTTTTGCAGGAAGTGGGCTAAGGCGTTCAGGACCTCTATGGGGTCCTGCCCTGCCTGCCTGGCCGCTTCCTCCAAGGGCTCGGCCCCGCCGCAGCAGGTGTCCACGCCGAGCTCGTTCAGAAGCCGCACGGCTTCTGGGTAACGCCGCAAGATCTCGTTGACCGGGGTCGTGAGGGCGATCCCTTCCATGCCTTTAGCCTAGGGGGCTAAGTGGAGGAGGGGCCATGACCTAGGTTAAACCTTTTCCGGAAGGAGATCTTTAAGGGTGAGGCTCCCTAGGGCCTTCCGGATTTCCAGGTTCATGCGTACCAGGTTGGGCTTGAGGTAGCAGACGCCCCGCCTTTCCTCTGTTGGACATCGTTTTAGGGTGGCGCAAAGGTCCAGGGCTACTGGGCCGGAGAGGGTCTCCATGACCTTGAGGAGGCTAATCTCTTCAGGGGCACCTTTGAGCCACACCCCTCCCGCACGTCCCATCCGGCTTTCCACCAGCCCCGCCTTGGCCAGCTTGGAAAGCACCTTGGCCATGAAGGCGGGTGGGGCTTTGAGTTTTTGGGCGATCTCCATTGCGGAGAGCCCAGGTTCCTCCGCCAAAAGGAGGAGGGCATGGAGGGCATAGGACTCTTCCCGCCGAAGGAGGCTGCGCACGGGCATGCCCCTATGGTAAACCCCCGGGATTCCCCCGGGGGCCGGGAAGGAAGGGTTCTACCGAACGCCGATGGGCCACGCTTGGGAAAGGAAGTAGTGATTGTAAAGATAGTACAAGAGGAAAAAGGCCAGGAAGAGCAGGGCGAGCAGGTAAACGCCTTTGGGGGTGACGGAGCCCTCCTCAGAGCGCACGGCGTAGGTGAGGCGAATCTCCTCATCGCTTAGCCGTTTACCCCAAAGGAGCGAGCCTACCACCAGTAGGACAAAAAGCAGGCCCCCTGCCAAGGAGAGCGCACCGCCAACGCCCATGGCAACAAGCAGGGTGGAAGCTTCCGGGGGGTAAGCGAAGCCGAAGGGGCTTCCCCCGAACTGGAAGGTGTCTCCGAACCGCCGGGGGAGGCCATAGACCACGCCAAGGCGCATCATCGCTAGGGAGAGCAAAGCCATGCCTAGGCCAAAGAGCCAAGGTTGCCAGGCGGCCAGGCGCGGCAAGACCACTTTCCGGCGGAAAAGAAGGGGAAGGAGGTAGTAGGTTAGCCCCATAAAGGCGAGGCTTGTCCCCACCACCACAGTTCCCTTGAAGTGGCCCACCACGGCCAGGGTATTGTGCCACTTCAGGTTCATGTCGTAAGAACCCATGGTTACGCCGCTTACGCCGCCCAGCAGGCCAAAGAGGAGTACGGAAAGGAAAAGGGCGGAGAACCCGGGATTCCCCCAGGGGGCGCGAAGGAGCCAGGTGAAAAGCCCTTGGGAAAACCCCTTTATACGTAACCCACGTTCAATGGCGGCGGGCACGGAAAAGGCATGAATCAGGCTTCCCAGGACGGCCACGTGGATGAGGTAGCCGGTGTTCACCCAGGTCCAAGCGCTGGAGAGCGCTCCTGTCGGTTCGGTGAGGAGGTGGTGAGCCGAGCCCAGGTTAATCCCTAGCAGGTAAAGCAGAAATGCGATGCGGGATAACCTTTCGCTCGGAGTTGTGCCCCCCACGGTGAAGAGGGCCAGGAGGTACCACGCGGTGACCATGGCGGCAAGGTTGACCTGTTGGGCTCCGTGGCCGAAACCCCAGTAGGTATGCCGCCACCACAAGGGATCTAGGCTCGGTAGGAGGCCTAAGGACCAGAGAAAAGCGGGGATGAAAGCGATCGCCCCCGAGAGGAGGGTGGTGGTGGCCAGGATAGCGGCGGTGAGCGCCCCGAAGGCGGCCAGGGGCATGGAGGGGCCGTAGGCCTTTGTCTTCCAGGCGCGGTGGAGGGTGAGGAAGAAAACGAGGACGGCCAAGATGGCACCCACGGCGAAGAGAAGGACCGCTAGGTAGAAAAGAGAAGGGGCCTTTAGGGGCACGTAGGGGGTAAAGGGCAGGAACGAAAGGGGCTGGGCCATGCCCAGGTAGTTGATGAGGACCGCCCCGCCTAGCATGAGCCCGAACCCTCCCCATGCCAGCTGGGGCAGGGCTAGGGGCGTTTTGAGGATGGCGGACGCAGCGAAGTAGAGGAGGGCCACCTCAAAGAAGAGGATCCAGAAAATGAGCATGTTCCAGCCGTGCAGGAAGGTGGCCTGATAGTACAGGTTGGGGGGAACCACTTCGGGTCCAAGAACCCGGTTCAAGGTGGTGGGAATTACCCAGAGAAAACCCAGAAGCAGGAAGACCACAGCGGCCACAGCGTTCCACCGAACCAGGGTTTCGGCAACGCCAAAGAGCTTAAGCCCTGTGGCAGGGCAGGTGCGTTCTAGAGGCAGGGCCATGCTTCACCTCCTTGACTTCTCCACCAGGATTCTTCCCAGCATGGTGTGGTGTCCCAAGCCGCAGTAGTCGTTGCAGACGAGGGTGTATTCGCCGGCCTCGGTGGGTTTAAAGGTATACACCCACTCATAGCCCGGGTAAAGCTGGAGGCTCCACTCGTGGGGGTAAAGGCTAAAGCCGTGGGGGAAGTCCACAGAGCCCACATGGAGCCTGTAGGTTTCCCCTTCTTCAAGCTTTAGGACAGGGTACCAGCTGAAGGCTTGAGCCATAAGGTAAATGTCGCCAGGGGGTGGAGCCACCACGGGGATCCCGTTCAGCTCTCCCACGCGGTGCTGCTCGGTGAACTCCAAGACCTTTTGCCGATAGGCCTGGGGGTCCACCCGGTACGCCTCGCCATGGGTGGTTTGGCGGCCTGTAAGGTGCCATATGCCCATGAAGGCGGATAAGAAAACGATGGCGAAGAGGGCCGCCAGGGTCAACCAGGTCCGCTCTTCGGGAGTAACGGGTTCATTGTGCCAGTCCTTGGGAGGATAAAGGGCCATAGGGACCTCCTTAAGGCTTGGGGATACGGCTGATGTCCAGCCAACCCCACACGAGGTAGAGGCCGACAAAGAGGACCACGTGGATGCCGAGGAGGAGCCAGGGGTTGTCCAAGAGCCAGTGTTCCTTTTCGGGCATGTGCCACCTCCTTTAACTACGACCTACACATCCGAGTTTTATGGAAGGCCGGAAGGGTGTCAAGTACAAAAGTCCCTGGGCGGCTCCCCTAAACTTGGCCTATGCCCTTGTGGCTTCCTTCCCTGATGGCCCTCCTGCCGGCTCACCTACAGAGTCTGGGTGCGGGATTGGGCTGGAAAGGGTTCTGTGGGGACCTGTTGGCAAGCCTGGGACAAAGGGCATATGGGGGAGCGGCGGAAGCCTTTTTTTACGAGAGCGTGTTGTTGTGGGGGTTAATCCTTCAGGGGGGGCTAGGCTATACCCTTCTTTTCCTCAGCTTGGTTCTTCCGGAGGCTTTGAAGGGGGGTGTGGGAACCTTGCTCCGGGCCTCTTCAGGGCTTTTGGCCCTAAGCCTTGCGGCCTTCTACTTGGCCTCGAGGCTCCTTGGTCTGCCCCTTCCCACCCCTTACGGCCTCGCATGGGGAGGACGGGCGGCCTGGGACCCCTTGGGCGGGTTTTTGGCCCTATGGGAGCTATTGGTGTTTTGGATCTTCTTGCGGCGCTAGGGTGGGGATCCGCCACCAGAGGAAGTAGATCCCATAGGCAATGAGGAGGAGCACGAGGATCCGGACCCAAGGGTGGGGGAGGCTAAGGGTGCCGAAAAGCGCCGCTGCCAAGGCTAGGCCGCTGGCTAAGCGTTTGGTGCGGAGGGGTATGCCGCGGCCTTCCCGGTAGTTCTGGAGCAGAGGGCCGATCCTGGGCAAGGAGAGCAGCCAGCGTTCCAAGCCAGGGTGGCTGCGGGAAAAGAGATAAACGGCGACCAGGAACAGCGGGGTGGCGGGGAGGACGGGAAGCACGGTTCCCAAAAACCCTAACCCGGTGAAGAGTAGGCCGAGTAGGAGATAAACGAGCCGCATAGCTCGTAGTCTATGCCTGCGCTGTGGGGTTTGGCCTTGGGTTATGTCAAGGCCTAACCCTGTCCCAGGATGAGGGCTAGATCGGGACATCTGCCACAAGGACACCTGTCCTTGGGGGTGGGTGCTAAAACACGGATGAGTAGGTCCGAGTTAGGGCCTACCGGAGGTGAACGATGAAAGGTGCAAGGTTCCTGTTGGTGGCGGCTGTGGCCCTTGGGGTGCCTGCCTTAGCAGCGGTCAAACGTTTTGAGCTGACGGCGCAAAGCAGCGTGTTCCCCGTGGACGAGGGGGTTTACGTAAAGGGGTTTTCCTTTAACGGCATGAGCCCAGGGCCCATGCTGGTGGTGGAAGAGGGCGATACTGTGGAGATAGTTCTCAAGAACGTGGATAGCGTAGCCCACGGGCTCTCCATCCACGCCGCTAACACTCAGACCTCCAAATTCCTGGGCAACGTCCAGCCGGGGGAGGAGCGGGTCTTTCGTTTCACCGCTGACTTCCCGGGGGTCTTCATGTACCACTGCGCCCCGGGTGGGCACGGGATTATGGCCCATACCATGGGTGGCCAGCACGGCATGATTGTGGTGGAGCCGAAGAAGAAGTACCGCCTCGAGGCCGAACTAAAACGCCCGCCTGACCTCAAGCTCTACATTGTCCAGAGCGAGTGGTACGCTTCGGGAAGGGACTTCTTTGATGGCAAGGCCACCTATGTGGTTTTCAACGGGTACAACTTCCGCTACGTTAACGAGCCCATTCCCGTGCGGCCGGGCGACTACGTGCGCATCTACTTCCTTAACGCCGGTCCCAGCCTCACCAGCACCTTCCACGTGGTGGGGGGCGTTTGGGAGTACATCTACTACCAGGGCAACCCAGACAACGTCATGAAAGGCAGCCAGACCGTGCTGGCGGGTCCTTCGGACTCCTGGGTTATTGAGTGGCGGGTGCCTCCGGTGGAAGGGGACTATACCCTGGTAACCCACGTCTTCAATACCGCCATCAAGGGAGCAGTGGGAATATTGCGGGCCAAGAAGGACGCCCCGCGGGTGCGCACGGTGCCGGCGGAGGGGCCGAAGGCCCTCACCGCCATCCCTGCGGACGCGAAGCGGGTGCTGGACCCCTACGGTCTGGGAACCCCTGACCACGAGCACACGGTTCGCTTGCCCCTGGACCCCGCCTTGGCCCAACCCGTGACCGTGGGGGCAAAGGCCCTGGATCCCTTGCCCGTGCGGGTACAGATGGTAGGCAACTCCTTCTATCCCAAGATCTTGGAAATCCCCGTGGGAACCACGGTGGAGTTCGTCAACGAGGACGTCTTTGACCTCTTGGAAGGAGAGCGCACGGGACGGCACGACGCCGTGGTCATCAACGTTCAAGGGCCCGAGCCCTTTGTTACCCCCAAGCTGGGTCACGGGGAGCGGTACCGCATTACCTTTACCCAGCCCGGAGAGTACACCTACATCTGCAGCATCCACCCCTACATGAAGGGGATCATCCGGGTGTACGAACCCGCGCAGCGGGCTGAAACCTCGCAACACCAGCACTAGCCAAAGGTTAGGTCCCCCGGAGGCTACCCTCCGGGGGCTTCTTTCTTGGAAGCTATGCGTCGGGGATCTTTTGTAGCTAGGTTTTCCAGGGACCTTTGCCCTAGGACATCTGTACTACTCGGATATGGGTATCCTAGTTAGCAGAGGTGTGCCATGAAAAAGGCGATGGGCCTGTGGGGTGCGGTTTTGGTGGCGGCCTTGGCTTTGGCCCAGGCTCCGGGAACCTTGGGTCCAGTGGAGCGGGAGCGGGCTTCGCAGATCTACTTTGACCGTTGCGCCGGTTGCCACGGGGTTTTGCGCAAGGGGGCAACGGGGCCTGCCCTGGAGCCTAGGCGGATGGCGGAGCGGGGCCTAGAGTACCTGAAGGCGGTGATCTTTGGGGGGCTCCCTGGGGGCATGCCCGACTGGGGGCGGCAAGGCATTCTGAGCGAGAAGGACACCGAGCTGGTGGCCCGCTTTCTCCTAGAAGAACCCCCAGCGCCCCCGATTCCGAGCTTTGAGGAGGTCAAGAAGACCTGGAAGGTCTACGTGCCCCCGGAGAAGCGTCCCAACCGCCCGCTCCATAACCGTAACTGGCAGAACTTCTTTGGCCAGGTGTTGCGGGACACGGGTCAGGTGGCCATCGTTGACGGGGACAAGAAGGAGCTCGTAACCATCGTGCCTACGGGGTTCGCCACCCACATTCTCCGCTCCTCGGCCACGGGGCGCTACTTCATGGCAATAGGCCGGGATGGCAAGGCCAGCCTGATTGACCTTTGGATGAACCCGCCCCAGGTGGTGGCGGAGGCCAAGCCCTGTGTGGACGCCCGCTCCATAGAGTCCAGCAAGTTCAAGGGCTACGAGGACAGGTATGCCGTGGTGGGATGCTACTGGCCACCCGCCATGGTCATTCTGGATGGTCTTACCCTCGAGCCCCTGAAGATGGTTTCCACCATGTCCTATGTCAAGGGGGCAGGGGAGTTTGTCCAAGAGGCTAGGGTGGCCGCCATCGTGGCCAGCCAGCACAACCCTGAGTGGATCGTCAACCTAAAGGAGTCGGGGCAAACCTGGCTGGTAAACTACGCCGAGCTCCATAAGCCGGGCCGCCCGCTACCCATCACGATGATAGACACCGAACGCTTCCTGCACGATGGTGGGTGGGCGCTAAAGCGCTACTTTATCGTGGCGGCCAATGCAGTAAACAAGCTTATCGTCATTGACACCAAAACCCGGGCGTTCCTGGCCGAGGTGGAAGCGGGGGTAAGACCCCACCCGGGCCGTGGCTCCAACTGGACCCACCCCACCTACGGGCCCGTCTGGGCCACAGGCAACATCGGCAGCCCCGAGGTGACGGTGGTGGGCGTGGATCCCGAGCAACACCCCCAATACGCCTGGAAGGTGGTGAAGCGAATCCAACTTCCCTACTCCGGCACCCTGTTCATCAAGGCCCACCCCAATAGCCCGTGGGTCATCGTGGACTTCCCCATGAGCCCAAGCCCCCAGGCTGCAGCCAGCCTTTGTGCCATAGACAAGCGCAAGCTGGAGGTGGTGAAGTGCTGGGAGGTGCCCGGAGCCCAGGAGCTTAAGGCCCGGATGGTGCACCCCGAGTTCAACAAGGGGGGAACGGAGATCTGGGTCTCTGCCTGGGGGGCCAAGGACACGCCCACCTTCATCGTGGTCTACGATGCCTTGACCCTTAAGGAGAAGGCCCGCATCACCGGGGACTGGGTGCGGACTCCTACGGGCAAGTTCAACGTCTACAACACCGCCTACGACATCTACTAGCGGGTTTGGGGGAGGGGAGACCCTCCCCCATGACCCGGGTCATGGACGCTTACCGTGCTTTCGGCAAAAGCTTGGAACGATGGAACACCCTGATTTTACCCAGTACCCCTACTTGGTCGCTTGGGAGGTGACCAACGCCTGCATGCTGGCGTGCCGGCACTGCCGGGCCTCGGCCATGCCCCACCCGCTTCCCGGCGAGCTTTCCACCCAAGAGGGCCTAAGGCTTTTGGAGGAGGTGGCCACCTACCGGCCCAAGCCCCTCCTCCTTCTTACCGGGGGGGATCCCCTGGCCCGAAGCGACCTCTTTCTCCTGGTGGAACGGGCCAGGGAGCTGGGGCTCAAGGTAGGGCTCACCCCTGCGGCCACCCCGCTCCTGAACCGAGAGATGGTTTTCCGGCTCAAGGAGGCGGGGGTTACCCGGCTCGCCCTTTCCTTGGACGGGGCGGCGCCGGAGACCCACGACGCCTTCCGGGGGGAGAGGGGGACCTTTGCCCGGACCCTCGAGGCCCTGGACTGGGCCAAGGAGGCGGGGCTTCCCACCCAGGTGAACACCACCGTGACCCGAGACAACTGGCCGGAAATCCAAGCCCTTCCCCCTCTTCTGGCGGAGAAGGGCGTGGTGCTTTGGAGCCTGTTCTTCTTGGTACCGGTGGGCCGGGGAGCGGTGCTTAGGCAACTTTCCGCCCGGCAGTTTGAGGAGGTCCTCCACTGGCTTTACGAGGTCTCCCAAACGTACCCCTTCCACGTGAAGACCACGGAGGCCCACCACTTCCGCCGGGTGGTCCTGCAAAGGCGGAAGGCGGAAGGAAGGCCGGACCGGGCCTTGGCCGCAGGGGAGAGCCTTTACCGGGAATATTTCCAAGATGGTATGGAGCATTCCCGCCTGGGGGTTACGGACGGCAACGGCTTCGTTTTCGTCTCTGCCACCGGGGATGTTGCCCCTTCGGGCTTTTTGCCGGTGTATGCGGGTAACGTGCGCGAAAAGCGCCTTCTGGAGATTTACCGGGAAAGCCCACTCTTTCGCCAGCTCCGTAACAAGGATCTCCTGAAGGGCAAGTGCGGGGTGTGCGAGTACCGCTATGTGTGCGGGGGTAGCCGGGCCCGCGCCTTTGCGGAAACCGGGGATTACCTCGGGAGCGATCCCCGTTGCGTCTATGTTCCCCCGGCTTGGTTGGCGCAAGTGGGTAAGGGTTTCCGTTGGGAAGGGAGGCAGGCATGAAAAAGGCATTGGTGTTGACGGCTGTAGGGCTTTTTCTAGGCGGCGTATGGGCACAGGATGGAAGCCGGCTTTACGCCCAATACTGCGCCGGTTGCCATCAACCCGCCGGGCAGGGGGTAGCGGGGGCGTTCCCGCCCCTCACGGGCCTGGAGCCTTTCTTCAAGGACCCACGGGGACGCTCCTACCTGGTTCAGGTCGTGGCCTTCGGCCTCCAGGGACCCCTTAAGGTGGGCAACGTGACCTATAACGGCCTCATGCCGGCCTTGGCCCAGCTAAAGGATGAGGAAATCCTTCAGCTACTCAACTACCTGGGCCAAAGCTTTGGGAACAAGAACCCTAAGCCCTTCACCCTGGCCGAGGTTCAGGAGGCCCGAGCCAAGCGCCTTTCCCCGCAGGAGGTGCTCAAGGGGAGGCCTTCCCGCTAGAAGCCTTAGCCCAAGGCGTGGTCCGGGCAGGCCAGGCGCAGGTCCTCTGGGGCCAGGGGGAGGTGGAGGAGGGCGCAGTAAAACCCTCCTTCCCGCCGCAGGTGGCGGCAGGTGAGGCAGAGGCCGGTATCGGCCATCACCCCTTGGCGCACGAGCCCCTCGAGGACCCCCATGAGGGGGAAGAGGAGGCTTTCGGCGTCTACCCCCTCGAGGGCCTTCCGCAAGGGTTGGGCATAGCCCTTTAGGGCCTCGGCCAGGCGCCTTCCCGCCGCCGTGGGGGCGAGGCGGAAGCGGCGCCCGTCTTTAGGGTCTTTTTCCCGCACCAGAAGCCCTTTCCGCTCCAACGTGGCCAAGGCCTCGCTCACCGTGGCCGGGGTGAGGGCCAGGAGGTGGGCGAGGTCCACCACCCCGTGGGGGCGCTCGGTGAGGTGGAGGAGGAGTTGGGCCTGGGTGGCCGTAAGGCCCAGGGGGTGGGCCTCCCGGGTGAGGAGCGCCCTTTCCGCCTGGGCCAAGCGTTCTAGAAGGGCGAGGAGCTTTTCTACCCGGTCTTCCACCCCCTAAGCTTAGGGCCGGAACTCGCTGAAGACGTAATCGGTGTTGGCCGCCCCTTGGTGGCAGGCGTGGCAGGCCTTGGGGTCAATGGCCAAGGGCCGCTTGTCGGGCCCGAAGGCGTAGTAGCCCCAGCCTCCCGTTTCCGCATAGCGCTCGGGGTCTTTGACCATCATCCCGATGAGCTTCCTCGGGCCTTCCACCAAGGCGTTCCCCTCGCTTTTGGCTTCCAGGAGGTCAAAGACGATGACCGTTCCCTTGGGGAAGGGGGACCTTTTCCCCGCCTGGTAGGTGGGAAGCCCCGTGGGGTTCACATAGATGTGGTGCAGGCCGCCAAAGCTCTCGTACAAGGGATGCCCTGGCTTGAGCTCCATGCTCTTCACGTGGGGCCAAAGCCGGAAACCCTCTGGGTAGGGGAAGTCCCCTTGGCCCAAGGCCAGGAGTCCTACCGCCGAGGCCGCGAGGAGGAAAAACCGCAGACGTGACCGGTTCATACCTACCTCCTTAGGATTCCTAAATAATATGGCCTCCCCTTGGGGCCTGTCAAGCCTTGGGCCAGGGGCCCTCGAGGCTCCCCTTGAGCGGCGTTTTTGTACCGCCTCCCCTGGGCGCAGAAGCGCAGGGTGCCCCGGCCTTTTGGGGCTAAAGCCTTCAGCTTCGCTAGGGTTTCCCGCAGGTTCCGCCCGGTGACGGGCAAGGAGAGAGGGTACTTGGCCGGCTTGTGGGCGAACCCACGGCGTCGGGCACCGGAGGGGGCGAACCCCTTGGCCCACCGTCCACCCGGGCCCCTCCTGGGAGAGGCCATAGACGGCCCGCCAAAACCCTAAGCTCGTCTTCCGGTGCCGGGAGGGCGGTAGACCCGCTTGACCTTTAGGTCCATTCCGCCTCCGGCATCACACACTCCGGACACTGCATCTCTACGAAGCGGAGCCAATTGAAAATTTCTTCAACATCCGCCACCGGGCCCAGGTGGTACACCTCCAGGTAGGCATCCGTGATGGCCACCGCGCTGGGGGGGAGGGTTTGGAGAAGGGTGCCCTTGGGGTCCAGGAGGAGGGGAAGGGGGCTTGGGGAGGGTTCTTGGGCGAGGAGAAAGGCCTGGGCCCCCAGGGCCTGGAGTTCCCCCTCCCGGAGGGCGAGGGCCTGGGCCAGGGTTTCGTCCCGCACGAGGACGCAGGGCCGGCCCTTGAGGTCGGGGAGGTAGACCTTTTCCCCCTGGGGGGTGGAGAGGGTACACGTGGGTAAGGGTTTACGGAGCATGCCCTTAGCGTAGGCCAAAGCCCCCAGGGTTCCCGGTAGCGATGCCCAAAGGGGCTTGATCTGGGTCATGGACCCCCCCTGGGGCCTTTCGCCAGAGTGGGCCTTGGGAGGTGGCCTATGCCCCACGTGATCTGCGAGCCTTGTATCGGCGTGAAGGACCGGTCCTGCCAGGAGGTCTGCCCGGTGGAGTGCATCTACGATGCCGGGGAGCAGCTTTACATCCACCCGGAGGAGTGCATTGACTGCGGGGCCTGCGTGCCCGCCTGCCCGGTGAACGCCATCTACCCCGAGGAGGACGTGCCCGAGAAGTGGCGGGACTACGTGGAGAAGAACCGGCTCTGGGCCCAGACCCTGCCCAACGTGCACGTTCTGGAACCCCAGGGTTAGGTACGCCACCAGTAGACCTCCCCGGGTTCTTGGCACACGCCCCGGAAGGCGCAAGCCCCGCAGGCGGTGCCGCAGGGGAGGGGTTTGGCGTAACCCCGCCGGGCAAGCTGGTGGAGGAGAAGCCTTGCCGCCTCCGGGGTGAGGCCCAGCTCCCGGGCCAGTTGGGATGCGGTCTTGGGCGTTTTGAGGAGGTCTAGGGCCTTCTGGGTCATGGCTTAAGGGGGAGGTGTCCGGCGAGGAAGGCTAGGGCGTAGGCCAGGAGGAGCTGGTAGGCCACGGACGAAGTGGCCCAGCGCGTCCCCACCACCTGGCGCAAGGCGGCCAGGGTGGCCACGCAAGGGGTGTAGAGGAGGACGAAGACCAGGTAGGCCAGGGCCCCCATGGGGGCCACGGCGCCCTTCAGGGCGGCCTGCAAGGGGGTGGGCTCGAGGGCCAAGGAAAAGCTCACGGGGGCCACCAGGGAAAGGAGGCCTTGCAGGGTGCCCGCCAGGGCGTGGCCGAAGGCTTCGCCTAGGGTACGCAGGCCCTCGAGGAGGCTCAAGGGGGCCAGGCCCGCTTCGCCCAGGAAGCTCACCCCCAAGGCCCCCACCACCACCTCCTTGGCCACAAAGCCCGGGATGAGGGCCCCCACGAGCCGCCAGTCCCCCACGCCCAGGGGTTCAAAGAGGGGGGTCAGCGCCTGGGCCAGAAGGGCGTAGGGGCTGGTTGCCCCCAAGGGCACGTGGAGGAGGGCCCAGATGAGGAGGACGGCCACCAGGATGGGCCCCCCGGCCCCCCGCACGAAGCTTCCCGTGCGGGCCAAGGAGAGGCGGAGGAGGAGCTTTAGAGGCGGGAAGCGGTAGGGGGGAAGCTCCATGGCCCCCTCGCCCCGCCCGGCTTGGAAGAGGCGCCCAAGGAGCAAAGCGGTGGCGAGCCCCACGAGAAGCCCCAGGAGGTAGAGGCCAAGCACCACCAGGGGGGCGTTTTTCGGGAAGAAGACGAAGGCAAAGAGGGTGAAGACGGGAAGCCTGGCCCCGCAAGCCAGGAAGGGGATGGCCAAGGCCACCCGCAGGCGGTCTAGGGGGTGGGCGAGGGCCCGGGTGGCGTAGACGGCGGGCACGTTGCAGCCAAACCCCAGGACCAAGGGGATGAAGGCCTTTCCGGGAAGTCCCGCCCACTGCATGACCCGGTCGGCCACGAAGGCCATGCGGGCGAGGAACCCGGAAGTTTCCAAAAAAGCCAGGGCCAGGTAGAGGAGGAAGAGCACCGGGGTAAAGGCCAACACCGTGCCCAGCCCCGCCACCACGCCCTCCGCCAAGAAGGAGCGGAAAAGGGGCGGCAGGGGTGAGGCGGCAATCCATCCCGCGAGCACCTCCTGCACCTGGCCGATGAGGTCCACCCAGGGGCTAGAAAGGGCGAAGGTGAAGCGGAAGGCGAGAAAAAGGGCGAGGAGGAAAAGGGGTAGGCCCAAAAGGGGATGGAGGACCAGACGGTCCAGGCGCTCGGTGAGGGGGGAAGGGGTGCCGTGGCGCTGGACCGCCTTTTCGTACACTTCCTTGGCCTTCTGGTAGCGTCCTTCCAAGGCCAACAGGTAGGGGTCGTGCCCCTTGCGTAGGAGCTTTTCCCGCTCCTCCTGGGCTGCCCTAAGGAGGGGTTCGGGTAGCGGCACCGCCTCCCCCAAAAGGGCGAGAAGGGCCAGCCCCCGGTTGGGGCAGGACGGTTCCAGGGCGGCCAAGGCCTCCTCGAGGGGGGAGGGGTAGCGCACGGGGGGTTCGGGCGCCAGGGCCCCTAGCGCCGCCTCCAAAACCCCCTCTACCTGGCCCCGGGCGGCTATGGCGCCGGCCGCGGGCAGGCCCAGGGCCTCGGCCAGGGCCGCCAGGTCCACCCGAAGCCCCTTGGCCTCGGCCTCGTCCAGGAGGTTCACCACCAAGGCCATGGGCAGGCCGAGTTCCATGAGCTCCAGGGTGAGGACCAGGTTGCGTTCCAGGTTGCCCGCATCAAGGACGTTCAGGATCCGGTCCGGGGGGTTTTGCAGGAGTTCTTTGAGGACAAGGGCCTCCTCCGGGGAGGTAGGGAGGAGGCTGTAGGTGCCGGGCAGGTCCACGAGCTCCACCCGGGCCTCGCCCACGGACAGGTGGGCGGAAAGGCGCTCTAAAGTGGTCCCGGACCAGTTGCCCACCTCGAGGCCCGCCCCCGCCAAGGCGTTGATGAGGGAGGACTTGCCGGTGTTGGGGTTGCCCACCAAGGCCCACCTTTCCTCCGCCTTTAGGGCCAAGGGAGCCTGGGGTGCGCACCGGGGGCAACTCATGCTTCTTCTAAGGCCTCCACCATCACCGCTTGCGCCTCTTCTTTGCGCAGGAGCAAGAAGGCCTCCCCCGCCCGTACCTCCAGGGGGTCGCCTAGGGGGGCCTGGAGCAGGACCTCCACGAGGGCTCCGGGACGGAGACCTAGGGCGAGGAGGCGGCGGCGCTCAGGTGCCACCTGGAGCACGCGGGCGCGTCGGCCGGGAGAAAGCTGGGAAAGGGGATACATGGGGGCACCTCCTGCTCCTGAGGCTAGGGTAGGTTCGGGGCAAAAGTCAAGTATTTCACTCGGATTTCTTAGGTTAAAAGCGATCATCGCTCTCACGAGATCTCCTCCTCTAGCGCCTTGGGGTTAGGGATTTCCACCTTCCGGCCGGAAAGGCGGATCAGCCCCCGCCGGTAAAGCTCCCCCAGGTTGCGGGAAACCGCCTCGGGCACGGTGCCCAAAAGGGCGGCGAGCTCGGGGTTGGTGGGCAAGGGGAAGCCCTGGCCCTTTGCCCGCAACTCCTCCAGCAAAAACTCGCAGAGCCTCTCCCGCACCTCGTGGAAGACCAGGCGGTCCAGGAGGTGGAGGAGCTGGCCTTGCCGGCGGGCCAGGTAGCGGATCAGGGCCCGGGCCAGGGGGGGTCTTTCCTCCACCAGGCGGAAGAAGGCCTCCTTGGGGATGGCCAGGACCTGGCTTTCTTCCAGGGCCTCGGCGCTGGCGGGGTAGGTGGGCCGTTCCAGGAAAAGGGCCACCTCGGCCAGGACTCGAGCGGGCCCCTCCACGTGGAGGACCACCTGCTTCCTGCCCTCGGGGTCTAGCTTGTAGACCTTGATGAGCCCCTTTTGCACCACAAAGAGGGCCCGGACGGGCTCCCCCTCCAGAAAGAGCACCTCCCCCTTTCGCAGGGGGCGGGGTCGGGCTTCCCGGGCCAGGGCTTCCAGGTCCTTGGGGTCCAGCTCGCGGAAGAGGGGTACTTGGGAGAGGTCCATGCTTCACCCCTTCAGGGCATCGAGGCGCCTTTTGGCTTCCTGAAGGAAGGGCTCCAACTTTAAGGCGCGGGCGTAAGCTTCCTTGGCCACTTCCCTGTAGCCTAGGGCCTCGGCCAGGTCCCCTAGGCGCAGCAGGCCGGAAAGGGCCCTTTCTTGGAGGTAAGTCCGTTCCGCCTCCGCCCACTCCCCGTAGGGGTCGTCGCCGAATAGGGGGCCTTTGTAAAGCTCCAGGGCCTGGCGGAGGGTTTTGAAGGCGGAAAGCCCATCCTCTAGGTCCGCTTTACGCATGAGCTCCTCAAAACGCTCAAAGTCCAGGAAGCGCCGCTCCGGGAGGCGCAGGCGGTAATACTCCCCCTCCCGCTCCACGATGCCGGGCAAGGCCTTGCGCAGATGGTAAACGAGGGCGTAAACTTCCTGCCGGGCCCGCTCGGGCTCCAACTCGGGGAAGAAGGCTTCGGCCAGGTCATCCACGTAGAGGGCCCGGTCCTTGTTGGCCAAAAGGAACTTGAAGAGGCGGTAAGCCCCGGTGCGGCCAAAGTCCTTGGGGGAGAGCTCCTTGCCGCGGAAGTAGAGGCGGAAGCCTCCCAGGGCGTAGACCTCCAGGTCAAGCTCCCGCGCCCCGTTTTGAGGAAAGAGGAGGAGGGTAGCGAGCCGGGAAAACCACAAGGCGGGAGCGGCAGGGCCGGTGGGGGGCTTGGGCGGACGGGCGTGAAACAAGGTGCCCACGGCCACCACTTGCCCCTTGGCCCAAAGGGGCAAGCAGATCCTGGGCCCCCCTTCCGCTTCGGGGCAGTGGGGAAGGCCGTTTTTCAGGCCCACCACCTCCCCCCGCCAGGCGGGGCAGTCCCGCATGGCGCACGGGGGGACGAGCCCCAGCTCCATCCGCTCGCCGCCGGGGGTCACCAGCCTTACCCCGGTGGCCTGGGCGAGCCGTTTGAGCGCCTGGAGGAAGGTGTGCCGGGCCTCAGCAACCTCCCCCCGGTAGAGGCGTTCCCCTAGGGCCAAAAGCCCCACCTCGCCCAGGCGGGTGAGGAGGGTGTAGAGGGTGCTGGCGAAAAGAGGAGCAATGCGGGAAAGGGCCTCGAGGGCCTCCTGGTGGTCCAGTTCCGGGTTCCGCGCCGCTAGGTTGAGCACGCCGATGAGGCCGTGGGGAAGCTCCAGGGGGTAGCAGATGTAGGTCTGGTAGCCCAGCTGCTTCACCTTTTGCCGCAGGTACCGGGGGTCTTGCTGCAGAGTGTGGGTGAAGAGGGGTTCCCGATGGAGGGCCACGATTCCCGGGTATCCCTCGCCCAGGTGAAACCATGGTTTCTCCAAAAACGCTTCCCGGTGTAGCCCCTCATAAGCGGTGAGGATCAGGTGGTGTCCCTCGGGGTCGGCGAGGAAGAGCTCGGCGGCGTCCATGCCCAACCCCTGGCGCAAGACGCCTAGGAAGCTTTCCAAGGCGTTGGGGAAGGCTTCCGGGTGACGCAGGAGGTGCTGGGTGAGCCGGGAAAGCTCCAGGAGTAGATCCGGGGGTTCAGCCCGCTCGGGGTAGAGCTCCACCAGGTACCCGCCGTTTTCCCGGTAGCCCTGGCAGCGAAACCGCTTCCCCTTGAGGAGAAGAGGGGTGCTGGCCCGGTAAGCGCCCCGTTTCAGCTCCCGCTGCACCGGGCAACGGGCGCACAAGGGGCGGCCAAAGGGATCTTGGCCCTGCACCAGCTCGGCGCAGGGGCCTCGGCCTTCCAGGCCCAAGGAGGGGTCCGCCTCCAGGACCTCGGCCAACCCTTCGGCGGTGAGCCTAAGCCGGACTAGAGGCCGCATCGCCTTCAGGGTAGGCCTCTTCTCTTAGGACAGATGTCCCGGGCTGGGCAAGTGGTTGCGAGGCGGTGCCCCCACACTAAGGGCCGGAGGTGAGGATGAAGCGAAGGCTCTATCCCCTGGTCCTGGCCTTCCTCCTGGCCCCTGCCTTGGCCCAGGAGGGGAAGGCCCTTTACGGCCAGTTCTGTGCCGGCTGCCACGGGGCCGAGGCCCAGGGCGTCCCCGGAGCTATCCCGCCTTTGGCCGGGAACCCCAGGGCCTTAGACGAAACCCACGTGGTCCAGGTGGTGCGCCAAGGGCTTTCCGGACCCTTGGAGGTGGGGGGCGTCACCTACAACGGGGTCATGCCTCCCATGCCGCAGGTTTCCGAGGCCCAAGCCCGGGCCATCGCCCAGTACCTGAAAGGGCTTTCCGGAGCCAAGCCCGAGGGACCAGCGCCGGTGGCGACCCAAGGGGATCCCGCCTTGGGCCGGGCCCTTTACCTGGGCCAAAGGCCCTTGCAAAACGGCGGCGCTCCCTGCCAGGCCTGCCATACCGTGGCCGGGTTGGGTTTCCTGGGGGGTGGTTCCCTGGGCAAGGACCTCACGGACGCCGCCAAGCGGCTGGGAGGGGAGGCGGGGCTCACCGCCTTGCTCACCAACCCCGCCTTTCCGGTGATGCGGGAGGCGTATAGGGGCAGGCCCCTCACCGAAGCCGAAGCCGCCGCTTTGGCTGCGTTCTTGGTGCAGGCTTCAGAGGAAACCCCCAGGCCATCTTCCTTGTACCTGGGCCGCTTCTTGGTGGCCGGGGTGTTTCTTTTGGGGCTTCTTCTGGTCTACCAGGCGGCGGTTTGGCAACTCCGCCCCAAGAGCTTGGCGGAGCGCATCCGGAGCCAGCTTAGGAGGTGAGCATGAGAGACTGGATCAAGGAAGTGGAAAACCCGGCGGAAAGGAAGTGGGAGGAGTTTTACCGCAACCGCTTCCAGCACGACAAAAGGGTGCGCACCACCCATGGGGTGAACTGCACCGGCTCCTGTTCCTGGGAGGTCTTCGTCAAGGATGGCATCGTCACCTGGGAACTCCAGGCCACGGACTACCCGAGCCTCGAGGCTGGCCTTCCTCCTTACGAGCCCCGGGGGTGCCAGCGGGGCATCAGCTTTAGCTGGTACCTTTATAGCCCCATCCGGGTGAAGTACCCCTATGCCCGGGGGGCCCTTTTGGACCTCTGGCGGGAGGCTAAGGCCAAGCACCAAGACCCTGTGGCTGCCTGGGAGGCCATCCAGAGCGATCCGCACAAGCGTAAGCGCTACCAAAAGGCGAGGGGCAAAGGGGGGTTCCGCCGGGTGACCTGGGAGGAAGCCCTGGAACTCATCGCTGCCGCCGTGGTTTCCACGGTGAAGCGGTACGGGCCTGACCGGGTCATCGGGTTTTCTCCCATCCCTGCCATGAGCCAAATTTCCTACGCCGCTGGAAGCCGCTTCCTCTCCCTCTTGGGCGGCGTTCCCATGAGCTTTTACGACTGGTACTGCGACCTGCCCAACGCTTCGCCGGAGATCTGGGGGGAGCAGACGGATGTCCACGAGTCCGCTGACTGGTACAATGCCCGCTTCATCGCCGTCATGGGCTCCAACCTCAACATGACCCGCACCCCGGACACCCACTTCATCGCCGAGGTGCGGCACGCCGGGGCGAAGCTCACCGTGTTCAGCCCCGACTTCTCCCAGGTTTCCAAGTACGCTGACTGGTGGATTCCCATAAACCCCGGTCAGGACGGTGCTTTCTGGATGGCGGTGAACCATGTCCTCCTAAAGGAGTTCTACGCCGATAAGGAGGTGCCCTACTTTCAGGAATACCTGAAGCGCTACACGGATAGCCCCTTCCTGGTGGAGATCAAGGATGGCCGTCCCGGGCGCTACCTCCGGGCGAACCGCCTTTCAGCGTACGCCGAGGAGGAAAACGGGGACTTTAAGCTTCTCGTCTACGACGAGACCAAAGGTCCCCGGATGCCCGGGGGGACCTTGGGCTTCCGCTGGCAGAAGGAAAAGGGCAAGTGGAACCTGAAGCTGGAAGACCCCAAAACCGGCGAACCCCTTAACCCCCGCTTGAGCCTTCTCGGGGTGGAGGATGCGGTGGTCCTGGTGGAGCTGGACGATTTTGCCTCGGACCGCAAGCTCAAGCGTGGGGTTCCTGTGAAGTACCTCACCACCAAGGAAGGGGAAAAGGTGGCGGTGGCCACGGTCTTTGACCTGCTCATGGCCCAGTTCGGGGTGGGCCGGGGTTTGCCCGGGGACTACCCGCAAAGCTACGAGGACGACCTGCCCTATACCCCGGCTTGGCAGGAGAAGTGGACGGGGATCCACCGGGAAACCCTTCTCCGGTACGCCCGGGCCTGGGGAGAAAACGGGCTTAAGACCCAGGGGAAGAACCTCATCATCATCGGCGCGGGCATCAACCACTGGTACCACAACAACCTCATGTACCGCGCCGGGATCGTGGCCCTCATGCTCACGGGAAGCGTGGGCGTGAACGGGGGCGGCCTTGCCCACTACGTGGGCCAGGAGAAGCTCGCCAACCAGGCCAGCTGGGGCCCCATCGCCTTCGCTACCGACTGGGGTTACCCCCCTCGGCAGCAGAACACGCCGAGCTTCCACTACGTCCACTCGGACCAGTGGCGCTACGAAAGGGGCTTCTCCGCCTACGACAAAACGGCTCAAGGGTTTACCGACCACACGGTAGACCACCAGGTGCGTGCCGTGCGCAAGGGATGGCTTCCCTTTTTCCCCCAGTTCAACAAGAGCCCCTTGGAGGTGGTGAAGGAGGCGGAGGCCAAGGGTGCCAAGACCGAGGCGGAGGTTGTCCAGTACGTGGTGGAAGCCCTGAAGCGGGGTGAGCTTAAGTTTGCCGTGGAAGACCCGGATGCTCCCGAGAACTGGCCGAGGGTCTGGTTCATCTGGCGGGGTAACGCCATCGGCACCAGCGCCAAGGGGCACGAGTTTTTCCTGAAACACTACCTGGGTACGCACACCAACGCCATCGCCGAGGAGGTGGCGGAAGGACACGTAGCGGAGGTGGTGTACCGCAAGCCTGCCCCCGAGGGGAAGCTGGACCTGGTGGTGGACCTCAACTTCCGCATGGACACCAGCGCCCTTTATTCCGACCTCGTTCTCCCTGCCGCCACCTGGTACGAGAAGGATGACCTGAACACCACCGACCTCCACACCTTCATCAACCCCCTGCAGGCCGCCGTGCCCCCCTCCTGGGAGTCCAAGCCCGACTGGGAGATTTTCAAGGCCATCGCAAAGAAGGTCTCCGAGATGGCTAAGGCCCACCTGCCCACCCCCGTGAAGGACATCGTCATGATCCCCTTGCAGCACGACACCCCGGACGAGATGGCCCAACTTTGGGACCAGGACTGGAAACGGGGCGAGGTGGAGCCCATCCCCGGGAAAACCATGCCCAAGTTCCGGGTGGTGGAGCGGGACTACACCCAGCTTTACGAGAAGATGGTCACCCTGGGTCCGGTGGTGGAGAAGAACGGGGTGGGGATGCACGGGCTTGCCATCCCGGTGGAGGATTTTTACAAGGAGCTTGCCGAGCGCCAACCCCGGCTCTACCAAGGGGAGAAGCGGCCGAGCCTCGAGGAACCCCGCCAGGTGGCGGAAGCCATCCTCTTCCTGGACCCCGTTTCCAACGGGGAGCTCGCTTACCGGGCTTTCTTGGACGAGGAGAAGAAGACCGGGGTAAAGCTCACCGACCTGGCGGAGGGCAACCGCCACGTGCGCATCTCTTTCAAGGACATCGTGGCCCAGCCCCGACGCCAGCTCACCACGCCCACCTGGAGCGCTATCCTCAACCACGGCCGGGCCTATAGCCCCTACACCCTGAACGTGGAGCGCCTGATACCCTGGCGCACCCTCACGGGGCGGCAGCACTTCTACCTGGACCACCCCAACTACCTGGCCTGGGGGGAACACCTGCCCACCTACAAGCCCCGCCCCGAGGTTCATATGCTCCAGGAAACGGAAAGAAGCGCCAAAGAGGCCCAAGGCAAGCTGATGAACTACATCACCCCCCACGGCAAGTGGTCCATCCACTCCACCTATTCCGAGAACCACCGCATGATGACCCTTTCCCGGGGCGGTTATCCCATCTGGCTCAACGATAAGGACGCTGCTGAGCTCGGCATCCAGGACAACGACTGGGTGGAGCTTTTCAACGACAACGGGGTCTTCGTGCAGCGGGCTATCGTTTCCGCCCGCATCCCCCGGGGCACGGTCTTCGTCTACCACGCCACGGAGCGCACGGTAGGCATTCCCAAGAGCCCGCTGAGGGGCCAGCGGGCGGGGATGAACAACTCCATCACCCGGGCCCGCCTCAAACCCGTGCTGATGTCGGGCGGCTACGCCCAGTTCACCTACGCCTTCAACTACTGGGGGCCTGTGGGGGTGAACCGGGACACCTGGGTCTATGTGCGCAAGCTGGAGAAGCCCCCGGAGTGGTAAAGGAGGAAGCCCATGAAGGTTAGAGCCCACATGTCCATGCTTTTCCACCTGGACAAGTGCATCGGCTGCCACACCTGCTCCATCGCCTGCAAAAACCTCTGGACCGACCGCAAGGGAGCAGAGTACATGTGGTGGAACAACGTGGAAACGCGGCCCGGGGCCGGTTACCCCACGGGCTGGGAGGACCAGGACCGCTTCAAGGGGGGCTGGGCCTACAAGGACGGCCACCTGGACCTTAGGCTCCACTCCCGTGCCCAGGGCCTTTTCCGCCTCTTCTTCAACCCGGCCCTGCCCTCTTTGGACGACTACTACGAGCCCTACACCTTCCGTTATTCCGACCTCTTCACCGCTCCTGAAACCGAGTACCAGCCCACGGCCATTCCCGTGTCCATGATCACCGGGGAGCCCATGACCCCGGAGGCGGGGCCCAATTGGGACGACGACCTGGGGGGAAGCCCCCTCTACGCCCAAAACGACCCCAACCTCAAGGTCCTAGACCCCGAGGTGCGGGCGCAGCTTCAGGAGATTGAGGGGGTGGTCTTCCAGTACCTGCCCCGGATCTGCAACCACTGCCTGAACCCCGCCTGCGTGGCCGCCTGTCCCAGCGGCGCTATCTACAAGCGGGCCGAAGACGGCGTGGTCCTGGTCAACGAGAACAAGTGCAAGGCTTGGCGGATGTGCGTGGCCGCTTGCCCCTACAAGAAGGTCTACTACAACTGGGCCACGGGCAAGAGCGAGAAGTGCATCCTTTGCTTTCCCCGGCTGGAGACCGGCCAGGCCCCGGCCTGCGCCCACTCCTGCGTGGGACGGATCCGCTACATGGGGGTCTTGCTTTACGATGCCGACCGCATCCCCGAGGCGGCCATGGTGCCGGACGAGGAGCTGGTGGCTTCCCAGCTCTCCCTTATCCTGGACCCCTTTGACCCCGAGGTCATCGCCGCCGCCCAGGCCGAAGGAATAGACGAGGGCTGGATCAAGGCGGCCCAGAACTCGCCCATCTACAAGTTCGTTAAGGTCTGGCGGCTCGCTCTCCCCCTCCACCCCGAGTACCGCACCCTGGCCATGATGTTCTACGTTCCTCCCCTCTCCCCGGTGGTGGCCACGGTGGAGAAGGCCCTGCGGGCGAGCCAGGGCAATGGAGGCCTGGTGCGGCTGGACCTGCCCGAAACCGACCTGGACTTTGAGCTATACGCCAGCTTGGACAGGGCCCGCATGCCCGTGACGTACCTGGCGAACCTCTTCGCCGGCGGGAACGAGGCCCTCATTCTGCCCATCCTCAAGAAGATGTTGGCGGTGCGCATCCTCAAGCGGCAGGAGAGCCTCGAGGGCCGCCCCACGGAAAAGGCCCTACAGGTTCTGGCGGACGCGGGGCTTTCCCTAGAGGAGGCCGAGGCCATTTACCGCCTCACCACCTTGCCCACCTTGGAGGAGCGGTTCGTCCTGCCCCCCTACCACCGGGAGATGGCCGCCGAGGTGTGGAACGACCCCCTGGCCGCCAAGGGTGAGGCGGGCTTCGGCTACATCCAGCCGCCCGTGCGGGGGGAGTAGGAGGGAAGCATGCCGAACCCCATCCTGTTGGAAACCTTGGCTCTGGCCTTGGACTACCCGGTGCCGGGACGGCTTGAGGAGCTTTGGCGCCGGTGGATTGAGTGCCCCAGGAGCCCAGCCAAGCAGCGGTTGGAGCGCTTCTTGCGGCAGGTGGAGGACCTTTCCTTGGGCGAGTGGGAGGAGCTCTACACCCGTACCCTGGACCTTACCCCCACCACCGCTCCCTATGTGGGCTACGCCGCTTACGGGGAAAGCTACCTTCGGGGCGAGCTCTTGGCGGCTTTGGCGCGGGCTTATCGGGAGCTTGGCCTTGACCCAGGGAGCGAGCTTCCCGACCACCTGGCGAACGTCCTCCGCTACCTGGCCCGTTGCCAGGCGCCCTTGCCTGAGCTTTTGGAAATCCTGCCCAAAGCGCTTTCCGAGATGCAACGCACCCTGAAGACCCTGGACGCCAAGAACCCCTACCTTCTGCTCCTCGAGGCCGTCCAGGATGCTTTGCAAGAGGTCTTGACAAGGAGGTGAAGGATGAACTGGAACACCCTCCTTTTCGGTGCCTTCCCCTACATCGCCCTCACCTTGGCGGTGGTGGTCACCGCCTACCGCATGGTCTACCGGCCCTTTTCCGTTTCCGCCCAGTCTAGCCAGCTTCTTGAGCAAAAACGCCTCTTCTTCGGCTCCACCGCCATGCACTGGGGGCTGGTGATCGTTCTCCTAGGCCATCTCTTGGCCCTCTTCCTCCCCAAGGGGCTTCTCCTTTGGAACGCGGTCCCCTTGCGGCTTTACCTCTTGGAGATAACCGGGCTTGGCCTGGGCCTTTGGGCCTTGGCGGGCACCTACGTCCTCCTTGCTCGCCGCATCGCCGTGGCTCGGGTGCGGGCGGCCTCCACCCCTATGGACTACCTGGTCTTGGTCCTGGTCTTCGTCTCCGCCCTTACCGGGGTGCTCACCGCCCTCCTTTACCGCTACGGGAGCTTCTGGTTCCCTGCGGTGATGACCCCCTACCTGTGGTCCGTCTTCACCCTCCAACCCAGGCCCGAACTCCTTGTGGACCTGCCCTTCTGGACCAAGCTCCACGTGTTCAACTTCTGGCTCCTTTTGGCCCTCTTCCCCTTCTCCCGGCTCGTGCACATCGTCACCGTGCCCCTGGGGTACCTGGTGCGGTCCTGGCAAATCGTGATCTGGGTTAGGAAGCTGGCGAGGTGAACCATGGTCCACGACCCTAGGCAACTGGAAAGGGAAAGGCCAGATCGGCTTCGCGTCCTCTGGCTTTCTACCCTAGCCTTCACCCTGATGTTCGCTGTCTGGCTCATGTTCGGGGTGCTGGGCGTGCCCATCCGCAAGGAGTTTGGCCTCTCGGACGTGGAGCTTTCCTGGCTTTCTGCGGTGGCCATCCTGAACGGCTCCTTGTGGCGGCTTCTGGCAGGCATCCTCGCCGACCGCTACGGGGGAAGGCTGGTCTTTACCCTAATGCTTTTCTTCACCGCCATCCCCGCCTACTTGGTGTCCCGTGCCGGAAGCTACCAGGAGCTTCTCCTTTACGCCTTCTTGGTGGGTTTTGCCGGCAATAGCTTTAGCGTGGGCATCGCCTGGAATTCCGCCTGGTTCCCCAAGGAGCAACAGGGCTTTGCCCTTGGCCTTTTCGGGGCGGGGAACGTGGGGGCCAGCGTCACCAAGTTCATCGGCCCGGCCCTCATCGCCAGCATCCCGCCTGCGGGATATCTGGGGGGGCTTATCCCCGGGGGTTGGCGCTTTATCCCCTTCCTCTACGCCATCCTTCTAGTGCTCATGGGCTTTGTCCTCTGGTTCGGCACCCCCAGGAAAGACAAGCGCCCCGGGCAGGGGCGTCCCTTCCTGGAGATGCTTAGGCCCCTCAAGTACGTGCGGGTCTGGCGCTTCAGCCTCTACTACGTGGTGGTCTTCGGCGCCTACGTGGCCTTGTCCGCTTGGCTTCCCAAGTACTACGTGGATGTCTTTGGCCTGCCTTTGCACGAGGCAGCGCTCCTCACCGCCCTTTTCATCTTCCCGGCAAGCCTCCTCCGCCCCGTGGGCGGGTACTTCTCGGACCGCCTAGGGGCTCGGCGGGTCATGTACTGGACCTTCGGCATCATCCTCTTCGCCTCGGGCATCCTCATGATGCCCGAGGGGCACATCGTCCTCTATACCAAGGGGGGGACCAAGGAGGTCATGCAGTTTACCATGAACGTCTGGCTTTTCACCCTTCTCGTCTTCCTCATCGGGGTGGGGATGGGCATCGGCAAGGCGGCGGTGTACAAGCACATCCCCACCTACTTTCCCCAGGACGTGGGCGCGGTGGGAGGGTTGGTGGGAATGCTGGGGGCATTGGGAGGTTTCTTCCTCCCGCCCCTTTTCGCCTACGCCCAGGCTTGGACGGGCTTGCCCCAGATGACCTTCTTCGTGCTCTTCGTTCTCACCGCCATCGCCTTCCTTTGGATGCACTTCACGGTGATCCAGCTTCTCCAAGAGGAGGCCAAGCACCTGCGGCACGAGTTTGAGATGAAAGGAGACCGGTAATGACCAAGAGCACCAAGGGTACGTGGATTACGGATTGGAACCCAGAAGACCCTAAGCGCTGGGACCCTGCCTTGGCCTGGCGCACCCTTTGGATTACCACCTTTAACCTCACCCTCTCCTTCATCACCTGGTATGTGGTGAGCGCCCTGGTGGTGCGCCTGCCCAAGTCCGGCTTCCCCTTGGACACGACCCAGCTTTTCTGGCTCACCGCCATGCCGGGGTTAGCGGGGGGGACGTTGCGCATCGTTTGGACCTTCCTGCCGCCTATCTTGGGCACCCGGCATCTCGTGACCTTTTCCACCTTGCTCCTCCTTGTGCCGCTATTGGGCTGGGGCTTCGCCGTGCAGAACCCCAATACGCCCTACTGGGTTCTCCTCCTGCTGGCCTTCTTGGCCGGCGTGGGCGGGGGAAACTTTTCCGGCTTCATGCCCTCCACCAGCTACTTCTTTCCCAAGCGCCTGCAGGGAACGGCCTTGGGCTTGCAGGCGGGGATCGGCAACTTTGGGGTTTCCGTGGTGCAGTTTGTAACCCCTTGGATCATCGGTTTTGCCCTCTTCGGCTCCTTGTTGGGCGCTCCGCAAACCTTTACCCCCAAGCCCGGTCTCAGCCAGCCCATCTGGCTGCAAAACGCCACGTTTGTCTGGATTCCCTTTGTTTTGGTGGGGGCCTGGCTCGCATGGACCTTTTTGCGGAGCGTTCCGGTACGGGCCAACTTCCGCGAGCAGTTTGACATCTTCCGCGACAAGCACACCTGGATCATGACCAGCCTCTACATCATGACCTTCGGCTCCTTTTCGGGCTTTTCCGCCATCTTCCCCTTGCTCATCCGGGAGGTCTACGGGAAGTTCGATGGCGCCCCCGATCCCTTGCGCTATGCCTTCCTTGGTCCCCTGGTGGGTTCCTTGGCCCGGGTGTTGGCCGGGCCCATTACCGACCGCTTCGGCGGGGCCATTGTGACCCAGGTGTCCGCCATGGGTATCCTCGTTTCGGCCCTCTTGGTCACCCTCTTCACCCGGCCCACTTCATTGGAACAATTCCCCTTCTTTGTGCTGGCCATGCTCCTGGTTTTCTTCTTTAGCGGGGTGGGCAATGCCAGCACCTTCAAACAGATGCCCATGATCTTCCCCCCGAGGCAGGCGGGTGGGGTGATCGGCTGGACGGCGGCCATCGCCGCTTATGGGCCCTTTATCTTCTCCACCCTGGCCGCCTACACCCAAAAGGCCACGGGGGGCTTTACCGCCTTCTTCTACGGCCTCATGGTCTTCTACGCCCTGAACCTCTTCCTGAACTGGTACTACTACGCCCGTAGGGGGGCGGAGAAGCCCTGTTGAGCCGAAGCCCAACGGGTGGGCCTCCGCCAAAGGCGGGGGCTTTTCCCTTTGACCTAGGTCATGGCAAGAGGAGGACTGGCCCGGGGAAACTGAGGGCGCTATGGAGCTGGACGTTCGTCCCATACCCCCAAGAGAGCGGCACCCACGGATCTTTGGCGTCTTTGACAGCTTGGAGCCGGGGGAGAGTTTCGTCTTGGTCAACGACCACGACCCCAGGCCCCTTTACTACCAGTTCCAGGCGGAGCGGCCCGGGGCGTTCGCCTGGGAGTACCTCGAGGCCGGGCCGGAGGTGTGGCGGGTGCGGATCACCCGGCGGTAGGAGGCGGTATGGTCCGGCCGGAGATGAAGGTGGCGGAGGTCCTGAAGCGCTGGCCCGAGCTTCTAGAGGTCTTCTTGGAGGCGAGCCCTGCCTTCCAGAAGCTGAAAAACCCCCTCCTGCGCCGGACCATGCCCAACCTGGTCACCGTGGCCCAGGCGGCCAGGATGGCCGGGCTTGCCCCGGAGGAGCTGGTGGCGCGGCTCAACCGGGCCTTGGGGGTGGCCTCGGAGGCTCCACCGCCTGCCTCCTTGGAGGAAAGCCTGCTTTCTACCCCGCCCCCTCCCTGGCTGGATGCCCCCGTGGGCTTCCACCTGGACGTGCGCCCCATCCTGGAGGGGGGTGGGGAGCCTTTTGCCCACATCCTGGCGGCCGCCAAGGAGGTGGGGCCCGGGAAAAGGCTCGTGCTGGAGGTCCTCTTTGAGCCCGTGCCCCTTTACCGGGTGTTGGGTAAGCAGGGCTTCGCCGCCTGGTGCGAAAAGCTAGGGGAGAACCACTTCCGGGCCCACTTCTACCGGGAAAGCGTGGGGGAGAGTCAGCAAGCCCCCCCGTTGCGTTCCCTCTCCGAGGAGGATTGGGAAGACTACCAGGCGGAGGTGGTGGTTGAGGAGAACCTCGAGCCTCCTTTGCCCATGGTGCGGGTTCTGGAGGCGCTGGCGTCCTTGAGGGCAGGGGAGAAGCTATTGGTCCACCACGTGCGCCGCCCCGTCCACCTGCTCGCCCGTCTGGAGGAGGAGGGGCACGCCTACGCTCTGAAGGACCTGGGTCCGGGCCAGGTGAAGCTCCTCATCCGCAAGGGGGGGTGATGGGTTTTTGGCACTACCTCTTCGTGCGGGCGGCCCTCGTGTACCTGGTGTACACCGCCCTCCTGGGGAGCCTCTTTTACCTTTTCCCTTCCCTGGTGGGCCCCTTTCGCCCAAGCCACGTGCACGCAGGGCTTGTGGGCTTTTTCCTGCAGATGGTCATGGGCGTGGCCTACTGGATGATGCCCAGGCCAGGGGGGCTAAGGCAGGAGGCCCTCGAGGCCCTCACCTTTTTCCTCCTCAACGCCGGGCTCCTCCTCCGGCTTGTGCTGGTGCCCCTTTACCTTATGGGCCACCAGGGGCTAGGCCCTTGGCTTGGGCTTGCCGGGGCTTTGCAACTCCTCGCCACCTTGGTCTTTGCCCACGCCATGGGCAAGCGGGTGGTGACGGCGGATATGCTGAGGAAAATGCGCGAGGAGCGGGAAAGGAGGAGGGCGTGAAACCGGTGGAGGTCGGGGTGGAAGCCCTTGCCCTAGAGCTACCCCCTTTGCCCGAGGAGGTCTTCCAGGACCTCTTGGCCTTTGGGGGGCTTAGCGAGGAGGCCAAGCGGGCCATGCGCCTGGATGCGGAGCGGCTTCTGGAGGGGGCTTCCCGTTTCGTGGCCGAGGTGTACGAGCGCCTAAGCCGCCACCCCGGCACGGCCCGGGCCCTGGGCTGGGAAGGGCGGGTGCCTGAGGAGGAGCTTTACCTTAGGCGGGCCTTCTTCGCCGCTTGGTTCGCCCGCACCCTGGGGGTGGACACCTCGGCGGAGTTCGCCCGGGAGGTCTACCGGGCTGGGCTTTGGCACGGGGGGTTAGGGCCCAAGGGGGCCTACATCCCCCCGGAGTACGTGGGCCTTTCCTTCGCCCAGGTGGGGCGGTACGTGGCGGAAAGGGTGGGGGACGTGCGTCCTTGGCTCGTGTACCTCTCCGCCCAGGAGGAGGTGATGCGCAAAGGCTTTGACGCCGCCCTGGCGCTTCGGGAAGGGGAGGTTTCCGTTCGCTTCCAGGCCTTGGGCCTGGCCTATCCCGCCTTGCCCAAGCCCCTTTGCCTGCGGGCGGCGAACGTGGAGGAGGCCCTCTGCAAGGTGTATGCCGCCTTCCCCGCCCTGAGGGACGTCTCCCTGGAGCCCCTCTTCGCCGAGGAGGCGGTGGGCCTTTGGCTGGAGCCCAAGACCCTTTGGCGCCTTCGTCCCCGCTTCGCCGTGCTCCTAAACGGCCGGGATGTCCGCTACCTCCAGGGCCTCGCCACCCCCTTGGCCGAGGGGGATACCCTAACCCTCCTGCCTCCTGGGCGCTAGCCATGACCTGGGTTATGGCGAGGCCGACGTGGGCCCCCTGAGGATTAGGGCATGGTGGCGACCGTCCACACCCGGGTCATCCCCTTGGCCGTTCCCGCCGGGTTCATCTTCCTGGGGGAAGCCTTTCTCCTTTGGGCGGCCTGGCTTTGGGTCCTCCACCCGGAGGCCTTCCTTGTGCCCCGGCACCCCGTGGGCCTGGCGGGGGCCCACCTGTACCTCCTGGGCTTTGGGGTGGGGGTGCTCCTTGGGGCCATGCACCAGCTTCTGCCGGTGGTGCTGGAAGCTCCCCTCTACCGCCCCGGCCTCGGCTACCCGGTGATGGCCCTTTGGGCCTTGGGGGTGGCCTTCTTGGCCCTGGGCTTTGCCCGGTGGCCGCTCCTCGTCCCCTTGGGCGGGGGGTTGGCCCTCTGTGCCCTCCTCCTCTTTGCCTACCACGCTTACCGGACCTTCCGCCTTGCCCCCCGCTGGAACCGGGTGGCCACCGCCCTCGCCTGGGTGGTCTTCTACCTGGTCCTAACCCCCCTCTTGGGCCTGGTCCAGGCCCTTTCCCTGCGCTTTGGCTTCTACGACCCCGAGCGCTTGGCCTGGCACCTCCTGGCTGGGCTCGGTGGGGTCTTCCTCCTTTCCATCCTGGGGGTGGGGTACAGGCTCCTTTCCATGTTTACCCTCACCCACGGGGTGGACGAGGGGGTCTTGGGGCTTCTCCTCTGGGTGGCCAACCTGGGGCTTGGGGGGCTGGCCCTGGGGGAGGGGCTGGGGTATGGGCTCCTCCTCCTCGCCTATGGCCTCGCCCTTTACGACACCTACCGCATCCTGCGCCACCGGGCGAAGCGCAGGCTGGACATCGGGGTGCGGCACTACCTGGGGGGGCTCTTGTTCCTGGGGCTAGCCCTATGGGCTCTTCCCGCAAGGCCGGTCTGGGCCGCTTGGTGGTTCGCCCTCGGGTTTGTAGGGCTCGTGGTGAGCGGGATGCTCTACAAAATCCTTCCCTTTTTGGTCTGGACCCACCGCTACGCTCCCAAGGCGGGGAAGGAGCGGGTGCCCCTCCTCAAGGACATGCTCGCCGAGGGGCTTGGGTACCTGGCGGGCGGGCTTTGGGGGCTTGGGGCCTTGGCCTTCCCCTTTTTCCCCTTGGCGGGGTGGGCCTTGGCCCTGGGGGTGGCGGTACACGCCTTCGCCCTTTGGGAGGTGATGCGGCGATGACGCTGGAAGAACAGGCATGGGACCTGCTTAAAACGGTCTACGATCCCGAGCTGGGCCTGGACGTGGTCAATCTGGGGCTTATCTACGAGCTCAAGGTAGCGCCTCCCCGGGCCTGGGTGCGCATGACCCTCACCACCCCCGGCTGCCCCTTGCACGACAGCCTGGGGGAGGCGGTGCGGCGGGCATTGTCCTTCCTGCCCGGGGTGGAGGAGGTGAGGGTGGACCTCACCTTTGACCCGCCCTGGACCCCGGCCAGGCTTTCCCCCGAGGCCAGGCGGCTTTTGGGCTGGGACTAGGGGGTGGACTCCGGGTCTTCACCCGCCATAAGCCGGAGGAAGGCCTCCACCACCTCGGGGTCAAACTGCCTGCCCGCTTGTTCCTGCAAATAGGCCAGGGCCTTTTCCCGGGGCCAGGCCTTGCGGTAAGGGCGGTCGGAGGTCAGGGCGTCGTACACGTCCACCACGGCGAAGATGCGGGCGGCAAGGGGGATCTCCAGGCCCCTTAGCCCCCGGGGATACCCCGAGCCGTCCCAGCGCTCGTGGTGGGCGTAGGGGATCTCCAGGGCCTTTTTGAGGAAGGGGATGCCGGAAAGCCACTCGTAGGCGTAGACCGGGTGTTTCCGCATCACCTGCCACTCCTCCTCCGTGAGGGGGCCTGGTTTCAGGAGAATGGCGTCGGGGATGGCGATCTTGCCCACATCGTGCAGGATGGCTCCCCGCCTCAGGGCGTCCAGGTCCTCCTCGGGCACCCCCAAGGCTTTGGCCAGGCGCAGGGTGAGCTCCGTGACCCGCTCCGTGTGGCCGGCGGTTTCTTGGTCGCGGAGCTCCACCGCCTTGGCCCAGCCCCAGAGGGTGAGGTCGTAGGCGGCTTCCAGCTCCTGCTGGCTCCGCTTTAGTTCTTGCAAGGTGAAGAGGTTGTCTAAGGCCAAGGCGCTTTGTCCCGCCAAGGTTTCCAAAAACTCCTCATCCTCTGGGGAAAGGTCCCAGGGCCTTCGGGTAAAGACGGCAAGGACGCCCAGGAGCTTGCCGCGGGCGAGTAGGGGATAAGCCCTTTCCGCTACCAGGCCTTCCTGCCTTGTGAAGTCCGGGTGGCTCCCTGGTTCTTTCGCTAGGTCTTCTACCGCCACCTTGCTTCCCGAAAGGGCCGCTTGTCCCACGTGCCCCTGCCCCACCAGGAGGCGTTTGGGCAGGAGCGCTCTGGGGCTGTGGAATCCGCGATGGGCGGCCAGTAGAAGGGCCTTCTCTTGGGGGTTATAGAGAAAGAAGGCGGCGGAATCCACGGGCAGGAGGAAAATTTTGTCCAGGATTACCTCAAGACTGGGGGCGATGTCCATGGAGGCCAAAATGACCTGATCCACGGTCCTTAGCGCTTCCAGCTGGGCCACCCTGCGCGTGAGCTTTTGCCTTAAGGAGGCGCGGCGCACGGCGTTGCCCATGGCCTCGGCCACGAGCTGGGCCCGCTCCACCTCCGCCGGGGTGGGGGTGCGGGGGTGGGGCCAGGCGAGGGTTAGGGCGCCCACGGGTTCCGTGCCCGCCAGGATGGGCACCACCACCCCGCTAAAGCCCTCCGGCACCAGGGCCCTGGCCCCTGGCCGCACCCGGGGGTCGTTCTTCAGGTCCTGGCTCACCACCACCTCTCCCCGGAAGGCCCGGGCCACCAGGCCCTCCCCCGCAAGGGTGGGCGGCGTGGGGATGGCCTTAAGCCAGCCCCGGCTTGCCGCCTCCTCCAGGCGGCCTGTGTCCCGGTCGTAGAGGAGGATGCTCCCCACGGGGGCCTCCAGGACGGCCAAGGCGGCGTCCAGGGCGCTTTCCATCATCTCCTTGAGGTCCTCGCTCCGGCGCAGGGCGAGGCTTACCTGAGCGAAAGCCTCCAGGGCCAGCGCCTTCTCCTTGGCCTCGGTGATGTCCAGGCCCACGCCCAGGATGGCGGGCCTGCCCCGAATCTCCACCCGGGCGGCGGAGTAGTCCAGCCAGCGCACCTCGCCCCCTTTGGTCAGGATGCGGAAGGCGTAGCGTGCAGGGGGGGTTTCCCCCCTTAGGCGGGCCAGGCCCCGGCTTCGCACCATCTCCCGGTCGGCGTGGTGGACGAACTCCCAGATGGGCCGGGAGGCGAGCTCCTCTAGGGTATAGCCGGTGATCTCCGTGGCCATGGGGTTGGCGAAGGTGAGGCGGGCACTTCCCGGGTCCTCGAGGTCTTCCTGTTGCCAGAGGAGGATAAGGGCGGGGGCGGTTTCCGCCAGGGTGCGGAAAAGGGCCTCGGACTCGCGGAGGGCTTGTTCCTTGGCCTTCTCCTCGGTGACGTCCCGCTTGAAGGCGATGAACTGGGTTACCTGGCCTTCCTCCAGGACCGGGATGATGGTCATGTGTTCGGTGTAGAGCGTGCCGTCCTTGCGGCGGTTGATGAGCTCCCCTGCCCACACCTGGCCCGCCAGGATGGTGGCCCACAGCTCTGCGTAGAACTCCCGGGGATGCAGGCCCGACTTGAGGATGCGGGGGTTTTGCCCCACGGCCTCCTCCGCGGCGTAGCCGGTGAGGTGGGTGAAGGCGGGGTTGACCGAGAGGATGCGCCCGTCCTTGTCCGTGAGGACCACGGCCTCGTGGGCGGCCTCGAGGGCCTTCTGCAGAAGCCTCTGGGTGGCCTCGGCTCTTAGCTTTTCCGTGATGTCCAGGGCCACCACTAGGACCGCCGGGCGGCCAGCGTACTCCAGGGTGTGGGAGTGGATTTCCACCTGGATCTCCCGCCCGTCCTTGAGGCGGTGGGTCCAGGGGCCGGAAACCTGGTAGGCTTCCCTGGGTCGCTTGAGGTCTTCTAGAAGCCGGGGGCGCTCCCTTTCGGGGCGGATGTGCAGGATGGTCATGGAGAGGAACTCCTCCCGGGTGTAGCCGTACTTCCGCACCGCCGCCTCGTTCACCTCCAGGAAGCGGTAGGTTTCCTGGTCGTAGACCCACATGGGCAGGGGGTGGGACTGGAAGAGGAGGCGGAAGCGCTCCTCCTGGGCCACCTCCTGGCTCACGTCGTAGGTGTAGCCGGTGAGGAGGCGGGTGATGGGGTCAAAGACCAGGGTATCCCGAAGCCAGACCCAAGCCTGCTTTTTCCCGTGCCAGAAGCGGTAGGTGCAGACCTGCACCACCCCGGGCTCGGCCACCGCTTGGCGCACGGCGTCCATCAGGCGGGCCTGGTCCTCGGGGTGGACCTGGGTGAAGTAGAAGGCGGGGTCTTCCAAAAGCCTCTGGGCGGGGTAGCCCAGGAGGGCTTCCGCCTGGCGGGGGGCGGCGTAGAGGAGGGGGGCATAGGCGGGGTCTTGGCCTTCCGCCACCCGGGCCTGGTACACTAGCCCGGGAAGGGCTTCCAAGATGCCTTTAAGCCTAGCCCGTTCCTCCTCCAGCTCGGTTTCGTCCTGGATGTTGAGGACGATGCCCTCAATGGCGGGGTCTTCCAAGAGGTTTTTCCCCCAGACCCGCACCGCCCGTGTCCTGCCCCGGCCGTCCAGGACGCGGAGCCGGTACTCCCGCACCTCCCCCGGGTGGCGGAGGAGGTCCTCCAAGGCTGCCTCGGCATAGGGGCGGTCCTCCGGGTGGACGAAGTCCAGGGCGAGGCGGTCCTGGCGGGTGTAGCCCAGGGGGTCGTGGTTTAGGACCTGGTCTACGTTGGGGGATACGTAGCGGATACGCCCTTGGGCATCCAGGAGGTAGATGAGCTCGCGGCTATGCTCCACCAGGGCGCGGAAACGGCGCTCCCAGTCCTGCAAAGACCGGACGGCCCTTCGCCACTTGCCCTCGAGGGCCCGGGCCAGAAGGAAGATGAGCCCTCCCGAGAGGAAGGCGAAAACCACCTCCTTGGCGCTTTGCCAAAGGGTAAGCGTTTCCGGGGAAGGGGTGAGGG
This sequence comes from Thermus brockianus, assembly GCF_021462505.1. Classification (GTDB taxonomy): domain Bacteria; phylum Deinococcota; class Deinococci; order Deinococcales; family Thermaceae; genus Thermus; species Thermus hydrothermalis. The sequence continues at coordinate 252,880 of NZ_JAKEDV010000003.1, forward strand.
CAAGGAGGAGCCGGTCGCTTCCCAAGATCCAGGCTAGGGAGAAGAGCAGGTAAGCGAAGGCGATTTTCCAAGGGTCGCTAAGCTTCACCCTTCCTATGAGTATAAAGGCGAGGGCTTTCCCAGGAGATACCCCTGGCCCAGGCGGAAGCCCAGGGCCTTCAGGTAGGCCAGCACCTCCTCGTCCTCCACGCCTTCGGCCACGGCCTGGAGCCCTAGGGTCTTGGCCAGGGCCAAGACGGCGGCCACCAGCCGGGCGGCGGGGCTTTGGGGGTCGGGGGGGCTTCCCAGGGCCTGGGTGAAGGCCTGGCCCAGCTTGAGCCCGTCCACGGGGAGCTGGGCCAGGCGCTCCAGGCTGGAGTGGCCGCTTCCGAAGTCGTCCAGGAAGACCCTTACCCCAAGCCGCCTTAGGACCTGGAGGCTCCCCGTGGCCTCCCGGCCCCGCTCGTCGGGGATGAGGGTGGACTCCGTGACCTCCAGAACCAGGTTCTCCGGGGAGCAGCCCGTGTCCTCCAGGATCTGGGCCACCTGGGCGGGGTAGTGGGGGTCCAAAAGCTCCTGGGGGCTCACGTTCACGTGCACGGGGAGGCCGTGGCGGCCTTGCTCCTGGCAGGCCCGCCGCAGGACGAACTGCCCTAAGGCGGACACCAGGCGGTGGCGCTCGGCCAAGGAGATGAACTCCCCGGGCGAGGCGAGGGGCCAGCGAAGGAGGGCCTCGAGGGCCACGGGCCTTCCCGTTTCCAAGTCCACGATGGGCTGGTAGGCGAGCCAAAGCCCCTTTTCCCGCTCCAGGTCGTGTCTTAGGGCTTCCAGAAGGTGCATCTCCCGCCGCAGGGCCTCCTGGAGGTGGGCCTCGTAAAAGGCCAAGCGGTCCTTGCCTTCCCCCTTAGCCCGGTAAAGAGCCAGGTCTGCCCGTTGCAAAAGCTCCCCGGGGCCGAGGCCCCGTTCCCCCATGGCGAGGCCGATGGAGGTGGTGAGGTGGTAGATCCGCTCCCGCAAGGGGATGGGCAGGCGCACCACCTCCAAAAGCCTCTCTGCCACGCTCACCGCCTCCTCCGGGCTTTTGAGGTGGGTGAGGAGGACCAGAAACTCGTCCCCGCCCTGCCGGGCCACCAGGTCCCGGGGGCGCAGGGTGGCCCGCAAGCGGGCGGCCACCACCCGGAGAACCTCGTCCCCGGCGGCGTGGCCGTCTAGGTCGTTCACCAGCTTCAGGCCGTCCAGGTCCAAGTAGAGGAGGGCCAGGGCCTCGGGCTCCTCCCGGAGGGCTTGGGCCAGCTTTTCCAGGAAGAAGAGGCGGTTGGGAAGGCCCGTGAGGGGGTCGTGGTAGGCCAGGTGTTGCAGGGCCCCCTCCAGCTCCAGGCGCCTTAGGAGAAGCCCAAGCTGGCTGGCGAAGGCCTGGGCGAGCTCCAGGTCCAAAGGGGTAAAGGCGTCTTCCCGCTCAAAGTTATCCAGGTACAAGAAGGCCTTGCGCTCCCCCGCCAGGAAGACGGGCACGGAGAGGATGGCCTTGATCTCCCGCACCCGGCCCGCCTCCTCCATCACCTGCCGCCTCTTAGGGTCTAGGCGGGCGTTGAAGCGCATAAGGTCCTGCCAGGTGAAGACCTGGGCTTCCCGGTGGCCGGTGAGGGAGAGGGGTTCTTCGGGGCGGAGGCATATCTGGCGGAGGGCCTCGAGGTCGTAGCCCCGGGCGGCCACGAAGTGGTAACAGCCGTCTTCCATGAGGGTGGTGATGCTCCCCGCCTGGGCGCTGGGGATGGTGTCCAAGGCAGCCTCCAGAATGAGGCCGAAGATGGAGTCGGAAAGGCCCTCCGCCATGAGGGTTTCGTAGATCCGTAGGAGGTTCCGCTGAAAGGCGTTCCACCGGGCTTCCCGGGCTTCTGCCTCCTCCCGTTCCGTCACGTCTACCCCCAGGGCCAGCACTTCCAGCGCCTCCCCGCCCGGCCCCGGTACCGCCAAAAGGGTCCACTCCACCGCCCGCCCTGCCCGGGAGAGGTGGGTGAAGGGGCGGCCGGGGTGGGCCAAGGCTTCCTCTAGGGGCAGGGAAAGCCCTTGGGGAAAGGCGCCCTTTAGGGCCGGGTTGGCGTAAAGCGACCTTCCTTCTGGGGAAAACCGCGCCAGGTAAAAGGGGGATGCCTCCACCAAGAGGTGGAGCCAACGGGTGCGCTCCCAAAGCTCCAGGGTCTGGGCCAAAACCCCGGCTAGGGCCCGGAGGGTAGCCTCGTCTTCCTCGGTGAAGGTCCTTTCCCGGGCGCAGTCGTCCACCCCTAAAAACCCCCAAAGCCTTCCCTCCACGAAGATGGGCACCACCAGGAGGCTTCGGATGGCTTGGGCCTCGAGGAGGGGCCTTTCCTCCTCGGGGAAGGTGGCCACGGGGCCGGCCACGCTTTGGTCCGCCAAAAAGCGGTCTAGCCAGCGCCCATAGCCGGATTCCACCATGGGCAGGTTTTGCAGAGCCGGGTTCTGAATCTGGGGTTCTACGCCTTCTTGGGCCCACTCCGCGAGCTGGCTGGTGTACCAGACCCCCTGCCGTTCCTCCAAGCGGAAGAGGTAGGCCCGGTGCGCTGCCAGGGCTTCCGCTACCCCCTTTAGAGCCTCGGGAAGCCCCCTTAGCCCTTCCCGAAGGAGGGGGAGGAGGAGTTGGCTTAGGCTGCCCGCAGAGGGGCTCATGGCCGGACCAGGCCTATTTTACGCCTTTTGGGATCCGTTTCAACCCCACTCTAAGCCACCACCGCCAGGCCCTGGGCCTTGGCCTGGTACATGCGGGTGTCGGCCACGGAAAGGAGCTCGTCGGCGGAGGTACCGTCCTCAGGGTAGGTGGCCACCCCGATGTTCACCCCCAGGCAGATCTCGCCAAAGCAAAGGTGCTCAATAGCCCGGGCATACCGGTAGGCGGCGGCGATGGCCCCCTTCTTGGGGGTGTGGGGAAAGAGGACGGCGAACTCGTCCCCGCCCCAGCGGAAGACGCGGTCCCCGTTGCGGCGCTCCCTTTTTAGGACCTCCGCCACCTTGATGAGGGCGAGGTCGCCCACGGCGTGGCCCAGGCGGTCGTTCACGGGTTTAAAGCCCTTGAGGTCCAGGATGGCCAGGGAAAGGGGGTAGCCGTAGCGCTCCGCCCGTTTGAGCTCTTCCAGGAAGTAGCGGTCAAAGGCCCGGCGGTTTTGGAGGCCCGTGAGGGGGTCGGTGAGGGCGGCTTCCTCTAGGAGGTGCCGGGTCCGGTGCTCGTGGAGGAGGGTGGCCAGGGGGGCGGCGAAGAAGCGGGCCACCTGGAGGGAGTCCTCCCCGAAGGCCCGGGGGTCGTGGTGGTTGTCCAGGTTCAGGTAGGCGAGCACCTCGCCTTTGTAGGGCACGGGGAGGCAGAGGTTGGCCTGGATCTCCTTGGCCCGGCCAGCGGTGTCTATGACCTCGGGAGGGGCGGTCTGGTGGCTGATCTCGGAAATGAGGCGGTCCTCTACGCTCATGATCCGGGGCTCTCCCCGGCGGGTCGCTTCCTCCCCCCGGCCGTACCAGAGGAGCATGCCCTCAGGGGTAAAGCGCACCGCCTTTAGGCCCTCCAGGTCATAACCCACCGCCGCCTGGAAGCGGTACTCCCCGCCCTCCAACACCAAAAGGCTTCCCGCTTCTGCGCCGGGTACCTGGCGGATGGCCTCCTCCAGGATCGCTTGGTAAAGCGCTTCTAGGGGCCTTTCCAATAGGTCTAGGAAAAGCCGGTTTACCGCCTGGTGCCGGCGCTTTTCCGTGAGGCCCTCCAAGCCGAGGCCAATGGCCCGGCAGGCGGAGAGGAGGAGCTCCTCCTCCGCCTTCCGCCAGAGCCTTTCCTCCTTCTGGCCCACCACCAAGACCCGTCGGGCCCGGGGGCTACCGGGGGAGGGGATGGGCAAGGCGGCGAAGGTGCGCCAGTTCAGGTTCCGGAGGGCGGGGACGGTCCGGCTTTCCTCGGCGTAGCGGGCGGTGAAGACGGGGCTATGGGTTTCGTAGACCTGCCAGGCCAGGCCCACCCCGTAGGGCAGCCCCTCTTCTATGACCCGAAGGAGGCTAGGCTCCTCCACCCCCTGGTAGGCCAGGGCCACCAGGCGGCTCCCCCTGGCTTCCCAAAGGGTTCCGCTTTCCAACCCAAGGACCTGGAGGAGGAGGTCTAGGGCCTTTTGGGCGGCCTCCTTCGGGGTGGCGGCGCTTTGCATCCTCTGGGCGAGTTCGGCGAGGAGCCGCCGCTCTTCCAGGTCCGCCAGGCGGGAAAGCTGGAGGCTTACCGCTTGGGCGAAGCGGGTAAGGCCCTCTAGCTCTTCCGGGGTGAAGGGGCGGTTCCGCTCCAAGTTGAGGACCGCCACCACCTCCCCCCGCTCCAGAAGGGGAAGGGCCAGCTCGGCCAGGGCCTGGTGGCCCGGGGCGCCGATGTAGGTGGGTTCTTGGCGCACATCGGGCACGTGTACCGGCTTTCCTTCCCTGAAGGCCCGCCCCACCACCCCGGTGGCGGGGATGGTGTCCAGGGCTAGGGGAGGTTCGCTGGCCAAAAGGCGGAAGCCCTCCCGCATCGGGACCCAGACCCCGGCATGCCCCCCCTCCCCAAAGGCGGCGAGCCTTTTGGGTAGGGTGCGGAGGAGGGTTTCCCGGTTCTCGGCTTGGGGGAGGGCCTCGAGGGCCTCCGCCAGGAGCTTCTGCGCCCGGGCTAGGTGCTTGGCCCGGCGGTGGGCCAGGCGGAGGCTTTGGCCCACCTGGTGGGCGAGGAGGGCCGAAAGGAGGAGAAGGGCCGCCGCCACCAGGTCAAAGCCGGGAAAAAGAAGAAGGAGAAGGGTGGAGAGGAAGGCGGCCCCCAGGCCCACCCCAAGCCCCCGAGCGCTCGCCAGGGTGGCGGTGAAGATCATGAACCAGGGGAGGACATAGGGGTCGCCATACCCCAAGGCCCCGACCAAGAGCCCAAGGAGAAGCGCCCCCAGGGCGATGGCGGGATAGGGGAGGAGCATATTGGCGTTATCCTAACCGGGAGGCTTCCTTTTCGCCAGGGGGGGTTAGGGAGAGGTGGGCGAGGGCCCTTTCGGCCGCCTTTTCCCCCGAGCGCACCACCTCGGGTAGGCCCACGCCAAAGAGGTAGTTCCCGGCCAGGAAAAGCCCCGGGGCCTGGAGGAGGGCCATCTCTAGGCGCGCTATCCGCTCCTGGTGCCCCACCCGGTAGGCGGGCATGCCCTCGGGGAAGCGGAAGACGAAGGTCCTTTCCGGGCGCACCTCCTTGCCCAGGTACCGGCGGAGCTCCGCCAGGGCGAGGCGGGCGAGCTCCCCTTCCGCAAGCCTCGCCGCTTCCCCGGAGAAGTAGGCCCGCACCAGGCTCCACCCCTCGGGGGCCCTTCCCGGCCACTTGCGGTGGGTCCAGGTGAAGCCCCGCACCTGGTAGCCTTCCCCTTTGGCGATGAGGAGGCCGTGCCCCTCCACGGGGAGCTCCTCCTTAAAGGCCAGGCTCACCGTGGCCGCCGGGGTGTGGGGGATGCCCTTCAAAAGGGCCGTGGCCCCGGGGAGGAAGGGCCTTAGGAGGCTTGCCGCCGTGGGGGCGGGCGTGGCGAGGATCACCGCTTCGGCCTCGAGGGCCCCCCTGGGGGTGTGGAGGCGGAAGCGGCCTCCTGAAGGCTCCAGGGCGAGGACCGGGGTGGCGAGGAGGGTATGCTCCGCCACCCTTTCCGCCATCCGCCGGGTGAGGGCGGAAAGCCCCTCGGCGAAGGAGAAAAAGAGGCTCCCCCCCTCCCGGCTTCCCCGCCCCTTCCGGGAGCGCATGGCCCCGAGGAGGAGGCTTCGGTGCTTCCGCTCTAGCTCCAAGAGGGCGGGGAAGGCGGCCCGCATGGAAAGCTCCTCGGGCTCGCCCCCGTAGATCCCTCCGGCCAAGGGGGCCACCAGGGCCTGGAAGACCTCCGGGCCGAGGCGCCTTTCCACGAACTCCTTTAGGCTTTCGTCCTCCTTGCCTCCCCTGGGGAGGAAGAGGTCGTAGAGGGCGCGAAGCTTGCCGGAAAGGGAGAGGAGGGGCGTTTGGGCGAGGGCCTTCAGGTCCCCCGGCACCACCTGGAGTAGCCCCTCGGGGAGGGGATGGGGTTTTCCCTTGCGCAGGATGTAGGCGGAGGGCTTGGCGGGAAGGGTGCCTATGGGCGAGAGGCCCAGGGCTTCGGCCAGGGCCAGAACCTCCCTCTTGTAGCGCACGCTGGCGTCGGGCCCCCCTTCCACCAAAAACCCTTCCCCCCGGTGGGTGAAGACCTTGCCCCCAAGCCGGGGGGTGGCCTCCAGGAGGAGAAAGTCGGCCCCTGCTTCCTTCAGGGCGAGGGCGGCGGCGAGCCCGGCCCAGCCCCCGCCCACGATGGCTACCTGAGCCACGCCGCCTCCACCAGGTCCTTGAGGACCTGGATGTAGTCTAGATCGGCGTTGAGGCTCCGGGCCCGGAGGAGCCTGAGGCCCACCGCTTCGGCCGTGGCCTGGGCCTCGAGGTCCAGGTCGTAGAAGACCTCCAGGTGGTCGGCGGGGAAGCCCACCGCCTGCACCACCACCTCGGTGTAGCCCTCTTCCCTGAGTTGCCGCAAAAGCTCGTTGATGTCGGGCCCAAGCCAGGGCTCGGGGGTGCGCCCCGCCGACTGGTAGGCCACCTGGAAGCGGGGGAGGGAGAGCCTTTTGGCGATGAGCTCCGCCGTCTTCTCCACCTGGCGCGGGTAAGGGTCCCCCCGCTCCACCGCCGAAAGGGGGATGGAGTGGGCGGTGAAGACATAGGCCGCCCGCTTAGGGTCCTTAAGCCGCCAGATGGCCTCCTCCAGCCGCCTGGCGTAGGCGGCGATAAGGCCAGGGTGGGCCTCGTAGCTTTCCACCCAGACGAAGTGGATGGGTTCGGGAAGGGCTTTTAGGGCGGCCTCCACCTTCTCCTTGTACTCCGCCACGCTCCTTAGGGAGTAGTGGGGAGCCGCCACGATGGCCACCGCCCGCCGGACCCCGTCCTCGTGCATGGCGGCCACCGCCTCGCCGATGGTGGGGTGCCAGTGCTTCGTGCCCACGTAGACCCGGGCCGGCCCCTGGGGGGCGCGGGGCGGGAAGGGGCCCAGGAGGCGCTTGGGAAGGGGAGGGGCCTCGAGGTTCAAAAGGGCCTGGAGCCTCAGGGCCTGGACCAGGGTGATCTCGTTCAGGGGGCTTTTGCCGATCCGCTCGTAGCGTTCCGTGAGCTCCCTTAGGAGCTCTTCGGAAGGCCTTTTGCCCCGGCGGATATCCGTGTAGTAGGGCTCAATCTCCTCGGGGGCATAGGGGGTGCCGTAGGCCATCAGGAGCACGTTCACGCCGCCACCTCCTTCACGAGTTCTACCACGTAGCGCACGTTCTCCTCTGGAGTCTTGGGCAGGATGCCGTGCCCCAGGTTGAAGATGTGGCCGGGCCGCCCGGCGTTCTCCTCCAGGATGCGGAGGACCTCCCGCTTCAGGACCTCCTTGGGGGCGAAGAGGAGGGCGGGGTCCAGGTTGCCCTGGACCGGGGTTTCCCCCAGGACCGCCCGGGCCCAGGGGAGGGGGGTGTGGTGGTCCAGGCCCAGGACGTCCCCCCCCGCTTCCCGCATCTCCTCTAGGAGCCCCATGGTCCCCACCCCGAAGTGGATCACGGGCACCCCCAAAGGCCTTAGGGCCTGGAAGAGCCTCGCCATGTGGGGCTTCACGTAGCGGCGGTAGTCCGCCGGGCTCAAGGCCCCCACCCAGGAGTCAAAGACCTGGAGGAGGTCCGCCCCCGCCTCCGCCTGGGCCCTGAGGTAGCGGGCCATGGCCAGGGTGAGCTTCTCCATGAGGCGGTGCCAGAGGGCCTCCTCCCCGTACATGAAGGCCTTCACCTTTAGGAAGTGGCGGCTTGGCCCCCCCTCTATGAGGTAGCTCGCCAGGGTAAAGGGCGCTCCGGCGAAGCCGATAAGGGGCACCTTAAGGGCCCGCTTCAGGATGCGGATGGTTTCCAGGACGTAGGGCACGGCGCTTTCGGGCTCTAAGGGCAGCAGGGCCTCCACCCCCTGGGCATCCCGGATGGGGCGGTGGATCACCGGGCCCTTGCCCTCCACCAGGTCCAGGTCCACCCCCATGCCGTAAAGGGGGGTGGTGATGTCGGCGAAGAGGATGGCAGCGTCCACCCCAAGCTCCTCCACCGGGCTTAAGGTCACCTGGGCGGCGAGCTCGGGCTGGCGCACCATCTCGGGCAGGGTGTAGCGTTCCCTTAGGGCCCGGTAGGACCTTTGGTAGCGGCCCGCCTGGCGCATGAACCAGACGGGGGGCCTGGGGGTGGCCTCCCCCCGGGCCGCCTTGAGGACGAGGTCGTTCACGCCCCCCATGCTAGCATGGGGCATGCGCGCTTTTCTTTTCGCCCTAGCCTTCGCCTTTAGCCCCTTGACCCTGGCCCAGGAGGACCCCCTGGTGGCCCAGGTGGGTGGAGAAGCCCTCACCAAGAGCCAGTTTGAGCTCCGCTTTGGCCTTTTCGCCAAGAGCGCCTTGAGGCAACTGGGCCTGCCCGACACGGAGGAAACCCGGGCCCTCCTCGCCCAGTATCGGCCCCAGTACCTGGAGGCCCTGGCGGAGGAGCGGGCCCTGTTGCAGGTGGCCAAGGCCCAGGGCTTCTGGCCCAGGCCCGAGGCGGTGGAGGCCCAGGTGCAGGCCCTCATGGAGGCCTTTCCCGATGAAAACGCCTTGGCGGAGGCCCTGAAGGGGGCGGGGCTTCCCGACCTTGCCACGTACCGCCTCCTCCTGGCGGAGGCCTTGGCCCTCGAGGCCCTGGAAGGCCACTACCGGGGGAAGCTTGAGGTTTCCCCCGCCGCCCTGAAGGCCCTTTGGCTCCTCTCCCCGGAGTACCGCCACGGGACCCTGTACTGCGCCCGGCACATCCTCCTTCCCACCCTGGAAGAGGCCCGGGAAGCCCTGGGCCGCTTGGCGAAGGGGGAGCCCTTCCCCCAGGTAGCCCAGGCCCTTTCCCAGGACCCGGGCTCCAAGGAGGAAGGGGGGGCTTTGGGGTGCGCCCCGGAAGGCACCTACATCCCCGCCTTTGAGAACGCCCTTTTGCGCCTGAAGCCAGGGGAGGTGTCCGGCCCGGTGGGGACCCAGTTCGGCTTCCACATCATCCTCCTGGAGGAGGTGAAGCCCGCCGGGCGTTTCCCTTTGGAGGAGGTGGCGGAGGAGCTCGCCAATAGCGTAAAGGACCGGGCCTGGGAAAAGCTCGCCAAGGCCCTCACCCGCCGCTACCCCATCCGGCTTTTCCCGGAAAGGCTTTAGGGGAAGTGGAGGAGGGCCTCGTCCCCCAGAGGCCCTCGGGCCAGGGCCAAGGCCTCCCCGGGGCCGTAGATGCCGCTTTGCCCCTCAAAGGCGAGCCCCAGGATCCTCCCGTTCAACATGGGGTTTAGGAGCACCTTCAGGTGCTCCCGCCCCACTAGCCTTTCCCGAGCCGAGGTCAGCCACACCTCCCCCTCCCGCCGGGAAGGGTCCCAGGGCCAGGGCCTTTCCCAGGGGGCGGGGTTGGCGGAGGGTTGCAAAAGGACCTCGGCCCCCAGGGCGTCTAGCCGGGCCAGGTGCCTTTCAAAGAAGCCATCCAGGCAGATGAGGATCCCCACCCGGCCGGCTTGGGTTTCCACCAGGTGGGGGCCGAAGCCGCCCCGCCTAAGCCAGCGCTCGGGCGGGGTGAGCTCCATCTTGGGCACCTGGGCCAGGAGGCGGCCTTCGGGGTTATAGAAGAGGGCCAGGTTCTGGAAAAAAGGGCTTCGGGAAAAGCGCCCCCGGGCGAGCTCTTCCTCAAAAGGGGGGCAAAGGAGGCTTCCCGCAAGGAGGTAGGTGCCATAGGCCTTCGCCGCCTCCGCCATCACCCGGTGGAAGACCCCGTAGGCCCGCCGCGCCCGCCGCCAGGGGGATAGGGGGTTTTGCAGGAGTTCCCGTAAATGGAACTCCCCCTCCAGGTGGAGGAGGAGGGGGAGGCCGAAGAGTTCGGGGAAGGCGGCAAGGCGGGGGGTGGGGGTGCCCTTTAGGGGGCTCAGGAGGCCATGGACCCGCTCCCGGAAGGCCTCCTCCGTGCGGTAGGCTTCCGGGAGGACCTCCGCCTGCACGGCCAAGAGGGTGCGGAACGGCACCCCCTCAGCATACCCCTAGAGGCTTTGGGCCACGATGTAGACCCCCATGGCCACCAGGAAGAGGGCGAAGCCCCGCTTGAGGGTTTCGTGGGGCACCTTGAGGGCGAGCCTGCCCCCAAGGAGGCTTCCCAAGAAGCCCACCCCCACGAAAAGCCCCGCCACGGCGTAGTTCACGCTAAGGCCATAGGCGGGGAGGAGGTGGAGGTACTTGTAAAACCCGGCGAAGGACTTGAGGGCGATGATGAGAAGGCTCGTGCCCACCGCCAGGTGCATGGGAAGCCCCCCGAGGAGGACCAAAGCCGGCACGATGAGGAACCCGCCCCCTACCCCCACGAACCCCGTGAGGGCCCCCACGGCGAGGCCATCCAGGACGATCTTCCAGGCCTTGCGCCTTCCCCCTTGGGCCAAGGGGACGGGGCGGGCCATGAAGTAGGCGGCGAGGAGCATCACCAGGGCGAAGGCCAGGAGTTGCACCTGGCCGGAAACGTACTGGGAGAGGAAGGCGCCCAGGTAGGTGCCCGCCATGCCCGGAAGGCCAAAGAGGAGGACGTTCCGAAAGTCCACGAGCCCCCGGAGGGCGTAAGGAAGGGCCCCCAGGAGGGCGATCCCTCCCACGATGAGGAGGCTTTCGGCGATGGCCTGCTTAGGGGGCTCCCCCAGGAGGTAGACCAGGACGGGCACCGTGAGGATGGAGCCCCCCGAGCCCAAAAGCCCCAAGGAAAGGCCGATGAGGAGGGCGCCGAGGAGGGCGAGGGTCATCGCTCTAAGGGAAGGCCGGAGGCGGCCCAGGCGTAGGTGCCCCCTTCCAGGTTGTAGACCTTTTCGCCGTCAAAGCCTTGCCCCACCAGGAAGTCCGCCGCCACCCCGGAGCGGTTCCCCGAGTTGCAGACGAGGAGGATGGGCCGGTTCTTGGGGAGTTCTGCGAGGCGTTCGGGCAGGGTGGAAAGGGGGATGTTGAGGGCCCCCGGCACGTGCCCTTCCCGGTACTCCCAGGCCTCCCGCACGTCCACCACGAGGGCGCTTCCCAGGAGGTCCTTGGCCTCGAGGGGCCCCACCTCCCGGTAGGGGGTGGCGGCGTAGCCCGCCTCCACGGGGGCGGTGTCCACGGGAAGCCCGGCGCGGTACCAGCGCACGATGCCTCCCTCGAGGTTGTAGACCTGGTATCCCTGGGCGGTAAGCCAGGCCGCCGCCTGCCAGGAGCGGTTGCCCGTGCGGCAGTAGAGGACCACGGGGCGGTCCTTGGGGATCTCCTGGAAGCGGGCCATGAACTCGGAGAGGGGAAGGAGGCGGGCCCCGGGGATCCTTGCCTGGGCGTACTCCTCCACCTCGCGCACGTCAAAGAAGGGCACGCCTTCCTCGTAAAGCCGTTTGGCCTCCTCGGGGGACAGGTCCTTCACTTGGGTTTCGTACACGGTCTACCTCCTTAGGCGGGAACCAGCTCTTCGCCCTTCACCACGGGGAAGCCCGCCTCCTGCCAGGCCCTAATCCCCCCGGTGAGGTTCAGGGCGTTTTGGAAGCCGTGGGCGAGGAGGGCGGAGATGGCGGTGCTAGAGCGGTCCCCGCCCACGCAGTGGACGATGAGGGGCTTGTCCTTGGGAAGCTTGTCCAGGTGGGCCAGGATGCGGCCCGCATGGATGTTAAGGGCCCCCGGGATGTGCCCCGCCAGGTACTCGTCCCGTCCCCGCACGTCCAAGACCACCGCCTCCCCCCGCTCCCAAAGGGCCTTGGCCTCCTTGGCGGTCACCTGGGGCACGGTTTCCAGCTCGCCCTCGGCGTAGCCCTGGAGGGCCGGGATATACCCCACCACCTCGTCCAGCCCGATGCGGATGAGGGCCCGGGTGAGGGCCTCCACCTCGGAGGGGTGGGCGAGGAGGATGAGGGGCCGGTCGTAAGGGAGAAGCCAGCCCGCCCAGGTGGCGAAGTTCTTCCCGGCGGGGATGTTAATGGCCCCTTTGAGGTGCCCCCCGGCGAAGGCGAACTTGTCCCGGGTGTCCACCAGGATGGCCCCTTCCCCAAGCCAGCGGAGGAACTGGGCCTGGGTGAGGCGGCCCGGGTGGGGCACGCCGCCCAGGATGGGCATCCCATCCCGGTTCAGCCGCTTCATCTCCTTGAAGTAGGTGGGGGCCTCCGGTTGCCCCTGGAGGAGGGCCCTTACGAAGCCCTCCTCATCGCCTCGTTCCAGGTACTCCGCCCACCAGGCGTGGCGGCGCTCGTAGCCCACGGTGGTGGCGGGGAGGGCCCCTAAGGCCTTGCCGCACGCCGACCCTGCCCCGTGGCCGGGCCAGACCTGCACGTGGTCGGGGAGGGTGAGAAACTTCTCCTTAAGGCTTTGGTACATGCGCCGGGCCCCGGGTTCCGCCGTGCCCTTGAACCCGGCCGCTTCCTCCAAGAGGTCGGGCCGGCCCACATCCCCCACGAAGACGAAGTCCCCGGTGAGGAAGAGGAGGGGCTCGTCCGTCACCGCCCCGTCCGCCACCAGGAAGGAGAGGTGCTCGGGGGTGTGGCCGGGGGTATGCACCGCCTGGACCCGGATGTTGCCCACCTTGAACGTGTCCCCGTCCTTGAGGAGGACATGGGCGAAGCCCTCCAGGCCCCGGTACTTCCAGTTCTCGTCCCCCTCATCGGAGAGGTACAAGGTGGCCCCGGTGGCCTTGGCGAGCTCCCGGGCCCCGGAGAGGTAGTCGGCGTGGATGTGGGTTTCGGCGATGGCGGTGATGCGCAGGCCCAGGCTCTGGGCAAGCTCCAGATAGGTGTCCACGTCCCGCTTGGGGTCCACCACCAGGGCTTCCCCGGTGGCGGCACACCCGATGAGGTAGCTCATCTGGGCCAAACCTTCCTCGTAGATTTGCCGGAAGACCATGGGTTTACCTCCTTGCCGGGACCTTTGTCCCCATGTCCCGAAAATACCCTATGGGGGTAATAGGTGTCAAGCCCGAGCAACGTAAGCTCCCTCCCTATGAAGGTGGCCCATCATCTGCTATATTCGTCAAAGGACGTACCCCTACGGGGGTATCCAAACGAAGGAGGAAGCGATGCCATTGCTGGGACCAAAGGAACAAGAGATCGTGCGCGAGCGGCTTTCCAACCTTACCCGGGACGTGGAGATGGTGCTTTTCACCGACTCCTCTACCCTCATCGCCCCGGGCAAGGAGCCCTGCCTCTACTGCAAGGAAACCAAGCAGCTTCTGGAGGAGCTTTCCGCTCTTTCCGACAAGCTCCACCTGGTGGTCTACGACCTCGCCACCCCCGAGGGGCGGGAGAAGGCCGAGGCGTACAAGGTGGAGGCGGCCCCCACTTTGATCCTCCGGGAAAAGGGCTCGGAGGCCATCAACCTGCGCTACCGGGGTATCCCGGCGGGCTACGAGTTCGCAAGCCTCCTCGAGGACCTGGAGATGCTGGGGCGCGACGGGCACGGCCTTCCGGAGAACGTGGTCCAGGAGCTGAATAACCTTCCCGAGGAGGTGAAGCTCCAGGTCTTCGTCACCCCCACCTGCCCCTACTGCCCGCAGGCGGTGCGCACCGCCCACCGCATGGCCTACGCCTCCCCCAAGGTCTGGGGCGAGATGATTGAGGCCAACGAGTTCCCCGAGCTCTCGGGCCGCTACCACATCCACGGGGTGCCCGACACCATCATCAACGAGGGCAAGGAGCGGGTGCTCGGGGCCCAGCCCCTTTCCCAGTTCCTCCAGGCCATCCGCAAGGCCGTGGGGGTCCAGGCCTAAGATGACCCGCCGCGCCCTTCTTGCCCTTCTTCCCCTTCTCCTCTTCGCCTGCGGGCCCAAGGGGAGCTACCAGAACGTGGGCCCGGAGGAGCTTTACCGGGCCTTGGGCTCGGGGGCCTATGTGGTGGACGTGCGCACGCCCCAGGAGTTCGCCCAGGGGCACGTGCCCGGGGCCATCAACCTCCCCGTGGAGGAGGTGGTCCGCTGGGCGGACACCCTTCCCAAGGACAAGCCCGTCTACCTCTACTGCCGTAGCGGCAACCGGAGCCGCCAGGCGGCGGCGTACCTGAAGGGGAAGGGCTACACCAACCTCTACAACGTGGAGGGGGGCGTGTTGGCCATAGAGCGCGCCGGCTACCCCCTGGTCCGCTGATGGACGCCCTGCAGCTTGGCCCTTTCGCCATCCCCTGGGCCCGGGTCCAGGTGGCCCTGGCCCTCTTGGCGGGGGTGGTGGCGGCGGAGGTCCTGGCCCGCGGGGTGGACAAGCGGCTTGCCCCTTGGGCGTACAACGCCATCCTGGTAGGGCTTTTGGGGGCGCGGCTTGGGTTTGTCCTGGAGAACGTTTCGGTTTACGCCCGCGACCCCCTTTCCGTCCTCTACGTCTGGCAAGGGGGGTTTGACCCCCTTTGGGGTATCCTGGGTTCGGGAGGGTACACGCTCATGGTCTTGCCCAAGCACCTTTGGCGCTACGCCCTCGTGCCCGCCTTGGCGGCAGGCCTCGTGGTGGGCCTTTTCCTCACCCGGGGAGGGACAAGGCAGGAGGCCACGCTCCCTTCCCTTCCCCTCACCACCTTGGGGGGCACCCCGGTGAACCTCCAGGACTTTCGGGGAAAACCCCTGGTCCTGAACGCCTGGGCCACCTGGTGCCCCCCTTGCCGCCGCGAGCTTCCCATGATGATGCGCCTGGCCCAGGAAAACCCGGAGGTGCGCTTCGCCTTCGTGAGCCAAGGGGAGGGCCCGGCGGTGGTGCGCTCGTTTTTGGAGGAAGAGGGCCTGACGGCGGACTGGGTCTTGCTGGACCCGGAAACCCGGCTCTCCCAGGCCCTGGGGGTGCAGGGCCTACCCACCACCTTCTTCTTTGACCGGGAGGGGCGGCTCGTGGCCCGGCACCTGGGGGAGCTTTCCGAGGCGGTGCTTTTGGGTTACCTGCGGGTCCTGCGCTAGGCCCCGGCGGAGAGGAGCCGTTCCTTTCCCCCCACCACGGTCTTGAGGTGCACGGGCCGGCCCCAGAGGCGGTGCAGGTTCTCTAGCACCGCCTGCGTCTTTTTCAGGTCCAGCTCCACCCCTTCGTAGGCGTGGACCAAAAGGAGCTCGCCCCGGTTCTGGTAGTTGGCGTCCCATAGCTCCACGATGGGGTAGCCGGCGTTGGTGAGGCGGAAGAGGAGGGCCTTTTTGGCCTGGAGGAACCCTTCCAGGTCCTGGGGTTCCAAAAGGCCCTGGCGCAGGGCGAACTCGGGGGTGAGGAACTCTTCCAGGAAGGGGAGGTCGGTGTAGATGGTGCGCACCTGGAAGAGCTTCTTTCTCCCTTCCCCGGTGGGCCTCTCGTAGCGGAGCTTTTCCCCTAGGGGCAGGGCCTCGTACTCCGGGCCAAACCGCCCCTTGTCCCAGCGCTCCTCCACCTCCTGGAGGAGGTGGTAGCCCAGGCGGTAGGGGTTGAGCCCGTGGGGGGCGAGGAGGCCCGCCTGAAGCTCAGCGAACTCCAAGGCCTCCTCGGGGGTGAGGAGGGGGAGGAGGATCTGGGTGTGCCAGTAGGTGGCCCAGCCCTCGTTGAGGATTTTCGTGGCGGCCTGGGGGGCGTAGTAGAGGCTTTCTTCCCGGATGATTTCCAGGATGCTCTTCTGCCACGGGGCCAGGGGGGCGTGCTGGGCCAGGAAGCCCAGGATGTCCCGGGTGGGCCTTGAGGGGAGGGGCTTGGGGTTCGCGCCTTCCTCCGCCTCCTTGGGGAACCCGGGGGGCGGGTTGACGAAAGGGTCCAGGTAGGGGCGCACCCTAAGCCGCTCTTGGGGCTTTTCCTCCTCGGTCCCTTCCGGCCTTTGGATGTAGGGGGTGTGGGGGTCTATCAGGTTCTCCAGGGAGAGGGCCAGGTCCAAGAACTCCTCCACCGCCCTGGCCCCGTGCCGTTCCATGGCCCTTTCCACGTAGGCGGCGTGGTGGGCCATCTCGTCCAGCATGTCCTTGGGGATGGGCTTGAAGGCCAGGTTGTGGTGGAAGAAGTCGGCGTGGGCGTAGACGTGGGCCATGACCAGCTTCTGGGCGAGGAGGGTGTTTCCCTTCAGGAGGTAGGCCTGCACGGGATGGGTGTTCACCACGAGCTCGTAAATCCGCCCAAGGCCGTAGCGGTAGGTTTCCCGGTAGCGGAGGTACTCGCTCCCCCACCGCCAGTGAGGGTAGCGGCGGGGAAAGCCCCCGTAGGCGGCCAGCATGGCCATCTCCTCGGGGGTGACCTCCTCAAAGAGGACAGGAGGGAAGGAAAGCCCTAGGGCTTCCGCCCTTTCCCGGAGGCGCTCGGCCCAGTAGCGAAGCTCCTTCTCCACGCTACCCTCCCAATAGGCGCCTGAGGGCTTGGGGGAGGTCTTCCCGGCCCCGCACCTCGGCGGTGGCGAGGCCTTCCTGGCCCGCCAAGGCCTCCCGCACCTCCTCGAGGAAGCGGCCCTGGCCGTAGGGGCCCTCCACCTGGGCGTAGCCGTAGAGGGCGAGGGAGGGGAGGAGGCGCTTTAGGGCCTCGAGGGCGATGGGGGTATCCCCCTGCCAGTTCTCCCCGTCGGAGAAGTGGTAGAGGTAGCGGTTGTAGAAGGCCGGGGGGTAGGCCTTGAGGATCTCCTCCGCCAGGAGGAGGGCGCTGGAAAGCCGCGTGCCCCCGCCCTCCCGGGCGCGGAAGAACTCCTCCTCGGAAACCTCCCACGCCTCGGCATCGTGGAGGAGGTAGCGCCTTTCCAGGCGGGGGAAGTGGCGCTTGATCCAGAGGGTGATCCAGAAGGAGAGGGTCTTCACCAGCCTTAACTCCTCCTCCCGCATGCTCCCCGAGACGTCCAAGGCGAAGAGGACCACCGCCTGGGCGTGGGGCTTGGGTTGGTTCTTGGGGGCCTTGTAGCGGAGGTCCTCCTTCTCGGGCACCAGAAGGGGGTTTTCCGGGCGGTACTCCCCGGTGAGGAGGGCCCGCCGGAGGCTTTCCTTCAGGGTGCGGCGCACGTGGCGAAGCCCCCGTGGGCCCTTACGGGCGATGGTGGTGTAGCGGAAGGCCTCCTCCGTGACCTCCCCCTCTCCCTTGGGCAGGAGGCGGGGCAGGCGCAGGGCCTCCCCCATGAGGTCCAAAAACTCCTCCAGCTCCAGCTCGGCCACGGGGATGTGCCCCCCGGGCCCCAACGCCTCCTCCCCCGGGCCCCCAAGGCCCAGGCCTTCCCCTACGGGCTCGCCGTGGACGATCTTGGGCAACTCCAGCTGGGGCAGAGGGATGGAGACGAGCCGCCCCTCCACCTGGCCGAAGAGCTCCTCCCGGGTCAGGAACTCCCGGGCCCGCTTCTTCACCTCGCCCCGGACGATCTCCTTGAAGCGCTCCAGGTCGCGGGCGATGGGCAGGAAGCCTTCCCCAGGGGTCATCGTTCGCTCCGGGCGAAGAGGGAGGCGGCGAACTCGAGGACGCCTGCGGCGCAGTGCTCGCAGTAGCCGTGGTCGCGGATGAGCCTGGCCTTTACCACGTCAATCTTGGCCTGGGTCTCCGGGTCCACCACCCCGGAAACCAGGGCGGAGAGCCGGATGGTGTCCTTCTGGTCCTCAAAGAGCTTGAGCTCCAAGGCGCGGCGGAGGCGGTCGTTGTCCTTGTAGGTGAACTGCCGCCCTTCCAGGGCCAGGGCCCCGATGTAGTTCATGATCTCCCGGCGGAAATCGTCCTTGCGGGACTCGGGGATTTCAATCCTTTCCTCCACCGAGCGCATGAGCCTTTCGTTGGGGGGCTCGGGGGCCCCGGTGTAGGGGTTTTTCACCTTTTCCCCCAGCACGTAGGCCTTCACGTGGTCAATGTAGTTGTGGAAGAGGCGGTTTAGGGCCTCCTCGTCGGCGGCGATGGCCCGTTGCACCTCGTTTTTCACAATCTCGGCGTACTCCGCCTTGACCTCCTGC
This sequence comes from Thermus brockianus, assembly GCF_021462505.1. Taxonomy (GTDB): domain Bacteria; phylum Deinococcota; class Deinococci; order Deinococcales; family Thermaceae; genus Thermus; species Thermus hydrothermalis. Next base: position 270,799 of record NZ_JAKEDV010000003.1, read on the forward strand.
AGGAGGGCCTTGTAGCGTTCCTTGGTCTTCTCGTCGGAGATCAGGGAGTGGTGCTTGAGCCCCTCCTCTAGCTCGTTCATGACCATGAAGGGGTTGATGCAGGGTTCCTCGCTGGTGACGAGGACGTTGGAGATCTTGTCCTGGATGTAGCGGGGGCTAATCCCTTCCAGGCCTTCCCGCTTAGCCTCCTGCATCAGTTCCCGCACCGCCTCCTCCGTCCAGCCGGGAAGGAGCTTGCCGTCGTAGAGCTTAAGTTTCTGCATCAGGGTGAGCCCGGCCCGCCGCGGGGGTTCCAGCCGGGTCAGGACGGCCCAGGTGGCGGCCATCTCCAGGGTGTGGGGGGCGATGTGCTTGCCCCTTACCTTGGCGAAGTCCCGCTGGTAGATCTTCACCTCGTCGGAAACCCGCAGGATGTAGGGGATGTCAATCTTGATGGTCCGGTCCCGCAGGGCTTCCATGTACTCGTTGGCCTGAAGTTTCCTATATTCAGGCTCGTTTGTGTGCCCAAGGATAATCTCGTCTATGTCCGTCTGCGCGAACTTCTTGGACTTGATCTTGTGCTCTTGGCTAGCGGTGAGGAGGTCGTAGAGGAAAGCCACGTCCAGCTTCAGGATCTCAATGAACTCCACCAGGCCCCGGTTGGCGATGTTGAGCTCCCCGTCAAAGTTGAAGGCCCGGGGGTCGGAGTCCGAGCCGTAGATGGCCACCTTGCGGTAGTTGATGTCCCCGGTGAGCTCCGTGGCGTCCTGGTTCTTCTCGTCCTTGGGCTGGAAGGTGCCGATGCCCACGCGGTCCTTCTCCGAGAGGACGAGCCGCTTCACCACCACCTCGCGCTCCAAAACGGCGGCCAGGTCCCCTTGGTAGCGGGCCAGGGCTTCCCGCATCTGGAAGCGGCACACCGGGCAGAGGTCGCCCTCCACCTCGAGGGGGTATGGGTACTCGGGGTGAAGCGCCCTGAGCTCCTCCAAGAACTCCTGCCGGATGTCCGCGGGCAGGAGGTGGAGGGGCTCCTCGTGCATGGGGCAGGGGAGGGGGCCTTCGGGGGTCTTCCAGTAGAAGGTGAAAAGCCTGCCCTCCTCCGTGCGGCTGTAGGCCTCCAGGCCCTTCTTGAGAAGGCGGGCGATGGTGCTTTTGGCCGAGCCCACGGGGCCGTGGAGGAGGAGGATGCGGCGCTCGGGGCCCAGGCGGTGGGCCGCTGCCTTCAGGGTGGCCACCAGGCGCATGAGGGGCTTGTCCAGGCCGAAGATGGCGTCCTTGCCCCCTTCAAAGGGGTCATCAAAGAAGCGGTAGTGGAGAAGCTTTTCCCGGAAGAGGGTGTACTCCTCCACCCCGTGGGCCAGGATCATGTCGTGGACCCGCTGGAAGCTGGTCCTTAGAGGCCTCGGGTCCTCCTTGAGGAGGCGCAGGTAGTCGGCGAAGGAGCCTTCCCAGCTTAGGGCCCGGTAGGCCTCGAGGTCCTGGCGGCGGCGGATGCGCTCCAGCTCGTTCATGTGCGCCCTCCTTCATAGGGGCTTGGCGGGAGTTGTCATAGCTTGACCTCATTGTACCACGTTCCTGAGGGAAATTGTGGTGCGTGCCCTAGGCAAAAGCCCCGAAAGCCGGCAAAATGTTAGCTTGGTTCAAAGGCTGTCAGATTAGGCTTCCCGCCAAAGCTGGTAAAACCCCCGGGCGTTGTGGAGGAAGTGGGCCAGGATGCCGGGGAGGAGGCTTCCCGTGAGGAGGTAGCTAAGGCCGAAGAGGAGCCCGGCCGCCCCCGTGTACAGGGGGTAGGCGAAGGCCCGCTTGGGGGCGGGGTGGAGGAGGGCGAAGAGGAAGGCCTGGAGGAAAAGGCCTCCTGGTCCCAGCCAAGAGATCAGGAGGCTTTGGAGGAGGCCCCGAAAAAAAATCTCCTCGGCTGTCCCAGAAAGAAAGGCTAGCAGGAGAAGAGCAGGTGGACCTAGTCCTGCCTGCCGCAGGGCTGCGCCCAGTTCGCGGTGGAGTCTTTCTACCTCCAAAAAGGAGGCGGGGAAGCCCTTTTGGAAAAGTATTTCCAAATACCATAGCGAAAGTAGCAAAGCCACGGCTACCCATATGCCCTGTTCCGGTTGGGGTGTATTCAAGGGAAGTCCCAGTAAAAGCATGCCTGAAGTTCCGAGGAGAAGAAGCCCACCTTGTAGGGCAAACAGTAGCCCGAGGTTTCGCATGGACTAATCTTCCTTCAGCAGAGCACGCACGAAGCGTAGGCGGCTCATTGTCCCCCCAGACAAAAGGGCCCAAGGGCTCTCTCCACCAAAGAGGCGGTCGCGGATTTCGGTGACATGAAAACCCTTCTGTTTTAGCTTAAGGGCCTGTTCGCGGGTTTTTTCTAGAAACTCCAATTTTGCTGCTAAGGCCTGGAGTGGATTTGCCACATCCCCGGCATGGGCGCAGAAGAAGCGCCGTGGTTTAAGCTCCATCACCTTCCGCAGGCTTTGCATGAGGGCTTCTACATCAAAGCCGGGGGGAGCAACGTTGGCCCTCACCGAAAGAAAAAGATCGCCCCCAAAGACCAACCCTGCCTCTTCGTCGTATATGACCACATGGTCGGGCGAATGTCCTGGCGTGGGGAGGATGAAAAAAGAACCTACCCGCTCCGCAGCTTGGGCGCGTACGGGTTTCACCGTTCCCCATACCAGACGCCGGTATAGGGAGAGGGCAGGGGGATTTTGTAAAAGGTATGCTGCTTCTTTCCCGGTGAAAATAGGCAGGGAAAGGCGGGCTGCTCCCCCAGCATGGTCCTCATGGGTGTGGGTGATGAAAAGGGCTTCCGCACGACTTCTATAACGCAAGGTGCGAAGGGGGCCAGCGTCAATTTGGAATCCCTTGTATTGGTAAATATACACGCCAAAGTTTATCCACCAGGTAAGAGGTGTAACCAAAAAAAGACTTTCTACGCCATTGCCTAGGGGTTTCCAGTTCCGCATGTATTTAGTATAAAGTGAAAGACAAGTCTCATGGGCTTTGGCTAAACTTCCAGGATCTTCTTGGGGCGGAACGCTAAGGCGTCGGCGGAAACCAAGTGGAGAGGAATCCCCTGGTATGCCCAGGGAAGCTTGCTAGGGTCCGCCCCATGAAGGTGGCCGTAGACGATGGCGTCCGGCTTGGCTTGGGCGGCGAGCTCCAGAAGCGGCGTGGCCTCCCCCCCGGGACCAAAAGGGGGAAAGTGGAAGGCCACCACCAGGTGCCGGTAGGGTTTGCCCTCGAGGTCCTTGAGGGAGAGCCTAAGCCTTTCCACCTCCCGGGCGAAGATCCTCTCGTCCTCTGGGCTTGGAGGCGGGTACTGCCAGCCCCGGGTCCCGGCCACCGCCACCCCCTCCAGGACCAGGGCATCGTTTTGCAGGGCGTACATCCCTTCAGGCAAGACAGCCCTTAGGCGGCTGATGGAGGGCCACCAGTAGTCATGGTTGCCCTTGAGGAGCACCTTTTTGCCCGGCAGAGCGGCGAGGTCCAAGAGGTCGGGAATGGCCTCGCCGAGGCGCATGGCCCAGGAGATGTCCCCCGGGATGAGGACCAGATCCCCTTCCCCCACCACCTCCCGCCAGCCCCGGAAAAAGGCCTCCGGGTGCCCCTGCCAAGCGGGACCGAAGACGGTCATGGGCTTGGGGTGGACGCGGGAAAGGTGGGGGTCGGCGATGGCATAGACCCGCATGGGCCATAGCGTACCCTAAAGGGGTGGGGGAGTCGGAAGCCTTGGCCTATGCCCTCAGGCTCTTGGCCCGCCGGGGCCTGAGCCGGCGGCGCCTCCAAGAAAAGCTCCTCGCCCGCTTCCCCGAAGGGGAGGTGGAGGCGGCCTTGGCCCGGCTGGAGGAGTTAGGCTACCTGGATGACCGGGCCTTTGCGGAAACCTTCGTGGCCGCCCGGCGCAAGTTTGGCCCCGCCAAGCTCCGCCACCTGCTCCGGGCCCAGGGGGTGGCGGAGGAGGTGGTGGCGGAGGTGCTTGGGGGAATGGGGGAAGAAGAGGTCCTAGAGGCAGCCTTAAAGGCGCTTCGCCGCTACCCCCGCCGCCACGACCAGGCCAAGGCGGTGCGCTTCTTGCAAGGAAGGGGTTTCCCCCTTTCCGTGGCCCTCGAGGCCTACCGGCTTGTCAAGGAGGAGCAAAGGGGGTAAAAAGAGCCCATGCCTGAGGTCCATGTTGAGCGCTTTATCCTGGCTCCTCCTGAGAAGGTATACGCCTTAGCCAAGGATCTGGAGGGCTTAAAGCCTTTTCTGAAAGACGTACAAACCCTTCGCCTTCTTCACCAAGAGGCAAACCGGACCCGGACGGAGTGGGTAGGGGTGGCGATGGGCAAGAAGGTCCGTTGGATTGAGGAGGAGGAATGGGATGACGCCCATCTCCGCAACCGCTTTTGGTCACCCGAAGGTGATTTTGACCGCTATGAGGGGACATGGGAATTTATTCGTGAGGGCGAGGGTACCAGGGTTGTTTTGAACATAACCTACGAGTTAACCATCCCTATTTTTGGTCCCCTCTTGCGCCGATTGATTCACAAGCTGATGCAGGAAAATGCGCAGTCCGTACTCAAGGGTCTGGAGGATCGGGTTTTGGCCAGCTAGTTGCATAAGAGGGCGGTTTGCTCTAGCATGGTCCTGAAGCCGCCCATGTTTTTGCCGAACGGGGTGGCCCAAGAGCTTTCAGGAGGTCAAAGTGGAAACGTTGCGCGTCTCTTCCAAGTCCCGCCCCAACTCCGTGGCCGGCGCCATTGCGGCGCTTTTGCGCACCAAAGGCGAGGTGGAGGTGCAGGCCATCGGGCCCCAGGCGGTGAACCAGGCGGTGAAGGCCATCGCCATCGCCCGGGGGTACATCGCCCCCGATAACCTGGACCTGGTGGTCAAGCCCGCCTTCGTCAAGCTGGAGCTGGAGAACGAGGAGCGGACCGCCCTGAAGTTCAGCATCAAGGCCCATCCCCTGGAGTCTTGAGGGCCGCGAACCCTAGGGCCCTGGCCCTCGCCCTTCTCCTCGAGGTGGAGCGGGGGGGAGGGGCCCAGCAACTTCTGGACCGGGCCCTGGACCGGGTGGCCTGGCCGGAAAGGGACAAGGCCTACGTTACCCACCTGGTCTACGGGGCCCTTAGGCGCCTTCGGCTTTTGGACCACCTCCTCGCCCCCCACCTGCCGCATCCGGAGAAGCTCCCTCCCTTGGTGCGCTGGGCCTTGCGCCTTGGGGCGTTGGAGTGGCTCTTGGGCAAGCCCGACCACGCCCGGGTGAGCCCCTGGGTGGAGGCGGTGAAGGGGCGCTACCCCCGGCTCGCCGGGCTCGTGAACGCCGTCTTGCGCCGCTTGGCGCCCAGGGAGGCCCCGGAGTGCGTGCGCCTTTCCCTTCCCGACTGGCTTTGCGAGAGGTGGCGGGGCTTTTTCGGGAGCCTGGACTTCGCCCAAGGCTTCAACGAGCCCGCTCCCCTTTTCGTCACCGCCTTGCGCCAGGTGGAGGGGCTAAGGCCCGGGCCTATCCCCGATAGCTACGTCTGGGAGGGCACGAAGACCGATTTCTCCGCCCTTGGCCTCCAGCCGCAAAACCCCGCCTCGCTCTTCGCCGCCCAGCTCCTAGAGGCGCAAAGGGGGGAGAAGGTCTTGGACCTTTGCGGCGGGGCGGGGCTAAAGGCGTTTTATTGGGCAAGCCGCGGGGCGGAGGTGGTTTCCTACGACCTCAACCCCAAGCGGCAGGAGGCGGGCAAGCGCACGGCGGAGAAGCTCGGCCTAAAGGTGGCCTACCGCACCCAGGACCTCACCCTCCCTATCCCCGAGCGGGCGAAGAAGGTGCTTCTGGATGCCCCCTGCACCGGCACGGGCACCTTCCGCAGCCACCCCGAGCGCCGCTACCGCCTCGCCCCGGAGGACCCAGGCCGCATGGCCGAGCTTCAGCTAAAGCTTTTGGAAACTGCCGCCTCGGCCACGGAGGCGGGAGGGGTGCTGGTCTACGCCGTCTGCTCCTTGACGGAGGAGGAGGGGGAAGGGGTGGCGCGGGCGTTTCTGGCCAGGCACCCCGAGTTCCGCCTCGAGCCCTTTTCCTGCCCCTTGCCGGTGCTTCGGGAGGGCCTTGGGGTACACGTGGCCCCGGAGGGGGGCTTGGACGGGTTTTATTACCTGCGCCTGCGGAAGGTAGACTCTAGGGCATGAGGCTTGCCTTCTTGGGCCTGGGGAAGATGGGCCGGAGCATCCTGAAAGGGGCCCTGGAACGGGGGTTTTTGCGCCCCGAGGAGGTGGGGGTGGTGGGGCGCACCCCGGAGCGCACGGAGGAGTTGGCGCGCGCCTTTGGCATCAAACCCCTGAGCCTCAAGGACCTGGCGCAGGCGGAGCGGGTCCTCCTGGCGGTGCAGCCCAGGGACTTCCCCCACCTGGCCCCGGAGATCGCCTTCCCCCAGGTGGGGTATATCTCCATCATGGCGGGGGTGTCCACGGCGGTCCTCGCCCGTAGGCTGGACTCGAGGCGGGTGGTGCGGGCCATGCCCAACCTGGCGGCGGTGATCGGGGAAAGCTCCACCGCCCTCACGGCGTTGCGCGAGGCCCGGGAGGCGAAGGACCTAGACTTCGCCCGGGCCCTTTTTGCCACCGTGGGGGACGTGTACGAGATCCCGGAGCACCTCTTTGACCCCTTCACCGCCATGTCCGCTTCCGCCCCCGCCTACCTGGCGGTGGTGGCGGAGGCCTTGGCGGACGCCGGGGTGAAGATGGGGATGCCCAGGGCCCTGGCCCTGCGCCTGGCGGCGGAGGCCTTGGCGGCCACGGGGGAGCTCCTCAAGACCCGCCATCCCGCCCAGCTAAAGGACGAGGTGGCGAGCCCCGGGGGCACCACCATCCACGGCCTGCACGCCCTCGAGGCCCGCGCCCTCCGCGCCGCCTTCTTTGAGGCGGTGGAGGCGGCCACCCGGCGGGGGCACGAGCTCGGGGAGGCGGAGTAGGTGCGCCTCTTGGCCCTTCTCCCCCTTTTCCTCCTGGCCTTGGCCCAAGCCTTCCCCCCGGGGGGAGGCCGCTACGCCTACTCCGACGGCACGCTCCAAGAACTCCTCCCATACCCGGAGGGCTTCCGCCTGCGCTACCTGAGGGAGGGGCGGGTCTTCCGGGAAGACCGGCTCCGCCTTGCCCCCGAAGGGGTTTACCTCCTGGGGGTGGGCTTCCCCGAGGGGTACTTCCCCTTTGACCCCCCCCTCCTGCTCTACCCGGCCCGGCTTTCCCCCGGGGTGGCCTGGGGGGGAAACGCCCGCTTCCGGGGGCAGCGGGTGGCCCTTTCCGCCCGGGTGGAGGGCGTGGAGGGGGTGAAGGTCCAAGGGGGTGCCTTCAACGCCTACCGGGTGCGGGTGGCCTACACCACGGAAAAGGGGGGCACCGACCTCAAGGAGCTTTACCTGGTCCCGGGCCTGGGGGTGGTGGCCTACCGGGCGGGGGAGGCCTGGGTGGAGCTCCTCCGCTTCACCCCAGGTGCGCCCTGAGGTAGTAGCGGAGGATCTCCCGGTACATGCGCATCCGGTGGAGAAACCCCGGGAGAAGGCCCCGCTTCTCCTCCTTCATCACCTGGCTCACCCCCGGCAAGGGCAGGTAGCGCACCCGCCAGCCCCGGGCCTTGGCGTGGCGGGTGAGGAGGAGTTCTAGGTCGTAGCGGGCCCTTTCCAGGCCCGGCACCTCCCGGAGGGCTGGGGTGGCCAGGGCCCGCTGCCCCGAGAGGAAGGGGGTGAGGCGCATGGCCAGGTCCGTGGAAAGCCGCCCCCCCTGGAAGACCCCCACGGCCATCTCCGCCTCTCCCCTGCGCACGGGGTCCAGAAGGGCGTGGAGGTGTTCGGGCTTGAGCCCGAGGAGGTCGGCGTCCAGGAGGATCACGTGGGGGGTCATTACCCGCTTAAGCCCCTCGGCGATGGCCCCGCCCTTGCCCCGGTTCTCGGGGAGGCGCACCACCTCCGCCCCCGCCTCCTCGGCCCTTTGGGCCGTGCCGTCCTTAGAGCCATCGTCCGCCACCACCACGGGAAAGCCCGCTTCCTGGGCCACCCGCACCACCTGGGCGATGGTGGCCTCCTCGTTATAGGCGGGGATGAGGACCGTGGCCGCCATCAGCCCCCCAGAAGCCGCCTCAGGTCCTGGAAGGTGACCAAGAGAACGAGGAGGATGAGGAAGAGGAAGCCCAGGTAGTGGACCACCGCCTCCTGTTCGGGGCGGATGCGGAAGAGGCGGCCGAGGAAGAGGAGGAGGATCCGCCCCCCGTCCAGGGCGGGGATGGGGAGGAGGTTGAAGAGGGCCAGGGAGAGGTTGATGGCCGCCATGAGTTCCACCAGGCGGAAAAGCCCCTCCTGGGCCGCCCGTCCCGTTTCCGCCACGATGCCCACCGGCCCCATGACCCCGCTATTGGGGTTGCCCGAAAGCACCCCGAAAAGCCCCCCCACCAGGGCCCGCACCATCTCCGGGCCGAAGGCCAGGGTGCGGCTTGCCGCCAGGAGAAGCCCCTCCCCAAAGCCCACCCGGCGGTAGGCCACCTCCGGCTGGTAGACGAGCCCAAGCCGCTCCATCCCCGGCTCCCAGGTGAGGGAGAGTTGGACCTCTTCCCCGTGGCGGAGCACGGTGAGGGTGTGGGGGCCTGGCGTCTTAACCTTCTCAATGTCCTGGGGCTTTTGGAAGGGGATGCCGTCCACGGCGAGGAGGACGTCTTGGGGCTTTAGCCCCGCCCTTTCCGCCAGACTCCCCGGCACCACCTCCAGGACCACCGCCCGGCCCGTGGCCTCGGGCACCCCTTGGGCGCTAAAGAGGTAGCCGAGAAGCCCCCAGGCCAAGAGCACGTTCATCGCCACCCCGGCCACCAGGACGAGGAGTTTCCCGAGGAAGGGGAGGGCGTCGTAGCCTCGGCCTCGCTCCTCGGGGAGGAGGCCTTCAATGTCGGCGTAGCCGCCCAAGGGGATGGCGGAAAGCCGCCACTCGGTGCCGAAGGCTTGCCGCCTCAGGAGGATGGGCCCGAAGCCCACGCTGAAGGCCTTGACCCGCACCCCCTGGAGCTTGGCCGCCAGGTAGTGCCCAAGCTCGTGCACGAAGACGCTCACGCCGATGATGAGGAGAAACCAAAGAAGGCTCATGCCCACCTCTTGGCCTCTTCCCGGGCCCAAGCGTCCACGGCGAAGAGGTTCTCCCATGTTAGGGGAAGGGAGGGGGTGGCTTCCAGGACCCGGGCGAGGATCTCCGGGATGCGGGTGAAGGGGATGCGGCCCGCCAAGAAGGCCTCCACCGCCACTTCGTCGGCGGCGGAAACCGCCACCTGGGCGACCCCGCCCCGCTTGCCCGCCTCGTAGGCCACCTTCAGGGCGGGGAAGCGGTTCAGGTCAGGCTCCAAGAACTCCAGGACCCCGGGGAGGGGGAGGTCCTTTAAGGGGGTTTCCGCCCGCTCGGGGTAGGTGAGGGCGTACTGGATGAAAAGCCGCATGTCCGTGGGGCCCAGGGCCGCTTTGAGGTTCCCGTCCACGAAGCGCACCAAGCCGTGGACGTAGGCCTGGGGGTGGACGAGGACCTTGATCTTCTCCAGGGGAAAGCGGAAGAGCTCCTTGGCCTCGAGGACCTCGAGGCCCTTGTTAAAGAGGGTGGCGGAGTCCACGGTGACCTTGGGCCCCATCCGCCAGCGGGGGTGGTTCAGGACCATCTCCGGGGTCACCTGGGAGAGATCCTCGGGGGCCCTTAGGAAAGGCCCCCCGCTTGCGGTGAGGATGAGTTCGGCCACATCCTCCCGCCTTTCCCCGAGGAGGGCTTGGAAAAGGGCCGAGTGCTCGGAATCCACGGGGAGGATCTCCGCCCGAGCGGCCTCCACCTCCTGCCAAAGGAGGGGGCCCGCCGCCACCATGGCCTCCTTGTTGGCGAGGGCGATGCGCTTGCCCGTTTGGGCCGCCACCCGGGTGGGGGCAAGACCCGCCAGGCCCGGGATGGCCGCCACCGCCACCTCCGCCTCCAGGGCGGCCACCTCCTCGGGGGTGGCGAGCTTTAGGCCGGGGAAGTGCGCCCTAAGCTCGGGGTGGAGGCTTTCGTCCGCCGCCACCAGGAGGGGCTTCCACTCGGCGATCTGTTGGGAGAGCGTTTCCAGGTTTTTCCCGGCGGCGAGGCCCACCACCCTATAGCCCCGCCAGCGGCAGACCTCCAGGGCCTGCCGCCCGATGGAGCCCGTGGAACCCAGGATGACTACCCGTTTCATGTGAAGAGCACCACCAGAAAGTAGGTGAGGGGGAAGGTGAAAAGGAGGCTATCTATGCGGTCCAAAAGCCCCCCGTGCCCCGGCAGGAAGCGCCCGGAGTCCTTCACCCCGGCGAAGCGCTTGAGCATGGACTCCGCCAGGTCGCCGAGTTGCGCCGCCAGGGAGAGGAGGAGGCTAAAGAGCCAAAGCTCCAAAAGGCCGAAGGGGAAGACCTCCCGCACCCATCCGGTGTAGGCCACCAGGGCCAGAAAGCTCACCAATATGCCCCCTAGGGAGCCCTCGAGGGTCTTCCCGGGGCTGATCTCGGGGGCGAGCTTCCGGCGGCCAAAGGCCCGGCCTGCGAAGTAGGCCCCGATGTCCGTGGCGAAGCTGGCCACGATGGGCAGGCTTAGGGTCCAAAGCCCCAGCGTGCCGTCGGGGGTTTCCCGCAGGAGGAGGACGTAGCCCAGGCTCCAAGGCAGGTAGAGGAAGGCGAAGAGGGTAAAGGCGAAGCGGGGGATGTCCGCCCCCTTGAGGAGCTCGTAGCTGAAGCTCGCCATGAGGAAAAGCCCCAGGGCTACCTCCCGCCAGGGCACCTGGGGGAAGTGCCAGTAGAGGGTGGGCAGGGAAAAGAGGTAGACCCCCACGCCCCCCACGAGGAGAAGGGGGAGGTTGAGGCGGATGCCCCGCCGGGCCAGCATCTCCTTGAGCTCCAGCGCCCCCAAAAGGAGGACCAGGACCAGGGTGGGCAGGATCAGGACCACCCCGGCCCAGAGGACGAAAAGGAGGAGCGCCGCCCCCACCAGGGCGGAAACCACCCGGGTGGGAAGGTCCTCCCGTCCCGTCATCCCCCACCCCCGGCAAGGGAGGGCGGTTCCGCCGCCTTTAGCGCCCGCACGCCGCCCCTTGCCCTGGGCCTAGCCCAGGATCTCCTGCTCCTTCTTTTCCAAAAGCTCGTCCGCCTTGGCGATGAACTCGTCCGTGATCTTCTGGATCTCCGCCTCGGCCCGCTTGGTGTCGTCCTCGGAGAGGTGGAGGTCCTTGGCCAGCTTCTTGAGCTTCTCCAGGGCCTCCCGGCGGATGTTGCGGATGGCTATCCGGCCCTCCTCGGCGTAGTGGCGGGCCGCCTTGACCAGCTCCTTGCGCCTTTCCTCCGTGAGGGGAGGGATGTTGATGTAGAGGGCATCCCCCTTGTTGGCGGGGTTCAGGCCCAGGTCGGAGTCGCGGATGGCCTTCTCAATGGCCTTTAGGGCGTTCTGGTCCCAGGACTGGACCACCAGGGTCCGGGCATCTGGGGCGCTGACGGTGGCGATCTGGTTGAGGGGAACGTGGGTGCCGTAGTACTCCACCTTGAGGTGGAGGAGCAGGGCGGGGTTGGCCCGCCCCGAGCGCAGGCCCGCCAGGTTGTGCTCCAGGGCCTCGAGGCTCTTTTGCATGTGGCTTCGGGTTTCTGCGTACAGCTCCTTCAGGGTCATGGCGCCTCCTTTCTAGGCGTGGATGAGGGTGCCCACCTTTTCCCCTTGGATAATACCCACCAGGGCGCCTGGCTTGAAGATGTCAAAAACCACGATGGGAAGCCCCGCCTCCATGCACAGGGTGATGGCGGTGGTGTCCATCACCTGGAGGCCGCGGTTTAGGACCTCTAGGTAGGTGAGCTCGTCAAAGCGCACGGCGTTCGGGTTCTTGCGGGGGTCATCGGAGTAGACCCCGTCCACCTTGTTTTTGGCCATGAGGACCACCTCGGCCCCCACCTCCAAGGCCCTTAGGGCGGCAGCGGTGTCGGTGGAGAAGAAGGGGTTCCCCGTGCCGCCCCCGAAGATGACGATGCGCTCTTTCTCCAGGTGCCTTAGGGCGCGGCGGCGGATATAGGGCTCCGCCACCTGGGTGATGGTGAGGGCGGTCTGGACCCGGGTGGGGATGCCCAAGGCCTCCAGGGCGTCCTGGAGGGCCAAGGCGTTCATGATGGTGGCCAGCATGCCGATGTAGTCGGCGGTGGCCCGGTCCATCCCCACCCCCTGGCGCGCCCCGCGCCAGAGGTTTCCCGCCCCAATCACGATGGCGAGCTGCACCCCGGTTTCGTAGGCGGCCTTGATCTCCCGGGCTAAGGCCTTGGTGGCCTCGGGTTCTATACCGAAGCCGTTGGAGGTTAAGAACTCGCCGGAAAGCTTGAGGAGGACGCGCTTGTACTTCATGGCTTTAGGAAAAACCGGGGCCCTTCTAGGCGGGGCCCCGGTTTGGCCGCATGGCTTACGCCCCCAGTTCCAGGCGGCAGAAGCGCCGCACCACGATGTTCTCCCCGGTCTTGGCGATGGCCTCTTGGATGAGCTCCTTCACCTTGACCTTTTCGTCCTTGACGAAGGGCTGCTCCAGGAGGACCACTTCCTCCAGGTACTTTTTCAGGCGGCCTTCGGCGATCTTCTCGGCGATCTGCTGGGGCTTGCCCTCGTTCAGGGCGGCTTGGATGTAGATCTGCCGCTCCTTCTCCAGCTCCTCGGCGGGGATCTCCGCGGCGGAGATGTAGCGGGGGTTCATCATGGCGATGTGCATGGCCAAATCCTTGGCCAAGGCCTGGAAGAGCTCGTTGCGGGCCACGAAGTCGGTTTCGCAGTTGAGCTCCACCAACACCCCCACCCGCTGGTTGTGGTGGATGTAGTGGCCGATGATCCCCTCGCGGGCCTCCCGTTCCGCCTTCTTGGCGGCCTTCATAGCCCCCCGTTCCCGGAGGAGCTGCACCGCCTTTTCCTCGTTCCAGCCGGCGTCCTCGAGGGCCTTCTTCACGTCCATCATCCCGGCCCCCGTGGCCTCGCGTAGCTTCTTGATGAGTTCCATCTGGCTCATGCTTCCACCTCGTCCTCGCCGCCGAAGTCCTCGGTGGCCATCTGGGCCTGGCGCTCCGCCTCCTCCACCAGGGCGTAGGAGGGGGAGGGCTCCACCACCCCGCCCCGGGCCTCAATGATCAGGTCCGCCGCCCGGGAGAGGATGAGCTGGATGGAGCGGATGGCGTCGTCGTTGCCGGGGATGATGTAGTCCACCAGGTCGGGGTCGGAGTCCGTGTCCGCTAGGGCGATGACGGGGATGAAGAGCTTCCTGGCCTCCCGCACGGCGATGGCTTCCTTGGTGGGGTCCACCACGAAGATGGCGTCGGGCAGGCGCTTGAGCCGGCGGAAGCCCGAGAGGTACTTCTGGAGGCGTTCCAGTTCGTGCTTGAGGCGCACCTGCTCCTTCTTGGGGCGGTCCTGAATGGCCTCGGAGGCGAAGAGGGCTTCCAGCTCTTCCAGGCGGTTCACCCGCTGGGCGATGGTCCTGAAGTTGGTGAGCATCCCGCCCAGCCAGCGCTGGTTCACGTAGGGCATCCCCGCCCGGTCCGCCTCCATGCGCACGATGTCCTGGGCCTGCTTCTTGGTGCCCACGAAGAGCACCGTGCCGCCCCGCATGGCCAGGTCCTCGAGGAAGCGGAAGGTGCGCTCCAGCTCCACCATGGTCTTTTGCAGGTCAATGATGTGGATGCCGTTGCGCTCCGCATAGATGTAGCGGGCGAACTTGGGGTTCCAACGCTTGCGCTCGTGGCCGAAGTGCACCCCGGCTTCCAAGAGTTCCTTCACGCTGATGTTTACAGGCATATTCCTCCCGTTCGGGGAAGGTTGGGCTTGGCGTTTCCCGTGCGCCGGCCTCGTTCCCGCAGGACCTTCCCCTGCCTGGCGGGCTGGTCCGGCACACCTCTCCGATTATAGGGGGCCTTTCCCCTTTGCGTAAGCCCCCCCTTTGGGCTATACTCCCTAGGGCGCGGGGCGGTAGCTCAGAGGGAGAGCACCCGCCTTGCAAGCGGGAGGTCAGGGGTTCAAATCCCCTCCGCTCCACCAAGTCAGGGACGAGGAAATCCCCCGGGGTCTCCCCCGGGGGTTGGCGTTTTACTACCCCTTGACTACCCCTTGTCTTTGCCGAGGGGGTCGAGGTGGCGGAGGGTCTGTTTGAGGTCTTCTTCGGAGACGCGGGTGTAGTGTTGGAGGGCCACGGCGAGGCTTTTGTGGCCTGCGAGGGCGGCGGCGAGCTTAGGGTTTTTGGTTTCCCGGACGACGCGGGTGATGAAGGTGCCCCGGAGGTCGTGGAGGCGGGCGCGGGGTACTCCGGCTTTTTTGAGGACGCGGAGCCAGGTGCGCCGGAGGTTGCTGGGGTGGACGGGGTTACCCGTGGTGGAGGGGAAGACGAGGCCCTGTGGTTGGTACAGCTCTTCCAGGACCATGCGTTCCCTGTGGGCGAGGAGGACTTCTTTGGCCTCTTCGGTGAGGGGGAGGACGCGGTTGGAGCCGGAGGTCTTGGTGGGGCCGAGGATGGGCTGTCCGGTGCGGGTGTTGACGGTGAGGGCGCGCCGGATGTGGAGGAGGTCTTTTTCGAAGTCGATGTCGGACCAGAGGAGGCCGAGGACTTCTCCCCGGCGGAGGCCGTAGGCGGCGAGGAGGTAGAAAGCGGGGTAGAGGCGGTGGGTCTTGAGGACCTCGAGGACGCACCGGAGCTCTTCCTCGGAGATCTCGCGGCCCACTTCCCGTTGGGGGAAGCGGGGGAGGACGGTGCGGTCCACGGGGTTTTCGTGGAGGCGACCGTAGCGCACGGCCCGTTCCAGGGCGGCGTGGAGGAAGTTGCGGACGTGGGTCACGGTGGAGCGGCTGTACCCCTCCTGGGCGAGGGCGCGGAAGAGGGCTTCCAGGCGCTCTGGGGTGAGGTGGTCCAGACGGGGTGAGCCGAGGCGGTCCACCACGAGCCGGGTGTAGCGGGCGTATTCGTTGAGGGTGTTCTCCCGCCTCCCCTCCGCCCGGGCGGCCTCCGCGTGGGCTTCCAGCCACTCCAGGAGTCCGGGGGGTTCCTCGGGGTCAGCCCGGGTGAGGCCGTAGGCCAGGGCGAGCTTGCGGCGCAAAAGCTCCGCCTTCCGCGCGTTTTCCCGGCTCCTGGGACCCGGGGAGTAGAAGCTCTTCCGCTTCCCCCCCACGGTGAGGCGCACCTCGTAGACCCCCAGGTCCTCCCGGTAGCGCACAGAGCCCTCCCCTTTCCGGTTCCGCTTCGGCATCAGGGACATGATACCGACACCCGGAAGGGCTTGACGGAAGGCGGGTTTTCTACTATAGTTGTGGTGAAAGGAGGCAGAGGATGATGGAGAAACTAGAAGAGGCCAAGTTGGTGTACGGGATGGAGGAGGCGGCGTGGGCGCTTGGGGTGTCGTCCACGCAGGTGCGGAACTGGATCCGCAAGGGGGCGTTGAAGGCGTTTCGTGTGGGGCGGCGGGTGTTGATCCGGCGGGAGGTCCTGGAGGAGTTCGTGCGGGAGATGGAGGCGGGGAGGGTGACCACCTAGCCTCGCCTTCCCCGCCGCCTCCTACCTTCTCTCATCAGAGCGGGGGTAGGGGGCGGAAGCCCTTTCGCTGACCGGAGACTCCGAGGTTTCCGTGGAGTTTGCGCGGAATGTGGTGGGGCTTTGGCTACATGGAAGGCTCCGTTTATTCCGTGTCCTTCAAGGGATCGCCGTGGTCCGGTGTCTACAGGGTAGGCGTTGACTTCACGGGGTCTACACGAGGTACAGGGTACGGTGGACCGTTGCTACAGGGTGTTCCGTGACTTTATCGTGAACGTCCTGGAAGAAAGAGGAAGGAGGTCACGGGGGCGACACCGAATCTACGGTAGACATCGTGTCTTCAATAAAACGACCGCGTTTTTGAAAACTGGCGGCATCTTTACAGATTTATACCCTTGTAGTATGCTGTGATCGGGGAAAAGTACCGCATCCATCGCGGATGCGGTGAAAAGCGGGGTGTTCAGGGTAGAGCCTTAAGTTTTTTAGAGGGGAACCCTTGGTGGAAGTTTCGGACCACGCTGATCACGGGTCCCCAGATCTTTGCGTCTTCGGGGAGAGGGATGTCTTCGTAGAGGGGGTTGACGCTTTCGAGGTAGAGTTGCTTGTTTCGTTCCGCGAGTTTTTTGACCACGATGCCGTCTCCCGGGATGCCCACAGCCACGATAGCCCCGGTGAGGGGAGGGGTTTCCGTGTCCACGATGGCGTAGTCGCCTTCATAGAGGAGGGGTTCCATGGAGTTCCCGGTGATCTTTACCGCGAAGAGGGAGGTCTCCTTTTTGCCCTTCATCGGGGGCAACCAGAAGAGCATGAACTCTCTCGCGTCTTCGAAGGAGGGGGAGCCAGCTCCTCCCTCCACCACGGGGAGGCGGTAGGGGCGGACTTCGGTGGCGTCTTCGGGAGGTTCAGTTTTTTCTTTGTCGGTGTGTAGACTCCAGGCTTTGATCAGGTTGTCTATTTCCTCGTCCTTTAGTCCATAGGCTCGAAGAAGTTGAAGAAGGCGTTTTATGGGAACGCGCCTTATGTCTCTTTTTCCGGTTTCAATCATGGAAACATAGGTTTGATTGATCCCTACCCGGTATCCGATGTCTCCTTGTGTGAGTTTGGCGCGTTCTCTTAGTGAGCGGAGGAACCGGCCAAACTCTCTTGGGGAATACTGAGCTACAAGTTTCCAGTCTACTTGATGTTCTTTGTTTTCGTCGTCCCAGGTCCAGCTCATCTCTTCAACAGTTTTCCCCTTGTAATACTCGGCGACAAGCCTCAGAGCAAGTCAAAGAGAAAATTCGTCTTTCACGGTAAGTTTGCCCTCGATCTCTTGATCTCTTGACTGTTTGTGATATAGTATAACCAAGGGTGACGGTGATGAGCCTTCGCGAACTCCGTCAGTTAGGTGGGTTGAGCATAGGAGAGCTGTCGAGGATCACGGGTTTATCTAGAAGCTACCTATGGAGATTGGAGCGAGGGCAGCGTAAGTTGGGTGGGAAAGCGATATTGCTGCTCACAAAGGCTCTTTCTCGACACTTAGCTCTCCCGCAGGATGCGATTTTGACAATGTTGATGGGAGAGAGTGCGACAACAGCGCTTTCCCAACGGACTGCTGTTGGTGGAGAGCCTGCTCCTCGTTACCTCACCGTAGACCAGGCGGCGCGCTATCTCGGGGTTTCCCGTAGCTACATCAAAAACGCTGTTCGTTCTGGTCGGTTGCGCCCCCGTCCGGTTCCCGGTCCACGGGGTCAGATGGTTTTTTCCATAGAGGAGCTACAAAGTTTTGCTAAGCGGTACCTGGAGAGCGCGGAGGTGACGGCGGAATGAAGGGGAAGCCGCAGTTTAGCCTGGAGGTCATACAGGGAAGGGACGAGGTGGCCGTGATCGTGGACGGCTGGATCCGTGGGACCTACCCCTCCATGGAGGCGGCGCTGGAGGCGCTGAGGCGGGGCTGGAAGGGGGGAGGAAGGCCTTCTAAACGGAAAACCCCCTCTCCCCGGTAGAGAGAGGAGGCACTACGTGAGGTTCCCCAAAGCAGACAGTAACACACTTCTGGTCGTTTTGCAACGGTATGTGCGGTTGGGTTACGCTGTCCTTCCTCTTCTTCCCGGAGAAAAGCGGCCCTATTTCCGTTTGGTTCCCCGTGGGTTCAAGGACGCTACTCAGGATCCGGCTACCATCACGCGCTGGTGGCGGGCCTGCCCGGAGGCCGGAGTGGGGCTCCTGGCCCCCAAGGAGGTCTTGGTCCTTGACGTGGACCAGAGGGAGACCTGGGAAGAGCTACGCCGGGATTTCCCGGTTCTTGAGGCCGCCCCACGGCAAAAGACCCCAAAGGGAGGCCGCCACGTGTTTCTCCGGCTTCCTGACGGGGTGCGGCTTTCCGCCAGCGTGCGGGTTTTGGAGGGGGTGGATCTCCGGGGCATGGGGCGGGCCTACGTGGTGGCCGCTCCTACCCAGCTGAAGGACGGGAGGGGCTACGCCTGGGAGGTGCCTCTGGTGCCCCCGGGTGAACTTCCTCTGGTGCCTGAAGACCTCCTTCTCCGGCTTCTTCCGCCGCCTCCCTCCAGGCCCGCTTGGACTCCGGTGGGGGGGGCTAGCCCTAAGCGGCTAAGGGGCCTCCTCGATACCTACGCCGACCGAGTAGCCCGCACCCCGGAGGGGCAGAGGCACAACACCCTCATCCGCTATGCCGTGGCCGCCGGGGGGCTCATCCCCCACGGCCTAGACCCCAGGGAGGCGGAGGAGGCCCTGGTGGGGGCGGCCCTCGAGGCCGGCCTCCCCGAGAAGGAGGCCCGGGCCGCCGTGGAGTGGGGCTTGGAGAAGGGGAAGGAAAGACCGCTGAATTTGCCGTCTCCTCGCTTGGTCCTGTCCATCAGAAGGCGTTTGAGAGAAGGAGGGAAGCGCCATGGACGAGCTTAGGGAGATCCTGAACAAGCTTTCTCCAGAGAACTGGGCGGAGCACAAGGTGGCGTTGTTTGACGCCATGGTGCTTGCGGGTTTAGACCCCGTGGAGGCCGAGGCGGTCCTCAGGGAAGCGGCCCAGAAGGTGAAGGTCACCTTGGAGGCCATGCGGCAGGCTTGGCGGGATTTTCTTGGTCCGACCAAGCGGGAGGAAGCCGCCGCGAGAACCATCGTAGACCTGGTCCTGGAAGAAGTGGTGGAGCTTTGGCACACCCCGGTTGGGGAAGCCTGGGCTACCGTTCCACGAGACGGTCATGTGGAACACTACCCCGTGCGGGGGCGGGAGTTTCGCGCCTGGCTCGCGGGCCTCTACTACGCCAAGGAGGGGAAGCCCCTCTACGCCCAGGCCATGCAGGACGTTTTGGCCGTTCTGGAGGCCAAGGCCCTCTACGAGGGGCAGGAGCACGAGGTGCACACGCGCTTGGCCGGGTGTGGAGGCAAGGTGTACCTGGACCTGAGCCGCCCGGACTGGAGCGTGGTGGAGATTTCCCCCGACGGTTGGCATGTCATCCCCGCTCACGAAGCTCCCGTGCGTTTCCGCCGGAGGCGATACCAGAAGCCGCTTCCCCTACCGAAACCCGGGGGAAGCCTTTCCCCCTTCCTCGACCTCCTTCCTCTCCAGGAGCGTAGGGACGTGGTCCTGGTCTTGGGGTGGCTCGTGGGGGCGCTCTCTCCACGCGGACCGTATCCTATTCTGATCCTCTCTGGAGAAAAGGGAGCGGGGAAGAGCACCACGGCCAGGCTTCTGAAGGCCCTGGTAGACCCCCAGGAAGCTCCTCTTCGCGCCGAACCCAGAAATATCGAAGACCTTATGGTGGCGGCGAAGGGGTCTTGGGTGGTGAGCTACGACAACCTGAGCAAGGTTCCAGAGTGGCTTTCGGATGCCCTCTGCCGCCTCTCCACGGGAGGTGGGTTGAGCAAGCGGGAGCTCTACACCAACGATGAGGAGTTCGTCCTCGAGGCTCAGCGCCCCGTGGTCCTCACGGGGATTGCCTTCGGAGCCATTCGGGACGACCTCGCGGACCGCTCCATGCTGGTCCACCTGACCCGTGTGGAGGAGGGAGAGCGCCGCCCCGAACGGGAACTCTGGGAGGCCTTCGAACGAATCTACCCCGAAGCCCTGGGCGCTCTTCTGGATGCCGTTTCTATGGCTTTGAGACGGCGGGAGGAAGTGCGGACCGCCATGCCTTCATTGCCCCGCCTGGCCGACTGGGCCATCTGGGTGGAAGCCGCCGCCCCCGCGCTGGGACTCAAGGCCGGGGAGGCTGTGGAGGTTTTCTACGAGGTTCAGGCGGAGTTTGACCAGGACCTCCTGGATGCCGACCCGGTTGCCCGGGCCATCCTCCTGCTCACCGTGGACTGGCCGGAGGGGTACCAGGCCACCTACACGGCCTCGGAACTGCTCGCCGCCCTTGAAAGGGCCGTGGGGATCGAGGAAGCCAGGATAAAGCCCAGCGGGTGGCCTCGTACTCCCGCTGGGTTGGGTAGACACTTACCTCGGCTTCAGTCTGCGCTTCGGGGCGAGGGCATACGCCTCCAGGGAGAACGGGACCGTCACACGAAGAACCTCCGCTGGCGTTTAGAGAAGGTCAGGAAATCAACCACCGCAACCACCGCAACCACCGCAGACGATGTCCTGGACGAGATTTTCTTGTGCGGTGGATTGTCCTCCCAACCACCGCAAACCACCGCAACCACCGCAGAACCACCGCAGGGGGAATTGCCCTCTGGAACGGGGTTTGCGGTGGATGCGGTGGTTGCGGTGGATGTGTACCCCCTTCTCTCTAGCGGAAAGGGGGAGGAGATGGAAGAGGGGGAGTTGTTGTGAGTCTTCTTGACTTGCTTCGTGGACTTCACGGTAGCACTCAGCTGACCTTGTTCCGTGAGGGAGGGAGGCTAAGGGTCTTCCCCCGCGTTCCAGAACCTCTCCGTCCCCTTCTGGTGAGCTACAAAGCCGCACTTCTCCAGGCGCTAGAGGAGCGGGAGAGGGTGCGGGCTTCACGGTTTCTGGAGGAGCCCTACCGCTTGGTCTGTCTCGCCGTCCACACCTTTTCCCTGGAGGTTCCCGTGGTGCTCAATCTCGTCTACGGAGAAGACGTTCGCCGCTACCTGGCCCCCGTGGGGAACCTCTCGGGGTATCTCCTCTGGGCCGGGCGGAACCTCCCCCCTCCTCACCACATGCGCCTTTCTCCCGCTGTGGGAGGGTGGACTCTGGAGTGGAAGAGAGGTTGGGAGGTGGTCATCGAGGCCCAGGTGAGGGGGAAACGGTACCTTCTCTTCTACCCCGAGGAAGACGCGCGCTCGTGGGAAGCTTCCGTCGAAGACGGGGAGGTCAGGCTTTTCCGCCTTCATGAGCAGAGTCTGGTAGTAGGAATGTAACTCAGGTGGTAGGAAATGTGCTACCTTGGGTGAAGAAGGGGGGGGATGAGGTGTGGCTCGAGATGGTACGCTGGGGACAGCGGGGAAGCTCTCTGGAGGTTAGGGGAGTTGAGCTAGCTGTCCTCCCCGAGGGATTTTTCGTCTCCCGTGTGCTAGAGGGGGAAGAGGAAGAGGTTCTTCGCCACCTCGTCCTTTTGGCCGGGGGGGTCTTGACCGACAGGGAGCTCGTGGCCCTGGGTAAGGTCGGAATGGCTTGGGGCAGGAAGGCGGCGGAGGAGGTGGCGAGGTCTCTCGGAGTTCTCCGTAAGTACGGGGTGAAGTGGGAGCCTGAACGGAGGGTATCTCAGGGGGTTTTGAACTGAGATGAGGGAGATGAGGAATCGGATCATCAAGGGGTTAGTCTTGGGAGTTGGAATCGTCTTCGCCGGGTTGCTTTGGGCGGTCCTGGAATACAAAGGGGCGGGGGAGGTCACGGTCTCCCCGGTCATGCACGCCCGCGCGTGGCCGAAACGGGAGAGGCCGTATGTCCTTCTCTTCTACGACCCTCTGTGCCCCGTGTGCCGGAGGCTCGAGGGCGACCTCGAAGGGGATGGGGGGCTAAAGGCGTATGTTCGCTACCTTCCCGCCTTTCTGCACCAGGGCTCCTACGAAGCCTGGCTTTCCCTCCTCCTAAGGTGGGGATGGGACGAGGCGGAAGCCCGCGCCTGGCTTGAGATCTTGAAGCCGGAAGTAGAAGCTTCCGGTCTCACCATGACTCCCACGGTCTATGTGGTGGACGCGGTGGGGAGGGAGAAGGTCATCGTGGGGTATCCGGGATACGGGCGGTGGCGAAAGGAGGTCCTGAGTGCCCTCGGTGTTGGCCCTTGATCCGGGAACGCATCTCGGATACGCCCTGGTGGGGAGGGAGTTCGCCGTGGGAGTATTGACCCTCTCCGAGGACTACAGGTCAGCGGTGAGGGAGGCGGTGGCGAAGCTTCGTCCTCTTCTTCTCAAGGCGGACCGGGTGTACGTGGAAGAGTGGGGGTACCAGGGACGGCGGCTTGGGAAGGAGCAGATGATCCCCTTGGCCCTCACGGGGGCTTTCCTGGCCCTGGGGGCGGAGCCTGTACCCGCGCTCTGGAAGCGCCGGATGATCCAGGGAGTGGTCCTGGGACACACCGCCGAACGGTTGGGGGTGAAGTTTCCCTCGGGTCTAGACCGGAAGGACCGGGCCTTGTGGTTTCGTCTGCACTTGGAGGGTTACGGCCCCGCGCTTGCTCGGGTCAGGCAGTTGCCGAGGAGGTTGCGCCCTCACGCCCTAGACGCCTTTGGTCTGGCGATCTACGCCAGAACTGTGGCGAAAATAGAAGGAGAAGGGGTGATGCCAGGATGACGGGGTTCACGGAGGCGGACTTCATTCGCTTGGTCGTCCCTTTTCTCGCGGGGATGACGATCGGAGCGTGGCTGAAAAAGCCTGTGGAAGCGGTGCTCACCTTGGTAGCCATCGTGGCCGTGGTGTGGGGTTGGTTTCACCAGGAGGAGGTGGAGCGTCTGCTGAGCGACCTGAACGCTAAGCTCCAACTCTGGCTCGCGTATGGGATCAGAGAGGTCACGGTCTGGGTAGAAGGGGTGCTGAGCGGAAGGGTGGACCCCTTCGCGGTCCTGGCCTTTGTGAAGGCGATTGAGCCCAAGTGGGTGTTCTTGGCAGGGTTTCTAGGGGGTCTTCGGGCATGAAGGCGAAGGAGCGTTTGGCCCTTGAGATCCTGGAGGCCATGCGGCGGGGGGAGAAGTTCACGGTGGCCGCCCTGCTTCAGGGGATGATGGCGTACCGGAGGGAGCAGAAGGCCATCGTGGACTTGCTCGGGCGAAACCCTAAGGAGGGGGTGGCCTTAGCCGTCCTGATCTCCCTCTCGCCGTGGTTCTTCAAGGAGGGAGGTGGGAGAGACCGGAAGGGGCTCCTCGCTCCGGTGTACGAAGCGTTGCGGGGAGTTCGCCTGGAGAAGGAAGAAAGGGAGAGCGTCGTCAGGTTCTTTCAAGAGGCCACCTGGCCGGAGATCCGTTTTCTCCGGCAGTTGACCAAGCGTCTAGGGATGGAGGTTGAGGTGAGGGATCTGGTCTACACGATGTCGTGGTTGACACGACATCGTACGGTGCTGACCCGCCTTGGGGTGGGGCAGTTTGTGGAGGTGAACCGTGCTGAAGCCGAGGAAGCGTCCTGAAGTGGTGAAGCGGATCGCGGAGGTGTACCTGCAGGACCCCTTTTTGGGGAAGGCCTTGGCCCTGGGGTACAAGGTCTTGACGGACAGGAGGTATCCCCAGTTTGAGTCCATGGTCCTCGCGGGGCGGTACGGAGAGGCCGGGGTTTACGCCCTGGCGATGGCGAAGTCCCCGGCGGTGATCAAGTTCGGCAACTGGGGCGCTCCTAAGGGAGGGTTTCGTGAGCTTGGAAGGGTGGCCGAGGCCCTGGTGCCCCAAGGAGACATCGGGGCTTTAGAGTGGGCCGTGAGGCTGAAGACGGAGGCGGACGAGGCGGAAGCCCTGCTCCTCATAGAGTTCGCGGAGGTGGGGTCTCCCGAGCTTCTGGCCCGGCTGGTCCGGGCGGTGGGGGAACACATCCCCGTCGACCGGAAGTTGCAGGCGAGCGTCCCGGTGTCTCCTCTGGTGGGGGAGAAGCAGAAGGAGGAAGTGCGGCTTTGAAGTCGGTGTGGATCCGGCGGCTTTCTTTGGGCTTTCTCAGCTTGGGTCTTCTCCTCGTCCTCGCCATGGTGGTTAGGGAGGTGCGCTGGTACGCCTTGGCCTCTCACCCCCCTGAGGACATCGCCCTCCCCTCGGTGTCCCTGTTCACTCTGGATGGGGGCATCATCGACTTACGGGCTTATCTGGGGACTCCCCTTGTGGTGAACCTCTGGGCCAGCTGGTGCCCTCCTTGCCAGAGGGAGCTTCCCATGATGGCCCGGGTAGCGGAGGAGGGGGGTGTCCTCTTCCTCTTCGTGGCGGTCAAGGACAAACCCGAGAGGGTGAAGGATTTTCTCCGGGAGCACAGGATAAAGCCCTCCCGGTGGACGCGGTTCTTCTTGGGAGATGAGCCCTTGATACGCGCGGTCTACACGGTGGGACTCCCTACCACGCTCTTCTTCGGCTCTGACGGGAAGGCGCGTGGAAGGCATCTAGGGGAGATTGACGAGAAGACGCTGAGGGAGAAAGTGGAGGTGCTTAAGTGATCTTTGCGGGAGTTTTGGCCCTGTTCTTCTTGGGGTACTTGGCGATCGCGGTTCACGAGCTGGGGCACTACCTCGCTTACCGCAGGTACGGTGTCCCGGTAGAAGGGGTTTACATTGGTGGGCCGCCCTGGATTCTCCGGTGGCGGCGTGGAGGAACGGAGTACCGCTTAGGGCTTTTGCCGCTCTTCGGGGCGGTCGCCTCCAAGTGGGAAGAGGTGGACAGGCTCCCTCCGGGAAGAGTCCTCGGACTTTTTCTCTCCGGTCCCCTCTTCAGCTTCCTGGCGGGAGTTCTGGGGTTCCTCGCCTTGGGCGTGATGAAGGGGAACCTCGTCGCGGTGGGGAAAGTTCTCCTCCTCATCTTGGTCTTCCCCTTCATACTCCTTCAGAACCTCTACCAGGCGCTGTTCCTTGACCTTCTCGAGATGGGGGCCGTCCCTTTGGTCCAGGCTTCGGGACAGGTCCTGGTGAGCCACGGCTTAGAGGGACTGCTGGTCCTCTGGGGGGTCTTCAACATCGTCCTCTTCTGGTTCAACCTGCTTCCCGTGCCTCCTCTTGACGGAGGACAGGCGGTCTTTCTCCTCTTTCGGCATCGGGCGTGGTTTCACCGGGTCTACCCCTATGTCTTGGGATTTGGGTTTGCTGTTCTTTTCGCGCTCTTCGAGCTTGCTCTGCTCAAGGACGCGGTGAGGCTTTTGGGAGGTGAGAGATGAACCGGGTAGGGTTTCTTGGGCTTTTAGGGGTTCTGGTTCTTTCGGCTTGCGCTCCCACGGTCACGGGGGATCCGTTTGGGGAGGTGGACCTCAGCAGGGTTCTTCCCGGAAGCGGGACTTACCAACCTCCCCGTGGGGTGTACGAGCCTGTGCCCACCGTGAGCGAGGAAAGGCTCACGCATCCGGACTCCCGGGTTCGGGAAGAGGCTTTCGCCCTTCTGCGCCGACAGAAGGCGAGTGGGGACGGCGGTTCCGAGTTCCACTACCTCTACGGCAGGTACTACGAGGCTTCCGGGGACTACGAGAGGGCGGCCTCCTACTACAACCTTGGGCTGAAGGCCCTATACCCCTATGCCTTCGACCGCCAAGGGCGGGACATCTGGGAGTACGGCTACCGCAGGGCGGAGGCCTACCTCCGCTTCGCTCCCGAAAAGGCGGCGAGGGACGCTCGGATTCTCGCCGAGAAGGCGGCTCCAGCGGAGCGGGGCAGGCTCTCTCAGAAGACCCGGGCCTACGCCCTCCTGGTGCGGGCGGAGGAGGCCCGGGGCAACGCGGAGGGGGTGCTTGAAGCCGCCGACCTCTTCTACAAGTCCATCGGGGACACGGTGTGGCTGGGTGGCCTTCCGAGGCTCTTCTGGGAAGTGACCCTCTCTCGGGCGAAGGCCCTCGAGGCCCTGGGGCGTGTGGAGGAGGCCAGGAAGGTCTACGCCGAGATCGCTTCCACCCGAGACCTCCTGGTGCCCCGGGAGGTGCAGGCGGAGGCCGAAAAGGCCCTCTCCCGGTTGGGAGCCCCCGTTCCAAAGGAAGCTCCGAAGGCCCCTGAGCCTCCACAGGCTCCACTTCCGCCCGCTTCCGAGAAGTCTTCCGCTCCTCCCTCTACCGCCTTCCAGGAGCAAGCGGTGGAGGTGGTGAGGGGCTTCCTGGAAGCTCTGAAGGCCTTGGACCTCGCCAAGGT
The DNA here is from genome assembly GCF_021462505.1 of Thermus brockianus. Taxonomy (GTDB): domain Bacteria; phylum Deinococcota; class Deinococci; order Deinococcales; family Thermaceae; genus Thermus; species Thermus hydrothermalis. Next base: position 296,470 of record NZ_JAKEDV010000003.1, read on the forward strand.
GAACCAGGTGCTCTCCCAGCCCCTCTACGATGTCCTGAAGGAGCGGGAGCTTCAGAGGCGGGTGACCCCGGAGATGCGGGAGAGGGCGGCGAAGCTCCGGTACGAGATCGCCAGGGTGACTCCTCCCTCTCCCACGGCCCCCTTGCCCAAGGTGGAGGTGGTCTACGACCTCGGGGAGGGCGAGAGGCTTCTCGTGCTCTACTTGGTGAACAACCAGGACGGGAGACTCGTGGTGCTTTCGGGGGATCTGCCGCCAGCGCTCGCCGCTTTCCTCGGTAGCGCGGACACCAAGGCGGTGGTCCGGTTCCTTGAAGAGTTCCACGCCTTCGTGGGGCTCCCCCTGTAGACAGAAAACCCCCGGTGAGGTCACCGGGGGTTGGGAAACCACCGCTTTACTCCGGAAGAACCGGAGGAAGGCGGTCCTCCTCTTCCGTGCCTAGATACTCAACGGTGTTTTCCCTGAATCGCCACAAGTCGTAGTGTCCAGGGGCACCCCAGGCACGGAACCACGTCACGGTATCGTCCTTCAGCTCCAGCCAGTCCCCGCAGAACTCCCTGCCACAAGAGCAGGGAGCGCTAACTTTGATAACCCCCTCCTCGGTCGTCAAGAAGACTGGGCCTTGGCGACCGAGGTAGTTCATGACTTCCCACAAAAACCGCTCCATGGTCTCCATGCTCATACTCACCTCCCTTACGGGACAATCTGATTGTATCCACCTATACTACGGAGGGCAATAGCGTGTGCAAACGAAAACCCCCGGTGACCTCACCGGGGGTCAGACGACCGCCTCCTCTATCTGAGGACGCTGGCGATCAAGACCAGCGCCCCCGTGGCGATAAAGAGGAGGCCTATGGCGTAAAAAACGTACGCTACTGCCTTCTGCCACTTCGGGGTCGAAGGGGGCGGAAGCTCTTTGAACTCCACCTCCACCACGTCCGGGTCAGGCAACGCCGGACGGGTGGAGTGGGGAAGCTCCCCCCGAACCCGCTCAAGAGGTTCGGGATAGACAATCTCCCCCTCAACGACTTCTATATCCTCCTCCCTCTCCTCCTTCCGAGAGTTGCCCCGGAGGTTCTGGATCACCTGGCGGAGAAGAGGCCAGGCGATCCAGATGATGAGGAGAAGAAGCGCCTCCTTCTGGCCGCCGATAAAAGCGGCCAGCGCCAAAAAACTCGAAACGCCGATCCCCCACATACCTACCCCCCTTTCAGGGCACCCTCATTCTACTATGCTCCCTTTTTCTACTCCGCTTCTCACCCTCCGTGTTATAATCCGTGGTAGATGCGTTGGCTGTGGGCGTTAGCGGTCTTCCTTGGGTTGGGGTTAGGCCGTGGATACACGGTGGAGTTGGTGCCCTACGCCACCACGGTCTTGCGTTTTGACGAGGGGGTGAGGTATGTAGCCACAGGGTGGCCCTTCGTGCAGGTGCAGGTTTTGGAGGGGGTGATGGTGCTTCTTCGTCCTTTGGTGCGCGAGGGCGGGGGAGAGCTTTGGGTGATGCTTCAGGACGGCAGGCAGTATCGGTTCTACCTGGAGGTCAACGGAGAAGCCAAGGTAGCCAGGACCTATGTCTTTGTGGGGAGGACTTGGAGGTAAGTCGTGAGGCGGTGGACTTCTTTCGTGGCGGTTCTTTTGACGGCGGCGTTGGCTCAACTTGGTCCCTATGTGGAGAAAACTTACGATGTGCGCGACTTGATGGTACGCCCTGGGATTGTGGTGTTGACCCCGGGGTTTTTGACCATCGTGGACGTGGACGAAAGTGTGGAGCAGGCCGTTTCCGCGCGGTCGGACCTCTTTGAGATGAGGGTGTTTGGGAACAGCATCTATCTGAGGCCGACGAAGCGGGCGGGGACCACGGACCTGGTGGTGACCGCAGGAGGACGGGTCTTCATGCTCCGGCTGGTCATTGACGACAAGAACTTCACCACTTACCGTTACCGCATTCGTTATCCCCGTCAGACGGAGGTGCCTCAGGGGGAGATGACCCCGGTGACGCGTGGGGAGACGAAGTTCCCTGGGGAGGTCAGGGAGGCCACGCTTCCCTTGCAGGTGGAGTTTACCCTGACCAAGGCGGGAGAGGGGTTGCTCCTCGAGTACCGGGCGCTCAACGCTGGAAAGAACCCGGTGGTCTTGGACCCGGCGCGGCTTCGGGTTCGGGGCGGGGGGAAGGACCTCTCTTTCCGCCTGCTTTGGCGCGAAGGAGCGGCGGTGCCCGGGCGATTGCTTCCTGGGGAGACTGAACGGGGGGCTTTTCTCGTGGACAGCTTGACGCTCCCGGTGGAGGTGTCCTGGTCAGCTACGGAAGTAGGCACGGGTAGGACTCTCGTGGTTGGGGGTAAATGGAGCGAGGTGAAGTGATGAGGCGGTGGGGTGTTCTTCTTTTGGTAGGGGTGTTTTCCCTCGGAGTTGCGCAGTCTTGGAGTCGAGATGCGGTGGACTCCTTGATGCGGGAGGGGATTGTCTACGGGTATCCGAGTGGAGAGATCAAGCCGGAAGCTTACGCGAAGCGGGGAGAAGTCTTCACCCTTCTGTGGCGGGTCATTCTCACCTACCGTTTGAAAGACCTTCAGTCCTTGACCAAAGAGGACATCGAACGGCTGAAGGGGCTCCTCGCTACCGTAGAGGAGCTTTCTAGGGCGTTGCGGGACCAGGGGCAGGTGCTTTCGGCCTATTCGGATGCCATCAAAGAGTTGCGGCAAGATCTGGAGAAGGCGCAGGCGTACGCGAACACTCTGGCGGGCGAGGCCGGGAAGAAGGCGGAAGAAGCCCTGGCCCAGGTGTCTACCTGGGTGGAACGGTTGAGCGCTTTAGAGGCCACCACTTACAAGGGGTTGCGGGACTTCCGGGAAGAGGTGAACACCCTGACGGGGGCCCTCAAGGACTTGGACGCAAAGGTGAAGAGTCTGGAGGAGGCGCTTTCCGGGAAGACCGGAGAGCTTTCCACCAGGTTCTCCGAGTTTCAGGGAATGCTTTCCCGGTTGGAGGGGGCGGTCTCCAAAGCAGAAGCGGAAATCGGGGGAGTCAAGGGTGCCCTAGCGGAACTGGAGGAAATCAAGCTTAGGGTGAACACCCTGGAGGCCCAGGTGAAGGCCCTGAGGGAAGAAGTGGTCAGGCTCAAGGCAGAGATGCCCAAGAAGGAGGCGGTTCCTCCCTTTGGAGTGCAGGTTTCCCTCTCCGGGGTTTCCCCGCTTACGGGGATGGCCCGGGTTGGATACGCCCTTTCCGAGGGGTTTGGAGTCTACCTTCGGGGAGCGTACGACCTGGGCTTTTACGGAGCCGTTGGGGCAGTCAACGTGCGTCCCGTCTCTCCCTTCGTGCTCACCACTTCTCTGGGGGTTGGCCGTGGATTTTACGGTCCTGGTTTCACCTACGGGGAGATCGGAGTGGGGTTCGGAGGAAAGCTCTTTGGCGATCTCGGGTTGGGGGTAGAGGGGGTGCTTTCCTTCCCGTTGGGTACGGGGCCTAGCGTGGCCCGGTTTGGCGTGGGGGTGATCTACGGATGGTGAGGTGGGTTCTTCCTTTGCTGGTCTTAGCTCTCGGAGCCTGTACCAGCGTCCAGGGCAACCTCAACGGCAGGGTGGCCGTCACGGTCAGCGGGTTGCCGGAGGGGGTGTCTCCGAGGGTCGTCCTTCAAGGGAACGGGATGAAGAAGGAGGTCACCGGATCTGCCGTTTTGGAGGTGCCGGAAGGGGACTATATGGTCACGGCAGACTCGGTGACGGGGCCTCAAGGGGAGCGGTACGACCCGGTGGTGGAGAACACGAAGTTTCGTGTGGAGTATGGGAAGACGGTAGAGGTGAAGGTGACTTACAACCTTGCCACCGAGACGCTTCCCGCCTCTCTCACGGTTCTTGTTCAGGGGCTTCCCTCCGGGGCTGAGGCTTCCGTGACGGTCTACGGTCCGGGGGGGGCGAGCTGGACGGTCAAGCAGACCACGGTGCTTCGCGGGTTGAAGGCGGGGACTTACTCTGTCAGCGCGGACCAGGTGAGCGTCGCGGGGAGGGTCTACACGCCGAAGGTGGACCCGGTTTTTGTAACGCTTCCCGGTGGGGGTAGCGGAACGGTGACGGTGCAGTACCAGCCCCCGGACACCGGGTATCTCGCGGTGGAGATTTCGGGACTTCCTTCCGGCGTGGGGGCGAGCGTTGAGGTGAAGAGTTCGTCCGCCGTGGTAGCCACGCTCACGGAGTCCCGCGTCTTGGAGCTTGAAGTGGGCACCTATCTCGTGGTGGCCCGGGAGGTGAGCGCGGACGGTAAGGTTTACAGGGCCAGCGTCTCGGGTTCTCCGGCGGAAGTGAAGAAGGGAACCACCGCTAAGGTTACGGTTTCCTATGCTCCGGTCTACACCACGGGGACCTTGGTTGTCACGGTCTCCGGTCTTCCTTCCGGGGTGAACGCGGACGTGGTGGTCACGGGTCCAAACGGATTTTTCCGGAACTTGACGAGGACGACCTCTCTCGAAGTGCCTCCGGGGGTCTACACCGTGGAGGCGAGGGATGTCACGACTTCTGGTGGAGTCTACCGGGCTAAGGTCACCGGATCTCCGGTCCAGATTCAGGTGGGGGCTACCAGCGGTGTGGGGGTGTCTTACACTTTAGACCCCTCCACGGCTCCTGGTGATCTCTTGGTCAAGGTGAACGGGCTTCCCTCCGGGGCGGTGGGGAGTGTTCGGGTCAAGGGGCCAAACGGTTTTGACCGGACCATTGGGCAGACTACGCTCTTTTCCGCGCTTCCTGCCGGATACTACACGGTGGAGGCCGAAGATGTGGCGTACGGGGGGAAGACCTACCGCGCCGTGGTCACGGGATCTCCCGCGCGGGTGAGCGGCGAAGGGGCGGCCACGGTCCAGGTGGACTACAGCCTCTACAGCGCCTTCTTGACCGTGCAGATCTCGGGCCTTCCCGGTCCCGTAGCGAATGTGATCGTCACGGGGCCTGACGGGTATAACCGCACCCTCAACGCCAGCGCGGTGCTCACGGTCAACCCCGGCACTTACGCGGTGAGCGCTTACCCCGTGGTGGTGGACGGGGTGACCTACACCCCGCAGGTGCAGGGTTCTCCTGTCTCGCTTGACTCCGGCGGGAACGGGGCCGTTCAGGTGATCTACCAGCAACAAGCTCAGTAGGCCTTAGAAGCGATTGCCCCGCCGTGGTATTTTCACGGCGGGGTTTGCTATTCTATATACCGAGGTAGTCGTCATGAGGTGGGGCTTTCTTTTGGTGTTCATCTTCGCATCGGGGTTGGCGCAAACCTGCACCGTGCGGTACACGCCTCCCAACTATCCCGAACTTCCCGTGGGGAGGCCCCAGGTCTACCTCACCGTCTCTCCCACCGCCCTGGCCTCCCCCGGCTCCTTCACCGCGCGGGCCTGGACCTCCTCCCCTTCCACCACGGCCTGGGTGCGCATTCGGTGGACGAGGAGCGAACTCGCCCTCGGAAACGTGGAGCCGTGGAACCCCATTTACACCCTCCTCTCCCCCAACCCGGTCCAGGGGTGCCCCGAGGTCCAGGTGTCCACCCGAAGCCTCTCCTTCCGGGACAACGGCTTCCACCACTTCACGGCGGAGGCCTTCGTCTACTGGAAGGAGTGGCGGGAGGACTGGTCCTGCAAGTACCGGGATCCTGACGGGGGTGAGCAGACAACCACGGTGACCACCTCTGGGGGCGCGCCGGGGTCTCCCTACTACGCCTGCACCCTCCTCCGGGGCTACTGGGTGCCCATGAGCGGGACGATCTCCACCTCGAGCCGGGTGGCGGCCTACCTCACCTGGGAGCGGGAACTCTCCTACGACCAGGCCCTCCAGGAGTTCGCCACCCGCCTCGTGGAGGACCACAAGCGGGCGGGGGCCTCCATGCTCGCCTACGCCTACGCCAAGGAGATCCCGGAGCCCGTGCGGAGCGCCCTCGCCAAGGTGGCCCAGGGGTACTTCTACGACTGCAACTGGCTCGGGATCTGTAGCCGCGCGGACCCGGCGGGGGAGATCAAGATCCTCACGGACGTCCCCAGCATCCTCTACGGCCTCCTCTACACCGGGAGGCTTTGCGGGGGGTTCATCACCTTCTGCTTCGGCCAGCAGAACGCCCGGGGCGCGGACATCGGCCCCAAGGTGGAGATCAAGACCTTCCTCATGGTCAAGGGGTTTCGGCACGACTACCTCCTCATGGACCGGGTGATCCCCCGCAAGTACTACGACCCCTCGGACCCCGAGTACGGGGCGGTGCCTGAGGACGAGCGGAACCAGGTCCTCCAGGGGTGCCAGGCCTACAAGGACACCCAGGAGGGGAGGCGGTGCCTGGCCCTGGCGGAGACCCCCACGGGCCTGGTGCCCACGCTGAAGACCCTCTTGATGATTGACCCCATGTTCCAGCGGGGGAGGCAGTACCCGTAGGAGGTGCTGGATGTGGTGGCGGTACGCTCTCGGCGCGGGTTTCGGACTGGTCCTGGCCCACACCTACGGGCCGGGGTGGTTCCTCTTGGGCGTAGGGTGGGCCTTCGTGCTGGACCTCGTGGACGCTTTGGGGGTGCGGCGTGAGAAGGTTTAGCCCTCTCCTTCTCCTCTCCACCCTCGCCCTGGCCCAGGTGGGCCTCGTGGACGGCCCTCGTCCCTCCACGGAGGTCCGAGGGACGCTCCAGGGGAACGCCCGGGAGGGGTACAGCGTGGTGGTGGAGTTTTTGGTGGAGAGCGGGGCCAACCCGACGCAGGGGATGACCACCCAGCCCTTCTCCTGGAACGGGAGGCTCTACCTCTGCGTCTCCGGGTGCGACTACTTCACCCTTTCGGGGTACGCCCCGAACACCCCCTACAACCAGGCGGTCTTCAACCTCTACGACTCAGGGAACCGCCTCCGGGGGCGGGCCTCGGTGAGCACGGTCTACGACGCCCAGAACAGGCCCTCCTACCACCAGGTGCAGTACGCCGTCTGGCCCCTCCAGGGGACCAAGACCTGGATGCCCTCCCCGGACAACCCCGTGCCCCTGGAGGCGGGGGGGTGGCTTTCCGTGAGGCCCCCTGGAGGAAGCGCCAGGGAGCGGTACCGCTATCCCGGGATGGAGTCCTACCAGCCCCCTTCGGTCCAGGGGTCCATCCTCTCCGGGATCTCCCCGGCGGACCGGGACGTGGTGGCGAAGAGCGTCCTCTCTTCTCTAGCGGACCTGAGGGCTTTCTACGCCCGTCAGCCCCAGGGAAGCACCCTCTGGTTCTTCGTCCCCGAGGTTTCGGCCTGGACCCAGACCCTGGCCCAGGAGTTCCGGGCGCGAAACGGGGGACAGGAGCGCTTCGTGGTCCCGGAGGGGACGGCGAGGAGCTACTGCTCCCTCTACCGGAGCGACTCCCGCTACCACGTGATGCCCCGGGAAAGCCTCGCCAAGGAGCAGTCCTTCGCCGTCATCTACCCGCCTTCCGGCTCCACCCAGAAGGGGGCGGTGATGGCGGGGAGGTTCCTGGTGGACCGCCCGGACTGGCAGGAGACGGACTACCTCTCCTTCACCACGCCCCTCTCCCCCACCCAGGAGGGACTTCCCGAGGCCCGGGCCCTCGTGTGGGGACAGATTTCCCAGGGCAACCTGCGGGCCAGGGTGGAGTTCAAGGAGACCACCTTAGGCCAGGTGGGGTACGTGGGCTATAGGACCTACGGGAGGGACTGGAACGGGCGGGACACCTTTGACCTGGGGAACGACGCGGAGGAGGTGCGGCTCACCCTGCCCAATCCCGCCCCCACGGGCTGGACCCTGGTCCAACCCGCTACCGATGCCCAAGGGCGGAACCGGGGCTACGCCTATGTCTGGGCTTCCGGGTCGTGGGAGCTGGACCGGGAGGACCCCCAGACCCTTCGCTACCCCGACCAGACCACGGCCCCATGGGATTTCTCCTTCGGGGGGAACTTTGGGCGGGGGTGGGAGAGCTTCACCCTGTGGTGGAACACAGGCGGGTGGAGGGACCGTTGCGGTCGGTTCCTCTGGACCTACACCTCCAGTTTTCCCCTCACCTGTGAGGTGAGGGATGGGAACAACCGGATTCGGGGGACGGCCACGGTGGAGCGGCGGTGGGAGGGCGGTTTGCTGGGGCGCTGGCTTTACACCTACACGGTCCAGGTGCAGGGGTGGGTGTACCGGATCACTTCCTGGCAGGCGTACTGGTACCTCTCCCGGTGGCAGACCGTTTGGCGGCCAGCGGCGGACAACGACCGCCCCGTGGAGCCCGGGGGATACGTGACGGCGGAGGGGAAGCGGTACCGGGTCCCCGGCCTCGAGGGCTACCTCCAGCCCACGGGGAAGGACCTTGAAGTGGCCGAGGGCGACCCCTACGTGAGCTACATCACCCGCTCCCTCTCGCCCCAGGGGAACCCCCTCGCCGGGACGGGGAGGGAGGAGGCCAAGGTGTGGTTTAAGCCCCTTCGGGACTGGTGTGCGGAAAGGGGGTTGTGAGATGCGGTGGGTTTGGGCGCTCTTCCTCTTCTCCCTGGCCCTGGCCCAGGGGCCTACCTACGAGGAATGGACCAAGTACCTGCTCTCCGCCCCGGACTACCGCCTGGAGCAGGTCCTGAAGGGGAAGTGGCCCTACCTGGAGGTGTTGAGGAAGGACCGCTTCCGGGACTACCAGAAGGGAAGGTGCGACCCCACCAAGCAGGACTGCTCCGGGAGGCTTCCCTGGGCCGAGGCCCAGGCCCACGAGTTCTACCTCCCCCTCTCCAGCCTCGAGGCCACCCGGGAGGTGGCGCGGGACCTGAGGAAGGCCTGGCAACGCTTTGAGGAGCGCTACTACTGGCGGGTCATCACCGAGCTCAACAACCCCGCCTTCTGGTTCGCCTACTGCCTCGCCGGGGTGAAGGGGCCTTCCCTTGACCCTCCTCTCCCCGACCTCAAGCTCATGGTGCCCTCCGAGGGGGTGGACACGGCCTTCCTCCAGGCGGCCACCCGGTCTTCCCCCCTGGACCTGGGGAAGTGGGCCTCGGCGGGGCTCCACAAGCTCGACCGCTACCTCCCCGTACCCCAGGTGGACCCCAGGGAGTTTTGTGACGACCTCGGGATGCAGATTTTGCCCCTCATGTATATCCCGGGGTTCAAGGTCCTGGTCCAGGGGTACGAGGTCTTCCGCACCCCGGGCTACCCCTCCCGCCCCTTCTGGTTCAACGAGGCGGAGGCGAACGCCCGGGTGGAGCGGGCGATGAAACGGGCCTTTGAGCGGTACTACCCCGAGTATCTGAAGGAGGTGGCCCAGGCTCTCCTCACCCCGAGGCCTTCCACCCCCCAGGACCTCCTCTCCCTCCTCCCCAAGGACTTCAGGAGCCTGGGGAGCCCCAAGGCCTACCTCCCCGTGCCCTGGCAGGGCCACCTCCTCGGGGCGGGGAGCGTGGTGGCCCCGGTCTACACCGAGCTCTTCCCCACGGACCTCACCGCCCTCTGGGACCAGGTGCAGGCCATCTGGGACACCTACAAGGGGCTCATCGACCGGGCGGGGACGGAGGTGGAGAAGGCGTACCTCTACGTGCACTTCTACCGCTCGGCCAAGACCCTTTTCGACTCCCGGGCCTTCCTGGGCCTTCCAGGGGTGGACACCCTGAAGGGGAACCTGGAGAACCTGGTGAACGCCCCCTTGAGGGCCCTCACCGGGGCGATCCCCGCCCTCAAGGGGTGCGCGGGGGACCTGGACCGGGTGGTCTCGTGCGCGGCCACGGCCCTCATGACCCTGGACGAGGTGGTGAAGGCCAAGGGAGAGGTGGAGAAGCTCACCGGGGGCAAGCCCCAGAACGAGCCCCTGAAGGCGAAGGAGGCCCCGGGCCTCTGGAAGTTCGAGGAGGCCAAGCGGTGGCTCCCCCCTTCCTCCCTCCCCGTCTACGAGGCCTTCGGCTACGCCACCTTCTTCCAGGCCACGAACTTCCTGGAGGTGACCACGGTCCCCGACATCCGCAATGTGGACCTCTCCCAGGTGAACCTGGGGAACTGGATGGGGTGGGCCTGGAGCCAGCTCTCCCGCCTGGTGGTCTACTGGCACGTGCCCCTCACCATCGACATCCGGGTGGAATACTGCCCCCCTTGCGTCATCGCCTACCCCTCGCTTCCCCTGGAAGGCCCCGTCCAGCCCCTGGGAGTCCCGCCCTACGTGCTTCCCTTCGCCCTGGAGCGGACGCATTGGCGCTGGGTCTCCGTGCCCGAGGGGTACGAGGTGCCGGGGGTGCGGGGAGCCCCCTACACCCTGGTCTCGGACCTCTCGGCCTACGCCCTGGACCTGAGGGCGCTCTATCGGCCCCTCCTCGGGAGGTGAAGATGCGGAAAGCGTTCTTGACCCTTTTGGTAGCCCTTACCCCGGCCCTGGCCCAGTTCGACTGGCTCTCCAACCTGGACTGGGGCGGGATCAGCAACAACCTGAACAAGGTCAGCCAGGTGCTCTCGTGCGACCCCAGTAGCCTCGCCCAGCTGGACTTTTCCCAGCCCTCCCTGGTCCTTCGGGGGGTGTACCGGGTGACGAAGTGCGTCCTGTGCACCACCCTCAAGATGTGCGGCCTCCCGGACGACATGCTCTACCCCGCCTCCTGGGGGGAGATTCAGGGCGCTCTTTCCCGGGGCCAGGAGGTGATGGTGGTGGGCTCGGGAGCCGGGGTGGAGGCTTTGGCCCGCTACCTCGGGCTCATCCTGCACGGAGGGGGGTGCCAGAACATCTCCTACGGGGGGGTGCCCATCTACACCTGCCCGCCGGGAGGGATACGGATTCCTAAAGCGTACATCGTCACGGACGGGAAGACGGCGAGAAAGCTGGAGGCGGAGCTGAAGGAGGCGGTGAAGGAAGGCCTCCTCAAGGTGGTGGCCGTGGGGGGTGAGCGGGATGCCCCGGAGCTCTCCGGGGTCATCCTGGGTCTGCCCATCCTTTGGGCCGGGGGAAAGGGCTACCTCTTCGCCCCCGGATACAGCACCCCCGACCGCTGGCTCTGGCTCACCTTCGCGGGGCCTGTGAGCGACAAGGTGGCCCTGGTGGCCCGGCTCGCCACGAGCTATGTGGTGAACGCTTCCCGGAGGGAGGAGGAGATCCGGTGAGGACAAAGAGGGTGTTTTCCTGGTGCTCGAAGTTCGGAGTGGTGTCGTCGAGAGTGGCGGCGGTTATGGTTCTTTTGAGCTTTGGGTTTGCTCAAGGGCTTCCCCAGGTGCGGGAAGTGGACGAGAACACGGCGTACTGGTTTTTGGTCAGTCGGGTGAACGAGGTGGTCGTGCTTGGGCTCCCACCTGCGAGGATAGCGGAAGCCCTGGTGAACAAAAAGGTCACCCTGGTCTTAGGAAGCGAGGCGGTTCCTTCTTGGGCTCAAAAGGCGCGGGTGGTGCGTCTTGGTGGCGGGCGCATGGGGGGTGTTCTCATTCTCGGGGACATGCGTTTTTTGGTAGCTCCCAAGGGTAAAGAGTGGGTGATCTTGGATCACCCGGGTACGGTGACGGTCTTATGGGGATACTTGGGCGCGGCATTAGGGCTTCTTCGGTGAGCCTAGAAGGGTTGAAGTGGGGGGCTTTGGCCCTGATGGTGGTGGACCACTTGGCCTTTCTCCTCCTTCCGAACGAAGTGTGGCCGCGGTTGCCCGGGAGATTGGTCTTCCCCGTCTTGCTCGCCCTCATGGCTCATCATCTGAGCCATGGGGTGGACCCCCGGAAGTACGCCTCTCGGTTGCTTTCCTTCGCCCTTCTGGCGCAAGGCGGTTACGTTCTGGTCTTTGGAGGAGTCTGGTTCTGGCCCCTCAATGTGCTCTTTACTTTTCTCTCCGGGGTCTGGATGGTTCAGGGAAGGGTTTTCCCCGGTGTTTTGCTCTCTTTGATGACCGAGTTTCCCCTTGGAGGTCCAGCGCTTTACCTTTTGTCTCGCGGTCAGGTCTTTTGGGGAAGCGTGATGGTGGGAGGTTCTTTGTGGCTTATGGGATGGTCCCTTTGGGTCGTCTTACCCCTTTCTCTCTTGGTCTTTCCCATATGGGCGGTGGTTCACCGAGGAGTCCCTGGCAAACGGGTTCCTTGGTGGTGGGCTTACTCCTTCTACCCGCTTCATCTGTGGATCTTGGGGGGGTTGAAATGGCTAGGCGTTTTCTCGCACTAGACTTCCGAGAGTACGAAGGCGATGCCGTGAAAGAGGCGAGGTTCTTCGGAGTTTTGCCCCTGTATCGTGGGGGGGGCCTTGCTACTCCGGAACTTCGCCATGAACGGTATTTGTGGGGGCAAGTCTTTGTTCTGAGTCGTCAAGGACGAAAGCAGTTTTTTCGTTTCGCTCACTACACGCCTTCTTCCCGGGCGGCTAGAAATGCTCTTTTTCGTTATGCTTTCTACGAGGTTTTGAAGTCCAGGGGATACCGTCTCAAAGGCAGGATTGGGGAAGTCCTAGTGTTCGCGGCTCCGGAGGGAGGGAATGTTTTTCTCGCGGCGAAGTGGGGAGGGTACACGCCCGCCGGAGTGAGGCGGGTCTTTGCCTCGGTGTCTTCTTATGTCTACCAGGCCGGGGGGAGGTTTTGGTTTACTCCGGTGAAGGGGAGGCGCTACGGGAAGTTTTTGAAGGCCAACCCGGTAGCCGAGGTCATTCCGGCGGAGCTAGTAGAAGAGGCCGAAGGTCTGAGTGAAGTCCTTGCGAGAGGCGAAGCACCCAGTTTAGTCGTTCAGGAGACAAGGTAGCCCAGTAGAGGGGTTTGCGGAAGGTGCGGAGTTTGGCGCGCACCGCCTCTGGAGAGTAGTGCCCCGTGTCCACCTCTAGAAAGGCTTCCCCCCAGGGGAAGATGAGGTAAGCATCGGGCGTTGTGGTGTCTCCGTGAAGAGGGATTTCCCAGGTGGTGGGGCGTAGGCGTTCTACAGCTTCTGAGGTGAGCAAAAGGTGGTATAAGAGGTGGTCAGGGAGTTCCGCGACCTCGGGTACAGCGTAGACGGTGAGGACTTTTCGCCCCCTCATCCTGTAGGGGGCGACCTCTATGGTCCTCTCCCGTCTACCTTCCAGGGGTAGGCGCAGGCGTTTCGCCAGCGTTCGGTTGAGGACCGGGAAGGAAGAAGACCAGGACCGGGGTGTCACGCTCTACCTTCACGGTACGAAGTACGGCGGTGTTATCCTTAGGGAGGGCTACCAGATCAGCCGCGCGGGCCAAGAGGAACATCTCCAAGCCTGGGACTTTCTTCTCAACCGCCTGTCCACCGCCGGGGAGCGTGACGACATTGGTGGCTTCCAGACTCGCCTTCACGAAGTCCGAGATGCCTCCGAGAGCGCCACGGACGAGATCAGCTACCAGGGTAGGCGCTTCGTCTCCCACTTTGGCCGGGAGTCCCTGGGTCCACTCGGTGGCTTCCAGAGCCACGGCGGATACGGTATAGACCTGTCCCCGCTTTACGGCGGTGGAGAAGTCTATCCACACCCTTCCCGTTGGGTCAAACCGGGCCGTTCCCACGAGAACGGTCTTGTCCTCTAACTCCACGGCTACGGGAACGGACTTCCCGGGAATAAGGTAGGCTCCGGTGAGCATCCGCCCCCGGCGGATCTCTCCCGGTTTGTACGGGGACTCAACCGCAGGCGAAGTTTGAATAGCAGGCGTAAAACCGGGGAAGAAACCCGGTTCCGTAGGGTTGAGGCCCGGAAAAGCGGTGTTCTCGCTTGAAGTAGGAGGAGAAGATTGCATGGCGGGAGGTGTAGGTTGAGGTTGAGAAGCAGGCTTTTGGTAGACGATCCAGGGGTCCTGGGTTTGAGCAAAGGCGGTTCCTAAGAGGAAGAGGGCGAAAGCCTTCCTTACCATCCGTTACCTCCCGTGGGGTTCGAAGGCGTAGGAGGCATAGGCGCATTCTGAGGATAAGGAGAAGGGACAGCGTTAGGCGCGGGAGAGGAAGAAGAAGTCTCTGAAGGCTGGGAAGACACGGCGTTCATCCCTTCTTGCTGGGGAATGGTGACGACCATCATCCCGGCGCCAGGGTAGTTCAGGTAGAGCATCCCCCCAGGGAGCCCAAGAGAAGTTCCCGTGGCCTGGGGAGTGCTGGCCGCCTCTGGAGGTGTGTTTCCCGGAGAGGGCGAGGTAGGTGAGGTGGAAGTAGTCACAGGCATCCCAGGGTCAGCGTAAATCACCATGGGAGGAGGGAGGTTCCCTGTCTGCCCCGCGCTCATTGCGGCGTAGGAGGTGTCCGGAGGAGAAGGTAGAGTTCCCCCGGAATACACCGGAGTTGGAGGAGGGGGAAGAGTTCCGGGGGCTGTGGGAGTTCCGGTTCCGGTGGGGGGGACTTCATTTCCGGTCCCGCTTCCACTAAGGGAGGCTCCATTCCCACTTCCGGTGGTCCCCGCTTCCCCGGAGGTAGAGTTCAGCATGTCGGCGAGGCCCTTTTCAGCCAATCCGGGTTGTGTTTGGGTGTTCGCTGTGCTGTTTGCGATATTTCCCGTGGCTTCTGTCTTGCCTTCGGAGGCAGAGACGGCCATTTGGGTTTCGTTCACGGGAATACCCTTGACGACCCCACCCCCTGTGGCTTCTTTTTTGGGGCTTGTCCCCACGAAGAAAGCGAACATAAACAAACCACCGACGAGGACAAAGGCGAGTAAGCCGATTTTTCTCTTGTCAGGAACCGCTTTCCCCCTGTGTTCCCTGGTGAATAAGCGGGTCCATAAAGACTTGATAGCGTCCCGCCTTTTCGCCCGCTGGATCTCTGTCTCCAGGGCTTTGGTAATCCCCCCACCGAGAAGCAGGGCGGCGCGGTAGTCCTCGGGGTTTTCCTCCTTCAACCGCTTCAAAAACTCCGACCACTCCCTTGTGCCCGGGTCAGGCATCTCCGGGTACTTCTCCCTAAGTTCCGCAAGAACCTTTTCCCGGTCTACTCCTTTGTAGCGCTCCACGGTATAAAAGGTAGCAGATTTTGGGGGGGTTGACAACCCAAGGGGAAAGTTTTAGAAAAGATGGTAGGAGGTGACAGGTGGAGCGGATTAAGGCTTACCTCCGGGTGGTGCGGCGGAACCCTCAGGCGGCGGTGGTTTTGGCGTTGGCGGCTGGGCAGTTGGCTCTGGCTGGTGGTGGAGGGGCGGCTAACCCTCTTGCTGGGCCCATGACCCGTATCCAGAACATCATCTGTGCGGTCGTGGAAACCCTGACCGGGCCGTTTGGTGCCGCTCTGGCGATCATCATGCTGGGGCTGGGGTTTGCGGGGCTGATCATTGGCAACCGCAACTCCATGGGACTCATCATCACGGCCATCGCGGGTGGGGCTTTACTCTTGGCCGCCAAGACCTTGGGCAACGCCATTCTGGGGTCAACGGGTTGCGCTTGAGATGACCAACGTGAGCTGAGGGGGAAGCGGGGTAGCTGTCCCCCTATTTTTACTCTCATGCGAAGGGTCCCACGGTTAGACACCGCGCTGACCATCTTTGGTATGCCTGTGGGAGCGGTGGTGAGTGCGCTCCTAGGGGGTCTGCTGTCGTTGCAGGTCATGCAGGTCTTGGTGAGCAACCTCTGGTTGCGGGGGTTGCTTTCGCTTTTGGCCGTAGTAGCGGTTTATCGGTTGAGCCTCTGGGTAAGTGACCGCTATGGCAACGGAGCGGGGATGAGGTTTCTTCGCTTTATCACGCGGGGCGACGTGTACGAGGTTCGGCCTCCTGAGAAGGAGGTACCACTAACGCTTTCCCGAGCGGGTTTGCCGGAACCTGAGGAAGAGGGGGTGAGCGAGGATGAGCGTGTTTGGGATCAAGACTTTGCCCTTAGCCGATGAGCTTCCCCAATGGGAGCTAGAGGGGGGAGTCGTCTTCACCCGGGATGGGAAGATGGAGGTAGGCTTTGAGCTTCAACTTCCTCAGATGCTTCTCTTTTCTGACTCCGACCTGGAGGACTTCCACCGGGGGTTTTCGTACTTTCTTCGGCTAGCGGTGCCGGAGGGAGAAAGGTTCCGGCTCTTTGTGGAGGTCAGGCAGGAGGCGGAGAGCTACCTGGAGAGCATTCGGCGGGAGCGGGGAAGCTATGTTCACCCTCTTGGGGAGCTCTTCTTTGACGCTCGTATGAAGATGTTTGAAGACCTGGCCCGCCGTGGAGTGCTCCGCACCTGGCGGTACTACGGGTTTCTCACCCTGACTCCTCCCCGGGGAAAGGTGCGGGGAATGTTCTCCGAGCGGGAGTATGAGGAGGCCATGGCGCTGGCCCGGGCCGTTCGGGAGGAGTTCGGGGTTCAGTTGAGGAGCATCGGGATCAAAGCGGTACCAGCGGATGACCAGCGCCTTTTTGAGACCATGTGGCGCTGGTTTAACCCGGACAAGCCGGCTCCCCGGTATCTCCCTCCCGGGGAACGTCCCCCTTACGGAACGCCGGACTACGAGGGGCTTACGGCCCAGCTGGGGAGAACAGACGTGGACAACGCTTACTCCACCCGGATCCTTGTGGGGGACACTTGGATCTCGGGGATGGCGATGGGGGTAAGTCCGGACGTGACTTTTACGGGGTTCGTGGACAAGCTTCTTCGCATGGAAGGGGAGTTTTACCTTGTGGTGGACTGGTATCACCGGGAAACCGCGAGTGAGGTGCGGAAGCTTTCCACCACCTTGCGCACCGCTACGGCGATGACCAAGTCCGACACCGTGGTCGACCCCGGGGTTTTCGTCAAAGCGGAGAACTACTCGGAGGCTTTGAAGCGGGTGCAGGGGGAGGGGAGGCAGATCTTCGATGTAGGGGTGCACCTCATCTTTCTCTCCCGGAACGAGAGAGAGATGATCCGCAAGCTTCAGGAAGCTCGGGGGCATTTCGCCGAGCTTGGGGGAGTGCGAGGAATAGAGGTTCACGATTTCTTTGAAGCGTGGATTTCCGTGTCTCCGGGAAGCGGACGGGTGCCTTACTACAAGGCGAAGCTTTTGGAGGACAACGCGGCGGATTTCATGCCCACCTGGTTTCCTTGGCGGGGTTTAGAGAAGCCCGTGGCGGTCTATGAAGGACAGGGTGGGGTCACGGTGCAGATAGACCCCTTCGCCAAGGAGTTTCCGGCGAAGCACGGGATTGTGGTAGGGGGAAGCGGGCGAGGGAAGTCTTTCTTCGTCCAGTCTTTCCTCAACCAGCTCGCCCTTCGAGGCGTAGAGGTCGTCATCGTAGACCGGGGGTTCAACTACGTGGCCCTGGTGGAGCTTTTAGGGGGGAGCGTTGTGGTGGTGGACCCCGTGGAGGGTACGAGCATCAATCCCTTTGAGCTTCGGGAGGGGGAACTTCTTCCTTCGGAGGAAAAGAAGGACCTCATCCGGGCTCTTTTCCGGGCCATGGTACCGCCTCCTTCGAACGAGCAGGAGGCCGCCATCGAGGAGGCGATCTTCATGGCGGCGGTGGAGCAGACCTACTTGATGCAACAGCAGGAGGACGAGCGGGGGAACCGCTACCTCGAGCCTTTCACCCTGTCCACCGTGGTCAGAAAGCTTCGGAACATGGAGCAGGTGAACGGGAAGCCCATGGGGCCGAAGGAAAAAGAGATTGCCCAACGCCTCGCTTACGCCCTGGACAACTGGACCGGAGACTCGGTGTATGGGCGTTTTGTGGACCGCCCCTCTAACGTGGACTTGGAGGCTCAGGTGGTCTACTTTGAAACCGGCAAGCTTGGGACGGACGGCCCCCTGACCCAGGTAGGGCTTCTTTTGATTTCGGATTTGGTGTGGCGGAAGATCACGAAGAAGCCTGGGCCGAAGATGGTGGTCTTGGACGAGGCCTGGGCGCTTCTGAAGACGCGGTACGGAGCGGCGGTGGTGGAAAACCTGTACCGCCGGAGCCGAACCTTCGGTGCGGCGGTGTATGCCGTCACCCAGTCCTTGCAGGACTTCGTGACGGGGTACTCCCAGGGAATTTTGGAAAACACCTACTACCACTACCTCTTGCCCTCTCCCGGGCAGGAGGAGCACGTGAAGAAGCTTTTCGGGATACCGGACCGGGCGATAGAGAAGGTTTACAAGAAGCTTGAGTTTAAGCCCGGGGAGTATTCCGAAGTCTTGGTAGTCCTTCGGGCCGGGACGGGCCTTGTGGGAGGCGTGGTACGCAACAGGGTCTCTCCCTTGGAGTATTGGGCGTACACCACGAACCCGGAGGACAAGGAGAAGCGCCGGAGGGCGGTGGAGAAGTACGGGAACCTTCGGGACGCTTTGGTAGCCCTCGCTAAAGGGGAGGTGGTGTGATGCGGCGTGGTGTAGGGGTTCTGTTGGTCTTTCTCTTGGCCTCCTTCGCTCCGGTGAAGGCCGGAGGGGGGGGTGGAGGGAACCCCTTTTGGAACACCCTGGATCAAGTGCTGAGGACAGGGTGTGGCTACACCTACACTTTCAACTTTGGGGGCAACTGGGAGTGGATCTGCTCCCTCAGCTCCATTTACAAAAACATCCGTTGGATTTTGGACAACATAAACGAGTACGGACAGTCGATGGTCTTTGAGATGTTCACGGGGGTTCTCGAGGGAACAATGCAGTCTTTGGGGCTCGCGATCGGTCCTGAGGTGAACAACTTTGCCCAAGAAATTGACGATGCGATCAGGACTGTGCGCATGGCACCGACTAAGCTCAGGCAGGCTATTGCCCGGGCCATGGTGGAGGACGCGAAGCAGAAGTACCTGAATAGCGGGAAGGACTTTCCCCAAGGTTCAGGGCAGAAGTCTTTAGCGGACAAGGAAGACTCCTCCCCCACGGTCTTGATAGGGAAGATCACCGAGTTCCTTCGCAACCTGAAGAGAGGACTAGCCGTAGGGGGGTTCACCTCGGGGCTTGCGGAGGCGAACCAGAAGTTTGAGGACAGCAAGAGGGCTCTAGAGGAGGGGACTCAGCTGGCGACTAAAATGCTGACTCCGAGGGAAGCCGAGGCCGCCACCGGGGGTGTGGTGAAAAAGGGCGTAGCGGACGACCTGATCGACCGGGCCAAGAGTGCGGCTTCTAGCCGGGAGGTCTTGGAGCTTGCTGTGGAGGGGATAGCAAACCTCTTGAAGCTTGAGGCGGCCATGAATATCGCCACCGCCAGCCAGATCAACCAGCAACTCCAGGCCCAGCTCCTCTCTAACAGCGGGCTTACCGCCCTGTACGATGTGCTCGCGGAACAAGCAGAACAGGAAGCGGGAGACGCGGAAGCCGCGCTTCAGGTGGCGGCGATGGCCGTGGACGATGTGGTCCGTGACAGCGTGCGGGAATACGACCAGATGAGCCAAGTCTTCGATTCCCTTTCTACCATGGTAGACAACGTGCCAAACCTCGGGGATTATATTGAGTAGGAGGTGAGAGCTCGTGATCCCCGGGTTACCGGACTACAGCTACTTTGTGAGCCAGGTGGTGCAGACGGCCCACTCTGTGGGGCTGATGGGGTGGTTTTGGGGGATATCCTGGGCGCTTCTGTTGCTCGCCTTTGTGTTTTCCGTAGCCCAGCTCCTCATGGGGAACAGGTTGGGTTTTCAGCTGGGGCTAGTTCGGGTCATGGTGGCCTTGGCTCTGCTGACGATCCTTAGCCGTCCCGAGGGAGCAGTAGCGAGGGCGCAGTTGCTCACCCTTTGGAGTGACGCTCACAAGTTCGTGGCCGGGAGGACGGTTCAGCCCATCGCCAACGATTTCTCCAACTGGATGGTCAACATCAGGGACGCGACCAAGGGAGCCTTAGAGGGGCTTGGCCTTATGGCGATTGGTGGGACGGCGGTAGGGGTTGCTGGGAAGATGGGGATCAAGGGAGCTAAGGCCGTCTTGGACTATGCCACGGAGTTGCGAGGGAAGCTGGGGTCAGCCACAAAGGGAGTGGGAGTTACGGGGGCGTTTCAGCGGACGGCCACCGTGGGGAGGTACATGGGGTGGGGGGTTATGTTCCTAGTCGTACCGTATATCGCGGCCATGGTCCTTTCCGGGCTCATGGCGTACTTTGGGATAGCCCTGATGCCTCTTGGAGTGGGGCTTTTAGCGGTAGGGAATAACCGTCTTCTGGCCGCTACCTTTTCCCTTTACCTCAGCGGGGTTGTTCTTGGGGTGATCGCTCCCATGGTGTTTGCGGCAAGTGTGAGGACGGCGGGACAGATCACCTACGCCCAGGTCTACCGACAGCTCCAGGAAGCGCAAAACCTCGCAGTTCAAGCCGCGAACGAATTTGCCGTTCGGTCTCAGGAGATGCGTGTTGCGGCAGAGCAGTATGCCGCCGAGATGACGAAGACCGACCCCAACAAGAGCAAGTGGCAAACGTTCGTTGACTCCATTGGGGACAAGCTAGCCCAAGCTCGGCAATGGGTGAGCGACAAGGTGAAGATCGTGACTCAACCGATTGACGCGCTGGCCGGGCGGATCGCCGGGTTTCTCGTGACTTCCGTGATCTCCCTGCTCGTCTGGATTATCAGCTTCGGGTCTTTGATCTACGCTTCCAGCCGGGTGATGAACGCGTTCGCGGGGATTAGGCTGTGAACGGGGTTCAAGACCGCAAGAAGTGGGTAGCCTTATTCCTGGTCAGCGTGGTTCTGATGCTAGCCGGGATAGGTTACGGGGTCTACGGCATTTTCGCGGGGTTTGGGCGCATCGTGGGGGAAATGGGGCGGTCCGGGGTAAGTGTTCTCGGGTGCTTGCAGAACCGTGAGTGCACCCGGTGGTTCAACGAGCGCCTGGCCCAGGAGTTCAACTACGACTTTGTATACTGGCTTCTTCCCCTGATGCCCCTGGCCGCCCTCGCTCGAGTGCGGATGAACGAGAAGCCGAGGAAGGCCCCGGGCGCGTCCCGGTACGCCACAGCCCAAGACGTGCGCGCTTACCTCGAAGGGGAGCGAAGCGGGTGGCTTGGGATCTTCCAGGGGAAACCCCTTCGCTATCCGAAGGAGTTGCGTTTCGGCCACACTCTCGTCCTCGGGCAACCGGGGGCGGGGAAGACGAGCCGCTTCTACGAGCCCAACCTCCTCATGGATGCTTTGGACGGGAACAGCGTGGTGGTGGTGGACCTGAAGTGGCCGAACCTTCAGGGTTTCCCCCGCTTCCTTCCCCTTTTGGAGACCACGGGGCACCGCATTGAGCTATTCCTTCCCTACGAGCCGGGGACAAAGAAGCTACCTCTGCTCCGGGACGCTTCGGATCCTCTGGTGGCGATGGAGATCGCGGAGGGGATTATCCCCGTGGACCAACGGGCTACAGCCATGACCTACTACAAGGACCAAGAGCGAGCTATTCTTGCCACCCTGATTCGCCTCGAGGCGACCATCGGGGCCGGGTCCATGGGGCGGTTGGTGAGGCTCTTGAAGCAGGGGCCGAAGGCGGTGAAGGAGTTCGTGGACGAGCTGGGCGACCAGAGGGCGAAGGAGGAGATGGGGTTTTTCTACGAGCTTACCCCCAACCAGCAGACGGGGTTGGTGGCGGGGCTGGTGGGTAAACTTCAGCCCTTTGACGACCCGAGGTTGGAGCGGGCTACGAGTCGTGGGTTGCCTCACGAGGAGATTGACGTGGCTGAGGTGGCCCGCACTCCGACCTTTCTCTACATCGGCATCCCTCAGGACCAGCTGATGGAGGGGGTGGGGCAGGTCTTTCTGCAGATGGTGGTGCGGTACATCAACCGGACGCTTCTGCGGGAGGCGAGGCACCACGGGGGGAGGTGTCCTGTCCCGGTGATTATCTACATGGACGAGTGGGCAAACCTGGGTTACCTCCCCGGTATGGACGTGATGCTCGCCACGGTGCGGGAACGGCGCATCGCCTATATCCTGACCCTGCAGAACCTCAACCAGGGGATCAAGGACTACGGTGAGGCGGAGTTCAAGGCCATCGTGAACAACCTGAACCATTGGGTGCTCTTTCCCCAAGCGGTGTCCTTGGACGACAGGAAATACATCGCGGAGTTTCTGGGTGAAACCACGGCTTACGAGAAGACCGTAGCCCACGGGTGGAAGGGGGTAGTTCCCATTTTTGATCCAAGGCTTCAGGTGGCAGAGAAGGAGGTGGCCCGGCTACTCCTCTCTCCGGTGGAGATGAACTCCTTTGGGGAGGGGGAGGCGTTGGTCCTCGGTCCTCGTCTGTACCCTCTGCGCACCTGGTTGCCTCGGTTGGACGAACCTACCATTGGCGGGTACAGAAATCCTCTGTACGCCTACGGAAAACACCTTCAGAAGCTTCGGGAGTCCCCGGACGAGGTGATCGCCGCCGTGGAGAGGCACCTGCTTCCCCAGGAGGAGGGAAGCGAGGGAGTTCCCCATGTGCCCGAGGTGCGCTTCCGGGATTGGGTGAAGGCGGTGGTGGACGGGGAGTATCCGGTGCGCCTCTTCCGGGATCCGAAGACTCTTGCTCTCACGAAGGTCCATGTGGACAGGGAGGCTTTACCGGAACCTTTAGCGACACCCGCCTTTCTTCACGAGTGGAGGAGGAACGGGTGGGCGCGGTTTGAGAAGAACGACAAGGCCATCGCCATCACCCTGAAGGGCCTCGAGGTTCTCTCTGCCGAGGAGAAGCTTCGCCTGGAAAAGCTCGGGTTGGCCTGGCGGATGGCGGAGTGGGCCAAGGAAAACCAGCGGGTCATTGCCGGGCTCGGGGAGGAGGTGACGACCCCCATGGCCTACTTCGAGAAGGCCGCCTTGGTGGTCCCCGAAATGGCCCTCAAGGACATCTTTGGCGAGGAGCTTCCCAGGGTGAGGGAGCTTCTGCAACCTCAGCGCACCCGGCGCAAAGGGGTGGAATCGGTGAAGCTACCCGCCGTGGTAGAATATCTGTGGGATAGTAAGGTTCCTCAACCTGAAGAGGACAAATCCGCTGGAGATGGCAAGGGTAAGGGCAAGGAGCGTTCTAAGGGGTCTTCTAGTGGGGGCAGTCCTGTGGACTGGCTCTTTGAGTAAGGCGTTTTCGTGGGAGTCGTTTACGCCGTTTGTGGAGCGTGGGGGTACCGTGCTTGTGGTGGCTCCGGTGTTTCGTGAGGAGGCGTTGATGCGGGCGGTGTGGGAGAACGTGAGGGCCAAGCGGGGGCAGGTGATTTTGGTGACGAGCTTTGAGGCCGTTAGGGATCCGGCTTCATACTTTTTGTCTCTGTTGGCTTTAGGAGCGAAGGCGTACCTGGTTCCTTCTTGGCCGCTGAAGCCTGAGGGATCTTTTGTGGTGGTAGACGGGAAAAAGGGGGTGATGGGGCCTTTGGTTGCGGGTTTCGCTGATCCAGAGGGGAAGACGCGGGAGTTCAGGGAAGACGAGGTGGCGAAGTGGTATTCGTACGGGTTTGCCCTGGCGCGAAGTGGTGTGCCCTTTGAGTACGACGCTCAGGGCGCGGCGTTGGCGCACATCCTGAGAAGGTTGGGGTTCGGGAGGTAGCGATGGAGTTTCCTCTTTGGGGCAAGGTCGTCCTCTGGGTAGGCGTGGTGTTCGTCTTTTTCCTGAACCTTTGGTACACACCTTATGCGGTTTTGGTAGCGTGGGCCGTACCGAAGCTCTGGGACCGTTGGCACCGTCACCTCGAGGTGATGGAGGAACTGGTCTACCTCTTGGGGGAGAAGAAGGAGCGCGGGCATGAGGAAGTCCGTGTTTCTTCTGACTCTCTTGAGTAGCGCGGTGGCCTGTGGCTATATCCCCCAGAGCCTCTGGGCGAAGACCTGGGAGTACGCCCGGGCCTGGGGGGTGGACCCCTACCTGGTGGCCGCCGTGGTGTGGGTAGAGAGCGGGTACTGCCCGGGCGCGGTAGGGCGGGCCGGAGAGGTGGGTCTGGGCCAGTTCATGCCGGGGACCTGGCAGAGAACCACGGGGGCTCCCGTGGAGTGGCGGGCCCACCCCGACTGGGCGCTCTGGGCTGTAGCGAAGCACCTCCGGGAGCTTTACTTCGCCGTTGGAGGTGACTGGAGGAAGGCCCTTTGGGCCTACAACGCCGGGCTCGGAGCGGTGAGGAGAGGGACCATTCCCGCCTCCACCCTCCGGTACGCCGAAAAGGTCTTAGCGGTCTACCGGAAGTTCAAAGGGGGTGGTTCGGGATGATGCGGAAGCTCTTAGCGGGGCTTTTAGTCTTCGCTTACGCTTTTGCCTTGGTGATGTCTACCGGGCACCTTTCGGAGTGGTATGCCTTGATGCTCGGGAGTTTACCGGGGTGGTTTGCGGTGGGCTTAGCGGCGGCCCTGGAGCTTTCGGCCTTCCTGCTCTCCCTGCTCAGCAACAGCCTGTTGCGGGGGTCCGGGTGGGCAAACTATGGTGCGCTCACGGCTCTAGGGCTGGTGTGGGTGGGCAACTTCTTCTCCATGAGCCGGGCGAACACCGGAGTCCCCTCTTACGAGGTCTTCCTCGCCTCTCTTTTTGTCCCGGTGTCTACTTACGTGGTAGCTAAAGTGCTGGGTGAACTCTTGAGTTTACCTAAAGGGGAAGAGAGGGCGGTGGAGCAACCTGTAGCGGTAAACCCGGTGGTGTACCCGAGGGAGAGTGAGGAAGACGAGGAACCAGAGGTGGAGGTAGAGAGGGAGCAGATCCGTTTTGACCGGGTGGTGGAGAGAGTAGAGGTACGCCGGAACACCCGGGAGGTCTACCTGAAGCTTCTAGAACAGCCAAGGACGGCGAAGGAGTTGATGGATCTTCTTGGGGTGACGAAGGCGGCGGTCTACAAGCAACTCCGGGCCTTAGAGGAAGAGGGGTTGGTGAAGCGTGAAGACGGCAGGTGGGAGGTGGTGAAGCGTGGTTGAAGAGAAGGAGTTCTTTGATCGGATCGAACGGGCAGAACGGCAGGGGTTAGAGCGTCTTCTCTCGTACTTTCCGGCGTGGATCCGTAGCCTCATCACAGAGGACGTGGAGGGGACGGAGGAGGTTGCCATGGACCTCGATCGTCCCCTGGTGATACGGCGGCGGGGGGAGCAGTACCTTTACCGCGAAGTTTCCGCCGCAGACATCGAATACTTCTACAACAAGGTGGGTTCTTTCCGGCCCAACGGCAGGGCGGGTATACCGGGTACGCTCCACCGGATCTCGGTGATCCGGGACTCGGACGACCTGGCGATTGGGTTCACCATCCGGTTTGGGCGGGCGATCCCGGGCATCGCTAAGCCCTTGCAGAAGTGGATTTCGGGGCGGGACTCGGTACTCATCATCGGTCCTCCTGGAGTAGGGAAGACCACGCTTCTCCGGGGTATCGTGGAGGAGAAAGCGAAGGTCTTGAAGGCCAGGCTGGTCATCGTGGACACCTCCAACGAGATCGCCGGGGACGGCACGGTGCCGCACCCCATCATCGGTTCGGCACGGCGGATGATGGTGGGGGACCCGCGAAAACAGGCATCTATCATCATGCAGGCCATCACCAACCACTCGCCGGAGACGATCGTGGTGGACGAGATCGGCTACCACGACGACGTGGCCGTCCTGGAGACGGCCAGGAGAAGGGGTGTGGACATCGTAGCCACCGTCCACGGGGAAGACCTCATAGACGTACTGGAAAACCCCGTCCTCAAACCCCTCCTCGGCTACCCCGACCTGGAACACGGGAGAAGGCTCACCCGCCCCTCCTTCCGCATCGGCATCGCGGTCCTCGCCAAGGGGGTCTACAAGGTCTACCCCGACTTCACCCTCGCCATCGACCAGGCCCTCCGGCGAGAAGACCCCGAAGGCGTGGTGATAGACACGAGAGCCCAAAGATAAGGGAAGTGGTATAATCCGTTTCAGACTTTTCTGGAACGGAAACGGCTTAAAAGCGGAGGCTCCCCTCTGAAGACGGCGTAAACGCGAGGGGAGCCTCACCCTTTTCCTCCGTGGCGTTGATTGTATTTTCNCCCGGTGAACCACCTGGCGGGTACCCCAACGATAAACCCCGGTCACTCCCCGGTGGGCCGCCCCAGACCAAGAGGTGAAGGAGGTAAACGATGACGAAGGAAAACCTGGTCAAGATGACCTACGAGGTCATCCCCACCAGCGGCGGACTCGCGGTCTTTCAGGTTCTCGCCCCCGAAGACATCCTCGGCCTCGAGGCCGGGGACCTCGCGAAGACTACGGTGGTCCTTCAGGCCCTACTCAACAGGCTCGACCTTGACCCCGAAGAGAAGGCGGCCCTGGAAAAGACTCTGGAAGTCATCCGGTACCTCAACGAGGGTAAGGTAGACCCGGTAGAACTCTTCCTCGGATAGAAAAACACGGGGCGGCCCCTGGTAACCCACCCACCGGGTAACTCCACAGTAAACCTCGGTGTACCACCGAGGGGCCGCCCCAGACCAAGAGGTGAAGGAGGTGAACAAAATGAAGATCGTGAACCTCACACCCCATGACCTGACGGCGTATCTCACGGACGACACGACCCTCACCATCCCCGCTTCGGGGACGGTGGCTCGGGTGGCCCAGGCCTACACGCCTCTGGGCACCCTGGACCTGGGTAATGCCCAGGTGCCCCTGGTGGCTACCACCTTTGGAACTATCCAGGGACTCCCGGACCCCCAGCCAGGGGTACTCTACGTTACTTCCGGGCTCGTGGCCCAGGCCGCGTGGAACCTGGGCCGAACCGATGTGTTGGCCCCCGACACCGGATCGGGAGCAGTCAGGGACGACCAGGGCCGCATCCTCGGGGTGAAGCGATTCCTCGCCCACCCCGGCCTGAAGCTTTGAGCCCCCTCATCAGGGGGCTGAAGGCCCCAAAAAGGAGGGAAAGTATGAACTGTAGTTGCCTTTGCCCGACTTGCGGAGCCCCCGCCGACAACGGCGGGGGGTTTCCGTGCTCCCGGTGCCTCTCTGGGGGGTACTACCTCACCCCCCGGGGCACCCTGGCGTTGACCCCCAGGCCCGGGTACACCGGGCCTTACTACGGGGGGGACACCCAAGGGACCGGCACCTGCCCCCTCTGTGGGGGCACCTGCTACCTCCCCAACCTCCAGGGGAGGTAGCCCCAAGGAACCCAAGGAGGAAAAGAGATGAAAGCTTACCATGTGGTCCTCTGGGGGGAAGGCCCACTCCGCAAAGAAGCTTTTCATCCCCCCCGTCCAGGAAAGCCCCCCCTATGGAAACCAAGTGGAGGACTCTGGCTCTCCACCTGGAAAAAAGGGTGGGGACCAGAGTGGGGGATCTGGTGGCTCCTTCACTACCACACCCCCTCTCTAAAAGACCTCCAGGCCCCCGTCTGGGAAGTAGACCTAAAGGGCCTCACCCTCCGGAAAGCAGGACTCACCTTCCCGGACTTCTCGGACCCCAAGGTGGACGGCTGGATTGTCCTCCCAAAAGCTCTCGAAGCCGCCCACCGAACTCTACCTGAGAAGCAACAAGCAAAACTTCCTAAATGGTGGACCGCCTGGGACGTGTCCACCGTGTGGCTCAGAGTGTGGCCGGAAGGCCGCATCCGCTTCCTCGGAACCCTGGAAGAGGTGTGCCCGAAAAAAGCAGTCCAGGCCCTTAAAACCGCCCTCGAATAAAAACACGGGGCGGCCCCCGGTCAACACCCCAACGGGGGCTTCACCGTAAACCCCGGCATACTCCGAGGGGCCGCCCCAGACCAAGAGGCGAAGGAGGTCAAGATGAAGGTCTACTTGACCACCGGAAGGACAGTATTCAAAGGCCAAGAACTCACCGACAAGCAGGTCACCTACACCATCTGGAACCTCGGGGAAGTCTACATTGACCCCCGTGCCCTTCAGGACGGCACCGTGAGCCTCGAGGACATCCCCCGGGAAGTCACCGTCCACTTCACCCCCGAACCCCCGGAAGACGCTCTCGTCCTCCTCCCCTCCCCTCGGGGGTGGCGCGTCAAGTCCTGAAACACGGGGCGGGCGGAAGCCCGCCCCAAACCAAAAGATGAAGGAGGTAAACCATGACGCTAGGAAAAGCCCTCATCACTCTCCTCGGAATAATGGCCCTCATCGGATCAGCCCTCTTGGCACGAAACTGCACCCCCTCCCCGGCTATCCTCCCTAACTTGTGTGGCGACCCTGACTTCCACGCCATGGTCCCCATCCTCGCCCTCGCTCTTGCCCTTGCCTTCCTCGACTTCGCTAGGAGGTAAACCATGTTCAGGGAACAGGTCTTGGCCCTCTACACCTCACTTGTAGCGGACATCCCCACCCTCCTTTGGGGACCCCCGGGAACCGGAAAGACCGCTACCGTCACCTACATCGCCAACAAGCTCGGGTGGCACCTGGAAGTCCTCATCGGAGCCACCCGGGACCGCACCGACTTCGGGGGCTTCCCCCGCATCACCCCCGAAGGTGTGGTCCTCGAACCCTTCCCGTGGCTCTCCCGCATCCTCCAGGCCGCGCAAGAGGGGAAAACCGCACTCCTCTTCCTAGACGAGTTAACTTCTGTGCCGGAAGACGTGCGTCCCCCTCTCCTCAGAGTCATCAATGAACGCGTGGCCGGAGACACCCCCATCCCCGCTCGCATCGTGGCCGCCGCTAACCCCGAGGAACAGGCCGTGGGAGGCCTCCCCCTGGAACCCCCCATCGCCAACCGCCTCCTCCACCTGGAATGGCACCTCTCCCCCGAAGAGTGGGCCAGGGGAATGACCGAGGGGTGGAACTCCCTCTATCCACCCCTTCCTAACCTCCCGGCCCCCCACGTCCTCGACCAGCACCTAGAAGAGGCCCGAAACCTCGTGGCCCTCTACATCCACCGCAACCCCGCCCACGCCTACAACCTCCCTAAAGGGCACGAGGCCTCCCGGGCTTGGCCCTCCTACCGCACTTGGGACATGGCCGCCCGCTTCCTCGGAACCGCACGCGCCCTCGGACTCCCCGAAGAAGTCCAGGTCCTCGGTGTGGTGGGGGCCGTGGGAAAAAGCGGCTACGCCCTCATGAGTTTTCTTCGTGACCTTGACCTCCCAGACCCCAGGGAGGTCATCAAAAACCCCACCCTCGTCCCCTCCCGGGACGACCGCGCCTTCGCCACCCTCCACTCCGTGGTCTCCACCCTCGCCCACGAGTGGACCAAGGAAAACTTCTACGGAACCTGCCGCGTCCTCAACTACATCGCCGAAGAAGGAAGGGCCGACATCGCCGCCCCGGCGGCGGGAAGACTCATCCGCCTCTACGGAGAGGCCCGCAAGGCCCGCAAGCCCACGTGGGAGTTTCCCCAGGAGTTCATCCGCGCCTTCCAACACCTCCTCGAAAACATGGCGAAGGCCATGTAGGAGGCGACCATGGACGAACGCATCCGCACCGCCCGCGCGGCCATGGTGGCGAAGTTCCCCTACTTCGCCCCTATGGCCTACACCCTCACCCTCGTGGAAACCCGCCTGGTCCCCACCATGGCCGTAGACCGCTACGCCCGCCTCTACTACAACCCTGACTTCCTTGCCACCGTGGACGACCGCCAACTGGTGGGCCTCATGTGGCACGAGGTCAACCACCTGGTGCGCGACCACCCAGGCCGGGGTAAACCCCTCCACGACACCGACCCCAAACGCACCATGGTGGCCGCCGACCTCGAGGTCAACGACGACGCGGAAGAAGCCGGGATCACCCTCCCCGAGGGGGGTGTCTACCCAGAAACCTTCCGCCTCCCACGGGGTAAGACCCTGGAGGAATACTTCGCCCTCCTGGAAGGTAAGAAGCTCCCAGACTTCCCCCACGGCTCCAACACAGGAGGCGAAGCCCCGTGGGAACTACCCCCCGACCACCCCGACTACCCCGGAACCCCGGAGGCCGCCCTCGAAGTCGCCCGAAGACAGGTGGCCGAAGAAGCCCAGAGGGCGGCAGAGGGGAAAGGAAGAGGCACCGCCCCCGCAGGCCTCCGTAGGTGGGCCGAGGCCTACCTCAACCCCAAGGTGGACTGGAGAAACCTCCTCCGACACACCATCCGCAGAGCCTACGCCGACCTCTCCAAAAAGTCCCGGCCCACCTACGCCCGCCCACACCGCCGAAACTACGCCTACCACCCCTTCGTCCTCCCAGGACACTACGGCCTACGCCCCAAAGTGGCCGTGGTGATAGACACCTCCGGCTCCGTGGACAGGGAACTCCTGAACCAGGCCCTCTCCGAAATCAAGGGCGTTCTCCGCGTCACTAAAAAGGTCCAGGTCTACACCGTGGACGCGGAAGTCCACACCGCCCAAACCGTCTTCCGCCCGGAAGACATCACCCTCCTCGGAGGCGGAGGAACCGACATGGGCCAGGGCATCCACCGCGCCGTCCAGGACGGACACACCCTCGTCATCGTCCTCACGGACGGCGAAACCCCTTGGCCCGAAACTCCACCCCCAGCCAGGGTTATCATCGCCCTGCTCCGGGACCAACCCTCTTGGCCTACCCCATGGTGGGCGACCACCGTGGAGGTCAGGTGAAACACGGGGCGGCCAGAGGCCGCCCCAGACCAAAAGGTGAAGGAGGTGAAAACATGAAAAACGGCAAGAAGAGCAAGGTCACCCAGGAGTACCGCGTCTTCGTCACCCGGGAGTACGGCGAAGAGGAAGACCCCAAGACCTACTGGATCCGCGTGGGCACCGCCTTCCAGTACGAGAGCGGGGCCATCGTGGTCCTCCTCGATGCCCTCCCCAAGGACGGCAAGCTCACCCTCCTCCCCCCCCAGGACACCGAGGAGGACGAGGACGAGGACGACTTCCAGCCCCGCCGTAAGCGGAAGTAGACCTACCCCCCTCGACCCCCCCCCCCCCCCCCCCCCCCNGGGGTTCCTCAACCCTAGTAAAATCACCACGGAGGTTCCCCATGCTCAACCCGGAGCAAGAAGCGGTAGCCAACCACCTCACCGGACCCGCCCTGGTCATCGCTGGACCCGGTAGCGGCAAGACTCGCACCGTGGTCCACCGCATCGCCCGCCTCATCCACAAGGGCGTGGACCCGGAAAATATCACCGCCGTCACCTTCACCAAAAAGGCCGCCGGGGAAATGCGCGAACGCCTCGTCCACCTCGTGGGCGAAGAGACCGCTACCAAGGTCTTTACCGCTACCTTCCACTCCCTCGCCTACCACGTCCTCAAAGACAACGGAACCGTTCGCGTCCTCCCGGCGGAACAGGCCCGCAAACTCATCGGGGAAATCCTCGAAGAACTCCAGGCCCCCAAGAAGCTCACCGCCAAAGTCGCCCAGGGAGCCTTCTCCCGCGTGAAGAACTCCGGCGGAGGACGGCAGGAACTCATCGCCCTCTACGCCGACTTCTCCCCCTACATCGAACGCGCGTGGGACGCCTACGAAGCCTACAAGGAAGAAAAGAGACTCCTCGACTTCGACGACCTCCTCCACCAGGCCGTCCACGAACTCTCCAACGACCCGGACCTCCAGGCCCGGTGGCAAAACCGAGCCTGCTTCCTCATCGTAGATGAGTACCAGGACACCAACCTGGTCCAGTTCAACCTCCTCCGGCTCCTCCTCACCCCGGAGGAAAACCTCATGGCCGTAGGCGATCCCAACCAGGCCATCTACGCCTGGAGAGGCGCGGACTTCCGCCTCATCCTCGAATTCAGGAAACACTTCCCCAACGCCACCGTCTACAAGCTCCACACCAACTACCGCTCCCACAACGGCATCGTCACAGCGGCAAAAAAGGTCATCACCCACAACACCCAGCGGGAAGACCTCGACCTCAAAGCCCTCCGGAACGGCGACCTCCCAACCGTCATTCAGGCCCAGTCCCGCGAAGACGAAGCCCTCGCCGTCGCGGAAGTCGTCAAACGCCACCTGGACCAGGGAACCCCCCCGGAGGAGATCGCCATCCTCCTACGCTCCCTCGCCTACTCCCGGCCCATTGAAGCTACTCTAAGGCGCTACCGCATTCCCTACACCATCGTAGGCGGCCTCTCCTTCTGGAACCGCAAAGAAGTCCAGCTCTACCTCCACCTCCTCCAGGCCGCCAACGGGAACCCCGAAAGCACCGTGGAAGTCCTCGCCTCCCTCGTCCCAGGCATGGGGCCTAAAAAGGCCCGCAAAGCCCTGGAGACGGGAAAGTACCCAAAGGAGGCCGAGGAAGCCCTCCAGCTCCTCCAAGACCTCCGCGCCTACGCCGGAGAACGCGGCGAACACCTCGCCTCCGCCGTACAAAACACCCTCCACCGCCACCGCAAGACCCTGTGGCCCTATTTGCTTGAACTTGCGGACGGCATAGAGGAGGCCGCGTGGGACAGGTGGGCTAACGTAGAAGAAGCCGTCTCCACCCTCTTCGCCTTCGCCCACCACACCCCGGAGGGCGACCTCGACACCTACCTCGCCGACATCCTCCTCCAAGAAGAAGACCCCCAGGACTCCGGGAACGGCGTGAGGATCATGACCCTCCACGCAAGCAAGGGCCTGGAGTTCACCGTGGTCCTCCTCCCATTCCTCGTGGAAGGCACCTTCCCCTCTTGGCGTAGCGCCCAAAACCCCGCCACCCTCGAAGAAGAACGCCGCCTCTTCTACGTGGGCCTCACCCGCGCCAAAGAACACGCCTACCTCTCCTACCACCTCGTGGGCGAAAGAGGCCCCACCTCCCCCTCCCGCTTCGTCAGGGAAACCCCCGCCACCGCCATCCACTACAACCCCACCATCGGCTACCAGGGCAAAGAGACCGACACCCTCACAAAACTCGCCGAACTCTTCTGAAAACACGGGGCGGCCCTTTAGGGCCGCCCCAGACCAAAAGGCGAAAGAGGGTGAAAACATGAAACACAAGCCCATAGACCAAAGGGACTTCACTACCTTCAAGACCCGTAAGGCAGGCCCCCACAAAGACCGCCGCCACAAGCGCAAAACCCCAAGGTGCGTCACCAAACGCCGCGCGTGGGAGGTGGACCATGAATGACCTCATCAACGCCCTCAACACCTTCATCCACCTGTTCCCCTGGGGAAAACGCTTCCTCCTCCTCCTCCATCACCTCAAAAACGCAAAGACTCCAGAAGAACAAGGACGCGTTCGCCTCGCCATCTCCTACCTCCTCGAAGAACTCCGTAAAGAAAACTACGGCCACTACCTCCTCGCGGACGGCCTCTTCACCGCCGCCCGAACCGCCATGGAAAAGGAGGCCACATGAAGCTCTCGGAACTCATACCTCACTACCCCGTGGAGATAGAAATCCTCCTCCAAAACGGGGAAAAGAAGGAGCTTACAGCAAAGAACCTGAAGGAACTCAAAGAGGCCGTCCAAAACCACGCGGAAGAGGCCATCTACATCCTCATCAGCTACACCGACTTCGAGGCTAACCGCGAAAAGTACCGCATTTCCCGCACCACCTTCGTCTTCGTGGAATACAGGAGGGAACATGACCATCGTCCTCAAACGGACCAGCGGAGAGATAGAAGTCTACGGCGGTGAGGCCGTCCTCATCTCCGAAGACCTCCTCCTCAAAAGGGGAGCCCAGCTCTTCGGGGTCACCACCCCGGAGGGCGAGGAGATCTACGAAGACCTCCACCTCGCCCTCACCGCCATCGTCTACGCCCAAATCCTCGGACTTCCCGCCACCCTCACCGCCTACAACCGCGAAATGTTCCCCGTATACACCTACACCCTGGAGGTAAACCATGTACCTGATCTACCCCAACGGTCCTCACCCCGTCCCCGTGAAAGAACCGCCTGAAGGTCTCCTCGCCTACGAGTACCACCCGCCCGACCTCCTCCTCCCCGTGGTGCGCATCGGAAACCGCGTCCTCCCCACGGACCCCGATGGAGTCCTCCGGCGCTACGAAGACCAGCTCGCCGTCTTCTACGACCCCCGCACCATGACCTACGGCCTCGAGGTCTGCAGGGGAAACACCCCGGTCCACCTCAAAATCCTCGCCAAAGGACAAAAGGCCATCCTGAGAGCCCGTCAGACCTTCCTGTCAGGGAACTGAAACACGGGGCGGCCCTAAGGGCCGCCCCAGACCAAAAGGCGAAAGGAGGGAAAGATGAACAAGGAAATCGCACAGGCACTACAGGCCCCTTTCCCCCCCTCCGAGGTCCAATGGAAGGTCCAGACCCGCTCAAAGGACCGGAAGAGGGGGCTCGCCGTGGCCTACGTGGATGCCCGCGCGGTCCTCAACCGCCTCGATGAAGCCGTAGGCCCCGAAGGGTGGTACGACACCTACGAAGTCCTCTCCGACAGGGACACCGAAGATGGCCGCCATGTGGAAGTCAGGTGCCGCCTCACCATCCTCGGGATCACCAAAGAAGACGTGGGCGAAGGCGACTCCCTCAAAGCCGCCTTCTCCGATGCCCTCAAACGGGCCGCAGTCAAGTTCGGCGTGGGACGCTACCTCTACTCCCTCCCCTCCCAATGGGTGGACCTCGATGACGGAGGAAACATCCACCCGAAGGCCCTGAAGAAGCTCCAACAGCTCCTCGTGGCAGAGAACGAAGAGGAGGAAGACGAAATCTGACCCAACCGGGGCGGGGTTACCCCGCCCCCAAAGGAGGAAACCATGAAACCCCTAAAAAGACTCGCAGGCTTCTGGTCAGGTGGCCCCTACTACCTCCTCTGCTCCACCAAAGAAGATAACCCCCTCGCCGAAATCGAGGACATCCGCATCCCCGCCCGAAAGGAAATCCATCCCCTCGCCTCCTTCATCCTCATCACCCCTCCCTCCGACCTCTTCCTGGAGGTAAACGGCGAAACCCTCGATGACGACAACTTCTACCTCGCCGTCCTCCTCGAAGACCACCCCATGACCTTCGCTGAAGCCCTTCAGAAAGGCCGGGTATACGCCCTCTTCCCAGGAGACGGACTATGAACGGAACCGTGCGCACCATAGCCCGAATGAAGGCCCTCCTTGAACACGCCTTGACCGCGCTACGGGAGGGAAAGACCGAGACCGCCGAAAAGCTCGTCCTGGAAGCCCACGCCGCCCTACACGACCTCGTGGACGAAATGCTCTTCCACGGAGAGTGGGTAGAGGAGGAACCATGAACTACACCGCCCACAGCACCCTAATCCTCGGTAAGCCCGCCCTGAAAAGGCTCGGAGCCCTCCTAAAGGCCATGACCTATCCCGAAGACTTCCTCCGGTGGGCCAGGGGAGAACCCACCGAATACCTCCTCGTCTCCTTCCACCAGGGCTACGCCGTCCTCGAAAACCTCCCCGCCGAAGGTGAGGCCACCGAAATCGCCCGCCTCACCCATGGCTTCGCCCTTGAAATCGGCCCGGACTCCGGGGGGCCAGGGTGGGCCTACAACGGCAAAAAGACCGCCCCCTTAGATGCCTTCAACCTCCACAAGGCCGCTAAACTCCTCGAGCAATGGAGAAAGAACACCCCACCCATCGCCTCCTCCAATAAGGGGGCCGAGAAGACCCTCCGAAAACTCCTCGCCGACAAGTGAAAACACGGGGCGGCCCTAAGGGCCGCCCCAGACCAAGAGGCGAAAGGAGAAGAGTATGCGGAAGACCCTAGACCTCCTCAACGACCTGGAGACCACCGCCCGCTACATCGCCACCGAAGTCAAACACCTCCGGGACAACCTCACTAAACTCCCCCCACAAGAAGTCAAACCCTTCCACCAAGACCTCCAAAACGCCCTCGAAACCCTCCGCACCATCGCCTCCCGCCTCTACCACCTCTCCGTCCTCTCCACCAGGGACGAGGACAACTCCGGCCCTAACCTCCGTAAAGAACTCGGACTCTAAGACCCCCGCGGTGGTCCTGCGGTGGTTGCGGTGGTTGGCCGAAACAACCACCGCAGGCAAAAACCGCGTCCAGGACAGCGCCTGCGGTGGTTGCGGTGGTTGCGGTGGTTGTCTACCCCCTTCCTTCTAAAGCTACGGGGGAGAAATACGAGAACTCTTCACAAGCCAGCGGAGACTTTCTTCACAAACTTCCTTGCGGTGGTTGCGGTGGTTCGCCAAGACAACCACCGCAAGAGAAAACTACGTCCACGACAATGCTTGCGGTGGTTGCGGTGGTTGCGGTGGTTGTTTTCCCCTTTGATCTAAAACCCGGAGGGGGATACAAAAGGTCTTCACAAACTTCTCTAGCGGAGATTTTCTTCACAAAGCCCTAAGGTAGGGAACCGCTGAAACCACCGCACGGAAGTGCGGGTATACGCGGGGGAAACGCCGTGAACTCCGCGGAGTGGGTGCGGGCCTACCGGAAGGCAGAGGTGTGGGGGTTTGAGAAACCCCTGTCTTAGGAGGCACCTATGGGACATACGCACTACTGGTACCTTAGGACCAGCGGCAGGGAAGCGGTGGAGAAGAGGCTTGGGGCAATCCTCGAGGACTTCGCCCGGCTCCTTCCCCACCTTCCTCCCCTAGCGGGGCCGGACGGGACGGGGGGGCCGGTTCTCTACCCTCCCGAGGTGGCCTTCAACGGCCCCGCCCCGGAGGACTACGAGTCCTTCGTCTTCCCCTGGTGGGAGGAGAAGAAGGAGTGGTCCTTCGGGTTCTGCAAGACGGGGCCCGACCGGGAAAGTAAGCGCCCCTACGACCTCGCCGTGCGGACTTTTTTACTCCTCGCCAAGCTCCACCTGGGGGACCTCGTTCAGGTGGCCTCGGACGCGCCCCTGGCCGACTGGGCGGAGGCCGCCCTCCTGGTGGAGGGGGTCCTAGCCCTCCCCGTGGACCTCTACGGGCTCCTCGAAGTGCGGCTTCTGGAGGTGGAAGACTCCCGGGGACGGCGCTTCCTCCTGGAGCGGTGGAAAGAGGACGACAGGGAGCTAGACGACTGGCTCCAAGCCCGGGAGCGCCTGGACCAGAAGGGGGTCTTCCCCTGGCCTTTCCGGGGGCCATACCGGGTCCTCGGGGAAGCCCACCTCCCCCAGGAAAAACTCCCCCAGCTCTGGACCAAGGAGGGCTTTTACAAACAAGGGTGAAGAAAAAGCCCCCTGGAAAGCTCCCACCCCCCTCTTAGAAAAGAGGGGTACACAACCACCGCAACCACCGCAACCACCGCAGGCCCCGTCAGGGACGGCACTTTCCCTTGCGGTGGTTGTGGTGAACAACCACCGCAAACCACCGCAACCACCGCGGGGAGGAAACACGGGGCGGCCTATAGGCCGCCCCAGACCAAGAGGTGAAAGAGGAGAGAAGGTGAGCGATGCACGCCGTGGTCAAGACAGAGAGGGGGAGGCCTCGGGTTCTGCAGGTGGGGCTTCGCAACATCCTGAACCCCGTGGAGGGGGCTGTCCTGGTCCCCGTGGAAGACCCGAGGGACATCCGCCCTCTGGTGGTGGTGAAGAACGGCGTGGTGACCGAGACCTGCCCCGGTATAGGTCACCCCGTGGTGGTAGACCTGGACGAAGGCCCGGACACCGCCTACTACGCAGTCGGCGTAGATGAGGCGGAGATCGTGGACACCACGCGCTCTCTACGCAAGGCCCTGGAAATAGCGCGTAAGACCCTGAAGACCGCCACCTGGAAGGTGGACCTGGAACTCCAGGACGCTCACAGGGACACCCTCGCCATCTACACCCTCTACGAAAGGAGGCTATCGTGAAGGTCCAAGCGCAAGCCTTCCGTTCCGCTCTAAAACACCTTCCCACACCCCGCCTCTTGGACTACGTGAACTTTGATGGAGTCAAGGTGTGGACGGGAGCCCTCGACCTCGAAGTCGAGGTGCACGTCGGGGACACCCCCTTCCCCCCCATCGCCTTGCCTCGTAAGCCTCTCCTCGACCTCCTAGAGGGCATGGAGGAAGAAGAGGTGGAGTTCACCCGAGGCGAAGAAGACAAGCTCTTCCTCCGGGTAGGAAGGTTTTGGGGAGAACTCCACGGCGCTCCCCCCATCAAACTCCACATCTTGAAGAGTCTTACCCGAGAAGTCCTTCGGAGTGGGGAAGACCTCCTCGAAGCCCTTCTCAAGGCTCTCTCCCTAGGGAAGACCCTTCTCTTAGTGGGGGAAGAGAAGGTTCGGGTGGTAGCCACAGACGGCTACCGTATCCACATCTACACCCTCCCCGCTCAAGGCCATGTGGAGAAGAACTACCTTATCCCCAATCAGGTCAAGGAAGCCCTCAAAACCTTGGAAGGCCCCGTGGTCCTCCACGAAGCCGGGAGCATGAACGCCCTCGTCCTGGAGGCCCAGAACGGACGCGTGGGCTTCCCTCTCACCAAGGACCAATTCCCCCCTTACGCCAGCGTCCTCCCCACTCAACCTCCCGTGAACACCCTCATCGCCGAAAGGAAGGCCCTCCAAAACGCCCTCAAGCGAGCCCTCGTGGTGGCTCACCCTGAAGATCACCGCGTTCACCTGAAAGTGGAGGACGGAGAACTCAAAGTCCAAGCCCTTGACCACACCCAGGCTCCGATCTCCGAGGAAGTCGTTCCCGGAGAGGGCCAGGGCGAGGTCATGGTCAACGGGAAGTTCCTCCTCCAAGCCCTGGAAGAGTGCAAGGAGGAACGCGTCCACCTTCACCTCCACCCCGGCCCCAAATCCCCCCTCCTGGAAATCAAGGAAGCGGGGTTCTACGCCCTCATGGCCGGGTTGAAGACCGCGACTCCCCAAAACCCAAGCTAAGGAGGTAGTCATGACCAAACTCGAGAACGAAGTGAGGCAGGCCTTTGAGCGGTACCGCAAGGCCCTGGAGGAGGCCCTCGAGGCCACCCTGGAGCGGGCACGGGCGAAGGAGGCCTTGGAAGCCCGCATCGCCCAGGGCCTCCTCTCCGGTGAAATCCAGGGCAAGAACGCCGAAGAAAGGGAGGCCAAGGCCCGCGCCCTCTACGCCGACCTCTACCAGGCCCTGGCCGAGGCCGAGGAGCGCTACCAAAGGGCCAAGACCGCCCTGGAGATGGCCCGGTCGTACACGGAAGAAATGAGCCTTCTCGCGCGACTCATCGCGGAAGTGGACCGTGTGGCCTAGAGTCCTCTACTCCGTTTCGGAATACACCGCGCTCGGCGAACGGATGCTCCTCCCCGAGCGTCAGGCGAAGAAGGACTTGGCTTCTCTCAGGAAGTGGGATCCAGACTGGAAGGTAACCCTGGACGATCTTCCCAGGTTCTACCACGTCCAAGGACCGATCTACACGGACGGGAAAAACTACTACCGGGTGGCCCGTCTCGGGTACCCCTACGACCCCGGCACCTACACCTTCGAACCTCTGTGACGGAGGGAGACATGCACGACCTCCCCGACAAAGCCGCAAAGTACCTTGAGAGCCTCTACGAGGAGGCTACGGCGGCAGGCCGCGCCTTCCGCCGCATGGGCCTCCCCCAATGGGAAGCCCGGCTCAGGGCCTGGGCCGAGGCCGACTTGTGGGGCGGGTTCGCCTCCGCCTACGCCCGGGCCGCCATGGCCGCCTACCAAGGCTCCGACCCTCGGGCGGCCTTCCTAAAGGGACTCGAAACCAAGGCGGCGAGACGGGAACTCCAACAGCTCATCCGCGAACTCGGGGGGTGAACCGTGGAAGTACGCATCGTCAAGGGCGGGCGTTTCGTGAGGCGCGCGGTCTATGTGGGGAGGCCCACCCGCTTCGGGAACCCCTACCGTGTGGAGGAGGTGGGCTCCCACGAAGAGGCCGTGCGCCTCTACCGCGCCTGGTTCCAGGAGAGGACGAAAGACTCCCGCTTTCTCGCGGCCCTGGAGACCCTGTACCAGAGGCTCAAACGGGAAGGCGTCCTGACCCTTTCCTGCCATTGCGCCCCTAGACCCTGCCACGCCGAGGTCATCGCCGAGTGGCTGGCAGAACGAGCCAAAGGAGAAGGACTAAAACTGACCATCGCCAAAGGAGGTGAACATGCGAGCGAAACGTGAAGCCCTCACCGTGGTCTACCGGACCCTGCTCCTCACTCTCCACCGTCTACACCAGGCAGACCCCGACAAGACTCAAACCGCGGTGTTGGTGGCCCTGGCTGACAAGACCCGGGAACTCGCCCGGTTGACCCACCAGGTTCCGGTACGGACTGAAAACCGGGCGTGAACACGCCGTGACGAAGGAAGACCTCGTTCAAGTCATCGTAAACGCCTTAGACCTCGCCATCCTTCTCGCGGGAGCGCTGGTCATTACACTGACCCTCGCCCTCTACCTCGTCTATAGAGAAGAGAGGTGACCATGGGGAAAAACTCACACCCTCTGCTTTCGACAACTTATACCCTTCGTTTGCTACCTCAAAGCTCCACCCCCGCCATCTTCAGGAGAACCCGACTCCGGATGAGGTTGTGGG
>NZ_JAKEDV010000004.1 GCF_021462505.1 Thermus brockianus
CTGAGGTCGCTGGGGTAAGATCGTCTAGAGCTCATCCCTCAAGAATACCACCCTTTTACGACAGCCTCTTATAGCTGGGTGTGGCGGTACGCAAACCCCAAGCAGCTCTCCTCCACGCTCCTCTGGACCTACATCCAACGTAACGGTAAGCGTAGCCTTTCCCCAAGACCTAGCGCCCGGAACACCTCCTTCTCCTGGTTTACCCCTAGGGCCTAGCAAGGTTTCTACCCAAGGTGTCCCCGGGGGATTCTGGGACCTTTCCGCCGAGCTCATCGTTTACCAAGGAAACCAGGTAGTAGATCGCCGCACCCTAACCCCTTCTAGCCCTTCAACCACCCTCCAACTTCAAACATCCCAGACCTATAGCTTTGAGCTGAGCGTAAAGGCCAATGACACAGAGGTGGCCTGGGTTAGGGATACCCGCCCAATTCAAGGAGACACAACCCTGTCTCTTCGGCCAAGAGCCATCGTCAGGAAGGTCTACCTCTACCC
Organism: Thermus brockianus; assembly: GCF_021462505.1. GTDB lineage: Bacteria > Deinococcota > Deinococci > Deinococcales > Thermaceae > Thermus > Thermus hydrothermalis. The sequence goes on from NZ_JAKEDV010000004.1 coordinate 493, forward strand.
CGATACTTCCCTAGGACCAGTTTCCCTTAAAGAGAATGAATCCATCCGCATCAACCTTGGGGTAGAGACACCGGCAGGAATAGCGAGCGCATTCCCTCAGGGAGATCTAGAAAACGTCACCTACCAAGCTATTGGGAACGCTGAGGTCCTAACTGATCCTGATCTCAAAACCGCTGTGCTGTTACGGGCAAAACCAGGAAGTGGTGGGACCGAAGTCGGCGCGCGGGTAACCCTTCAAGCCCTTGGCCCCAACCGTCAGCTCCAAACTTTCACCGAGGAAATCCAGATAGCCGTTCTGCCGACATCCCTGCCCAACAACGATGGACGGCAAATTCAAGGCAACGTAGCCAATCTGCAACCGGGCTACCTAAGCCAGCCTGTTCCGATAAGGGCCCTGGGTGGACCTCAAAGGTCCACCGACCTAGGAATCTGGGGGCAGCTTAACCCTGACAGCTCTTTTCAGGTTCAACTTCCCCCAGGAGCATACCTTAACCAAGAAGCTTTTGGACCCATCCAGTTTGAAGGGATGAGCTGCTCCTGGAGTAATGCTCCGGAAACTGTGAATGTGCTCCTAGTGGACTTTAAACTGGCGAGCGGAAGTGACCTGGTTTTAGCCAACAACCTTAACTTCTACCAGCCGGGCAACACGCGAGCCTTCTTCCTCTACGCTGATCGGGATTTCTCCGCCCAGGGCGTTTGCACAACTAGCAACTCTACCTACAACTTCAACATTGCTTGGGTCAAAGGGTGGAATATAATGAAAATAACCTCCAACAATACAGACCTTCTCTACGATGGCCAGCCCTTCAGCGGGAGCCTTCCCCAAGACCTGCAGTGGTTCCTTTACCCTGAGCCGGGCAGTGGGGGCTCCGGAGGGGGAAGCGCGAATGTGGGAATTTCCTTAGACCTCGCACCTCCCTATGGTTACATCGGGCCAGATGGCCCCGGTCCCTTCCAGGCAAACACCCTCTTAACCTTGAGTGGACACGCAGAGGACGAAACCTCTCTGCAAGGAGTTAAGCTCCTCATCAATTTGCAACCCGTCCCACTGCAAGTCCAAAAAGTATCCGCTACCCAATGGAACCTTTCTGCCACCTGGACCCCCCAAGCTCCTGGACGCTACTACATAGACCTCATCGTGGAGGACGCTGGCGGGAACACCTACACCCACACCCTCTCCTTACAGGTTAACTAGAACCCTCCTTTAGACCCTAAAGGGGCTAGGTTCGCGGGAGAACCTAGCCCCCTCTCCTTCTAGAAGGCGTACTGGGCAAAAGCCGCCTCGTCAAAGCGGCCCTCCACCAGGTCCTCCCAGTAAAGCCACCCCTCCCGGAGGGCGGGGAAGGGGAAGAAGCCCCCTTCCGCCTTGAGGTGGAAGGCGAGCTCCGAAGGCTCCGTCACCCCCTGCTGGAAGGCGAGGAGGGCGGACTGGTAGGCGCCAAAGGAGCTTTGGGCTTGGCTCCCCACCATGGCCTTCTTGCCCTTTTCCCGGGCCAGGGCGAGCATCTCCAGGGTCCAGGTGATGCCGGTGCGGGCGGGCTTTAGGTTCAGGACGTCAAAGGTGTCCAGGATGAGTTCCCGCTTTAAGTCCTGAGGGGTCATGGCCGAGTCGTCGGCGATGAGGGGGAGGATTTTCTTTTCCCTAAGGCGCCTCCGCGCCTCCACCTCCTCTATGGGCAAGGGCTCCTCCACGTAGCGGAGGCCCAGGGCCTTCCAGGCCTCCAGGTAGCGCTCGGCGTCCTTGGGGGAAAGGGCCTCGTTGGCGTCGGCGTAGAGGTCCACGTCCGGGAAGGCCTCCTGGAGGCAGGCGATACGCCTCGTGTCCCCCTCCAGGTCCCGCCCCACCTTTACCTTGAAGACCCTAACCCCCGCCCCGTAGGCCAAGCGGGCGTCCGCCAAGACCTCCTCCTCCCCACCCAGGCCCAGGATGTAGGCCACCCGCACCCGGTGCTTGGCGGGCTTGAGGACCTGGTAAAGCTCCTCCCCCTCGCTCCGGGCCCAGGCCTCCCAGATGGCGGTGTCCAGGGCCCCCTTGAGGCCGAAGTTGAAGGGGAAAGCCTCCAGAACCCTGCGGATGGCCTCCTGGTCGTCCGCCTCGAGGCCCTTAAGCCGGGGCCAGAGGTAGCGAAGCCCCGCCTCCACGCTTCCTAAGGTCTCCCCGTAGATGGTGGGCCGGATGGCCACCTCCGCCCGGCCCACGGAGCCATCGGAGAGCTCCACCTCCAAAAGGGCGTGCTCCAAGACGGCTAGCTCCGAGGCCTTCCCCCAGCGCAAGGGGGACTTTAGGGGGATACGGAAAGGGATGAGGCGGAAGTCCTTTAGGGTCGCCATACCCGCTATTCTAGAAGCCCCTTCTCCCGTAGGAAGCCCAAGACCCTCGCCACCTCCTCCTCCGGGGTGAGCCTTTCCGTATCCAGGATGAGGGCCCGGGGTTGCCCCTTTAAGAGGCGCAAGGGGCCTTCGGGGTCATAGTTTTTCTTCTCCTCCGCCACGATCTTGAGCTTGGCGAGGACCTCCTCCAAGGGGGCAAGGGCCAAGGCCTCCTCCAGCTCCTCCCGGGCGAGCACCCCCTCGGCCAGGGCCTGGAGGTCCGCCCATTCCTCCGGCTTCAGGTCCACCCGGTCAAAGGCGTCCTGGCGGGAAAGGAGGCGCTTGAGGCGGGTGGCCTCCCGAGCGTGGAGGACCACGAAGTGGGCCCGGGGCAGGTGCATGAGGGCGAAGGCCACCTCCTTCTCCCCCCTGAGGCCGTCAAAGAGGAGAAGGCCCCTGGCCTCCACGTACCCCCGGGCCAAGACCTCCGCTACCCCGCCCGGAAACTCCTCCCGGAAAAGCCGGGTGTAGCGGAAGCGCTCCTCTCGGGGAACAGGGGGCTTCGCCCCGTAGCGGGGGAGGACATACCGGTCCACGAGCTCCCGGCGGTCGGGAAGCCGGGGGAGGCCCAGGGCCTCCACCAGGGTGCTCTTCCCCACCCCCGTGAGGCCCACCAGAACCAGAAGGGGCACCTCTTTAGCGGGAAGGAGTCCCTCTAAGGGGTCCAGGGAAAAGGCCGCCTGCATGGGCCCATGCTACCTGGTAGGATGGGGGGGATATGAAGCGCGCCCTGGCTTTCCTCTTCCTCCTGGGCCTGGCCCTGGCCCAGGCCCCGGCCTACCCGGAAAACACCCTGGGCGTGGGCTACGCCCCGGACAAGGGAGCCTACCTGCAAGGAAGCCTTCTCCTCCCCTTTAACCCCTTGGGGATTGACACCGGGCTAGACGCCGAGGCCCTCCTTTCGCCAAGCCCCGAGGTCTACGCCCTCCTTAAGGCCAACCTTTTCCCCGGGCTTGTGCTGGGAGACTTCTACACCTCCTTGGGTCTCGGGCTTGACCTGCGCTACCCCTTGGGGGCCCACGTGGGGCCGGTGGCGAGCCTGGAGCTTCCGGGAGGAGCCCTTTCCGGCACCTTGGGCCTTGGGTACCAGACGGGTAGCGGGCTCCACCTGGCCTGGGGGCTAGGGCTCAGGCTCTACCTGGAGCCCATCGCCCTCGAGGCCGCCACCTCGGACCGCTTTCCCTTCCGCCTAAGCCTCCTCTACCTCTTCTAGCGTGCGCCGCCTGCCCTTAGTCCTCTTTTCCCTTCCCGCCCTCCTCACCCTGGGGGTCTTCGTCCTCTACCCATTTTTGGATGTAATCCGTTTTTCCACCTGGGAGTGGTCGGGCCTTTCCGAGCCCAAGCCCGTGGGGCTCAAAAACTATAGGGACCTCCTCCTAGACCCCGCCTTCTGGGGAAGCCTCTGGGTGACGCTCAAGTTCATGCTCCTGGCCCTTCCCCTTTTCGTGGGGCTTTCCCTAGGGCTTGCCGTGGCCCTGGAAGGGGCGCCTTACGAGCGCTTCGCCAAAAGCCTCCTCTTCCTCCCCGGGCTCGTCACCCTGGGCGGGGCCACCCTCTCCTGGTACACCCTCTTCACCCCGGAGTACGGGGCCTTGGCCCAGTTCCTCCCCATCCCCCCGTGGGACCGGGAGGGGTTCTGGGCCTTGGCCATGGTGGTCCTCTTCACCCTCTGGCGGCACCTGGGCTACGGGGTCCTGGTGGCCTCGGCAAGGCTCAAGGCCATCCCCAAAACCCTCCTGGAGGCCGCCTACGTGGACGGGGCGGGGCCTTGGGAGGCCTTCCGCTATGTAATCCTCCCCCTCATGCGGCCGGCGGTGGCCTTTTTGGTCGTGGTGGGCACCATCCTCTCCCTCCAATCCTACGCCGCCGTCTTCCTCCTCACCCGGGGCGGGCCCTACGGGGCCACCCGGGTCCTGGGGTACTACCTCTACGAGGCGGGCTTTGAGAACTTCCGCTTAGGCTACGCCGCCGCCGTCACCGTGGTCATCCTCCTCCTCACCCTGCTTTTCGCCTACGCCCAGCTAAAGCTCCTCCGCTACGGGGAGGAGTAGCGGTAGCGGGCGAGGTCTTGGAGGTGGGCGGCAAAGTCGGCGTTCAGGTACAGCTTCCCTTGGGCGTGGAAGAAGTAGAAGTAGGGCCGGCCCTTGGGGTCCTGGCGGATGGGGTTTAGGACGGCGAGGAGGGCCGCCCGTCCGGGGTTGCCGATGGGGCCAGGGGGAAGGCCAGCGTAGCGGTAGGTGTTGTAAGAGGAGTCCACGGCGAAGTCCCCCGCCCTCCGGGAAAGCTCGGGCAGGCGCTTGCCCAGGGCGTAGGCCACGGTGGGGTCCGCCTGGAGGGGCATCCCCCTTTCCAGGCGGTTCAGGAAGACGCCGGCGATGTAGGGCATCTCCGCCTCGCTTCCCGCCTCCGCCTGCACGATGGAGGCCAGGGTCACCCAGGCGTGGATGGAAAGCCCCCGCTCGGCCAAGAGGGCCCGCACGGGCGGGGTGAGCTCCGCTTCAAAGCGGCGGAGCATGGCCCGCACCACCTCCTCCGGGGTGGCCAGGAGGTCAAAGGTGTAGGTGGCGGGAAAGAGGAAGCCCTCCAAGGTCCTTCCCTCCACGTACGGGGGCTTTAGGCTTCCGGGGTTTTCCACGAGGCCCAGGAAGCCTTCCCCGTCCAGGCCCGCCTGGGAGAGCCGGGCCGCATAGTCCTTGGCCCTTTCCCCCTCGGGGAAGGTGAGGGTGAGGGTCAAGGGCCTTTCCCCCCCGGTGAGGGCGCGGGCGAGGCGGAAGGCCCCTTCCCCCTCGAGGCGGTAAACCCCCGGCACGAGCCGCCTTTCCCGGCCGGAAAAGCGCAGGTAAGCAGAGAAAAGATACCCCGAGCGCAAAAGCCCCGCCTCCTCCAAGATCCTCGCCACCTCCGCCCCCTTGGCCCCCCGGGGGATGCGCACCAAGGCCTCCTTCCCCGTGGGCCCCAAAAGCCAAAGGGCGTAGGCGAGGAGGAGGGCGAAGGTGAGGAAGAGGGCCAAAACCCCCCGCCAAAGCCACTTCCTAGAGCCTTCGGGCAAGGTAGTCCTCCAGCAACACCACCGCCGCCAGCTCGTCCAGCTTCCCCTTCTCCCGCCGCACCCGCTTGGGGGCGTGGGCGAGCCGCCTTTGGGCGAGCTTGGTGGTGAAGCGCTCGTCCACGAGCTCCACCGCCACCCCGCGGGCCCTTAGGGCCTCCACCAGGGGAAGGACCCTTTGGGCCTGGGCGCTTTCCTTCAGGTCGGTGCGCAAGGGGAGGCCCACCACCAGTTTGGCCAACCCTTCCCGCCGCACGAAGTCCAAAAGGGCCTCCACGTCCGCCTCGAGGCCTTTCCGCACCAAGTACCCCCGGCCGAAGGCGAAGGGGCTTCCCTCCTCCCCCACCGCCAGGCCGATGCGGGCCTCCCCCACGTCAAGCGCGCCCACCCGCATAGACGCTCCGGTCCGCCAGGACCACCCCCAGGTAGAGGAGGGCTACCCCCACGGCCCGCCCCAGCTCCTCGAGGCCCACCACCCCGAGCCGGTTCAAGGTGCTGGTGGAGGCGAGCACCAAGGCGGCCCCGAAGATGAGGGCCGTGCCCTGAGCCCGCAAGGGGTTCTGCCGCCAGAAGAGAAGGGTGGTATAGAGGGCCACCCCGGCCATGAGGAGGGTACCCAGGAGGTTAAAGGGGATGGTCCAAAGCCTGGGGGAGGTGAGGCTCGGCTCGGGAAAGGCTTTCCCCGAGGGGGCGTAGGGGGTGGGAAGGGCGGTGAGGTCCAGGGGGGCCGAGGCCACCAGGTAAAGCCCGTAAAGGATGAAGGGGCTTAGGAGGAGGAGAAGCCCCCGGGCCGCCCTGGGGTTAAGGAGGGCCAGGCTCCCTAGGCCCAGGAAGGTCACCCCGTGCATGGCCCCGGCCAGGTACCAAAGGCGGTAGAGGACGGGGTCCCAGGCCCCCGCAAGCCGCGCCCAAAGCTCCGCCGTCACCGCCAGGGCGAAGAGGAAAAGCCCCAGGGAATAGAGGGCGTTGTGCAATGCAGGCCGCCTCCGGTAGCGGGCGAAGGTGAGGGCGAAAAGGCCCCAGGAGAGGGCGGCCGCTAGAAGGCCCCATAGGGTTCCCATGGGGCTATTCTACGGGCAAAAGCCCGGGCAGGGCCTCCTTGGCCCTCGCCAAATCCAGCCCCGCCCCCTGGGCCAAGGCCCCTTTGCCGCCCCCCCGGCCCCCCGCCCGCTCCGCAAGGGCGCGGAAGAGGCTTCCCGCCTCGAGGCCCCTTTCCTGGGCGCGGGGGGAAAGCTTGAGCACCGCCTTCCCTTCGGAGAGCACCAGGGCCACATCCGCCCCCCGCGCCACCAGGTCGTCCGCCGCCCGGCGCAAGGCCTCCCCGTCCAGCCCCGGCATCTCCACCACGGCGTAGCGGAGGCCGCCCTTCTCGGAAAGGGCCACCTCCTTCCTGAGCTCCGCCTGGACCAGGCGCGCCTTAAGGCTTTCCACCTCCCGCTCCTTGGCCTTGAGCTCGGAAAGGAGCTTCTCCAGGCGCTCCTCCAGGACGCTTTCCCCCACGGAAAGCCTTTCGGCGAGGGCCCTGAGGCGGTTCAGGGTGCCCCGGGCGAAGCGGATGGCCGCCTCCCCCGCCACCGCCTCCACCCGGCGCACCCCGGCGGAAACCGCCTCCTCCCTCTGGACGAGGAAGGCCCCGATCTCCCCGGTGCGGCGCACGTGGGTGCCGCCGCAGAGCTCCTTGGACTCCAGGCCCGGCAGGGGGCTTCCCTCCACCCGCACCACCCGGACCACCTCCCCGTACTTTTCCCCGAAGAGGGCCATGGCCCCCTCCTTCTTGGCCTCCTCCAGGGGCATGTAGCGCCAGGTGACGGGGAAGTCCGCCATGATCCAGCGGTTGACAAGGAGCTCTATGCGCTCTAGCTCCTCCGGGGTCAGGGGCTCGGGGTGGGTGAAGTCAAAGCGGAGGCGGTCCGGGGCCACCAGGCTCCCCGCCTGGCGCACGTGGGGGCCGAGGACGGCGCGAAGGGCGGCGTGGAGGAGGTGGGTGGCGGTGTGGTGGCGCTCGGTGTCCCGCCGCCTCGGGTCCACCACCGCCCGCACCTTCTCCCCCACCCGCAGGACGCCCTCCTCCACCTTTGCCTTGTGGAGGAAGATGCCCCTTTCCGTCTTCTGGGTGGTCTCCACCCAGGCCCTACCCCCGGGCCACTCCAGGTGGCCGAAGTCCCCGATCTGCCCGCCCCCTTCAGCGTAGAAGGGGGTCTTGTCCAGGACCACCTGGACCTCGGTGCCGGGGCCCGCCTCCCCTAGGCCCTGGTCCCCAGCCAGGAGAGCCAACACTTCCCCCTCGGCCTCGAGGGTCCCATAGCCCAAGAACTCCGTGGCCCCCCGCTCGGCGTAGAGCTCCTCCAGCACCTGGGCGCCCTTCTTGAAGATCTCCCGCTCAAAGGCCATGGCCGCCCGGGAGCGTTCCTGCTGTTCCTCAAGGGCCTGCCTGAAGCCCTCGGTGTCCACGCCAAAGCCCTTTTCGGCGGCGATCTCCACCGTGAGGTCCAGGGGGAAGCCGTAGGTGTCGTAGAGGCGGAAGGCCTCCTCCCCAGGAAGCGCCTCCCCCGGCCTGAGCCCGGAGAGGAGGGCGTCTAGGCGCTTCAAGCCCCCTTCCAGGGTTTCCAGGAAGCGCTCCTCCTCGAGGCGGATCTGCTTCTCCACCATGGGGAGGTTCTCCCGCATCTCCGGGTAGAAGTCGCCCAAAAGCTCCGCCACCACGGGGGCGAGGCGGTGCAGGAAGGGCGTTTTGAGGCCCAGGAGGTAGCCGTGCCTCAGGGCCCGGCGGAGGAGGCGGCGGATCACGTAGCCCCGGCCCGTGTTGGAAAAGGTCACCCCGTCCGCCAGGGCCGCCACCACCGCCCGCACGTGGTCGGCGATGACCCGGTGGCTCACGCTCCCCTTGCCCTCGTAGGGCTTACCGCTCCAAAGGGCTACCCGCTCAATGAGGGGGAAGAAGGTGTCCGTGCGGTAGAAGTCCTCCACGTCCTGCAGGATGGCCGCCACCCGGTAAAGGCCCATCCCCGTGTCTATGTTCTTCTGGGGCAGGGGCTTGAGGATGCCGGGGCCGGGGATGGGGCCTTGGCGGTCGTACTGGGTGAAGACCAGGTTCCAGATCTCCACGAACCGGTCCCCGCTCCCCGTGTTGGGCCCGGTCTCGTCCGGGGTGCCAAAGGCCGGCCCCCGGTCGTAGAAGATCTCCGAGCAGGGGCCACTGGGCCCGTTGGGCCCGTGGGTGATGGCCCCGCCCGGCCAGTAGTTCTCGTCCTCCCCGAAGCGGCCGATCCTCTCCTCCGGCACCCCCACGAGGTCGCGCCAGATGGCGTAGGCCTCGTCGTCGTCCTGGTAGACCGTGACCCAAAGCCGGCTCGGGTCTAGCTTAAGGTGCTCCGTGAGGAACTCCCAGGCCCAGAGGATGGCCTCCTTCTTGAAGTAGTCCCCGAAGGAGAAGTTGCCCAGCATCTCAAAGTAGGTGTTGTGCCGGGAGGTGCGGCCCACGTTCTCAATGTCCCCCACCCGGAGGCATTCCTGGCAGGTGGTGATCCTTCGCCACTCCTTGCCCCCGAAGATGGGCTTGGCCCCCAGGAAGTAGGGCTTGAGGGGGGCCATGCCCGCCGAGGTAAAGAGGAGGGAGGGGTCGTTCTCGGGGATGAGGCTGAAGGAGGGCAGGCGCAAGTGGCCCTTGCTCTCAAAGAAGGAAAGGTACTTTTCGCGGATCTCCGCCGTGCGCATGCCTCTGATTATAGGACCGCCAAAGCCACCTCCTCCCCCTCGGGGAGGAGGAAGGCCCGTACCCCATCCATACCGAAGATGACGTAGGGCACGCGCCAGCGGGCCTCCCGGATGTCCGTGGGGCTAGGCAAGGCGGGGCCAGCGGGGTGGGAGTGGTAGATGGCGAGGAGGGAAAGCCCCTCCTGCTCCAAGGCCTTGAGCGCCTTTAGGAGGGCCAAGGGCTCCGCCAGGTAGCCCGTGAGGGGGTTGGGGTGGGCGTTGGGGAGGGGGATAACCCTTTCCACCTCCCTCCGCCCCGCCCACAACCCCACCCCTTCCCGAGGGGCCTCCCTTTGGAGGTGGGCCCGGGTTTCCTCCAGGAGCTTTTTCGGCACGTAAAGGATTTGGGACAATCGCCCCCTCCTTGGCCCTATACTATGGGCACCAAGAAGGAGGAACCATGATCCGTACCCTAGCCCTGGTGGGCCACGCAGGTAGCGGCAAGACCACCCTAACGGAAGCGCTCCTCTACCACACGGGCGCCAAGGAGCGGATGGGCCGGGTGGAGGAGGGCACCACCACCACGGACTACACCCCCGAGGCCAAGCTCCACCGCACCACGGTGCGCACCGGGGTGGCTCCCTTGCGCTACAAGGAGCACCGCATCTTCCTCCTGGACGCCCCCGGCTACGGGGACTTCGTGGGGGAGATCCGGGGAGCCTTGGAGGCGGCGGACGCCGCCTTGGTGGCGGTGTCCGCGGAAAGCGGGGTCCAGGTGGGCACGGAGAGGGCCTGGACCGTGGCGGAAAGGCTGGGCCTCCCCCGGATGGTGGTGGTGACCAAGCTGGACAAGGGCGGGGACTACTACGCCCTCTTGGACGACCTCCGGGCCACCTTGGGACCCATCCTCCCCATTGACCTCCCCCTTTATGAAGGGGGGCGCTGGGTGGGGCTCATTGACGTCTTCCACGGCAAGGCCTACCGCCTAGAAGGGGGCAAGGAGGTGGAGGTGCCCCTGCCCGAAGGGGAAAGGGAGCGGGCGGAGCGCTACCGCCAGGAGGTGCTGGAGGCCATCGTGGAAACGGACGAGGGCCTCTTGGAGAAATACCTGGAGGGAGAAGAGGTCACGGGGGAAGCCTTGGAAAAGGCCTTCCACGAGGCGGTGCGCCGGGGGCTCCTCTACCCCGTGGCCCTGGCCTCGGGGGAGACGGGCATCGGCGTCCTGCCCCTTCTGGACCTGATCCTGGAAGCCCTCCCCTCCCCCGAGGAGCGCTTCGGGGAAGGCTCCCCCTTGGCCAAGGTCTTCAAGGTGCAGGTGGACCCCTTCATGGGCCAGGTGGCCTACGTGCGCCTGTATCGGGGGCGGCTCAAGCCCGGGGACACCCTGCAAAGCGAGGCGGGGACGGTGCGCCTTCCCCACCTCTACGTCCCCATGGGCAAGGACCTTTTGGAGGTGGAGGAGGCGGTGGCGGGCTACATCCTGGGCCTGCCCAAGGCGGAAACCCTCCACCGGGGGATGATCCTCTGGCAAGGGGAGAGGCCGGAAAGCGAGGCCGTGCCCTTCGCCCGCCTTCCCGAGCCCAACGTGCCCGTGGCCCTCTACCCCAAGGGGCGTACGGACGAGGCCAAGTTGGGGGAGGCTTTGAGGAAGCTCTTGGAGGAGGACCCTAGCCTCAAGGTGGAAAGGCAGGAGGAAACCGGGGAGTTCCTCCTTTGGGGGCATGGGGAGCTTCACCTCACCACCGCCAAGGAGCGCCTCGCCGACTACGGGGTGGAGGTGGAGTTCTCCGTGCCCAAGGTGCCCTACCGGGAAACCATCCGCAAGGTGGCGGAGGGGCAGGGTAAGTACAAGAAGCAGACCGGGGGGCACGGCCAGTACGGGGATGTGTGGCTCAGGCTCGAGCCTGCCCCCGAGTACAGCTTTGAGTGGCGCATCACGGGAGGGGTCATCCCCAGCAAGTACCAGGAGGCCATTGAGGAGGGCATCCTCGAGGCCGCCAAGAAGGGGGTCCTGGCGGGCTACCCGGTGATGGGCTTCAAGGCCATCGTCTACAACGGCTCCTACCACGAGGTGGACTCCTCCGACCTGGCCTTCCAGATCGCCGCCAGCATGGCCTTCAAGAAGGTCATGGCCGAGGCAAACCCAGTCCTCCTGGAGCCCATCTACCAGATCAAGGTCCTAGCCCCACAGGAACGGGTGGGGGACATCCTTTCCGACCTCCAGGCCCGCCGGGGCCGCATCCTGGGCATGGAGCAGGAAGGCGCCTTGAGCGTCGTGCGGGCCGAGGTGCCTTTGGCCGAGGTGCTGGAGTACTACAAGACCCTCCCGAGCCTCACCGGGGGGGCTGGGGCCTACACCCTGGAGTTCAGCCACTACGCCGAGGTGCCCCCGCACCTGGCGCAGAAGATCGTCCAGGAGCGCCGGGCCCAGGAGGGGTAGGTGGAGGCCCTAAAGCGCCTCCAGGAAGCCCTGAACGAGACCCTCTTCGGCCAGGAAGAGGCCGTTGAGGCCCTCCTGGCCACCCTCCTCGCCCGCGGGCACGCCCTTCTGGAAGGGGTCCCGGGCCTGGGCAAGACCCTTTTGGCGGAAAGCTTTGCTCGGGGAAGCGGCCTGTCCTACAAGCGCATCCAGTTCACCCCCGACCTCCTCCCCCAGGACCTCACGGGGAGCGAGGTTTTCCGGGAGGGGAAGTTTGCCTTCGTCAAGGGCCCTATCTTCGCCCAGGTGGTGCTGGCGGACGAGATCAACCGGGCCCCGCCCAAGGTGCAGTCGGCCCTCCTCGAGGCCATGCAGGAGCGCCACATCACCGCAGGCGGGGTGCGCTACCCCTTGCCCGAGCCCTTCTTCGTCATCGCCACGCAAAACCCCCTGGAGCTGGAGGGCACCTACCCCCTCCCCGAGGCCCAGCTGGACCGCTTCACCGCCAAAATCCCCTTCCGCCCCCCAAGGCGGGAGGTGTGGCTTAGGATCCTCACGGAAGAGCCCAAGCTCCCCGAGCCCCAGGGCGTGGACTTCCTCCAGGCGCAACGGGAGGCCCAGGAGGTGCGGGTGGCCAAGGAGGCCCTTTCCACCATCACCCACGTGGCCTTCCTCACCCAGGAGGACAGGCGGCTCCGCATGGGGCTTTCCCCCCGGGGGGCCAAGGCCTGGCTCGCCCTGGCCAAGGCCCTGGCCTACCTGAGGGGCAAGCCCCTGGTGGACTGGAAAGAGCTCAAAGACGCCGCCTTCCTCGCCCTTCCCCATCGCCTTTTCCTCACGGAGGAGGCCCTTTACGAGGGGGAAAGCGCCGAAGGGGTGCTGAAAGAGGTGTTGAGGAAAGGAGGGGTGCCATGAGGTGGGTGCGGTTTTTCCACGAGGTGGGCCTGGAGGACGTCCCCTTGGTGGGCGGCAAGAACGCCTCCTTGGGGGAGATGATCCGGGAACTTGCCCCCTTGGGCGTCAGGGTGCCCGGGGGCTTCGCCACCACCAGCGAGGCCTACTGGTACTTTCTGGAGCATAACGGCCTAAAGGAGGCCATCGCCCAGGAGCTAATGGGCCTGGATGTGGAAGACCCCAGGGCCCTCCAAGGGGCAAGCCGCCGCCTGCGGAACCTGATCCTTAAAGGGGAGTACCCCAAGGACCTGAAGGAGGAGATCCTCTCCGCCTACCGCCGGCTTTCTGAGGAGGCGGGGGAGGAGGAGATCCCTGTGGCCGTGCGCTCCAGCGCCACGGCCGAGGACCTGCCCACGGCGAGCTTCGCCGGACAGCAGGAAAGCTACCTTTACGTCCAAGGGGAAGAGGAGCTCCTCCTCCACGTGAAGCGGGCCATGGCCAGCCTCTTCACCGCCCGGGCCATCAGCTACCGGGCCCACATGGGCTTTGACCACCTGAAGGTGGCCCTTTCCGTGGGGGTGCAGCGCATGGTGCGGGCGGATAGCGCCGCCAGCGGGGTCATCTTCACCCTGGACCCGGACACGGGCCACCGGGGCTTCGTCTACCTCACCGCCATCTATGGCCTTGGGGAGAACCTCGTCCAGGGGCGGGTGGTGCCGGACGGGTACTACGTGCACAAGGAGGCCCTAAAGGCGGGGTACAAGGCCCTCGTGTACAAGCGCCTGGGGGCCAAGGAGCTCACCCTGGTCTTTGACCCCAAGGAAGGCCGGCTGAAAAACCGCCCCACCCCCCCTTACCTGCGCCAGCAGTTCGCCCTAAGGGACGAGGAGGCCCTGGTGCTTGCCGACTGGTCCTTGAAGATTGAGGACCACTACTCCAGGAAGCGGGGCGCCCCCACCCCCATGGACATTGAGTGGGCCAAGGACGGGCCCACGGGGGAGCTTTTCATCCTCCAGGCCCGGCCCGAAACCGTGCACTCGCAAAAAAGCCCCGTGCTTAAGGTCTATAGGCTTTTGGCCCGGGGAGAGGTGCTGGTGGAGGGCCTGGCGGTGGGGGAGGCCATCGCCGCAGGGCGGGCCCGCATCCTCAAAGACCCTAAGGAGATGGACCGCTTCCAGGAGGGCGAGGTTCTGGTCACGGAAACCACCAACCCCGACTGGGAGCCCATCATGAAGAAGGCGGCGGCCATCGTCACGGAACGGGGCGGGCGCACCTCCCACGCCGCCATCGTGGCCCGGGAACTGGGGGTGCCGGCGGTGGTGGGGGCGGTGGGGGCCACGCGGGCCATCCCCGAGGGGGAGGAGGTCACCGTCTCCTGCGCCGAGGGGGAGGTGGGCCGGGTCTACCGGGGGGCCTTGCCCTTTGCGGTGGAGGAGACCCACCCAGAAAGCCTGCCCCGCACCCGCACCCAGATCCTGGTCAACGTGGGCACGCCGGAGGAGGCCCTGAAAGCGAGCCTCCTTCCCACGGACGGCGTGGGGCTTGCCCGGATGGAGTTCATCTTCGCCAGCCACGTGCGCATCCACCCCCTGGCCCTCACCCGCTTCCACACCCTGCCCCCCAACATCCAGCGGGAGGTGGAAGCCCTCACCGAGGCCTATGGCGACAAGCGGGCCTACTTCGTGGACCGCCTAGCCCAGGGCATCGGCCTCATCGCCGCCGCCTTCCACCCGAGGCCCGTGGTCCTGCGCTTTTCCGACTTCAAGACCAACGAGTACGCCCGCCTGGTGGGGGGGCACCTCTTTGAGCCCAAGGAGGAGAACCCCATGCTGGGCTGGCGCGGGGCGAGCCGCTACTACCACCCGGATTACAAGGAGGGCTTCCTTTTAGAGGTGGCCGCCGTGAAGCGGGTACGGGAGGAGATGGGCCTGAAAAACCTCCACGTCATGGTGCCCTTCTGCCGCACCCCGGAAGAGGGGGCCAAGGTGTTGGAGGCCATGGCGGAAGGGGGCTTAAGGCGGGGGGAGGAGGGGCTTAGGGTCTACGTCATGGCGGAGATCCCCTCCAACGTCCTCGAGGCCGAGGCCTTCGCCGAGCTCTTTGATGGCTTCTCCATCGGCAGCAACGACCTCACGCAACTGGCCCTGGGCCTGGACCGGGACTCCGAGCGGGTGGCCCACCTCTTTGACGAGCGGCGGGAAACGGTGAAGGCCCTCTGCGCCCTCCTCATAGAAAAAGCCCACGCCCGGGGCAAGACGGTAAGCATCTGCGGCCAGGCCCCTTCCGACTACCCCGAGTTCGCCGCCTTCCTGGTGGAACGGGGGATTGACGCCCTTAGCCTCAACCCCGACGCCCTTTTGCGCACGGTGCGGAAGGTAGCCGAGGTGGAAAGGAGCCTGGGCTTGGGGTAAGCTTGGGCATGGTCCGCGAGCCCTTCAACGCCCTAAGCCACGCCGTAGGAGTGCCCTTAGCCCTTCTGGGTAGCCTTTTTCTCCTCCTTTTGGCCCCCAAAGAAGCCTGGGGCGGCGTCCTCCTCTTCGGCCTCACCATGGCCCTGATGTTCGGGGCCAGCGCCCTCTACCATGCCCTAAAGACGGGGGAAAGGGCCCTCGCCTGGCTAAGGCGGCTGGACCACGCCGCCATCTTCCTCTTCATCGCCGGGAGCTACACCCCTTTCCTCCTGGAAGGCCTGCGGGAGGGCGCCGGATGGGCCCTGGGCCTGGTCTGGGGGCTTGCCCTTTTGGGCGTGGCCTTCCGCCTCTTCTTCCTCAGGGCCCCCCGTTGGCTTTATACCCTGGCCTACCTGGGCCTGGGGTGGCTTTCCGTCTTTTTCCTTCCCCGTTTGGCCCTACCCCTTTCCACCTTCGCCCTCATGGCCCTGGCGGGGGCTTTCTACACCCTGGGGGCCTTGGTCTACGGGCTTAAGCGCCCCAACCCCTGGCCACACGCGATGGGCTTCCACGGGCTTTGGCACCTCCTCGTGCTTTTGGGAAGCCTCTTCATGTACCTGGCGGTCCTCAGCCTCTACACCTAGCTTTCTCATGAGAAAGTGAGTATCCTGGGGGGTATGGAACCCCCTTTGATCCTCATCGTGGAGGACGAGAAGGACATCGCCCGCTTCATAGAGCTAGAGCTCCAGGCGGAGGGCTACCGCACAGAGGTGGCCCACGACGGCATCACCGGCCTTTCCCGCTTCCGCGAGGTGAACCCCAACCTGGTGATCCTGGACCTGATGCTTCCCGTGATGGACGGGATTGAGGTGGCCAAGCGCATCCGCAAGACCTCCAACGTGCCCATCCTCATCCTCACCGCCAAGGACCGGGTGGAGGACAAGGTGGAGGGCCTGGACGCCGGGGCGGACGACTACCTGGTGAAGCCTTTCTCCATTGAGGAGCTCCTCGCCCGGGTGCGGGCCCACCTGCGCCGGGTAAGCCCGGCCATCACCGGGGAGATCCGGGTGGCGGACCTCATCATCAACGTGGAGGGGCGGGAGGTCTTCCGGGCAGGACGGCGCATAGAGCTTTCCAACAAGGAGTTTGAGCTTTTAGAGCTCCTCGCCAAGAACCCGGGCAAGGTCTTTAGCCGCTACGAGATTGAGGAAAAGGTCTGGCCAGGCTACCAAGGGGGAAGCAACGTGGTGGACGTGTACATCGGCTACCTGCGCAAGAAGCTGGAGGCCGGGGGGGAGCGCCGCCTCATCCACACGGTGCGGGGCGTGGGGTACGTCCTGAGGGAGGACTAGCCCTCCTCCATGACCCTGCGCACCCGCATCACCCTCCTCACGGCGGGCCTCCTCTTCGTCACCCTTCTGGTCCTGGGGCTAGCCCTGGAAGGGGTCTTGCGGAGCTTCCTCTACCGTAGCCTCCGGGCGGAGCTTTTGGAGGCCAGCAACCAGGTGGTGCGCCTCCTCAACCTGGGGGGGCAGCCCCTCCTGGAGGCGGGCCTTCCCGCTGGCCTTTACGCTGAACTCCAGCTCCTACCCGAGGAAGACCCCGCCCTCCTGGCCCGGGAAGGGGGGATTAGCCTCCAGAAAAGCCCCGCCTTGGGAAGCGGGCGCCTCCTCCTGAAGGAGGAGGACTACCGCCTCCTCCTGGCCCGGGGCGAGGTCTGGGCCCGGGTGGAGCTACCCCGGGAAGGGAGGCCCCTTCCCCTTCTCGTCTACGCCCGCCGGGTGGAGGTGAACGTGGCCGGCACGGTGTGGAAGGGCCTCCTCCTGGTGGGGCGGCCCACGGAGGAGATAGAGGCCACCCTCACCCAGTTCACCCGCATCTACGCCGGCACCGCCCTTTTGGTGCTCCTCCTTAGCGTCCTGCTGGCGCGAAGCCTGGTGGCCCGGGCCCTTTCCCCCCTGGAGTGGGTGGCCAAAAAGGCGGAGGCCATGCCCGAGCGCCCCGAGCCCCTGCCCGAGCCCGAAGGGGAGGACGAGGTGGCGGCCTTGGTCAAGGCCCTAAACGGGATGCTTTCCCGCATGCAGAAGGCCTTTTTGGCCCAGACCCGCTTCCTCCAAGACGCCTCCCACGAGCTTAGGACCCCCATCACCGCCATCCTGGGCCACGTGGGCTACCTCCTCCGCCGCACCCCCCTCAACGAGGTCCAGCGGGAAAGCCTGGAGACCGTGAAGCGGGAGGCCGAGCGCATGGGAAAGCTGGTTTCCGACCTCCTGGAGCTTTCCCAAAGCGGAAGCTGGCGCATAGAGCCCGTCCCCGTGCGCGTCCTAGACCTCCTGGAGGAGGTGCGGGAGGAGTTCAAGCGGAGCTTTGAGGGGGAGATCCTGGTGGAGGCCCCCCCGGAGGTGTACGTGCGGGGGGACCCGGATAGGCTCCACCAGGTCCTGGCCAACCTGGTGTCCAATAGCCTCAAGGCCGGGGCCCGGCACGTGTGGCTAAGGGCCTTTGACCTCGAGGACAAGGTGGTGGTGCGGGTGGAGGACGACGGGGAAGGCATCCCCGAGGAGCACCTCCCCCACCTCTTTGAGCGCTTCTACCGGGTGGACAAGGCCCGGGACCGGGAACGGGGGGGCTCGGGACTTGGGCTTTCCATCGTGAAGGCCATCCTCGAGGCCCACGGGGGAGAGATCTGGGTGGAAAGCGAGGTGGGCAAAGGAACGGCCTTCAGCTTTTCCCTCCCCGCAAGCGCGCCACCGCCTCCTCCACGCTGATCTCCCCCTTGCGCAAGGCCTCCAGGACCTCCAGGCGCGCCGCCTCCGCCCCCTCCGGCTCCGCCTCGTCCTCGTAGCCCAAAGCCCGAAGCAAAGCGTCCAACCGGGCCCGCACCGTGGGGTAGGAAACCCCGAGGAGGCGCTCCACTTCCTTGAGGTTCCCCCGGGCCTTCACGAAAAGCCGCAGGAAGTCCAGGTGTTCCTTGGAAAGGAGGGCGAACTCGTTTAGGGCGAAGCGCCCGGAGACCTCCGTGGCGCAGGCGGGGCAGAAAAGGACCTTCGCCGCCAACGGGCTTTCGCAAACCGGGCAACGCACGGGAAGCGGTCGCATCACCATAGTCCCACCTTTACCTTCACCCCCTCCGCCTCCACCTCCAAGAAGACCACGGGCGGAAGCGCCCGCAAGGCAAAGACCGCCCTAGGGGGAAGGGAAACCCGAGGGGGCTGGCCCCGGAGGGCCCGCCTCTTCTCCACCCAAAGGAGCCCCAAGAAGAGCCCTTCCAGGAGGCAAAGGGGAAGGAGGAGCCCCAATGGAACCTTTCCCACCCACACCCACAGGTAGAGAAAGCGAGGACGAAGGGCAAAGGACGCCTTCAAACCACCTCCACCAGGATGCGCACGGGCTTGCCTTCCTCCTCCGCCTCTATCTCCACCAGCTTCCCCTCCGGCACCCCTTGGCCCAAGGCCGCCAGGAGTTCCTTCAGGTTTACCCCCTGGCGCCCCAGGGTGAGCTGGGCCTCCTCGGGGAGGAGCTTCTCCAAGAGCTCCGCCAAGGCTAGGGGGAGGTTAACGTGCACCTTCACCGGCTTCCCCTCGTCGTGGCCGTCCACCCGCACCCGCAAAAGCCGGGCCGGGGAGGAGGCCTTGGGCCCACCCCCCAGGGCTTCTAGAAGGGCCAGGGCCTCCTCCACTCCGATCTCCCCCGCCTTCACCATCTCCAGGACCTTCCGCTTCTCTTCCATCACGCCTCCTTCGGGCAAAGCTCCCGATTGCCAAGCCGCACCCAGGCCTCCAGGCGGGCCCAGCCGTCCCCAAGCCCATTCCCTCCCCAGGCCACGTGGCCCCCTTGGGCTTGGGCCACCACCGCCTTCCTGGAGCCAGGGAGGAAAGGGAGCTTAGCGTGGCCTAGCCCCACCCAAAGCCGGCGTGCACCCCCCCGCACGGGAAGGCTTGCCTCCAGGTTGCCCACCGGGAGCTCCACGCCCCATCCCCCCAAGGCCTCCTCCGGGGTAGCGGCGCCTGCCCGTAGCGTCTCCAGAAGGGGTCCCTTAGCCTCCACGGGCCACCTCCCACCGCTCCTCGGGCGCCAAGGCCTGGGCCAGGCGCCACAGGGCCTGGGCAAGCCGTACCCGCCAGGGGCGGCGCAGGGGAAGGAGACGCCTCTCCCGCTCCGCCTCCCAAAGGCGCTCCCGGTACCGCTCCAGGAGGGCCTCCCGGTCCCAGTGCCCAAGCCCCATGGCCACCTCCTGTTTAAAAGAGTAAACCATTGATTTATAGATTGTCAAGTGTTGGTTTCTATATTTAAAGGGGAAGCCTCGAGGGGTGCCGGGACCCCAGGAAGGGCGCCCCCAGGAAGGCGAAGAGGAAGAGGGCGTAGGCGAGGAGGAGAAGCGCGGCCCGAATCCGGCCCCGAAGCCGGTCTTCCAGAAGAAAGTAAATGGTAAATAGGAACCACCCCCAAAATGCGGAAAGCTCCTTGGGGTCCAAGCTCAAAGGGCTTCCGAAGTAGCTAAAGGCCCAGGCCATGCCGCTTCCCAGGCCCAAGGTGGCCGCCCAGTAACCCACCCGCAAATACCCCCGCTCAAGCCGCCTTAGGCTCCAAAGGGGTGGAGCCCCCAAGGCCTTCTCCGGGTGGGCCCGCAGGCGCAGGTCCTGAAGCGCACACATAACCCCCGCCCCCACCCCCACGGCCAAGGCCAAGTAGGCCACCAAAAAAGCCCCGGCGTGGAGGAGGGTGAGGAAAAGGGGAAGCTCCCCTCTGGGATGGGGCAGGGCCTTGAGGGCGAAAAGGCCCAGGACCAAGGAGAGGGCGAGGAGGTAGCGGCGCAAGGGGGAAAGCCTAGGGCGGAGGGCGAGGGCCTCGCCCCGCAGGGCCAGCAGGCCCCCAAGGACCAGGGCGGGCTGGGCCGGCCCGGAGAAAACCCCCTTGGACAACGCATCCGCCAAGGCGGCCCCTAGGTAGAGCCAGGCTCCAAGGCCAAGCCCTCGAGGCCAAAACCACCCCAGGGCCAAGAAGGCCACCCCCAGAAAGGCCAGGGCGCTCGCCGAGGTCATGGCCGGGCCTGGGCCTTGAGGGCCAGGATCAAAGGGTGGGCCCGGCGGCCCGCCTCCTTGTGCCAGGTGAGGGGGTCGGCGTGGGGGAGTTCCCGGGCCACCTCCCTAAGAAGCCTCTCCTCCAGGGCCCGGATGGCCTCCCGCACCCGGTGGCCGGCGTACCACTCCAGGTAGTCCCCCAGGGCCTTCTCTATCAGGGCCTCCACCTTGGGCACCTCGCCCAGGCGGGCCTTAAGGTTTTTCTCCACCACCCGTTCCAGGTCATCCAGATTGTAGAGGTAGGCGTGGGGAAGCCGTCCCACCCGGGGGTCAATGTTCCGGGGAAGGGCGATGTCAATGAGAAAAAGGGGCTTAGCCCGCCGGGGCAGGTCCTCGGGGCGCACCAGGTAGTGGGGGGCGGCCGCCGAGGCCACCACCAGGTCCGCCTCCGCCAGGACCTGGGGCAGGGCTTCCAGGGCAAAGGCCTCCCCGCCCAAGCGCTCCGCCAAGGCCCTGGCCCTCTCCGCCGTGCGGTTCACCACCAAAACCCGCCCCACCCCGTGGGCGCGGAGGTGGGTGAGGAAAAGCTCCGCCATCTCCCCCGCCCCCAAAACCGCCACGGCAAGCCCCGTGAGGTCGCCATAGACGGCCTGGGCCAGGTCCAAGGCGGCGTAGGCCACGCTTACCGCCCCAGCCCCGATGGCGGTTTCGCTCCGGGCCCGCTTGCCCAGGGCGATGGCGGACTGGAAAGCCTTTTCCAAAAGGCTTTCCGTGGCCTTGTGCGCCCTGGCCAGGAAAAGGGCTTCCCGCACCTGGCCGAGGATCTGCGCCTCCCCCACCACCAAGGAGTCTAGCCCCGCCGCCACGCGGAAGAGGTGGCGCAGGGCCTCCGTCCCCTCCCGAAGGTACAGGTACCGGGGTTCCACGCCCCGTTCCCGAAGGAGGGCCCTGGCCTCCTCGGGGGTGCCCACCCCGTAGATCTCCGTGCGGTTGCAGGTGGAAAGGACCACCGCCTTGCCCAGGCGCCGGAGGGCGGCGGGAAGGGCCACGGCCGGGTCCAAAGCCGCCCTTTCCCGCACCTCCACAGGGGCGGTCTTGTGGGAAAGGCCCACCAGGTAGAGGGGTAGGGCCATAGCCTTCCGCCAGTATACCCAAGCCGGGTAGGGACACCTGTCCCTCAAAGGGCCTCTAGGATAGCCTCCCATAGCCCCTCCAGCCCCGGGCGGGGGGCTTCGTACACGGGAAAGCCAAGCCCCCTCGCCGCCTCCGCCGTGGAAGGGCCGATGCAGGCCGCCTTGGGCCGCCTCGAGGTCCAGCGGGCGTAGGCCCGCACCCCGCTTGGGCTAAAGAAGGCCGCCACCTCCGCCTCCTCCAAGAGGCGGCGCTCCCTTTGGGAAAGCTCCCTCTCCCGGGTGGCGTAGACC
The DNA here is from genome assembly GCF_021462505.1 of Thermus brockianus. GTDB lineage: Bacteria > Deinococcota > Deinococci > Deinococcales > Thermaceae > Thermus > Thermus hydrothermalis. The sequence continues at coordinate 21,750 of NZ_JAKEDV010000004.1, forward strand.
TCGAGGCGCACCACCTCCACCCCCCGCGCCCTAAGCCCCCGCTCCAACCCCTCCCCCGCCAGGTCCCCGGCCACGAAGAGGACCCGCTTGGCCTCCGGAAAAGCCCGGGCTAGGTCCTTGGCCGTGGCCCTTTCCGGGAGGAAGGTGGGGGGAAGCCCCCCTTGCCGCAGGACCTCCCCCGTCCCCTCCCCCACCGCCGCCACCCTAAGGGGGGGCCTTCCCGCCCGCTCCCAGGCCCCAAGGAGGCGCCTCGCCCCCTCCTTGGAGGTCACGGCCACCCAGTCAAACCCCTCCCCGAGGGCCTCGGGAAGGCGGGCGAGGCCCGGGAGGTCCACCTGTTCCAAAAGGGCCACCTCCGCCGCCCTTACCCCCAAGGCGGCAAGCCTCTCCAAAAGCGCCCTATCCTTCCCCCTCGTGAGGAGCACCACGGCCCTTCAACACCTTTTGGAAAAGCCGCATGGCCGCCAGAGCCCGGGGAAAGCCCAGGAAAAGGGCCGACTGGAGGATGGCCTCCCGCACCTCCCGTTCCGTGGCCCCCACCCTAAGGGCCCCTTCCAGGTGGGTGGCGAGCTCCTTGGGGCTTCCCAGGGCGATGAGGGCGGTGATGGCGAGGAGCTCCCGCGTCTTCAGGTCCAGCCCCGGGCGGGCCAGGACCTCCTCGTAGGCGAAGTCGCGGATGTAGCGGAAAAGGTCCTCGTCCACCGCCTTGAGGCTCTCCTCTATGGCCTCTTGCTTCTCCCCCCAGATGGCCGCCCGCACGCTCATGGCAGGAAGTCTAGCACCCTCTCCAAGGGGTGGAGGGCCTTCGGGTTTTGGCCCAGGGGGTCAAAGAGGAGGGGCCTCACCCGGGCGGCCTCCGCCCCCAGGAGGTCCGCCTCCGAGTCCCCCACATGCACCGCCTCCTCCGGGGCCACGCCCAGGGCCTCCAAGGCCTCCTGGAAAAGCCTGGGGTCGGGCTTGGCCACCCCGGAGAGGGCGCTCACCGCCAGGTGGTGGAAGTAGGGCCTAAGCCCCACCACCTCCAGGATCTCGGGCAAGGTGGCGTCCCAGTTGGACACCACCGCCAGGGAATACCCCCGCTCCCTTAGGGCCCTGAGGACCTCTTGGGCCCCGGGGGTGATGGGCCAGAAACGGGGGTTCTTCCAGTTTTCCACCAGTTCCTGGGAAAGGGCCTCCGCCTCGGCCTCGAGGCCCATGCCCACAAAGAGCCGCTTATGGAACTCCCGCCACAGGGCCAGGGCCGTGGGGAGGTCCTTGGCCTTTAGGTGGTTTTCCTCGTAAAAGCGGAAAGCGGCCAGGGCCGCCTCCTTGGGGTCTTTCCTCGGCTTTAGGCCCCGCTCCTCCAAAAAGGGCAGGAGCCAAAACCGGGGGCTTGCCAGGATCAAGGTGTTGCCCACGTCAAAGAGCACGGCCCGGGTCATGGCTCAAGTTTACGCCCCTTCCCTCTAACCTGGGTCTAACCCTCCCTAGCTACGCTTTTTATAGCAAGGGGGTGAACGGGATGCGGTGGCTTGCGTGGAGCTTGGCCCTTCTCCTACCGGCCCTGGCCCAGACCTTTGAGGTGGCCTCGGGGGAGGCCCGCTACCGGGTGAGGGAGGAGCTTTTGCAGGTGGGCATTGCCGACGCCGTGGGCACCACCAAGGCGGTGGAGGGGCGGGTGGTCCTCCAGGGAGGGCGGATTAGCGGGGAGTTCGTGGTGGACCTGAGGGAGCTTAAAAGCGACCAGTCCCGCCGGGACAACTACCTAAGGCAAAACACCCTGGAGACGAGCCGCTTCCCCACCGCCACCTTCCGCCCCAAGGAGGTGAAGGGCCTTCCCAACCCCCTGCCCCAAAGCGGCAAGGTCCCCATCCAGGTGGTGGGGGACCTGACCCTCCGGGACGTGACGGCGGAGGTGGTCTGGGAGGGGGAGGCGGAGTTTCGGGGCCAGGAGGTGCGGGTCTTTTTGAAAACGGAGTTCCCCTTTGAAAAGTTCCGCCTCACCCAGCCCCGGGTGCCCATCGTCCTTAGCGTGGAGAACCGGATCCGGCTAGAGGTGGACCTCCTCCTAAGGAGGCGGTGATGCAAAGGCGTGCGGTTTTGGGCCTTTTCCTCCTCCCCTTGGCCCGGGCCCAGGGGGCTTGCCGCCCCACCCCCGCCCTCACGGAAGGCCCCTATTACCTCCGGGAGGTGCCCCGGAGGCAGGACCTGCGGGAGGGGCTTCCCGGGCTTCCCCTGCGCCTCACCCTAAGGGTGCAAAGCGCCGCCTGCCGCCCCCTGCCGGGGGCCCGGGTGGACCTCTGGCACACGGACGCCCTGGGCCGCTACTCCGGGGTGGACGCCCCCGGCACCTTCTGCCGCGGGTGGCAGGCCACGGACGAAAAGGGGGAGGTGGCCTTCCTCACCCTCTTTCCCGGTTGGTACCCAAGCCGCACCCCCCACCTGCACCTAAGGGTGGAGGCGGGGGGCAGGGCCTTCGCCACCCAGCTCTTCTTCCCCGAGGAGGTGCAGCGCCAGGTCTACGCCCAGCCCCCCTACGCCCCCAGGGGGATGCCCCGGGTGGGCAACCGCCAGGACGGCATCTTCCGCGCCGACCTCCTCCTCGCCCTAAGGCCCGAGGGGGAAGGCTTCGCCGCCGGCTTCACCCTCACCCTGCCCTTCTAGTGGGGACATCCTCCCTTCCATCACCAGGGCATAATGGGGGTATGGAAACCCTGGCCTGGATGCAAGCCAAGCTCCCCGAGTTTCTCAAGGACCTCGAGGCCTTCGTGCGCCGGGAGTCCCCCTCGGGGGACCGGGCGGGCCTGGAGGCGGCCGCCGCCTTCCTGGAAGAGGCCTTCGGGCCCCTGGAGGGGCGGCTTTCCCGCAAGGACACCCCGGCAGGGCCCGTCCTCCTCCTGCGGCGGGAGGGGGAAGGGGCGCCTGTCCTGGTGCTTTGCCACTACGATACCGTCCACCCCAAGGGGAGCTTCCCCGAACCCTTCCGCCTGGAAAAGGACAAGGCGGTGGGCCCTGGGGTCTACGACATGAAGGGGGGGATCATCGCCCTCCTCTACGCCCTCCGCCACGCCGAGGCCACGGGAAGGCGGCTCCCCGCCCTGGAAATCCTCTTCACCCCCGACGAGGAAACGGGCTCCAAGGAAAGCCGCCCCCTCATTGAGGCGGCGGCCAAGAAGGCCAGGGCCGCCTTGGTCCTCGAGCCCCCTACGGCCACGGGGGACCTGAAGGTGGCCCGCAAAGGGGTGGGGCTTTACCGCCTAAAGGCCCGGGGCAAGGCCGCCCACCAAGGGGTGGAGCCGGAAAAGGGGGTGAACGCCATCCTGGAACTCGCCCACCAGATCCTCCGGGTGGCGGCCCTGGAGGACCGGGAGAAGGGCACCACCCTAGGCCCCAACGTGGTGCGGGGAGGAACGGTGAGCAACGTGGTGGCGGAGGAGGCCTGGGTGGAGTTGGATCTCAGGGCCTGGACCCTCGAGGAGGTAAGGCGGGTGGAAGAGGCCCTTAAAAACCTCACCCCCGCCCTCCCCGGGGCCCGGCTAGAGGTCTCGGGGGGCCTGAACCGCCCCCCCATGGAGCCCACCGAGGCCAGCCTCGCCCTCTTCGCCAAGGCCAAGGCCATCGGGGAGGCCCTGGGGCTCCGCCTGGAGCCGGGCCGGGTGGGCGGGGGGTCCGACGGCAACTTCACCGCCGCCCTGGGGGTCCCCACCCTGGACGGCCTGGGGCTTTTCGGCGGGGACGCCCACCAACGGACGGAGTACGTGGTGGTCTCGGAAATCCCCAGGCGCGCCGCCCTTTTGGCCGAGCTCCTCTACGCCCTATGAGCCCTTCCGCCCTCCGGGTGCAGGAAGCCCTAGAGGCCAAGGGTTTTGGCCACCTGAAGGTGGTGGAGCTGGAAGTCTCCACCCGCACCGCCCAGGAGGCGGCGGAGGCGGTGGGGGCCGGGGTGGGGCAGATCGTGAAGAGCCTGGTCTTCGTGGGGGAAAAGGGGGCTTACCTCTTCCTGATGAGCGGGAAAAACCGCCTGGACCTGAAGAAGGCCGAAGCCCTGGTGGAGGACTCCTTGCGCCGGGCCACCCCCGAGGAGGTGCGCGCCCTCACCGGCTTCGCCATCGGGGGCGTGCCTCCCTTGGGCCACGCCACCCCCCTGCCCGCCTTTTTGGACCAGGATCTCCTGGTCCACGAAGAAGTCTGGGCGGCGGCAGGCACGCCCAGGGCCCTCTTCCGGGCCACGCCCAAGGAGCTCCTCGCCCTCACGGGGGCGAGGGTGGCCGACCTCAAGGAGGCGTGATGTGGCCCTTCCGCCAAGACCCCCACGTGAAGCCGGAGGGCCCCTTGGCCTTCCGGGTGCGGGTGCGCACGAAAAGCGGGGAGGTGGTGGAGCTTAGGCTCTCCAAGAGCATGGAGATTAGCCCCACGGAAGGGGGCTACTACGTGCGCAAGGAGATCGTGGCTCCCCAAAGCCTGGACCGGGCGGTCTTGGAGATCTGGTTTGACCGCCGCTACCGCCCCGTGCGGAAGCAGGTGGAGGGGGGCGAACTCGTGCCCATCCGGGAGTGGAAGGGGTAGAATGGGAATATGGAAAAAATCCTGCTCCTCCTCGGGCTTCTCCTCATGGTTTACAACGTCCTTTACGGCCTCCGGCTCAAGCGGGCCATCCCCGGCGGGGTGATGGGGGAACGGAGTGGGCAGATGCTCTTCCTCATCGCCTTCTTTGCCCTGGCCTACCTCGCCATCCTCCTCCTCACCTAGGGAGCCCTCCAGCCTCCTCCTCCTTCTCCTCTCCTTGGTCCTCCTCTTGGGGGCGGTCTTCGTCTACCTGGTCCTGCGCCTGGTGGACGCCATCGTGGCCTCCTTGTAGCCATGGTCTTCCGCCGCAACCCCAGCCCTCCCGAGGCCGAGTGGAAGCCCACCCCCGAGGAGTGGCGGGTCTACACCCTCTGCGACGGCCGGCGCACGGAGGAGGAGGTGGTGCGGGATAGCGGCTTAGGGGAAAAGGCCTACGCCATCCTGGCAAGCCTCCTCAAGCGGGGGCTCATCCTGCCCGTGGAGGGCCCCAAGGAGCTTTGCGCCAAACTTGTGGGCCTCCTCAAAGCCCGCCTAGGCCCCCGGGCCGAGCCCCTTACCGCCCGGCTTCAGGCCTGCGAAAGCCGGGAGGCCCTGGAGGAGGAGGCCTTGCGCGTGGCCCTCAAGGTGAAGCTCACCCTGGACCGCAAGGCAGGGGAGGAGTTGGAAAAGGCCATCCGGGAACTTTTCCGCTAGCGGGGCGGCACCCAAGGCTCCCCGCGGAAGAAGCCGTAGACCAGGCGGCCCACCACGGGACCCAGGAGGACGAGCCCCAGGAGGTTGGGGATGGCCATGAGGCCGTTGAGGGTGTCGGAGATGGCCAAGAAGGCCTCGAGGCCCCCCAAGGGCCCCACGAAGGCCAAGACGGCGAAGGTCAAGCGGTAGGGCCAGCGCACCCCCTCCCCGAAGAGGTAGGCCGCCGCCTCTTCCCCGTAAAACCCGCAGGAGACCATGGTCCCAAGGGCGAAAAGGGCCACGGTGGCGGCCAGGATCACCCCTCCCAGGGGATGGGCCTGGAAGAGGGCCTGGGCGGCCTCGGCGGCGCTTCCCCCTTGGCGCCAAAGCCCCGAGGCGATGAAGGTGAGGGCGGTGAGGCTCGTGACCAGAAAGCTCACGAACATCTCCGTCACCCCCCAGAAGCCCTGGCGCACGGGGTGGTCCACCTGGGCCTGGGCGTGGGCGATAGCCGCCGAGCCCAGCCCCGCCTCGTTGGCGAAGATGCCCCGGCCCAAGCCAGCGTTGATGGCGGCGTAGAGGCTATACCCCGCCGCCCCTCCAAAAGCGGCCTCCGGGGTAAAAGCCGCCTGGAACACCAGGGCCAAGGCCTCGGGGATACCCCTGCCGTACAGGACGAGAAGGGGCAGAACCGCCACCAAAAAGAGGAGGAGCTTCAGGGGCACCACCACCTGGGCGAAGCGGGCCACCCGCGCCACCCCTCCCCCTAGCACCACCCCCACCAGAAGGGCGAGGCCAAGCCCCACCAAGGCCGGGGGCACCCCCAAGGAAACCAAGGCCCCTCCCACCGCCCCCGCCTGGGCCAGGTTGCCGATGCCAAAGGCGGCCACGGCGGCGAAAAGGGCGAAGAGAAAGCCTAAAAAACGGAGGCGGGGCAAGCCCCGGGAAAGGTAGTACATGGGACCGCCGGACACGGAGCCGTCGGCGAAGCGGCGGCGGTAGTGGACCGCCAAGGTAGCCTCGGCGAACTTGGTCCCCGTGCCGAAGAAGTAGCCCACCCACATCCAGAAGACCGCCCCCGGACCCCCCACCAAAACCGCCGCCAGCATCCCCAGAAGGTGCCCGGTCCCCAGCGTGGCGGAAAGGGCCACCATGGTGGCCTGGAAGGGGGTGATCTGGCCGCCGAAGCCGTAGGCCCTTTCCCGGATGGCCCCGAAGGTCTCGCTGAAGGAGACCCGCATCATCCGGAAGGGGGCGCTAAACCAACGGATCTGGAAAATAACCAGATAAGCCCCCACGAGCAGGAAGACCAGCTTCATGGGGAAGCCGTATACGATGCGGTTGAGATACTCGTTTAGGGTCAGGATATCCATAGGCTACACCTCCGGCACCGCTTCCACCTTATCCCCACGCCTGAGGCGCAGGCGCCTCAGGTCCTCCTCCAAAAGCCCAAGCCGCCCAGGGATGTTGGGCCTAGGCCGCACCTCCATGGTGGTCCCAGGCGGGGTGACCCGCAAGCGGAAAGCATGGCGGATGGCGCGGGCCCACGCCGCATAAAGGGCCTCGTCCACGTAGGCGATCCCGTGCCCCGGGCCGTAGATGGGCAGGACCAAGAGGTGCTCTGGGGCCACCTCCACCACGGGCACCGCCTCCAAGGCCCCCATCCCGAGGAGGGTATGGAGGATGCGGGCGAGGCGCAAGACCCCAGGGGCCGCCAGGACCTCGGCGATGCGCTTCCCCTCCACCTGGGCCAGGACCCTTAAGGCCTCCGGGGTAAGTTCCGCCGTTCCTCCCTGGCTCGGCAGGCGCAGGACATACCCCCAGTCCGAAGGGAGGTTTAGGGACTGCCACACCGCCTGGGCCTCCGCCAGCCGGGCGGGCACGGCAAGCCCCCCAAGGAGGGTGGTGTGGGGGGGAAGGGTTTCCGGCTCAAAGCGGAAAGGGGCCCGCCTAAGCCCCACCAGGAGGTCCAAGGCCTCCTCCCCTTCCAAGGCCCGCTCCCCCGCCTGGACCCGGGCGTGGACCACCTGGCCGCCCTGCAGGTAGACCTCCCCCTCGAGGTGCGGGGAGCGTACGAGAAGCCTCCCCGTGCGCCCAGCGCTCATCAGGGCGCCCACCAGGGAAGGAAAGGGGAACTCCGCAAGGTTACCCTCAAGCATTCTCCCCCGTTTTACCATGCCGCCTTGGGGGCGTCCAGGCGGGGTATTCTGGAGTATGCACCTCCTTCTCCTGCACGGCTTCACCTCCCATCCCGTGCTCACCCTGGGGCCCTTACCCGGGGTGTTGCGGGAGGCGGGCTTCGCCGTGGCCCAGCCCGCCCTGCCCGGCCACGGCACCCGCCCCGAGGACCTCTTAAGGGTCCGCTGGCAGGACTGGCTGGCCGCCGCAGAGGAAGCCTACCTGGCCCTCCCCGAGCCCCGGGGAGTGGTGGGGCTTTCCATGGGAGGCCTCCTCGCCGCCCACCTGGCGGCGGCCCACCCCACGGGGGCCCTGGTGGCCCTGGCCCCCGCCTTCTCCCTGAAAAACCCCCTGGCGCCCCTGGCCCCTTACCTCGCCTGGCTCATCCCCCGCTTTCCTGGGCCCAACTCCATTGAAGACCCAGCGCTCAGGAAGCAAAACCCCAACTACCCCTACTTCCCCACCCGGGCAGTGGGGGAACTCCTCCACCTCATGCGCCAAACCCCAGAGGTCCTCCCCCGGGTCAAGGCCCCCGCCTTGGTGGTGGAGGCGGGGCGGGACCGGGTGGTGCGGGGGGTGCGCCGCTACCATGCGCTTTTGGGAAGCCGGGAGAAGGCCTACCAGGTCTTCCCGGAAAGCGGGCACGACCTCCTCCTGGACCGGAACCAGCAGGAGGTGGCGGAGGCAGTGCGGGACTGGCTTATTGCTATTAGTAATCGCTTGCAGTAAAGTAGAGGCGGTATGGAGGCTTTACCCATTTCCCCCTGGAGCGTTTTCCTCTACGCCTTCCTCACCGCCGTCGCCACAGGCCTGGGTGCCTTGCCCTTCCTGTTTACGAAACACATCCTCCGGCGCCACCTGGGCCTGGCCAACGCCGCCGCCGCCGGGCTCATGCTGGCGGCGAGCTTCGGCCTCATCTACGAGGGGGTGGGCTACAGCCTGGGCCGCACCCTTTTGGGCATAGCCTTGGGGCTTCTTTTCATCCAGCTATCCCACCGCTACCTGCAAGGCCGGGAGGTGAGCTTCGGGGACCTCAAGGGCCTGGACGCCCGCAAGGCCCTCATGATCGTGGGCATCATGACCCTCCACTCCTTCGCCGAGGGGGTGGGGGTGGGGGTGGCCTTCGGGGGCGGGGAGGCCCTGGGGGTCTTCATTACCTTGGCCATCGCCATCCACAACATCCCCGAGGGGCTCGCCATCAGCCTGGTGCTCATTCCCCGGGGCGTGAGCGTCCTGGGGGCCGCCTTCTGGAGCGTCTTCTCCAGCCTGCCCCAGCCCCTCATGGCCGTGCCCGCCTTCCTCCTGGTGGAGGCCTTCCGGCCGGTCCTCCCCGTGGGCCTTGGTTTCGCCGCCGGGGCCATGATCTGGATGGCGGTGGCGGAAATCCTTCCCGACGCCCTCAAGGAGGCGGAGGCCGAGGGGGTGGCCACGGTCCTCACGGTGGCGGCGGCCCTCATGGTGGCCTTCCAGATCCTCCTAGGGGGCTAGCCAAACCCAAGGGAGTTCCTCCTCCACCTCCAAGGCCGCCAAGGTGGGCCGCACCCGGTAGGCCCGGAGGACGACCCCCGCCTTCAGGGCCTCCCGGGCCGCCTGGTGGAGGGCCCCATCGTTCGGGTCCAAGGCGAAGGCCTCCGCCAGGGGGTGTTGCACGAACCAGAAGGCATAAGCCCCCTTCCCCTCCCGGGCCAAGGCGGCGAGAAGCCTTAGGTGCCGCGCTCCCCGGGCGGTGGGGGCGTCGGGAAAGAGGGCCAGGCCCTTCTCCACCCGGTTGCAGTTTTTCGCCTCCAAATAGGCTTCCCGTCCCCCAAAGAGGGCGAAGAAATCCAGCCTCTCCCCGGCCAAAGGGACCTCCCGCCGAAGCGCCTCCACGGGGCCCAGGTGGCCTTCTCGCAAAAGGGCCTCCAGGAGGCGGCCCGCCAGGCTTGCATCCACCCCCACCAGAACCCCTTGGGACTCCACCAGGACCATCCGGCCCAGGGTCTTGGGGGTGGGCCTCGGGTGGTAGTAGCAGGGCGTCAGGGGAAGGAGAAGCTCCGCCATGCGCCCGGAGTTGGCGAGGTGCAAAGGCCCCACGTCCGCCTCCACCAGGAAGCGGTTTTTCCGCCTTAGGAAGCGGCAGGGCTTAAGGGGAGGAAGGGGAAGCACCATACACCAAGGCCCGGCCTCGAGGCCGGGCCAGCTTGGCGGAGAGGGCGGGATTCGAACCCGCGGCACCGGTTTTCCCGGTGCAACACCTTAGCAGGGTGCCGCCTTAGACCACTCGGCCACCTCTCCATGCCCTTGGCGGAGGGTGAGGGATTCGAACCCCCGGTGGGCGCAAGGCCCACAGCGGTTTTCAAGACCGCCGCCTTCAACCGCTCGGCCAACCCTCCAAGGTATGGCCGCAAGCCTTACTATGCGGCAAAGCCCGGGGCGTGTCAAGGCTTTAGCCAACCCGATAAAAAGCGCTCCACCAAAGCCTCCATGGCCGGCACCACGGCGTGGTGGAGGTCGGGGAAAAGGACCAGGTGATCCTCCCCTAAGGGCCCAAACCCCGTGGGCCTAAGACAGGCCCGCCCCTTGGTGAGGGGGCCCGTCCAAGGCGTCCCCTCCCGGGTCAGGGCCACCTGGAAGACCCGGCGGCCCGAGGCCTCCCGCACGTCCCGGAGCGAGCAGGCCTGGGTGGGGGGGATAAGGGGGTCGTTGCCCGCATGGAGGACGAGGAGGGGGGCTTGGAGGCGGGCCGCCTCCGGCAAGGGGCTTTGCCGGGCGTAGCAGGCAGGGCAGTCCTCGGGCAGGCCCCCAAAGACCTCCCGCCACCGCTTAAGGGCTTCTGGGCGGCTTCGGCGCAGGAGGGCCACCTGCTCGGCGAAGTCCACGGGGCCGATGACAAAAGCCACCCCCCTGGAAGCGCCTTCCCAGGCGGCAGCCTTTAGAGCCACGCAGGCCCCCAGGGAGTAGCCGGCGTAGGCGTGCCGCCTCACCCCGAGCCGGGGCAGGAGGCGGGCCAGGTGGGCAAGGTCCTCCGCCTCCTCCAGGCAGCCCGTAATCCCGCCCCCGCTTTTCCCCCGGCCCCTCAGGTGGGGTACCACGGCCAAGAAACCCTTTTCCGCATAGCGCCGGCACCGCTCCCCCATGGCCTCCGTGGGGGGGCCAAAGCCCCCGGGCACCAGGAGGACCGCCGCCTCGGCCTTCCCCGAAGGACGGCAGAGGTGGGCATAAAGGGAAACCCCTTCCCGGGCGTAACGGAGGCCTTGGTCCTCGAGGCGAAAGGAAACCCCAGGGGGCCCTAAAGCCCCCCAAAGCCCGAGAAGGGCCAGGGCAAGGAAAAACCAGAGAACCCTCATCGCCCAAACACCAAGGGGGAAACCCGCAAGCGGGCGAGAAAACGGGCCAAGAAGAGGGGTAGGGCCAGGGCCAAGAGGAAATAGATGAGAAAAGCGGGCTTTAGGCCTAAGGGCTCAGGGAAATCCGGGTACTTCTCCAAAAGGCGCACCACCATGGGATGGAGTAGGTAGATCTGCAGGGAGTACCGGCCCAAGAAGGCCAGGGGGGCCCGGAGGGACCCCTGGGCCAGGCGGTGGGCTAGGGCGAGGAGGAGAAAGGCCATCCCCGTGGTGTAGGCCCAGTGGAAGGCTTGGTAGCGAAAGGTGTTTACGGGCAAGCCCTGCAAGGCCTCCAAGGCCAAGGGCAGGTAGCCCCCAAGCCCCACCCCCGCCAGGAGGAGGTAAAGGGGCCAGAGGCGCAAGGCGCGGGGAAGGCGGTCTAGGTGTGCCGCCAGGTAAAGCCCCAGGGCGATGGCCGGCGTATACCAGAGGACGAAGCTCCCGGGGTAAGGCAGAAAGCGGTAGTACCGGTTCAGGAAATAGACGAGGAGGGTCAGGCCCACGGCCAACAGGAGAAAGAACGCCCCTGGCGGGCGCCGCCTGAGAAGGGGAAGAAAGAGGGGGAGGAGGAGGGTGAGCTGGAGGGCTACGGCCAGAAAGTAAAGGTGGAAGTAGGCCTTGCCCCAAAGGAGCTGGTGGGGAAGCCGCTCCGGTTGGAAAACCCCATGGTCCCAGTAACGGAAGAGGAGGTAAATCCCGCTCCAGAGGAGGTAAGGCCAGAGAAGGCGCAGGGCGCGGTTGGAAAGGTAGCGGCCCAGGCGGAACTCCCGCAGCATCCCCGCCCCCAGGACCAGGGCGGTCATGAGGAGGAAGGCGGGCACGGCGAAGTGCAGGGTGCGGTTTACCGCCGCCAGGAAGAGCCACTCCGGGCTTCCCGGGATAAGCTCCCGGAGAAAACGGCCCGTGAGGTGGTGGAGCACCACCTCCAAGATGGCGAGCCCCCGGAAGACCTCCACCCAGGGAAAGCGCTCCACCCCCCCATTTTTCCCCAGGCTTATGAGGCTTCCCCGAGAAGGGGCCTAAGCGCCTCCCGCAGGGCGCGGCGCCGGGGGTAAGCCTGGACCAGGGCCCGGGCCATCTCCTGGGCCTGTTTGGGGTCTAGGCGGGAAGCCCTTTGCAATAGCGCCGCCGCCTCGAGGTAGCGGGCCCGTCCCCCCGCCTCCGCCAGGCGGAAGGCCGCCTCCCGGTAAAGCCGCAGGGCCTCCTCGGGGAGGCGAGGGGAAAGGGCTTCGGCCAGGGCGGGGTAGTCCTCCGGGGAGGCCCGCTTGAGAAGGCGGTCCAGGGCCTTCCAGTCCTCCTCCAGGAGGTAGATCTGGGCGAGAAGGGCCGGGTCGCGCACCTGGCGGAGGAGGGCGGGCCTCTCCTCGGCGAAGGCCTTTCCCAACTTGGCCTTTAGGGCCAGGTAGTCCTCCAGGTTCGGCCTTAGGGCAAAGCGCGCCCTGTGGTCCTCAGCCCGGCCAAGGTGGGCCACCAGGAGGTCCAAAAGGGGAAGGAGCCTGGGGTCCTTACCGAACCAGTCCCGGGCCTCCTCGGCGTAGAAGAGGGCTTCCTCCAGGCGGCCTAGGCGGAGAAGGCGCCCCACCAGGAGGAGGTAGTCCTCCACCCCTTCTAGCCCCTCCTTGAGGACCTGAAGCGCCTCTTCCTCCCGGCCCAAGCGGAAGAGGAGCTCGGCCTTTAGGGCCCGCTTGCGTCCAGTAGGGTCCTGCCCCTTTAGGAGGGAAAGCGCCTCCTCGGGAATGCCCTCCGCCGCCTGCAAGAAGGCTTCCCCCAGGGCCTCCGAGGGGTGGCGGAGGTAAAGCCCAAGGAGGAAGGAAGGCCTGGGCGAGAGGGCCCCGTAGCGCTTGAGGGCCTCTTTCAGGTAGGGCTCGGGGTCAAAGGGGGCCTCGAGGAGAACTTTTAGCAAGGCCTCCACCTCCTCCCTCCCCGCCCCCTCCAGCCGCAGGAGGAGGGCCTTCGCCTCCTCCTCCCCTCCCCCCAGGCGGAAGGCCTGGCGCAACCGCCGGATGCCCTCCCGGAAGGCCTCCTCGGGGGCAAGGATCTCCTTTAGGAGAAAGGCCACCTCCGGCACCCGGGAAAGGCGGAGGAGAAGCCGCTTCGCCTCCTCGGGGGAAAGGGCCTCCAGGCGGGCCTCGAGGTCCTGGGGCCGCCTCTCCAGGTAGGCGTAAAGGAGGGCGGCGGCGTGCTTGCAGGGAAAGCCCGGATAGGGGCAGCCGCACCGGCCGGAAAGGCCCGGCCCCACCTCCACCCGGTAGGGCGCGGGGGCCGAGCCCTGCACCTCGCCCAAAAGCCTCTCCCCCACCCGGAAAACCCGCCTTACCCGCCCCTCCCGGGCATAGGCCAGGCCCCGGGCCAGGACCTCCTCCGGGAAGAAGGGGGCGAAGTCCTCCTCGGCTTCTGGGGGGAAGGGCCGCACCCTTCCAGTCTAGGGCGTGCTATTCTGGGATGAGAAGCCTATGAAATGACGGTGGCCACGCTACGGGAAGCGGACCTACAGCGTCCCTTGCCCAAGGGGTACGTGCAGTGCCGGGCCTGCGCCCACTACTGCGCCATCCCCGAAGGAGGTGCGGGCAAGTGCGGGGTGCGGCGCAACCTGAAGGGGAAGCTTTTCCTCGTCACCTACGGCAAGGCCGCCGCGGTCCACCTGGACCCGGTGGAGAAGAAGCCCCTCTACCACTTCCACCCCAGGGAGGCCATCCTCTCCGTGGGCACGGTGGGGTGCAACTTCTTCTGCGCCTTCTGCCAGAACTGGCAGATCTCCCAGTTCCGGGAGTTCCAGGTGAGCCCGGAAGGCGTCCTGGACCGCTTCGTGGGGGAGGACTGGCCCCCAGAGAGGCTCGTGGCCGAGGCGGAGGCCTTAGGGGTGCGGCTTCTCGCCTACACCTACAACGAGCCCGCGGTCTTCGTGGAGTACGCCCACGATACCGCCCGCCTGGCCAAGGCCCGGGGCATGAAGAACGTCTTCGTCACGAGCGGCTTTGAAACCAAGGAGGCCTGGGACTACATGCGGCCCTACCTGGACGCCGCCAACGTGGACCTCAAGGGCTTCACGGAGAAGTTCTACCGGGAGATCTGCGGGGCCCGGCTCAAGCCCGTCCTGGAAAGCCTGGAGTACCTCGTGGGCCTCGGCGTCTGGGTGGAGGTCACCACCCTGCTTCTGGAAGGGTACAACGATGGCGAGGAAGAACTCCGGGCCATGGCCCGCTTCCTAAAGGGGCTTTCCCCCGATATCCCCTGGCACCTCACCGCCGCCCACCCCGACTACCGCATGCCCCACCTGAGGCCCACCCGGCACGCCACCCTGGTGCGGGCCCACGCCATCGCCAAGGAGGAGGGGCTAAGGTTCGTCTACGTGGGCAACGTCCTGGACGAGGAAAGGAGCTCCACCCACTGCCCGGACTGCGGCCGGCTTCTCCTCCGGCGGCGGGGCTTCCGGGTGGAGGCCCTTTGGGAAACCCCTGGCGTCTGCCCGGGGTGCGGGAGGAGGATCCCCGGGGTATGGGCCTGAGGAAGCCGGCGGTGGCGGGGTACTTCTACCCCGGGGAGAAGGAGGCCCTGGCGCGGGAGGTGGAGGGCCTCCTGGCCCAGGCCCGCACCCCGCCGGAGCCCCGGGCCCGGGGGGTGCTCTCCCCCCATGCGGGCTACCGGTATGCGGGGCGGGTGATGGCGGAAAGCTTCCGGGCCCTCGCCGCCTGGCGGGGAAGGGCGGGGCGGGTGTTCCTCCTCGGGCCGAGCCACTTCGTGCCCTTCCTGGGCGTGGCCCTTTTCCCCCACCGGGCCTGGGCCACCCCTTTGGGGGAGGTGGCGGTGGACCGGGAAGGGGTAGAGGGGCTTCTCGCCCTGGGCAAGCCCTTCTTGGCGTACGAGGCGCCCTTTCTAGAGGAGCATAGCCTCGAGGTCCTCCTCCCCTTCCTCCAGCGCCTCCTCCCCCAAACCCCCATCCTCCCCCTCCTCTTCGGGGAGGTGGACCCCAAGGAAGTGGCGGAGGCCCTCCGCCCCCACCTGGGCCCCCAAGACCTCCTGGTGGCGAGCAGCGACCTCTCCCACTACCACCCCGACCCCGTGGCCCGGGCCCTGGACGGAAGGACCCTGGAAAAGGCCCTGGCCCTGGACGCAGAAGGCCTGGCCCGGGCGGAGGCCTGCGGCCGGCTCCCCTGGGCCACCCTCACCCACCTGGCCCGGGGGTGGGGGTGGAGGCCCAGGCTCCTCGCCTACGCCACCAGCGCCGAGGCGGGGGGCGGGCGGGAGCGGGTGGTGGGCTACGCCGCCCTGGCCTACCTAGAACCGGAGGAGGGGCCGGAACCAGGGGATGGAAAGGAGGAGCGCCAAAAGGGCCAAGGCGAAGAGGAGCCGAGCCCTCGGCCTTCCCTTACGGGCCTGGGCGAGGCCGGCGTGGGCTAGCCCCAAGGCCACAAGCCCCCCCACCCAGTGCTCCGCCACGAAGTAGCGGGGCTCACCCCCCGTGGCCATCACCGCCCCCAGGTTGGCCAAGGCCCCTTGGAAAAGGGGGCTTGCGAAGGCCAGAAGCACCCCCAGGACCACCTGCAGGGTGAGGGCGTGGGCGAAGAAGCCGGCCGGGCGAGGCTCGGGCCGGAAGAGCGCCCAAAGGCCAAAGAGGAGGACGAACCAGCGGACCCAGCTATGGAGGAAAAGGAGCACCTCGTGCATGGGGGGAGTCTACCGGAAAGCCCCCAAAGCCCCTGTGAAGCGCCTCACGAAAGGAGGGCCAGGGCTTCCTTGAGGTCCTTCACCTCCAGGTGGGCGGGGTAGCGGGGGTCGGGCGGGCGGTGGCCCCGGTCCACGAAGACGGCACGGATCCCCGCCGCCAAGGCCCCTTGGACGTCCCTTTCCGGGTTATCCCCCACCATCACCGCCTCCTCCGGAGGGGCCCCGAAGGCGCAGAGGGCCATGCGGAAAAGCCTAGGGTCGGGCTTGCCCAAGCCCACCTCCCCGGAAACCAGGGTGAGGTCAAAGGCCCCCTTGAGCCCCGAACCCACGAGCTTTTCCCGTTGCAGGTCGGGCACCCCGTTGGTGAGGAGGACCAGGGTGGCCCCCCTCGCCCTAAGGGCCTCCAAAAACGCCGGCACCTCCGGGAAAAGGGGGTATTGGCGCCGCCTCTCGTAAAAGGCCTCGGCGAGCTCCCGGGCCCTTTCCAAAGGCCCTTCCAAGGCGGCCAAGGCCTCCCGGAAGACCCGCTCGCGAAAGGGCCAGGCCCAGGCGGCCAGGTCCTCGAGGCCCGGGGTGGTGTAGCGGGCCCAAAGGGCCTCGAGGGCCGAGTGGCCGATCCGTTCCGCCCACGGGTAAAAGGGGGCCTCCCGGAAAAGGGCCTCGGCCCGCGCCCTCACCGCCCCGTAAAGGCCCTTTACCCCCACCTCCTCCCCCAAGGCCTCCAGCACCTCCCGGCTCACCCCATGGTCCACCAGGAGGGTGTCGTCCAGGTCCAAAAGCCAAAGCCGCATCAGCCCTCCCGCACCACCACCGGGTTCTCCCCGGGGTCAAAGAGGAGGAGGTGGTCCCCCGCCTCCCGGTAGGCCAGGCCGTACTTGGCGAGGCGAAGCCGCTCGTGGGCAAGGCTTTCCACCAGGAAGGTGAGCCGCCCCTCCTCCAGGCGGAGCCGGGCGAAGCCCTGCCCCTCGGGTCTCGGCCGGCTTGGGCCCCGCTCCACCCCGCCCGCCCCCGGCCTTAGGAGGAGGAGGGGGCCTTCCTTCGGGACCAAAAGGGCCTCATGGGGCACGAGCTCCTCCAGGGCCAGGCCCAGGGCCTGGTAGAAGCTCACCCCCTGGCCGAGGTCGGGCACGTGGACCACCAGGGTTTCCATCATAGGCTTCTTAGAAAGCGGCGCAGGTTCTCCTCGTCCGCCACCACCTGGAGGAGGGCGAGGTCCTCCGGGGCGATCTCCCCGTGGGCCTTGAGGAGGCCAAGCCAGTAGGGGTCCACCGCCAAGGGCCGGCCCAGGCCCCGCCGGAGGTAGAGGAGGTTCCAGGCGAGGACAAGCTCCGCCAGGGTGCCCACCCCGCCGGGCAGGGCCAGGTACCCCGCCCCCAGGTCCAAAAGCCGGCCGATGCGCTCAGGAAGGCTAGCCGCGGGGAGCTCCAGGTCCACGTGGGCGTTGGGGCCCCGCCGCTCGGGAAAGAGGGCGGGGGCCGTGACCCCCACCACCACTCCCCCCTTGGCCTTCACCCCCCGGGCCAGGGCCTCCATGCCCCCTCCGTAGCCCCCGCAGGCCAGGCCAAACCCCTCCTCGGCCAACACCTCCCCATAGCGGACGAGCCTAGGGTACAGGGGGTCCTGGGGGGATAGCCTCGAGGAAACGAAGACGGACAGGAGGCGCATCTAGCGGCAACGCACCACCAGAACCGGCACGGAAACCCGGTGGAGCACCCCCTCCGTCACCGAGCCCAGAAGGAGCTTGTCCAGCCCCGTGCGCCCGTGGGTGCCCATGACGAGAAGGTCAAAGCCCTTGGCCGCCTCCACGATGGTGGGGATAGGGGTGCCCTCCTTCACCTCCCCCGTGGCCTCCACCCCCTTTTCCCGGGCGAGGTCCAAGGCCTTCCGGATGGCCTCCTCCCCCGCCTTCTTCAGGTCCTCCAAAAGCTCAAGGCCATAGGGGACGCTCTCGGGGGCGATCCAGATGGCCTGGGCGGGGTTTTCCAGCACGTAGAGGAAGTGGACCTTGGCCCCCAAGGCCTTGGCCAAGGAAAGGCCATGCTCCAGGGCCTGGAAGCTACAGGGGCTTCCGTCCGTGGGCATAAGGATGGTCTTGTACATAAGGCCTCCTTCCCCCTCATCATACGGCGTAGACTCGGACCATGTGGATCTACGGGAGGAACCCGGTCCTCGAGGCCATCCGGGAAGGCCGCGCCCGCCGGGTCTTGGTGGCGAAGGGCGTGGAGGCCTGGCTTATACGGGAGTTGGAGCGGCTCGGGGCCCCCTTGGAGCTCGTCCCCCGGATTGAGCTGGACACCCTCCTCCGCACCACCCACCACCAGGGCCTGGCGGCGGAGGTGGAGGCGCCCCAGTACGCCACCCTGGAGGACGCCTTCCGCCTGGCCGAGGCCCGCGGCGAGCCTCCCCTCTTGGCGGTTCTGGATGGGATCACCGACCCCAGGAACTACGGGGCCATGATCCGGAGCGCCCTGGCCCTGGGGGCCCACGGGGTGGTTTCCGAGGAAAGGCGGGCCGCCCCCCTTTCCCCCCTGGCCCTCAAGGCGAGCGCCGGGGCCGCCCTTAAGCTTCCCGTGGTCAAGGTGAAAAACCTTCCCCGCACCCTGAAAGAGCTCAAGGAACGGGGGCTTTGGGTCTACGGGCTGGACGTGCGGGGGGAGAAGACGCCCAAGGACCTGGACTTCCGCAGGCCCCTGGCCTTGGTGGTGGGCTCCGAAGGGGAAGGGATGCGGCGGCTCGTGCGGGAGAGTTGCGACGAGCTCTTCCGCATCCCCATCCGGCCCGAGGCGGAGTCCTTAAACGCCTCCGTGGCCCTGGCCATCGCCCTTTACCAGGCGGGGCTTTCCCGGGGTGTAGGATAGGGGCGTGGACTGGGTGAAGCTCCTCTCCCGCCTCGTCCAGGCGGAAAGCCTCCCAGGGAAGGAGGAGGAGGTGGCGGGGCTTCTCCTGGAAGCCCTGAAGGCCCTAGGCCTTCCCGCCACCCTGGACGAGGCGGGGAACGTGGAGGCCCTTTTGGGGGAGGAGGGGCCCGAGGTGGTCCTCACCGGGCACATGGACGTGGTGCCCGTGGGCGACCCGGCCCACTGGCCCTACCCCCAGGGGGCGGTGGTGGGGGAAAGGCTCTACGGGCGGGGGGCCGTGGACATGAAAGGCGCCCTGGTAGCCATGCTCCTGGCCTTGGAGGCCCTTTCCCAAGGGCCCTTGAAGGGGCGGGTGCGCTTTCTCGCCGTGGTGCAGGAGGAGGTGGGCGGCTTAGGAAGCCGCTACGCCGCCCAGCGGCTTAGCCCCTTGGCCTTCATCCTGGGGGAGCCCTCCGGGGGGAGGCTCATGCGGGGGCACCGGGGCCGGGCCGAGGTCTGGGCGGATTTTGAGGGGGAGGAGGCCCACGCCGCCCTGGCCTCCGGGGAAAACCCCCTTTACGACCTTGGGGAGTACCTCCTCGCCCTCAAGGAGCTCCCCTTGCCCCAAAGCCTCAAGCTCACCCCCACCCGGGTGGACACCTACCCCGGGGCCACCAACCAGACCCCCGGGGTGGTGCGGCTTTACCTGGACGTGCGCTACGAGCCCGAGGCGGACCTAGAGGGGCTTTTGGAACGCCTGAAGACCTTGGGAAGCGCTTCCCTTTACATCCCCGAGGAGGAGCGGGCCTCGGGGGAGGTGCGGATGGCCATCCCCGCCCTCTGGCCCCCCTACCGCCTGCCGGAGGACCACCCCCTCCTCCAGGCCGCCCTAAGGGCCCTGGGCCAGGAACGGGCGGGCCTCTGGCCCTTCACCACCGACGCCCCTTACCTGGGCGCCAGGGCCCCGGTCCTGGGCCTGGGCCCGGGGGACCCCAGCCTGGCCCACACCCCCAAGGAGCACATCCTCCTTTCCCAAGTGGAGGCCGCCGGCCAGACCTACGCCCGCCTAGTGGAGACCCTATGGAACGCCGCACGGTAGCCGGAACCCCTTACGCCAAGCTCCTTTCCGCCCCCCGCCCGGTGGCGGAAGGGCTAAAGGCCCGCCTCGAGGCCCGGGGCATCCCCGTCCTCCTGGAAACCCCCTTCTCCGGCCTCCCCGAGGCCGCCTTGGGCACCTACATGGGGGACGTGGCCCTCTGGGTGCCCGAGGCCCTTTTGGGCGAGGCCGAGGCCATCCTGGCGGAGGAGGCGCCATGAGGGTGGTGGGCCTGGACCTGGGCGGCACCAAGATCGCCGCCGGGGTGTTTGACGGGGAAAAGCTCCTATCCAAGGTCATCCTCCCCACCCCCAAGGAAGGGGGGATGGCGGTGGTGCGGGCCCTGGCGGAGGCGGCCAGGCAAGCGGAAGTGGAGGCGGGAGCGGAAGGGGTGGCCATTGGCCTCGGCACCCCGGGGCCTCTGGACTTCCGCAAGGGGGTGATCCGCTTTACCCCCAACATCCCCGGCCTCGTGGACTTCCCCATCCGCGACCTCCTAAAAGAGGCCACGGGCAAGCCCGTCCACCTGGAAAACGACGCCAACGCCGCCGCCCTCGCCGAGCACCACCTGGGGGCGGCCAAGGGGGAAAGGAGCTCCCTCTACCTCACGGTCTCCACCGGCATCGGGGGCGGGGTGGTCCTCGGGGGAAAGGTCCTAAGGGGGGAAAGGGGCCAAGGGGGGGAGCTCGGCCACATCACCCTGCTCCCGGGGGGGCCGGTGTGCGGCTGCGGGCTAGAAGGGTGCCTGGAGGCCCTGGCCGCCGGGCGGGCCCTGGAGCGGGAAGCCGGCTACGCCTACCACCGCCCCCTCAGCAACCAGGAGCTCTTCGCCCTCTTCCAAGAAGGCGACCCCAAAGCGCGGCGCATCCTCCTCCAGGCGGCCCGTTACGTGGGCCTGGGCCTGGCCAGCCTGGTCAAGGCCTTTGACCCGGGTGCGGTGGTGGTGGGCGGAGGGCTTGCCCTGAACGCTCCGGAAGGCTACTGGGAGGCCCTGGAATCCGCCTACCGCCACTACCTGGCGGGCTGGGAGGTGCCCCCCTTGCGCAAGGCCAAGCTCGGGGGTGAGGCCGGCCTCCTCGGGGCCGCCCTCACCGCTTACCTGGAGGTGCGGGATGGAACTGGGTAAGGCGCTCGTTTACCTGGGGCTCTTCCTCCTCCTCTTAGGGCTTCTTCTCCTCTACTTTCCCAAGCTCTTCGCCTGGTTCGGCCACCTGCCGGGGGATATCCGCATAGAGCGGGAGGGCCTAAGGGTATACATCCCCATCACCTCGGCCCTCCTGCTTTCCCTTCTCCTCACCCTCCTCCTCCACCTCCTAGGCCAGTTCTGGCGACGCTAGACCCCTAGCGCAGATGGCTCAAAAACTCCTCCCGCGTCTTCTGGCTTTCCCGAAAGACGCCGAGCATGGCGCTCGTGACGGTGCGGGAGTGCTGTTTCTCCACCCCCCGCATCATCATGCAGAGGTGGACCCCCTCCACCACCACCCCTACCCCCTGGGGCTCGAGGACCTCCTGGATGGCCTCGGCGATCTGGACCGCCAGGCGCTCCTGCACCTGGAGGCGGCGGGCGAAGAGGTCCACGATGCGGGCGAACTTGGAAAGGCCCAGGATCTTGCCGTTGGGGATGTAGCCGATGTGCACCTGGCCGAAGAAGGGAAGGAGGTGGTGCTCGCAGAGGGAGTAGAACTCTATCCCCTTCACCACCACCATCTCGCTTCCCTCCGCCTGAAAGACGGCCCCGTTGACCACCTCCTTTAGGTCCTGGCGGTAGCCCCGGGTGAGGAAGGCCCAGGCCTTGGCCACCCGCTCCGGGGTCTTCAAAAGCCCTTCCCGGTTGGGGTCTTCGCCGATGGCCTGGAGCCAGTCCGCCGCCAAGCCTTTGAGGCGCTCTAGGTCTAGTTCGGTTTCAAAGGAAAGCCCGGTTTCTTCAATCTCCACCATCTTGCGCTCCATGGTGCCCCCCTTTTCCCCCGCCTTTTGTGGCCCCGGGCTCACTCGGGCGCAATAAGGCCCTCCTCCACGAGGGGCAAGGCCACCTCCGGGGCTAGGGGAAACCCCTGCGCCACCTGGCGCAGAGCCTCCAAGGCTTCCCGCTTCTGCCGCTTAAGCCGCAGGTGGAGCTCGCTAAAGGGGTTGAGGGCGTCCTGGCCCCTTAGGGTGAGGCGGTAGCGCCTGGGGGGCTCCACGGGGAAAAGCCCCTTCCGGTAGCGCTCGGCCAGGGCCTGGTACCGGGGAGCGTTGCCGGGGGGGTCCACAGGGCGCACCACCCGGGCCGGGACGCCCAGGGCCAGCATCCCCTCGGGCACCTCCATCCCCGCCGGCACCACCGCCCCTGCGCCCACCACGGCGTTTTTCCCAATCCTCGCCCCATTCAGGACGATGGCCCCCATCCCGATCAAGGCCCCCTCCTCCACCACCGCCCCGTGGACCACCGCCCGGTGGCCCACGGTGACGGAAGGCCCAAGAAGGCAGGGAAAGCCGGGGTCGGCGTGGAGGATGGCCCCGTCCTGCACGTTGGTCCCCGGACCCACCACCACCCTTTCCAAATCCCCCCGGGCCACGGCGCCAAACCAAAGGGAAGCCCCCTCCCCCACCTCCACCGCCCCCACCACATAGGCCCCGGGGGCCAGGAAAGCCGTGGGGTGGACCTTGGGGAGCTTGTCCTCAAAGCGGTAAACGCTCAAGGGCCACCTCCAAAAGGCCCAGGTCCTCGGGGAAGGAGAGGAGGGCCCGGGCCTCCTCGGGGGCGAACCAACCCACCCCGCTCATGCCCCTTTCCAACCGGGGCTCCCCCTCCCCCCGCATGAGGAACCAGTGCACCTCCCGTTCCACCCCCTTGGCGTTCACGTAACGGGTGGGGTAGAGGGGGCCTAGGACCACCGCCTGGACCCCGGTTTCCTCCAGGACTTCCCGCACCGCAGCGCCTTCCAGGCTCTCTCCTTCCTCTATGTGCCCCTTGGGGAAGACCCAAAAGCCCATGCGGTCCCTTAGGAGAAGCACCTCCCGCTTAGCGTTGAAGACCACACCCCCGGCGCCTAGCTCCACCCGTACCTCCCCTTGAGGTGGTCCAAGGTGGCCTCGTCCACCTCGGGACCCCCTTGGTAGCGCTCCTCCAGGTTCTCCATGCCGATGAGGGCCAAAAAGGCCTCCTCCGTCGCCCGGTCAAAGACCCCGTGAACCTCCCCGGCGTAAAGGCCAAGCCCCCGAAGCACTCTTTGGAGCCAGCGCACCTCCTCCGGCCTCAGGGGGCGCTTGGCCTTGGGCCTTTCAAAGAACAAGCGGTGGAGGGAAAGGAGGCGGGAAAGCTCCGCCAGGGGCTCGGGGTGGTCGTCCACCCGCAGGTCTATGTAGCGGTCCCAAAGCCCTCCGTACCCCTTCCCCTCCCCCACCACCAGAAGGGCGGCGGACTGCCGGCCCCGCCTATCCCCCCCGGCCGCCTCCCCCGCCTTTAGGGCCCGCAAGAGCCTTTCGGGGAAAGGAAGGGCCTTTTCCCGCGCGAAGGTTTCCGCCATGGCCTCCACCACCTCGGGGCCCGCCAAGAGGTTGCCCTGGGCGGCGAAGCCCTCCCCCACCACCCCCCCGGCCCAGGGGTGGCAAAGGGCCCCGGTGAAGCTTAAGGCCTCCCCCCTGGCGCTCACCAGGCCGAACTGCCGCCTTTCCAGGTCGGGGTCGGTGCGGCGGAAGGCCTCCAAGACCCCTTCCGGGCCCGCCCCCTCCGCCAAGAGGGCCAGGCCCTGGGGCCCGAAGCGGGGGTTGGCGTAGGACTGGGTGGCGATGGCCCCCACCTGGGCCCTGGCGAAGGGCACCACGGCCCCCACCGCCAGGAACTTGCTGGCCACGGCCACGCCCAGGTCCCCGGTTTCCGGGTCCCGGGCCACCAGGGAGAAGGTGGCCACCACCATGCCCTTATCCTAAGCGCCTTCCCGTGGTAGAGTGGGGGGATTGGGTGCGCCCATGGAGATTAGAAACATTGCCATCATTGCCCACGTGGACCACGGCAAAACCACCTTGGTGGACGCCATGCTCCGCCAAGCCAAGGCCCTGAAGAAGGAGGAGGGGGAAAGGATCCTGGACTCCTTTGACCTGGAAAGGGAGCGGGGGATCACCATCCTGGCCAAGAACACCGCCGTGGCCTGGGGCGGGGTGAAGGTGAACATCGTGGACACCCCGGGGCATGCGGACTTCGGCGGGGAGGTGGAGCGGGCCCTTTCCCTGGTGGACGGGGTACTCCTCTTGGTGGACGCCGCCGAGGGCCCCATGCCCCAGACGCGCTTCGTCCTGAGGAAGGCCCTCGAGGCCGGCCTCAAGCCCATCGTGGTCCTCAACAAGGTGGACAAGAAGGAGGCCCGCCCCGACGAGGTCTTGAACCTCACCTTTGACCTCATGGTGGAGCTGGGCGCCTCCGAGGAACAACTGGACTTCCCCTACCTCTACGCCATCGGCCGCGAGGGAAGGGCCTGGCGGGAAGAGCCCCGGGAGGACCTGGCGGAGCTTTTCCAGACCATCTTGGACCACGTCCCCCCGCCCCGCTGGACGGAAGGCCCTTTCCAGCTCCTGGTGGCCAACCTGGACCACTCGCCTTACCTGGGCCGGGTGGCGGTGGGCAAGGTGGCCCGGGGCCGGGTGCGCCAGGGGGAAACGGTGGCCATCCTGAAGGAAGGGGGCCAGGTCCTGGCCAAGGTGGCGGCGGTCTACACCCACCAGGGCCTGGAGCGGGTGGAGGTGGAGGAAAGCCTTCCCGGGGACATCGTGGCCCTGGCGGGGGTGGAAGGGGCGGAGATCGGGGACACCCTGGCGAGCCTCGAGGCCCCCGAGCCCCTACCCCGCTTGGCGGTGGACGAGCCCACCGTGGCCCTCACCCTCACCGCCAACACCTCCCCCTTCGCCGGAAGGGAGGGGAAGTACGTCACGGGGCAGAAGCTCAAGGAGCGCCTGGAGCGGGAGCTCCGCACCAACGTGGCCCTGCAGGTCTTGGAGGTGGCCCCCGAGGTGTTTGAGCTACGGGGCCGGGGGGAACTCCACCTGGCTATCCTCTTGGAAACCATGCGCCGGGAAGGCTACGAGTTCAGCGTGGGCCAGCCCCGGGTCCTCCTCAAGGACGGCCTCGAGCCCTACGAGCTTCTGGTGGTGGAAGCCCCCAAGGAGCGCTTCGGAGCGGTCATGGAGGCCCTGGGGACCAGGCGGGCGGAGATGGTGCACATGGAGGGGGGAGAAAGGGTGCGGGCGGAGTTCCTCCTCCCCGCCCGGGCCCTCTTTGGCTTCCGTAGCCTGTTCCTTTCCCTCACCGGGGGGGAAGGGGTCCTGAGCCACACCTTCCACGGCTACGGGCCCGAAGCCGGCCCCATCCCCACCCGCACCACGGGGAGCGCCGTGGCCATGGAGGCCGGGGTGGCCACCCTGTATAGCCTCCACCGCCTGCAGGAAAGGGTGCGGTTTTTCATTGAGCCCGGCACCGAGGTCTACGTGGGCATGATCGTGGGGGAGCACGTGCGGGAGAACGACCTCGCGGTGAACGTCACCACCGCCAAGAAGCTCACCAACATCCGGGCGGCCGGGTCCGACGAGAACATCCGCCTCATCCCGCCCAGGAAGCTCTCTTTGGAGGAGGCCCTGGAGTTCTTGGCCGAGGACGAGCTCCTGGAGGTCACGCCCAAAAGCCTCCGCCTGCGGAAACAAGTTTTAGACCCCGCCAAGCGCAAGCGCCTGGTGGGGAAGTGAAAAGGGGGGCCTTAGCCCCCCGAGCTTACTCCTCGTCCCGCTCCCCGTAGGTTTCCAACGCCTCCTGCCACGCTTGGCTAATCTCCTTGGCCTGCTCCATGGCTTACCTCCTTAGCCTCAAGGGTAGCCCGCCGCCAGGCCAGAGGACTTGCGCTAAAGGCAAAACCCGTACACCCGAAGGCGGTGTAAGCGGGAGAGGGCTACACCGCTAGGTTTGCAGGAGGCTTTCCGCCTCGAGGCGGGCCAAAACCCGCTCCAAGCTCCCTCCCCGCCAGCGCTCCACGGCGTAGGCGGCCAAGGGAAAGCGCTCCTTAAGGCGCTTTAGAAGTCCGGCGGCGTCCTCCGGGCGGCTTCCCTGGAGGACCAGGAGATACCCCCCTTCCAGACGGAAGGCGAGGTCCCCCCGGCGAAGCTCCCTTACCAGGCGCTCCGGGGGCAAGGGGGCGGAAAAGTAGACCAAGACCAGCTCCCGCCTTAGGGCTAGCCCCTCCAGGGCCCCGGCCAGGCGCAAAAGGTCCTCCCGCGTCCCCACCCCTTCCAAGGCGGGAAGAAGGGGAGCCTCCCGCCCCGTTCCTAGAAAGAAGGCCGCCCCCAAAGCGGCCACCCCCAAAGACCCGGCCAGGGCGGTGTAAAGGAAGCCCTCCCGCCCGGTGAAGGCCCAGGCGCTCTCCAAGGCGAAGGCCGAGGCCAAAAGGCCAAGCCCCAGCACCAGGGCGAACTGCACCCGAAAGCCCACAGGGAAGCGGGAGTAAAGGCTCGCTGCCGCTGCCAGGAGGAGGCCCACCACGAAAAGGGCAAGCCCCCTTTCCACCTGGCCTAAGGCTTCCCCCTGCGCCAGGGGCAAAAGGCCCAGGAGGAAGAGAAGCCAAGGGAGCAAAAAGAGCCAGCGCATGCTCCCTCCAAGGCTACCACGCTCCCCCTTACGCCCGCCTTAGCATGAGAGGGTGGAACCCTTGGCGGAGCGCTTGCGGCCGAGAAACTTGGACGAGATCCTGGGCCAGCCCCACCTCACGGGGGAAAGGGGCCTCCTTAGGCGGATGCTGGAGGCCAAGCACCTGAGCTCCATGGTCCTCTTCGGCCCCCCAGGCACGGGCAAGACCACCCTGGCCCGCCTCTTGGCAGAGGGTGTGGGCAAGCCTTTCCTCTGGCTCTCCGCCGTGGAGGCAGGGCTTAAGGAGGTGCGGCAGGCCCTGGAAAAGGCGCGGGAGGCTGGGGGGCTCGTGCTCTTCCTAGACGAAATCCACCGCTTCAACAAGGCCCAGCAGGACGCCCTCCTCCCCCACCTGGAGTCCGGCCTCCTCACCCTCATCGGGGCCACGGCGGAAAACCCCGCCTTCCTCCTTACCCCCGCCCTGCGCTCCCGCCTCCGCCTCCTTCCCGTGCGCCCCCTCTCCGAAGAAGACCTCCTCGTCCTCCTAAAGCGGGCCCTCGAGGACCCCCGGGGCCTCCCCGGCATCCCTTACGAGGAAGAGGCCCTAAGGCTCCTCGCCCAGGCGGCAGGGGGGGACGCCCGTTTCGCCCTGAACACCCTAGAGCTCGCCGCCGCCTTCGGCGAGGTGAGCCAGGAAAGCGTGCGGGAAGCCCTGGGAGCGGAGCGCTTCGCCATGGACCGCAAAGGGGACCGGTTTTACGACCTCATCTCCGCCCTGCACAAGAGCCTTAGGGGTTGCCACGTGGACGCCGCCCTCTACTACCTGGCAAGGCTTCTCAAGGGCGGGGCCGACCCCCGGTACGTGGCCCGCCGCCTCATCCGGGTGGCAGCGGAGGACGTGGGCCTGGCGGACCCCCTCGCCCTCCGCCTGGCGGTGGCGGCCCTGGAGGCCTACGAGGCCTTGGGGAGCCCGGAAGGGGAGCTCGCCTTGGTGGAGGCCACGGTCTACCTGGCCCTGGCCCCCAAGTCCAATAGCCTCTACACCGCCTGGCAAAGGGCAGAGGAGGCGGCCCAGGCCCATCCCGAGGCCCCCGTGCCCCTAAACCTGCGCAACGCCCCCACCGCCCTGGCCCGAACCCAGGGCCACGGCCGGGGCTACGCCTACTACCACGAGGACAAGGAGGGAAGCTTCGCCCAGCGCTACCTGCCGGAGGCCCTCGAGGGCCTCCGCCTCTTTGAGGCCACGGGGGAAGGCTGGGAAGAACGGGTACGGGAGCGGCTCAGGGCCCTTCGGGAGCGGTTTTCCGGAAAAGGGCAATAGGCGCTAGCCCTTGAGCCCCTCCTCAAAGGTGGCCACCACCCGCCGTTCAAAGAGAAGGTACAGAAGGGCGATGGGCAAGACGCTAAAAAGGGCCGCCGCCGAGAGCAGGCCCCAGTCCGTGGGGTACTTGCGCTGGAGGTCGGTAAGCCAGGTCTGGAGCGTCCAAAACCTCGGGTCCGAAACCACCACCCTGGGGTAGAGCACCAGGTTCCAGTGGGCGGCGAAGGAGAGCACCCCCGCCGCCACCAAGGTGGGCCGGACCAAGGGGAAAAGGATGCGGAAAAGGAGCACCCTGTGCCCCGCCCCGTCCAGCCTGGCCGCCTCCAGAAGCTCCTCCGGCACCCCCCGCATGGCCTGGTAGACCAGGTAGATGACGAAAGGGCTAGCGGCGAAGGGCAAGACCAGGGCCCAGAAGGTGTCCAGAAGGCCAAACCCCTTTAGAATGCCGTAAAGCGGCACCAAAAGGAGCTCCGCCGGCACCGCCATGAGGAAGAGGTAAAAGGGCAGAAGCCCAAGCCCCGCCCTCAGGGCGTAAGCGGCCAGAAGGGCGGTAAAGAGCTGCAGGGCCACCACGCCCGAGGAAAGGCCCAAGGAAAAGAAAAGCCGGTTCCAAAAGCCCTCCCTGGCAAGCCCCCCAACGTTTTCCAGGCTGAAACCAATCCGGGAGAAAAGCTCTCCCGAGTACACCGCCTCCTTGGGCATGAAGGCGGCGTAAGCCATCCAGAGGAAAGGAAGAGCGATGAAAAGGAGGACGGCGAAGACGAAAAGGTGCTTGAGGAAGCGGCCCACGCCCCCACTATAAAGGGTTAGGATGCCCCCATGGGACCCCTTTCCGGCATCAAGGTCCTGGACCTTTCCCGCGTGCTTGCGGGGCCCCTTTGCACCATGATCCTGGCGGACCTGGGGGCGGAGGTCATCAAGGTGGAACCCCCCTGGGGGGATGAAACCCGAGGCTGGGGCCCTCCCTTCCGCCAGGGGGAAAGCGCCTACTTCCTCTCGGTGAACCGGGGCAAAAGGAGCGTGGCCCTGGACCTCAAGCACCCGGAAGGCCAGGAAGCGGTGCGGCGCCTGGCCAGGGAAGCCGACGTGCTGGTGGAAAACTTCAAGACGGGGGACCTCGCTCGCTACGGCCTGGATTACGCCCGCCTAAGCGCCCTAAACCCCCGCCTCGTCTACCTCTCCCTCACCGGCTTCGGTCAAACCGGCCCCCGGGCCAAGGAACCCGGTTACGACGCCGCCCTCCAGGGCTACACCGGCATCATGTCCGTGACCGGGGAGCCCCAAGGCCCCCCCATGAAGGTGGGGGTGGCCTGGATTGACGTGATGACGGGAATGATGGGGGCCATAGCGGTGCTCGCCGCCCTATGGGAAAGGGAACGGAGCGGCCTGGGCCAGCACATAGACCTCTCCCTCTTTGACGTGGGGCTCTTCGCCCTGGCCAACCTGGGCCAAAGCTACCTCCTCACGGGAAAACCCCCCAAAAGGCTCGGCAACGCCCACGCCCAGATCGTCCCCTACGGGGCCTTCCCCGCGGAGGACGGTTGGCTCGTCTTGGCCGTGGGAAACGACGAGCAGTTTGGGAGGCTCTGCCAGGTCCTGGGGCTTCCCGAGCTCCAGGAGCGCTTCCCCACCAACCCCGAGCGGGTAACGCACCGGGAAGAGGTGGTGGAGGCCATCACCCAGGTCCTCAAGACCAAGCCCAGGGCCCACTGGCTTAAGCGCCTCCAGGAAGCGGGCGTCCCCGCCGCCCCGGTGAACGACCTTTCGGAGGCCTTCCAGGACCCCCAGGCGGAGGCGCGGGGAGCGGTCTGGACCCTGGAACACCCCCTTTTGGGAGCCCTCCCCACCCTGGCCAACCCCTTGCGCTTCCTCTCCCGCACCCCCGCAAGCCCCCCTTCGCCCCCGCCCCTTCTTGGGGAGCACACGGAGGCCGTCCTCCTGGAGGCGGGCTTCACCCCAGAGGAGGTGCGCCGCCTTGTGGAAAAGGGCATCGCCCGGTTGGCCCCAAAACCCGGGGTGTAAGGGAAAGCGCCCTTCTGGAGGGCGCTTTTTCGCGAAAACCTCTGGCCAAGGGCGCAGAAGCCCTGTGGATAACCCTGTGGATAAATTGCCCCCGGCTACCCAGCGGCACCCGGACCGTGGCGCTTAGGGCTGCTTCCTTCCGGACCTGACCCGGTTCACGCCCGGTCCGCCGCGCTGGACCGGGGGCTTGGGTAGTATAGCACCCATGGAAGCCCTGAGGCTAGAGGGCGTGGGCAAGCGCTACGGCCGCAAACCCGTGCTGCAAGGGGTGAGCCTGAAGGTGGCCCCGGGGGAGGTCTACGCCCTGGCGGGCCCCAACGGCTCGGGCAAGACCACCTTGATCCGCCTGGTGACGGGCCTGGCCTTCCCCACGGAAGGCCAGACGTTCCTCCTGGGGGAGGACGTGCACAAGAACCCCTCGGCCAGGCGCTACCTGGGAGCAGTGGTGGAGGCCCCGGCGGCCTTCTACCCCTACCTCACGGGGCGGGAAAACCTCCGCTTGCAGGCCTACTTGGCCGGGGTTAAGGAGGAAAGCCGCATCGGCGAGGTGCTGGCCCGTCTAAAGCTCCTGGCAGTGGCGGACCAGAAGGTGGGGAGCTACTCCCTAGGGCAGCGGCAGCGCCTGGGCCTGGCGGCGGCCATCCTCCACCGGCCCAAGGTCCTGGTCCTGGACGAGCCCACGAGCGGCCTGGACCCCGAGGGGGTGGAGCTGGTCCATGGGCTCTTAAGGGAGCTCTCCCGGGAAGGGGTGGCGGTCCTCCTTTCCACCCACCACCTGCAGGAGGTGAGCCAGTACGCCCACAAGGTGGGGATCCTGGGCGGGGGAAGGCTTTTGGACGAGGTGGCGCTTTCCGGGCGGGAAGTGTACCGCCTCGAGGCCCACCCCCCGGAAGGGGCCCTGGCCCTCCTCAAAACCCTCCCCCAGGTGGCCCAGGCCCGGCTCCAGGGAGGGGCCATCCTCTTTGAGGGGAACCCGGAAGCGGCGTTAAAGGCCCTCCTCCAAGAGGGCTACCGGGTGAAGGCCCTTCACCCCGAGCGGTTTGACCTCCTCACCTACTACCAGGAGAGGGTGAAGCATGCTTAGGCTCTTCTTCTTTGAACTCTATAAGCTCTTCCGCTTGCGCTCCGTGGCCCTGGGGCTCCTCTTCGCCTTCCTCCTCCCCTTCCTCTGGGCCCTGGCCCCCGGGCTCAAGGAGGTCTACGGCCTCGTCCTGGCCTCGGGGTGGCAGGTGGTGTCCCTAAGCCTCCTCGCCGGGATGGAGTTCCTCTTCCCTTTCCTGGTGGTCATGGCGGCGAGCGAGTCCTTGGGGAGCGAGGTGGCCCAAGGCACCCTAAAGACCCTCCTCCTAAGACCCCTTCCCCGAAGCCTCCTCCTCTTGAGCAAGCTTTTCGCCACGCTCCTTTACCCTTTCGTGCTCCTTGGGGCCAGTTTCCTGGGAAGCCTCCTCGCCGGCCTGCCCCACGGGCTTGGCCCCTTCTTCGGCGGCACGGGCCTCGGGGAAGGGGGCTTCGCCGGGGTGGGGCTCCTGGCCCCAGGGAAAGCCCTAGCGGAGCTCCTAAGGGCGCACCTCCTGGCGGGGGCGGTGCTCGTGCCCCTCGCCGCTTTGGCCCTTCTCTACGGGACGCTTTTCCTCTCCACCACCGCAAGCGCCCTGGCGGCGGTGGCCACCCTCCTCCTCATGCGCCTCCTCGTGGCCTTTCCCGCCCTAACGCCCTTCCTCCTCACCACCTACCTGGACCTCCACCTAAGGCCCGAGGCGGCGGGGCTTGGGCTTTCCCTCCTTTTCATCTACACCCTGGGCTTCGCCTTCCTGGCGGCCCTCATCTTTGAACGCAAGGACCTCTAGCCCTCCAGGAAGCGGCCTTCGGAAAGAAGAGGCTTGCCGTCCAGAAGGAGTTTGCCTTCCTTCAGGGAAAGCACCAGGTCCCAGTGGAGGGCGCTTTGGTTCTTCCCGCCCGTTTCCGGGTAGCTTTGGCCCAAGGCCAGGTGGACCGTGCCCCCCATCTTCTCGTCCAAGAGGATGAGGCCCGTGGGCCGGGTGAGGCCGAAGTTGGTGCCGATCCCCACCTCCCCAAGCCGCCTGGCCCCCTCGTCCGTGTCCAGGGCGCGGAGCAGGTAGTCCTCCCCCACCGCCGCCCGGGCCTCCACCACCCGCCCCTCCTCAAAGCGGAGGTAGACCCCTTCCACCCGCCTGCCCCCCACGAAAGCGGGGAGGTTGAAGCGCACCTCCCCTTGGGCGCTATCCTCCACCGGGCCCGTGAAGACCTCCCCCGAGGGCATGTTCCGCTTCCCGTCGGAGTTCACCCACACCCTCCCCGCCACGGAAAGGGTAAGGTCCGTGCCCGGGGCCAGGATGCGGAGCTCTTTCCCCTGGGAAAGCCTCCGGATGAGGGCCTCCTGGAAGCGGGAAAGGGCTTTCCAGGCGGCGATGGGGTCCTCCTGGTCCAGGAAAAGCGCCCTTTCCAGGTAAGCCCTAAACGCCTCCGTGCCCATCCCCGCCCCCACGGCGTAGCCCACGGTGGGGTAGAGGGTGAGGGTCCAGCGCTTCCTCAGGCGCATCTCCTGCAAGGGCCGCCAGGCCCGCCTTTGGCGCAAAGCAAGCTCGGGGTCCAAGCCGGCCCCCTCCAGGGGGTTTTCCGCCGAAAGGACCCGCAAGAACTTGTCCGCCTTCTCGTAGAGGGCCCATTCGGCCTCGGGGATCCTCTCCAGCCACGCTCCCCCATGGAGGAGGAAGTCCCGCTCCTCCCCGGGGTAGGCCAGGCGGAAAAGGGGGTAGGCCCCCCGGGCGAGGAGGGCCCGCTTCAGGTGGGGGATGAGGGGAAGGGCCGGGGTTTCCGCCTCCACCAGGACGGTCTCGCCGGGGCCCGCCTCGAGGCAGTACCCGGCCAAAAGCTCGGCAAAACGCGCCTCCACCCTGCTATCATAGGGCCAAGATGGAAGAACCCAAGATCACGCCCCTGGCAAGGCGGCTCGCCGAGGAAAACGGCATTGACTGGCGCCGCCTTCAAGGCACGGGCCCCGAGGGCACCATCGTGGAGCGGGATATCCTGGCCTTTTTGGCCAAGGTGATGGCGGGAGAGGTGGACCTGCCCCCCATGCCGGAGGAGCCGCCCCCCGTCTTGCCGGAGGAAGACCTAAGGCGGGCCCAGGAGGCCCTGGGGAAGGAGGGGGTGGACCTCTCGGAGCTCCTCCCCGAGCCCCCCAAAACCCCCACGGTGCAGTTGGAAGAGTTGGAAGAGGAGGCCCTAGACTTGGAGCCGGTCCTGGAGGAGATGGACCTGGAGCTAGACCTGGAGGACGAGGTCCTTCTGGCAGAGGAGCCCCCGCCCCCGGTTCCCGAAGAGGACCTGGCCCCCCTCCCGGAGGAGGCCCTAGAACCCCCTACGCCAAGCCCCCTGGACGAGGAATTGGAAGCCCTCCTGGCCGAGGAGCCCTCCCCGGCGGGGCCGGCGGAAACCACCCCGGTGGAGGAGCTCGCCGCCCTCCTCGCCGAGGAAGAGCCCCTTCCCGAAACGCTTTTGGCGGAGGAGGACTTCCTGGCCGAGGAAACCACCCCGCCTCCCCCCGAGCCCACGCCCGCACCCCCTCCCCTAACCCCCATCCCCACCCCAACCCCCGGCGTGGCCGCCCCAATGGCCCCCACCCCGGCAACGCCCACCCTCCTCAAGGTCTACCGCCGCCGGTTTGACCCCGCCCCCCTAAAGGGAGCCCTCGAGGCCTTCGCCCGCATCCACGGGGTACCCCAAAACCCCTTGCCCTTCCTCCTTAGGGGTGCGGAAAGGGCCTTGGCGGAGCTGGAACTTCCCTTGCGGGCCCTGCGGGGCCATGCGGAGGGGGAAAGGGTCTATGGCGTGAAGCCCCTAGGCGGCTTCCTCGCCCTTTTCCGCCAGGAAGGGGGCGAAGAGGGGGAGGGCCTCCTCTGCTTCGCCGGGGAAGAGGAGGTCCACACGGGCCGCCCAAGCCTTTTCCTCTCCCCGGAAGGGGTCCTCGCCGCCTCGGGCCTGGAAGCCCCCGTGGCCCGGAAGCTTTTGGAAAGGGTGGCCCTTTACCTGGAAAACCCCGTGCTCCTCTTGGCCTAAAACGCCTGCCCCGGGGAAACCCCGGGGCAGGCTCTTCTGGCGCTAGAGCTTCTTCAGGGCCTGGGTGAGCTGGGTCAGAACCTGTTGGGCGTCCCCGTAGAGCATGCGGGTGTTGTCGGCGTAGAAGAGCTCGTTTTCCACCCCGGCGAAGCCCTTCCCCTGCCCCCGCTTGATGACGATGACGTTCTTGGCCTTGTCCACGTCCAGGATGGGCATGCCGTAGAGGGGGCTCCCCGGACGGCGAGCGGCGGGGTTCACCACGTCGTTGGCCCCGATGACCACCGCCACGTCCACGGTGGGGAACTCGGGGTTGATCTCCTCCAGGTCCTTGAGCTTGTCGTAGTCCACCCCCGCCTCCGCCAGGAGGACGTTCATGTGCCCCGGCATCCGGCCCGCCACGGGGTGAATGGCGAACTTCACCTCCACGCCCCGGCTTTCCAAGAGGTCGGCGAGCTCCTTCACCTTGTGCTGGGCCTGGGAGAGGGCCATGCCGTACCCGGGCACGAAGACCACCTTGTTGGCGTAGGCCAGCATCACGGCGGCGTCCTCCACGTCAATGGGCTTCAGGCTCCCCTTGACTTCCCCCGCCTCCTGCTCCACGCCAAAGCCGCCCACCAGGACGCTCCACACCGAGCGGTTCATGGCCCGGGCCATGAGCACGGTGAGGAGAGTACCCGCCGCCCCCACCAGGGTGCCGGCCACCATGAGGGCCGGGTTCCCCACGGCGAAGCCCTCAAAGCCCACGGCCATACCGGTAAAGGCGTTGTAGAAGGAGATGGCCACGGGCATGTCCCCGCCGCCGATGGGAAGCGTCATGAGCACGCCAAAAAGGAGGGCGAGGAGGAAGAAGAGGACGATGCTAAGGGTGGGGTCGTTCCAAAGGAGGGAGAAGCCCAAGACCACCGTGACCAGAAGGACCAGGGCGTTCACCACCTTCTGCCCCGGGAAGAGGATGGGGCGGCTTCGCATGAGGCCCTGGAGCTTGGCGAAGGCGATGAGGCTCCCCGTGAAGGCCACCGAGCCGATGAGCCCGCCCAGGATGGCCAGGGCCATGAGCCCAGGGTTCTCAAAGGCCCCCTTCAGGAGCTCCACCGCGGCGATGGTGGCGGCGGCACCCCCGCCCATGCCGTTGTAAATGGCCACCATCTGGGGCATGTCCGTCATGGCCACCTTCACCGCCGCCCACCAGGCCACCACCGAGCCCAGCGCCAAGGCCAGGAGCATGAGGCCGAAGTTCCCCATCTCCGGCCAGAAGAAGGTGGCCAAAACGGCCAGCACCATGCCCCAGCCCGCCCAGACGATGCCGCTTTTGGCGGTGGTGGGGTGGGCCATGCGCTTCAGGCCCACGATGAAGAGGATGGCCACCACGAAGTACGCTGCCTGGATGAGGTCCATTACTGACCACCCCCCTTGCCGGGCTTTTTCTCAAACATCTCCAGCATACGCACGGTGACGGCGTACCCCCCGGCGGCGTTGGCTGCCCCTAGGACCACGCCCAGGAAACCGATGAGCTTTTCCAAGCCGGTTTCCGCATGCCCCAGGACCACCATGGCCCCCACCACCACCACCCCGTGGATGAAGTTGGACCCGGACATGAGGGGGGTGTGGAGGATCACCGGAACCCGGGTGATGAGCTCGTAGCCCAAGAAGGCCGTGAGCACGAAGATGTAAAGGGCCGACCAGAAGCCGAACTCCATCACGCACCTCCCAGAAGGGCCTTGGTGGGCCCGTGCAGGATCTCCCCTTCCCTCATCAGAAGCGCTCCTTGGATGATCTCGTCCTCCCACTTGGGGGCGAACTCGCCCTTTTCAATAAGGAGGCTGGAGAGGTTGAGGAGGTTCTTGGCGTACATCTCCGAAGCGTGCACGGAAAGCTCGCTCGGGAGGTTCAAGGGGCCATAGATCCGCACCCCCTTCACCTCCACCACCTCCCCCGGCTTGGTGAGGACGCAGTTGCCCCCGCTCTCGGCCGCCAGGTCCACCACCACGGTGCCGGGCTTGAGCCTTTCCATCATGTCCTCGGTGAGGAGGATGGGGGCGCGGCGGCCCGGCACCTGGGCGGTGGTGATGAGGACGTCCATGCCCGCCACGTGCTCCCGCAAGGCCTCGTGCTGGATGCGCTTCTCCTCCTCGGTGAGCTCCCGGGCGTAGCCGCCCTCCCCCTCGGCGCTAATGGGAAGCTCAATGGGCTTGGCCCCCAAGGAGACCGCCTGCTCCACCGCCGCCTTGCGCACGTCGTAGGCGAAGACCTGGGCGCCCAAACGCTTGGCGGTGGCGATGGCCATGAGCCCCGCCACCCCCACCCCCATGACCATCACCTTGGCCGGGCGGATGGTGCCCGCCGCCGTGGTGAGCATGGGGAAGAAGCGGGGAGAAAGCCGAGCTGCGTGGACCGCCGCCAGGTAGCCCGCCACCGTGGCCTGGCTGGAGAGGGCGTCCATGCTCTGGGCCCGGGTGATGCGGGGGATGAGCTCCATGGCGATCACCGTGGCCTTTTTGGCGGCAAGCGCCCGCACCAGCTCGGGGTTCTTGTGGGCCTGGACAAAGCCCACCACAATCGCCCCAGGCTCCAGCGCCCCGATGAGGTCTTCCGGGGGCGGCTGAACGGTGAAGAGGAGGTTGGCGCCCTTTAAGAGCTCGCCTCGCTCCACCACCTCCGCCCCCGCCTCTTGGTAAGCGGCGTCCGGGTAATAGGCGCCTTCCCCGGCGCCCCGTTCCACCCGCACCCGGGCGCCCCCCTTGACCAGGCGGGCCACCACCTCGGGCACCAGGGCTACCCTTCGCTCTCCCGGAGCCCGTTCCTTGGGAACCGCTACGGTCACCATAGGACCTCCTTCGGGGGAAGTATACCAGCACGGGTAAGGACGCCTGTCCCAAGCGGAGGCCCCCCTTTACACCACCCCAAAAAAGGGTCTACACCGCCCAAACCCGCGGCCAAAACACCCCGCAAGAGGGAAAACCCCTTCGCAAGAACCCCGCTTCCGTGGAAGAATACCGGCATGCGCCCCTCGAGGCCCCAAATCCTCGCCGTCCTCCTCCTGGGCATCCTGGCCATCAGCTTCGGCAGCATCCTGGTGCGCCTGAGCCTCGAGGCCTCGGGGGACCGAAGCCTCGCCTTCAGCCTGGTGATGAGCGCCGGGCGCCTGGGCCTCGCCGCCCTCCTCCTCGCCCCAGGGTGGTTTAAGCCCCTCTCCTCCCGCAAGGGCCTTCCCTTCGCCGTGGCCGCCGGGGTCTTCTTGGCCCTCCACTTCGCC
This sequence comes from Thermus brockianus, assembly GCF_021462505.1. Lineage (GTDB taxonomy): Bacteria > Deinococcota > Deinococci > Deinococcales > Thermaceae > Thermus > Thermus hydrothermalis. Next base: position 58,370 of record NZ_JAKEDV010000004.1, read on the forward strand.
TTCTGGATCACTTCGCTTTCCTACACCTCCGTGGCCGCCAGCACCGCTTTGGTCACCACCAACCCCGTCTGGGTCACCCTCTTCGGCTGGCTTTTCTTTGGGGAAAAGCCCTCCGGCACCACCCTCCTCGGGGTGGCCGTGGCCCTCGTGGGGGGGCTATGCATCGGGCTTGGGGATGCGGAGGGAGGAGGAGGGAAAAACCCCCTCCTCGGGGACCTCTTGGCGGTCTTGGGGGCGGTGACGGTTTCCTTTTACTTCCTCCTGGGTCGGGAAGCCCAAAGGCGGGGGCTCTCCACCCTGGAATACATCCGGGTCGCCTACACCACGGCGGCTTTGGTCCTCCTTCCCCTCCCCTACCTCTTCGGGGGCGGGTACGGGGGGTACCCCCTGGCCGTCTACGGCTACCTCCTCCTCATGGCCCTCCTCCCGCAACTCGTGGGGCACACCAGCTTCAACTGGGCCACGCGGCACATCCCCCCGGTTCTCGTCACCCTGGCCATCCTCTTTGAGCCGGTGGGGGCAAGCCTCCTCGCCTTCCTGCTCTTCGGGGAGCTCCCTGGGCTACCTGTGCTCCTTGGGGCCTTGGTCCTTCTCCTCGGCGTGGGCCTCGCCGTGGTGGGAGGTAGGCGGTGATTTTCGTGGTCTTGGCCGCCCTCCTTTGGGGCCTGGGGGGCGCCTTGGCCGGGCGGTTCATGGAGGGTATCCCCCCAGGGCTCCTCATCCCCTTGCGCTTTCTCCTAAGCTTTCTCCTCCTCCTTCCCCTCGTCCTCCGCTACCCCCCAAGGCCCGAGGAAAGGCGCCGCCTCCTGGGCGTGGGGTTCGCCCTTTCCGGGGCCCAGGCCTTTTACTACCTGGCCATCCACGCCACCACCGTGGCCACGGGGATCTTCCTCCAGTACCTGGCCCCCGCCCTCCTCACCCTTTACGCCCTCCTGTGCCGGGAAAGGCTTCCCGCCCGGGCCCTTTTTGGGGTAGCCCTGGCCCTCCTCGGGGCCTACATCCTGGTGGCCGGGGGAGAGGGGCTAGAGGGTAGCCCCGTGGGCGTGGCCTTTGGCCTTCTTGCCGCCCTTTCCTTCGCCCTCTACGCCGCCACCTCCCAGGGGCTCAAGACCCCACCCCTGGTGAGCCTGGGGGTGGCCACGGGGGTGGGAAGCCTCCTCGCCCTTCCTGCGCTCTTCCTCAACCTGCCCGGGCTCCTTTCCTTGGGCCTCGAGGACTGGGGCGGGGTGGCCTACCTGGTGCTCTTCGGGACCCTCCTCCCCTTCGCCCTCTTCCTGCAGGGCGTGCGGGTGGTCCCCGCCCGGGAGGCCACGCTCCTCGCCATGCTGGAACCCGTGGCCGGGGCCCTCTTCGCCTGGCCCTTAGCGGGCGAGCCCTTACGGCCGGAGGCGCTTTTGGGGGGTGGCCTCATCCTTTTGGGGGTAGCCTTAAACCGGAGGTGATATGGCTCTACGGGTGTTTTTTCTCTTCACCTTGGGCTACTTCCTCTCCTACTTCTACCGCTCGGCCAACGCCGTGCTTTCCAAGGACCTCTCCCAGGACCTGGGGCTTGGACCGGCGGAGCTCGGCTTCATGACGAGCCTCTTCTACCTGGCCTTCGCCGCCGTGCAACTCCCCTTGGGAGGGTTCTTGGACCGGATGGGGCCCCGGGTGGTGACCCCGGCCCTCCTCCTGGTGGCGGCTCTGGGGAGCGTGGTCTTCGCCCTGGCGCCGAGCTTTCCCGTCTTGGCCCTAGGCCGGGCCCTCATCGGGGTGGGCATGGCGGCGGCCCTCATGGGGGCCCTAAAAGCCTTTAGCCTCTGGTTTCCCAAGAACTACGCCACGGTGTCCACGCTTCTCGTGGGCCTTGGGGCCACGGGCGGGCTTCTGGCGGCCACGCCCCTGGCCCTCCTCAAGGAGGTGTTGGGCTGGCGGGGGGTCTTCCTCTTGGGGGCCTTGGGAGTGGTTTTGGTGGCCCTCGCCATCTACCTGGGGGTGCGGAACACCCCCCCGGGCATTGCCTGGCCCAAGGCCGGAGGAGCGGGCGGGCTTCGGGAGGTCTGGGGGAACGGAAGGCTTCTAAGGGTGGCCTTCCTGGCCCTGGCCTTCGCCGGGAGCTTCCTCGCCCTCCAGACCCTTTGGGCGGGGGCTTACGGCTACCACCTGGGGCTTTCGGCGGTGGCGGTGGGCAACCTCCTTTTCCTCTACTCGGGGATGGCGGTCTTGGGGTTTTTGGTTTCCGGATACCTGGCGGACCGCTTCGGCACGGCAAGGGTACTTTTCCTTTCCGCCTTGGCCTTCGCCCTGGGCCTCCTCCTCCTTCTCCTAAAGCTCCTCGTCCCCGCCTACGCCCTCCTGGGCTTTTTCGGGGCCTTCAACATCCTCACCCTCACCCAGGCCCGGGAACTGGTGCCAAGCCACCTGGTGGGGCGGGGCACCACCTTGGTGAACCTCTTCGGCATCGGCGGCACCTTCCTCCTGCAGTGGGGGGTGGGGGTGGTGGTGGGAAGCCTGGGGTACACGTGGGCCTTTGGGGGGCTTCTCCTTTTGCTCCTTTTGGCCCTGGGGCTTTACCTGCCCCTGCTTCAGAGGTCCTCTGGGTGAAAGAGGGGGCGCTGGAGTTCGGCCACCCGGTCAGGCCAGTCGGGCCGGATGGGTGGGAGCTTTGCAGGGAGCAGGAGGAGGGGGGAGAGGGCGTGGAGCCTGCGGTGGAAGCGGCTTGGGGAGGGGATGTGGCTGAAGCGCTTCAGGTCTTTGGCGAGGGCCAGGGCTTTGTTGTGCTTGCCTCCCCGTTCCATGGCGGCCAAGCTGGCCAGGGTGAGGATGGCGGATGCGGGGGTCTTGGCTTGGGGGTCATCCCGGTGGCCCAGGGCTTGGAGGGCATCGTCTATGCAGAGGGCCGGTATGATGCGCGAAAGCATACCGGCCGCTATGGTTTCAAAGCCGGGGATAGGTGGCAACTTGGGTTAACAAACCCCTGTTAAACTCCTTACATGCTAGCCCAGGTGCGAAGCTACACCCTTTTCGGCCTGGACGCAGTTCCCGTGACCGTGGAGGTGGATGTTAGCCCCGGGCTTCCCTCCTACGCCCTGGTGGGCCTTCCGGACAAGGCGGTGGAGGAGAGCCGGGAAAGGGTCCGGGCCGCCCTAAAAAACGCTGGCTTCCCCTACCCCCAGGCCCGGGTGGTGGTGAACCTGGCCCCGGCGGAGCTCAAGAAGGAGGGGAGCCACTTTGACCTTCCCATCGCCCTGGGGCTTTTGGCGGCGCAAGGGGTGGTGCCCCTCGAGGCCCTGGCGGGCCTCGCCGTGGCGGGGGAACTGGGGCTGGACGGGACGCTCCGCCCCGTGCCGGGGGCGGTGAACCTGGCCCTGGGCGCCCTGGCGGAGGGGAAGGCCCTCCTCCTCCCCAAGGAAAGCGCCAAGGAAGCGGCCCTGGTGGAGGGCGTGGTGGCCCTGGGGACGGAGACCTTGGCCGAGGCCGTGGCCCACCTAAAGGGGGAGGAAGCCCTTTCCCCCCTGGCGCCCAAAGACCCCCTGGAGGCCCTAGAGGTCCTGGATCTCAGGGACGTGAAGGGCCAGGCCAAGGCCAAACGGGCCCTGGAGATCGCCGCCGCCGGGTACCACCACCTCCTCATGGTGGGAAGCCCGGGCTCGGGGAAGACCATGCTGGCGAGGCGCCTTCCTTTCCTCCTCCCTCCCCTCCCCCGGGAGGCCGCCCTCGAGGTCACCCGCATCCACTCCGCCGCCGGCAAACCCGTCAAGGGCCTCCTCCGCACGCCCCCCTTCCGCGCCCCCCACCACACGGTGAGCTACGCCGGGCTCATCGGGGGCGGGGCCATCCCCAAGCCAGGGGAGGTTTCCCTGGCCCACCGGGGCGTGCTCTTTTTGGACGAGTTTCCCGAGTTCTCCCGGGACGCCCTCGAGGCCCTCCGCCAACCCCTGGAGGACGGGGTGGTCACCGTGGCCCGGGCCCGGGCAAGCCTCACCTTCCCCGCCCGCTTCCTCCTGGTGGCCGCCATGAACCCCTGCCCCTGCGGCTGGTACGGGGACCCGGAAAGGCCCTGTACCTGCACCCCCTCCGCCCGGCAACGCTACGCCGGCAGGATCTCCGGACCCCTCTTGGACCGCTTTGACCTGGTGGTGGAGGTCCCCCGCCTCACCCCCCTAGAGCTCGCCCGCGCCCCCGAAGGGGAAAGCACCGAGGCCGTGCGGGAAAGGGTCTATAGGGCCCGGGAAAGGATGCTCGCCCGCCAGGGAAGGCCCAACGGGGAACTCGCCGGCAAGGCCCTGCGGGAGCAGGTGCGCCTCACCCCCGGCGCCGAGGCCCTTCTGCAATCCGCCGCCAAGAAGATGCTCCTTTCCGCAAGGAGCTACGACCGCCTCTTGCGGGTAGCCCGCACCATCGCCGACCTCATGGGGGCGGAACGGGTGGAGGAGGCCCACGTGGCCGAGGCCTTGGCCTACCGCAAGAGCCTCTAGCCCCCCACCAGGGTCCGAAGCCAGGGGATGAGGGCCTCCGCCGCCGTGGGGTTGGTGGCGAGGGGCACCCCGTGCACGTCGCAGACACGCAGGAGGGCCTGGACATCGGGCTCGTGGGGCTGGGCGGTGAGGGGGTCGCGGAAGAAGAAAACCGCCAGGATCCGCCCTTCCGCCACCCGGGCCCCCATCTGCTGGTCCCCACCCAGGGGCCCGGAAAGGAGCTTTTCCACCTTAAGCCCCGTGGCCTCCTCTATCCGCCTGCCCGTGGTGCCCGTGGCCACCAGGGCAAAGCGGGCGAGGAGCTCCCGGTGCCTCCGGCAGAAGGCCACCATCTCCTCCTTCTTGGCATCGTGGGCGATGAGGGCAAGGGCCCGCATGGGGGCATTGTACGCTTGGGGCATGGAGCCCCTCACCTTCAAGGAGGCGCAACGCCAGGTGGACGCCTGGATCTCCCAGTTCAAGGAGGGCTACTTCCCGCCCCTCCTCATGCTCGCCCGCCTGGCGGAGGAGCTTGGGGAGGTAGCCCGGGTCCTGGCCCACCGCCACGGCAAGAAGCCCAAGCCGGGAGAGGCGGAAGGGGATTTGGCGGAGGAATTGGCCGACCTCCTTTTCGTCCTCATCTCCTTGGCCAACCGGGAAGGGATTGACCTGGAGGAGGCCTTCCGCAAGGCCATGGAGAAGTACCAAAAGCGGGACGCCGAGCGCTGGAGCCGTCCGTGAGCGACATTCCCGTCTTGGACGTGGGCTACCGCTCCACCCATTACTGGCTCATCGGCCAAGGACCGGTCCGCCTTTTGGTGGACCTGGGCTGGCCTGGCACCTTCGGCGCCCTAAAAGTGGCGCTAAGACGGGTGGGCGTAGACCTAAAGGAGGTGCGCTTCGGCCTCGCCACCCACTACCACATAGACCACGCAGGCCTGGCCCAGGAGCTCAAGGAAGCGGGGATGACCCTTTTGGTCATGGAAAGCCAGGTGGAAGCCATTCCCCTCATGAAGCGCTTCGCCAAACCCCAGGACCGCTACCGCGCGATCCAGCCTGCGGGCAACCGCCTGCTCTCCTTCGCCGAAAGCCGGGCTTTCCTGGCCTCCTTGGGCATCCCGGGGGAGATTCTCCCCACCCCAGGGCACACGGACCACTGCGTTTCCCTTTTGCTGGACGACGGCCGGGCCTTCACCGGGGACCTGCCTCCGGAGGAAGGGGCTTGGAACAACCCCTCGGCTTTACAAAGCTGGGCCTCCCTCCGGGCCAAGGGCGCCCGCCTCGTTTACCCGGGCCACGGGCCGGTGCGCCCTTTAGACTAGGGCCATGGAACCCCTCCTCCAGGCCCGGGGGCTCGTGAAGCGCTTCGGGTCCCTAACCGCAGTGCACCACGTAAGCCTCGCCCTGCGCCCCGGAGAGGTCCTGGCCTTCTTGGGCAAAAACGGGGCCGGCAAGACCACCACGGTGAAGATGCTGGCAAGCCTCCTCCTACCCGATGCGGGGGAGGTGCGCCTTTTGGGGCAAGACCCCTTCCAGAACCCTTGGGCCCTCCGCCACCTGGGGGCGGTGCTGGAGGGAAACCGCAACGTCTACTGGCGGCTTACGCCCTTGGAGAACCTGGTCTATTTCGGCGTGGCCCGGGGGCTTCGGCTTGGAGCCGCCAGGAAGCGGGCCTTGGCCCTTTTGGAGGAGTACGGCCTTTTGGAAAAGGCCCACACCGAGGTGCGCCACCTCTCCCGGGGCATGCAACAGAAGCTCGCCCTCCTCCAGGCCCTCATCCACGACCCGGAGGTGCTCCTTTTGGACGAACCCACCCTGGGCCTGGACGTGGAAACCGCCCTTTTGGTGCGGGCAAAGGTTCGCGCCCTTGCCCAAAGCGGCAAGGCCATCCTCCTCACCACCCACCAGCTGGAGGTGGCCGAGGCCCTGGCGGACCGCATCGCCATCATCCACCGGGGGGAGGTGGTGCTGGAGGAGGAAAAGGACGCCCTCCTCGCCCGCTTCGCCGGGGACCACTACGTGCTGGAGGTGGAAGCCCCCCTCCCAGAGGCCGTGCTCGCAAGGCTTCGGGCCTTGGGGGTGGAAGGGGAGGGGCCTTTCCTCTTCCGGGGGGATGGAAAGGCCCTTTGGGCCGTGCTGGACGTCCTAAAGCCCCTCCCCCTAAAGCGCGTGGCCAAGGCGGAAGCGGACCTCTTGGAGGTCTTCTTAAAGGTGGTGGGCCATGCTTGAACTTTTCCTGGCCGAGTTTTGGCGAAGCCTCCTCTACCTCCGCCGCTATCCTTTGGAGCTTTTGGGGGCGGTGGTCACCCTGAGCCTCATCTTCTACCTCCTCTTCCTGGGCGCCCGCTTCCTGGCGGGACCGGGGGCGGAGTTCGGGGGAAGGCTGGAAGCGGTCCTGGTGGGCTACCTCCTTTGGACCTTTGCCCTATCCGCTTACAACGGCCTTTCCTTCGGCCTCATGGAGGAAGCTCAGACGGGCACCCTGGAGCAGGTCTTCCTCACCCCCTATGGCCCCATCCCCCTCTTTCTGGTGCGGAACTTGGCGGGACTCCTTTCCCAGGGGCTCTTGGTCTTCCTCATCGCCCTGGTGCTCATGGCCCTCACCGGGGCCCGCCTGGCCTTCGCCCCTGGGGTGGTCCTCCCCTTCCTGGCGGTGCTTTTGGGCGGCTATGGCCTAGGCTTCGCCATGGGTAGCCTTGCCCTCCTCTACAAACGGGTGGGCCAGCTTCTGGGGCTTTCCCAGTTCCTCCTCCTCTTCCTCCTCCAGGCTCCGGGCAAGGGGCTTTTCGCCCTCCTGCCCTTGGCCCCGGGGGCGGCCCTGGCCCGGGGGATGCTGGCGGAGGGCGCGCCCTTGGACCCCGGGGCCTTAGGCCTTGCCTTTCTCAACGGGCTCGCCTATTTGGGCTTGGGCGTCCTCCTCTTCCAGGGGGCGGTGCGCCGGGCCAAGCGGCTTGGGCTTCTCCATGGCTACTAAAGCCCTCCTCCTCGCCCTGGGGCCAGGGGTGGCCCTGGGCCTTGGGCGCTTCGCTTACGCTTTGGTCCTCCCCCTCATGCAGGCCGCCTGGGGGCTTTCCTACGCCCAGGGGGGGCTTTTGGGTAGCGCCAACACCTTGGGCTACTTCCTGGGGGCCCTCTTTAGCCACCGCCTTCTGGCATGGCTCGGCTACCGAAGGGGGTTTTTCCTGGCTCTCCTCCTTCAAGGAGGGGTCCTTGCCCTCACCGGGGCGGGGGGCTACACCTGGGCCTTTGGCCTGAGGCTTCTCCAGGGCGCGCTCGGGGCTCTGGTCTTCGTGGGCGGGGCTGCCCTGCTCATGGCCCTTGGGGGTACGGGCCGGGCCTTGGGCGCCTACTACGGCGGGGTGGGCCTTGGCATCCTCCTCGCCCCTTGGCTCCTCCTGGGGGCGGACACGCCGGAAGGGGCCTTCGGGCGGCTTGGCCTTGGGGGCTTTCTCCTCTCCCTAGCCCCCCTCGCCGCCTGGGGAGCGCTCAAGGAACCCCCGCCCCCCGCCCGGGGGGAGGGAAGCCTCAGGCCCATCCTCCCCCTCCTCCTGGCCTACGGCCTTTACGGGGCGGGGTACATCGGCTACATGACCTTCGTGACCACGGCGGTGGGGGACTGGACCCTGCTATTCACCCTCCTCGGCCTGGGGGCCCTCCTCACGGGGGTGGTCTGGGGCCCCTGGGTGGAGCGGGTGGGGGGGAGGCGGGGGCTATTCCACGTACTCCTGGTGCTCTTTCTGGGAAGCTTACCCCCCTTGGCCCAAGGGCTTCCCGGGCTTAGCGCCTTCCTCTTTGGCCTCTCCTTCCTGGGGGTCATCACCGCCATCACCCAGGCCTTCCGCGCCCTCCTCCCCCCTTCCGCCTGGCCTAGGGCCATGGGGCTTTCCACGGCAGCCTTCGCCCTGGGCCAAGCCTTAGGCCCGGCCCTGGCGGGCCTGGGGGCCGAGGCCCTGGGCCGGGGAGAGGGGGCCTTGTGGGTGGCAAGCGGCCTCCTGGCCTTCGCCCTCCTCCCCGCCTGGCCTCAGAGGCCGTAAAGGGCGCTGAACTTGCGCTCCAGGTAGGCGAGGAAGGGCTTGGCGCTTGGGGCCTCCCCGGTCACCCGCTCCACCAGGGCCTTGGGGCGGAGGCGGCTCCCCTCGGCGTGGATCTTGGCCCGGCTCCAGTCCAAAAAGGGGCGGAACTCCCCCCGGGCGAAGAAGGGCTCCAAGGCCCCAAGCTCCGCCTCCGCCTTCTTGAAGAACTGGGCGGCGTAGAGGTTGCCCAGGGTGTAGGTGGGGAAGTAGCCGAAAAGCCCCCCGGACCAGTGGACGTCCTGCATGACCCCGTCCTTGTAGTCCTTGGGCGCTACCCCAAGGTAGGCCCGGTACTTCTCCGCCCAGGCCTCGGAGAGGTCTTCCAGGGCGAGCTCGCCCCGGAAGAGGGCCACCTCGAGCTCCAGGCGCACCAGGATGTGGAGGTTGTAGGTGACCTCGTCCGCCTCCACCCGGATCAGGGAGGGCTCCACGGCGTTCACGGCGAAGTGGAACTCCTCCAGGTGCACGTCGGCGAGGCTGGGGAAGACCTCCTTCGCCCGGGGGAAGAAGCGCTCCCAAAAGCCCCGGGAGCGGCCCACCAGGTTCTCCCAGGTGCGGCTTTGCGACTCGTGCACCCCCAAGGAGACCGCCTCCCCCCTGGGGGTGCCCCAGTGCTCCTTGGGCAGGCCCTGCTCGTAGAGGGCGTGGCCCATCTCGTGCAGGGTGCCGAAGATGCCGGCGTTGAAGAAGTCCTCAAAGTACCGGGTGGTGATGCGCACGTCCCCGGGGCCGATGGAGATCTCAAAGGGGTGGGCCGTGGGGTCCAGGCGGCCGGCCTCGAGGTCATACCCGCACGCCTGAAGAAGCTCCAGGGCAAAGGCCCGCTGGGCCTCCTTGGGGTAATGGCGGTGGAGGACCTCCGTCCTGGGCCGCTTGGGGCTACCCTGGATTTGGTCCAGAAGCTTCTTCAATCCCTCCCTGAGCTCGGCGAAGAGGGGCAAAAGCTCCGCCACGCGCATCCCCGGCTCGTACCCGTCCAAAAGGGCGTCGTAGACCTCCCCGTAGGGCGGGTCCCCAGGAGCGGGGGGAAGGCTATAGAGGATCTTTGCCTTCTCCTGGGTGAGGGAGAAAACCCGCTTCAGATACGGGAGGAAACCTTGCCAATCGTTGCGGGGCCTCGCCTCTTCCCAGAAGCTTTCGCTCTCGCTTTCCGCCTGGGCAAGCTCCACGGCAAGCCTTTCGGGAATGGCCCGGGTCCTCTCGTAGGCCTGGCGCCACTCCCGCACGTTCACCGCCGCATCCGAATAGGGGTCCTGCACCAGGCTAGAACCCTCCACCTTCTCCAGCCACTCCCCGATCCGGGGGTCGGTCATGCGCTGGTGGAGGAGCCGGGCCAGGGCGGCCATCTGCCTTGCCCGGTGCTCGTGCCCCTTCTTGGGGATCATGGTGCGTTGGTCCCAGGCGGCCAAGGCCCCTAAGGAGGCCAGGTAGGCGGTTTCCCTTTGGAACTCCAAGAGGTTTTGGTAAGCGGTTTCCGGCGTCACGGAAGCATCCTACACCCGGGCCGTGAAAGCTTGGCAAAAGGCCTTTCGCCCCCCACCCCAGGGTGCGTAGAATGCCCCCATGTGGCCCCTCTTCGCCCTGGTCTTAGGCCTCGTGGTGGGCTCATTCCTCAACGTGGTCATCCACCGCCTGCCCAAAGGGGAGTCCATCGCCTTCCCCCCTTCCCGTTGCCCCCATTGCGGGCATCGGCTTTCCCCCATGGACCTGGTCCCCGTCCTTTCCTACCTGGCCCTTAAGGGGCGGTGCCGCTACTGCGGCAAGCCCATAAGCCCCCGCTACCCCCTGGTGGAGGGCCTAACCGGGGGGCTTTTCCTCCTCGCCGCCCTCTTCTACCCGCCCTCGGTGGAAGCCCTTTTGGTCTTCGCCTTCTTGGGCCTCCTGGTGGCCCTTTCCTTCATTGACCTGGACACCTTTGAGCTTCCCGATGCCCTCACCTACGGCCTCCTCTTCCTGGGTCTCTTCTCCGCCTGGCTCCGCTCCTTTCCCCTTCCCTTCCGGGAAGCCCTGGACGGGGCCCTCCTGGCGGCGGGGGGGCTTGGGCTCATCGCCGGCTACGCCAACCTCTTCCTGAGGCGCTTCCAAGAGGGCCGGGCGGAGGTGCCCGTGGGCCCCCACCAGGTGCATATGGCAGCCCTTTTCGGGGCGCTTTTGGGCCCCGGGGTGGGGATGGCCCTGGCCTTCCTCACCTGGGCCCTTTCCGCCCGAACGGGGAAGCCCGTGGTCCTCCCCGACCGCCTCACCCTGCCCCTCCTGCCCCTCGCCCTCCTCCTCGCCCCCGCCCTGGACCTGGACTTCCTCCTAAGCCTTAAGGGGGCCCTCCTCGCCGCCGGGGGCCTGGCCCTGGCCGGGGGGCTTTACTGGGCCTTCCGGCCGGTGCCGGAGGGCGAGGAAGAGGAGCCCGTGGCCATGGGCTACGGGGACGTGAAGCTCCTTGGGGCCTTAGGGGCTTGGCTTGGGCCCTACGCCTTCCTGGCCCTTTTCCTTGGGGTCTTCGCCGGAGCCGTGGTGGGCCTCCTCTTCCGCCAACGCAAAATCCCCTTCGGCCCCTATTTGGCCCTTGGGGGGGTGGCGGCCTTCTTCTTTGGAGAAACCCTGTGGCGGGCCTACCTGGCTTGGCTTGGGCTCGGCTAGGGGCTTTTCGGGTGGAGGGTGGTGCGGATGGAGCTTCCCTCCAAGTAGTATCCTGGCCTCCGTGGACCTCTTGGCCGTCCTCGCCCGAAGGCGGAGCGTCCGCCGCTTCAAGCCCGAGCCCATTCCCGAGGGGGACCTAAATAAGCTCCTTTTCGCCCTGCAGCGCGCCCCCACGGACGCCAGCGCCCAGCTCTACTCCGTCATCCGGGTGAAAGATCCCGCGCTCCGGGACACCATCGCCAGGCTTTCCGGGGAGCAGGAGCACATCCGGCAGGCGGCGGAGTTCTTCGTGCTCCTGGCGGACATCCACCGCCTGGAAAGGCTTCTCGCCCACCGGGGCCAGGCCATGGCCCCTTGGCCCCGGACCGCTCTCCACTTCGCCATCCTGGATGCGGGGCTTGCTGGGGCCTACCTGGCCCTCACGGCGGAGGCCTTAGGGTATGGGGTCTGCTTCATCGGCGGGGTACTGAACGGAATAGAGGCCCTCATTGACCTCCTCAAGCTTCCCCCAGGGGTCCTGCCCGTGGCGGGGCTCGCCGTGGGCGTGCCCGACGAGGAGGGCCCGCCAAGGCCCAGGCTTCCCCGGGACCTCGTGGTCCACGAGGACCACTACCACCCCTACGCCGAGGAGGACCTGGAAAGGGCCTACCAGGCCATGGCCCCCTATAGCCGGGTGGGGGACTGGAACCGGGTGCTAAGGCGCTACTTCGCCCAAGGGGGGACCATGGAGGAGCGGGAAAGGCCCTATGGCCGGGCGGCGAGCCGCCAGGGCTTTGACCCTGACCTGCCCCAAGGCGCCCCCTTCTACTCCTTCGGGGCCCTTTTGGAGGAGGCCTTGGCCGAGGCCCGAGGGGTCCTCTTCCGCCCGGGCGAGGCCTGGCTGGAGCGGGAACAGGAAGCCTTCCGGGGCGAAGGGAGGCCAGGAGAAGCCCTCCTCACCGCCCTCAGGAAGGCGCGGGGAGAGGTACCCGACTGGCCCTAGCGCCCCCCCTCCTGGACCACCCGCCTAGCCCCCCGGTAGGCCTTCTGGTAGAAGGGGGCCTCGAGGCTCTCCACCACCACCCGGCTCCCGTAGCTACTGGCGTGGGCGAAGACCCCTCGGCCCAGGTAGATCCCCACGTGGTCCACCTCCTTGCCCCCGAAGCTAAAGAAGACCAAGTCCCCCGGGCGCAGGGTGTCCACGGGGTAAAAGGCTTGGTACTGCTCTTTCGTGGTCCTGGGCAGGGACACGCCCAGCTCGGCGTACACCTGGGCCACGAAGGCGGAGCAGTCCAGGGCCAAGGGGGAGTTCGCCCCGTACTTGTAGGGCACCCCCAGGTAGCGGAATACCACCCGAAGGAGGGGGCTTTCGGGGTCCCAGTCCTCTTCGCCTCCCCCTTCCCCTTGGGTATCCCCCGTCCCCTGGGCGGGCGGGACCTCCTCCGCTTTGGCGGGAAGCCTAAGCACCTGGCCCACCTTGAGCTCGGGGGAGGCGAGGCCGTTCAAGCGCATGAGTTCCTCCACCGTGGTCCCATACCGCCGGGCAAGGGAGAAAAGGGTGTCCCCCGGGGCCACGGTGTGGGTCGGGGAAGGGGGGCTTTCCCCCGGCTTCACCTTCAGGACCTGGCCGGGCCGGATGAGGAAGCTCTCTAGCCCGTTCAGCCGCATGAGCTCCTCCACCGTGGTCCCGTAGCGCCGGGCGATGGAGAAGAGGGTGTCCCCGGGCGCCACCCGGTGGGTGGCCTCTTGGGCGAAGGCCAGAAGGCAAAGGGCCACGGCCACAAGGAGGCGGGGCATGGAACGATTTTACCCCACCGCCCCCTTCCCCTTGGCCGCTAGGGTGTGCTACAATCCCCAAGGCGGGGGCCGTTAGCTCAATTGGCAGAGCACCGGTCTCCAAAACCGGGGGTTGGAGGTTCGAGTCCTTCACGGCCCGCCAGCGCGCCCTCCTCTCGGAGGGCCTTTTTGTTGAGCCATGCGCCGCTATCAGGTTCTCATCGTGGGGGCGGGGTTCGCCGGGGCCGAGGCCGCCTGGCACCTGGCCCGGGCCGGGGTGGAGGTGGGCCTCCTCACCCAGAGCCTGGACTCGGTGATGATGCCCTTCCTTCCCCCAAAGCCCCCTTTTCCCCCAGAAAGCCTCCTGGAAAAGGCCTACGACCCTAAGGACGAGCGGGTCTGGGCCTTCCACGCCCGGGCCAAGTACCTCCTCGAGGCCGAACCCCGCCTCCACCTCTTCCAGGCCACGGCCACGGACCTCCTCCTGGAGGGAGGGCGGGCGGTGGGGGTGCGGACCTGGGAGGGCCCCCCGGCCCTGGCCGAGCGGGTGGTCCTCGCCGTGGGAAGCTTCCTCGGGGCCCGGCTTTTCCTGGGGGAGGTGGAGGAGGAGGCGGGAAGGCTCTCCGAGGCCAGCTACCCCGACCTCTTTGAGGCGCTTAGGGCCCTGGGCTTCCGCTTCGTGGAAAGGGAGGGCGCGGTCCCGGAAACCCCCACCACCCCCGGCTACCGGGTGCGCTACCACGCCTTCCACCCGGAGGAGTGGGAAGCGGAAACCTTCCGGCTCAAGCGCCTAGCGGGGCTCTACGCCGTGGGGCTTTGCGTCGGGGAAGGGGACTACGCCCGCATGAGCGAGGAGGGGAAGCACCTTGCCCAGCACCTTCTCCACGAGCTTGGGTAGGGGCCTCGCCTTGGGGTCCTCCCCCACCCCTTCCCAAAGGGCCCCGTAGACCTTTACCCGAAGCCGCCGGTGGGTGAGGGCGTGGCGCACCTCGGCGAGGTACCGGGGGGCCACGCCAAAGGCCTGGGCCCTAGCCCCAAGCTCCTCCTCCGGGAAAAGGGGGACCCCGTAAAGCCCCCGGAAACGCCCCGAAAGCCGCTCCAAATAGACGCCCCCTTCGCCCCAAAGGACCAAGGCGGCAAGCCGCTCCTCCGGCACTTCCCGCCGCCTCGGCCTCGGGTAGCGCTCCCAAGCCCCCTGGCCCTGGCAGAAGGCCTTTAGGGGGCAGGCGGGGCAAAGGGGTTTCCGGGGAAGGCAGACCGTGGCCCCAAGCTCCATGAGGGCCTGGTTCCACTCCCCGGGGTCCTCCCCCTCGGGGAGAAGCCCCCCCGCCAGGGCCAAGAGCTCCTTTGGGGAAGGGCTTTCCCGGGCGAAGAGGCGGGAGAGCACCCGGCGCACGTTCCCGTCCACCGCCGCCACCCGCTCCCCAAAGGCCAGGGAGGCCACCGCCGCCGCCGTGTAGGGGCCTAGGCCGGGAAGCTTCTGGAGCTCGGCGAAGCTTTTGGGAAGGGCCTCCACCGCTTGGGCCAAGCGGTGAAGGTTCTCCGCCCGGCGGTAATACCCTGCCCCCTGCCACGCCTTGAGGACCTCCTCCAAAGGCGCTTCCCGCAAGGCCTTTAGGGTGGGGAAACGGGCCAAAAAGCGGTGGTAGTAGGGGATGGCCTGGGCCACCCGGGTCTGTTGCAGGAGGACCTCGGAAACCAGGATGCGGTAGGGGTCCTTCTCCCCCCGCCAGGGCAGGGAGCGGGCGTTTTCCCGGTACCAGGCGAGGAGGACCTCCTGAAGCCTCACGGCAAGGGAATGGGGCCCCTAAAGAGGCGCTTGTGCTCCACCATGAGGCAGCGGTCCGCCACCACGGGTATGCCGGCCCCCTTCAGGGCCTCCTCAAAGGCCGGGTGGCGGATGCCGGACTGGAGCCAGACGAGGCCGGGCCTCAGGGCCAGGATTTCCTCCAGGTGCCCCATGAGGGCGGAAGGGGGGCGGAAGACGTCCAGAAGGTCCACGCCCTCCGAAAGCTCCCCTAGGCTCGCCGCCACCTTTTCCCCAAAGAGCACCTCCCCGGCGAAGCGGGGGTTTACGGGCAGGATGCGGTAGCCCCTCTCCCACAGGTACCTGGGCACGTAGTGGGCGGGGCGGGAAGGGTCCTTGTGGGCGCCCAGGACGGCGATGGTCCGGGCCTTCTCCAGGTAAGCCCGCAAGGCCGCGTCCTCCATCACTTCACCTTCCTTTCCAAAACCTGGGCTATCCTTTGCGCCTCGGCAAAGCCCAAGCGGGGGGGAAGTCCTTTGAGGTAGGGCACCGCCTCCTCGGGGCGGAGCACGGGAAGCCGGCCCACTTGGCGGCCCTCCAACTCCCCGCTCACAAAGACCAGAAGGGGCTCCACCTCCACCCCCAAAAGCTCCCGGAGCTTATGCGCCTGGCGCCAAGCCTGGCGGACGAGGTCATCCCGGCGCTCCCCCCGGATCCAAAGGCCCTTGGGGGTGGCCCGGATCTTGCCGGTATAGTTCTTGACCTCCACGTTGAAGACCCCAGGCGGTCCCACCACCACGTGGTCGGCGTTCTCCCCACCCAGGTCCACGTCATGGAAGACCCGCCAGGTGGAGGGGAGGCCGGCCAGGACCTGGCCCACACGGGCCTCCCCGAGGTAGCCCCGGGCATTGGCCACCACCGCCCGCTCCACCTCCTTGTCCTGGAGGAGTCTGGCCACCACCAGAACCGCCACGGGTAGCGCCAAAAACCCCGCCCAGGGGACCAAGAGCTTTACCAAGAGCCAGACCAAAAACCCAAAGCCCAGCAAAACCCCGGCCACCCGCCAGAGCTTTCTAGAAAGCGTCTTTCCCGCTTTGCCCACTTGGCGCGCCATGCTCAAAGCCTATAGTCCAAGGGCCTCAGGTAGAACTCCCCGATGGCCGTGGAGGAAAGGAGGGCCACGGTGGGCAGGGCCCGCTTCCAGTGGGTGCGGTTCACCCGCTCCTTCACCCGCTTTAGCTCCTCCTCGGTGTAGCCGAGGCTTAGGATGTAGGCGTCCGGGTAGCCCTTGAGGTAGTGCTCCAGGATCACGTCCGCCCGCAGGTAGCGCACCCCCAGGTCCGCCTCGTCCGTCTGGCCGGGGATGAGGTCAGCGGTGGGGGGCTTTTTCACCACCGCCTCCGGCACCCCCAGGTACTCCGCCAGGCGCCACACCTGGGTCTTGTAGAGGTCGCCCAAGGGGTTCACCGGAGGGGTGTCGTCCCCGTGCCAGGTGAAGTAGCCGAAAAGCCTTTCCGTCTTGTTGCCCGTGCCCAAGGGGAGGGCCTTGTAGGCCTCGGACTTGTCAAAGAGGACGATCATGCGGGCCCGGGCCATGACGTTCCCCTTCCGGTGGGGGGTGAGGTCGGGGGTTAGGGCGGCGTACCCCTCCACCATGGGGGTGATGTCCACCTCCTCCAGGGCCACGCCGAAGGTTGCCGCCACCAGGTAGGCGTGCTCCCGGGAAAGGGGGCTCGAGTCCCTGTGGGGCAGGAAGAGGGCGTGGACGTTCCCTGGCCCCAAGGCCCTCACCGCCAAGGCCAAGGTGGTGGCGGAGTCCACCCCTCCCGAAACCGCCACGATGGCCTTCCCGTAGCCCCGCCAGGCGAGCTCCTCCCGGAGGAAGCGGGTGAGGAAGTCCGCCACCAGGGGCCAGTTGAGCTCCAACACCTCGTGCGCCTTTGGGGCCTCAAGGAGCTTCATGCCGCCTCCCGCTTAGGACCCGGGTGAGGTCTTGGAGGAGAAGGGGAAGGCCCGCCTCGAGGTCGGAGAGGAGGGGGCTATCGTAGCGCACCGGGGGGATCCGCTCCCGGTCCAGGGCAAAGAGGAGGGCCGCCTCCTCAAAAAGGGGGGCCTCGGCCAGGATCCGCCCCTCCGGGCCCGCCACCAAGCTCCCCCCGCTCATCCCCTTCCCCGCCTCAAACCCCACCAGGCTCGCCAGGACCACGTACACCCCGTGCTCCGCCGCCACCGCCTGGGCCAGGGTCCGCCAGCGGGCCACGTTCTCCGGCCGCTCCCCTTGGAAGCCCCGGGCCGGGCTCGCCGCCGGCACGTAGATGACCTCCGCCCCGTCCAAGGCGGCGATGGTGGCGGTGACGGAGTGCCAAAAGTCCTCGCAGATGAGGATGGCCGCCCGGCCGAAGCGGGTGTTGAAGGCCTCCACCCGCCGGCCCCGGGCCAGGTAGCGCTCCTCGTCAAAAACCCCGTAGGTGGGGAGGAAGACCTTGCGGTGCACGTGGACCACCCGGTGGGGAAGCTCTAGGTAGGCGGCGCTGTTGTAGTAAGCCCCCTCGTCCCGCTCGTAAAACCCCACCACCACGTCCAAAAGCCCCTCCCACCCCACCTCCTTGTACACCTGGGAGAGGAGTTCCAATAGCTCGTACCGGGTGAGGGCGAGCTCCCGCACCCCCCCTTGCAGGAAGTACCCCGTGAGGGCGGCCTCGGGCAGGACCACCACCTCAGGGGCGTGGGGCTTTAGGAGGCGGAGGGCTTCGGCCAGACGGCCAAGGCTCTCCCGGATCCGCCCCTTTTCCGGCCGGAACTGCACGATGGCATGCCGGACCACGGCCTTATCCTACCCCTCGAGGCCCAGGTAAAGCCGATACTCGGCCTCGGGGAAGGGGTTGTCCTCTTCCTCCAAGGCCTTAAGCTCCTCCGGGGAAACCCCCTGGAGGAGGCGGAAGAACCGCTCCGCATGGGCCTTATACCGCTCCTCCGCGTACTCCCGGGCCTGGCCGGTGTCTATGAGGAAGGGCCAGTCGGAGGCCTCCAGGAGGAGGAGCTCCCGCATGGCCTGCTGCAGGACCTTTGGGGGCAAAACCCCGCGCCGCACCGCCTCCCGCATGGCCCCCTCCGCCCGGTACACCTGCCGCCAGTAGTCCAAGGTGGCCCCGTTGAGCCAGACCCGGTGGTCCCCACCCCGGCCCCAGGACCCCTCGGGCAAGGCGGTGCGGAGGGCAGGCCCCTGGACCGCCTCCTTGGCCGTCACCGCCTTCACCCCTTCTTCCCGGGCCAGAAGGCGAAGCACCTCCTCCAGCCACGCCACCCCCTCGTACCACCAGTGGCCGAAAAGCTCGGCGTCGTAGGGAGCGAGGATCACCCCTTCCGGGTGCCCCTGGGCAAGCCGCCCCACCAGGCCCACGAAGTGGGCCGCATGCTCCCGCACCTTGGCGAAGGCCGCCTCGGGGTCATAGGGGGCTTTGGCGGCGAGGTCCGCCTTGCGGTGGGTCACCCGCCAGTGGTGGAGGCCGGACAGGGGGTCCTTGCGGTGGAACTCCCGGTATAGCCCCTCCCCGGGGTAGCCATAGTCGGCGCTCCAGACCTGCAGGGCCGTCTCCTGGTTGCGGGCGAGCACCCTAAGCCCCGACTCCAGCTCGTGCACGTAAAAGGTGGCTTCCCCGCTCTCCACCGGCCCTGCGCTAGCCTCTCCGTATGGGGCAAGGGGCCTTCCCCCTTGCACCAGGTGGGCGTCCACAAAGGTGTAGCGGATCCCAGCCCGCATCAAAAGCTCGTCCACCCCGGCCCTGAGCCCCTCCGGGGGACCCTCCACCGGGGGCTTCCAAAACCCTTTGGGGCGGTAGGCCATCTCGGGCAGCCAAAACCCCGTGGGGTGCTGGGCGAAGTGGCGGCGGTGGGTGGCCACCCCGGTCTTGATCTGGGCCCAAAGGGCCTCGTCGTAGCCCAAAAGGGGCGAGTAGCCGTGGGTGGCGTTGGAGGTGATGAGCTCCACCTGGCCCCGGTCCTGGGCCCGGCGGAAGGCGGGGAGGATCTCCCCGGAAAGGGCATGGAAGTGGTCTAGGGTTAGCTCCCAAAACCCCACCTGGTGGCGGGCGCTTTTCTCCAGATCCGTGCCCTGGTAGCGGAGGTAGTCCCCTTGGGCCCTTTCCAGGCGGTCGCGGGCGTAGGCGACAAAGCCTTCCCGGATGCGGGCGTCCGCCAGTTGCTCCGCCAGAATGGGCGTGATGCCCAGGGTAAAGCGGGCCTCCACCCCTTCCTGCCAAAGCCTTTCCAAGGCCCGAAGAAGGGGCAGGTAGGTTTCGGCCATGGCCTCGTAGAGGGTCTCCTCCCCAAAGGGCCACATCCCGTGGGCCCGCACGTAGGGAAGGTGGCCGTGGAGGACCAGGGCAAAGCGCGCCATGGGCCTAGCGTACCACGGTGCCTTCCCCGGCCAGGGCGCGCCGGATGGGGTTTTCCACCCGGGCGTCGGCGAAGACCACCCGCTTCACCCCGCCCCGCACCGCCTCCACCGCCCCCATGACCTTGCGCTTCATCCGCCCCTGCGCCAGGGCCAGGTACTCGGGGTCCTCCACCCGGTCCACGGGGATTTCCCGCACCAGGCTCCCCTCGTCGGGGTAGCGGGCGAGAAGCCCCGGCACGTTGGAGAGGTACACCAAGGCCTCCGCCTGGTAGGTGGTGGCGAGGAGGGCGGCGATCTGGTCCCCGTCCGTGTTGATGGCCTCGTTCTCGTAGCTTAGGGCGGGTGGGGTGAGCACGGGAAGGTAGCCCGCCCCCAGAAGGAGGTCCAGAAGGGCCCGGTTCACCTCCTCCACCGTGCCCGTGTAGTCCCCGCGGTGGATTTTGATTTTGCCGTCTTCCACGTACTTCACCGCGGTCTTCCTGCGGCCCACAAAAAGCCTCCCGTCCAAACCGGAAAGCCCAATGGCGTTCGCCCCTTCCCGTTGCAAAAGCTCCACCAGGCGCTTGTTCACCAGGCCGCAGTAGACCATCTCAAAGATCTCCAGGGTCCTGCGGTCCGTGAGGCGGCTCACCTGCCCCCCGGGGTGGGTGAGGAAGCGGGGCGGGTGGCCCAAGGCCTCCGCCACCTTGTTGGTCTCGCTGCTCCCCCCATGGACCAGGATGAGCCGCACGCCCTCCCGCCAGAGGGAGGCCGCATCCTTGGCCACCGCCTCGTAGTTGATGCCCTCGGCACCGCCCACCTTGACCACGATCATGGCGCCTCCTTAAGGGTGGAGCCCGGGGAAGTCCAGGCCCAGGGTCTCCGGCCAGCCCATGCGGATGTTGAGGGCCTGGAGGGCGTGGCCGGCGGTGCCCTTCACCAGGTTGTCAATGGCCGTCATGACCACCAGCCTGCCCGTGTCCTCCTCCAGCTCAAAGCCGATGTCGGCGTAGTTGGTGCCCTGGACGAAGCGGGGGTCGGGGTAGCGGTGGACGCCCTTTTTCTGCTTCACTAGGCGGACGAAAGGCTCGGCCCCGTAGGCCTCGCGGTAGGCCTGCCACACGTCCCTTTCGCTCCAGCCGTCCTGCAGGAAGCACTGGGCGGTCATGAGGATGCCCCGAACCCGGTCGGTGGCGATGGCGGTGAGGTGGACCTCGGGGCGGCCCGGGAGGTTTTCCACCACCTCGGCGGTGTGGCGGTGGCCTGTGGGCTTGTAAACCCGGATGGACCCCGCCCGCTCCGGGTGATGGCTCGCCGGGGTGGCCTCGGCCCCGGCGGCGGAGGTGGAGATGAGGAGGGTCACGAAGATGGGGGTGGGCTTGAGCACCCCGCCCTTCAAGAGGGGGTAGAGGCCGAGCAGGGTGGCGGTGGCGTTGCACCCGGCCCCGGCCATCCAGTCCGCCTCCTTAAGGGCCTCCCGGTAAAGCTCGGGCACGGCGTAGACGAAGCGCCCCAGGAGGTCGGGCCGGGGGTGCTCCCCGTAGTACCTGCGGTAGAGCTCCGGGTCCTTAAGCCGGAAGTCGGCGGAGAGGTCTATGAGGATGGGGGCCAGGGCGGCGTAGCGGTCAAACTCCCGGGCCAAGACCCCGTGGGGCAGGGCCAGGACCAGGATGTCGGCGGGCTCCAGCTTCTCCGGGGGGATGAACTTGAGGTTCGTTCTCCCCCTGAGGTTGGGGTGGACGAAGTGCACGGGCTCGCCGGCGAAGCGCCTCGAGGTCACCTGCTTCACCTCCAGGTAGGGGTGGGAAAGGGCCAGGCGCAAAAACTCCCCTCCGGCGTACCCCGAGGCCCCCACGATGGAAACGGTCTTCCTATCCACGGGCCACCTCCCAGGCGTAGCGCAGGATCTCCCCGGGGATGTCCACCCCCGTGGTGTGCACGGAGTTCTTGAACTCCATGGTGTGGTTCACCTCGTTCACCAAAAGCCCCCGCTCGGACTCAAAGAGGTCAATGGCCACCACCCCGCCCCCCACAGCCTCGGCCGCCCGCACGGAAAGCTCCGCGATTTCCTCGGTGAGGGGGCAGTTCTCCGCCTGGCCGCCCCGGGCGGTGTTGGTGATCCAGTGGGGGCTTTTGCGGTAGATGGCGGCGATGGCCCTCTCCCCCACCACGAAGACCCGGATGTCCCGTCCGGGCTTCCGCACGTACTCCTGCAGGTAGAGGAGTTGGTGCTGGAAGCCCCCCAGGACCTCCTTGTGCTCCAAAATGGCCTCCGCCGCCTCCCGGTCCGTAATCTTAGCGAGGAGCCGGCCCCAGCTCCCGATGACGGGCTTGAGGACTACGGGGTAGCCCCAGGCCTCCATGAGCTTTAAGGCCTCTTCGGTGTCCGTGAGGAGGGCGGTCCTGGGCTGGGGCACCCCGGCGCGGGCCAGGGCCACGCTGGTGGCCCACTTGTCCCCGCAGGTTTCCATCACCTCGGGCCGGTTCACCACGGGGATGCCCAGGGCGGTAAGGTAACGGGCCACGGCCAGGCCCCGGCTTTGGCTCACGCACCGCTCCAGGGCCGCCGTGACCCCCTCCAGCTCCTTGGGCCTTTCCCCCAGGACCATGGGCAGGGCGGGAACGTAGACCTTCTTGTAGGGAATGCCCAGGGCCTCGGCCCTTTCAAAGAGCATCTTCTCGTCGGGGCGAATGCGGTCGTACAGGATGGCCAGCATGGTTCAGAAAAGGGGGAAGGCCAGGAAGCCTTCCCCTAGGTCCTCAGGGCCTCACTCGCCCCAGTCCTCCGCCTCCTCGGGGGCGGGCTCCAGGCGCAAGGGGTCTAGCCCCACCACCTCCAGCTCCGCCCCGCAGTCCTCGCAAACCAAAAGCTCGCCAAGCTCCGGGTTCTCCAGGCGAATCTCCGCACCGCACTCGGGACAAGTAGCTACCATTCCTCGTCCTCCTCTTCCACCTCGCTCCAGTCGGGGACAAAGCCAAAGCCGCACTCGGGGCACTGCACCTCTTGGCCCTGGTCCTCCTCGGACACCTCAAAGGTGTAGCCGCAACGGGGGCAGTCCACGAAGAAGCCTTCCAGGCCCTCCTCCGTCACCTCCACCTCCAAGGGGTCCAGGGAAACCACCTCCAAGAAGGCCCCGCAGGCCTCGCACTCCAGGACGTCCCCCACCTCGAGGGTCTCCAGGTCCTCGGCCAACACCACGCTGGCCTCGCCGCACACCGGACAGACGATCTCTAGGTCCTCCATGCCCAAAGTTTACTCCCCCGGGAAGCGCCCGTGCTTCTTGTAGTAGTCCAGGAGCGAACCCTCCTTGAGCGCCTCCAGGAGGAACGGGGGCGGGGGACGGAGGGCGAAGCTCTGGTCGCCCTTCCGCAAAACCCCCCTTTCCAGGTCCAGGTCCACCTCGTCGCCGTCCTCTAGCGCATCCACCACCTCCTCCGATTCAAAGGGAACGATGCCCAGGTTCACCAGGTTGCGGAAGAAGATGCGGGCGTAGCTCTTGGCGATGATCGCCCGTATCCCCAGGCGCTTGAGGGCCTCGGGGGCGTACTCCCGGCTAGAGCCTAGCCCGGCGTTCCGGCCGAAGACCAGGATGTCCCCCGGGCGGACCTCCTGGGCGAACCCGGGCCTTAGGTGGGCGAAGGCAAACTGGTGGAAGCGGTCCTCCCCCACCATGAAGGGGGCGTACTTCCCGGGAAGGATATCGTCCGTGTTGATCTGGTCGCCGAACTTCCACACCCTAGGCATGGGCCACCTCCAGCTCCTCCGGGGTGGTGAGGTACCCGGCCACGGCGCTCGCCGCCGCCACCCGGGGGCTTGCCAGGTAGATCTCGGCGTCCGGGGCTCCCATGCGCCCGCGGAAGTTGCGGTTGGAGGTGGAGACGCACACCTCCCCGGGGGCCAGGACCCCCATGTGCCGCCCCATGCAGGGGCCGCACCCCGGGGTGCCGATGGTGGCCCCGGCCTCGAGGAGGGTGAGAAGGGTGCCGTCCTTGGCCGCCTCCTCCAGGACCTGGCTGGAAGCGGGCACCACGAGGAGCCGCACCCAAGGAGCCACCTTCCTGCCCTTTAGCACCTCCGCCGCCGCCCTCAGGTCCTCTATGCGCCCGTTGGTGCAGGTGCCGATGAAGACCTGGTCCACCCGCTTCCCCTTCACCGCCGCCACCTCGTGCACGTTGTCCACGTAGAAGGGCACGGAAACCCTGGGGGTGAGGGCGGAGAGGTCAATCTCCACCTCCCGGGCGTACTGGGCGTCGGGGTCGGGGTAAAGCCACTCGGGCACCTGGTACATCTCCAGGATCTCCCCGCTCGGCACCACAAGGCCCGCCTTGGCCCCCGCCTCCACCGTGAGGTTGGCCAGGGTCATGCGCTCCCCACGGGAAAGGCTTTCTGCCCCGTCCACCAGGTGGATCTCCACCGCCATGTAGGTGGCCCCTTCCGCGGTGAGGAGGCGGACCATCTCTAGGGCGGCGTCCTTGGCCGTGACCCCTTTAGCAAGCTTTCCCCGGAAGACCACCTTGACGCTCTCCGGCACCTTTAGCCAGGTGCGGCCCGAAGCCGCCGCAAGGGCGATGTCCGTGGCCCCCATGCCCGTGCCGAAGGCCGCCACAGCCCCGTAGGTGGTGGAGTGGGAGTCCGAGCCCACCACGATCCAGCCGGGCTGGGCCAGGCCCTCCTCCACGAGGACCTGGTGGCACACCCCCCGCCCCACGTCAAAGACCCGGATGCCGTGCCGCCTGCCCCACTCCCGGATCTCCTTCTGGGCCTTGGCCACCTCCAGGTTGGCCGCAGGGGCCACGTGGTCTATGACGATGGAAACCCGCTCGGGGTAGCGGGGGGTGGCTTCCAGGTACGCTAGGCGCTTGAAGAAGCTCCCGGCGATGGAGTCCACCACCATCACCTGGTCCACCTCCACCACCACCAGTTCCCCCGCCCGTACCTGGCGCCCTGCCTTGTGGGAGAGGATCTTTTCCGCTAGGGTTAAGCCCATGCCCACCTCCTATAATGAGGGTATGCCCAAGTACACGGCCCTCGTCTACGAGGACCCAGAAAGCCCAGGGTACTGGATCGCCGAGTTCCCCGCCCTACCCCAGGCGCATTCCTTCGGCCAAACTCCCGAAGAGGCTTTGGCCCGTGCCAAGGAAGCCCTGGAACTGGTTCTAACCTTCCTCCGGTCGGAGGGACAACCCCTGCCCGCCGATGTCCAGGTAGCCGAGGTAAGCGTGGATGCCGCCTAGGCCAGAGGAGGTGGCTCGCAAGCTCAAACGCCTGGGCTTTACCGAACGGATGGGTAAAGGGAGCCACCGCCTTTATACGCATCCCGATGGGCGTATGGTGGTGGTACCCTTCCACAGCGGAGAGCTGCCCAAGGGAACCTTTAAGAAAATCCTGCAACAGATAGGCCTCACCGAAGAAGAGTTCCGCCGCCTTTAGGCTCATGCCGTGATCCACTCCCTGAGGATGCGGTCTAGCTCCTCCAAGGTGAGCTGCCCCCGGTCCGCCAAGGCCTTGATGTGCTGGGTGATGCGGTGAAGCTCCTCCTCCCCATAGTGGAGGCCGAGTTCCTCCGCCCGCGCCTTGATGGCGTGCCGGCCCGTGAGCTTGGAGGCGATGATGAGCTTGCGCTTGACCCCAAAGACCTCGGGGGGGTAGGGCTCGTAGGCCTCGGGGTTGATGTAGATGGCCTTGAGGTGCATCCCTGCCTTGTGGCTGAAGGCCGTCTCCCCGGTGATGTAGTTGTTGAAGGGGATCTCTATCCCCACCATCCTGGCCACCATGCGGTCTAGCTCGGGGAGCATCTCCAGCTTGTACTTCCGCCGCACGTACTCGGGCTGCAGGGTGTACATGCGGGCGAGGAACCCGCCTAAGGGGGTGATGCCGTTCCTTTCCCCAATGCCCAGGATGGTGGTGTCCACGTGGGTGGCC
Source organism: Thermus brockianus (assembly GCF_021462505.1). GTDB lineage: Bacteria > Deinococcota > Deinococci > Deinococcales > Thermaceae > Thermus > Thermus hydrothermalis. Next base: position 83,313 of record NZ_JAKEDV010000004.1, read on the forward strand.
CCCGCCTCAATGGCCTCGTAGGCGTTGGCGATGGCGCAACCCGTGTCGTTGTGGCCGTGGAACTCTATGTCCACGTTGGGCCCCACCACCCGCCGCACCTCCCGCACCAAGGCGTAGACCTGCCTCGGGGTGGCCACACCCACGGTGTCCGCCAAGCCCACCCGGTCCACATAGGGGGCGATGGCCTCGTACACCGCCAGGAGGTCGTGCTCGTCCGAGCGGAAGGTGTCCTCGGCGGAGAAGCGCACCTCCACGTGGGGGGCGTGCTCCCGGATGTAGCCGATCACCTCCCGCGCCTCCTCAATGATGCGGGGGATGTCCCGGCCGTGGGCCGCCCGTAGGTACTTGCTGGTGCCGAAGAGGAGGTCAATCCCTTGCACCCCGGTTTCCACCGCCACCTTGGCCGCATCCAGGCGGGTTTGGATGTGGGTCACCACCTTGGCCTTTAGGCCCAAGGAGGCCAAGACTTCCGCATCCTTGCGGGACTGAGGGGAGGCCATGGGGGTGGTGACCTCTATATACTCCACGCCGAACTCGTCCAGGGCCTTGGCGATCTCAATCTTGTCCTCCGTGGAAAAGTTCGCCCGCTCAAACTGCTCGCCTTCCCGAAGCGTAGAGTCTATAATCTTCCATTCCCGCATGCGCCCCTCCCTAAAAAGAAAACCGGCCCGAACTCGGGCCGGGGGATAAGGTACCCTTAGAGGGCTATCCTACCCCCCGGCGGCCGAGTTTTTTCGCACGGGCCAGCATCTTGCCTGTAAGGGTATACGAAGCCCCGCATTTTGTCAACGCCCGAACCGGCGCTCCCGGGCCTGGTAGCTCCTTAGGGCGCGCAGGAAGTCAATCTTGCGAAACTCCGGCCAGAGCACATCGGCGAAGTAGAACTCGGAGTAGGCGGACTGCCAGAGCAAAAACCCCGAAAGCCTTATCTCCCCCGAGGTGCGGATGATGAAGTCGGGGTCGGGAAGCCCGGCGGTGTAAAGCCTTTGGGCGATCTCCTCGGGGGTGAGGGAGGCCGCCACCTGGCCCGGGCTAAGCCCCTTTTCCTCGGCCTCGAGGAGAAGCCTCTTCACCGCATCCACAATCTCTTCCCGCCCCCCGTAGCCCATGGCGATGTTGAGCACCATGCCCTGGTGGTGGCGGGTGCTTTCCTCCAGGCGCTCAAGGGCCCTGAGCACCTCCTCGGAAAACCCCTCCCGCCGCCCGATCACCCGCACCTGCACCTGGTGCTCCAGGATCCGGTGGTCCTCCGCCATCCTTTCCGCCTCCCGCACGAAGAGGCGCATGAGCTCCTCCACCTCCTCCGGGGGGCGGTTGAAGTTGTCCGTGGAGAAGACCCAGACGGTAACCGTCCTGATGCCCATCTCCAGGCACCACTCCAGGACCTCGTAGGCCTTGTGCACCCCGAACTCGTGCCCCTTGGTGGGGGAAAGCCCCAAGGCCTTGGCGTAGCGGCGGTTCCCGTCCAGGATGAGGCCCAGGTGCCGGGGCATGGGCCCCCCCTTCACCTCCTTCAGGAGGCGGCGCTCGTAGTACCAGTAAAGGGGGCGGGTGAGGGAGAGGAGGCGCCGGAGCATACCTTCCCCACCCTACGGGGGAAGGATGAGAAAGGGAAGGCCCTACTTGGCGTGGTCCTTGTAGGGCTCGCCCCGCAGGTCGGAGATGAGGTGCACCGCCACGTAGGCCCCGTCCCCGGCGCTCACGATGGCGTGGCCCGGCACCTTGCCCCGGGCCACCCCGGCGGCGTAGACCCGGGGGTAGCTGGTGCGCCCCCCCTCGTCGGTGTCAATGAAGGTGCCCTTGCGGTTAAGGCCCAGGAGGGAGGGGAGGGTGGGGTCTTTGTGGGTGCAAAGGAGAAGCCTTTCCGCCTCCACCACGCCCTCCTCCGTCTCCACCTCAAACACCCCGCCCAGGTCCCTGACCCCCTTCACCACCCCCCGGCGCACCTCGGCCCCGTAGCGCTCGGCGTGGGCCCTCAAGCGGGCGAGGAGCTCTTCTCCCGAGGGCTCGTCCAGAAGCCCAGGGTAGTTGGGCACCTGGCTCACCTGGAGGACCTGGGAGCGCCCGCCATCCAGAACCAAGGTCTTCAGGCCCGCCCGGGCCAGGAAAAGGGCCGCAGAAAGGCCCGAAGGTCCACCGCCCACCACAAGCACGTCCCACATAACCCTTTAGAGTATACGGGGCGGGGACAAGTGGGGGGTATAATCGGCGGCGCATGGTCTTGGACGACCGCTACCCGGTGCTGGAAACCTTGGAAAGCCGGGAGGGCATCACCCTCTACCGGGTGGAGGGCGGGCTCGTCTTTTTCTTTGACGTGAAGACCCCCGAGGACAAGGAGCGCTTTTACCGCTACCGGGCGGCCCTAAGGCGCCTCATGGAGCTGGGGCTCCTCGAGGCCCACGTCTCCGCCAAACCCGGCCGCCACTACGCCTTCTTCCCGGAAAAGCCCCTTTCCCGCAAGGCCCCGCCCAAGAAGGCCCTGGAGGCCCTGGCCCCCTTGGGCTTCGGCCGGGAGCACCTGGCCATGGCGGAAGACGGCGTCGCCTACCTCGCCCCCTGGCCCCTGGGGAAAAAGGCTTCCTCCCTCACGCCCGGGCGAAGGCCCCGCCTCCTGGGGGTGGCCCCCGGGGTCTTCCTCCTCGCCCTAGGGGTTTTCCTCCTCTCCCAAGGCCTCTACCGCTACTTCAACCCCCCCGAGTACACCGTCCCCGACCTGGTGGGCAAAAGCGCCCGGGAAGCCTTCCTCCTCCTGAAGGACACCGGGCTAACGCTCGCGGTGGAAGAGGGGAACGACCCCACCAAGCCCAAGGAGGTGGTCCTGGCCCAAGACCCCCCGCCCGGCACCCGCTTAAGGGCCGGCCGGACGGTGCGCCTCACCCTCAACCAGGCGCGGCTGAACCCGGTACCCGAGCTTTTGGGCCTTAGGCGGGAAGAGGCGGAGGCCAGGCTTAGGGCCCTCGGCTTCCGGGTGGAGGGGATAGCGGAGCTCCCGAGCCCAGAACCCCTAGGCACGGTCCTCGCCGCCTTCCCCCCGGCCGGCACCCCCTTGGCCCCGGGGGGCGGGGTGCGGCTCCTCCTCTCCCAGGGGGCCCCCTCCGGGCCCACCTGGCCCTTGCCCCGCCTGGTGGGGCTTTCCCGCAAGGAGGCCCTCTTCCTCCTCAACGCCGCTGGGCTCAAGGTGGAGGTGGAGGAGGTGCCCTCCGGCGCCCCCCAGGACACGGTGATCGCCCAAGAACCCGCCCCCGGCACCCCCATGCCCGAAGGGAGCGGGGTGCGCCTCCGGGTAGCGGTCCGGGGCGAGGTGCTCCTGCCCCCTTCGCCTCCCCCTGGGGCGGAAAGGAGCGTTTCCTTGGCCCTAGACCTCCCGCCGGAAGCGGAGGGACGGGAGGTGCGCCTGGTCCTTTTGGACGGAAATGGGGAACGGGTGGTCTACGAGGGGATAGGCCAAGCGGGGCTTAGGCTTGAAGGCACCTACCCCGTGCGAGGGGAGGCCCGTTTCCGGCTCTACCTGGACGGGGTCCTCTTCCAGGAGTGGGCGCCGTGAAGGGGCGGTGGGCGGAGGAGGCGGCCTTGGCCCACCTCCGGCAAAAGGGCTACCGGCTCCTTGGGCAAAACCGCCGCACCCCCTTCGGGGAGGTGGACCTTTTTATGGAAAAGGATGGGGTTTACGTGGTGGTGGAGGTGAAGCAACGGCGCACGGACCGCTTCGGCACCCCCCTCGAGGCCCTCACCCCTAGGAAGCTTTCCCGCCTCCTCCAAAGCGCCCGCTACCTCCTCGGACGGGACGACCTCCCCGTGCGCCTGGAGGCGGTCTTGGTCCACGGAAGCCCCGAAGCCTTCCGGTTGGAGCACCGGGTGTTGGAGGTCTAGGCCCCTTTTGGCCCCTTGGGGCTTTGGGTAAGCTTAGGGGCGTGTTCAGGAACCTGAGGGCCTACCTGGAAGCCCTGGAGGCCCGGGGCGAGCTTAAGCGCATCCGGGTCCCGGTGAGCGCCGAGCTGGAAATCACCGAGATCGCCGACCGGATGGTGAAGCAAGGCGGCCCTGCCCTCCTCTTTGAGCGGGTTTTGGAAAAGGACTTTCCGGTGGCCATCGGCCTCTTCGGCACCCGGGAGCGCACGGCCTTCGCCCTGGGGGTGGAGGACCTGGACGCGCTGGCCAAGAAGGTGGAGGCCCTCCTGGCCCTGAACCCGGGCAAGGGGGGGCTTTCCGCCCTCATGGGGCTTCTCCCCAAGCTCCCCCTCCTCAGGGGCTTTTTCCCCAGGCGGGTGCGCCGCGCCCCGGTGCAGGAGGTGGTCTATCGGGGCGAAGCGGTGGACCTAAGCCGCCTCCCCGTCCTCAAGTGCTGGCCCCTGGACGGGGGGCCCTTCCTCACCCTGCCCCTCGTCATCACCAAGGACCCGGAGACGGGGGAGATCAACCTCGGCATGTACCGCATGCAGGTGCTGGACCAAAGGAGCACCGCCATGCACTGGCAACTCCACAAGGTGGGCCGGCGCCACCTGGAGAAGGCCAAAAAAATGGGGAAAAAGCTGGAGGTGGCCGTGGCCCTTGGGGGGGACCCGGTCCTCACCTACGCCGCCACCGCCCCCCTTCCTCCTCTGCCCGGGGTGAGCGAGTTCCACCTGGCGGGCTTCCTCCGGGGGGCTCCCCTGGAGCTCGCCCGGGGGGTCACGGTGGACCTCCCGGTGCCGGCGGAGGCGGAGTTCGTCCTCGAGGGCTACATTGACCCGGAGGAGCCCTTGGTGGAGGAAGGCCCCTTTGGCGACCACACGGGCTTCTACACCCCCGTGGACCTTTACCCCCGCTTCCACGTCACCGCCCTCACCCACCGCAAGGGAGCCATCTACCCCGCCACCATCGTGGGGGTACCCCCCATGGAGGACGCCTACCTCATTGAGGCCACGGAAAGGCTCTTCCTCCCCGCCCTGCGCCTCGTGTTGCCCGAGGTGGTGGACTACCACATGCCCCCCGAGGGAGTGGCCCACAACTGGGTGAACGTGAGCCTAAGGAAGGCGTACCCGGGCCAGGCCTACAAGGTGGCCTACGGGATGCTGGGCCTCGGACAGATGATGTTTGCCAAGGTCATTGTGGCGGTGGACGGGGAGGTGCCCGTGAAACCCGGCTTCGCCGCCCTCCTGGAAGCCCTAAAGCACGCCCTCCCCGGCCGCGACACCCTCCTCCTCCGGGGCCCCGTGGACGTCCTGGACCATAGTGCCCGCGCCTTCGCCTTCGGGGGGAAGCTCTTCCTAGACGGCACGCGCAAGCTCCCCGAAGAAGGAGGAGAGGTGCCCTTCACCCCCAAGGCCCACGCCGCCCTCCCGGAGGACCCGGAGGCCCTCGCCCAACGGCAGTGGCCGGGGCTTTGGGGGGTGGCCTTGGAGAAGAGGCGGCCCCACCAGGCCTGGGAGGTGGCGGAAAGGCTCCTAAAGGCACCCCAAAGCGCCGGCATCCGCCTCCTCCTCCTCGCAGACGCCGACACCGCCCTGACCCCGGAAGAGCTCCTTTGGGCCGTGCTCAACAACATTGACCCCGAGCGGGACGCCCGGGTGATGCCCGGGGTGGAAGGCCCCGTGCTGGTCCTGGACGGCACCCGGAAGCTCCCCGAGGAGGGCTTCCAGCGGGTCTGGCCCGAGCGGATCCGCATGGACCCCAAGGTGCAGGCCCTGGTGGAGGCCCGCTGGGAGGAGTACGGGCTTTAACGCAGGGCGCGGTTTCGCAAAAGGGCGCTCCTAAAAGCCCGCACCACTTCCTGGGAAAGCCGGCCCTGGTCCGCTTCCTTCCTCAGGGCTTCCAGGGCCTCCTCTGGCCTTGCCGGGTGGCGGTAGGTGCGCACGCTGGTAAGGGCATCGTAGATGTCGGCGACGGCCACCGCTTGGACCAAAGGGGGCACCTCGGTGATCCCGTCCGGGTAGCCGGAGCCGTCCAGCTTCTCGTGGTGCCAGCGCACGTAGGGGCGGAGGCGGGGGTAGGCCCTGAGGGGCTTCAGGATCTCGTCCCCCTTCACCGGGTGCTCCCGGATAAGGCGCCACTCCGCCTCCGTGAGGGTGTAGCCGCCCCGCAGGATGTGGTCGGGAATGGCGATCTTCCCCACATCGTGCAGCAAAGCCCCCAGGTAGAGGTCCCTACGCTCCTCCTCCCGGGCACCCAGCTCCTCCGCCGTCCAAAGGGCGTAGCGGGCCACCCTTTCCCTGTGGCCGGCGGTGTAGGCGTCCTTCATCTCCACCGCCCGCATGAGGGCGAGCAGGGTGCGCTCCAGGTCCTCCAGGCGTTCCTGGAGGCGCCGTCTTTCCAGGTGCCCCTTGACCCTAAGGCGGAGTTCCGCCAGGTCCACGGGCCGGTTTAGGAGATCGTCCGCCCCCGCCTCAATCCCCTTTAGCCGCATCTCCCGCTCGCCGTCGGCGGTGAGGAGGATGACGGGAAGGAGCGGGTCTTGGGACTTGACCCGCCGCGTGAGCTCCAGCCCGTCCATCACGGGCATATGGAGGTCGGTGAGGACCACGTGGGGCAAGCCATCCCTGAAAAGGTCCAGGGCCTCCTGGCCATTCCTGGCCTCCACCACCTCCACCTCCAAGGGGGCTAGGGCCCGCATGAGGAGGCGGCGCTGCACCGGGTCATCGTCCACCACCAAGAGGCGCATAGCTACCCCTTTCGGTTCCACAGGCCTCTAAGCTGGGCCATCAAGCCCCGAGCAAGTTGACCCCTTTCCTGGCCCTCAAGGCGCTCCACCATCCCCAAAAGCTGAAGCCGATATAGGTAGAGGCGCACGTGGTCCAGGGGTAGCTGGAGCTTTTGCGCGAGCTCCTGCGCCGAGGCGCCTCGCTCCAGGTGGGGAAGGGCTTGACAGAAGAACTCCTTAAAACGGGGGTCCTTGGGAAAGTTTCCCGCCGCCTGGAAAAGGGCCTCGGGGTGGGGCAGGAATGGCCGGTACCGCTCTAGCTCGTCTTGGAGGGTGATAAAGCCCAAGAGCACCTTCTCCACGGGCAGATTTAAGCGCACCTTGTGGGAAGGCCTTGCCCCCGGCAGGAACTCAAAGCTCCCCTCCCGGGCGGAAAGCAGGGCTTGAAGGGTTGCCTTGGCCGCCACGGGATCCAGGGGCTTGCCGTTTTGGTCCACGGAGCGGATAAAGCCCGGCTTGAGGTACAGGGTGGTGGCGGGCATCCCCTTGAGGTTCCAAATCTCCAAGGCCCCCTCCTTGTGGGAAAGCATCTGCAAAATTTCCTCCAGGGGCAGGGAATTGAGGCTTCCAAATAGGGCCATGGGCACCTCCTCTAGCCTCACCCTAGGCCCGGCCTGTGAAAGGGGTTTGAAAGCCCTGTATAATGCCCCCTCGTGCTGGTGCGCCCCGCCCTCCTCCCCACCTGGCCGCCCGCTCCCCGGGACCTCTTCGGGCGGGAAGGCCCCTTGGCCTTGGAGATCGGCTTTGGGGATGGGCGCTTCACCCTGGAGTACGCCCTGGCCCGTCCGGGTTGGCTCGTCCTGGGGGCCGAGGTTTCGGCGGCGAGCGTCCTCAGGGCCTACAGGAGGATGCGCCGCTTTGGTGTGGAAAACGTGCGCCTTTATCACGGGGAAGGCCCCTTCGCCCTAAGGAACCTGGTGCCCCCGGGAAGCCTGCAGGAAGTCATCGTGAACTTCCCCGACCCCTGGCCCAAGAAGCGGCACCAGGAAAGGCGCCTTCTCCAGGAAGGCTTTTTCCGCAGGCTTTCCACCCGGCTTCGGGAAGGGGGAAGCCTCCTCCTCACCACGGACCACGAGGCGTACTTCCGCTTCGCCCTCGAGGAGGCGGCCAAGACGGGGCTTTACCGGGTGGAGGTGAAGCCGCCCCCCGAGGCCCACCTGAGGACCAAGTACGCCCTCAAGTGGCGGGAAGCGGGGCGCCCCTTCTTCCACGCCGTCTTCACCAAGGTGGGGGAGGACCCCACCCCTTGGCCCCCCATAAGGAGGTACGCTGTGGCCCACGCCCTCTTGGAAGGAAGCCTGCCCGAGGCCCTGGAGCTAGGGAAAACCCCCGTGCCGGTGCCGGGCGGGGTGGCGGTGTTTTTGGAAACCGCAAAGGGAGAAAAGGGGTTTTATGTCCTCACCCACCTCGAGGAGGAGGACCTCACCCAAGACCTCCTCCTGGAGGTGCGGCCAAGCGCCCACGGCGTCTACGCCGGGGTGAGCCGCTTTGGAAGCCCCCTCATCACCGAGGGGGTGAAAGGGGCGGTGCGGGCCCTGGTGGAAAGGCTAAAGGCCCTGGGGCTCAAGGTGGTCCAGGACCACACCTAGGCCCCGGGTAAGATAAACCCATGACGCTACCGCCCCGCAAGGACTCCCTGAAGTGGAGCGCCTACCCCGAGGACGTGTTGCCCCTGTGGGTTGCGGACATGGACTTCCCCGTGGCCGAGCCCATCGTGCGGGCCCTGAAGGAGCGGGCGGAGGGGTTTTTGGGCTATCCGCCCCGGGAAGGGGACCCCGAGCTCAAGGCCCTCCTCCTGGAACAGACGGGCCTGCAAGGGGAGGTGGCCTTCATGCCCGGGGTGGTGGTGGGGCTTTACGCCGCCGTGGCCGCCTTCACCGCCCCTGGCCAAGGGGTCTTGACCCAGCTTCCCATCTACCCCCCCTTCCTCGCCGCCATCCGCGAGCAGAAGCGCACCCTTCTCGCCAACCCCTTGCGGGAAACGGAGGAGGGCTACCGCCTGGACCTTCCCGGCCTAGAGCGCCTCGCCTTCGCCAGCCGCCTCCTCCTCTTCTGCCACCCGCAAAACCCCACGGGCCGGGTCTTCACCGAGGAGGAGCTTGCCGCCCTCGCCGCCATCGCCCGCAGGCACGACCTCATCGTGGTTTCCGACGAGCTCCACGCCCCCCTCACCTACGAAAGGCCCCACGTGCCCCTGGCCCGCTTCCTCCCCGAGCGCACCCTCACCCTCCTGGGCCCGGGCAAGGCCTACAACCTGGCGGGGCTACCCCTGGGGGCCGTGGTGGGGCCCAAGCCCCTGGTGGAGGCCCTGAAGCGCCACCTCCCCCATACCTTCCCCAACGTCTTGGCCATGGCCGCCTGGAAGGCGGCCTTGCGGGAAGGGGAGCCCTGGCTCCGGGAAATCCTCGCCCGCCTTAAGGCCAACCGGGAGCGGGTGGCGGCCTGGGCCAGGCGGGTGGGCCTAGGGCACTTCCCCCCTGAGGGCACCTACCTGGCCTGGATAAAGACGGAAATCCCCAAGGCCGCCGCCTTTTTCCTCCAGGAGGCCCGGGTGGCGCTAAACCCCGGGGAGAGCTTCGGGGAAGGGTACGACCGGTACGTGCGCCTCAACTTCGCCACCTACCCCGAGGTGTTGGAAGAGGCCCTAAGGCGCCTGGAAGGGGCCTTGAAAGCTAAAAACCCCCAGGACTAGCCTGGGGGTTAGCCCTTTAGGCCCTTACTGGACCACCTGGATGGGGATCCGCTTGGCCCGGGCCTCCGCCACCTTGGGCAGGGTGAGCCGGAGGATGCCGTGGCGGAACTCCGCCTTGGCCTCGTCCCCCTTGACCTCCACGGGCAGGGTAAAGGTGCGCACGAAGGAGCCGTGGGGGATCTCCTGGAGGTAGTAGCGGCGCACCCCCACGTCCTGGGCCGGCTTCACCTGGCCCCGGACGGTGAGCTTGTTGCCCTCGAGGCTCACCTCCAGGTCCTCGGGGGCAAGGCCCGGCACCGCCATCTCCAGGACCAGGGCCTCGTCCGTCTCGTAGAGGTCCGCGGGGGCCACGTAGGCCACAGCGGGCCGGCCCAAGTCGCCCAAGACCTCCTCAAAGAGCCGGTTGGCCTCTTCCAGGAGGGAGAAGGGGCCCCAGGTCCTAAAGGGCGTGATCTCCAGAGGGCGAGCGTCCCTACGCACCAGGGCCATACGCATCACCTCCGATTACGCTTATATCACCTGCGCCTCCTTTTGTCAAGTATCCTCATCCGGAAGCGCCTACCCTTGCGTCCCCTATAATCAAGGGCATGAAGCTTCCCCAAGGCGCCGTTTTGGTGGACACCCGACCCCGGGCCGCCTACGAGGCGGGGCACCTGCCGGGGGCCCGCCACCTGGACCTCTCCGCCCCCCGGCTCCGCCTGCGGGAGGAGGCGGAGCTGAAAGCGCTGGAGGCGGGCCTCACCGAGCTTTTCCAAAGCCTCGGCCTCCAAAGCCCCGTGGTCCTCTACGATGAGGGCCTCACCAGCCGGCTTTGCCGCACCGCCTTCTTCCTGGGCCTGGGGGGCCTCGAGGTGGAGCTCTGGACCGAGGGGTGGGAGCCCTACGCCACGGAAACGGAGGAACCCAAACCCGAGCGCACCCAGGTGGAGGCCCGCCTAAGGCGGGACTGGCTCCTCACCGCCGACGAGGCCGCCCGCCACCCCCTCCTCCTGGACGTGCGAAGCCCCGAGGAGTATCAGGGGAAGGTCCACCCCCCCTGCTGCCCCCGGGGCGGGCGCATCCCCGGAAGCCGGAACGTTCCCCTAGAGCACTTCCTCAACCCTGAAGGCCTTCTAGAGCGGCTCGGCCTGGAGCCCGGGCAGGAGGTGGGGGTCTACTGCCACTCCGGGGCCCGGAGCGCCGTGGCCTTCTTCGTCCTGCGGAGCCTGGGGGTAAGGGCCCAGAACTACCTGGGCTCCATGCACGAGTGGCTGCAGGAGGGGCTACCCACGGAACCATGAGGGCCCACCGCCTGGTCCTAGGCCCCTTGGCGGCGAACGCCTACCTGGTGGAAACCCCCGAGGGGGCGGTCCTCATAGACCCGGGGGACGAGCCCGAGAGGATCCTGGCCCTCCTCGCCCAAACGGGCCTCGCCCCAAAGGCCATCCTCCTCACCCACGCCCACTTTGACCACGTGGGGGCCGTGGCCCCCTTGGTGGCCGCCTTTGGCCTACCCGTCTACCTCCACCCCCTGGACCTTCCCCTTTACGAGCGGGCGGCGGAAGCGGCGCAAGCCTGGGGCTTCGCCATCCCCAAACCCCCCTTGCCCGTGGAGCCCCTGGCGGAGGGGATGGAGCTTTTTGGCCTCCAGGTCCTCCACCTCCCCGGGCATAGCCCTGGGCACGTGGCCTTCCTGGACCCCAAAGGCCAAGCGGTCTTTTCCGGGGACCTCCTCTTCCGGGGAAGCATCGGCCGCTACGACCTTCCCGGAGCCGACCCCCAGGCCCTCTTCGCCTCCCTAAAGCGCCTTCTCGCCCTTCCCCCGGACACCCAGGTCCACCCGGGGCACGGGCCCTCCACCACCCTGGGCCTCGAGGCCCGCACGAACCCCTTCCTCACGGGGTTAGAATGGGAAGCGTGAACGGGCCGGACGCTCCCCACAGGGGACAACATGAGGCGCTCAAGGCCCTCTTCGGGCTCCAAGAGAAGGATTTGGAAATAGATAGGCTCCAGCAAGAAGCGGAAAGCCTCCCCGAGGAGTTGCTTTCCGTAAAGTCCCAGGTGGAAGCCCTGGAAAGGGAACTGGAGGACCTGCTGGAGCGCCAGGCGGAGCTACGGAAGGAGTACAACCGCCACAGCCTGGACATAGAGGACCTCACCGCCAAGGAAAAGCAGGCGGAGGCCGAGCAGCGCCAAGCGCAAAGCGCCCGGGAGCAGACCCAGTACGAGAACCGCATCCAGCAGATCAAGGACCGCATCCGCGAGCTCCTGGAGCTCTCCACCCCCATCATGGAGGCCATGGAGAACCTGGAGGCCGAGATCGCCCGCTTGGAAGCCGAGCTCGCCCAGCTTAGGCCCAGGCTGGAGGAACTCCTGGAGGCCAATCGGGTGCGGGTGGAAGCCCTTAAGGCGGAAATACAGGCCAGGCTAGAGGAACGGGCGGCCTTGGCCCAAGGCATCCCCGCCCCCGTCCTCAAGGAGTACGAGGCCATCCGCCGGGCCCGCAAGGGCATGGGGATCGTGCGCATGGCCCGGCAGGGCCAGGTCTTCCGCTGCGAGGGGTGCAACGTGGTCCTCCCCACCCACGTGGCGCAAAAGGTGATCCAGGGGCAGCTCACCCGCTGCCCCTCCTGCGGCCGCCTCCTCTGGAAAGGGGAGGCCTAGACCAGCCTGGCCTGAAGGGTAATCTCCTTCACCGCCGCCAGAGCCCGGGAGACGGGGCAGCCTTCCTTGGCCGCCTGGGCGATCTCTTGGAACTTCTCGGGACTAATCCCGGGCACCTCCGCCTCGGTCAAGAGCTCAATCCGGGTGAGGGTGGGCTTTCCTTCCACCATCTCCAGGTGCACCCGGGCCTCGGTGGAAACCCGCTTGGGGGGGAAGCCCTCCCGCTCCAGGCTGGCGGCCAAGGCCATGGAGAAGCAACCCGCATGGGCTGCGGCGATGAGCTCTTCCGGGTTCGTGCCCTCCCCCTCCTCAAAGCGCGAGGGGAAGGAATAGGGCCCCTCAAAGGCCTGGCTCTGGAGCCGCATGATACCCTTGCCCTGACGGAGACCGCCTTCCCATACCGCATTCGCTTGGCGCACCGGCATAGCTTTACCTCCGGTTCCAGAATACCCAAATCCCCCAAGCCCATAGAAAGGCAAAGCACCTTTACACTGGCCTTGTGCTCTTCCTCTTCGTGGACGGCCTGGGGCTCGGGGAAGCGCTAGAAGGCCTCTTCCCCCTCCTTTTGGAGCTTTCCCCTAAGCCCCTGGACGCCACCTTGGGGGTGGAGGGCCTCCCCCAGTCGGGCACGGGGCAGACCACCCTCCTCACCGGGGTCAACGCCGCCCAGCTCCTCGGCCACCACCAGGGGCCCTTCCCTAGCCCCAGGCTTAGACCCCTCCTCCGGCGAAGCCTTTACGCCTGGGCTAAAGAGGCGGGCCTAAAGGTCCTCCACGCCAACGCCTACCGGCCGGAATACCTCAGGCGGGCCACGGAAGGGAGGCGGCTTCTCCTTTCCGCCTTCGCCCAGGCGGCAAGCCTGGCGGGCCTCCCCCTCCTCCCCTTAGGCCACCCCTTGGCCCTTCCCCCCGCCTTCTGGGCAGATCCCTACGGCATGGGCGCGCGGGCGGCCAGCCTGTCCCGGGCCTTTGACCTCGTGGTCCTGGAATACTGGGCTTTGGACCTGGCGGCCCACCGCGCCCCCGAAACGTTAGGGGAGCGCTTTCGGGAGCTATCCCGCTTCCTAGAAGGCTTTCTGGCCGAAGGGGGCGAGCTTCTCCTTACCTCGGACCACGGCAACGCCGAAGAGCCCTGGCACCCCAGGCACACCCGAAACCCCGTGCCCCTGGTCTACTCGGGGGAAGCCCCCTTCTGGCCGCAGGACCTGGCGGGGGTCCTTCCCTGGTTGCAAGTGATTATCGCTTTTAAACTTAGAAAATCCGACCGGAATACTTGACTTTATAGCTCACCCCCCTTAGAGTGGTTCCCCGAGAGGGCGCCCTCTCCTTTTGGAGGTAACCATGGTGCGGAGAAGTTTCCTCGTAGGTCTCCTTGGCTTGGCAGGCCTTGGTTTAGGCTTGGCTCAGCAACAAACCCTTACGATTTACTCTGGCCGGGGTGAAAGCTTAGTGGGTCCCCTGGTGCAGCAGTTCCAGCGGGAAACCGGCATCCGCGTCCAGGTTCGCTACGGATCCGACGCCCAAATCCTTGCGGCCCTCCAAGAGGAAGGGAGCCGGTCTCCGGCAGACGTGGTCTGGCTAAACACATCCGGCGCCTTAGGCCGTGCTGCCGCCTTAAACCTCCTCCGCCCTCTAAGCGAGAACCTCCTCAAGCGGCCGGTGGGCTTCATCCCCGCTTCCAAGCGGTGGGTACCCGTAACCGTGCGCCTTCGGGTCTTGGCTTATAACCCCCAAAAGTTCAAGCCTGAGGAGTTGCCTCAAAGCCTTCTAGACCTACCCCGCTTTGTCCAGGAAAAGGGTCTTCAGGGGAGGATAGGTTGGACCCCCACCTACTCTAGCTTCCAGGACATGGTGGCTGCCATTATCCTCCTCCATGGGGAGCAGGCAGCACGCCAATGGCTCACCGCTTTTAAGGCCCTTAACCCCAAAAGCTACGGCTCCTCTAACGTAGCCATGGTGGACGCCATCCGGGCTGGAGAAATTGACCTCGCCTCCACCAACCACTACTACGTGGTACGCTTCCAACGGGCAGGCTTTCAGGTGGGCATGGCATCTTTCCGGGACGGAGATGTAGGGAATCTCGCCCTGGTGACGGGTGCGGGCATCCACCGCAACAGCCGCAACCTGAGCGCTGCCACCCGCTTCCTCACCTACCTCCTCTCCCCGAAGGGACAGCAGTACTTCGTGGGCAACATCGGTGAGTACCCCGTGGTTCAGGACGTGGTTCCTGACCCCAGGCTCCTGCCCCTGGAAGAGGCACTCAAGAAGACGCCAAACCTGGACTTTGAGAAGCTTCCCCTGGAACAGGCGCTGCAGCTCATGCGCGAACTGGGTATCCTCTAGACCTTGAACGTTCATCCGCTAACCCACCGCTCGGGGCTCCTACCCTTCCTAATCCCCGCCCTCCTCACGGGGGGCGGGGTGGCCCTGCCCCTCGTCTACCTGGTCCTTAGAGCCCTCGAGGCCGACCCTCACACCCTAAGGGAAATCGTCCTCCGACCCAAAAACCTAGAACTCCTCCTCAACACCTTAGCCCTCCTCGTAGGGGTCCTGGCCCTCACCACCCTCATCGCCCTACCTTTGGCCTTTCTCACCACGCGCACAGATCTGAAAGGAAAACGCCTCCTCACCACCCTCCTTAGCCTTCCCCTGGCCATTCCGGGATACGTGGGAGCCTATGTCTATTTAGCAGCCACAGGCCCGTCCAGCCTCCTTCCCTTGCCACGCCCAGAAGGCTATTGGGGAGCGCTTCTGATCCTTTCCCTATTTACCTATCCGTATCTCTTCCTTTCCCTCCGGGCCGCCTTTTTGGGTTTGGACCCCACGCTGGAAGAAGCTGCACGGACACTTGGTCTCAAACCATGGCAAGCTTTCCTCCGGGCAGCTTTTCCCCAACTCCTGCCCGCTCTGCTTTCGGGTTACCTCGTAGTGGGCCTTCACGTGCTGGGGGACTTCGGTACCGTGAGCTTGTTGCGCTACGAAACCTTCTCCTACGCCATCTACCTGCAATACAACGCCGCTTTTGACCGGGTATACGCTGCTTGGCTAGCCCTAATGCTCCTTCTCCTCACAGGAGGGTTACTCGCCCTAGAAGGGCTCTTCCTCCGACGCCTCACCATAGGGCGTACAGGACGAGGAGCTAGCCGAAAAGCAAAGCCCGTCCACTTAGGCATCTTTGCCCCTATAGCCTATCTCGTACTAACCCTGCCACTTCTTTTCGGCCTGATCTTTCCCCTCTTCGTGCTCTTCTACTTGGCCCAGCGTTTTCCCATGGAAAGGCTTTATGGGGTCGGCGAAGCCCTCCTCCACTCCGCCCTTGCTGCCTTACCCGCAAGCCTCCTGGCCGTGGGCATGGCCCTGCCCATCGCTTACCTAGCCACGCGGTACCCCCTTGGCCTATCCCGGATGTTAGAACGCATCGCCTACCTGGGGTACGCCATCCCGCCCCTGGCCTTCGCCCTGGCCTGGATCTTCTTCAGCCTGCGAAGCCTCCCCTTCCTCTACGGCACCCTGCCCCTCTTGGTCCTGGTCCTCGCCTTCCACTTCCTGGCGGAAAGCCTAGGCCCGGTGAGGGGAGCGCTCCTCCAGGTGCCGAGGCGCCTGGAGGAGGCGGCGAGAACCCTGGGCGAGACCCCCACGGGGGCCTTCTTCCGCGTCACCTTTCCCCTGCTTTGGCGGGGTGCGGTGGCGGGAGGGGCCTTGGCCTTCATCGGGGCGGTAAAGGAACTCCCCATCACCCTCCTCCTCGCCCCCATGGGCTACGCCACCCTGGCCACCCGGGTTTTCAGCTACACTCAAGAAGCCATGTTCGCCGAGGCCGCCCCCTTCGCCCTCCTTATCGTCCTCCTCTCGGCGGCCTTTGTTGGGGTGTTGCTGTGGAGCGAGCGCCGCTTTTAACCCTAGAGGGCATCCGCAAGCGCTTCGGGGAGCACGAGGTGCTTAAGGGGATAGACCTCGCCCTTTACCCCGGGGAGATCCTGGCCCTGCTCGGGCCTTCGGGCTGCGGCAAGACCACCCTCCTCCGGGTTATCGCCGGCCTGGAAACCCCGGACGGGGGGAGGGTCGTCCTCCAAGGCCAGGACATCACCCCCCTCCCCCCGGAAAGGCGGGGCATCGGCTTCGTCTTCCAAGACTACGCCCTCTTCCCCCACCTCACCGCCTTGGGCAACGTGGCCTTCGGGCTTAAGGGGAAAGACCGCCTTCTAAGGGCGCAGAAGGCCTTAGAGCGGGTGGGCATGACCCTCTTCCAGCACCGCAAGCCGGGGGAGCTTTCCGGCGGGCAACAGCAGCGGGTGGCCTTGGCCCGGGCCCTGGCCCCCGGGCCCAAGCTCGTCCTCCTGGACGAGCCCTTCTCCAGCCTGGACGCAAGCCTCCGCGCCGCCACCCGGGAAGAGGTGCGCAAGGTGCTCAAAGAGACGGGCACCACCGCCCTCCTGGTCACCCACGACCAGGAGGAAGCCCTCTCCTTCGCCGACCGCCTGGGGGTGATGCGGGACGGAAAGCTCTTGCAGGTGGGCACCCCCGAGGAGGTCTACCTCCGGCCCAAGACCCCCTTCGTGGCCCAGTTCCTGGGGCGCACCAACCTCCTATCGGGCGAGGGAAAAGGCCGTCACGCCGAAACCTGCCTGGGCCCCGTGCCCTTGGCCGAGCCCGCCCATGGGCCCCTGCTCCTCTCCCTACGCCCCGAGGCCCTCCGCCTCGCCCCCCCGGAGGAAGGCGGCCCCTTGGGCCAGGTGGTGGCCCGGGAGTTCAAGGGGCACGACCTCACCTACCGGGTGCGCCTTTTGGCCCCGGAGCGGGAGGTCCTGGTGCAGGAAGGCCCGGAAAGCCCCTTCCGGGTAGGGGACTTGGTGGCGGTGAAGGTGGCGGGGGAAGGGGTGGCCCTGGACGGCCAAAGCCCCAAGACCCCCGTGGGCACGGACTAAGCTGAAGGCGTGCGCCGCACCCTCATCCTGGCCGAGTACGACGGAACCCACTTCGCCGGGCTCCAGCGGCAAAGGGAAGGCCTCCGCACCGTGCAGGGGGAGCTGGAAAAGGCCCTCGCCGCCATCGGCGCCCTTCCCAAGGCGGTGGCCGCAGGCCGCACGGACGCTGGGGTCCACGCCTTGGCCATGCCCTTCCACGCCGACCTCCTCAGCTCCATCCCCGTGGAACGGGTCCCCGAGGCCCTAAACCGCCTCCTTCCGGAGGACCTCAAGGTCCTCGCCGCCAGGGAAGTGGCCCAGGACTTCCACGCCCGCAAGGACGCCCTTTGGCGCGCCTACCGCTACCGGGTCCTCGTAAGGCCCCACCCCTCCCCCCTCCTGCGCCACCGGGTCCTATGGCTTCGGCGCCCCTTGGACCTGAAGGCCCTGGAGGAAGCCCTGCCCCTCCTCCTAGGGCGGCACAACTTCCTGGGCTTCGCCAAGGAGGAGGTGCGGGAGGGGGTTAGGGAGCTCTTGGAAGCCCGTGTCTTTGTGGTGGAGGGGGAGGGGGGCCTCGAGGTCCACTTCTATTTCAGGGGCACCAGCTTCCTCAGGGGCCAGGTGCGGGGGATGGTGGGCACCCTCCTGGAGGTGGGCCTGGGGAAGCGCCCCCCGGAAAGCCTAAAGGCCATCCTGGAAACCCAAGACCGCCGCCTCGCTGGCCCCTCGGCTCCTCCCCAAGGGCTTTACTTCGTGGAGGCGGCCTACCCGGAAGAGCGCCTGATGCCAAGAAGGTAAAAGGGACCGGCTTTAGCCGGTCCCTAAGCTCTAAGGCTCCTAAAGCCGGCTCCTCGGGTCCAAGGCGTCCCGCAGGCCGTCCCCCAGGTAGTTAAAGGCCAAGACGGTGATGAAGATCATGAAGCCAGGGGGCAAGGCCAGCCAAGGGGCGGTGAAGATGTACTCCTGGGCGTTGGTCAGCATGTTGCCCCAGGTGGCCACCGGGGGCTGGATGCCAAAGCCCAGGAAGGAAAGCGCCGCCTCCGTAAGGATCGCCCCACCCACTTGCAGGGTAGCCTGGACGATGAGGGGGGCCAAGGTGTTGGGCACCAGGTGGCGGAACATGATGCGGGCGTCCGTGGCCCCCAGGGCCTGGGCGGCGGTGGCGTAGTCCTGCTCCCGCAAGGAGAGGATGTTCCCCCGCACCAGCCTCGCCGTGCCCAGCCAACCGAAAAGCACCAGGATGGTGATGATGATGAAAACGCTCGCCGCATCCCCAAACACCCCTTGCGCCCACTGCCCCACCTTGACCCCAGGGTCCCGGAGGAGGGCGGAAAGCACCAGGAGCAAAGGCAGGGTGGGGATGGTGAGCATGAAGTCAATGAGGCGGCTGATGGCCACGTCCAGGTCCAGCCGCATCTGGCCCTTAAGCCCATACCAGGCGGCCCAGAGCACCAGGGCCAGGGTGAGCCCAAAGCCCAGGTAGCTCCCAACGCTTCCCGCCCGGATGCCGTCTTGGGCCAAGGCCCAGGCGATGGAAAGGGCCAAGTAAAGCACCCCGTAGTAGAGGAACCAGGAAACCACCCGCCAAAGGGCGAAGCTCCAAGGATAAAACCCCTCCCGCTCCCGGCGCAAGGGCCCTAGGTAAAACCGCAAGGGGCGCCCGGAGAAGTACCCTGCCAGCGTGCCCATGATGGTCCCCAGGATCACGCTGGAGAAGGCCACGGCAAAGCCCACCAGGAGCGAGATGCGCGAGCCGTAGATGATGCGGGACAGGACGTCCCGCCCCAGGTCATCGGTGCCCAAGGGGTGTTCCCGGGAAGGCGGGTTGAAGTAGTACTGGCCCACATCCTCCCCCGTGGGCTGGGCCGTGGGGTCGTAGGGCGCAAGCCAGGGGGCAAAAATGGCCATAAGGATGAGGAGGGTGATGACCACCAGCCCCGCCATGGCCATCTTGTGCCGCCGCAAGCGGCGCCAAAAGAGGCTAAAGAAGGTCCTGGGCTTAGCGGATGTGGTTGCGGTCGCCATGTTTCACCTCTAGCTATAGCGGATGCGGGGGTCCACCACCGCATAGGCCAGGTCCGCCAGGAGGTTAAAAAGAGCGGTCATTAGGGCCAAGAAGGCCAAGGCGGCCATGGCCACGTTGTAGTCCTTCTCCACCAGAGCGTCAAAGATGGCCCGCCCCATACCCGGGTAGCTGAAGATGGTCTCGGTGATGGTGGCCCCGCCCAGAACCCCCGGGATGGCCAGGCCCACCAGGGTCACGATGGGGATGAGGGCGTTCCTCAGGGCATGTTTGTAGAGCACCACCCGCTCGGAAAGCCCCTTGGCCCGGGCGGTACGGATGTAGTCCTGGGAGAGGACCTCCAGGAGAGAGGCCCGCATAAACCGGGTCCACTCGGCCATCTGCAAGGAGGAAAGGGCGATGACGGGGAGGACGAGGTGCCAGGCCCACTGGCCAAGAAACCCCCAAAGGCTCACCGCACCCGAACGCACATCCTCCCAAAGCACCCCGGGAACACCCCCCGTGGGGAAGCGGGGAAAGCCGGGGATATGGTCAGGTAGCCAGATGGCAAAGAGGTAGAGAAGGAGGATACCCAGGAAGAAGACCGGCATGGAAAAGCCCACAAAGGAGAGGAAGGTGATGACATAGTCCGCCAAGGAATACTGACGCACGGCCGAGAAGACCCCCACGGGAATGGCCACCACCAGGGCCAGGGTCAGGGCCAGCCCCGAGAGGAGGAGGGTTTTGGGCAAGCGCTGGACAAAGATGTACTCGGCGGCGGGGATCCCATAGGTACGGCTATAGCCCAAATCCCCCTGCACGGCGCGGGAAAGCCACTTGAAGTAGCGAATATGGAGGGGCTTATCCAGGCCGTAGGCCCGCTTCAGGGCCTCAAACTGCTCCGCCGTCATGCGGGGGTTTTGCCGCCTAAGTTCCTCCAAAGGGTCCCCTGGCTGTAGGGCCAAGAGGGTGTAAATCACCACGCTGGCCGCCAAGAGCAAAGGGATCATCTGCAAAAGCCTGCGCACCGTGTAGGCAAACACCGTTGTACCTCCCGTTTATGGCACCAAAAAGCCCGCTGGGGTTAACCCCAGCGGGCCCCACTATACCACCCGGACTACCGGATGGAAAGCGCGTACTTCGCCTGGTCCCACTTCTTCACGGCGCCGCGGCTGGCCCAGCCGATCTCCCAGGCGTTCCAGCCGGGGTAGCCGTAGCCGCCGGAGTAGGCGCTGGCCACGTAGTTCACGAGGCCCTGGCGCACCACGTAGGGGTTGGCGCGGAAGTAGAGGGGCAGGGCGGGGAGCTCCTCGGCCCAGATCTCCTGCGCCCGGGCGAAGAGCTGCTTCCGCTTGGCCTCGTCGAACTCCAGCACCGCCTGGCTGGTGAGGCGGTCAAACTCGTCGTTCCGCCAGCCGCCGATGTTCTGCCCCTGGTAGTTGTTCTCCTTGGTGGGCACCATGATGGCCCCGGTGTTCAGGTTCCTGTACTGGAAGAGGCCACCGTCCTCCTGCAGGTTGGAGACCCAGGCGAACTCAAACATCCCCGTCCACTTGCACTCGGAGGCGCGCTGGATGTAGTCGTCAGCAAAGACCACGGCGGAGGGGGCGTTGTTGATCTTGACGGCGATGCCGATCTTCTTCAGGTCCTCGGCGAAGAACTGCTGCGTGCGCTCGCGGATGGCGTTGCCGGCGGTGGTCACGTACTCAATCTCAAAGCGCACGGTGCGCCCGCCCACGGTGCGCTGCAGGATGCCATCCGGGCCCTTGCGCCAGCCCATCTCAGCCAGGAGGGCCTCTGCCTTCTTCAGGTCAAACTCGTACTTCCGGACGTTGGGGTTGAAGAGGGGGTTGACGGGGGCAATCCAGGTGTGGGCCACGGGCTGAAGCCCGTCAAAGAAGGCCTTCACCAGCCCCTCGCGGTTCAGGGCGTGGAGGATGGCCTGCCGGGTGCGCTTGTCGTTCAGGCCCAGGTCGCGCACGGTCTGGCAGTTCTCAAACTTGTTGATGTCAATGTGCTCCCAGATGGCCCCGGGCACGAACCAGATGTCAAAGCGGCCGGGGGCACGGGAGGTGAGCTGGCGGCTCCTGGCCTGGTCAAAGGTGAGGGAAACGCTGGAGGTAGCGTCAATGGACCCGCCGATCACCGCCACCAAAAGGGAGTTGGTGTTCTGGATGAAGCGGTAGACCACCTTCTGCACGTAGCGGCTCTCCCCACCTTCCGGCTTGATGGGGAAGTTGGGGTTCCGCTCCATCTCCACGGAGTTGCCCGGCACCCAGCGCTTGAGCTTAAAGGGCCCGGAGTACACCATGGCCCCCCGGTTCAGGGCCTGGGGCGTAGAGAACTTGAGGAAGAAGTTGCGGTAAAGCTCGTTGAGCTTCTCCGCGTCCTTGTCGGGGTCCAGGTTGCGGGCCGCCGCCTTCACCTTCTCCCACTCTGCGCCCATGATGTGCTTGGGAGCATAGCCGATGGGGGAGCCGTAGGTGCCGCCGTAGGTGTCGTAGTAGTAGGCGGGCTCAAAGATAACGGTGAAGTTCCGGGCATCCTTTACCTTTAGGCTTACCCGCTCCCAGTAGTCGGGGTTCAGGACGGGCATCCCCTTGGCCTTGCCCACCTCAAAGTAGAACTGCACGTCCTCGGTGGTGATGGGCTTGCCGTCGGACCAGCGGGCGTCTGGGCGGATGGTGAGGTCCATCTCCAGCCGCTTCTTGCCCCCGCCGATGTCCGTCACCCGCAAGCGCCCGTTCTGCTGGGTGGGCACCTCGGTGGCCAGAACGGGGAAGTTCTGGCTGTCGGCGTTAAAGCCGATGAAGGGGGCGAAGAGATAGCCCTCAATCTCGCTCTTGATGGCCTGGTTGGAGATGATGGAGAGGAAGTCCCCCGCCAGCACCCGGGGTTCCTGGGAAGCCCCGATGACCAAGCTGTTGTCCTGGGGCCCCGCCAGGGCTAGCCCCATGGCGGTTAAACCGAGTACAGCCAGTTTGCCTAGTTTCCTCATACTGCCTCCTTTCGTGTGTGCGGCACTCTCCTTAGTGGCCGAGGTCATTATACGGCGCCCATTCTGGGGGTCAATGGGGTAAAGGTAAAGGGGCCTGAAACCAGGCCCCCCAAATAACGATGCGAAAGGCTTAGTGGCCGCAGGTGCGGGCCTCGCCCTCCTGGTCCTTGGTGCGGAAGGAGTGGCCGCAGCCACAGGTGCTGGCGGCGTTGGGGTTGTTCACGGTGAAGCCGCCCCCCATGAGGCTTTCCACCCAGTCAATCTCGGAGCCCACCAGGTAGGGCAAGGACATGGGGTCCACCACCAGGCGCACCCCGTGCATCTCCACGAAGGTGTCCCCCTCCAGCTCCCGCTCGTCCACGGCCATGCCGTACTGGAAGCCAGAGCACCCCCCGGATTTTATGTAGACCCGGATGGCCGCGTGCTCCTTGCCGTAGCGGGCCAGGATCTCCTTGGCCTTTTCCGCCGCTAGCGGGGTAATCCGGATGACCGCCTCCTGCGTTTCTACCATCCCCCAACCTCCTTGCCCTCCACCTTAGCACAGCAAGGGTAAAGAAAGGTGCCGTAGCTCCCATACCCCCCTTCCAAGACCTCAAGTACCATGAAAGCATGCGTCTGGAACTGGTGGAAAACGGGCCCATCCGCCTCGAGGGCACCCGCTTCCGGGTGCGTGTTGGGGAAAAGGAAGAGGTCTTGGAAAAGCCCCGGGTCTTCCTCTGCCGCTGTGGGGGCTCGGCCAACAAGCCCTTCTGCGACGGCACCCACAAGCGCATTGGCTTCCAGGCAGAAGGCGGGGTCTTGGAGGTGGAGGGGGACTGACCCGCTGGTCAACAGCCGGAGCAAGGGGTAAACTCCTCTTGCCATGGGCGAGATGCGCTACCGGAAACTGGGCAAGTGGGGCCTGAAGGTGTCCGAGATCTCCCTGGGGGCCTGGGTGACCTTCGGGGACGTGGTCAAGGACAGGGAAACGGTCCGAGAAATCGTGAAAATCGCCTACGAAGGGGGCGTGAACTTCTTTGACAACGCCGACGTCTACGCCCGGGGCCTGGCGGAGGAGATCATGGGGGAGGTGCTTAAGGAGTTCCCCCGGCACACCCTGGTCCTCTCCACCAAGGCCTACTGGCCCATGTCCGAGGACCCCAACGACCGGGGCCTAAGCCGCAAGCACCTCCTGGAGAGCATCACCAAAAGCCTCAAGCGGCTAAAGACCGACTACGTGGACATCTTCTTCGCCCACCGCTACGACCCCGAGGTGCCCATGGAGGAGATCGTCTACGCCATGCACACCATCGTGGAAAAGGGCTACGCCCTCTACTGGGGCACCTCCGAATGGCCCGCCCCCCGCATCGCCGAGGCGGTGGCCTTCGCCCGGGAAAACGGCCTCCACCCCCCCATCGTGGAGCAACCCCAGTACTCCATGCTTTACCGGGAACGGGTGGAGGGCGAGATCCTGCCCGAGGCCGAGCGGTTCGGCCTGGGCCTGGTGGTGTGGAGCCCCTTGGCCCAAGGGATGCTCACGGGGAAGTACGACGAGGGCATCCCCGAGAATAGCCGCTTCGCCCGCTACGACCAGTTCCGGGAACGCTACCTTACGGAGGAGAACCGCAAGAAGGTGCTGAAGCTAAAAGAGGTGGCGGAGGCGCTCGGCCTCACCCGCACCCAGCTGGCCCTGGCCTGGGTGCTACGGCTTCCCGGGATCTCCAGCGCCATCACCGGGGCCACAAGGCCCGAGCAGATCAAGGAAAGCCTGGGGGCGGCCGGGGTGGACCTGCCCCAAGAGGCCCTGGAGCGGATTGAGGCCATCCTAAGGGGCGAAGCCTAGGTGGCGGGCTTCGCCGCCTTCCGCCTCCTCTGGGCGGGCCAGGCTTTGGCCCTGGTGGGCCGGGAGATGACCTGGTTCGCCCTTACCCTTTTCGCCTACCAGAAGACGGGCCTCGCCACCACCCTTTCCCTCTTGGGCTTCTTCCACTTCCTGCCCCTCATCCTCCTCTCCCCCCTGGCGGGGGCCCTGGTGGACCGGTATCCCCGGAAGTGGGCCATGCTGGCCTCGGACCTGGGGGGAGGGGTGGCCACGGGGACGCTCCTTCTCCTGGCCCTTCTGGGCCGCCTCGAGGTCGGGCACCTTTACCTGGCGTCCGCCTTCACCGGGGCGCTTTCCAGCCTGCACTGGCCCGCCCTCTCCGCCGCCCTTTCCGCCCTGTTGGAGAAGAAGGACTACGCCCGGGCAAGCGGCATGATGAGCCTGGCGGAGTCCCTGGCCGGGGTGGGGGCCCCGGTCCTGGCGGCGGCCCTCCTCAAGCCCTTGGGCTTAGAGGGCATCTTCGCCTTGGACCTTTTGGGAACCGCCACGGCGGTGGCCACCCTCCTCCTCGTGCCCATCCCTAACCCAAGACCCCAGGCCCAGGAAAAGACCTCCCTCCTGGGGGAGGCCCTTTTTGGCTTCCGCTTCATCCTGCAAAGGCCGCCCCTTCTCGGCCTCCAGCTCATGTTCTTCGGCATCAACTTCCTCACCACCTTGGCGGCCACGGTGATGCCCGCCATGGTCCTGGCCAAGACGGGGCGTTCCGAAAGCGCCTTGGCCCTGGTGCGCTCCGCCTCGGGCCTGGGCGGGGTGGCGGGGGGGCTTTTCCTCTCCCTTTGGGGCGGTCCCAAGCGGCGCGTTCACGGGGTCTTCTTGGGCATGGCCTTCTCCAGCCTGGCCTTGGCCCTCATGGGGGTGGTGGAGGGCCCTTGGGCCTGGGCGGCCCTGGCCTTCCTGGAGGCGTTTTTTATCCCACTCCTAAACGGCTCCAACCAGGCCATCTGGCAGGCCAAGGTGCCCCTCGCCGTCCAGGGCAAGGTCTTCGCCGCCAGGCGCATGATCGCCTGGTTCGCCACCCCCTTGGCCATGGTCCTTTCCGGGCCCCTGGCCGACCGGGTCTTCGGGCCCCGCTTGGGGCAGGGGGAGGGCATCGCCCTCATGCTCCTCCTCTTCGGGGGACTGGGGGTCTTCTTTGGGCTTTCGGGCTACCTTATCCGAGGGGTGCGGGAGGCGGAAACCCTCCTCCCCGACGCCAAGGCGGACTAAACTTTCCCCATGGACAAGCTGGAAGCCCTAAAAAGCCTCCTGCCCGGCAAGGTGGAAACCTCCCCTTCCGAAAGGCGGCGCCACGGCAAGGACGAGGGCTACCCGGAGGAAGGGGAGGTCCTGGCCGTGGTCTACCCGGAAGGGGTAGGGGACGTGCAAAAGGCCCTCGCCTGGGCCCGGGAAACGGGGGTGGCCGTCATCCCCTTCGGGGCGGGGACGAGCCTGGAAGGGGCCCTTTTGCCCGTGGGCGAGGCCATCAGCCTGGACCTGTCCCGGATGAACCGGGTCCTCGAGGTCCGCCCCGAGGACTTCCTCGCCGTGGTGGAGCCTGGCCTCACCCGCAAGGCCCTGAACGAGGCCCTAAAGGGCACGGGCCTCTTCTTCCCCGTGGACCCCGGGGCCGACGCCACCCTGGGGGGCATGGCGGCCACCAACGCCAGCGGCACCACCACGGTGCGCTACGGGGGGATGCGGGCCAATGTCCTGGCCCTCCAGGTGGTCCTGGCGAGCGGCGAGGTCCTGGAGCTCGGGCGGGGGGTGCGCAAGACGAGCGCCGGCTACGACCTAAAGGACCTCTTCATCGGCTCCGAGGGCACCTTGGGGGTCATCACCCGCCTCACCCTGCGCCTCCACCCTTTGCCCGAGCACGTCCACACCCTCAGGGTCTTCTTCCCCGGGGTGGAGGAGGCGGTGGAGGCCAGCTACCGGGTGATGGCCGCAGGGCTCCCCGTGGCCCGGTTGGAGCTTTTGGACGAGCTCGCCTTAAGGGCGCTCAACCGCTACCTGGGCTCGGACTTCCCCGAGCGCCCAGCCCTTTTCGTGGAGTTTCACTCCTCCACCAAGGAGGCCCTGGAGGCGGAAAGCGCCTTGGCCCTGGAGATCATGCGGGAAGCGGGGGCCCTGGAGGTGGAAGCCGCCAAGACGGAGGAGGAACGGAAAAGGCAGTGGGAGGCCCGCCACCAGGCCTACTGGGCCCTGGTCCACCTTTTCCCCGGCCACCGCTTCATGATTACGGACACCGCCGTCCCCCTCTCCCGCCTCCCCACAATGGTGCGCTTCGCCCAAGGGCTTCTAAGGGAGATGGGCCTCACCGGGAACATCCTGGGCCACGTGGGGGACGGAAACTTCCACACCCTGGTCCCCGTGCTCCCCGAGGACTACGGCAAAGCGGAGGCCTACGCAGAAAACCTCGTGCAAAAAGCCCTGGAGCTTGGGGGCACCTGCACCGCCGAGCACGGGGTGGGCCTGAGGAAGCGGAAGTACCTCCCCTTAGAGCACGGCCCCGCCCTGGACTGGATGCGCAGGCTCAAGGCCCTCCTTGACCCCCAGGGCCTCTTGAACCCGGGCAAGGTGGTCTAGACTCTAATCATGGTCCAGATGCGCCGCTACCGCCTGAAGGAGGGGGCCAAGGAGGCGTTCCAAAAGGTTTTTTTGGAAACCATCGTCCCCTTGCGGAAGGCCCTGGGCTTTGAGATCCTGGGGGCCTATTGGCTATCCGACCGGGACTTCCTCTGGTTCGTGGCCCACGAGGACTTCGCCCAAGCGGAGGAGGCCTACTATAGCCACCCCGAGAGGCAGAAGGTGAACCCCCGGGCCTTCCTGGAGGAGGTGGACACCCGGTTCGTGGAGCGCCTCCTGTAGCCCCCGCCACCCCCCTCCCGCCTCCTTTGGGTAGGCTCAGGGGTATGGAAGTCCTTCACCTGGTCCTGCGCAACCTCCTCTCCCGCCCCGTGCGGAGCCTCCTTACCCTGCTTGGGGTCCTCATCGCCACCGCCAGCATGGTCCTCTTTCTCTCCTTTGGCGAGGGCTTGAGGCGCTCCCTTTTCCAAGAGCTTTCCCGGGTAGGCCCCGCCATCCAGGTGGTGCCGGAAGGGGCCGAGGGCCTGGGCTTTAGCGCTTACCCGGAAATCACCCCCGCCCAGGCCCAGGCCTTGGAAAGGGCGGCCAAGGCCCTGGGGGCGGAGGTGGTGCCCACCCTCTTCCTTGCCCGCGGGGGGTTTGACCCGCAAACGAGCTTCTTCTTTCAAGGCCTTCCCAAAGGGGTGAGCCCGGACCGCCTATACCCGGGGCTAAAGGCCAAAGAAGGCCGGCTCACCCCCTCGGACGAGGGGGCCGTGGTGGGGGCCAAGTTGGCGAAACGGGCCGGGCTTGGCCTGGGAAGCCCCTTGCGCCTCTCCCCCAAGGTGACCTTGCGGGTGGAGGGCATTCTGGAGGAAAGCGGGGGGCTAGCGGATAATCTGGTCTTCGCCCCGCTCGCCGCCCTCCAGGCCGTCTTGGGAACGGAAAACGTGGGCGCCCTCCTCGTGGCCCTCAAGCCGGGGCAGAAGGCGGAGGAAGTGGCCCGGGCCTTGGAGCGGGCGGTGCCTGGGCTCAAAGCCCAGACCACGGGGGAGGTGATGCGCTTCGCCGAGCGGGCCCTCAGGATCAGCGACCTGGTGCGCTTCGGCATCAGCCTGGTGGCCTTGGTGGTGGGCGGCCTTCTGGTGGCCAACACGGTGATGATGTCCGTCTACGAGCGCACCCGGGAGTTTGGGGTCATGCGGGCCCTGGGGGCTAAGAGGGGCTTCATCTTCCGCCTGGTGGTGCTGGAAGCCCTCCTCCTGGCCCTCCTGGGGGGAATAGGGGGGCTCGCCCTGGGGAGTGCGGTTTCCCAGGCCATCAACCTCTACACGCAAAGCGAGGTGGGCTTAGCCCTTTCCGCCGTGACGCCCAGGCTCTCCCTTTTCGCCCTCCTGGTGGCCTTGAGCCTGGGGCTCTTGGCCGGGCTCCTGCCCGCCCATCACGCAAGCCGCATCCCCGTGGTGGAAGCCCTGGGGAGGGTGTGATGCTTCGGGCCGAGAACCTGACCAAGCGCTACCGGCAAGGGGAGAAGGAGGTGGTGGCCCTCCAGGGCTTCACCTACGCCTTTCCCCCAGGGGCCACGGCGGTGGTGGGGCCTTCGGGGAGCGGCAAGACCACCCTCCTCAACCTCCTCGCCGGGCTGGACCTGCCCACGGAGGGCGGGGTCTACCTGGGGGAAACCGCCCTCCACCGCCTTTCCGAGGACGAGCGGGCGGGGATGCGCCTAAAGCATATGGGCTTCGTCTTCCAGCAGTGGAACCTCATCCCCACCCTCACCGCCTGGGAGAACGTGGCCTTTCCCCTCCTCCTTGCGGGCTGGCCCCCCTCGAGGCGGCGGGCCCGGGCCCTGGAGCTTCTGGAGCAGGTGGGGCTCGGGGAGCGGTCCCACCACCTGCCAAGCCGCCTCTCCGGGGGGGAGCAACAGCGGGTGGCCCTGGCCCGGGCCCTGGCCCTGGACCCCCCCATCCTCTTCGCCGACGAACCCACGGGCAACCTGGACGCCGAGGCCAAGGAAGAGGTGGCGGCCCTCCTCTTCCAGGCGGGCCGGGAGCGCACCCTGATCCTGGTGACCCACGACCTGGAGCTCGCCGCCCGGGCGGAGCGCATCCTCCACCTGAAGGGGGGAAGGCTTTGGCGGGAGGAGGTACCCCAGAGGGCGCCTTAGGCCGGGACCCTTGGCCCAAGGCCCCTGTGGCAAAATACCCCCCATGGGCAAGCGCATGGTGGTGGTGGGCGGGGTGGCGGGGGGTGCTTCCGCCGCCGCCAAGGCCAAGCGGGAAAACCCGGACCTCGAGGTGGTGGTCTACGAGAAATCGGGCTTCGTCTCCTACGGGGCCTGCGGCCTGCCCTACGTGCTCTCGGGGGAGATCCCTAGCCTCGCCAAGCTCATCGCCCGCACCCCGGAGGAGTTCCGCAAGCAGGGGGTCTGGGTCCACACCCACCACGAGGTGGTGGACATAAACCCCGAAGAGCGGGTCCTCACGGTGTTTGACCACCGGGAAGGGCGCACCTTCCAGGACCGCTACGATTACCTGGTCCTGGCCACGGGGGCGAGGCCCACCCTCCCCCCCATCCCGGGGACGGAACAGGCGGGGGTCTACACCCTAAGGAGCCTGGAGGACGGGGAAAGGCTCCTTAGGGCCCTGGAGGGGGCAAGGCGGGCCGCCATCCTGGGGGCGGGGTACATCGGGCTGGAGGTGGCGGAGGCCTTCCGCAAACGGGGCCTCGAGGTGACCCTCCTGGAGGCCAAGGAGCGCCCCCTCCCCCACTGGGACGAGGAGGTGGGGGCGCTCCTCAAGGGAGAGCTGGAGCGCCACGGGGTGGAGGTCTGGACCGGGGTGCGGGTCCTGGCCCTCAGGGGCTCGGGCCGGGTGGAGGCGGTGGAAACCTCCGAAGGGGTGGTGCCGGCGGACCTGGTCCTCATCGCCACGGGGGTAAGGCCCAATACCTCCCTGGCCCAGGCCATGGGGGTGGCCCTCGGGCCCACGGGGGCCATCGCCACCGACGAGAGGATGCGCACCAACCTGGAGGGGGTTTTCGCCGCCGGGGACGTGGCGGAAAGCTTCCACCAGGTCCTCAAGCGCCCCTACTGGCTCCCCTTGGGGGACGTGGCCAACAAGCATGGCCGCACGGCGGGAAGCGTCATCGCCGGCAAGGAGGCCCGCTTCCACGGGGTGGTGGGCACGGCCATCTTCAAGACCTTCGGCCTGGCGGTGGCCACCACGGGACTTTCCTTAGAGGTTGCCCTAAGGGAAGGGTACCGGGCCAAAAAGGTCTTCATCCAGAGCCGGGACGGGGCCCACTACTACCCGGGAAGCGGCCCCCTTTGGGTGGAACTGGTCTACGAGGAGGGCACCGATAGGCTCCTCGGCGGGGCGGTGGTGGCCCACGGCCACGGGGCCCTGCGGGTGGACGTCCTCGCCGCCCTCCTCCACCGAGGGGGCACCCTGGAGGACCTCCTGGCCCTGGACCTGGCCTACGCCCCTCCCTATAGCCCCGTCTGGGACCCCCTCCTCATCGCCGCCCAACAGGCCCGCTAGCGGTGTAGAAAAGGGCGGCTCACACCAAAGCCCCGTGTGGGCCTCCGGGGCTTACACACTACACCGAAACGCCTCCAGGCTCCAGACTGGCCCTTGGAGGTGGAAGCGTGGAACCCCTCGGCATGCTGACCCCGGAGATGCGGGAAGAGGCGGAGGCCCTCAGGCGGGAGTGGGAGACGAACCCCCGTTGGAAGGGCGTGAAGCGGGACTACCGGCCCGAGGACGTGGTGCGCCTTAGGCCCAGTATCCCCATAGAGTACACCCTGGCCAAACGGGGGGCGGAGAAGCTCTGGCGGCTCCTCCACGAACGCCCCTACGTCCACACCTTCGGCGCCTACACCGGGGCCATGGCGGTGCAGATGGTGCGGGCGGGCCTCGAGGCCATCTACCTCTCCGGCTGGCAGGTGGCGGCGGACGCCAACCTGGCCTGGCAGACCTACCCCGACCAGTCCCTCTACCCCTACAACTCCGTGCCCCAGATCGTGAAGCGCATCAACAACGCCCTCATGCGGGCCGACCAGATTGAGCGGTCCGAGGGCAAGGTGACCCGGGACTGGTACGTGCCCATCGTGGCCGACGCCGAGGCGGGCTTTGGCGGTGCCCTCAACGTCTTTGAGCTCACCAAAGCCATGATTGAGGCGGGGGCCGCCGGCATCCACTACGAGGACCAGCTGGCCTCGGAGAAGAAGTGCGGCCACCTGGGGGGCAAGGTCCTGGTGCCCACCTCCCACCACATCCGCACCCTGCAGGCGGCCCGCCTGGCGGCGGACGTCATGGGGGTGCCCACGGTGATCATCGCCCGCACCGACGCCGAGGCCGCCACCCTCATCACCAGCGATATTGACGAGCGGGACCGGCCCTTCATCCTCAAGGACGAGCGCACCCCCGAGGGCTTCTACCGGGTGAAGAATGGAATTGAGGCGTGCATCGCCCGGGCGCTGGCCTACGCCCCTTACGCCGATGTCCTTTGGATGGAAACCTCCAAGCCCGACCTGGAAGAAGCCCGCAAGTTCGCCGAAGCGGTGAAGCGGGAGTTCCCGGATAAGCTCCTCGCCTACAACCTCTCTCCCTCCTTCAACTGGAAGAAGTTCCTGGACGACGAGACCATCGCCAAGTTCAACCGGGAACTGGGGGAGATGGGCTACAAGTTCCAGTTCATCACCCTGGCCGGCTGGCACACCCTGAACTACTACACCTGGGAGCTGGCCAAGGGGTACAAGGCCCGGGGCATGCCCGCCTTCGTGGAGCTCCAGCAGAAGGAGTTCCTGGCCCAGGCCCAGGGCTTCACCGCCGTGAAGCACCAGCGGGAGGTGGGGGCTGGCTACTTTGACGAAGTGGTCCTGGCCCTGACCCAAGGAGAAGCCTCCACCCTGGCCCTCAAGGGCTCCACGGAGGAGGCCCAGTTCAACGAGCCCGTTCACTAAAGGACGCCTCGCCTGGCCGCCCCCCAAGGGGGCGGCTTTTGCTTGTAAAAAACAGACACACCAAGTTAAGATAGT
This sequence comes from Thermus brockianus, assembly GCF_021462505.1. Classification (GTDB taxonomy): domain Bacteria; phylum Deinococcota; class Deinococci; order Deinococcales; family Thermaceae; genus Thermus; species Thermus hydrothermalis. The sequence continues at coordinate 114,673 of NZ_JAKEDV010000004.1, forward strand.
GTAGATACTATGGCCGAGGCACCTACACCCTGGCTCCGCTACCTGGAGGAGCTAAGGCCCCACCTCCGGGGCCGGGACCACCGGGGCAAGCGGGGTTCCTTGCGCTGGCTGGAAGCCCTCATGAGCGAGCGGGGCGGCCGGGCCGGCACCGTGCGCAACATCCTCTACAAGGACCTGGGAAGCCCTGAGGAGAAGGAGCGCCTCTACGGGGTCATCGCCGACCTCTACCGGGAGGCGGGCCTCACCCCCCCACCTCCCCCGGCGGAGCTCTTCTTGGAAAGCGCCCGCAAGGCTCTGGGCCGGGACAAGCGGCGCATCTTCCGCCGCTTCCTCAAGGAGCTGGAGGCGGGAGGCAGGCCGCAGATGGTGGTGGTGGGAGGCCCGGCCACGGGCAAGGGGGTGCTCCTTTCCGCCCTGGCCCGGGCCCTTTCCGCCTTGCCGGGCAAGGAACCCATGCTCCTCAACCTAGGGGGCGAGCTGGCCCAGGCCCTGGTCCCCTTGGCGGAAACCCTGGGGGTAGGGGAGGAGGTGCGGGGGCTTTTGGCCCAGCTTTCCCCCACCCAGCCCTACATCCTCCAAGGAGCCTTGGCCCAAGAGGTCCTCACCCTCCTGGCACGGGCCCTGAACGGCAAAGGCCGCCCCCTGCTCCTCCGGGCCGAGGCCGAAGGCACCTTGGAGGGCCTCCCCTTACGGGGCCCAGACGGAAGCAAGCGGAGCCTGGCGGCCTGGCTTGAGCCCTTTCTAAAGGCCCTGCAGATCCCCTACCTAGCCGCCCTTTCCGAACCTCCCCCCACCCTCCCCTACCAACCCCTTTCCCCGCCGAGCCGGGAGGAGGCCAGGCGTTTCGTGCGGGAGAGGCTTCCCCACCTGCCCCCCGAGCGCCTCGAGGCCCTGGTGAACCAGGCGGGCCGCAACTTCGGGGAGCTTTCCCGGCTCGTCCTCCTGGAAGCCGCCAAGCACGACCCCAAAACCCCTCTCCAGGACGACCCCACCCTGAGGCCTCTCCTCCAGGCCCTCTCCGCCTTCAGCCCCGAGGCCGACCCCGCCTTCCCCCTAGAACTTTTGGAAAAGGCCCTGGGCCGCTCCCTGGAAAAGCTTTCCCAGGCGGAAAGGGCCCTTTTGGACTGGGTAGGGGAAGGCTTGGTGCGCCCCTCCCTGCGCACCCTCCTCCCCGAGGAGGCGCCCAAGGAGCTCCACCGCCTGGCCCTGGAATACTTTCCCAAGGAAAACCTCTTCCGCAAGCTCTACCACGCCCACAAGGCGGGGGAGCGCCAAATCCTTTTAGAACTGCTTCAAGAAGATCCCGCCCGCCTCGCCCTCCTTCCAGGCCTCTGGCAGGAGGCCCAAGCCTGGCCCAAGGAGGACCTGGAAGCCCTGGCAGCGGTGGTGGTGCGCTACCGGGCCGTCCTGGGCCAGTACGCCCACCCCGAGGCGGAGGAAGCCCTTAAGGTGCTCTCCCAAGCGGATAACCCCACCTTGCGCACCTGGGCCCGCATCAAGGGGGCGGAGGCCAAGGCGGACGCCGCCCTCTACCGGGAAGCGGAGGAGCTTCTCCCCCCCAAGGAGGACCTCCTCCACCTGGACGAAACCGCCCAGGCGGAGGGCCTTTTGGTGATGGCAGCGGTGGAGCGCTGGAAAGGGGACTACGAAAGGGCAGCCAGCCTGGTGGAGGAGGCGGAGGCCCTGCCCGTGGCCCCCTTCCTCCGGGACCGGGTGCAGCTTTGGCGGGGCCTGGTGGCCAAGGACCTGGGCCGCTACGAGGAGGCCCTAGCCGCCTTGGGCCAGGTGGGCCACGACCCCCTTCTCCTAGGCCGGGCCCGCTACCAGATGGGCGACCTCCTCATGCGCCTCGGGCGCTTGGAGGCGGACGAGCGCATGGGGGAAGGGCTTCGGCTTCTGGAGGAAGCGGGGGCCCCCAAGGACGAGGTGGCCCGGGTGCGGGCCCGGTACGCCACCCTCCTCCGGCGCCTTGGCCGCTACGGCGAGGCCGAGGCCGCCATCCAAAAGGCCCTGGCGGAGGCGGAGGACCCCTTCACCCGGGCCCGGGTGGAGAGCGAGGCGGGGATCCTCGAGGCGGCCCGGGGCCGGGCCTTTGAGGCCTTGGGCTACCTCCGGCGGGCCGAAACCTACTTCCGCGCCACCCGGGAAAGGCCCAAGGAGGCGCGCTACCGCCACCTACGCACCCTTTTTCGCCTGGGAGCTGCCTACCTCCTCCTGGAGGCAGGCCAGCCCTACCGCGCGCCCTTCCTGGGGGGGCTATCCGCCCCCACCGCTTTCCGCCTCCTCCAAGACCTCCTTCGGGAAATCCCCGAAGAGGCCACGGACCGCTACACCGCCTTGCGCTTGGATACGGCAAGCCTCCTGGCCCTCCTCCTCCCCCCCGAGGAAGGCGCCCTCATGCTCAAGCCCTTCTTGGCCCTGGAAAACCCCTACCTCCGCGCCCAGGCCCGCCTGGGCTACGCCGAGGCCCTGGCCCGGGGCGGAGGCTATGGAGAGGCCCTAGCCCAGATCGTGGCCCTTCCTCCCTTGGAGGATCCTGGCCTTTTGGCCCAGGCCCGGGCGGTGGAGGTGCTAGCCCTCCTGGGCCTGGGGGAGAAGGAGGCCGCCTGGCAGAAGCTCGAGGAGGCCCGCCAGGGGAGGCTACCCGAGCCCTTCCGCTTCCAACTGGGCCGCGCCCTGGGCCGCTTCTGCCCGGAGTTGGAGGCCCGCCTCGCCCCAGGCCCCTTGGCCCTGCCTGAGGCCCTGGGCTTCCACCTGGCAAATCCCGACTAAATCACTATACTTTTGGAGGCGAAGGGGCTATACTCTTACTGCGAACGGGTCGCAGTAAGGGTGCGGCCCGGCCTTTGGGAGGCAAAAGCATGAGCCAGCTAGAAATCCGCGACCTCTGGGCTTCCGTTGACGGCGAGACCATCCTAAAGGGCGTGAACCTGGTGGTCCCCAAAGGGGAGGTGCACGCCCTCATGGGCCCCAACGGGGCGGGCAAGAGCACCCTGGGCAAGATCCTGGCCGGGGACCCCGAGTACACCGTGGAAAAGGGGGACATCCTCCTGGACGGGGAGAGCATCCTGGAGCTTTCCCCCGACGAAAGGGCCCGCAAGGGGCTCTTCCTGGCCTTCCAGTACCCCGTGGAGGTCCCCGGGGTCACCATCGCCAACTTCCTGCGCCTCGCCCTCCAGGCCAGGCTTGGCCGGGAGGTGGGGGTAGCGGAGTTCTGGAGCAAGGTGAAGAAGGCCCTGGAGCTTCTGGACTGGGATGAAAGCTACCTCTCCCGCTACCTCAACGAGGGCTTCTCCGGCGGGGAGAAGAAGCGGAACGAGATCCTGCAGCTATTGGTCCTGGAGCCCACCTACGCCGTCTTGGACGAGACGGACTCCGGGCTGGACATAGACGCCCTCAAGGTGGTGGCCCGGGGCGTGAACGCCATGCGGGGGCCCAACTTCGGGGCCTTGGTCATCACCCACTACCAGCGCCTCCTCAACTACATCGTCCCCGACCGGGTCCACGTGATGATGGACGGCCGGGTGGTGGCGGAAGGCGGCCCCGAGCTGGCCTTGGAGTTGGAGGCCAAGGGCTACGAGTGGCTGCGGGAACGGGTAAAGGAGGGCGTATGAGCCAGGTTGACCTTAGAACCCTGGGCGAAGAGTACAAATACCATTTCATTGACGAGGTCAAGCCGGTCTACGTGGCCGAGCGGGGGCTTAGCCGCCGGGTCATTGAGGCCATCAGCTACCACAAGGGCGAGCCCGAGTGGATGCTTAAGTTCCGCCTGCGGGCTCTGGAGATTTTCCAGAAGAAGCCCATGCCCACCTGGGGCCCGGACCTTTCCGGCCTGGACCTGGACAACCTCGTCTACTACGTGAAGCCCACCGAGGTGCGGGACGCCAAGAGCTGGGAGGAGATCCCGGAGGAGATCCGCAAGACCTACGAGCGCCTGGGCATCCCCGAGGCGGAGCGCAAGGTCCTGGCCGGGGTGGGGGCCCAGTACGACTCGGAGATGGTCTACCACCGGGTGCGGGAAGAACTGGAGCGGCAGGGGGTCATCTTCGTGGCCATTGAAGAGGGGATGAAGAAGTACGAGGACCTCTTCAAGGAGTACTTCGCCAAGGTGGTCCCCCCGGAGGACAACAAGTTCGCCGCCCTGAACTCCGCCGCCTGGTCCGGGGGCTCCTTCGTCTACGTGCCTCCCGGGGTCAAGGTGGAGCTCCCCTTGCAGGCCTACTTCCGGGTGAACACCCCCGAGTTCGGCCAGTTTGAGCGCACCCTTATCATCGTGGACGAGGGGGCGGAGGTGCACTACATTGAGGGCTGCACCGCCCCCATGTACTCCACGGAAAGCCTCCACACCGGGGTCATTGAGATCGTGGTGAAGCGGGGGGCGCGGAGCCGCTACACCACCATCCAGAACTGGTCCACCAACATGTACAACCTGGTGACCCAGCGGGCCTTGGTTTACGGGGATGCCTTCCACGAGTGGCTGGACGGCAACCTGGGCTCCAAGGTCACCATGAAGTACCCCTCCAGCTACCTCCTGGAGCCGGGGGCCCGCACGGAGATCCTCTCCATCGCCTTCGCCAAGACGGGGCAGCACCAGGACACCGGGGCCAAGATCATCCTGGGCGCCCCCCACACCTCGGGCACCATCGTCTCCAAGAGCATCTCCAAGGGCGAGGGCCGGGCGAGCTACCGGGGATTGGTGAAGGTCCTGGAGGGGGCCAAGCACGCCAAGGCCAACGTGGAGTGCGACGCCCTCCTCATTGACCCGGAAAGCCGCACGGACACCTACCCCTACATTGAGATTGAGGAGGACTCCGCCCACGTGGGCCACGAGGCCACGGTGTCCAAGATCAACGATGAGCAGATCTTCTACCTCCAGACCCGCGGCCTCAAGGAGGACGAGGCGGCGGCCCTCATCGTCCGCGGCTTCATTGAACCCATCGCCAAGGAGCTTCCCTTGGAGTACGCCGTGGAGCTCAACCGGCTCATTGAGCTGGAGATGGAGGGCTCCGTCGGCTAAAGGCCAGACGTGTCTTGGGAAGGGGCCAAGGGCCTCTTCCTTTTTGAGGAGGCAAGATGCAGGTACTGGACAAGACGCAGGTGGAGGCCATCTCCCAGACGCTGGGCGAGCCCGCCTGGCTCTTGGAGAAGCGGCTTAGGGCCCTCGAGGCCTTCGCCCACCTCCCCTACCCCAGCAAGAAGGACGAGAACTGGCGCTACACCGACCTTTCCGAGGCCCCCTTGGAAGAGGCGGTGGAGGCCCCAAAGGGCCTAAGGCTTTCCCGGGATGCGCTTCCCGAGCCCGTGAAGCGCCGCCTGGAGAAGACGGACGTCTCCGGCTTTTTGGTCTTCGTGGGGCCCGACCTCGTCTACGCCGAGGTGCCCGAGGAGCTCACGGCCCAGGGGCTCGTCTTCACCTCCTTGGCCGAGGCCCTGAAGGCCCACCCCGCTAAGGTGGAAAGCGCCCTCTTCCAGGGGGTCTACACCGAGGACAAGTTCGCCGCCCAAAATAGCGCCTTCTTCACCCATGGGGCCTTCCTCTACGTGCCCGCAGGGCTAGAGGTGGAAAAGCCCCTAGGGGTCTTCAAGGTGCTCTTGGAAGGGGGCAAGGCCTCCGCTGGGCGGAGCCTCCTCGTCCTCGAGGACAACGCCAAGGCCGCCTACATTGAGGAGTACCTCTCCCCCGACCTCGCCCCCACCCTGCACCTCTCCGCCACGGAGATGGTCCTCCGCCCTGGGGCCCGGCTCCGCCACGCCCACATCCAGACCTTCGGGGAGGGGGTGTGGCACTTCCACCGCCAACGGGCCCTCCTGGAGCGGGACGCCGGGCTCAACGACCTGGTGGTGAACCTGGGGGGCGCTTACGCCCGAAGCGAGGTGGCCTCCGAGCTCCTGGGCCCCGGGGCCGAAAGCGAGATGCTCGGCCTCTACTTCGGCCACGGACGCCAGCACTTTGACCACTATACCCTGCAGCACCACGTGGAGCACCACACCCGAAGCGACCTCCTCTACAAGGGGGCGGTGAAGGACGAGGCCCGGGCGGTCTTCTCCGGCCTCATCAAGCTGGAACGGGGGGCACAGAAGACGGACGCCTACCAGGCCAACCGCAACCTCATCCTCTCCCCCACGGCCCGGGTGGACTCCATCCCCCAGCTGGAAATCGGGGCCAACGACGTGCGCTGCACCCACGGGAGCACCACCGCCCCCGTGGACGAGATGCAGCTTTTCTACCTCCAGTCCCGGGGCCTGCCCCGCACCCTGGCCCAGGAGCTCTTGGTGAAGGCCCACCTGGCGGACGTCCTCACCCGCATCCCCTTGAAGGCCCTTAGGGCCCACCTCGAGGCGGTCATAGAGGAAAAGGTACGGCTCTAGAAGCGCCTTTGGGCCGGGCACCTTGAGGGTGCCCGGCCTTCCCTTATCCTTAGGGCTATGTGGACGCCCGTGGCCAAGCTCAGCGAGTTCCAAAACGGGCGCCTGGTTCTCCGGCGCCCCGAGCACAAAAAGCCCATCCTCCTCCTTTACACCGGGGAGGAGGTCTTCGCCTTGGAGGACCTCTGCACCCACGACGACGGCCCCTTGCACGAGGGGGAGGTGGAGGAGGGGGCCATCGTCTGCCCCCGGCACGGGGCCCGCTTTGACCTGAGGACGGGCCGGCAAACCCTCCCCGCCCCCAGGCCCATCAAGGTCTTCCCCGCCCGCATAGAAGGGGATACCGTCTTCCTGGACCTTTAGGCCCTAGGGTGGCGTTTGTCCTTGACGGAAGGGGGCGGGCGGATTAGGGTGAGGATACCCACCCCACCTGGGGTGGGGGGAGGTGTGGAATGCTGAAGCTCAAGGTGGAAGGCATGACCTGCAACCACTGCGTGATGGCGGTGAAGAAGGCCCTTTCCCAGGTGCCCGGCGTGGAGAAGGCCGAGGTGTCCCTGGAGAAGGGCGAGGCCTGGGTGGAAGGGAAGGCGGAGGTGGAGGCCCTCATCCGGGCGGTGGAGGAGGAAGGCTACAAGGCCTTCCCCCTGGCGTAATGAAGGGCCACCTCCACCTGGACCCCAAGGTGCGGGAGGAGGCGAGAAAGCGCCTCCTCTCCGCCAAGGGGCACCTCGAGGGCATCCTCCGCATGCTGGAAGACCCCCACGTCTACTGCGTGGATGTCCTGAAGCAACTGAAGGCGGTGGAGGGGGCCTTGGACCGGGTGGGGGAGATGGTCCTAAGGGCTCACCTCCGGGACCACGTGGCCACGGCCCACGAGCGGGGGGACGTGGAGGAGATCGTGGAAGAACTCATGGAGGCGCTGAAGTACCGCTAAGGAGGAGCCCGTGCGGTTTTTGACCCTGCTTTTGCCCCTACTCCTAGGCCTGGTCCTGGCCCAGCACGCCCACCCCACCCCCCAGGCCACCCCGGAGCGGGGCTTCCTCTCCGGCATGATCGCCCACCACGAGGGGGCCTTGGAAATGGCTCGGTACGCCCTGGAGCGGGGGAAAGACCCGGCGGTAAAGGCCTGGGCCCAGGCCATCCTGAAGGACCAGGCCCAGGAAATCGCCCAGATGCGCACCTGGCTGGTGAGCCTGGGCGGCTTGGACCAGGGAGCCTACGGGGCCATGCAGAAGGAGATGGCTGCCATGCTGGCCCAACTGAAGGCGGCCCCGGACCCTGACCGCGCCTTCGTGGAGCTCATGCTCCTCCACCACAAGGGAGCGGTGGAGATGGCCCTCGAGGCCCTTACCACGGCCAAGGACCGCCGCGTGCTGGACCTGGCCCGGGACATCCTCCGGGCCCAAGCCCAGGAGATGCACGCTTTTAGGCTATGGCTCTTGAAGTAAAGGTTGGCATCAAGGGGATGACCTGCGCCAGTTGCGTGGCCCGGGTGGAACGGGCTTTGAAGCGGGCGGAAGGCGTGGAGGAGGCGCGGGTCAACCTCACCACCGAGGAGGCCTTCCTGCGCCTCCAAGAAGGGGTAGACCTCAAGGAGGTGCTCAAGCGGGTGGAGGAGGCGGGCTACGAGCCCGTGGTGGCCAGGAGCGAAATCCCCGTGAAGGGGATGACCTGCGCCAGTTGCGTGGCCCGGGTGGAACGGGCCATAAGGAAGCTTCCCGGTATCCTTTCGGTAAGCGTCAACCTGGCCACGGAAAAGGCCTTCGTGGAATACCTGCCGGATACGGTAAGCCTTTCCCGCATCCGCCAGGCCATCCGCGAGGCGGGGTACGAACCCTTGGCGGTGGAGGAAGAGGGGAAGGAAGAGGGCGCCACCTACCGCAAGGACCTCCTCCTTGCCCTGCCCTTCGCCCTCCTCACCCTCCTCCTGGCCATGGGGCCCATGCTCCTATCCCTCCCCCACCTCTCCCCCTTCCTCCAAGCCCTCACCGCCCTTCCCGTGCTCTATGCCGGGAGGCGGTTCTTCCGCCAAGCCCTCTCCGAGGTGCGCCACCGGGCCCTGGGCATGAGCACTCTGGTGGCCTTGGGCGCAGGGAGCGCCTACCTCTACTCCTTTTTGGTCCTCCTCTTCCCCGGGCTTTTCCCGGAGGAGGCCCGCCACCTCTACTTTGAGGCCGGGGCGGTGATCCTGGCCCTGATCCTCCTGGGCAAGCACCTGGAGGAGGGGGCCAAGGGAAAGGCTTCAGAGGCCATAAGGCGGCTCCTCGCCCTGAGGCCCAAGACCGCCCGGGTCCTCCAGGACGGGGAGGAAAAGGAGATCCCCGCCGAGGCCCTGATCCCCGGGGACCTGGTGCGGGTTCTGCCCGGGGAGCGCATCCCGGCGGACGGGGTGGTGGTGGAGGGCAAGAGCCACGTGGACGAGTCCATGCTCACCGGGGAGCCCATCCCTAGGGCCAAGGGGCCGGGAGACGAGGTGGTGGGGGGCACCGTGAACGGGGAAGGCCTTCTCCTGGTGCGGGTCACCCGGGTAGGGGAGGCCACGCTCCTCGCCCAGATGGCCCGCATGGTGGAGGAGGCCCAGGCCCACAAACCCAAGGTGCAGGAGGTGGCGGACCGCATCGCCGCCCTTTTCGTGCCCGCTGTGCTTGGGGTAGCCCTTTTCACCTTCCTCCTCTGGCTCGCCTCCGGCTCCCTCTCCCACGCCTTCGTGGCCGCCCTGTCCGTCCTCCTCATCGCCTGTCCCTGCGCCATGGGCCTCGCCACCCCCGCGGCCATCGCCGTGGCCACGGGGCGGGCGGCCCAGCTCGGCCTCCTCTTCCGCAAGGGCCAGGCCATCGAAGGCCTCGCCCGGGCGGATACCGTGGTCCTGGACAAGACCGGGACCCTGACCCAAGGGAAGCCCACCCTCACGGAACGCCTGGGGTTTGCCCTAAGCCCTGAGGAGGCCTTGCGCCTCGCCGCCGCCTTGGAGCGGGGAAGCGAACACCCCATCGCCAAGGCGGTTCTGGAGGCAGCCAGGGATCTCAGCCTGCCCGAGGCCCAGGCGGTGCGGGCTCTTCCCGGGGAGGGGATCGAGGGAGTGGTGGAGGGGAAGAAGCTTTACCTGGGGGGTCCAGCCCTGATGGAGAGGCTTGGGGTGGCGCTTCCCAAGGAGGCCTGGGAGCTATCCGAAAAGGGCTACACTCCCCTTTACCTGGCGGATGGGGAGAGGCTTTTGGCCGCCTTCGGGGTCTTTGACCCCCCCAAGCCCGAGGCGCGAAGGGTGGTGGCCGCTTTAAAGGCCCTGGGCCTCAAACCCGTCCTCCTCACCGGGGACCACCCCATCCCGGCCAGGCGGGTGGCCGAGGCCTTGGGCATAGAGGAGGTGCTGGCCGGGGTGCGCCCTGAGGGTAAGGTGGAGGCCATACGGCACCTCCAGGCCCAGGGGCGGAAGGTGATCTTTGTGGGGGACGGCATCAACGACGCCGCCGCCTTGGCCCAGGCCGATGCGGGCATCGCCCTGGCCACGGGCACGGACATCGCCGTGGAGGCAGGGGATGTCATCCTGCTTTCTCCGAGCCTGGAAAGCTTGGTGGACGCCATCCTTCTGGCACGGCGTACCCTTCGGACCATCTACCTCAACTTCTTCTGGGCCTACGCCTACAACATCCTCCTCATCCCCGTGGCGGCCGGGGCTCTTTACCCCTTCACCGGGCTTCTTCTGAACCCCATGCTGGCGGCCGGTGCCATGACCCTCTCCAGCCTCTTCGTGCTCAGCAACTCCTTGAGGCTAAAAGGGTTCCAGCCAAGGAGCTTTACCGTAGCTTAATCCGCCGAGGCTAAGCTGGAACTAGGAGGTGAAAGGTATGTGGTGGTGCGACCACGGTGGGTACCTGGGCTGGTGGGGGCCCCTCTTAAGCCTCCTTTGGTTCGCCCTCCTAGGCCTCTTGGTCTACTGGATCGTCAGGACCTTAGCCCCTGAGCGGCGGGACCGGGCCTTAGAGGTGCTAAGGGAGCGCTACGCCAGGGGGGAGATCGACAAGGAAACCTTTGAGCGGATGAAGCGGGACCTGGCATGAAGGTCCTCCTGGCGGACGACGACCCGGCCCTCCTCGAGGTCCTGGGGGCCTACCTGAGGGGGGCTGGGTTTGAGGTGCTGGAGGCAAAAGATGGGGAAAAGGCCCTGGAGCTTTTTCCCCGGGCCGATCTCATCATCCTGGACCTCATGCTGCCCAAGCTGGATGGCTTCCGGGTTCTGGCGGAGGTCCGCCGGGAAAGGCCCGAGCTACCCATCCTCATGCTGACGGCAAGAGGAGAGGAGGAGGAAAGGGTTAAGGGGCTGGAGCTCGGGGCCGACGACTACGTGGTCAAGCCCTTCAGCCCCAAGGAGGTGGTGGCCCGGGTCAAGGCCCTCCTCAGGCGGGCTGGCCTCAAGGAAGAGCTCAACTATGGCCCCTTGCGCCTTCTTCCCAAGGAGCGGCAGGCCTACCTGGAGGGCAAGCCCCTTCCCCTTTCCCAGCTGGAATTTGACCTCCTCCTCACCCTGGCCCAGCATCCGGGGATGGTCTTCACCCGGGAAAGGCTCTTGGAAAAGGTATGGGGGCCGGATTTCCCGGGCATAGACCGGGTGGTGGACGTGCACATCGCTGCTTTGAGAAAAAAGCTCATGGACGATCCGGAAAACCCCCGGTTCATCGAAACGGTGCGGGGTGTGGGATACCGCTTCCGGGAAACCGATGCGCCTCTTCGCTAAGCTCTTCCTCAGCCATCTCCTGGTGGCCCTCCTGGCCCTTTTCCTGTTCTTCCTCCTGGCCGAAGCCCTGGCTCCCTCCTTCTACCGGGGACACGTGGAGCGCATGTACCACGCCCTCTCCATGATGGGGGGGCTCATGATGGGCGAGGCCTTGAGGCGGGACCTCGAGGCGGGCCTGCGTTCCACCCTCACTACCGCCCTCCTCGCCGCCCTTCCCCTCTCCGTGGCCGGGGCTGCCCTTTCCGCCTCCTTCGCCAGCCTGCGTTTCTCCCGCACCGCAAGGCTTCTTTCCGAGGGAAGCCGGCGCATGGCCCAAGGGGAGTACCGGGTGCGCCTTCCCCTTCTGGAGCAGGACGAGCTGGGCGAGCTGGCCCTCCACTTCAACCGCCTGGCCGAGGCCCTGGAAAAGGTGGAACAAAGCCGGGTAGAGCTCATCGGCACCGTAGCCCACGAGCTCAGGACCCCCCTATCCGCCCTGCAGGCCTACGCCGAGGCCCTGGCGGACAGGGTCATGGAGCCTGAAAAGGCAGCGGAAAGGATCCAGCAGGAAGTGCGGGCCATGAGCCGGCTGGTCCGGGACCTCTCCCTGGTTTCCCAGGTGGAGTCGGGAGCCGTGGAGCTTCACCCCGGGCCCCTGGATCCCAAAGAACTCCTGGAACAGGCGGCGGAACGCTTCCGCCCCGCCTTCCAGGCCAAGGGAGTGGCCCTGGAGGTGGCGGCCCCCTCCTTTCTTCCCCGGGTCTGGGCCGATGCGGAACGGACCCTCCAGGTGCTCGCCAACCTGCTTTCCAACGCCCTCCGCCATACCCCGGAGGGAGGAAGGGTGAGGCTTGGGGCGGAAAGGACAGGCCAGGCGGTGGTCTTCAGCGTGGAGGACACAGGGCCCGGCATCCCCGAGGAACACCTTCCCCGCATCTTTGAGCGCTTCTACCGCATAGACCCCTCCCGCAGCCGTCAGGATGGGGGAACCGGAGTGGGCCTCACCATCACCAAGAGCCTGGTAGAAGCCATGGGGGGAAGGATCTGGGTGGAAAGCCAGCTGGGCCGGGGAAGCGTTTTCCGCTTCACCCTGCCCCTTTACACAGGCTTAACGGGCAAGGCTTAGGGTGAGAGCCATGAAGAAGCTTCTGGCGCTTGCCCTAGGCGTGGCTTTAGGCCTGGCCCAGACTCCCTCCCCCGAGGCCCTCAAAGGCCTGAAGCCCGAAGAGGCCCTGGCTCTGGCCAAGCGGTGGCGGGAGGAAGGGCAAAGGGTGGTGAGCTACGTGACCCCCGAGGCCTTCTTCTTCGAGTTCCCGGACGGCCGCAAGGCCCAGGTGGCCCTCAAGGACCGCTTCCTCCTGGCGATAGCCCCCTACGTGAGCCGTACCCATCCCTGCCAGGTCCACTACTTCTCCAGCTGCACGGGGGAACTCCAGGAGGAGGTCTTTGAGGTTCGGGTGCTGGAGGGGGAAAAGGAGGTGCTCAAGACCCAGGTCAGATCGGGGAAGGACGGGTTCTTTGAGCTCTGGTTGCCCCGCAACCGCCGCTACACCCTGGAGATCCGCTGGGGGAACCTGGCAGCCACCAGCTCCGTGACCACCTTCAGCCAAAGCCCCACCTGCCTTACCGGCTTCCGCCTCGCCTCACGGTAGAACGCCATGCGCCCTTTCACCTTTTTTACCCTCTTCCTCGGCCTCGCCCTGGCCCAAACTCCCCTGGGTCCGGTGCCCACGCGGGATGTTCACGCCCTTTTGTGGCACCCCTCGGGAGTCCTGCTCCTGGGCCACCACGACGGCATCGTTGCCTGGAGCAACAGCACCTCCCAGGACCTGGTGCGGCGGCGGGACTGGGACGCCATGAACCTGGCCTGGGGAGGCGAACGCCTGATCGCGGCCGGGCACTGGATCCTTGCGGAAAGCCGGGATCTCAAGCGCTTCCGCGACCTAAGGCCCAAGGGCCTTCCCGCCCTGGACCTCCACGCCTATGCCATCGATCCCAGGAAGCCTGAGGTCCACTACACCCTCGAGGCCACCTACGGCTACTTCCGCAGCCAGGACGGCGGGCAGACCTGGGCAAAGCTTCCCGCCCGGGGCCTGCCCAAAGCGGGGATGGCCTTCTTCCTGGTGGACCAAAAGGGCCGCCTCTGGGCTTCCCTTATGGAAAGGGGGCTCTTCCTGAGCGAGGATGGAGGCGAAAGCTTCCGCCCCATTCCCTCCCCTGACCCCGCCCCGGGACCCCTGGCCCTCTCCCCTTCGGGCACCCTGTACCTGGGAGGAAAGCTCGGCCTCTGGCGGCGGACGGAAGCGGGGTGGCGCAGGATCTGGCAGGGAGCGGTGTTGGCCCTCACCGCCCATCCCCAGGAGGAGGGTTGGCTGGCCTGGGTGGACGAAAGGGGCACCCTCTGGCAGGGGCGCTGAGGGCTATCCCTTCCAGGCCACCCCGGCCACATGGGGGGCCACCAGGGGGAGGGGTAGTTCAAAGGCCTCCGCCTCCACCCGGGCAAACCCCGCCTCCCGAATAAGGGCTAGGGTTTCCCGGTTGGGATGGCAGCCGTCCCCCAAAAAACTCCATAAGGGGCAAAGGAGGTCCTGGAATCGGCGCAGGGAGGAGCCCCGGGGAGCGGCCACGTGTTCCAAAAAGACCAAACGCCCCCCGGGCTTCAACACCCTGAGGATCTCCGCCAAAGCCCCTCTGGGATCCTCCACCGAGCAAAGGACCAAGGTGGCCACCACGGCCTCCACGCTTTCCTCCGGCAGGGGGATGGCCTCCGCCTGGCCTAAAAGAACCTCACCGGAAAGCCCCCTCAGGCTTAGGGCCTGCTTAAGGTGGGGGTGGAAGTAGGGATTGAGCTCGAGGCCAATCCAGTGGACGCCATCCGGCAGATAGGCCAGGTTAACCCCCGTCCCCGGGCCGATCTCCAAAACCTTCCCCGCCAGGCTTCCCAGGAGTTTCTTCCGCCAGGGTTCGCTCAAGCCCACGTGCCCCCGGGAAAGGACGGGAAGGAGGGTGGCGAAAAACCGAGCCCTTAAACCCTTCTTCATCCCCTTGCCTCCCATGCTAGAGGTTCCAGTAAAGCACCGTGTCCAACATCCCCAGGGCCACGAAGACTGCCCCTGCACCCCTTAGAAGATGGCTTCCCACGAGGCGCATTCCCTTGAGGGCCTGGCCCCGGCCCATGCGGGTGAAAAGGAGGAGCAGAAAACCCAGGGGAAAGCCCGTCCCCAGGGCGAAGAGAAGGGGAAAGAGAAACCCAAAGGAAGAAGCCAGGGCCAAAGGGAGTAGAAGCCCGAAGAAAAGCCAGAAGAGGGTAGGGCAGAAGGCCAAGCCGTAAACCCCACCCAAAGCCAAGGGCCCCAGAAGCCCACCCCACGCCCCCACCCGGGCCACCCAGCCCTCCGGTGCCGCCCAGGCCAGGGGCCAGCGCACCACTCCCAAAAGGCCCAGGCCCACCAGGATCATGAAGGGCCCAAGGGCCAGCCGCACCGGGCGGAAGATGGCCCCGGGGTTGTCCAGGGTCCCGCCCAAAACGAAGAGAACCACCCCGGCGAGCACCAGGTAGGTGAAGGCCTTCCCCAGGAGAAAGGCCAGAAACCTGGGCCAGACCCTTCCCTCGAGGGCGAAGGGAGCCAGATAGGCCAGGGCGCTGGCCCCAGTGGTGATCTGGCAGGGGGCAAAGGCCGCCAAGACCCCGAGTAGGAAAGCGGAAAGCCAAGGGACCCCCACTTCCCGCCTCAGGCCATCCACCCAGGGGGCCAGGAGAGCGTACAGGGTGTTGGCCATTCGGTAAAGGCTTCGGGAAACCTCCTCCAGTAGCCCGCTTCCCAAGGCCAACCCCACCAGGCCCAGGACAGCAAGACCAAGCGCCAGGAGCCCTCTTCGCATGTCCATCAGCTTAAGGGCCAAACGTTAAGCGCCGGTAAAACCCCTTTATGCCAGCTTAACAATACCGGCCTAGGGTACAGATGGAGGTGGATCGTGGGCATGATGGGTTGGGGCGGCATGGGTTTCGGGTGGTTCTTCGGGCTTCTCAACATGCTCCTGGTGCTGGCCCTCCTGGGACTTCTCCTGTACCTGGGCCTTCGGGCCTGGGAACGGGGAAGCGGGGAGCCGCGAAAGGATGCGGCCCTGGAGGCCCTGCGCCTCCGGTACGCCAGGGGCGAGCTGGACGAGGAAACCTACAGAAGGTTGCGGAAGGAACTGGAACAGGGAGGTGAAGCATGAAACGCTACGGTTTAACTCTAGGAGTTCTGGCCCTTATGCTTTTAGGTCTTGCCCTCACCCAGGGCATGATGGGGGGTTTTGGTCCGGGGATGATGGGCTACGGCCCGCAGTACGGCCCGGGGATGATGGGCTACGGCATGATGGGCGGCTACGGGATGATGGGCATGATGGCGGTTTACCCCCCGGAAGCCCGCCCCATTTCCCAGGCAGAAGCCAAAGCGCGGATGGAAGCCTACGCCAAGCGCATCTACCCGGGGGCACGCCTTAAGGACTTCATGGCCTTCAGCCAAAACTACTACGCCCAGGTGGTGGACGAGAAAGGGCAGGGGCTTTTTGAGCTCATCGCCGATCGCTACACCGGGGTGGTTTCCCCGGAACCTGGCCCCAACATGATGTGGAACACCCGTTACGGCATGATGGGCGGGCCCGTGCAGACTCCTGTCCGCTTCCCCTTGGAGGAGGCCAAAAAGCTGGCCGAGACCTTCCTAAAAGGCTACCTCCCGGGGGCCCGGGTGATGGAAGCCGGGGCCTTCCCCGGCTACTACACCTTTGACTTCGGGCGCAAGGAGGTGGAGGGCATGCTTTCCGTGAACGCCTACACGGGGGAGGTCTGGGTCCACACCTGGCATGGCTTCTTCCTGGGTAAGTAACTCCCAGGGGCTCCGCCTGGGGCCAAAGACCCAGGCGGGGTCCCAGGTTTTCCTATACCCCCAGGGAGCTCAACACAACCTTCACAAAAGACCCTTTGCCTCAGGCTCCGTTACACTTTAGGTTAGGAGGGTATCATGACGGAATTAAGGAAGACCCTTAGGGCCAGCCTGGCCGAGGCCCGGGCCCGGTTGGAAACCGCGCTAAGGGAAGAAGGTTTCGGCATCCTCACGGAGATCGACGTGGCCGCCACCCTCAAGGCCCGCCTGGGCCTGGAAAGGCCCCCCTACTTGATCCTGGGGGCCTGCAACCCGAACCTGGCCGCCAAAGCCCTCGAGGCCGAGCCCGCTATCGGCCTCCTCCTCCCCTGCAATGCGGTGCTCAAGGAGGGGCCAGAGGGCGTGGAGGTCCTCTTGCAGGATCCCAGGGAGATGTTCCGGGTCCTTCCTACAGAAACCCAGGAGGCGCTCAAACCCGTAGCCGAGGAGGCGAGAAACCGGCTGGAGAAAGCCTTGGCCAAACTCTAGGGGGTTCTGGAGGGACCTTTATACTTCTTTTACAAACCCCCCCTATCCTCTAAGGGTATGAATACCGACCGCCGAACCCTTCTTAAGCTCACCGCAGGCCTCCTCCTCTCCCCCCTGGCCAGGGGGCAGGCCTCCTTTCCCGAGCCCCCGGTGCTCAAAAGCCGGGAAGGGCTCCTGGAGGTGCGGCTGAAGGCCGCCCCCACCCCCGTTACCGTAGCCGGGCGGGAGGCGCGGCTTTGGACCTATGGGGGTAGCTTTCCGGGGCCCACCCTTAGGGTACGCCCTGGGGATACCGTGCGCCTCGAGCTGGAAAACCTCCTTCCCGAGTCCACGAACCTGCACTGGCACGGGCTTCCCATCTCCCCTAAGGTGGACGATGCCCTCCTGGAGATACCCTCCAAGGAAACCTGGCGCTACGAGTTCACCGTGCCCCAGGACCTGGCGGGCACCTTCTGGTACCACCCCCACCTGCACGGGCGGGTGGCCCCCCAGCTCTTCGCCGGACTAGCGGGGGCCATTGTGGTGGAAAGCCCCGTGGACGGGATTCCCGAACTCCGGGAAGCCGAGGAGCACCTTTTGGTCCTCAAGGACCTGGAGCTCGCATCGGGCCGTCCCGCCGCCCATTCCCCCATGGACTGGATCAACGGCAAAGAGGGCAGCCTGGTCCTGGTGAACGGGGCCTCCCGCCCCACCTTGCGGGCCGGCAAGGCCACCTTGCGCCTCCGCCTCCTGAACGCCAGCAACGCCCGCTACTACCGGCTCCAGTTGGAAGGGCATCCCCTTTACCTCATCGCCAGCGACGGGGGCTTCCTGGAGGAACCCTATGAGGTCCCCGAACTCCTCCTGGCCCCCGGGGAACGGGCAGAGGTCCTGGTGCGCTTCCAGAAGGAAGGGGCTTTCCGCCTCCTCGCCCTTCCCTACGACCGAGGGGTCCACATGATGGGCGGGATGGAGCACATGGGCCACGGAGGAATGTCCATGGGGACAAGCCAAAGGCCCCAAACCCTCCTCACCCTGGTGGCCCCGCCCCGCCCCAAACCCCTCCCCCTGCCCAAGGCCCTGGCCAAACTGCCCGCCCTCAGCCCCAACCAGGCCAGGGTGACCCGGCGCATCACCTTCACGGAGGACATGATGGCCGGGCGCTTCTTCATCAACGGCAAGACCTTTGACCACCGTCGGGTGGACTTCCGCGGGCGGGTGGGCGACCTCGAGGTCTGGGAGTTGGAAAACCAAGGGGACATGGACCATCCCTTCCACCTCCACACCCATCCCTTCCAGGTCCTCTCCGTGAACGGCAAGGCCTTCCCTTACCGCGCCCTTAAGGACGTGGTGAACCTAAAGGCCAAGGAGGTGGTGCGCCTTCTGGTTCCCCTTAGGAACCTGCCCGGGAAGACCGTCTTCCACTGCCACATCGTGGAGCACGAGGACCGGGGCATGATGGGGATTCTGGAGGTGAGCTAATGCCTCCCCACCACCATCACCACCACCATCACCACCCTTCCCACACTGCCTCTACTAAGGCTTTGGACCGGCATGCCGGCCATACCCCGGAGATGTTCCGGAATCGCTTCCTGGTCTCACTTCTCCTCACCCTGCCGATCCTTTACGCCTCTGATGAGGTGAGGGGTTTCCTCCGCTTACCCCCCTGGGACGGGGTCCCTTGGATGCCCCTCCTCCTCGGAACCATTATCTACTTCTATGGCGGGGGCGTATTTCTCCAGGGTGCCAGCCGGGAGCTAAGGGGAAGGCGGCCGGGGATGATGACCCTGGTGGCCTTGGGGATCACCGTGGCCTTTGCCTACAGCCTGGCTGTGGAGCTGGGCCTAAAGGGGAAACCCTTCTGGTGGGAACTGGCCACCTTGGTGGACGTGATGCTCCTGGGCCACTTTCTGGAAATGAAGGCCATCCTGGGGGCAGGGGAGGCCCTAAGGGCCTTGGCCAAGCTGATGCCCCAGACGGCCCACCGGGTCCGGGATGGCCGGATTGAGGACGTGCCCACCGAGGCCCTAAAGGAAGGCGACCTCATCCTCATCCGCCCGGGGGAGCAGGTGCCCGCGGATGGCGTGGTGGTGGAAGGAGCCACCAGCATGAACGAGGCCTTCCTCACCGGGGAGTCCCGGCCCGTGGCCAAAGGGGTGGGGGACGAGGTGCTGGCTGGGGCGTTAAACGGGGAAGGAGCCATCGTGGTGCGGGTAACCCGCACCGGAACCTCCACCACCCTGGGGCAGATCATGCGCCTGGTGGAGGAAGCCCAGGTTTCCCGGAGCCGGTTTCAGGACCTTGGTGAACGAGTCGCGGGGTGGCTTTTCTACGTGGCGGTGCTGGGTGGAAGCGCAACCTTCCTCCTATGGCTTCTAGCCGACGCATCCTTGTCCTTCGCCCTGGAGCGGGCGGTGACCGTGGTGATTATCGCCTGTCCCCACGCTCTGGGCCTGGCCATACCCTTGGTGGTGGTCAACGCCACAGCCATGGCCGCCCAAAGGGGAATCCTCATCCGAAACCGGGAGGCCTTTGAGCGGGCCACGGGCCTCCGGTACGTGGCCCTGGACAAGACCGGCACCCTCACCGAAGGGCAGTTTGAGGTGCGGGCGGTGTATGCGGATGGCCTTGGGGAGCAGGAGGCCCTAACCTTGGCCGCGGCCCTCGAGGCCCTCTCCGAGCACCCCCTGGCCCAGGCCATCCTGGAGGCCGCCAAGGAGCGGGGGCTTCCCCTCCCCTCGGTCCAGGACTTCCGGGCCATCCCCGGGAAAGGGGTGGAGGGCCGGGTGGAACGCCGCCTCTACCGGGTGGGCCGCCCAGAGTGGGCGGGGGAGCTGGGCCTGGAAGTGCCCCCTTCCCTGCGGCAGGGCCTGGAGGAGGCCGAGGCCCGGGGGGAGAGCGTGGTGGCCCTGATGGACGAAAGTCGGGTCCTCGCCTACCTGGCCCTCCGCGACCGCCTCCGCCCCACGGCCAAGCAGGCGATAGACGCCCTGAAGCGCATGGGGATCACCCCGGTGATGCTCACCGGGGACGCGGAGGCCGTGGCCCGAACCGTGGCCCGGGAGCTGGGGATAGAGCGCTACCGCGCCCGGGTGCTACCCCAGGACAAGGCCCGTATCGTGCGGGAACTAAAATCCCAAGGCCCCACCGCCTTTGTAGGGGACGGGATCAACGACGCCCCTGCCCTCTTGGAGGCGGATCTTGGGGTGGCCATCGGAGCGGGGACCAATGTGGCCATTGAATCCGCCGATGTGGTGCTGGTCAAGAGCGATCCCCTGGACGTGGTCCGCCTCCTCCACCTGGCCCGGGCCACCCGGAGGAAGATGCTCCAAAACCTCTTCTGGGCCACGGGGTACAACATCGTGGCCCTGCCCCTGGCCGCCGGCGTAGCCTACCCCTTTGGCCTCCTGCTTCCCCCGGCCCTCGGGGCCCTCTTCATGAGCCTTTCCACGGTGGTGGTAGCCCTCAACGCCCTCCTCTTAAGGCGGGCGCGCCTGGATACCTAGGGCTAAACTGGAGGCATGGACTTCACCAGCCTAAGGGAAGCCTTCCCCTTGATTGCGGGGCGGCCGGATCTGGTCTACCTGGACTCCGCCGCCACCAGCCAGAAGCCCAAGCGGGTCCTGGAGGCCCTGGACCGCTACTACAAGGAGCTTAATGCCAACGTGCACCGGGGAGCCTACCGGCTTTCCGTGGCCGCCACCGAGGCCTACGAGGAGGCAAGGCGCCGCATGGCCCGCTTCCTCAACGCCGAGGAAAGGGAGATCATCTTCGTGCGCAACACCACCGAGGCCCTGAACCTGGTGGCCTACGCTTGGGGCTTAAGGAACCTTAAGGAGGGCGACGAGATCCTGGTCACGGAAATGGAGCACCACGCAGGGCTTGTGCCCTGGCACCTGGTGGCGGGGCTCAAGGGAGCCCGGATCAAGGCCATCCCCCTCACCGAGGAGGGCCGGCTGGACCTTTCCGCCCTGGACCGCCTGCTTACGGAGAGGGTCAAGGTGGTCTCGGTGGTGCACATGTCCAACGTCCTGGGCACCATTAACCCCGTGGCGGAGATCGCCAGGAGGGCCAAGGAGGTGGGGGCTTTGATGGTGGTGGATGGGGCGCAAAGCGCCCCCCACCTGCCCGTGGACGTGAAGGCCTTGGGGGCAGACTTCTTCGCCCTTTCCGGCCACAAGATGTTGGGGCCCACGGGGGCCGGGGTGCTTTGGGGGCGGTATGAGGTCCTGGAAGGCATGGGGCCCTTCCTGGGAGGAGGGGAGATGATCCTCGAGGTGCACGTGGACCGCTCCACCTACGCCCCCCCGCCCCAGCGCTTTGAGGCGGGCACCCCGCCCATCGCCGAGGCCATCGCCCTGGGGGAGGCGGCGAGCTACCTCATGGAGGTGGGCATGGAACGGGTCTTCGCCCACGACCGGGCCCTTTTGGCCTACGCCCTGGAGCGCCTGGAGGAGGTGCCGGACCTCAAGGTCTACGGCCCCAAAGGGGAGGACCGGGGCGGGGTCATCCCCTTCACCCTGGGCCGGCTCCACGCCCACGACCTGGCCACCTTCCTGGACCAGGAGGGGATCGCCGTGCGGGCGGGCCACCACTGCGCCCAACCCCTCCACCGCAAGCTGGGCGTGCCCGCCACCGCCCGGGCGAGCTTTTACCTCTACAACACGAAGGAGGACGTGGACCGCCTGGTGGAAGCCCTCCTCAAGATCCGCAAAGAGATGGCCGCCTGGGTTTAGCCATGGCCGTTTTAGGACTCAGCGAAGCCGCGGCCCAAGAACGCCTAAAAGTTTACGGCCCCAACGAGATCCCCCGGGGGCGTAAAGTTAGCCCCTGGGTCCTTTTGCTGCGCCAGTTCGTCCACCTCCTGGCCCTCCTTCTTTGGGCCGCCGCAGGGCTCGCCTACCTGGCAGGCACCCCCGAGCTGGCGGTGGCCATCCTGGCGGTCATCGGGGTGAACGGGCTTTTTTCCTTTTGGCAAGAGTACCGGGCCGAGCGCACCGCAGAAGAGCTCCTCAAGCTCGTGCCCCAGCGGGTTATGGTCCTGCGGGATGGGCGCTTCCGCCTCCTGGATGCCCGGGAGCTGGTGCCCGGGGATGTGGTGAAGCTCACCCTGGGCAACCGCGTCCCGGCGGACATCCGCCTTTTGGAAAGCGAAGACTTGGCGGTGGACGCCTCCGCCTTCACCGGGGAAAGCCTGCCGGAAACGCCTGGACCCGGGGACCTGGTCTTGGCCGGCACCCTGGTGGTCCGAGGGGAGGGACTTGGGGAGGTGGTGGCAACGGGAAGGCGCACGCGCCTGGCGGAGATCGCCCGCCTCAGCCAGACGCCTCCCCGGGAGGCCACGCCTTTGGAAAAGGAGCTTCGGCGCCTGGTGCAGACCATCGCCTGGGTGGCCTTGGGCGCTGGCGCGGCCTTCTTCGTCCTCTTCTTGGTGGCCGGGCTGGACCTTTACAAGGCTTTTGTCTTCACCCTTGGCGTCACGGTGGCCTTGGTACCCGAGGGGTTGGTGCCCACCCTCACCCTTTCCCTGGCCGTGGCCGCCCAGCGGATGGCGGCGCGGAAGGCCTTGGTGCGGAGCCTGGAGGCGGTGGAAAACCTCGGGCTTACCACGGTGATTTGCACCGACAAAACGGGGACCCTTACCGAAAACCGCCTCGAGGCCCGCCTCCTCCTCACTCCCCAAGGCGTGGTGCGGCCCGAAGCGGTCCAAGGCCCCCTCCCCTTCCACCTCAAGGTGCTGGCGGACATCCTGGCCACCGAGGAGCTCTCCGGGTTAGACCCCCTGGAGGAGGCCCTAAGGCGCCTGGGGGCGACCTTGGGCGGGAAGCCCCTGGGCCCGGTGGTCCACCGCTACCCCTTTGACCCTAGGCGGCGCCGCTCCGGCTTCGTGGCCGGGAACGTTTTGGTGGTCCAAGGCGCCCCCGAAGCCATCGCCCCCTTGGTGCCCCAGGGGGAAACCCTCCTGGCCCAGGCGGAGGCCTGGGCAGAGGAAGGGTATCGGGTGGTGGCCTTGGCCTACCGGGAGCTTTCTGGCCCGCCCCCCGCCACCGCCGAGGAGGCGGAAAGGGAGCTTCGCTTCCTCGCCCTTTTGGCCCTGGAAGACCCCATCCGCCCCGAAGCGGCGGAGGCGGTGCGCCTGGCCCAGGAAGCGGGGATCCGGGTCCTCATGGTCACCGGGGACCACCCGGCCACGGCGCTGGCCGTGGCCCGAAAAGTGGGGCTGGTTCGGGAAAACCCCACGCTGCTCCTGGGCTCCGAACTTCCCCAAGACCTTGCCCTCTTAGGGGCCCTGGTGGACCGGGACGAGGTGGTCATCGCCCGCTCCACCCCAGAGGACAAGCTCCGCATCACCCAGGCGCTCCAGGCGCGGGGGCACGTGGTGGCCATGACCGGGGATGGGGTGAACGACGCCCCCGCCCTGCGGACGGCCCACGTGGGGGTGGCCATGGGTCTAAGGGGCACGGACGTGGCCCGGGAAGCGGCGGACATCATCCTTTTGGACGACCACTTCGCCACCATCCTCGAGGCCATCCGCCAAGGCCGGGCCACCTACACCAACCTGCGCCGCCTCCTCGCCTACCACCTCACGGACAACGTGGCCGAGCTCTTCCCCTTCTTGGCCTGGGCCTTCACCGGGGGGCGGATCCCCTTGGCGTTGAACGTGCTCCACGTCCTCGCCTTGGACCTGGGCACCGACGCCCTCCCTTCCTTGGCCCTGGGCACCGAACCCCCCGAGGCGGCGGTGATGCGAACCCCCCCGCCCAAAAGCGGCCTAGTGACCCGGGAGGTGCTCCTGAGGGCCCTGGGGGTCCTCGGCCCCCTCGAGGCCCTTTGGACCATGGCCACCTTCCTCCTCGTCCTCTTCCTGGGGAACCATGCGGCGGCGGCCTCGGGAAGCGCCTTCGCCGCCGTGGTCTTCGGCCAAGCGGCCAACGCCCTAGCGAGCCGGAGCGACGTTCATCCCCTTTGGCGCCTGTCCCTCAAAACCAACCCTTTTATGGCCTGGGCCCTTTTGGCGAGCCTTGCTCTCCTCTTCCTCGCCTACACCTCCCCCTTGGCCCAGGCCTTCCACCACGCCTACCCGGGTCCTTGGCTTGGCCTCTCGGTCCTAGCCTTCCCCCTGGTGGCCCTGGGAGACGCCCTTCTTAAGGCGGCTTGGCAGAGGCAGAAGGGCGCGTGAGCGGAGGTATACTGGGGCGCAAATGCGGGTAGCCCTCTTCATCACCTGCCTGGCGGACCAGTTCTTCGCCGAGGCCGGGGTGGCGGCGGTACGGCTTCTAAGGGCCTTGGGGGTGGAGGTGGACTTCCCCGAGGGCCAGACCTGTTGCGGCCAGCCCGCCTTCAACGCCGGCTACTGGGAGGAGGCGAGGCCCTTGGCCCGAAGGACCCTCGAGGTCTTCCGGGAAGCGGACTACGTGGTCCTGCCCTCGGGAAGCTGCGCCAGCATGGTGAAAAACCACTACCCCGAGCTCCTTCCCGGAAGCCAAAAGGCCCTGGACCTCGCCGAGAGGACCTATGAGCTTTCCGCCTTCCTGGTGGGGGTCCTGGGGGTGGAAAAGCTGGGGGAAGGGCTTAAGGGAAAGCGGATCGCCTACCACCACGGCTGCCACGCCCTGAGGGAGCTTGGGGTGCGGGAGGAGCCCCTCCTTCTCCTAAAGGGAGCCGGGGCGGAGCTCGTGCCCTGGGAGGCGGCGGAGGAGTGCTGCGGCTTTGGGGGGCTTTTCTCGGTGAAGCTCCCCGAGGTCTCCTTGGCCATGGCGGACCGCAAGGTCGCCACCTTGCCCCAGGCGGAGGTCCTCACCTCCACGGACGCGGGCTGCCTCCTGCACCTGGCGGGGCGCCTGGCCAAGAAGGGGGTGGGCCTAAAGGTGGCGCCCCTCGCCACCTTGCTTTGGGAGGCGTATGCGGGCTAAGGCCAAGCTTTACCCCAAGGAGGCGGCGAGGCTCCTCCGGGAAAAACCTGGGGTGCGGGAGGCGGTAACAGGGGCCACCCTGCACTTTGATAGGAACCGCCTCAAGGCCTACGCCGAGGTGCCCATCGCCGAGTGGCGGGAGCGGGCCAAGGCCATCAAGGACCACGCGCTGAGCCACCTGGACCAGTACCTGGAGCTGGCGGAAAAGCGGCTAAAGGAAAACGGGGTCCAGGTCCACTACGCCGAGGAGCCGAAGGACGCCCACCGCCTCCTAAGGGAGATCGTAGAGCGGCGCGGGGTGAAGCGGGCGGTGAAGGCCAAGAGCATGCTCACGGAGGAGCTCGGGGTAAACCCCCTCCTGGAGTCCCTAGGGGTGGAGGTCTACGAGACGGACCTGGGGGAGTACCTGATCCAGCTCCTGGGGGAGCCCCCAAGCCACATCGTGGGCCCCGCCATTCACCTCTCCCTGGGGGAGATCCAGAAGCTTTTCCACGAGCGCTTCGGCACCCCCTTGGACGCCCCGCCCGAGGCCCTGGCCCAGGTGGCCCGCAAGGTTTTGCGGGAGGCGTTCCTCACCGCCGAACTGGGGATTAGCGGGGCCAACTTCCTGGTGGCGGAAACGGGCACCCTGGCCCTCATGGAGAACGAGGGGAACATCCGCCTCTCCACCTCCTTGCCCAAGGTCCACGTGGCCTTCGTGGGGATTGAGAAGCTCCTCCCCCGCTTCCAGGACCTGGCCCTCTTCCTCCCCCTCACCGCCCGGGCGGCCACGGGGCAGCGCCTTTCCACCTTCGTCTCCCTCATCCAAGGCCCCGCCCGAAAGGGGGAGGAGGGCCCCGAGGAGGTGCACGTGGTCCTGGTGGACCACGGCCGCACCGCCCTCCTCGCCGACCCCGAGGCCTGGGAGACCCTAAGGTGCCTCCGCTGCGGGGCCTGCCTCAACGCCTGCCCCGTCTACCGCCAAACCGGGGGCCACCCCTACGGCTACGTCTACTCCGGCCCCATCGGGGCGGTCCTGGACCCCGGGCTCCTCTCCCTGGAGGAGGCGTACCCCCTCCCCTACGCCTCCACCCTCTGCGGGGCCTGCCTCGAGGCCTGCCCGGTGAAAATCCCCATCCCCAAGCTCCTCCTCACCTGGCGCCACCGGGCGGTGGCAGAGGGCCTAAGCCCCGCCTGGGAACGGGCCATGCTCGCCGCCTACCGCAGGGTCATGGAAAGCCCCGCCCTCTACCGCCTCTTCTCCAAGGCCCTCAGGGGCCTGCCCCTCCCCCAGGACCTCCTCCCCCTCCTCAGGGCCTGGACGGAGGGAAGAGGCCCCCTAAAGCCCAGCCCCAAGCCCTTCCACGAGCTCTGGAAGGAACTTAAGGAGGAACATGGACGCTAGAACCCGCATCCTAAACCGGGTGCGTAGGGCCCTGGAGGGCCGCCCCAAGGCCCTCCTCCCCGAGCACCCCCACCTGCCCTTTCCCGAGGACCCCATCCCCCTCTTCCTAAAGCGCCTGGCGGAGAACGGGGCCGAGGGCCACCTTCTCTCCCCCGAGGAGGCCAAGGCCCTCCTAGACGGGCTCGCCCAGGGGCTTCCCGGGGTGGCCTTCGGCCGGGAGGTGCCCCGCTCCTTCCGGGAAGGCCTTCCCGAACTCCCCCCGGAGGAAGCCCCCCTAGGGGTTTCCCAGGCCCTCTTCGCCGTGGCGGAGACGGGCACCCTGGCCCTCACGAGCGCCGACGGCCGCAAGGCCCAGCTCCTTCCCCCCACCCACCTGGTCTTGGTGGAGGGGGAAAGGGTCTACCCCACCCTCCTTCAGGCCTTCCAGGAGCTAAAAGCGCTCCCCAGCGCCCTCGGCCTCCACTCGGGCCCCTCCAAGAGCGCGGACATCGGCCAGGTGATGGTGAAGGGGGTCCACGGGCCCGGGAGGCTCATCGTGGCCGTCCTCACCTAAGCCCGTAGGCCGCAGGCGGGGAAAGGGGCCTTAAGTTCAGGCGCAAGCCTCCCTCGTCCCGGACGAAGAGGGGCCACCACACGAAGCTCGCCCGCCCAGCGATGGCCTCCACGGGCACGGGGCCGAAGGTGCGGGAGTCCTCGCTGCCCCCCAGGGTGCGGTTATCCCCCAGGACGAAGTAGTACCCCTTTTTGAGCTTGATCCGGCCCACCTCGCAGGCCTCGGCCAGGCGGCTTCGGGCCAGGACCTCCTCGGATGGGGGAAGGAGCATCTCCCTCAGGGGCTTCAGGTAGGCGGGAAGGAGCTCCACGGCGAAGTCCCCCTGCTGGGTGATGATCCGGGTCATGCGCCCGTCCTTGTAGCAGACCCCGGGAAAGGAGTCGGGCCAGGGGGAGAGGTGGTCCGTGATGTGGCGCTCGTCCAGAGGGGTGCCGTTCACGTACACCACCCCCCGCTCCACGTAAACCTCGTCCCCCGGCACGGCCACGATGCGCTTGATGAAGAAGGCCCGGAAGGAAAAGCCTAGCACGGGGAAGCGGGCGGTGGCGTAGGGAGTGCCCTCCGGGGGCTTGAGGATGGCGATCTCCCCCCGGCGCCACTCCCTAAGGCCAAAGCGCACCAGCCAGGTCTCCCACTTGGGCACCAGGACCCTTTCGCCATTTTTCAAGGTGGGGAACATGCTCTGGCCCACCACCCCCACGGTGGTGAAGACGAAGGTGGTGACCAAAAAGGCCACCAGGAGGGCCTCCCCCACCTGGCGGAACCACTCCTTGAAAAGGTATTCCCAAAAGGCCTTCATACCCCTCCTACTCTACCCCCAAGGGCGCGCCTTGCCGCCTCCCGCCCCGCTTCCGCGATCTCCTCGAGGCGGCGGAAATCCTCTATACCCACCCCGGGAAGGTTAGGCCGCACGTAGACCTCGGGGGCGTAAAGGCTTAAGCGCACGGAGGTGAGGTGGAGTTGCATCAGGTCCACCGCCCGCCGGGCCAAGGCCAGAAGCCCCCGGGGGCTTTCCTCCAGGGAGCGCTCCGGGGTCACGTCCACGGCGTAGACCTCCGTGGCCCCCAGAAGGCGGGCGGCGTCCACGGGCAGGTTGTCCAAGACCCCCCCGTCAAAGAGGAGCCGCCCTTCCCGCTCCACCGGGGCGAGAAGCCCCGGGTAGGCGGCGGAGGCCAAGACGGCGCTCGGCAGGTCCCCTTGGGTGAGGAAAAGAAGCCTTCCCGAACGCACGTCCACCGCCGTCACCGCCAAGGGGCGCTTTAGCTCGGCGAAGGTGGGGGGTAGGTGCTCCGCCAAGAAGTCCTTGAGCTTCCTCCGGGAGAAAATCCCTTCCCTGGGGGAAAGGCCCAGGAGGCCAAGCCAGGGCGTCTTGCGGGCGATGGCGAGGATCTCCCCTGGGGAAAGCCCGGCGGCGAACAGGGCCCCCACGATGGCCCCCATGCTGGTCCCCGCCACCACCTGGAAGTCCAGCCCCGCCTCCAGGAAGACCTCCAAAGCCCCGATGTGGGCGAGGCCCCTGGCCCCGCCGCCTGAAAGGGCAAGCCCGCGCACGGGAAAATCCTACCGGCTTTCAGGTGAAAGGGGTGAGGGGCGGGTATAGTGAGGGGGGTGAGCCTTACCGGGAAGGTGCTCCTGGAAAAGTACCGGGTTATACGGCTCTTGGGCCAGGGAGCCTTGGCGAGCGTTTTCCTGGCCTTTGACCGCTTCGGCACCCCTTACGCCCTCAAGGTCTTCCCCAAGGGGGCAGAGGCCCGCAGGGACCGGGAGCTATGGGTGGGGCAAAGGCTTTCCCACCCCAACATCAACCCCGTCCTCGAGGCCCTGGACCTGGAGGAGGGCCCCGCCCTCCTCCTGGCCTACGCCCCCGGGGAGGAGATGGGCCGCTGGATGCTCCGCCGGCCCGAACGCAAAAGGGCCCTCTTCGTCTTCCGCCAGCTCCTCTCCGCCCTCGCCCACATGCACGCGCAAGGCCTGGTCCACCGGGACGTGAAACCGGAAAACATTATCGTGGCGGGCACGGACGAGGCCAGGCTGGTGGACTTTGACCTCTCGGGACCCGCCCTGGAGGCCTTCAAGAAGCCCTTGCGGGTGGGTACCCTCCCCTACCTGGCCCCCGAGCAGGTCCTGGGGCAAAGCCCCGGCCCCGAGGCGGACGTCTACGCCGCCGGGGTCATCCTGTACTGGATCCTGGCGGGAGAGCACCCGTTCGTGGGGGCCCCGGAGGAGGTGCTCTGGGGACACCTCAAGGGGGCCATCCCCCCCATCCCCGGCCTCGAGCCCGAGCAGGAGGCGTTCTTAAAGCGCCTCCTGGCCAAGCAGCCCGCCGAGCGCTTCCCCACGGCCAAGGAAGCCCTGGAGGCCCTACCCTTCTAGCGGACGAAGGCCCCGTTGGCCAAGAAGGTGAGGACCCCTGCCAAAAGCCCCTGGGCCACCTTGTCCCGGTAAGCGGGGTCGGCGAGCCTCCGCCCCTCCACCGGGTGGTCGCCGAAGCCGATTTCCACCAACACCGCCGGCACCTTGGCATAGCGGAGGACGAAGAAATCGCCGGGGAAGCTCCCCCGGTAAGGGCTTCCCGTAGCCTGGGAAAGCTTGCGCCCCAGGGTTTCCGCCAGGCGCTGGCTATAGCGCTGGTTGGCCTGGGCCACGATGTCCGTGAGAATGCGCTCGGCAACGCTCTGGGCCTCCCGGGTAAGCCTCTGGCCGATATCCCCCCCGCCGTTCTCCCGGATGACCTGGCTCAAGACCCGGGGGTCCTGGGCCCGGCCGAAGTAGAAGACCTCCACCCCCTGGGCGGTGCGGGTGGGGGTGGCGTTCACGTGGATGGAGATGAAGAGGTTAACCTGGGAGCTGTCCGCCATGGCCGCCCGCCGGGAGAGGTCCTCCCGTTTGTCCGGGGAAAGGTGCATGTCCTTGTCCCGGGTGAGGCGCACCTCTATCCCCTCCCGCTCCAGAAGCCGCTTGAGGCGAAGGGCCACATCCAGCACCACCTCCTTCTCCACCACGTACCCCACCATCCCCGGGTCCACCCCCCCGTGGCCGGGGTCCAGGAGGACCACGGGCCGAGGGGGCTTGGGCGCTTTGGCGCTGGGCGGGGCCACAGGCTTGGCGGGGGGGGCAGGGGCGGAGGACTTAAGGCTCAGGTCCACCACTAGGCGCTCGGGGTCGCTGTAGCGATGGGTCGCCACCTCCACCGGGGCCTTCAGCCGCACCAGAACCCGCACCTGCCCCTTTTCGGGGACGGTCTGGACCGAGGCCACCTCTTGGGAGTTCACCACCTGGTCCTTGGCCTCGGCGCCCACCCCCTTGAAGAGGAGGACCAAAAGCCCCTCTTCTTGGGACAAGGTGTAGGCCACCTCCTTCCCCGGTAGGTCAAACACGAGCCGGGTAAAACCCTCGTGCACCCCAATGCGGGGGAAGGCCTGGGCCAGGCTCCATACCAGGGGGAAAACCAGAAGGAAAACCCGCATTCACGCCCATTCTAGCGGCAAAGCTGAGGGCTTGGTAAAATCCTGCTCATGACGAAGAAGGTGGTGGTCCATAACATCGTGGGGCACCGGTTCCTGGGGGTGAACGAGCAAGGGGACAAGGTGATGATTGACGGGGACCAGCCCGCCACCGGACCCCGCCCCATGGAGCTCCTCCTCATGGCCCTGGGGGCCTGCACCGCCTACGACGTGGTGGACATCATGCGCAAGAAGAAGCAGCCCCTCGCCCGCTACCGGGTGGAGGTGGAGGGGGTGCGGGCGGAAACCCACCCCCGGCGCTACACCCACATCACCGTGACCCACATCGCCTCGGGGCCAGGGGTGACCCTCGAGGCCCTGGAACGTGCCGTCCACCTCTCCCACACCAAGTACTGCTCCGTATCCGCTAGCCTCAACGCCGAGATCACCACCCGCGTGGTCCTGGAACCCTGGGAAGGGGGAGAGGAAGGCTAGATGCTCCTCGCCGTGGACATCGGCAACACCTCCACCGCCCTCGGGGTTTTCGCCGGGGAGGAACTCATCGCCCACTTCCGCATCCACACCGACCGGATGCGGATGGAAAGCGAGTACCGCGTCCTTCTCAAAAACCTCTTCTCCTTGGACGGCCTCCCACCCCCCAAGGCCGCCCTCCTCTCCAGCGTGGTCCCCCCGGTGGAGCGGGAGATGAAGGAGGCCATAGAAAAGCTCTTCGGCATCCGGGCCCAGGTAGTGGACGCCGAGAGCACGGGGCTCGAGGTCCTCATAGATAACCCGAAAGAGGCGGGGGCGGACCGCCTGGTGAACGCCGTGGGGGCCCTGGGCTACCCAAGCCCCTCGGGCCGCTACATCGTGGTGGACTTCGGCACCGCCACCACCTTTGACCTAGTGGAAGCCCCCAACCGCTACCTGGGCGGGGCCATCACCATCGGCCCCCAGACCGCCGCCGACGCCCTCGCCGCCCGCACCGCCAAACTGCCCCGCATAGACCTGGTACCCCCCAAGGGGGTGGTGGGCAAGAACACCCTGGACGCCCTGCGCTCGGGGCTCGTCCTGGGCTACGCCGCCTTGGTGGAGGGCATGGTGCGCCGCTTCAAGGAAGAGGCGGGAGAGGCCTTGGTCATCGCCACCGGGGGCTTTGCCGGCACCCTCAAGGACCTCTGCCCCTCCTTTGACCTGGTGGACGAGGACCTAACCCTCAAGGGCCTCCTTCGCATCTACAGGGCGCAAGGGTAAACCAGTACACGTACCGCCCCTCCTCCTCCAAAAGGGCGTAGCGCCACCCCTCCACCCGGTAGCACCCAAGCTCCCGCCAGGCCCCCGGCGCTTCCCGCAGGAAGACCCGCAAGGGCGTCCCCTCCTGGTGGGCTCGGAGAAGCCGCAGGTTGCCCCCCAGGGGCTCCTGGTGCCCCCGTCTCCCCTCCCCCATGTAGAGGATGCGGCCATCCGGCAGGAAAACGTTCCGGTACCCCGACTCTCCCCGGTCCACCAGGAGGCTTCGCCGACCAATCCCCCGCCGGGTGCGGTGAAAGGCGAAGACCTCGCTCCAGGTTAACCTTGACACTTCCCCTTCCCCCGGCTATCATCCTAAGTGCCCGGTCGGACGCCCCCGACCCGGCAAAACCTCTAGGCCCCGTGGTGTAGTTGGTTAACACACCCGCCTGTCACGTGGGAGATCGCGGGTTCGAGTCCCGTCGGGGCCGCCAGGCCGAGGTAGCTCAGTTGGTAGAGCATGCGACTGAAAATCGCAGTGTCGGCGGTTCGATTCCGCCCCTCGGCACCACAAGCCGCCCTCATGGGCGGTTTTCTTTTGCACGGGTTGCCCGAGCCCACCTTTTGCTAAACTACCCCTGAAGGGGGTGGGAACCTGCAACCAAATTCCTTAATTCCGGGTGTGCATTTGGGGCAGTAAATTTTCGGCGGATTTGGCATTTTTTGGGTATTGCCGGTGTATTCTGGGGTTGCATTTAAAGCGGGCCATTGGGCCACGTGGGGTAGCTAGCCCCACGGGCCTCTTTGTTGTTCCTCAGGTATTCCCCCCCAACCCGGAAGGTTCCCCCCCCAAGCCAGGACCTCTACCCAGCTGGCGGGCCTTGTGCTAGGCTGGGTAGTATAAATCTGACTAGTTCCAATCTTTTGTGGCAGTAGTGGCATTTTTTATCGTAGAGATACCTATTCTTCCCCTCTTGACAGTGTTGACAGACCCTCCTAAAGTGAAAGACAAGCAAACGGGGCCGACCCCCCGGAAGCTAAGGAAAAGGAGGGATGAAGATGAAGAAGCTGATCGCTAAGGTTCTGACGCTTATCGGCTCTCTGATCGCTCTCGGGCTTGCGGCTGGAGCGAGCACCCACTGGAAGTAAACAGCCAGCTTGCGCTGGCTGTTTTTGCTTGATAAAGCCCCCCGTTGTGCTAAGCTTATCTTGGAATGAGGGTACAGGGGGCTTTTTTCTTTAAGGTAGCCGGGCGGCTGGAGCTGCCTTCCTTTAAAGTTTTGGCGTTTGTGCTAGCCGTCTTTCTTAGCTTTCTGGTTTCTGTTGGGCTTTTATTCGCACACTATTCCGAAAAACCCCTCACCTTATCCTCTTGGGAAATAGCGTTTTGGGCATTACTCCTGTTCTGGTCTGTCCGGGTGGAAGTAAGACTCCCCCTCAGCGCAAGCATGTCTCAGCTATTCCTTTTTGCCCTCGCCCTCATTGCCATCAGTCCCCCCTGGCTTCCCCCTCTACTGGCCTTCCTCGCCCAGTGGGGAAGTGAGGCTTGGTATAAGCAACTTTTTAACCGGTCGCAAGATGGGGTTGCCACAGCCTTTGCTGCTCTGGTATGGGCTTTTTTGCAGGAAAATCCCGTCTGGCTAGGAAGTTGGAATCTAAGTGCAGCAGTTGGCATTGCTCTAAGTGCCCTGGTTTTCTTCGCCGTGAATACTGGATTGGTAACTTATATAATTCACTTGGATAGTGGCACACCCCTCCGGGAAATCTGGCAACGAAACTACCATTGGCTCGCTCTCAGCTACCTCCTTCTCTCCCCCCTCGCCCTCCTCCTCGCCCGCGCCTACCAAACGCCCCTTATCGGCAACTGGGGAGGGTGGACCGTGCTCATGTTCCTCATCCCCCTCTACTACAGCCGCTTCTACTGGGATGAGAAGGTCAGGCTAGAACAGGCCTTTGATACCACCTTGGAAGTCCTGATGAACGCTTTAGAGGCCAAGGAGCAGGAAACCCGCTTCCACTCCGAGCGCGTGGCGGACATCTCCCGGGACCTGGCCCTAGCCTTCTACAAGGACCAAGCCAAGGCCCAAGACATCTACCGGGCGGCTAGGCTCCACGACATCGGCAAAATCGCCATCCCCGAAGCGGTGCTCTTAAAGCCCGGAAAGCTCACGGACGAAGAGTACGCCCTCATCCAAAGCCACCCGCAAAAGGGGGTAGAACTCCTTTCTCCCGCCCGGAAGGTGGCCTTTGACGACCTGGTCTACCGGGTCATCCTCTACCACCACGAGCGCTGGGATGGGCGGGGCTACCCCAAGGGCCTTGCCGGGCACAACATCCCGGAAGAGGCCCGCATCGTGGGCCTGGCGGACGCCTACGAGGCCATGACCGCCGGGCGCCCCTACCGGGAGGCGCTACCACCCGAAGAAGCCCTAAAGGAAGTCCAAGAAAACTCCGGCCGCCAGTTTGACCCCGACCTGGTCCGCCTCTTCACCCAGCTTTGGGAGCAAAACCCCATCTGGCGTGACCGGCAAGCCTACATCGCAGCAAAGGAGGGATCCTTATCACGCTCTACCTCGCCGCAGCTCTTTTCGGCCTCGGGCTCGCCCTCGCCCTCGGAGCCCGGCTCAAGGACCTCGGAGGAATAGACTTAAAGGCTCCTTGGGCCTTCCTCCTCGCCGCCTTGGCCGAGGGAGGATTGGCCTATGGCACCTATCGGGGCCTCCTGCGGCCGGAATGGGCGGGACCTTTGGCCAAGTTGCTGGTCCTCTTTCTGGTGGGCTATGGCCTTTACCAAAACCGCCACCTGAAAAGCCTTTACCTGGTCCTGGTGGGGCTTCTTCTCAACACTGCCGCGATCTTCGCCAACGGGGGGCACATGCCCGTAAGTGCCGAGGCGCTGAAGCGGGCGGGCATTGGGGGCTTCGTGCCCATCGTGGAGACCAAGGGAGATGCGGTACACGCCCTTCTGGACGAAACCACCCGCCTGCCCTTTCTCGGGGACGTCATTCCCTTGCCTCCCTTGCGCAAGGTGGTGAGCCCGGGGGACCTTTTCATCCTCCTGGGCATCGCCGGGGTAGTGGTGGAAGGTGCCTTAAGGTCTAGCCGTCCGCGCCTTTCCCGGCGGGTTCAGGCCCTAAGGGTCCTCCTCTTCCTGGCCTTGGTGTGGGCCCTCCTCCTCCTGCGGGCCTAGCCCTTCGGTGTAGTGTATATGGGGGGGCATACCCCTGACCGGGAGGCGAAATGGCGTACCGCATCTGTTTGATTGAAGGGGACGGCATCGGCCACGAGGTGGTGCCCGCTGCCAGGAAAGTCTTGGAGGCCACCGGGCTTCCCTTGGAGTTCGTGGAGGCCGAGGCCGGCTGGGAAACCTTTGAGCGAAGAGGGACCTCCGTCCCAGAGGAAACCGTAGAGAAGATCCTCTCCTGCCACGCCACCCTTTTCGGGGCCGCCACAAGCCCCACCCGCAAGGTACCGGGCTTCTTCGGGGCCATCCGCTACCTGAGGCGGCGGCTAGACCTTTACGCCAACGTGCGCCCCGCCAAAAGCCGCCCCATCCCCGGAAGCCGCCCCGGGGTGGACCTCATCATCGTGCGGGAGAACACGGAAGGCCTTTACGTGGAGCAGGAGCGGCGCTACCTAGACGTGGCCATCGCCGACGCCGTGATCTCCAAAAAGGCCAGTGAGCGCATCGGGCGCGTGGCCTTGAAGCTTGCGGAAAGCCGCCCCCGCAAGACCCTCCACATCGCCCACAAGGCCAACGTCCTCCCCGTGACCCAGGGCCTCTTCCTGGACACGGTGCGGGAGGTGGCCAAGGACTACCCCTTGGTCAACGTCCAGGACATCATCGTGGACAACTGCGCCATGCAGCTCGTCATGCGCCCCGAACGCTTTGACGTCATCGTCACCACCAACCTCCTGGGGGACATCCTCTCGGACCTCACGGCCGGGCTTGTGGGCGGCCTGGGGCTTGCACCTTCCGCCAACATCGGGGACACCACGGCGGTGTTTGAGCCCGTCCACGGTTCCGCCCCCGACATCGCCGGCAAGGGCATCGCCAACCCCACGGCCACCATCCTCTCCGCCGCCATGATGCTGGATTACCTCGGGGAGAAGGAAACGGCTAAAAAGGTGGAAAGGGCGGTGGACCTGGTCCTGGAAAAAGGCCCCCGCACCCCCGACCTAGGGGGGGATGCCACTACGGAGGCCTTCACCCGAGCTGTGGTGGAAACGCTGAAGACGCTCTGAACCCCTAAATCCCCACATCCTCCCCGGCCTACCGGGGGGGATAGTATTTTTGCGCAGAGCTAAGGTAAACTGGAACCACGTACCCTTAGGGCCTCTTCCCCGCACCCCCCTAAGTGGTATAGACTTAAGTTCGTCTATGAGTCCGGTTTGGGTTGTCCCTGTAGCCTAATAAGGAGGCGCTGTGTTCTCGGGTTTGAGCAAGCTATTTAAACCTCGGGTGGAAGCCTTAGGCCTCGAGGTGGGGGCCTCGAGCCTCAAGTTGGTGGAGCTTTCCGGCCACCCTCCAACCCTTAGGGCCTACGCCACCCGCCCCATTCCTCCCGGCACCGTGGTGGACGGCGTGGTCCGGGAACCTGGAGCCTTAGCCCAGGAAATCCGCGAACTCCTCGCCGAAGCCCGGACCAAGAAGCGGTATGTGGTGAGCGCCGTGCCCAACCCCGCCGTCATCCTGCGCACCCTCCAGGTGCCCAAGATGCCCCCCAAGGAGATGGAGGAAGCGGTGCGTTGGGAAGCGGAGCGCTACATCCCCTTCCCCATTGACGAGGTCGTCCTGGACTTCGCTCCCCTAGATCCTTTGGCGGAGGTGGCCGAAGGGGAACAGATGGAGGTCATGGTGGCGGCGGCGCGCCAGGAAGCCGTGGCCAGCCTCATAGAGGCCCTGCGGGAAGCAGGGCTTACCCCTGTGGTCCTGGACGTCAAGCCCTTCGCCGGGCTTTACCCCCTAGAGGAAGAGCTGAATAAGGAGCCTGACCGAATTGCGGTGGCGGTGGAAATCGGGGCAGAAAGCACGAGCCTCGTCCTCACCCGGGGGGACCGTCCTTTGGCGGTGCGCCTCCTCACCCTTTCGGGCAAGGACTTCACCGAGGCCATCGCCAAGAGCTTCGGGCTAGACTTCCTCACGGCGGAGGACGTCAAGCGCACCTATGGCCTCGCCACCATCCCCACCGAGGACGAGGAGCTCCTCTTGGACTTTGATGCGGAAAGGGAGCGGTATAGCCCCGCCCGCATCTACGATGCCATCCGGCCCGTTCTGGTGGACCTGACCCAGGAAATCCGCCGCAGTTTGGAGTTCTTCCGGGTACAGCTCGGGGATATCCAGCCCGAGGTGGGCTACCTCTACGGGGGCGGAAGCCGCCTTAGGGGGCTCGCCACCTTGCTCACCGACACCCTGGGGGTCAACTTCCTGGTGCCCGACCCCTGGAACGGGGTCCAGGTGGACCCCAAGCGCTTTGACCTGGAGAAGCTCCGGGAGGCGGGGCCCGAGCTCATGGTGCCCGTGGGCCTGGCCTTGAGGGGGGTGAGTCCCCTTGATTAGGCTAAACCTCCTGCCCAAGAACCTGCGCCGCCGGGTGGAGCCCGGCTGGTGGCGGCTGGTGGCCGCCCTTTTCGCCCTGGTGGTCCTCCTGGTCCTGGGCTTCCTCCACTACACCGCCTACACCGAGCTTTCCCTGGCCAAGGAGGAGCGGGACGCCCTCAGGGCCGAGGTGGAGGCCTTAAGGCCCTTCATCCAGGAGCAAAACCGCTTGCAACAGGAGAGGAAGGCCCTCGAGGCCCTCCTCGCCATCCGCGAGGGCCTGCGCAAGAACTTCGTCCCCTGGTCCGAGTACCTGGCCACCTTCATCAACCAGATCCCCCGGGAAGGGGGGCGCTTCCCCGTGGCGCTCCGCTCCGTGGGCACCCGGGCCCTCACGGAGGAAGAGGCAGCCCAGCAGGCGCAAAACGGGGCCTTTGACGGCAAGAAGGTGCGGGTGGAGTTCACCCTCCAAGGGGAAGCCCTGAACCAAAGCGCCTTGGTACGCTTCATCCAAGCCTTTGAAGCCTCGCCCCGCTTTGGCATAGAGTTCCAGGGGGCCTCCTTGGACCAGAACCGGGGGCTCTACACCTTCAGCGCCCGGGTAGGCGTGGTGGGGGGTGAGCAAGGTGCTCGCTAGGTTGGGACAACGGGAATGGGCCCTCATCGCCATCGCCCTCACGGTGGTGGTGGCCCTTCTTTGGTACTTCCTCCTCATCGTCCCCCTACGGCAGGAAACGGAAACCGTGCGCCAGGAGATCCAGACCCTCATCCCCGAGCGGGACCGGGGCCGCCAGGCCCAAAGGGCCCTCCCCGAGCTTCGGGCGGCCATCGCCGCCCTCCAGGCCGAGCGCCAGGCCTTCCTAAGGGCGCTTCCCCGGGAGGAACGGCTCGCCCAGGTGCTGAACGAGATCCTGGGCGAAGCCCTCCGGAGCGGAGTAACGGTGCGCTCCTTCACCCGCTCCCCCACCTCGGCCCCCGTGCCCGAGGTGCGGGCGGTGAACCTAGCCCTGTCCCTCGAGGCGCCCTTCCCCGAAACCTACGCCTATCTAAAGCGCCTAGAAGGCCTTTCCCGCTTTAGCTCCCTCTCCGGGATTAATCTGAGCGTCCAGGGCCAGGACCTAAACCCCATCCTGAGCACGAGCCTCACCCTGACCCTGTACATGCTGGCCAGGGACCTAGAGACGGGCGCGCCCTCGGGCCAGCCAACCCAAGGAGGTGAGCGGTGAAGGAAACCCTCGCGCGCCTCGCCCAGGCGTGGCAAAACCTGCCCCAGTCCACCAAACTTCTCTTGGCGGGTTTGCTCCTGGTGCTGGCCATCAGCTTGTGGTACGTGGGCTTCTACCTGCCCGCCCAGGCGCCGGTGGCGGCGGAAACGCCCCAAGCCCCCGCTGAGGAAACGCCGAAGGCCCTCGAGGCCCCTCCCATCCCTCCTTTGGCCGAATCCGCCCCCAGCCAACCCTCCCCGCCCACCCCTTCCCCAGCGCCCACCGCCCCCCAAGCCTCCATCAAAGCCGAGACCACCCCTCTCCCCCTGCCCCAAGCCAAACAGGAAGCCCCACCCCCTAACCCCTTCGTACCCCTGGTGGTGGAGGTTCCGGCCACGGCGGCCCCGCCCCTCTCCTCGCCCACCCCCACCCCAGCCATCCGGCCCCAGCCGGTGCCCACGGGCGCCCCGGTGCGCGTGAGCCAGGGCACCCCTTTGCCCACGCCCCAGGTGGCCACCGCCCCAAGGCCCCTGCCCGGGACCTCCGGGGCCCTTCCCGCCCCCAAGGTGCTCACCCCCACCCCCAAGGCCCAGGTAGCCCAAGCCCCGGTGGAGGCCAGCGTGGCCCCGGCCCCACCCACCGCCCTCGTGGAAGCGCCTTTATCCCAAGCTTCCCAGGAGGCTCCGCCCACGCCGGGCCAAGCCCCGGAGGGCCCCGCCAAGACCCCCCTCGAGGCCCTGGTGGAGGAAAAGGGGCTTAAGCTATCCGGTACCCTTTTGGGCCCGGTAAGCGTGGCCATCCTGGAGAGCAAGGAGGGCTACCTGGTCCTGCCTGTGGGTAGCCCCATCCCCGGGACCGAGGCGGTGGTGCGCCGTATAGAAGGCGAGCGCATCACCTTAGCCCTGAAAGAGGAAACGTTAGAACTGGCAGTTTCGCAAGCGCAAGCGGGAGGTGGTCAGTGAGAAGAACCCTTATGAAGCCCTTGGTTTGGGTCTTGATTTGGGCCTTGGGAAGCTTGAGCCTTTTTGCCCTGGCGGGGAGCCTTCCGGACGAGCCCCGCTTCGCCGCCAGGGTGGACCTAAAGGTTTCGGAGAGCCAGGTGCGGGCCGGGGCCACCTTGCCCCTGGACGTGGTCCTGGAAGCCCTGGCCAAAAGCGTGGGCCTTCAGCCCCTCATCTACCGGGCCTACGACGCCTCCGGGGACCCGGCCAAGGCCCAGCCCCCCTTGCCCAACGTGAAACTGGACTTCCAGGGCAAACCCTTCCGGGAGGTGTGGGACCTCCTCTTCGCCACCTACGGGGCCCAGTTCAACCTGGACTACCTCTTCCTGCCCCCGGACGTGGTGGTGGTGGCCCCCACCCAGGTGATCACCGCCTTGGTGGACGCCCCAAGCCGCGCCGGGGCGGCGGAGCGCAGGCCTTATGTGGTGGGGATTCCCGAGGCTGCCTATCGCCAAGCCATCCAAAGCCAGGGGGGACAAGTCCAGGTGGTGTCCAATGTGGAATCCGCCAAAGCCTGGGTCCAAAACGACCTCCTTCCCTTCCTCTCCCGGGAGGCCGCCGGGCTCAACGTGAACTGGATCGTGGTGGAGGAGGCCGGGCGTCTCAAGGCCATCCTCTCCGTCCTGGCCACCCCCGAGCAACACGCCCGCTTCTCCGATATCCTCCAACGGGCGGGGATTGACTTCCGGCCCCTTCCCGCCCTGGCCCAGCCCAAGCCCCGCCTGGAGCGGGCCTACGCCCTAACCCACACTACCTTCCCCGAGCTCCTCGCCTTCCTCCAGGCCCAGGTGCCCGGGGCCCAGATCAGCGTGGTGCCCACGGACCCCAAAAAGGCCCTTGTCCTGGCCACGGAGGAGGACCACGCCCGCCTGGCCGAGCTCCTCAAGGCCGCCGATGTCCCCAAACCCCCGGCCAAGGTGCGCCGGGTCTACGCCCTACAAAACCTCACCTTCCTCGAGGCCCAGGAGCGCCTAAAGCCCCTTCTGGAAAAGGAACTTCCCACGGCCCGCCTGGAAAGCATCCCCAGCAACCCC
Source organism: Thermus brockianus (assembly GCF_021462505.1). Taxonomy (GTDB): domain Bacteria; phylum Deinococcota; class Deinococci; order Deinococcales; family Thermaceae; genus Thermus; species Thermus hydrothermalis. Next base: position 154,427 of record NZ_JAKEDV010000004.1, read on the forward strand.
AAAGCCCTACTCCTGGAGGCCAGTGAGGCCGACCAGGCCCTCTTCGCCGAGCTCCTAAAGGCGGTGGACGTGCCCCCGCAGGCCCCCGCCCCCACCCAGGAGGCCACGCAAAGGCGCCTTTACCCCTTGCGCTTCGCCGACGCCGAGAAGGTGGCCCCCTTCCTGGCCCGGGAGGTGCCAGGCATCGTGGTGCAGACCGTGCCGGGGCAACCCGTCCTCTCCGTGCGGGGCACGGAGAGGCAACTGGCCGAGGTGGAAACCCTCCTCGCCCAGATTGACCGGGCCCCCGAGCAGGGCCCTCCCCTCTTCCAACGGGCTTACCAGCTCTCCAACGCCAAGGCCAGCGAGCTCGCCAAGGTCCTCCAAGAGGCCCTCCAGGCCCAAAGCCAGGCCCAGGGCCAGGGGCAGGGGCAAACCCCCACCCGGCGCCCGGCCACGGTGGTGGCGGACGAGCGCACCAACACCCTCATCGTCACCGGGACCCAGGAGGATCTGGCCCTAGTGGAGGGGCTCATCCCCCGGCTGGACCAGTCGGTGCCCCAGGTGAACCTGAGGGTGCGCATCCAAGAGGTGCAGTCCAACCTGAGCCGTAGCCTGGGAATCCGATGGAACACCATCTCCGGCGGCAACGTGGTAGCGAGCATCCTGAGCTCTGGCCTGTCGTTGATCTTTGACAGCACCCGCAGCCTCGCCAGCCTGAACATCATAGCGACCCTAGATGCTCTACAAAAACAAGGCCTGTCCCGTGCCCTCAGGGATGTAAACCAGCTCGTGTTGAACAACCAAACGGCACGGTTGCAATCGGGCGAAACCTTCTTCATCCGCCGTGTGGTGAACGATCGGGAGGAACGGGTTCCCTTTGACATCGGCATCATCGTGGAGGCCACTCCCCAGATCACCGCCGACGGGCAGATTCTCCTGAACATCAAGGCCGAGGTTTCCGGCAACGTCCAGCGCAACCCCGTGAACGGGGATGTGGACCGGTTTACCAAGCAGGTGGTGACCACCACCCTGCGGGTGCGGGACGGGCAGACCGTGGTCCTAGGGGGGCTTACCTCCCAGGAAACCAACCAGACGCAACAGGGTGTGCCCTTCCTCATGGATATTCCCCTTATCGGCGAACTCTTCAAACAGCGTAGCCAGGACACCACGGAGAAGGAACTCCTGGTGGTCATAACCGCCAATATCGTAAGGGAGACCGCCAACCGTCCCTAAAACCGCCAAGGCCCGGGTGGGGCCCTAAGGCCCCACCCCTTTACAATGACCCCATGAGGTTTCTCACAGCAGGCGAGTCCCACGGCCCCGAGCTTCTGGCCATCATTGAGGGGCTTCCCGCCGGGCTTCCCCTCACGGAAGAGGACATCAACCCTTGGCTTGCCAAGCGGCAACAGGGCTACGGCCGGGGGCGGCGGATGGTCATTGAAACGGACCGCGTGGAGTTCCGGGCCGGGGTACGGGCCGGGCGCACCACCGGGGCCCCGGTGGCCCTGGCCATCCGGAACGCCGACCACCGCAACTGGCTGGAGATCATGGACCCAGCCCCCGGAAACGAGCCCCGCAAAAAGGCCCTTACCGCCGCCCGCCCCGGCCACGCCGACCTGGCGGGGGGCATCAAGTACGGCCACAAAGACCTGCGGGACGTCCTGGAAAGGGCGAGCGCCCGGGAGACCGCCATGCGGGTGGCGGTGGGGGCGGTGGCCTTAAAGCTCCTTTCCCTTTTGGGGGTGGAAGGGGTGGGCTACGTGCCCGGGATGGCCGGGGTGTGGAGCCAGGTTCCCTTCGTCTGGGAACTCGTCCCCCGCATAGAGGAAAGCCCCGTGCGCATGACCGACCCCGAGGCGGAGGCCGAGGTGATCCGCCGCATTGACCAGGCCAAGGCGGAAGGGGACACCCTGGGCGGGGTCATTGAGGCCCGCTTCCGCGGCCTGGTGCCCGGGCTCGGAAGCCACGTGCACTGGGACCGGAAGCTGGATGGCCGCCTGGCCCAGATGGCCCTCTCCATCCCGGCGGTCAAGGGGGTGGAGATCGGCCCCGCCTTTGAGAACGCCATGAAGCGGGGCTCGGAGGTGCACGACGCCATCTACTGGAGCCCAGAACGGGGCTTCTATCGCACCACCAACCGGGCCGGGGGCCTGGAGGGGGGCATGACCACGGGGGAAGAGCTGGTCATCCGGGCGGCCCTTAAGCCCATCGCCACCCTCATGCGCCCCCTTCCCACGGTGGACGTGGTGACCCACGAGCCCAAAGACGCCGCCCGCGAGCGCTCGGACACCACGGCTGTCCCCGCCGCCAGCGTCATCCTCTGCGCCCTCTCCGCCATCGTCTTGGCCCAGGCCTACCTGGAGAAGTTTGGCGGGGATACACTGGAGGAAATCCAGGAACGAGTGGCCCGCTACCGGGAATGGGTCCTCCGCTACTAAGGAACGTAGGATAGGTCCATGGCCCGCCTCGAGGTCCCCCGCCCCGCCACCTTCATCAGCCTCACCGGCTTCATGGGGGTGGGGAAAAGCCGCATCGGGCGGGAGCTGGCCCGGGCCCTCCTCCTCCACTTCATAGACCTAGACCGCTACATTGAAAGGCGCACGGGGCTTTCCATCCCCGACATCTTCCGCCACCTGGGAGAGGAAGCCTTTCGCCGCATGGAAAAGGAGGCGGTGCGGGAGCTGGTGGCGAAGGACTTCCTGGTCCTTTCCCTGGGCGGGGGAACCTTCGTGGACCCGGAAAACCGAAGCCTCCTCCTCGCCCGGGGGCCGGTGGTGGCCCTCTGGGCAAGCCCGGAAACCATCCTGGAACGGGCCACGAGGAAGCCCGGGGAAAGGCCCCTCCTCCAGGTGGAAAACCCCTTGGAGCGCATCCGCACCCTCCTCCAGGCCCGCGCCCCCATCTACCGGGAAGCCCACGTGCACGTGTCCACCGACCACCGCAAGGTGGAAGAGGTGGTGGAGGAGATCGTGGAGAAGCTTTGGGCGTATGCAAAGGTTAAGCGTCCGTAGTCCCGTGACCTACCCCATCCTCATCGGGGAGGGCGTCTTGGCCGAGGTGAGGGTGGAAGGCCCCCGGGCCCTCCTCTACGACCGCCAGGTGGAGGCCTTCGCCCTGGAGGTGGCGGAGGCGCTTAGGGTGGAGCACCGCCTGGGCCTGGAGGGGGGAGAAGGGGCGAAGAGCCTGGCCGTTTATGGCCAGGCCCTCTCCTTCCTGGCGGAAAGGGGGCTTCCCCGGAACACCACCCTCCTGGTGGTGGGCGGGGGCACCCTCACGGACCTCGGGGGGTTCGTGGCCGCCACGTACCTGAGGGGGATACGCTACCTGGCCTTCCCCACCACCACCTTGGCGGTGGTGGACGCCAGCGTGGGGGGGAAGACGGGCCTCAACCTCCCCGAGGGCAAGAACCTGGTGGGAGCCTTCCACTTCCCCCAAGGGGTCTACGCCGAGCTGAAGGCGCTCCGGACCCTACCCTCCTCCACCTTCAAGGAGGGGCTGGTGGAGGCCTTCAAGCACGGGATCATCGCAGGGGACGAGGCGCTCCTCCGGGTGGAGGACCTCACCCCGGAAAACCCCCGCCTCGAGGCCTACCTGGCCCGCGCGGTGGCGGTGAAGGTGGCCATCACGGAGAAAGACCCCTTGGAGAAGGGGGAAAGGAGGCTTTTGAACCTGGGCCACACCCTGGGGCACGCCCTCGAGGCCCACACCCGCCACGCCCTGCCCCACGGGGCGGCGGTGGCCTACGGCCTCCTCTTCGCCGCCCTGTTGGGCAGGGCTTTGGGGGGAAAGGACCTCACGCCGCTCTTGGTTGGGCTCCTCCGGTGGCTTGACCCACCCCCCGTCCCCTTGATGCCCTTTGCTACTCTTGTGCCTTACCTCCTGCGCGACAAGAAAAAGCTCTCCGAAAGCCTTCACTGGGTAGTACCCTTGGACGTAGGGAGGCTTGAGATAAGGCCCCTCCCCGAAACCCTCCTACAGGCGGCGTACGCGGAGTGGCAGAAGCTCATAACCCGAGAAGGGTTCGCCCAGGGCTAGTAGACGTAAAAATAGGTTTCCGCCACCTGGTGCCGGCCGACCCCGGAAGCCTCCAGGTATACCCTCCAGCGGGCATCCCAATCGGTGTAAAGCCCCTCCAGGTGCAGCGAGCCCGGATAACCCTCCGTGTAAACCGCCCGTACCCGGTGAAGGCCTCGGGGAGGCGCTGCCACATAGCGGTAAGCCCGTGGGGGCAGGGCGTGGGTACCGCGAGGTAAGTAAAACTGGTCCAGGGTATATGCGTACCCATCCGGCTCCACCACCACCAGGCTCACCCAGCCAGGGGAGGCTAAGGTGAGAAAAAACCGCACCTCCTCCCCCACGAAATAGGTAGCCCCCACCCCCCGGTCCGGCTCAAAGCGCAGGATGGCCGGGGTGAAGTCCAAGCGGTAGGAAAGGGTGAGGCCCTCCAGGGTCACCGCACACCCCGAAAGGAGGCCCGCCAACACCAGGGCCAAAAGGCGCATGCCACCTCCTCCCTTTAGCCTACGCCTTCCCCTTCGTCCTCGCCTTCAGGAAACCTTAAGGAAGCCTGGGCCACGGGGGCGAAGCGCCGCCTATGGATGGGGGAAGGCCCCAAGGCGAGAAGCGCCCTTTGGTGCTCCTCCGTGCCGTAGCCCTTGTGCCGGGCGAAGCCGTAGCCGGGGTAAAGCCGGTCCAGCTCCTCCATGAGGGCGTCCCGGTGCACCTTGGCCAGGATGCTGGCCGCCGCCACGGAGGGGCTTTTCTGGTCCGCCTTGGGGGGGGCAAGGAGGGGAAGGGAGGTGGCGAGGGGGAGGTAGTCCGTGACCAGGGCCTCGGGGGGTAGGGAAAGCGCCTTAAGCGCCCGCTCCGCCGCCAAAAGGGTGGCCTTTAGGACCCCAAGCCGGTCCACCTCCCCCACCTCCGCCACCCCCAAGGCCCAGGCCAAGGCCACCCGCCGCACCTCCTCCGCCAGGCGGGCCCGGGCCCTTGGGGTGAGGAGCTTGGAGTCGCGGAAAGGGTAACGCCCAGGGAGCAGGATCACCGCCCCCACCACGATGGGCCCCGCCCACGCCCCCCGGCCCACCTCATCCAGACCAGCCACCCGCAAACCCTTTCGCCAAAAGAAGGCTTCTATAGGCTCCACGGCTACCCCTCGGAGAGGCTACCCCAAGAGCCGCGCAGGGAAAAGGGCCGCCGCCCGGGGTCTTGCCTTAGGAACGTGCACCGAGTATAAGATTGTAATATGCCAAAGAAACTGGGCTTGCTGGCGCTCTTGGGATGGGCCCTGGCGCAAAGCTTCACCGTCACCACCCCTTTGGGCAAGGCCCACGGGCGGGTAGAGGGCGGGGCCATCGCCTTTTACGGGCTACCCTACGCCGAGGCTGAGCGGTTTAGGGCTCCCAAGCCCATCCAAGCCTGGCCTAAAGGCGTGGGTCAGGAGGAGGTGGCCTGTCCTCAGACCCCAGGGATCACGGAATGGTTTGGCGGGCCCATCCCGCCCCAACGGGAGGACTGCCTGGTGGTCAACATCTACCTTCCCCTGGAACTCCCCCCGCCCGAGGGGTTTCCCATCATGGTCTACCTCCACGGGGGTGCCTTCACCTCGGGAGCGGGGGCCGAGCCCATCTACCGGGGACACCGCCTGGCCCAGGAAGGGGTTATAGTGGTGGCCCCCAACTACCGCCTGGGACCCTTGGGCTTTTTAGCCCTTCCCGCCCTGGCGGAGGAAGACCCCAGGGCCGTGGGCAACTTTGGGCTTTTGGACGTCCTCGAGGCCCTGCGCTTCGTTCAGCGCTACGCCCGCCACTTCGGGGGTAATCCGCAAAACATCACCCTTTTCGGGGAGTCCGCCGGGGGGATGATGGTCTGCACCCTCCTCGCCACCCCCGAAGCCCAAGGGCTTTTCCACCGGGCTATCGTCCAGTCGGGCGGCTGCAACTACGTAAGGACCCTGGAGGAGGACTTCCCCTTGGGCGAGGCTTGGGCCAAAGCCTGGGGGTGCGATCCCAAGGACCTCGCCTGCTTGCGAAGCCTTCCCCTGGAACGCCTCCTCCCCCGGGAGGCCACCCTCGAGGCCATGGGCCGCTTCCTCTCCCGGCCCTCCGTCTTCCGCACTGGGCCCTTCAAGCCCCACCTCTCCCCCCTCCTGCCCCAAGACCCCAGGGAAGCCCTCCGCCAAGGAAGGGCCCGGGGCATTCCCCTGATCGCCGGGGCTAACGCGGAGGAGGTTACCTTTCCCGCCTTGCAGGGGCTCCTGGGCCCTCGGGACTGGGAGGAGATCAAGCGGAGGCTTGGGGAATCAGGGCTTGCCCCGGAGCAAGCGGAGGCCCTCCTCGCCCTCTACCGGAAACGCCACCCAAGCCCCCAAACCGCCTGGGGAGAGCTCCAGACCGACCTCACCCTCCTCTGCCCTTCCCTGCAGGCGGCCCGCCTGCAAAGCCCCCACGCCCCTACCTACGCCTATCTCTTCACTTTCCGGCCGGATGGGCTTGAGGGGCTTGGAAGCTTCCACGGCCTGGAGCTTGCGCCCCTTTTCGGCAACCTGCACGTACCCCCCTTCCTCCCCCTCTTCCTAGGGGCGGAGGCCTGGGAAAAGGCGGAATGGCTGGGGAAGCGGATGCGCCGCTACTGGACGAGCTTTGCCCGGGAAGGGGAGCCCGGGGGTTGGCCCCGTTGGCCCCTTTACCGGGAGGGCTATCTCTTGAAGCTGGACACTCCCGTGGGGCTCCTTCCCGACTTTTATGAGGAAAGGTGCGGCCCCCTCGAGGCCCTTGGTCTACTATAGGGGCATGAAGGCCCGCGCCACCTGCCCCCTGGACTGCCCGGACGCCTGCAGCCTCCTCCTTACCCTGGAGGGAGGCCGCCTGGTGCGGGTGGAGGGGGACCCCCGCCACCCCATCACCCAGGGCTTTGCCTGCGCCAAGACCTACCGCTACCCGGAAAGGGTGAAGGAAAGGCTTCTTTACCCCATGCGCCGGGTGGGCCGCAAAGGGGAGGGCCGCTTCGCCCGCATTACCTGGGAAGAGGCCCTGGACGAAATCGCAGAAAGGCTCAAGGCCGTCCTGGACGCCCACGGGGGCGAGGCCATCCTGCCCTACCACTACGCCGGCACCATGGGGCTTGTGGAAAACCAGCACCCCCTGGCCTTCTTCCGGGCCATCGGGGCCTCGGAGCTCTTGGAAACCATCTGCGCCACGGCGGGAAGCGCCGCCTGGGAGATGACCTACGGCCCCCGCCTCGCCCCCGACCCCGAGGAGATCCCCGAAAACGCCCGCTACATCCTCCTCTGGGGCATCAATAGCCTTTCCACCAACAGCCACCTCACCCCCTTCCTCAAGGAGGCCAAGGCCCGGGGGGCCAAGGTGGTGCACATTGACCCCTACGCCAACCCCACCTCCCGCTTCGCCCACGAGCACTTAAAGATCCGCCCGGGGACGGACGCCGCCCTGGCCTACGCCCTGGCCCACGTCCTCTTCCGGGAGGGCCTGGTGGACTGGGCCTACCTGGAGGAGGCGGCCACGGGGGTGGAGGCGTTCCGGGAAGCGGCGGAGGCCTGGCCCCCAAGCCGGGCGAGCGCCCTCACCGGCATCCCCGAGGAGGCCATCCTTCGCCTGGCCCGGGAGCTGGGCGAGGCCAAGCGGGTCTTCCTGCGGGTGGGCTACGGCATGACCCGCCACCCGGGGGGCGGGAACGCCCTTAGGGCGGTGATCCTTCTCCCCGCCCTCCTCGGGGCCTGGCGCTACCCGGGGTGCGGGGCCATGCTCTCCACGAGCGGGGCCTTTTTCCTCAACCGGCGCTACCTCGGGGGGCGGCACCTCCTCACGGAGCACCTTCCCCACGAGGGCTACTTCCGCCCCAACCCCAGGGCCCGGGCCATCAACATGAACGAGCTCGGCACCGCCCTCACCGAGCTCCACCCGCCCATCCGGATCCTCTTCGTCTTCAACAGCAACCCCCTGGTGGTGGCCCCGAACACGGGGAAGGTCAAGGAGGGCCTTGGGCGGGAGGACCTCTTCACCGTGGTCCTGGAGCAGGTGATGACGGAAACCGCCCATTACGCCGACCTCCTCCTCCCCGCCACCTTTTTCCACGAGCACCCGGACCTCTACACGAGCTACGGCCACTACTACCTCTCTTGGAACGAGCCCTTGGCCGAGCCTGAGGGGGAGGCGAGGCCCAACACCTGGGTCTTCCGGGAACTGGCCAAGCGGCTCGGCCTAAAAGAGCCCACCCTCCACTGGGGGGCCGAGGAGGTGGCCCGAAGCCTCCTCGCCACGGACCACCCCTTCCTGGAGGGCATCACCCTGGAGAGGCTCAAAGAGGAGGGCTTCGTGAAGCTCAACCTTCCCAAGCCCTTCCTCCCCTTCGCCAAGGGCCCCGTGCGCTTTAGCCCCCCTCCTTTGGTCCTCCCCACGGAGCCCCTCCCCGAATACCCCTTGATCCTCCTCACCCCGCCCGCCCACCGCTTCCTCAACACCACCTACGGGAACGTGGAGGCCCTGGTGGCGGCGGAAGGAGGGGAGCCTAGGCTCCTCATCCACCCCTTGGACGCCGAGGCCCGGGGGATACAGGACGGGATGCTGGTGCACATCCACTCCCCTTGGGGCCGCATCACCCGGAAGGCCCGGGTGAGCGAGGCCCCCAGGCCCGGGGTGGTGGTCCTCGAGGGCACCTGGTGGGAGAAGTGGGCCCCCGACGGCAAGGGGGTGAACCACCTCACCTCGGAAAGGCTCACGGACCTGGGGGGTGGGAGCACCTTCCACAGCACCCCCGTGGAGGTGGAGCCCCTGCGCCTCGCCGGATTTGCGCCTGGGCCACAATCCTGCTAGATTGGGAAGGTGCGCGCGGGGGTGCCCAAGAAGCGCTCCGTGGCCCTGGCCGCCTGGGGGGAGGAGGGGCTTCTTATGGTCCTGCGGCCTCCGGAGGACCCCGAGTTCGGGGGGGCCTGGGGGCTTCCCGCCGTGAGCCTGGAAGGGGAAGAAACCCTGGAGGAGGCCGCCTTTCGCGTGGCCCGGGAGAAGCTCGGCACCGCCCTCGCCGAGGCCAGCCCCCTCGCCTTCGGCGTGGAGGAAAGGCCCCGCTACACCCTGGAGCTATGGGTCTTTGAGGGGAGGCTCCTCGCCCCCCCGAGGCTTCCCGAGCCCAAGCCCGGCAAGACCTACTACGCCGCCTTCCGCTATGGACGCCCCGAGGACCTTAAAGATGCGGCCCGGCGGGGCTCCTTGTGCAGCCGGCTTTACCTGGCAGTGAAAGGCCTTTGCCCATGACGGAAACCCTGGTCCTGGTCAACCTTTTCCACGAGCTCGCCCTCAAGGGGCAGAACCGCCCCCTTTTTCTGAAGAGGGCCAAGGCCCACGTGCGGGAGGCCCTAAAGGGGCTTGGGGCCACCTTGGAGGCGGACTGGGCCATGGCCCTCCTCTTCCGCCTGGAGGCCACGGCCTGGCCCGAGGCCCAGTCCCGGCTCCAGGACACCCTGGGGGTGGAAAGCTTCGCCCGGGTCCTGCGCACGCCCCCGGACCTCGAGGCCCTCGAGGCCGCCTTGGAAGGGGTCTTGGCGGAAGCGCGTTTTGCCAGCTTCCGCATCACCGCCAAGCGCTCGGACAAGGCCTTCCCCCTCACCTCCCCCGAGATAGAAAGGCGCCTTGGGGCCTTCGTGAAGGAGAGGACGGGGGCCCAGGTAAGGCTCAAGGGGGCGGAAAGGGAGTTCGTGGTGCGCATCCTCCCCGGGGCGGCCCTCCTGGAGGTGGCCCGCTACCCGGGGCCTGGGGGGCTTCCCCCGGGGGTTTCCGGGAAGGTGGTGGCCCTCCTTTCGGGGGGCATAGACTCCCCCGTGGCCGCCTACCGCCTCATGCGCCGAGGGGCGGAGGTGGTCCTCGTCCACTTCCACCCCTTCCCCCTCCTCTCCGGGGCAAGCCGGGAGAAGGCCATGGCCCTGGCCGAGCGCCTCGCCCGCTTCCAGCACCGTATCCGCCTCCACCTCGTCCCCTTTAGCGAGGTGCAGCGGCACATCATCGTGGAGGCCCCCACCCCCTACCGGGTGGTCCTCTACCGCCGCTACATGCTCCGCATCGCCGAGGCCATTGCCAAGGAGGAGGGGGCCTTGGCCCTTTGCACGGGGGACAGCCTGGGCCAGGTGGCCTCGCAGACCCTGAAGAACCTCTATGCGGTGAACCAGGCAGCCACCCTCCCCGTCTTCCGCCCCCTCATCGGCTCCGATAAGCAGGAGATCATGGCCGAGGCCAAGCGCATCGGCACCTACCCCATCTCCATCCTCCCCGACGAGGAGTGCTGCACCCTCTTCGCCCCCAAGCACCCCGTGACCCGGGCGAAGCTGGAGGTGGTCTTGGAGGCGGAAAAGCGCCTACCCACGGAGGAGCTCATCGCCCTGGCCCTCAAGGAAAGGGAGGTGGTCGCCTACGCCTGGCCGGGGCGGAAGCCCCTGGGAGGGCAAGGGGAGAAGGCTTTTATAATGGAGCATGGACCTCCTCGAGGCTAAAGCCCTTCTGGAGCAGGGTAAAACCACCCCCTTGGCCCTTTTGGAAGAGGCCCTGGAAAGGGCCAGGGCCTTCGCCGACCGGAACACCTTGGCCTATCTGGACGAGGAGGCCGCCCGCAAGGAGGCGGAGGCCCTCACGGAAGAGCTTCGTCGGGGGCGGCCTCGAGGCCCCCTCCACGGCCTCCCCCTCACGGTGAAAGACCTCTTCCCCGTGAAGGGCATGCCCACCCGAGCCGGGACCCAAGCCCCCCTCCCGCCCCTTCCCGAAGAGGCCCAGGCGGTGCGGCGGCTAAGAGAGGCGGGGGCCCTCCTCTTCGCCAAGACCAACATGCACGAGATCGCCCTGGGCATCACGGGGGAAAACCCCTGGACGGGCCCCGTGCGCAACGCCATAGACCCCACCCGCCAGGCCGGGGGGTCTAGCGGCGGGAGCGCCGTGGCCGTGGCCTTAGGCATCGGCCTCGCCTCCTTGGGCACAGACACCGGGGGTTCCATCCGCATCCCCGCCGCCTTCAACGGGGTGGTGGGCTTCAAGCCCTCCTACGGCCGCATCTCCTTGGAAGGGGCCTTGCCCCTCTCCCGCTCCACGGACCACGCCGGGCCCCTGGCCAAAACGGTGCGGGACGCCCACTTCCTCACGGAGATCCTGGCGGGGGAGAGCATCCCCCTCGAGGCCCCCCAGAACCCCACCTTCGGCGTCCCCCTGGACTTCCTGGAGGGGAGGCTAGGCCAGGGGGTAAGGAGGGCCTTCCTGCGCCTTCTGGAGGACCTCCCCACCCTGCGGGCGGAGGTCAAGGAGGTCTCCTTGCCCCTTAGGGGGGTCTACGAGGTCTACACCCGCCTGGTGCGCTACGAGGCCGCCCGCATCCACGAGAAGGCCCTAAAGGAAAACCCCGAGGGCTTCTCCCCCCAGGTTCGGGAAGCCCTCCTCCAAGGGCTTGCCCTCACGGAAAAGGACTACCGGGACGCCGTGGCCGAGCGGGAGTCCTTGCGCCTCGAGCTCATGAAGGCCCTGAGGGGCGTGGACGCCCTCCTCCTCCCCGCCCAACCCCTCCCCGCCCCCCCCTTGGGCACGGAGGAGGTGGAGCTGGAGTCGGGCCGCAAGGGCCACCGGGAGGCCTTCATCACCCTCACCCTGCCCTTTAGCCTCCTCGGGGTGCCCACCCTGGCCCTCCCCTTCGCCCGGGTGGAGGGGATGCCCGTGGGCCTCCAGGTGGTGGGCCCCTACGCCGAGGACGGCAGGGTGCTCGCCATCGGGGGCTGGCTGGAGGAACGCCTAAAGTAGAGCGTAAAGGAGGGCGAGGCTTAAGAGGGTGAGGGGCAGGCCCAGGCGCAGGTGCTCGCCGAAGCCCACCCGCACCCCCTCCTTCCCCGCCCCCTCGGCCACGATGAGGTTGGCCACGCTGGCGAGGAGGGTGAGGTTGCCCGCCAGGGTGCTCCCCCCGGCGAGGAGGAGCCAGTCCTTGGGGTCCTGCACCAAGGGGGCGAGGAGGAGGACGGCGGGCACGTTGGAGATGAGGAGGGAAAGGACCACGGCGGCCAGGAGGAGGCCCAAGGGGGTGGCGGCCAAGGGGAGGAGGGCCTCGGCGAGGCCCAGGCGCTTCACCCCTTCCGTGAGGACGAAAAGCCCGCCGAAGAGCACGAGGAGCTCCCAGTCCACCCGGTGGAAGAAGCGCTCGGAGCGGAGCCTCCGGGTAAAGAGGAGAAGCCCCGCCGCCACCAGGGCCCCCTGGGCCATGGGGTAGCCGAGGAGGAAGGCCAAGAGGAGGCCTAAGGCCACGGCAAGGCCTTTCCTTAGGAGGCCCGGGTGCAGGCGGTAGCGCAAAGGGGGAAGGGGCGGGAGGGGCCTAAGGGAGCGCACCTCCGGGTAGAGGAGGGCGAGGAGGAGGACCTGAAGGAGAAGCCCGAGAAGGGCGGGAAGCCAAAGGGATCGGACAAAGTCCAGGTAGCCCAGGCCCGAAAGGCTCGCCACCAGGATGTTCTGGGGGTTGCCCGTGGGGGTCATGAGGCTTCCCGTGTTCACCGCCCCCATGAGGGCGAGGAGGTAGGGCACGGGGTTTAGGCCAAGCCCCTGGGCCACGCGCGCCACCAAGGGGGTGAGGAGGAGGGCCATGGTGTCGTTGAGGAAGAGGGCGGAAAGCCCCCCGGCCCCCAGGGTGAGGAGGGCGAGGAGGGCGAAGGGGGTCCGGGCGAAGCGCAAAAGCGCCTCCGCCGCCAGGCCGAAGAAGCCGGCGTAGGAGAGCTGGGCGTTGAGGACCATGACGCCGAAGAGGAAGACGAGGGTTTCCGCGTCCAGGGCGTGCCAGGCCTCCTCCAGGTCCAAGACCCCCAAAAGGACCAACACGCTCGCCCCCACCAGGGCCACCCCCGCCCGGTTCATGCGGAAGCCGGGAAGCCCCCCCAGGGCAAGGCCCAGGTAGGCCAGGAGGAGGACGAGGGCGCTAAGGGCCTCCATAGAGGCGGGCCTCGAGGCGGGCCTTCACCTTTGGCCACTCCTCCCGCAGGATGCTATAGATGACGTCGTCGCGGAAGGTCCCGTCGGGAAGCCTGCGGTTTCGCCGCAACACCCCTTCCCGCACCGCCCCCAAGGACTCCAGGGCCCTCTGGCTCCGCTCGTTTTGCAGGTTCACCTTGAACTGGACCCGCTCCGCCTGGAGCACCTCAAAGGCGTGGCGGAGGAGGAGGTACTTGGCCTCCTTGTTGGCGGGGCTTCCCCAGAAGGGCTTGAAGATCATGGTGCCGAGCTCCAGCTTGCGGTTCTCCGGCTCCGGGGCAATGACGGAGATGCGCCCCGCCAGGGCCTCCCCCAGGTAGACCGCCCAGTTCACCCGGCCGGGCTCGGAAAGGAGGGCCTCCAGGTGGGCCCTTAGGGCCTCCTCCGTGGGGCCTAAGGGAATGCGGCTTAGGAAGCGGTAGACCTCGGGGTCGTACTGGGCGAGGAAGCCGGGAAGGTGGGCGAGGCTTAGGGGCTCGAGGCGCACGTACCGCCCGGCCAGGCGCTCGGGGAAAGTCCACATGGACCCATTATGCTGGGGAAGGTGGAGACCCTAAAAGCGGTCCTCGCCCTCCTCCACCTCCCCCACCGGGGAAGCGCCACGGAAGGAGAGGCCGAGGCCTTCCGCCGCCTGAAAGAGTTTTTGCAGGCGCGGGGGGTGGCGGTGGAGGTCCTACCCTTCCTGGGGGTACGAAGCTACGGCCCCGAGCTCATCGGCATCAGCCTCCTCCTCGCCCTAAGCCCCCTTTCCTTCCTCTTCCCCCTCCTCGGGGCCCTGGCCTTCTTCCTCTACTTCCAGGGGCATAGGCCCTGGGGCTTCCTCCTGGACCGCCACCCCTCGCAAAACCTCCTGGCCTGGAAGGGGGAAGGGGAAAGGGCGCTCGTCCTCATGGCCCACGTGGACACCGCCAAGACCTTTTTCCTCTACCACCCCAAGCGGGTAAGGGGCTTCCGGCAAAACTTCCTCGCAAACGCCCTCCTCGCCTTCCTAAGCCCCTTTTTGGCCTTCACCCCCTTGAAGTGGCCCCTGGGCCTTTACTTCCTCCTTCAAGCAGCCCTCCTCCTCCACCGGGAGGCCGGGGCGCCCTACGTGGAAGGGGGGAACGACAACGCCAGCGGGGTGGCGGTGGCCACGGCCCTTTTCCTGGAAACCAAGCCCCCCAAAGGCTGGCGCCTCGGCCTCGCCCTCACGGGGTGCGAGGAGGTGGGGGCGCTGGGGGCCAAGGCCCTCGCCCGCCACCTGCCCCCAGGGGCCCTCGTCCTCAACCTGGACAACGTGGGCCGGGGGGAGCTTTTCTATGCTGAGGGGGAAGGGATGCTCCGCTACACCCCTTACCGCGGGCCCCTTTTGGAGGCTGCCCGCAGGACCCCTGGGGCCAGGCCCCTCCGTTACCGCCTGGCCTACTTTGACGCCCTGCCCCTGGCGCAAAGGGGCTTTCCCACCCTCACCCTTATCCGCTTGGAAGGGGGCGTTCCCCCTAACTGGCACTGGCCCACGGACACCTTCGCCCGGCTGGACGAGGAAGCGCTGGCCCAAACCCTGTACTACGCCAAAACCCTTTTGGCAAAGGTCCTCGCGTAAACTGAGGGCAAATGTTCCGCGTGGGCATCCTCACGGTATCCGACAAGGGCTTCCGCGGCGAGCGGGAGGACACCACCCACCTGGCCCTGCGGGAAGCCCTGAAGGGGGGGCCCTACGAGGTGGTGGCCTACGAGGTGGTGCCCGACGAGCCTCCCATGATCAAGAAGGTCCTCCGGCTTTGGGCCGACCGGGAAGGGATGGACCTCATCCTCACCAACGGGGGCACGGGCTTGAGCCCCCGGGACCGCACCCCCGAGGCCACCCGGGAGGTCTTGGAGCGGGAGGTCCCGGGGCTTCCCGAGCTCATGCGCCTCAAAGGCCTGGAGAAAACCCCCATGGCCGCCCTCTCCCGGGGGGTAGCGGGGGTGCGGGGGCGGACCCTCATCCTGAACCTCCCGGGAAGCCCCAAGGGGGCGCGGGAGTCCCTGGAGGCGGTGCTTCCCGTGTTGCCCCACGCCCTGAGCCTGGTCACGGGCAAGGTCTGGCGGGAGGGACACCATGAGTAGGGTGCCGGAGCCCTCCGTCTTCCTGGTGGTGGACGAGGCCAAGCGGAGGGCCCGGGAAAGGGGGGTGGAGCTCATAGACCTCTCCATCGGCTCCACGGACCTCCTTCCCCCGGAGGCCCCCCTAAAGGCCCTCCAGGAAGCCCTCTTGGACCCCAGAACCTACGGCTACTGCCTAAAGAGCTGCACCCTGCCCTTCCTCGAGGCCGCCACCACCTGGTACCAAGGACGCTACGGGGTCGCCCTAGACCCCAGGCGGGAGGCCCTGGCCCTCATCGGGAGCCAAGAGGGCCTCGCCCACCTCCTCCTCGCCCTCACGGAGCCGGGCGACCTCCTCCTCCTCCCCGAGGTGGCCTACCCGAGCTACTTCGGCGCCGCCCGGGTGGCCTCCCTGCGGACCCACCTCATCCCCCTAGGGCCAGGGGGCCTCGCCGAGCTAAAGCGGGTGCCGGAACCCGTCCTAAAGGAGGCCAAGGTCCTCCTCCTCAACTACCCCAACAACCCCACGGGGGCGGTGGCGGACTGGGGGTACTTTGAGAAAGCCCTGGCCCTGGCCAAGCGGTACGGGCTTTGGTTCCTCCACGACAACCCCTACGTGGACCAGGTCTACGAGGGGGAGGCCCCTTCCCCCCTGGCCCTCCCCGGGGCCAAGGAGCGGGTGGTGGAGCTCTTCTCCCTCTCCAAGAGCTACAACCTGGCGGGCTTCCGCCTGGGCTTCGCCCTGGGAAACGCGGAAGCCATAGAGCGGCTAGAGCGGGTGAAAGGGGTCATAGACTTCAACCAGTACGCCGGCATCCTGCGCCTGGGCATAGCGGCCCTCCAAACCCCGAGGGAGGCCACCCGGGGCTACGCCCAGGTCTACCGGGAAAGGGCCCTGGGGATGGCAAGGGCCCTGGAGGGGGCCCTGGAGCTCCTGCCCCCCCGGGCCACCATGTACCTTTGGGGCAAGCTACCTGAGGGGGTGGACGACCTGGACTTCGCCCTCCGCCTCGTGGAAAGGGGGGTGGCCCTGGCCCCGGGCCGGGGCTTTGGGCCTGGGGGAAGGGGCTTCCTGCGCATCGCCCTGGTGCGCCCTCTAGAAGACCTCCTCCGGGCAGCCCGGACCATCCGGGAAGCCCTCTAGCCTACTGCCAGCGCTCCTCGGGGAGAAGCCCCAAAAGGCGCCGCTTCACCTCCCCCACCAGGTAGAGGCTTCCCGCCACCACCGCGCGGGGCTCCAGGGCAAGCGCCCGTTCCAGGGCCCTTAAGGGGTCCTCCTCCACCTCCGCCCCGGGGAAAAGGGGAAGGAGGGCCCTGGGGTCCTCGCACCGGGGGGAGGCGTAGCGGGTGAGGACCACGGGGCCGAGGCCGAGGAGGGCCTCCGCCATGGGGGCGTGCGCCTTGCCCTTGGTGAAGGCGAGGACGAAGGCAGCGGGGAGAAGCCCGTGGAAGCGGAGGGCCTCCCGCAGGGCCAAGGCGCCCTCGGGGTTGTGGGCCCCGTCCAGGAGGAGCTCCTTTCCCCCCAGGCTAAGCCTTTCCAGACGGCCCGGGTTCTCCGTGCGGGCAAGGCCCCTCTCCACGGCCTCCCACCCCGCCCCCAAAAGCCTTCCCCCCACCGCCGCCAAGGCCAGGTTCTCCGCCTGGTGGGGGCCGAGGAGGGAGGCTTGGAAGCGCCGCCTCTCCCCTTTCAGGGCCAGGGTGAAGGCGAGGCCCATCGGGGTGGGGGCCACCTCCTCCACGTGGAAGTCCTCCCCCAGGACCCAAAGGGGGGTGCCGAGGGCTTGGGCCCTGGCCCTTAGCTCCTCCAAGCCCTCCCCCCGGGCGGCGGTGAGGGCGGGGACCCCTTGGCGGAAGATCCCCGCCTTCTCCCGGGCCACGTCCCTTAAGGTGGGCCCCAGGACCTCCAGGTGGTCGTGGCCGATGTTGGTGACGATGGAAAGAATGGGCTCGGCGGCGTTGGTGGCGTCCAGACGCCCCCCAAGGCCCACCTCCAGGACCGCCAACTCCACCCCCTCCTGGGCGAAGTAGCGGAGGGCCAGGGCGGTGGTGGCCTCAAAGAAGCTCGCCCCCACCGCCTCGGCGTGGGGGCGGACCTCCTCCAAGAGGGCGTGGAGGCGGGCTTCGGAAATGGGCTTCCCCATGAGGGCGATGCGCTCCCGGAAGTCCACCAGGTGGGGGCTCGTGTAAAGCCCCACCCTAAGCCCCGCCTCCTCCAGGATGGCGGCCAGGGCCCGGGCTACGGTGCCCTTCCCGTTCGTCCCCCCCACCAGGGCCACGGGGTAGGCCTCCTGGGGGTCGCCCAAGCGGGCAAGAAGGGCCCGGATGCGCTCCAGGCCCAGGGTCACCACCCCCTGGCGGGCGTAGAGCCAGGCCAAAGGGTCCATCTAGCCCCTGGGGGCCGCCTTGCAGGTGGGGCAAAGCCCCCTGAAGGTCACCTCGGCCGCCCGCACCTCCACCCCGGGGTGGGCCTCCCGGGCCAGGCCCACCAGATCGGGAAGCGCCACCTCCAGGTCCACGATGGCCCCGCAGGCCTCGCAGACCAGGTGCAGGTGGGGGTGGAGGTTGGCGTCGTACCGGGTGGCCTCCCCCGCCTTGGTGATGGGGACGAGATACCCCTCCGCCACCAGGGCCTCGAGGGTGCGGTAGACGGTGCCCAGGCTCACCTTGGGCACCACCTTGCGCACCTCCTGGTAGATCCAGGCGGCGTCCGGGTGGTGGTGGGCCTGCCGCACCACCTCCAGGATGGCCTTGCGCTGGCGGGTCAGACGCTTCAGCGCCATCAGCCCCACTATACCCTAAACTCCCCTAAACCGCTCGGGTTTGGGCGAGGATCTCCCGCCCCCCCTGCTCCAGGACGTCCTGGGCCAGCTCCAGGCCAAGCTCCTCCGCCTCGGAGGCGTCCCCCTCAATCTCCGCCCGGATGAAGCTCTTGCCGTCGGGGGAGAAGAGCCCCCCTTCCAACACCAAGGTGCCGTCCTCCGCCACCTGGGCCAAGGCCCCCACGGGGGCCAGGCAACCCGCCCCAAGCCCCTTGAGGAAGGCCCTCTCCGCCCGCACCCGGTCGTGGGAAGGGTGGTGGTGGAGGGCGTAGCAGAGCTCCTCCGCCAGGTCATCCCCCTGCCGCACCTCCAGGGCCAAGGCCCCTTGGCCCGGGGCGGGGAGCATCACCTCGGGCTCCAAAAACTGGTCAATGCGGTTCCTTAGGTCCAGGCGCAAAAGCCCCGCCGCCGCCAGGATGATGCCGTCGTACTCCCCGTTACCCAAAGCAGCCAAGCGGGTGTCCACGTTCCCCCTGAGCTCCTTGACCACCAAATCCGGCCGGTGGGCGAGAAGCTGCGCCTTGCGGCGCACGGAGCTCGTGCCCACCACCGCCCCTTGGGGCAGGTCCTCGAGGCGCTTGTACGCCCTCCCCAAGAAGACGTCCCTGGGGTCCTGCCGCCGGGGAATGGCGGCGATCTTGAGCCCCGGGGGCTCTTCCGTGGGCAGGTCCTTGAGGGAGTGCACGGCGATGTCAATCTCCCGGGCAAGGAGGGCCTCCTGGAGCTCCTTGACGAAGATGGCCTGCTCCTTGGGGTCCGCCCCCTGGTCCCCCCGGGTCTTCACCGTCTTCACCTTAAACTCCGCCTCAGGCCAGCTCTCCTTGAGGCGCTCCACCACCCACCGGGTCTGGGCCAGGGCGAGGGCGCTGCCCCGGGTTCCCACCACGATGACGCGCATACTTTCCCATACTACACGAGGACCCTCATTCCAGGGCGAGGCCCAAGGGGTCTTCCAGTAGCCCCGCCAAATGGCGGCAGAACCGGGCGGCCTCCGCCCCGTCAATGAGGCGGTGGTCGTAGGTAAGGCTAAAGGGCATGACGAGCCTCGGCACGAAGGCCTCCCGTTCCCCATCCCAGACGGGCTTCATCTGGGAGCGGGAAACCCCGAGGATGGCCACCTCGGGCCAGTTGACGATGGGGGTGAAGCCCACCCCGCCAATCCCCCCCAGGTTGGAGAGGCTAAAGGTACCCCCTTGCATCTCCTCGGGGGTGAGCTTCCGCTCCCTGGCCCTTTCGGAAACCTCCTGAAGCTCCGCCGCCAGGCGCAAGACCCCCTTCTGGTCCACGTTGCGGATCACCGGGACCAGGAGGCCGTGGGGCGTGTCCACGGCCACGCCGATGTGGACGTAGTCCTTGTAGATGACCTCGGCCTTTTCCGCATCTATGGAGGCGTTGAACTTGGGGAAAGCCTTGAGGGTCAGGGCCAAGGCCTTGAGGAGGAAGGCGGTGAGGGTGAGGCGGAAACCCCTTTCCTCCGCCTTCTTGGCGTAGCGCTTGCGCAGGGCCTCCAGCTCGGTGATGTCCGCCTCGTCAAAGTGGGTGACCATGGGCACCTGGGCCCAGGCCTGGGCCATGGCCCTTAGGGTGGCCTTGCGCACCCCGCTCATGGGCTCGGTGCGCACCGGACCCCACTTGGCGAAGTCGGGGAGCCTGGGGGCCGGAAGGCCCATCTTCGGAGCTTCCTCGGGCGCTTCCCCAAGCCCCGCCGCCCGGCGCACGTCCTCCTCCGTGATGCGCCCGGCAAGGCCCGTGCCCCGCACCCCCAGGAGGTCCACCCCGAGCTCCCGGGCAAGCCGCCTTACGGAAGGGGCGGCGGGGATGAGGCGGCGCTCCTGCGGCTCGGGCCTGGGCGCCCCGGGGGAAGGGGCCTTAGGGGCTTGGGGCCCTAGCTTGGGGGGAGCGGGCGCCTCCACGGGTTCCTTGGGGGGCGCCTCCGCCGCGGCCTCCTCGGCCAACTCCAAGAAGGGCTGGCCCGGACGCACCTCGTCCCCCACCTTGACCAAAACCCGCCTTACCACCCCGCCCGCCTCCGCGGGCACCTCCATCACCGCCTTGTCCGTTTCCAGCTCCAAGACCGGCTGGCCGGGGGCTACCCGGTCGCCCTCCTTGACCAGGACCCCCACCACCGTGGCCGCGCTCACGTTATCGCCCAGTTCGGGAAGCTTGAGTTCCATGCCTGGCCTCCTAGCGCCTGTGGGGCGGCACTTCCTCTAGCTTAAGGCCTAGCTCCGCCTGCGCTCTTTCCAAGACCTCGGCCCCCACCTTTCCCTCCTCCTGGAGGAGGGCCAAGGCGGCGTAGGCGATGTGCCGGGCGTCCACCTCAAAGAAGTCCCGGAGGGCCTCCCGGGTGTCCGAGCGGCCAAAGCCGTCGGTCCCCAGGGCGCAGAAGGGGCGGTCCACGTAGTCCCGCACCAGGTTGGGCAGGGCCTTCAGGTAGTCCGTGGCCGCCACCACCGGGCCCTCGTGCCCCTCGAGGACCTCCTTCACGTAGGGCTTCCGCGCCTTGCCGAGAAGCCGCCTTTCCCTTTCCGCCTCTATGGCGTCGTAGTAAAGGGCTTTGTAGCTGGTGGCGCTCCAGACGTCCGCCACCACGCCGTACTGGGCGAGGAGCTCCTGGGCCCGGATGGCCTCGGGCAGGATGGGCCCTGCGCCCCATAGCTGCACCCTGGGCCCCTTCCCCTCCCCTTCCCGGAAAAGGTAAAGGCCCTTGAGGATGCCCTCCTTCACCCGCTCCCGGGGCTCGGGCATGGGGGGGTGGACGTAGTTCTCGTTCTCTATGGTGATGTAGTAGAAGACGTCCTCCCCCTTCCCGTACATGCGCTTCAGGCCGTCCTCGAGGATCACGGCGAACTCGTAGGCGAAGGCGGGGTCATAGGCCAGGAGGTTGGGGGCGGCCAGGGCGTAGATGTGGCTTTGGCCGTCCTGGTGTTGCAGGCCCTCCCCGAGAAGCGTGGTGCGCCCGGCGGTGGCCCCGAGGAGGAAGCCCCGCGTGCGCTGGTCGGCGGCGGCCCAAACCAGGTCCCCGATGCGTTGCAGGCCGAACATGGAGTAGGTGATGAGGAAGGGGATGGTGGGGATGCCCCAGTGGGCGTAGGCGGTGCCGGCGGCGATGAAGTCCGCCATGGCCCCGGCCTCGGTAATCCCCTCCTCCAGGATCTGGCCCTCCTTGCTCTCCTTGTAGGCCGTGAGGGTACCGGCGTCCACGGGGATGTAAAGCTGCCCCTGGGGGGAGTAGACGCCCACCTGGGCGATCAGGGCCTCCATGCCAAAGGTGCGGGCCTCGTCGGGGACGATGGGCACGATGAGCTTGCCGATGGTGGGGTGGCGGAGGAGCTTGGCCAGGATGCGCACGAAGGCCATGGTGGTGGAGATCTCCCGCCCCCCCGAGCCCTCGTAGAACTCCCGGAAGAAGTCCTCCCCCGGCACCTCGAGGCCCCCCTTAAAGCGCACCCGCCTTTCGGGAAGGAAGCCGCCCAGGGCCTTCCGCCTCTCCTTCAGGTAGCGCACCTCGGGGGAGTCCTCCCCGGGGTGGTAGTAGGGGAGGTCCTTAAGCTTCTCCTCGGGAATGGGGATGCCGAGGAAAGCCCTGGCCTCTCTAAGGTCCTCCTCCGTGAGCTTCTTCACCTGGTGGGCCACGTTCTTGGCCATGGCCGTGGGCCCCATGCCGTAGCCCTTGATGGTGCGGGCCAGGATGACCACGGGGCTCCCCTTGTGCTCCACCGCCATCTTGTAGGCGGCGTAGATCTTCTTCAGATCGTGCCCGCCGCGGCTACGGGTGAGCTCGGTGAGCTCCTCGTCCGTCATCCCCTCAATGAGCCGCTTAAGCTCGGGGGTGTTGAAGAAACGCTCCCGGAGCTCCTTGCCACCAAAGGCGGCGTAGCGCTGGCTTTCCCCGTCCACCAAGGCCTCAAAGCGGCGGAGGAGGTGGCCCTCCTTGTCCTTGGCGATGAGCTCGTCCCAGGCGGAGCCCCAGACGATCTTGATCACCCGCCAACCCGCCCCCCGGTAAAGCCTTTCCAGCTCCTGGATGATCTTGGAGTTGCCCCGCACGGGCCCGTCCAGGCGCTGGAGGTTGCAGTTCACCACGAAGACCAGGTTGTCCAGGTTCTCCCGGGCCGCCAGGTGCAGGGCCCCCACGGTCTCGGGCTCGTCGTGCTCCCCATCCCCCAGGAAGGCCCAGACCTTGGCGGAGCTTTTGGGCTTTAGGCCCCGGTCTTCTAGGTAGCGCATGAAGCGGGCCTGGTAGATGGCCTGGATGGGCCCTAGACCCATGGAAACCGTGGGGAATTCCCAGAAGTCCGGCATGAGCCAGGGGTGGGGGTAGCTGGAAAGCCCCCGTCCCCCGGGCACAGGGGGGTGGACCTCCCGCCGGAAGTTCTCCAGGTCGGCCTCGCTAAGCCGCCCCTCCAAGAAGGCCCGGGCGTAAACCCCGGGGGAGGCGTGCCCCTGGAAGAAGACCAGGTCCCGGTCCAGCCCCGCCTCCGGCCCCCGGAAGAAGTGGTTGAAGCCCACCTCTAAGAGCTCGGCGAGGGAGGCGTAGGTGGAGATGTGCCCCCCGATGCCGTCCGCCTTCTGGTTGGCCCGCACGACCATCATGGCGGCGTTCCAGCGGAGGATGTTGGCGATGCGCCTTTCCAACTCCAGATCCCCCGGGTAAGGGGGCTCCTTCTCCTTGGGGATGGTGTTGAGGTAGGGGGTGGAAAGGCGGTTTTGCGGGAAGTACCCCTGGAGGTAAAGGTACTCGTCCAAGAGGCGGAAAAGCTCCTCCACCCGCTCAAACCCCTCCACCCGGAGGACGTACTCCAAGGACTCCACCCACTCCCGGTTCTCCACCTCCAGGAAGCGGGCCCGCTCCTCCGGGGATAGGGCCATCCAGGCTTCCTTTAGCGCGCGTTCCGTCATGCTTCCCCCCTTTGGCGGCAAACTACACTACACCGACTCATCCCCCAGTCTGGGGCAAAGGGGACCGCTTGTCCAATAGGAAGGCACAGGGCAAGGTGATAAACTTTTCTTATCATGAACCTGCGCCGCCTCAGGCTATTCCTCTTGTTGGCGGAAGAGGGGAACTTCCACAAGGCGGCGGAGCGGGCCTACCTCTCCCAGCCCGCCCTTTCCCAGCAGATCCAGGCCCTGGAAAGGGAGCTCGGGGTGCGGCTCCTGGAAAGGAGGCCCTTCCGCCTCACCCCAGCCGGAGAGGTGCTCAAGGAGGAAGGAAGCCGCCTTCTCCAGTCGGTGGAGGCGCTAAAGGAAAGGGTACGCCGGGCAGGCTGGCAGACCCTCCGCTTCGGGGTGCCGGAAAACCTCCTTCCCGACCTCATGCCCCTTCTAGACCACCTGCGCCGGGGGCTCGGCCAGGCGGTGGAGGTCCTGGAGATGCACACCCCCGAGCAGGTGAAGGCCCTGAAGGAGGGAAGGCTGGACTACGGCCTGGCTGGGCTCCGGGTGGAGGACCCAGCCATCGGGGAGGAGCCCCTCTTGAAGGTGCCCATCGTGGTCCTCCTCCCGGAAAGCCATCCCTTGGCGGAAAGGGAACGGGTGCCCCTGGCCGCCTTGAAGGAGGAGCCCTTCCTGCTCCTTCCTAAAGAGGTTTTGCCCCCCCTGCACGAAGCCTTCATGGAGGTGTTCCGCCGGGCGGGGTTTACCCCCAGGGTGGCCCGGGAGGTGGCCCGCTTCCCCCAGGCGGTGAGCCTGGTGGCGGCTGGGGTAGGGGTCTACCTCACCCTGGCCCCTTACCGCGTCTTCCCCCACCCGGGGACGGTGCTCAAACCCCTGGCGGAGGAGGCGGCTTTGCAGGTTTCCCTCATCTACCGCAAAAACCCTCCCCCACCCCGCCTCGAGGAGGTGCGGGAACTCCTCAAAGCCCTGGTCCTTTAGGCCTGGAGGCCAGGGGGTTCGCCTTCCCCCCAGCTCAGCTCCACCAGGCCGATGAGCTCCTCCACGGGGACGCCGTAGTCCCGGGAAAGGCGGGTGATCTCGTGCCCAAGCCGTCTGAGGTGGGCCAACTGCGCTGGGCTCGCCTCGTGGGCTAGGTCCAGAAGCCAAGAGAGGAGGGTCTCCGCCTCCTCGTCCGTGAGGCCATCGGTCAGGGCCTCGTCCTCCAAGAGCAGGTGGGCTGGGTCTTCCCTCATCGCCTCTTTAGCGTCTCCTCCTGACGCACCAAGCCGAGCCTGCGGGCCAGGGCCTCGAGGTGGGCGGGGTCCTGGGCTGCGGCAACCTGGGCCCTGAGCTCGGCCACCCGGGCCTCGGCCCGGGCGATGGCCTCCTCTAGCCTAGCCCTTTCCCCCGCCAAGCGGTAGGCCCGCACCCCCTCCTGCCCCAAAAGAAAAAGGGCATGGGCCACCCCCAGGGCGAAGACCAGGTGCAGGATGCGGTAAACGGGCCGCTCCAAGGTGGCCCCATTATACCCCGGAGAGGCCCTTGCGGTGTGGACAAGGCTTCTCCAAAAATAAAAGGAGAATCTTGGCAAAAGTCCCTCCAGAAGACGCCCTCGGTGGCGAAAAACAGATATTGTACTTGTTTAACAGGGCTCAAGTGTTGCATTTGCACATGGCCTGTGTATACTGGAATTGAAAGGAAGGAGGAGCCATGCCAAGGACCAAGGAAAAGGAAAACTACCGGGCGCGGCTAAAGGCGGTGGGGCTGCGGCACACCTTGCCCCGGGAGCGCATCCTGAGCTTCCTGGACCGCAAGAACGTACACCCCACCCCGGAGGAGCTCTACCAGGGCCTGAAGAAGCGGGGCTACGATATCGGCCTTTCCACCGTCTACCTAAACCTCCATGTCCTGCGGGAACACGGCCTCATCTACGAGTTCAAGGACCCTAAGGGCTACACCCGGTACGACGGCTACAACGAGCCCCACGCGCACCTGGTCTGCACCTCCTGCGGCAAGGTGGAGGACCTCCTCCTGAAGAACCTGCCCGAGCTGGACCTCGAGCCCGCCCTCAAAGCGGCCGCCGAGCGCACGGGCTGGGCCCTGGAGGGCTTCCGCTTGGAGTTCAGGGGCAAGTGCCCGAACTGCCAGGGCTAAGGGAGGCGGATGGAGGGCCCGGGGAGTCCCCCGGGCCCTTTCTTACTGGGCCAGGGTTTCCGCCAGGCGCAGGATGGTCCGCACCCCGAAGCCCGTCCCCCCTTCCGGCCCCAGGGCGTGGGCCTTCTTGGCGAAGGCGGGCCCGGCGATGTCCAGGTGGACCAAGGGCACCTTCACGAACTCCGCCAGGAAGAGGGCGGCGGTGATGGCCCCGCCGTTTCGGTCTCCCACGTTTTTCAGATCGGCCACGGGGCTTTTGAGCTTCTCCCGGTAGGCCTTCTCCAAGGGCATGGGCCAGACCTTCTCCCCGGCCTCCTCCGCCGCCTTCCGCACCTTCTCCCCAAACTCCCCCTCCGTGGCGAAAAGGGCCGCCACCTCCTCCCCCAAGGCCACCACCGCCGCCCCCGTGAGGGTGGAAAGCTCCAGGATGCGCTCGGCCCCCTGCCGCTCCGCATAGGCGAGGGCGTCCGCCAGGGTGAGGCGGCCTTCGGCGTCGGTGTTCATCACCTCCACGGTCTTGCCGGAAAGGGTCTTGAGCACGTCCCCCACCCGATAGGCCCGTCCCGAGACCAGGTTCTCGCAGGCGGCCACGTAGCCCCATAGCTCCAGGGGAAGGCCGAGGAGGGCCGCAGCCTTAAAGGCCCCGAGCACCGCCGCCGCCCCCGCCATGTCCGACTTCATGGTGGCCATACTCTCCGTGGGCTTTAGCGAGTAGCCCCCGGAGTCAAAGGTGAGGCCCTTACCCACCAGGTCCAGCCTCCCCTTAGCCCCTTCCGGGCGGTAGCGGAGGTGGATGAAGCGGGGCGGGTTCTCCGAGCCTTGGGCCACCGCCAGGAAAGCCCCCATGCCCAGCTCCCGGATGGCCCCTTCGTCCAGGACCTCCACCTCTACCCCGAGCGCTTTCAGGGAAAGGGCCGCCTCCGCTAAGGCCTCGGGGGTGAGGAGGTTTGGGGGCTCGTTCACCAGGTCGCGGGCGAAGTAGACCCCCTCCGCCACCTTCCTCGCCCGCTCCAGCGCCTGGGGCTCGGCGCCGGAAAGCTCCAGGGCCAAGGGCTTTTCCGCCTTCTCCGTCTTGTGGCGGGTGTAGCGGTAGGCCCCGAGGTAGAGCCCTTCCGCCAAGGGGTAGGCCTCCGCCACCTCCTCCACGAGGACCCGGGGGAAGGAGTACCGCCCGAGGGCCTGGGCAAGCCGGCCCCCAGCCGCCCGGAGGTCTTCGCCCAGGGCGAAAAGGAGGACATGCCCTTCCGGCGTGGCGAGGAGGAGGTGGTCCCCCGCCTCCTTTAGCCCCGCCCCCTCCCAGGCCCGGCGCAAAAGCCCGCCCAAACGGGCGTCCAGGGCCTCCCCCTGGGGGAGGAGGGCTCCTTTTTGCACGAAGACCACCTTCAAAGGGGCTTCCGCTTCCAGAAAGCTTGCCTGGCTAGCGCTTAGGGTGATCACGCCTAGGGTTATACCACGCCCGCCCGTGGCAGAATGGGAAGGATGCGCTTCTTGCTTTTGGCCAAACAGGCGGCCTTGGGAGGGGCTGCGGCCCTCGAGGGCGTGATGATGAAGGCCCCGTGGGCCTGGGCCCTGGCGGTGCGGCTCCCAAATGGCGAGATCCACGTGGAGCGCCACGAGGAGCGAGCCCTCACCGAACGCTACCCCTTTGCCCGCCTCCCCCTCATCCGGGGAGTGGTGGCCCTCTTTGACGCCCTTTCCGTGAGCTACCGCGCCCTGGCCCGGAGCGCCGAGCTCGCCGGGGAGGAGGAGATGCCCAAGGGGGCGCTTTGGGGCACCGTGGCCTTTAGCCTCCTTTTGGGCATCGCCCTCTTCATCGTCCTGCCCGGCTTCCTCTCCGGGCTCTTGGTGGACCCCGCCCGCCACCCGGTGCTTTACAACCTCCTGGCGGGGCTCCTCAAGGTGGGGATCCTCCTCGGCTACCTCCGCTTCATCGGCCGCATGCCGGAGATCCAGCGCTTCTTCATGTACCACGGGGCGGAGCACAAGGCCATTCACGCCTACGAGAAGGGCCTTCCCCTCACGGTGGAAAACGTCCTGGCCCAGCCCCGCTTCCACCCCCGGTGCGGCACCACCTTCCTGGCCTTCGTCATCGTGGTTTCCGTTTTGGTCTATAGCCTCATCCCCGCCCCCGAGGTGCTCTGGTGGCGGCTTTTGGCCCGGGTCCTCTTCCTCCCCGTGGTGGCGGCCTTGGCCTTTGAGCTCCTCTACTTCTCCGCCCGGCATGAGGACCCCCTTTCCCGCCTCCTTAGGGAGCTCGGCTTCCGCTTCCAGGCCCTCACCGTGGCCGAGCCCACCCCGGAGATGGTGGAGGTGGCCATCCGGAGCACGGAGGCGGCCCTGGGGGAGAAGGTGGTGGCATGAAGCGGGTGCTCGTGGCCATGTCCGGGGGGGTGGACTCCTCCGTGGCGGCCCTCCTCCTCAAGGAGGCGGGCTACGAGGTGGTGGGGGCCATGATGCGCTTCTGGCCCGACCTGCCCCCCGTGCGCCTGGAGGGCGGGAAGCCCCGGGCCTGGGAGAGCTGCTGCACCCCGGACGCCGCCTACGAGGCCAGGCGGGTGGCGGAGCTTCTCGGCATTCCCTTCTACCTCCTGGACTACCGCGAGGTCTTTGAGGAGGAGATCATCGGGCCCTTCCTGGAGGACTACGCCCAGGGGCGCACCCCCAACCCCTGCGCCCGCTGCAACACCCACGTGAAGTTCGGGGCCCTCCTCAAGCAGGCGAAAAGGCTCGGCCTGGACTACGTGGCCACGGGGCACTACGTGCGCAGGGAAGGGGAGGCCCTCCTCCGGGGCCTGGACCCGAGGAAGGACCAGACCTACTTCCTCTGGGGCACCCCCAAGGAGGCCATCCCCCACCTCCTCTTCCCCGTGGGGCACCTCACCAAGCCGGAGGTGCGGGCCCTGGCGGAAAGGGCGGGCCTCCCCACCGCCCGAAAGCCCGAAAGCCAGAACCTCTGCTTCGTGGCCGGGGACCTGAGGGAGTTCCTGCAGACCAGGCTCCAGGTCCGCCCGGGCCCCGTGGTGGACGCCCTCACGGGGGAGGTGGTGGGGGAACACCAGGGGGCAAGCCTCTACACCCTGGGGCAACGGAAGGGGCTTGGGCTCTTCAAGCCCCACCTGGAGCGGTACGTGGTGGGGCTGGACCCGGGGCGGAACGTGGTCTACGTGGGGCCCAAGGAGGCTACCCTTTGGCAGGGTCTGGAGGGGGAAGGCCTCAACCTCCTGGCCGAGCTTCCGGAGGAGGTGGAGGTGCAGGTGCGCTACCGCACCCCCCCCGTGCGGGCCAAGGTGGAGTCCCTAAACCCCTTGCGCCTCCGGTTCCAAGAGCCCGTCTTCGCCGTCACCCCCGGGCAGAGCGCCGTCTTCTACCAGGGGGAAAGGCTTTTGGGCGGGGCGGTGATCCGGCGGGGGCTTTACAACCTGGCGGGGCTTAGCCTCGAGGCCCCCATGGCCCTGACCGTCCCCTGACAAGGGGCTGGCAGAGTACGGGTGGGAGGTTAGGTATGCGGAAAGCCATCGGCCTAGCAGTCCTAGCGGTAGCCAGCGCGGCCTTCGCCCAGCAGGTGGTGCGGGCGGACGGGTCCTCCACCGTCTACCCCATCACCCAGGCGGTGGCGGAGGAGTTCGCCGCCCGCAACCCCGGGGTGAAGGTGGTGGTGGCCTTCTCCGGCACCGGGGGCGGCTTCAAGAAGTTCTGCCGCGGGGAAACGGACATCCAAAACGCCAGCCGGCCCATCATGCCGGAGGAGCTCAAGGTCTGTAAGGAAAACGGCATCGCCTTCATTGAGATCCCCGTGGCCTACGACGCCCTCACGGTCATCGTGAACCCTAAAAACACCTGGGCCACCTGCTTGAAGACCTCCGAGCTCAAGGCCATCTGGGAGCCGGGCTCCAAGATTACCCGTTGGAACCAGATCCGCCCCAACTGGCCCAACCAGCCCCTGAGGCTCTTCGGGGCCGGGGCCGACTCCGGCACCTTTGATTACTTCACCGAGGCCATCATGGGCAAAGCCAAGGCCATCCGCACCGACTACCAGCCCACGGAGGACGACAACGTCACCATCCGGGGCGTGGCCGGGGACACCTACGCCATGGGCTTCCTGGGTGTGGCCTACTACGAGGAGAACAAGGACAAGGTGAAGGCGGTGGCGGTGGATAACGGCAAGGGGTGCGTCCTGCCCAGCCGGGAAAACGTTCTGAACGGCACCTACCAGCCCCTCTCCCGGCCCCTCTTCATCTACGTGAACGCCAAGAGCCTGGAGCGGAAGGAGGTGCAGGAGTTCGTGGACTTCTACCTCTCCCCCGCCGCCCGGCGGGCCATCCGCTCCACGGGCTACATTGAGCTCCCCGCCGAGGCCTACCAGATCGGCCAGGAGCTGGTGAAGCGGAAGAAGACGGGTACCTTCTTCATGGAACTCCCGGCGGGGACGCCCCTTTCCAAGTTCGTGGAGGAGCTTAAGAAGGAGCTAAAGTAGCCCCGGAAGGGTCCTTGGGGGTGGGGCTAACCCCACCCCCTTTAGAATGGGGAAGGCATGGAGATCCTGAAGCAAAGGCCCTCGAGGCACCCTTGGGAGGTGCTCACCTTCGCCCTGCTCCTCCTCCTCTCCTCCGTGACCCTCCTCACCACCCTAGGGGTCATCCTGAGCCTCCTCGGCGACGTGGCGGAGTTCTTCCGCCGGGTGCCCCTTAGGGAGTTCCTCTTCGCCCCCGAGTGGACCCCCCTTTTCGCCAATCCCCGCTACGGCATCGCCCCCCTGATCCTGGGAACCTTCATGGTCACCTTTATCGCCCTCTTGGTGGCGGTGCCTTTGGGGCTGGCCCTCGCCATCTACCTCTCCGAGTATGCGGAAAGCGCCCAGCGGGCCCGCATCAAGGGGATGCTGGAGCTCTTTGAGGGCATCCCCACCGTGGTCTTCGGTTACTTCGCCCTCCTCTTCGTGACCCCCCTCCTTCAAAAGGTGATCCCGGGCCTCAACATCTTCAACCCCCTCTCCGCCGGCCTCGTCATGGGTTTCGCCATCATCCCCTACATCTCCAACGTAGCCGCCGACGCCATGGAGTCCGTACCCCGCTCTATCCGGGAAGCGGCCTACGCCCTGGGAGCCCGCCCCTACGAGGTGGCCCTGAAAGTGGTCTTCCCCGCCGCCATCTCCGGCATCATCGCCGCCATCATTCTGGCCACAAGCCGGGCCATTGGGGAAACCATGATCGTGGCCATCGCCGCCGGGCAACGCCCCGCCCTTACCCTAGACCCCCGGGAGACCATCGCCACCATGACCAGCTACATCGTCCAGGCAGCCACGGGGGACCAGCCCACGGGCTCCACCGCCTACTACGCCCTCTTCGCCGTGGGCTTCACCCTCTTTGCCCTCACGCTCCTCCTGAACATCCTGGCCCAGTGGATCGTGGAGCGCTACCGGGAGCGGTATGAATAGGACCCACACTCCCGATGCTTTCGGCGTAGACCCTTGGAAGACCCGCATTGACCGGGTCTTCGCCCGAGCCTTGGTCCTGCCCCTCCTTCTGGCCCTAGGCCTCCTCGCCCTCCTCCTGGGGGACACCCTGTACCGGAGCTTCTCCGTCCAGGTGGTGCGGGCGGACGAGGGGCCCGGGAAGACCTATCCCTTCGGCCTTTCCGCCCAGGAAATCCTCCGGCAAGACCTCCTCGCCCGGGGCTACACCGAGGAGGAGGTGGCCTTCGCCCTCGAGGACCCCAAGGAACGGCAGGTGCTCTTCCTTCAGAACCGGGTGGAGCTCATGTGGAACACCCAGGACGGGCCCTTCCGTTACGTGGTCACCGGGGTCTACGACGAGCGGGTGGCGGACTTCTCCCTGGCCGAGGGCCTGAGGCGCTGGAACGAGCTCAAGGCCAACCTCCAGGAAGGGGAGCGCCTCGTGCTCAACCCCTGGCTGGACCAGACCTTCCTCACCCGCCCCCCCTCCCGCTCCCCCCTAACGGCGGGCATAGGGGTGGCCATCTGGGGCACGGTCTGGGTCCTCTCCTTAGCCCTCCTCATCGCCATCCCCGTGGGCATCGGCACCGCCATTCTCCTAGAAGAATACCTAAAGGAGGGGAGGCTTTCCCGGCTCCTGGAGGTGAACCTGCGCAACCTGGCGGGAGTGCCCTCCATCGTCTATGGGCTTTTAGGCCTGGCCCTCTTCGTGCGGGGGATGGGGCTTGGACCCACCATCCTCGCCGCCTCCATGACTTTGGGGCTTCTCGGCATCCCCGTCATCGTGGTCACGGCCCGGGAAGCCTTGAGGGCGGTACCGGAGTCCTTGCGCCTGGCGGCCTTCGCCCTGGGGGCCACGAGGCGGCAGGTGGTTTTCCGGGTGGTGGTCCCCGCCGCCCTGCCCGGTATGGTCACCGGGGTCATCCTCTCCGCCGCCCGCCTCATCGGCGAGGCCGCCCCCCTCCTCCTGGTGGGGGCAGCAGCCTACGTGCCCTTCCTCCCCTCAGGGCCCCTTTCCCAGTACACGGTGATCCCGGTACAGATCTACCTCTGGATCAGCCAGAACCAGCCGGAGTTCGCCCGGGTGGCGGCGGCAGGCATCCTGGTCATGCTCCTCGTGCTCTCCGTGCTCTACTTCTTGGCCCTTTACCTCAGGAACCGCTTTAGGAGGGAATGGTGAGCCTGGAAATGCTCAAAGACCACGAGACGGTGCGCACAGCCCCCGTTTCCGAGGCCGAGGCCTTGGTGGACGTGCGCCACCTCAACCTCTGGTACGGCCCCAAGCAGGCCCTTTTCAACATCTCCGTGCGCTTCCCCAAAAACAAGGTCACCGCCATCATCGGCCCCTCGGGGTGCGGCAAGAGCACCCTCCTGCGCTCCCTCAACCGCATGAACGACCTGGTGCCGGGGGTGCGGGTGGAAGGGGAGGTGCGCTACGAAGGGGTGAACATCTACGACCCCCGGGTGGACCCGGTGGCGGTGCGGCGCCACATCGGCATGGTCTTCCAAAAGCCCAACCCCTTCCCCAAGACCATCTTTGAGAACGTGGCCTTCGGCCTAAGGCTCATGGGGGTCAAGGGGAGCGAGCTGGAGGACCGGGTGGTGGAGGCCCTGAAGCGGGCCGCCCTTTGGAACGAAGTGCAAGACCGCTTTAAGAAGGAGAGCGGGCTCAGGCTTTCCGGCGGGCAGCAACAGCGGCTTTGCATCGCCCGGGC
Source organism: Thermus brockianus (assembly GCF_021462505.1). GTDB lineage: Bacteria > Deinococcota > Deinococci > Deinococcales > Thermaceae > Thermus > Thermus hydrothermalis. The sequence continues at coordinate 186,477 of NZ_JAKEDV010000004.1, forward strand.
CATCGCCGTGGAACCCCCCCTCCTCCTCATGGACGAACCCACCAGCGCCCTGGACCCCATCGCCACCCAGGCCATTGAGGACCTCATCCTGGAGCTAAAGGAGCGCTACACCGTGGTCATCGTCACCCACAACATGCAGCAGGCGGCCCGGGTTTCCGACCGCACCCTCTTCATGCACCTCGGGGTTCTCGTGGAGGAAGGCCCCACGGACCTCGTCTTCACCAAACCCAAGCACCCCTACACCGAGGCCTACATCACGGGCCGCTTCGGCTAAACTTTACGGCATGTCTGCCCTCGGCCTCCTCTTCCTCACCCTCTTCAACAGCGTCCTGGGGCTTTCCCTCCTCTTCCCCATCCTGGGGCCTTTGGGGAGGGAGCTCGGCCTGAGCGAGGTCCAGGTGGGCCTCTTCTCCACGGGCTACGCCCTCATGCAGTTCCTCCTCGCCCCCTACTGGGGCAGACGGAGCGAAAGGGGCAGGAAGCCCGTGCTCCTCCTGGGCATCCTGGGCTTTGCCCTAAGCTTCCTCCTCTTTGGCCTTTTTGCCCTCTTGGGGCAGAAGGGCCTCCTTCCCCCAAGCCTCCTTTTCCCCCTCCTCCTCCTCGCCCGGCTCTTGGGCGGGGCCTTCAGTTCCGCCACCCTGCCCACGGCCCAGGCCTACGCGGCGGACGTCACGGGCAGGGAAAACCGCACCGCCGGCATGGCCCTTCTGGGGGCAGCTTTTGGCCTGGCGGTTATTCTGGGCCCGGCGTTAGGGGCAGGGCTTGCGGCCCTTTTTGGGCTATTGGCCCCGGTCTTCTTCGCCAGCGCCATCGCCCTTTTGAACGCCCTCTTTGTGGCCCTCACCCTCCCCGAGTCCCGGCCCCAAGGGGCGAAAGCGGAGGGGCGCCTCTCCCCCTTTGACCCCCGGGTCTTCCCCCTCCTCCTCCTGGGCCTGGCCTTGAACCTATCGGGCGTGGCCTTGGAGCAGACCATCGCCTTCCTCTTCCAAGACCGCCTGGGCCTGAGCGGGGTGGAAACCGCCCGCAAGGTGGGGATGGCCCTGGTGCTCTATGGACTCGTGGCGGTCTTCATCCAGGGGTTTTTGGTGCGGAAGCTTTCCTGGCCCCCCAAAACCCTCCTCCTCCTGGGGCTTCCCGTGGGGATGTTGGGGTTTTCCCTGCTCGCATTGGCCCACACCTTTCCCCTCCTCGCCCTAGGCCTCGCCCTCCAGGGAGCGGGGGCGGCCCTGGCGGGCCCCGGGATCACGGCAGCCCTTTCCCTGGCGGTGGGGGAGGGGGAGCAGGGGCTCGTGGCGGGGCTCAATAGCGCCGCCCAAGCCCTGGGGCGGATGCTTGGACCCCTTTTGGGCACGGGGCTTTACCGGCTCATGCCCGAGGCCCCGTACCTGCTTGGGGCCGGGCTTTTGGGGCTTTCCCTCCTTCTCCTCCCCGCCCTCTTCCGGCGGGTGCGGCTCTGATGCGGCTCCTTCTTTTCCGGCAGAAAAACTTCCGCAACCTGGCCTTCACCGCCTTCCGTCCCCCCCAGGGGCTTTTCGCCGTGGTGGGGGGAAACGCCCAGGGAAAGACGGGGCTTCTCTTAGGCATCCACCTGGCCCTCGGGGGGGAGGTGCGGGCCACCTTGGGCGATCTGGTGCGTTTTGGGGAGAAGGAGGCCTGGCTCTTCGCCGAGGTGGAAACCGAGCTCGGGGTCTTCCGGGTGGAACAGCGCCTCTCCCCTGAGGGAAGGGCGGTATTCCTGAACGAGAAGGCCGTGAGCCTGAAGGCCCTTTGGGAGCTTCCCGGTTCGGTCCTGGTCTCCCCGGAGGACGTGGAGGTGGTCTTGGGGGCCAAGGAGGAGCGGCGGAGCTTCCTAGACCGGCTCATCGGCCGCTTTTCCCGCCGCTACGCCGCCCTCCTCTCCGCCTACGAGAAGGCCTTACGGCAACGGAACGCCCTTTTGAAAACGGGGGGGGAGGGCCTCGAGGCCTGGGACCTGGAGCTCGCCCGTTACGGGGAGGAGATCATGGCCCTCCGCCGCCGCTTCCTCGGGCGCTTTTTGCCCATCTTTCAGGCGGTGCACCGGAGCTTGGCCCCTGGGGAGGCCGGGCTTATCCTGGAGGAGACGGTGCGGGGAAGCTTCCTGGAGGCCCTGGCCGGGCGGCGGGAGGAGGAGCGGGAACGGGGGCAGACCCTTATAGGCCCCCACCGGGACGACCTCGTCGTCCTCCTGGGGGGCCGTCCCGCCCACCGCTTCGCCAGCCGGGGGGAGGCCAAGGCCCTGGCCCTGGCCCTGCGTCTGGCGGAGCACCGCCTTCTTTGGGAACACCATGGGGAGGCGCCCCTCCTCCTGGTGGACGAGTGGAGCGAGGAGCTGGACGCGGGGCGAAGGCAGGCGGTCCTGGCCTACGCCCAGGGGCTTCCCCAGGCGATTTTGGCGGGGCTTTGGGCCCCGGAGGGTATTCCTGCGTGCACCATGGAAGGAGGGGTGGTGCTATGCCCTGGCGGCTAAAGGACCTGGTGCCCGAGGCCCTGAAGAAGGCGGGGGGCAAGGAAAAGCTCAGGCGGGGGCTGGTGCTGGCCGCCTGGAAGGAGGTGGTGGGGAAGGAGCTCGCCCAGCTCACCGAGGCGGTGGGCCTCGAGGGGAATACCCTCTTGGTGCGGGTGGCGGACCCCCTCACCGCCCACCAGCTCACCTATAGCCGCCTCGCCCTCCTCCGCCGCTACGAGGAGCGCTTCCCCGGGGTGGTCCAGGAGATCCGCTTCCTGGTGGGCCCCTTGGAAACCCCACCCCCCCCTCCCCCCAAGCCCCCGGAAAACCCCGAGGCGGCGCGCCGGGCGCTTAAGCTCGCCCAGGAAGCCCCCCCTGAGCTTCGGGAAAAGGTGGCCCGGGCCGCCCTGGCCCTTTTTTCCCACCAAAGGGGAAGCCCTTGCCCCATCTGCGGCGCCCCAAGCGAGCGCCACCCCTGCCCCACCTGCCGCCGCCTTTTGGAAAGCCCCGCCGTGCGCAAGGAGGCGGAAAGGCTAAGCCGGGGGCAAGCCGCCCGCCTGGAAGGGGAGGCGCTCCTTGCAGCGCGGCACCTGGCCCGGGAGCGCCTTCTCAGAGAGATGCGGGAGCTCTACCCCGAGGCCTTGCGGGAAAGGGAACTGATCCCTTTGCTCAAGGACTTAGCCCAGCGTTACAAGGGCCTTTTTCCCGAAGCCCCCCTGCCCGAAAGCGTAGAAAGCCTACTCCGCCACGGGACGTAAGGAGGGCTAGAGCCAGGTTAAAGCCAACCGGGCCTCGAGGCGGCCCACCACCAGGCCCCGGTGGTTCCGGATCTCGGGCCGGTCCCAAGGGGTAGGGCCGGGGTCCAAGCCCAAAAGGCGTAGGAGGGCCACCACCAGCACCTCCCGGGCCTGGCCGGAGCCGTCCTCCACCTTGAGGGCGATGCCCAAAGGCCCCTTGGGGCTTTCCAGAAGGGCCAGGCCATAGTAGCCGTCCGCCCCCCGCTTGGCCACCACCGGAAGCCTCTCCATGAGCAAGGTGTCAATGCTCCCCGGCCCCGCCACGAGCGCCGGGTGGCGGCGCATGGCCTCCCGCACCCTCCCAAGGGGTTCCCGGTAAGGGGAGGGGGCCTCCTCGGGGGCCGCCAAGAGGTAAAAAGCCCGCGCCGCCCGGGAAAGGGGCAGGGCGAAGGTGGGCACGCTGCAGCCGTCCGTGGCGTGGCGGGGCTCGGCACCCGAAAGCGCCCGGAGGGTTTCCCGGTTCAGGCGCTGCACCGGGTGGTCGGGCAGGTGGTAGCCCTCCGTGGGCGCCCCCAGGGCCAGGGCGGCGGCGAGCATCCCAGCGTGCTTGCCCGAGCAGTTGTGGTGGAGGGGGGTGGGGGAAAGCCCCTTCTCCTCCAGGGCCTTCCGGGCCTCCTTGGAAAAGGGCGGGTGGACCCCGCAGACCAGGTGCTCTGGGCCCAGGCCGAGCCTAGAGAGAAAGCGGGCGGCCACCGCCACGTGGGCCTCGGTGCCGTCGTGGCTCGCCGTGGCCAAGGCCACCTCCTCCTCCCCAAGGCCAAAGCGCTCCACGGCCCCCGTGAGGTAAAGGGCCAAAGCCTGGAAGGGCTTGGCGGAGGAGCGCATGTAGGCCCAAAGGTCCGGCTCCCCGGCGTAGGCCAAAACCCCTTCCCGGCCGAAGACCACCAGGGAAGCCCGGTGCCGGTTTTCCACGAGCTCGCCGCGGTAGGCGTAAACCCAAGCGTTCACGCCCCAAGTCTACGCCGGGCCTCCGCCAAAAGGGCCTGCCAGTCCACGCCCCTATAGGGGTTTGGCAGGCCCTTTAGCCGGGCTTCTGCCTTCTTGAGGTTTCTTTGGCCGCTTTTGCCCATGGCCCCCTGGTGCAGGGCGGCGGCGAGGAGGATAAGCCCCTGGAGGAAGCGCCTCTCCTCCCCTTCCGCCCGAAGCCAGGCCGCCTCCAAGACCTCGTGCACCTCAAAGTAGCGCCCCTCCCGCCAAAGGGCCAAGGCCTCTTCCAGCGCCTCCACGTTCCCTAGCCTAAGATGGGCCCATGCGCCTTTGGGCGTTTGCCCTTCCCTTTTTCCTTCTGGCGCACGCCCTGCGCCTCGCCACCACCACCAGCGTCTACGATTCCGGGCTTTTGGACCGGCTCCTACCACCCTTTCAGGAAGCCACGGGGATACGTGTGGAGGTCTTGGCGGTGGGCACGGGCCAGGCCCTCACCTTGGCGGCGCGGGGGGACGTGGACGCCGTCTTGGTCCACGCCCCCGAGCTGGAGGCCGAGGCCCTGGGCAAGGGGGTTTTGGCGGAAGGGCTTTGCCTTGCCCAGAACCTCTTCCTCCTGGTGGGGCCCAAAGGGGACCCCGCCGGGGTGCGGCAGGTGAAGGGGGTCCTCGAGGCCCTAAGGCGCATCGCCCAAACCCAAAGCCCCTTCGTCTCCCGAGGGGACCGCTCGGGCACCCACCTTAAGGAGCTTTCCCTTTGGCGGAAAGCGGGCCTAACCCCTAGGCCCCCTTGGTACCTGGAGTCGGGGGCGGGCATGGGCCAGACCCTGGTCTTGGCGGCGGAGAAGGGGGCCTACACGCTTTCCGACCTGGCCACCCACCTCACCGTGGGGAAAAAGCGGGGCCTCGAGGCCCTCTACGCCCAGGCTGACCCCCTTCTCCTCAACCAGTACAGCTACTACGTGGTCCCCAAAGGGAAGGGCGCTTCGGAAGCCAGGCAGCTTCGGGCCTTTTTGGCCTCCGAAGCGGCAGCCCAGCGCATCGCCGGCCTAAAGGTGGCGGGGCAAAGCCTTTTCCAGCCCCTTCGGGGCCGGTGTATCATCCCCCTAGGTGGAAGCCGCTGAGCTTTGGGAAATCGCCTTGCGTAGCCTCTGGGTGGCGGGGGCGGGCACGCTCCTTGCGGCGCTTCCCGCCATTCCCTTGGGGCTTTGGCTCGCCCTCCGGGGCGGGGGCGGGGTTTGGGGGCGCGTGCTCCTCTATGCGGGCATGGCCCTGCCCTCGGTGGTGGTGGGGCTTTTCCTCTACCTCCTCCTCTCCCGCTCTGGGCCCTTGGGCTTCCTCGGCCTCCTCTACACCCCCTACGCCATGGTCCTGGCCGAGGCCATCCTGGCCTTCCCCCTCATCGCCGCCTTTGTCCTTTCCGGGGCCCGGGCCCGGGTGGAGGAGGTGCGCCTCCTGGTGCGGAGCCTGGGGGGCACGGAAGCCCAGGTCCTCCCCACCCTCTTTGGGGAAAGCCGCCGCACCTTGGCCGCCGCCTTGGCGGCGGGCTTTGGCGGGGCCATCAGCGAGGTGGGGGCGGCCACCCTGGTGGGCGGGGACATCCGCCACCACACCCGGGTTCTCACCACGGCCATCGTGGTGGAAACCCGCAAGGGGGAGTTGGAAGCGGCCTTGGCCTTGGGAATGGTGCTCCTGGGCATCGCCCTTTTGGTCACCGGGCTTCTCGTTATCCTGGAGCGGGAATGAGGCCAGCGCTTTGGGCCGAGGGGCTTTCCCACCGCCACGGGGAGTTTTGCCTCGAGGTGGAGCGCCTCGAGGTCTACCCCGGGGAGATCCTGGCGGTCCTGGGCCCCTCGGGTAGCGGCAAGACCACCCTGCTCCGCCTCCTGGCGGGCCACCTTCGGCCCGATGGCGGCCGGGTGGAAGGGGGGCGTGCCGCCTACCTTCCCCAGACCCCGCCCCTCTTGCGGCGGAGCGTCTTGGAAAACGCCGCCTTCGGCCTCCGCCTCCGGGGGGTGGCCCGGCGGGAGGCCTGGCGGCGGGCAGAGGCCCTCCTCGCCCGGGTGGGCCTGGCGGAAAAGGCGCGCCAGCCCGCCCACCGCCTCTCGGGCGGGGAGGCGGTGCGTTTGGCCCTCGCCCGCACCCTTTTGGTGGAGCCCGAGGTCCTCCTTCTGGACGAGCCCACCGCCAGCCTGGACCCAGCCAACGCCGCCCAGGTGGAGGCCCTCCTCCGGGAGGCAGCGCAGGAAGGGCGGGCGGTGGTCCTCGCCACCCACGACCTTTTCCAGGCCAAACGGCTCGCCCAGCGGGTGCTCTTCCTCTACCTGGGCCAGGTGGTGGAGGAGGGGGAGGCGGGCCGCTTCTTCCAATCCCCCAAAGACCCTAGGAGCCGGGCCTTTCTGGAAGGGCGCCTTCCCTAATGCGCAGCTGCCGGTAGGCCTCGTAGGCTGCCACCCCCACGGCCACCGCCAGGTTCAGGGAGCGCACCGGCCCCGGCATGGGGATCTTGAGGGCGGGAAACTGGGCCAGCACCGCCTCCGGAAGCCCTCGGGTTTCGGGGCCGAAGAGGAGGTAGTCCCCCTCCCGAAAACGGGCCTGGTAAAGGTCGTTTTCGGCTCTGGCGCTAAAGGCCCATACCCGGGCGGAAGGGGGGAGGGAGGCGAGGAAGGCCGCCCAGTCGTCGTGGACCCTCAGGTCCACGTGGGGCCAGTAGTCCAGCCCCGCCCGCCGGAGCTTAGGGCTGGAGAGGAGAAAGCCCAGGGGACGGACGAGGTGCAGGGGCCACCCCAAGGCGGCGGCGGTGCGGGCGATGTTCCCCACGTTCTGGGGGATTTCCGGCTGGTAAAGGACCAGGTGGAGCACTAGCGCCTCCGGTACCGGGTGGCCGCCCCCCGTCCTACCCGCTCCGCCCGCCCCTCGCGGAGGAGCCGGTTCAGTAGGGTCAAGGCGGCCTTAGGGCGCAGGCCCAAAAGGGCCTCCACCTCCCGCCTGGACCGGGGGGTTTCCAAAAAGGCCAGGGCCCGCTCCGCCAAGGCGTCCCGCCGGGCCAGCCGGTACTTCCCCCCCTCCTTCCGCACCAGGCCCATCCGCTCCATGCGGGCGAGGACCTTCCTGCTCGCCTCCTCGGAAAGCTGCAACGCCCGGGCAAGCTCCGCCAGGGTGGCCTCCCCCACCCGCCGCAGGTGGCCCACGGCGATGAGGTGGTCCAGGCTAAAGGCCCCGAAGCGCTCCTGGGCCTCGGCCAACTCCCGCACGAAGCCCTCGTCCAACTCGGGGTTGTAGAGGACCAGGGTCAGGGCCTCGGGGTAAAGCCGGTACTCCGGGGGCTCCTTGCCGTACTTGAGGAGGAGGCGGTACATCTTGTCCACCCCGCTTCCGGCCCGCTCCACGTAGCCCAGGCGGTAAAGGGCCTCGGCCAAGCGGGGGTTGCGCCGCTTGGGGGGGTGGCGCAGGACGTTCTCCGGGGTGATGCCGGGGGGGAAGCCCCCGGGGTTGGAGATCTCCAACCGGTCCCGGTGGTGGTGGACCTGGATGGCGTCCCGGCTCTGCCAGTCCCGGTGGACCAGGGCGTTCAGGAGAGCCTCCCGGTAGACCTCCTGGTCAAAGTCCCAGACCTCGAGGCGAAAGAGCCCCACGGTGAGGTAGCGCATCCGGTTCCGGGCCTGGATGAGGTCCCGAAGCCTTTCCAAAAGGGCGGGGATGGGCCTTAGAAGGTCTTCCCGGAAGGCGTACCCCTCCTCGTCCTCGTGGAAGTAGTAGCTCACCTCCGCCTGGGGCAGAAGCCGCCTTAGGGCCAAGGGGGTACCCGCCAGGAGGAGCCCCGCCACCGTGGGCCTCGCCTCCCCCTCCACCCGCTCCAATAGCCCCAGGGCGAAGAGGAGCTCCAAATCGGGAAGCGCAGCCAGGGCGCTTCCCCGTTCCTCCAGGATGCGCCTTAGGCGCAGGACCTCCACCGGGTCCAGGTCGGCAAGGCTCGCCGCCGGCAGGACCTGGGCGGTGAAGTCGGGCTCAGGCAGGGCCTGGCCCATGCGGAGCTCGGTGAGGCGCCGCCCATCCCAAAAGGGCACCCGCCCCGCCCCCACGGCGATGGCCGCCGGGCTTTGCGGCACGTGGAGGGCCAACACCCTTCCCCCAGGCCCCTCCACCGCCTCCACGTAGGGCAAAAGCAGGCCTTGGGTGAGCTCAAAGAGGGCGTGGGTGACCTGGAGGGGGTGGATGTCCGAAGCCCCAAGAACCCGCCCCTCCGGGCTCACCCCGAGGAAAAGGGTTCCCCCCTTGTGGTTGGCGAGGCCGGCGGCGTAGCGGGCCAGCTCTTCCGGCGAAAGGTCGGGGGGCAGGAAAAGGGTGCGCTCGTCCTGCCCCTGGGCCAGGCGTTCCAATAGCTCCTCCCACGTCACGGGGCCCAGTTTAGCGGGATAGGGCTGGGGGTGGAGGGTTTGGAAGAGCATCTTGTCTGACCTATTGTTGACGTTTGTTCGCTATTTGCTTGACGTTATGCAAGTTTTTGGCGTAAATGCCTTTGTGTGTCCATGCAGTATTGGCTAGATGTACACCTTTTACTTGACAATATGCACTTAGGGTGCTAGGCTCGCCCTCGAGGGGGTGGCCATGCAGCGGCAAAAGACCCTTTGGGGACTAACGGCAGTAGGGCTTTCGGGCTTGGCCTTGGCGGAAGGGGTAGATGGGGCCGCCACGGCGTGGGTGCTGGTTTCCACGGCCTTGGTGCTCCTCATGACCCCGGCCTTGGCCTTCTTCTACGGGGGGCTCGTGCGCTCCAAAAACGCCTTGAACACCATGATGATGAGCTTCGCCGCCCTGGGCTTCGTGGGGGTGGGCTGGGCCCTTTTGGGGTATAGCCTCGCCTTCGCCGAAGGAAACCCTTGGCTTGGGGGCCTGGGCCACGCCCTTTTGCGGGGGGTGGGTCTGGAGGCCAAAGGAGAGATCCCCCACCTCCTCTTCATGGCCTTCCAGGGCACCTTCGCCATCATCACCGCCGCCCTCCTCACCGGAGGCCTGGTGGAGCGGATGCGCTTTCCCGCCCTCCTTCTCTTCCTCACCCTTTGGGGGCTCTTCGTCTACGCGCCCCTGGCGCACTGGGTCTGGGGTGGGGGGTTCCTGGGGGCTTTAGGAGCCCTGGACTTCGCCGGCGGCACCGTGGTCCACATCAATGCCGGCATCGCGGCCCTGGTGGGGGCCTTGGTCCTCGGCCCCCGCAAGGACTATGGCCGCCAGGCTATCCTGCCCCACAGCGTGCCCTTCGTCCTCCTGGGGGCGGCCCTTCTCTGGTTCGGTTGGTTCGGCTTCAACGGGGGGAGCGCCCTGGCCTCCGGGGAGGTGGCGGCCTTGGCCTTTGTGAACACCCTCCTGGCCCCAGCGGCCACCCTGGCGGTCTGGGTCCTCTTGGACCTCCTCCGCACCGGAAAGGCCACGGCTGTGGGCCTGGCTACGGCCATCGTGGTGGGCCTGGTGGCCATCACCCCGGCGGCGGGCTTCGTTTCGCCCCTTTCCGCCCTGGTCCTGGGGGCGGTTTCCGCCTTCCCCAGCTACTTCTTCCTCCTCTACCGGCCAAGGACGCGCCTAGACGACTCCCTGGACGTCTTCGGAGCCCACGGCCTCGCCGGGATTACCGGAGCCCTTCTCACCGGGCTCCTGGCGGAAAAGGCCTGGAACGGGGTGGCGGATGGCCTCCTTTTCGGCAACCCGGCCCAGCTTGGGGTCCAGGCCCTGGCGGTCCTGGCGGCGGTGGCCTACTCCGCCTTGGGCACCTTTGTCCTCCTAAAGCTCGTCGCCCTCCTCACCCCCTTGCGGGCAGGCCCCAAGGAGGAGGGCCTGGGCTTGGACGTGACCCAGCACGGGGAAGAAGCCTACGCCAGCGGCGAAGGGGCCATTCTGGTCCTCCCCGAGGCTTCCCCGCCCGCCCTCAAGCCCCTGGGAGGTGAGGCATGAAGCTCATCGTGGCCATCATCCGCCCGGAGAAGCTCGGCGAGGTCCTGGAGGCCCTCTTCCGGGCCGAGGTGCGGGGGCTTACCCTAAGCCGGGTCCAGGGCCACGGCGGGGAAACGGAAAAGGTGGAAACCTACCGCGGCACCACGGTGAAGATGGAGCTCCACGAGAAGGTGCGCCTGGAAATCGGGGTTTCCGAGCCCTTCGTCCAACCCACCGTGGAGGCCATCCTGAAGGCCGCCCGCACCGGGGAGGTGGGGGACGGCAAGGTTTTCGTGATCCCCGTGGAGAAGGTCTACCGCATCCGCACCGGGGAAGAGGACGAGGCCGCCGTCACCCCGGTACAATAGGGGTGTGACGGCGCGGCAGCGGGCCATCCTCCACCTCCTGGTGGAGGAGTACATCAAGACCAAAGCCCCGGTACCCTCGGCCAGGCTCGCCGAGGGGCTTGGGCTTTCCCCCGCCCTGGCCCGCTACGAGCTCATCGCCCTCGAGGAGATGGGCTACCTCACCAAGCCCCACGCCTCCGCCGGCCGCGTGCCCACCCGGCAGGGCTTTCGCCAATACTCCCTCTCCCTCCTCCCCCCCAAGCCCCTGCCCGAAAGCGTCCAGGAGCGCCTGGAGCGGGCCCTTTCCGGGGCCAAGGAGCCCGAGGCCTTCCTGGTGAAGGTGGCCGTGGGGCTTTCCGGCTACCCCGCCCTCCTCCGCCTCCGGCCGCGCAAGACCCCCAAGGTGCTCCAGGTCCACCTCTCTCCCCTAGGCGAGGGCACCTTGGCCGTCTTCGTCCTGGAAGGAGGGCGGGTGAAGGAGGCGAGGCTTCCCCTCACCCTCTCCCCCGAGCGGCTTAGGGAGGCGGAGGCGGTCTTGGCAGGGCCCCTGGCCACGCTCCCCCCACCGCCCAGGGGCCTAGAGGACCTCTTCGCCCACCTGGCCCGGGCCCTAAACGTGGGCCTTTCCCTCTCCTACCGGGAAGGGCTCGCCGAGGCCCTAAAGGAGCCCGAGGCCCAAGACCCAGGCTTCCTGGAGCGCCTGGTACGGCTCTACGAGGCGGGAGGCGAGGAGGTCCTCACCCCCCCAGGCCGGGTGGACGTGCGGGTGGGGGAGGTGGAGGGGCTCGCCCAGGTGCAGGCGGGCTTCCAAAAGGGCGAGTGGCTTGGGGAGCTTACCCTTATCGGCCCCATGCGCATGCGCTACCCCGAGGCCCTTTCCGTGGCCTTAGGCCTCACCCAGGTCTATACTGGGGGCCATGCGGGTTGAGGTGAGGCTTTTCGCCCTTTACCGGGAACGGGTGGGGAAGGACCGCTTTCCCCTGGACCTCCCGGAAGGGGCCCGGGTAAAGGAGGCCAAGGAAGCCTTGGAAAGGCTTTTCCCCGGCCTCTCCCTCTCCGGGGGCATGGCGGCGGTGAACCGGGAGTTGGCCGGGGCGGAAACCCCCTTGAAGGAGGGGGACGAGGTGGCCTTCCTGCCCCCGGTTTCCGGGGGGCAGGACTCCTTCGGCCTCACGGAAGGCCCCTTGGACCTAAAGGCCCTGGTGGACTGGGCCACGGCCCCCGAGTACGGGGCGGTGGTGAGCTTTCTCGGCACCACCCGGAGCCCCAACCGGGGGGAGGCGGTGGCCTATTTGGAGTACGAGGCCTACCCCGAGATGGCGGAAAAGGCCATGGCCCAGGTCATCGCCGAAATGCGGGAGCGCTGGCCCTTGGGCCGGGTGGCCCTGTGGCACCGCCTGGGCCGGGTGGACCCGGGGGAGGCCTCCATCGCCATCGTGGTTTCGGCCCGGCACCGCAAGGAGGCCTTCGCCGCCTGCGAATACGCCATTGACCGGGTGAAGCAGATCCTCCCCGTCTGGAAAAAGGAGTACCGCCCGGACGGGAGCTTCTGGGTGGAGGGCTTCGCCCCGGAGGAGCACCGGCTTTGACCTCCTTCACCTTCCTGGCTGGCTTCCTCCTTCTCGTCCTCTTCGCCCTTCCCGTCCTCTTGGGCTTCCTGGCGGGGAGGGCCTTCCGGGAGGGAAGGGGCCGGGTGGGGCTTGGGCTCTTCCTCTTCGGCGGCTTCCTGGGCCTTCTGGCGCGGCCCAGGCCCTTGGGGCTCCTCCTCCTTCTGGTTGGGCTCCTTTTGGGCTATGGCCGGCTCCGCTAGCTATAATGGGGGGATGACCGAGCGGGCCCTGCGCCCTCTCACCGAGGAAGAGTACCTGGCCCTGGAGGAAGAAAGCCCCGTCCGGCACGAGCTCCTGGGGGGCTACCCCTACGCCATGGCCGGGGCCAGTCTGGACCACAACCTTATCGTTACCAACCTGGTAGCTCTTCTGAAGCCCCTGGCCCGGGCTAAGGGCTGTAGGGTCTATAGCGAAACCGCCAGGCTCAAGCTGTCCGAAGACACCTTCTACTACCCGGACGTCATGGTGGTGTGCGGCCCCAAGGCCCACCCCCTTTACGAGACCGCCCCTTGCCTGGTAGTGGAGGTGCTCTCCCGAGGCACAGAAGCCCAAGACAAAAGGGAAAAGCGCTCCCACTACCTTAGCCTGCCAAGCCTCCAGGGTTACCTGATCCTGGAAAGCGAAGGGCGGGGAGGTGTCTTCTACCGAAGGGCCTCCGAAGGTTTCCGGGAAGAAACCCTTGGGGAAACACTCACGCTACCTTGCTTGGAGGGAACTCTGGACCTCGAGGCCATCTACGAGGGAGTTGCATGAAGCCCATCCTGGAGCTACTCCCAGAGGAACTCCCCGGCGAGGGGTTTCGCAAGGCCCAGATCGCCCACTGGCTCTACGCCCGGGGGGTGCGGGACTTCGCCGAGATGACGGACCTGCCCAAGGCCATGCGGGAAGCCTTGGCCGAGGCGTGGCGCATCTCGGAGTTCTCCCTGGTGGAGGCTTACCCGAGCAAAGACGGGAGCGTCAAGTACCTTTTCACCCTCCTGGACGGGAAGAAGACCGAGGCGGTCTACATGCCCTACAAGAACCGCAAGACCGTCTGCCTCTCCAGCATGGTGGGTTGCCCCGCCGGGTGCACCTTTTGCGCCACGGGGGCCTTGGGCTTTGGCCGCAACCTAAGGGCAGCGGAAATCCTGGACCAACTCCTCGCCATCGCCTACCACCAGGGCATCTCCCCCCGGGAGATCCGCAACGTGGTCCTCATGGGCATGGGGGAGCCCCTCTTGAACCTCACCCAGGTCCTCAAGGCGGTGCGGGTCATGCTCCACCCCAAGGGCCTGGCCATGAGCCCCAGGCGCATCACCCTCTCCACCGTGGGCATCCCTAGGGGGATCTACCGCCTGGCGGAGGAGGATTTTGGGGTGCGGCTTGCCCTCTCCCTCCACGCCCCCGACGACGAAACGCGGCGGAAGATCATCCCCACGGCCCACCGCTACCCCATCGCCGAGATCATGGAGGCGGTGCGCCACTACTACGCCAAGACCAAGCGGCGGGTGACCTTTGAGTACACCCTCCTCAAGGGGGTGAACGACCACCCCTGGCAGGCGAGGCTTTTGGCCAAGCTCCTCAAGGGGATCAGCGCCCACGTGAACCTCATCCCCTTCAACCCCTGGGAAGGGGCCCCAGTGGAAGGGACGCCCAAACCGGGGATTTTGGCCTTCGCCGAGGAGCTCAAGCGCCTGGGGGTGCCCACCTCCATCCGCTTCAGCCGGGGGCAGGACGTGGGGGCGGCCTGCGGGCAGCTCGCCCTCAAGGCCCCCAAGGCCCTCGCCTTCAAACCGCTTCTAGAAGGCGCCGGGCAATGACCAGCTTGAGGATCTCGCTCGTCCCCTCGCCGATGCGGGTCAGGCGGGCGTCCCGCCAGTAGCGCTCCACGGGGTAGTCCTTGACGTAGCCGTAGCCCCCGAGGACCTGGATGGCCTCGTCGCAGGCCCGCACCGCCGCCTCGCTGGCGAAGAGCTTGGCCTGGGCAGCCTCGAGGGCAAAGGGCCGCCCTGCATCCTTGAGGGCCGCCGCCTTGAGGTAGAGAAGCCGCGCCGCCTCCAGCTCCGTGGCCGCCTCCGCCAGCTTGAAGGAAACCCCCTCGTACTCGGCGATGGGCCGGCCGAAGGCCTCCCGCTCCTTGGCGTACCTTAGGGCGTAGTCCAAGGCGGCCCGCCCCAAACCCACGGCCATGGCGGCGATGCCAATCCGCCCCCCGTCCAGGACCCGGAGGACATCGTAAAAGCCCTTCCCCCTTTCCCCTAAAAGCCCCTCCTTGGGCACGAACAAGTCCTCCAAGAGGAGTTGCGCCGTGTCCGAGGCGTTTAGGCCGAGCTTCTCCTCCTTGCGCCCTACCCTTAGGCCCTTCTCGGGGCGGAAGAAGGCGAAGGCGGAAATGCCTAGGTGCTTCCTCTCCGGGCTTGGAGCGGGGTCGGTGCGGGCCATGACCACGTAAACCCCGGCCACGCTCCCCTGGGTGATGAACTGCTTGGTGCCGTTCAGGACAAAGCCCCCTTCCACCTCCTCCGCCCGGGTCTTCAGGGCCGCCGCATCCGAGCCCGAGCCGGGCTCGGTGAGGCCCCAGGCCCCCAAGAGCTCCCCCGAGGCCAGCTTGGGGAGGAAGGTTTCCTTCTGCCTTTCGTCCCCCGCCAGGAGGATGTGCCCGGTGGCCAAGGAGTTGTGGCTCGCCACGGTAAGGGCCAGGGAGCCATCGTAGTAGGCGATCTCCTCCACCATGCGGGCGAAGAGGCGCGTGGAAAGCCCCGCCCCCCCGTAAGCCTCGGGCACCACCGCCCCGAAGACGCCGAAGGCCGCCATCTTCCGCACCAGGTCCCAGGGGAAAGCCCCCGTGCGGTCCCTTTCCGCCGCCCCCGGGGCCACCTCCGCCTTCAAGAACTCCCGGAAAGGCCCTAGGACCTGCCGCTCCTCCCCCGTTTCCTCAAACCAGAGCTCCATGTTGGGCCAAGTATATCACTTTCTTGCGAAGTGGCAAAAAGGCGTAAGACCACGAAGGGGTGCTAGAGTTTTCCTCGTGCTCCTCCTCTTGGGCCCCACGGACGTGGGCAAGACCACCCTGGCCCATAGGCTCCTAGAGAAGCTCAAGGAGGCCTATCTCCTGGACCTGGACCCGGGGCAAGGGGCCTTGCCGGGCACCTTCACCCTCTTCCGCTACCGGGAAGGCGCCCTCACCCCGGTGCGCCGCTACCTCCTGGGGGCCACCTCCCCCCCCCCGNCGAGGGGGAGCCCGGCGGTGGCGGACACGGACGGCCTTTTGGACCCGGAGTTCCGCCTCCTTCAGGCGGAGGCCTTGAGCCCGGCGGAGATCCTCATCCTGGGTTCGGAGGCGCTTTTCCAAGCCTTCGCCTGGCGCCGGGACCTCAAGGCGCGCCCCGTGCCCCCCTTGCCCGAGGCCAGGCGGAAAAGCCCTAAGTTGCGGCGGCAAAACCGCCTGGAGCGCCTCCTTGCCCACTTCCAGGAGGCGAGGCCCAGGGTCCTCCCCCTTTCCCATCCCCCGGAGCCGGAAAGGCTTTACGGCCTCCTGGACCCCGAGGGGTTTTTCCTGGGCTATGGGCGGCTTCTGGCCTACGCCCCGGGCGAAGGGCTCTTCCTTACCCCCGCCCAGGGCGAGGTGGCCCAGGTGGTGCCCACCCGGCTAAGCCTTTCCCTCAGCGCACTACCAGGTTGAGGATCCTCCCCGGCACGTAGATCTCCTTCACCACCTGCTTGCCCTCCAGGTGGGCCTGGACGTTGGGGACCTTCTTGGCCTCCGCCAGGGCCATCTCCAGGGGGGCGTCCTTGGGGATCCGGATGGTGCCCCGCACCCTGCCGTTCACCTGCACCGCCACCTCCACCACGTCCTTCTCCAAGGCGCTTTCGTCCAGCTCGGGCCAGCCCGCCTCAAAGAGGCTATCGGGCCAGAAGCGGTGCCAAAGCTCCTCGGCGATGTGGGGGGCGAAGGGGAAGAGCATCTGCAGGTAGTAGCGGATGGCGGTGCGGTAGACCGGGGTCACGGGCCGCTTGCGGCGGTACTCGTAAAGGGCGTTGAGGAACTCCATGAGGGCGGCGATAGCGGTGTTGAAGCGAAGGGCCTCGAGGTCCTGCGTCACCTTCTTCAGGGTTTCGTGGAGCTTCCCGTAAAGCGCCTTGTCCTCCCCCTCCAGGTCCTCCTTCTGGAACTTCCCCGTGGTATGGAGAAGGGCCTCCTGGTCCTCCACCACCCGCCGCCACACCCGGTTCAGGAAGCGCCAGGCCCCCTGCACCCCCTCCTCGGTCCAGACCATCTCGTTCTCGGGCGGGGCGGCGAAGAGGATGGTGATGCGGGCGATGTCCGCCCCCTCCTCCTTCACGAAGGGCCCCACCATGACCCCGTTGCCCTTGGACTTGCTCATCACCGCGGGCTTCCAGAGGTGGAGGGTGCCGTCCTCGTGGGGCCTGAGCTCGGCCCCCATCTTCCTCACGTCCTCCAGGGAAAGCTCGTTTTCCCCAATCTCCAGCTGGATGCGGGTGGGCTCGGGGAGGCGCACCCGCTCCCCCTCCACCTCCACGGGCCCGAAGTCTGTCCAGGCCATGACCATGCCCTGGGTGAAGAGGCCCTGGAAGGGCTCCTCCACCCCCACCATGCCCAGGTCATGGAGGAACTTGGTGAAGAAGCGGCTGTAGAGAAGGTGCAAAACGGCGTGCTCCACCCCGCCGATGTACTGGTCCACCGGCATCCAGAAATCCGCCTTCTCCCGGGCGAAGGGGAGGCGCTCGTTCTTGGGGTCGGTGTAGCGGAGGTAGTACCAGGAGCTGTCAAAGAAGGTGTCCATGGTGTCGGTGTCCCGCTTGGCGGGGCCGCCGCACTTGGGGCAGGAGGTCTCGTAGAACTCGGGGTGGGCCTCCAAGGGGCTTTTCCCCTTGGGGCGGATGTCCTCCACGTCCTTGAGGTCGGGGAGGAGGACGGGAAGCTCCTCCTCGGGCACCGGCACCACGCCGCAGGTGGGGCAGTGGACCATGGGGATGGGGGTGCCCCAGTAGCGCTGGCGGCTGATGAGCCAGTCCCGCAGGCGGTAGGTGATGCGGGCCCTACCCAGGCCCTTTTCCTCCAGCCAGGCGATGACCTTCCGCTTGCCCTCCTCGCTTTCCGTGCCGTCAAAGGGGCCGGAGTTCACCATGATGCCCGGCTCCTCGTAGGCCCCCTCCAGGGGCTCGGGAAGGGGCTCGCCGGGGCGTTCAATCACCTTCCTGATGGGGAGGCCGTACTTTTTGGCGAACTCGTAGTCCCGGCTGTCGTGGGCGGGCACGGCCATGATGGCCCCGGTGCCGTAGCCGTAGAGCACGTAGTCGGCGGTCCAGATGGGGATCCGCTCCCCAGTGGCGGGGTTTAGGGCATAGGCCCCCAGGAAAACCCCCGTCTTCTCCCGCCCTTCCGCCTGGCGCTCAATCTCCGTCTTGCGCTTGGCCGCCTCCACGTAGGCCAAGACCTCCTCCCGGCGCTCGGGGGCGGCGAGCTCCAGGGCCAAGGGGTGCTCGGGGGCCAGGACCATGAAGGTGGCCCCGAAAAGGGTGTCGGGGCGGGTGGTGAAGACGGTGATCCTCTCCTCCCGGCCCTCCACGGGGAAGTGGATCTCCGCCCCTTCCGAGCGGCCGATCCAGGCCCGTTGCATGGCCTTCACCTTCTCGGGCCAGTCCAGGCCCTCGAGGTCCCGAAGGAGCCGGTCGGCGTAGGCGGTGATGCGCAGGTACCACTGCTCCAGCTCCCGCTTCTCCACCAAGGTGTCCTCGTGCCGCCAGCAACGCCCCTCCACCACCTGCTCGTTGGCGAGAACCGTCTGGCACTTGGGGCACCAGTTCACGAGGCCCTTGGCCCGGTAGGCCAGGCCCTTCTCCCACATCTTGATGAAGATCCACTGGTTCCAGCGGTAGTAGTCGGGCTCGCAGGTGGTCACCTCCCGGTCCCAGTCGTAGAGGATGCCCATGAGCTCCAGGCTTTCCTTGGCCTGGCGGATGTTCTGGTAGGTCCAGTCCCGGGGGTGGACGCCGAACTTCAAGGCGGCGTTCTCCGCCGGCAGGCCGAAGGCGTCCCAGCCCATGGGGTGGAGGACCTCGTAGCCCTGCACCCGGCGGAAGCGGGCGAGGACGTCCCCCATGGTGTAGTTCTTCAGGTGGCCCATGTGCAGGTCCCCGGAGGGGTAGGGGAACATGACGAGGACGTACTGCTTGCCCCGCTTCCCCGGCACCTCCTTGGCCTTCATGAAGCCCTTCTCTTTCCAGAAGCGTTGCCACTTGGGCTCTATGGCGTGGGGGTTGTACTTCTCCATCTTCGCCTCCTCAAAAAAACCCTTCCCCCGCAGGGAAGGGACGGCCAGGCCCCTTCCCTTTAGGGGGCTAGCCTGGCCGGACGCATGAGTCCATCCTACCCCTTTTTGCACCTTGGAGAAAAGGCGCTAGTCCTCGAGGGCCCGGGCCACCAAGGCCCCCAGGAGGAGGGAGAGGAGGACCAGGTAAAGCCCGAGGAGGGCCAGGACGAACCCCGCCAGGGGCCCGTAGAGGAGCTCGTACTGGGAGCGGGGAAGGAGCTTGGGAAGCCCAAGCCGCACCCCCTCAAAGAGGAGGGCCGCCATCCCGGCCCCGGCGCTTAAGGGGAGGAGGTCCCGTAGCCCCCGAACCCCGCGGAAAAAGGCGTAGGTGAGGAGGAAGAGGAAGAAGGCGGAAAAGAGGGGCAGAAGGACCTCCAAAGGCCCAAGAAGGCCCCGCCAAGCCGGGGGCAGGTAGCGGAGGATAAAGCCCAGGGCCAGACCCAGGAGGGAGAGGAGGATGAGGGCGAGGCCCAGGAGAAAAGGCATGAAAAGCCCTAAAAGCCGGTGGCGCACCCCGGGGGGGCGGCCGAAGACGAGGCCCAAGGCGTAGCTAAGGGCGGCGAAGAAGTTGCTCCCGGACCAGAGGAAGAGGAGGCCGCTTCCCAGGGTGAGGGGAAAGGCGCTTTGCGAAAGGAAGCGGAGGAGGTCCTCTGCGAGTTCGGGCCGGGCGGGGAAAAGGGCCAGGGTGAGCCCCCCTAAGGCCTCCTGGAGCTCCTTTTGCCAAAGGGGGTTTCCCGCCAGCAGGAGGCCGAAAACCCCCACCAAGAGGAAAAGAAGGGGCATGAGGGAGAGAAGGGCGTAGTAGGCGAGGGCGGCGGCGAAGAAGGGAACGTGGGCCTCGGTGTAAAGGTCAAAAACCCTTCGCAGCAACGCCTACTTCCTCTCCTGCCCCTCCCCCAGGGCCACCCATTTCAAGGCGGTGAGCTCCAGGGGACCCATGGGGCCGTAGGCGTGGAGCTTGGAGGTGCTGATGCCGATCTCCGCCCCCAGGCCCAGCTCAAAGCCGTCGTTGAAGCGGGTGGAGGCGTTCCAGAGAACCAAGGAGGCGTCCACCTCCTCCAGGAAGCGCCAGGCCGCCTTGGGGTCCTCCGTGCAGATGGCCTCCGTGTGCCGGGAGCCGTGGCGGGCGATGTGGGCCAAGGCCTCCTCCAGGCCCGAAACCACCTTGACCCGGAGCACGAGGTCCAGGTACTCCCGGTCCCATTCCTCCTCCCCTGCGGGCACCGCCTCCTTTAGAAGGGGAAGGGCCCGGGGACAGGCCCTAAGCTCCACCCCCTTTTCCCGCATGGCCCCCTCCAGAAGGGGCAGGAAAGCCTCCGCCACCTTCTCGTGGACCAAGACGGCCTCGAGGGCGTTGCACACCGCCGGGCGCTGGGTCTTGCCGTTCAGGGCCAGACGGAGGGCCATGGAAAGGTCCGCCTTCTCGTCCACATAGAGGTGGTTCACCCCCTTGGCGTGGGCCAGGACGGGCACCCGGGCCTCCTTCTGCACCAAGCGGATGAGCTCCTCCCCGCCCCGGGGGATGAGGAGGTCCAGAAGCTCCAAGCGGCACATCTCCAGGATGGCCTCCCGGTCCGTGGTGGGGACCAGGAGGACCGCCTCCTCCGGAAGCCCCGCCTCCCTCAGGGCCTCGTGCCATAGGCCCACCAGGGCCTGGTTGGAGCGGAAGGCCTCCTTGCCGCCCCTGAGGAGCATGGCGTTCCCCGCTTTCAGGGCCACGGCCACCGCCTCCACCGTGGCCCCGGGGCGCGCCTCGTAGATGAAGCCGATGAGGCCCAAAGGCACCCGCATCCGGCCCACCCGGAGGCCACTCGGCCGCTTGCTCAAGCCCTCAATCCGCCCCAAGGGGTCGGGAAGGGCGGCGATCTGCCTCAAGCCCTCGGTGAGGGTCTTGAGGTCCTTCTCCTTTAGGGCGAGCCGGTCCAGCTTGGCCTTGGGAAGCCCCGCCCTTTCCGCCTCCTCCAGGTCCATCCGGTTGGCCGTCAGCACCTCCGGCCAGCGCTCGGAAAGAAGCGCCGCCATGCGCAAAAGGGCCTCGTCCCGCCTCCCCTTGGCGATGAGGGGAAGCTTGGCCTTGGCCCGCTCCGCCAAATCCCTTAGACCCAGCGCCGTCATGCCTCCTCCTTTAGGGCCAGGTGGTCCCGGTGGACCACCTCCTCCGTGTAGCGGTAGCCCAAGATGGCCTCAATCTCTGCGCTTTTCCGCCCCTGGATGCGGGCGATCTCCTCGGCGGCATAGTTGGCAAGGCCCACCCCCACCTCCTCTCCCGTTTCGGCGAGGAGGCGCACCGCCTCCCCCCGGCCAAACCGCCCCCGCACCTCCTTGACCCCGGCGGGGAGGAGGCTTGCCCCCCTTTCCCGCAGGGCCCGCACCGCCCCTTGGTCCAAGACGAGCTCCCCCTTGGGGCGCACAAGGCCATAGAGCCAGGCCCGCTCCCCCCGGTAGCGCCTCTGGGCGTGGAAGTAGGTGCCGATGGGCACCCCCTCCAAGGCCTCCAAGAGGACCGAGGGCCGCCTCCCGGGCAGAAGCAGGGTGGGGATGCCCACCCGCCCCGCAAGCCGGGCGGCGAGGAGCTTGGAGCGCATGCCGCCGCTTCCCAAGGGGTTCCCTTCCCCGGCGTGCCGCAGGGCGGAGGCAGGGTCTTTGACCTCGAGGATGGGCCTCGCTTCAGGGTTTTTCTTGGGGTCTTCCTCGTAAAGCGCGTCCACGTCGGAAAGGAGGAGGAGTAGCCCCGCCTCCACCAAGGCCGCCACCCGGGCGGAAAGCTGGTCGTTGTCCCCGAAGCGGATCTCCTGGAAGGCCACGGTGTCGTTCTCGTTGATGATGGGAATGGCCCCTAGCTCCAAAAGGGCCTTCAGGGTGGCCTTGGCGCTCAGGTAGCGCTCCCTCGAGGCCAAATCCTCCGCCGTCAGGAGCACCTGGGCCACGGGAACCCCCTGAAAAGCCTCCCGCCAAACGGCCATGAGGAGGGGCTGGCCGATGGCGGCCAAGGCCTGCTTCAGGGGCATGTCCTCCGGGCGGGGAAGCCCCGTGGCCGCCATGCCCGCCGCCACCGCCCCCGAGGACACCAAAACCACCTCCCGCCCCGCCGCCTTCAGGGCCAGGACCTGGCGGGCAATCTCGGCCATGGCCTCCCGGTCCAACCCCCTAGGCCCGGCCAGGACCGCACTCCCCACCTTGACCACCAACCTTTTGGCGGAAAGCCCAGGCCGCATTAAGGTCCAGGATAGCACCCTCTCACCTAAGCGCCCTAGCCCTCTGCTAAGGTGCGGATTATGGCCCAGTTTGCTCTCCTCCTCGCCTTGGGCCTCGCTGTCTCCCTTGTTTCCTGCCAACAGCAAGCCCAAAACCAGCCTCCTTCCTTCACCCTCTCCGACCCCAACCCCGCAAGCCTCACCATCCCCCAAGGGGGGAGCGGGACCACCCAGGTCACCCTCACCCCCACGAACGGCTTCACGGGGGCCGTCAGCCTCTCCCTGGTGGACCGCAACACCCATAACCCCGTGCCCGGCATCACCCTCACCCCTCCCTCCGTTAGCCTCGCCGGCTCCCCCGTCACCCAGACCCTCACCGTCTCCGTGGGAAGCGGCGTGGCCCCGGGCACCTACCCCCTCAAGCTCCGCGCGGTCAGCGGCAACATCACCCAAGAGAAAAACCTGGACGTCACCGTGAGCTCGCCGCCTAGCGAGGATTTCACTCTCACGCTAGAAAGCTCAGCGCTCTCCGTCCCCCAAGGGGGCACGGCTTACGTGCGCCTTGTGGTTTCGGGTACGTATCCAGGCTCTATAGACCTAAGCCTCGTGGATGCCAATAAAAATCCCTTCTCGGGGGTGACCCTCTCCCCCACCTCCACCCCCGTGCCCTCGGCGCCCAACCTCGAGCTCAAAGCTTCCCCTTCCTTATCCCCGGGTACCTACAACCTCTATGTTCGGGGCACCGGAGGAAGCCTTACCCGCGAGGTATCCCTGACCCTCAGCGTAACCCCAGCCTCGGCGAACGCCAATCTTTTCATTGAGAAGGCCGAGTGGGGCCAAACCGTGCTTAAGGAAAATCTGCGCTTGGTAGCTGGGAAACCCGCCCTCCTCAGGGTGCACCTGGTGGCAAGCCCATCCTCTGTGTCTTTAACCACGCCGATTGGGGGCGCTGTCTATGTGAACAACACCTTCCAGGGGAACCTGGCCTTCTCCTGCCCAAACCCCATCCCCACCCGCGCCACGCAGGGCGACCTATCCTCCACCTGCAACGCCACCCTGCCCGCTTCCTGGGTGGCCCCGGGGCTTCGGGTGGAGCTCCGGGTGGACCCCGCCAACCAGGTTCCCGAAACCAACGAAAGCGACAACCTCCGCGTGCTCACGCCCGCAGTGGGCGCAGGCACCACCCTGTACCTCACCGTGGTGCCCGTGGTGCACCAGGGACAGACCGCCTCGGTACCCGACTTCCCAGAAACCCTTTGGCGCGTGTGGCCCTTGAAGGACATAAGCTTCACCATCCGGACCCCTTACACCTTCTCCGGAACCCTAAGCGCCAGCAACGGGAACACCTGGGCCCAATTGCTGGTTGAGCTCCGCATCTTGCGCCAAACAGATGGCAGCGGGCGGTACTACTACGGCTTTGTGCGGGTTACCTACACCTCGGGCATTGCGGGGATCGGGTACATCGGCTACCCGGTGGCGGTGGGTTGGGATTACGCCTCCTCTGCGCCCGTGGTCATGGCCCACGAGCTGGGGCACAACTTCGGGCGGGAACACGCCCCTTGCGGTACCTCCGGCGACCCCAACTACCCTTATCCGGGGGGAAAAATCGGCACCTGGGGCTATGACCTCGCCACGGGAACCCTCCGCGACCCCAACGAGCGCTACGACCTCATGAGCTACTGCGGGCCCCAATGGGTTTCCGATTACACCTATGAGGGGGCCCAGGGCTTTTTGGAGGCCACGCCCCCCCGTCCGCAAAGCCTCCCTGAAGAAGGGCTCTTCTTCACCGGTCGCATAGAAAACGGCGCACTGGTCTTCAACCCCCCGCTTCTCCTTAAGGCAAACCCTGAAGGAGAACCCTCCCCCTATCGCTTGAGGGTGGACGGCCTAGAGCTACCGGTGTATGTCCTCCGGGATTCGGAAGGGACCCTCCACTTCCAAGCCAAGGCGCCCGTGGCCCGCTACACCCGGGTGGGCCTCTACCTGGAAGGGAACCTTTTGGGGGAACTCGTGGCTTCCCTGCTTCCCCAAGCCGAACCGCGGGTAGAAGCCCAAGAGGAGGGAGGGTTCCTCTGGGTTCGGGTCCAGGGGGCCAAGAGCTTCGCGGTTTTCCACGTGGCCGATGACGGCACCCGCACCGCCCTCACCCTCTTCCACCCCGCCGGGGAAGCCCGCCTGGCCCTTGAGGGCCTACCCCCAGGAGGCCACTTTGAGGTCCAGTTCACGGACGGCCTAAGCGTCCGGGTCGTGCGTCTCCCTCGCTAGGAAGCGCCCATCGCGGTAGACCACCCACCCTTCCCGCTTAAGCCGGATTAACAGACCAAAAAGCGTGACCTTACGCAAGTTGGGATGAAGATTTTTTAGGGTAAAATAAAGTTCGTCCAAGGAGTGAGGCTCCCGAAGCAAGGCCAGAAGATGGGCTTCTAGTACCTTGCGCACCAAAGCCATTATGCTGCTAGCCACAAGCCACTGGCCAGAGCCTGAGGAAGGCTGCTCTCCCCACGCTTTCTGGGCTGGATGCGAGGGCTTCCTCTCAAAGCAGGGCCGTACCCTAAGACCTCGCTGCCTTACGGGGTCCTGTGACAGGTGTTTCCAAGGCCCAAGCGATGGGCATTGCGCTCGCATCAAACCATTTGTTAGGCGAGTCCAGCCAAGGGCTTGACCGTGCCCTGACCTGGCCCGGGCTAGACTGAAAGCGTGGCCACGGTGCTCCTGGTGGAGGACGAACGGGCGGTGCGGCTTGGGGTCCGCCTGGCCCTGGAGCGGGCCGGGCACCGGGTACTGGAGGCGGAAAACGCCCACGAGGCCTGGCCCCTCCTTCAGGAGGCGGAAGCGGTGATCCTGGACTGGATGCTTCCCGATGAGCCCGGGATCAAGCTCCTGGAAAGGATGCGCCAAGGCGCCTTCGCCGAGCTTCCCGTCCTCCTCCTCACCGCCCGCGCCGAGGTGCGGGACCGGGTGGAGGGCCTAAGCCGGGGGGCGGACGACTACCTGGCCAAGCCCTTCGCCACGGAGGAGCTTCTCGCCCGCCTCGAGGCCCTCCTGCGCCGGGCGGGGAAGCCCAAGCGCTTGAAGCGGGGCCCCCTTCTCCTGGACCTAGAGCGCATGGAGGCGAGCCTGGAGGGGAAACCCCTTCCCCTCACCCGGCGGGAGTTCGCCCTTTTGGCCTACTTGGCCCAGCATCCGGGCCGGGTCTACACCCGGGAAGCGCTCTTGGAGGCCGTCTGGGGTCCAGACTACTTTGGCACCCCCAGGACCGTGGACCAGCACATCCTGCAGCTACGGGAAAAGCTGGGCGAGGACCCCAAAGCCCCCCGCTTTTTGGAAACGGTACGGGGGCTTGGGTACCGCTTCAAGGAGGTGGGGTGAAGGAGTTTTGGGCCGCCTGGGAGGAGGCCTTGGAAGGCCTCGTCCTGCACCGGGAAAGGCAGGTGGTCTACCTCAACCCCAAGGCGGAGGAGCTTTTGCAGGTGCGCCGGGAAAAGGTGGTGGGCCGCCCCCTCCTCCTCGCCCTACGGGACCACCGCCTGGAAGCCTTAGCCCTCCACGGGGGGGAAAGGCACCTAGAGGTGCGGGGCCGCCTCCTGAAGGCCAAGGCCCTCCCGGGAAGGCTCTACCTCTTGGACGAAACGGAGGTGAAGGGAAGGCTAGAGGCCCTCGAGGAGGCCACCCTTACCCTGGCCCACGAGCTCAGGACCCCCCTGGCGGGGATGGGGCCCCTCCTGGAGGCCCTCACGCCCAGAACCAAGCAGGAAAAGGAGGTCCTGGACCTCCTCAAAGGGGAGGTGGCCCGCCTCGCCCGCCTGGCGCAAAGCCTTTCCTTCACCCAGCCCGGGCCTAAACGCACCTTTCCCCTTCAGGAGCTCTGGCCCCGCCTGGAAAGGCTTCTCCAGGAGAAGCTCCAGGGAAGGCGCGTGGAGGTCCACCTCCCCCACACCGCCCACACCGACCCCGACGCCCTCTTCCAGATCCTCTTAAACCTCCTGGAAAACGCCCTCAAGTACGGCCAAGACCCCATCCGCCTCCTTTCGCACCTAGAGGCGGACCGCCTCCACCTGGAGGTGCGGGATGCGGGCCCACCCCTCCCCGACTACGAAACCCTCTTCCTCCCGGGGCGCCGGGGGTTCCAGGGGGGCCTGGGGCAAGGGCTTGGCCTTTACCTGGTGCGCCGCCTGGCTCGAGGCCTCGGAGGAGAGGCCTACGCAAGGCGGGAAGGGGAAGAGAACGTTTTCGGCGTCCACCTTCCCCTAGACTGAAGCGAGGAGGAACCCATGCGGGAAGCCCTAGACCGAGCGCTCAACCAGCTTCTGGAAGAAACCTTGAGGATGCTCTCCTTGGTGCGGGAGATGACCCAGGAAGCCACCGAGGCCCTGGTCCAGCAGGACGCCGCCCGGGCCCAGGCGGTCATCGCCAAGGACAAAGAGGTGGACGAGCTGGAGCTCAAGATTGAAAACCAGGCCATCGCCGTCATCGCCCGCCACCAGCCCGTGGCCACGGACCTCAGGCTGATCTTCACCATCATTAAGGCCCTCACCGACCTGGAACGGGCGGGGGACTACGCCATGCACGTGGCGGAAGACGCCCTTCTCCTGAGCAAAGAGCCCCCCTTGAAGCGCTACGTGACCCTGCCGGAGATGGGCAGGCGCCTTTTGGAGATGATGGACACCCTGGGCAGGAGCGTGGCCGAGCGGGACACCGCTTTGGCCCGCAAGGTCCTGGAACTGGACGACCAGGTGGACGGGCTCTACGAGGAGGTAACCCGGGAGCTCATCACCTACATGATGGAAGACCCTCGGACCATCACCAAGGCCCTCACCCTCATGCGGGTGGCCCGCAGCTACGAGCGGCTTGGGGACCATTTGGAGAACGTGGCGGAGCGGGTCATCTACTGGCTCACGGGGGAGGTCTACAAGGCCCCGGAGGACGTTTACTAACATGGCCCGCACCCAAGACCCAGAGGCGGTGCTGGGAGCCATCGCCCTTTGGCCCGAGCCCGACCGCTCCTTGGCCCTCCGCCTCCACGCCCTCGTCCAGGAAGCGGCCCCCCACCTCACCCTGCGGCTTTGGTACGGCATGCCGGCCTACGCCCTCAAGGACAAGGTGGTCTGCTTCTTCCAGCCCGCCCACCGCTTCCAGACCCGCTACGCCACCTTGGGCTTCACCGACCAGGCCCGGTTGGACCAGGGCAAGATGTGGCCCGTGGCCTTCGCCCTAAAGGAACTGGGCCTCGAGGAGGAGGCCCAGGTCCGAGCCCTCCTGCGCCGAGCCGTGGGCTAATCCGCCTCCACCTCCTCCGCCGTCTGGCGGCGGCCCGCCTTCCACTCAAGCCCCGCCCAGATGAAGTCCAAGAGGTCCCCGTCCAGGACGTTTTGCGGGTCAAAGCGCATGAGCCCCGTGCGGTGGTCCTTCACGTACTGCTTGTCCAAGACGTAGCTTCGGATCTGGCTTCCCCACTCAATGGGCCGCACCTCGCCCTTCAGCTTCCTTAGCTCCTCCTGCTTCTTCTTCCACTCCAGCTCAAAAAGCCGGGAGCGGAGGACCTTCATGGCCAGCTCCTTGTTCTTGATCTGGCTCCGGGTGGCCTGGCAGGTGACGGTGATCCCCGTGGGCAGGTGGACGATGCGCACCGCTGAGTCCGTGGTGTTCACCCCTTGGCCCCCGTGGCCTTGGGAGCGGAAGACGTCAATGCGCAGGTCCTCGGGGCGGATCACCACCTCCACCGTCTCGTCCACCTCCGGCATCACCTCCACCCCGGCGAAGGAGGTGTGGCGGCGGCCCGAGGCGTCAAAGGGGGAGGGGCGCACCAGGCGGTGGACCCCCGCCTCGGGGGAAAAAAGGCCGTAGGCGTTTTCCCCCTTGACCAGGATCTGGGCGTAGTCAATCCCCGCCTCCGCCCCCGGCACGAGGTCCACCACCTCCACCTGGAAGCCCTGGCGCTCGGCGAAGCGGGTGTACATCCTTAAGAGCATCTCCGCCCAGTCGCAGGCCTCCGTGCCCCCTGCCCCGGGCTGGATGGTGAGGATGGCGTTCTTCTCGGCGTGGGGGAAGGCGAGGAGGGTTTCGTGGTAGAGCTCCTCTAGCTTCCTGGCCGCTTCCTCCAGCTCGGGCCTCAGGGCCTCCCGCTCCTCGGCAGGAAACTCCTCCCAAAGCTCCAGGAGGCCCTGGAGGTCGCTTTCCAGGTTGCGGAAGGTGTCCACCACCCGCCGATGGCGGGCCGCCTCCTGGCTTACCCGCCGGGCTTCTTCCGGGTTCTGCCAAAGGGTGGGGTCCTCGAGGCGCTGGTCTAGCTCTTTCAGTCGGGCTTCCTTCCCGGGGATGTCAAAGATACCCCCGGAGGCTCTCTAGGCGTTTGGCGAGGAGGTCCAGGTCCATACCGCTTTCAGTATAGCGCAAAGCCTCCTCTTGATACTACCTCGCGCAACCTTTATTATAAAGAAACGGGAGGTGGTAGCGTGGCGTTCAAGGAGCTCGCGCAAGCGCTTCGCCAGGACTACCCCCAGGGGCTTCCCGGGGAGCGGGATGCTTTGGTGACCCTTCTCGTCCAGCGGGGCTACCCCCACGCCGAGGCGGCGCACCTGGCCCAGGCCCTCGAGGCCCAAGGCTACGCCCACTTCCTCCCCGGAGCCAGGAGCCGCTGGTTCTTCACGGAAAAGCCCCTGAACCTCCAGGCCCTGATGCGGGCCTTGGACCAGGAGTACCGGGAGTTCGTGGGCGAAGGGGACGAGGAGGAAGAGGCCCTCGCCTTTCTCGCCGCCCAGGTGGAAGGGGACCGGGCGGTGGCCCGGGAGGTGCTGGAGGCCCTCCGCCTTGCGGGCTACGTGGAAAGCGCCTACAGCCCCGAGCTAGAAAGGAACCGGCTCTTCTTCCGGTTCCCCGAAGCCTTAAGGGTTTGGGGCTAGTCCGCCGCCTGGGCCAAAGCCATCTCCGCCACGCCCACCCGGGCCCCCAGGGCCTTTAGGCGCTCCTCCAGGTGCTCGTACCCCCGCTCCAGGAAGTAGACCCCTTCAATCTCCGTAACCCCTTCTGCGCTCAGGGCCGCCACCACCAAAGCCCCGCCAGCCCGGATGTCCAGGGCCTTCACCTGGGCCCCGTGGAGGCGCCGGCCATTTACCAAGAGCGTCCGGTCCCTTAGGTAAAGCTCTGCCCCCATGCGCGCCAGCTCCCCCACGTGGGTGAAGCGGTCGGGGTAAACCCGGTCGCTCACGGCGCTTTGCCCGGGCACCGTGGCCAGGTAGGCGGTCACGATGGGTTGCAGGTCCGTGGGGAAACCGGGGTACTCCCGGGCCTCCACGGAAAAGGGCGAAGGCTCCGGGGTAGCGGCGAAGCGGATCCAGTCCTGCCCCACCTCCAAATGGTGCCCAGCCTGACGGAGCTTGTCCAAAAGAGCGTCCAGGTGGTCGGGGCGCACTTCCCGCAGGGTGATGGACCCCCGGGTAGCCGCCGCCGCCAGGAGGTAGGTGCCGGCCTCTATGCGGTCCGGGATGATGCGGTAGCGCCCTCCCTTAAGGCGGCTTGCCCCTTTGACGTGCAGGATAGCGCTCCCCAGGCCCCTCACCTCCACCCCTAGCATGGAGAGGAAACGCCCGAGGTCCTCTATCTCCGGTTCCATGGCCGCCTGGACCAAGGTGGCCTCGCCGCCTAGGGCCACGGCCAGCATGGCTTGCTCCGTCCCCCCCACCGTGGGCAGGTCAAAGACCACCCGCCCCGAGAGGGGGCGGAGGCGCCGGGCGTAGAAGGTCCCCTCCTCCTCCACCACCTCGGCCCCCAAGGCCCGGAGGGCCTTCACGTGCTGGTCCACGGGGCGGGCGCCAAAGGCACACCCTCCGGGCAAGGAAATCCTCCCCTCCCCTGCCCGGGCCACGAGGGCGCCCCAGACGATGAAACTCGCCCGCATCTGCCCCACCAGCTCGTAAGGGGCGTGGATGTTCCGGATCTCGGGGGTATGGAGGTGCAGGGTGCGCCCTTCCCACTCGTAATGGGTCCCCAGGTGGGCGAGGAGCTCCAGCATCACCTCCACGTCCCGAAGCCTGGGCACCTCCACCAGGGTGACGGGCTCTGGGGTGAGGAGGCTTGCCGCCAGGATGGGCAAAGCGGCATTCTTGGCGGGGTAGACCCGCAACTCCCCGGACAGAGGGGAGCCCCCTTCAATCCGCAGCATCCTGCTCCTCCCCGTGTCCGTGAGCATCATACTCACCTTACTCAAGGAGAGGATATACAGGAAAATACCCATTGTCAAGGGGATGCGGTTTTTGCTACACTACCCGCCAAGGAGCGGTATGCCCAAGAAGGAGAAAAAACGGCTGCAGGTGGTCATTTCCGAGGAGCAGGACGCCCTCTTGACCCGGGCGGCCTACGCCCTTTCCAGCCCCGAGCGCCTGGTTTCCAAGTCGGAGGTGGTGCGCCTGGCCATCGCCAAAATCGTCCAAGAGCTGGAGGAGGGCAAGGAGGAGTTGGCCGAGCTCCTGAAGCGCCTGGAACCCGAGGAAGAAACCCCCTAAAATGACCCGGATGCTCCTGGCCGGGCGGTACCGCCTCGAGGCCCCCCTGGGCTCCGGGGGCATGGCCGAGGTCTGGCAAGCCCTGGACGAGCGCTTGGGGCGCAGGGTGGCGGTCAAGCTCCTCCACCCCCGCGCTCTGCCCCCTGAGCGGGAGCGGTTTCTCCTGGAGGTACGGGCCCTTTCCCGTCTCTTCCACCCCGGCATCGTCCAGGTCCTGGACCTAGGGGAGGAAGAGGGGCGGCCCTACTTCGTCATGGAGCTGGTGGAAGGGGGAACCTTTGACCGCCTGGGCCCCTTTGAGGAGGGGCCGGAAGGGGACCGGATCCTCCTGGCGGCGGCCCAGGTCATGGAGGCCCTGGCCCACCTGCACGCCCAGGGCATCCTCCACCGGGACCTCACCCCCAAGAACATCCTCCTCACCAAGGAAGGCCAGCCCAAGGTGATGGACTTCGGCCTCGCCTACCTCCTCCAGGAAAGCCGCCACCTGACCCGCACGGGCTATACCCTGGGCACCCCCACGTACATGGCCCCGGAGCAGGCTAAGGGCCTCCCCCTCACCCCCAAGGCCGACCTTTACAGCCTGGGGGCGGTCCTCTATCGCACCCTCACGGGCCGCCCCCCCTTTGAAGGGGAAAACGACCAAGCGGTGCTCTACCAGCACGTGTACGAGGAACCCAAGGCCCCGGAGGCCCTCAACCCCGCCATCCCCAAGGGGGTGGGGCAGGCGGTCCTGGGCCTTTTGGCCAAGCATCCCGAGGAGCGCCCCGCCCACCCTGACCTCTTTTATAGCGCCCTGAGGGAGTTCCAGGCCCTGCGCCTAGCCACGCCCCGGGCGGGTGCCAGCCGCTCCGGCCACTACCCCCTGGCTCCGGACCCCCGGCGGCTTGCCCTCAAGGGAAAGCTGGACCTAGGGGGCGAGGCCGCCTGGCCGGGAGAGATGGTCCACGCCGGGGGCAGGGTGTACCTGGGGGTGGGGCGGGGCTTGGTGGAGGTGGACCTCCTCACGGGAGAGGTGCGCCGGGAAGCCCTCCCCGAAGAGGTCACCGCCCCCCCGGTGGTGCGGGGAGGGGTCTACGTGGGGAGCTGGGACGGGAAGGTACGCCGCTTCCGCGGCCGCCACCTGGAGTGGAGCCTGGAAACCGGGGCGGAGGTCACCGCCGCCCCTTTGGTCCTGGGCGAGCGGGTCTACGCCGCAAGCCGCGACGGCACCCTGTACGCCTTTCACAAGGACGCCCCCCTTTTCCGCTTCCGGGCCGGGGGGCACCTTTCCGCAAGCCCCACCTTCTACCGGGGCCTCCTCTTCGTGGGCTCGGAGGACGGCTGGCTCTACGCCCTGGACCCGGACACGGGAGCCCTCCGCTACAAGGTGCGCACGGGCCCCATCCACGCCCCGGTGGCGGCGGGGCGCGGGCTCCTTTTCATCCCCACTTGGGAAGGGGAGGTCTACGCCTTTGACCCCTTGAGCCGGGAAACCCTCTGGAATGCGGCGGTGGAGGGGGAGATCTGGGGAGGCCTCGCCCTGGACGGGGAGCGGGTTTACGTGGCCGCCTGGGATGGGGTCCTCCGGGCCTTGGACGCCGCCACGGGGGAGGAGGTGTGGAGCCTCGAGGTGGGCAAGGTGACGGCGGGGCTTTCCTACGCCTCAGGGCACGTCTTTTTGGCCACGGAGGAGGGCCGCTTCCTGGCGGTGGACCGCCGGGGCCAGGTGGTCTTTGAGGCCACGGGCCTGGGGGCGGTGCAGGTGCCCCCTCTTCCCTTGCCGGGAGAGGTGCTGGTGGCGAGCCTTTCCGGCAAGCTCTACCGCTTCGCCGTAGGATAGGGGCATGGAGGCCATCCACACCGAAGGAGCACCCCAGGCCATCGGTCCCTACAGCCAAGCGGTGCGGGCTTTGGGCTTGGTGTTTGTTTCCGGCCAGATCCCCCTTACCCCCGAGGGCACCCTGGTGGAGGGGGACATCCGCACGCAGACCGAGCGGGTGATGGAAAACCTGAAGGCCATCCTCGAGGCGGCGGGCTCGGGGCTTAGCCGGGTGGTCCAGACCACCTGTTTCCTGGCGGACATGGAGGACTTCCCCGGCTTCAACGAGGTCTACGCCCGCTACTTCGCTCCCCCCTACCCCGCCCGGGCCACGGTGGCGGTCAAGGCCCTGCCCCGGGGGGTACGGGTGGAGGTGGCCTGCGTGGCCCTGGCGGAATGATACGCCCCTGCAAAAAAGCGTAGAATAGCGCCATGGCGCAGGAAGCCCACCTGGAGGATCTGGAAAGCCGCTTTCGTGCGGGGGACGTGCGGGCCTTGGCCCGGGCCCTCACCCTGGTGGAGGCCGGCCACCCCTTGGGCCAGGCCCTCCTCAAGCGGGTGCGGGGCCAAGGGAGGGCCAAGGTGGTGGGCGTCACGGGAAGCCCGGGGGCGGGCAAGAGCACCCTCACCGACCGCCTCATCCTCGAGGCCCGCAAGCGGGGCGAAAGAGTAGGGGTGCTGGCGGTGGACCCCAGCAGCCCCTTCACCGGGGGGGCCATCCTGGGGGACCGGATCCGCATGATGCGCCACCACCAAGACCCTGGGGTCTATATCCGCTCCTTGGCCTCCCGGGGCGCCCTAGGAGGGCTCGCCGGGGCCACGGTGGCCGCCCTAGCCCTCCTGGAGGCCTTCGGCTTTGACCGCATCTTCGTGGAGACCGTGGGGGTGGGCCAAAGCGAGGTGGACATCGCCCGGGTGGCGGACACCACCCTCCTCGTCCTCACCCCGGCGGCGGGGGATGCGGTGCAGGCCTTCAAGGCGGGGGTCATGGAGATCGCCGATATTTTCGCCGTGAACAAGTTTGACCTGCCGGGCGGGGAAAGGCTCATCCAGGAGCTCAAAAGCGCCCTGGAGCTTTCGCCCCCCCGGCCCGGGGGTTGGCGCCCCCCCATTTACCCCACGGTGGCGGCCACGGGGGAGGGGGTGGAGGCGCTTTTTGCGGGGCTGGAAGCCCACCACCACCACCTCGAGGCCCATAGCCTCCTGGAAGACCACCGCCTGGAGCGGGCCCGGTTTGAGGTGGAAAGCGTCATTCAGGAATGGGGCCGCCGCCGTACCCAGAAGGCCGGGGAGCTTGTGCGGCGCGTGGCCCAAGGCGAGCTCTCCCCGGAGGAGGCCGCCTTCGTCCTCCTGGACCCTAAGGCCCAGCCCGCTTAGCCCCTCCGGTAGCGCAAAAGGGCCTTGCGCAACATCTCCCGCTCGTTGGGGTAGGAAAGCCGGTTCAAGGCTTCCGCCACCGGCAGGAAGTAAGCGGCCTCCACCTCGGAAAGCTGGGGCCTAGGCTCCCCGCCCCGGTAGGCCATGAGGAAGTAGTGGACCTCCTTGCTCACCGTCACCGGGACCTCCCCATCCTTCACCGTGAAGTAGTAGCGCACCTTCCCCAAGGGGGAGAGCACCGCCGCCTCCACCCCGGTTTCCTCCCGCACCTCCCGCACGGCGGTTTCAGGGTAACGCTCCCCCGGCTCCACCTGGCCCTTGGGAAGGGTGACTACCTTCCCCCCCTTTAAGGACACCACCAGGACCTCGGGAGGATCCCCTCGGAGGACCACCCCCCCGGCGGAAACCACCCGCTTCCTGGCTGTCCGCACCTGCCGTTTCCTACGCAAGACCCTGCTCCTCGGCAACAAAAAAGGGCGCCCGAAGGCGCCCCCAAGGATCGGAAAAGGGGAGAGCAGAGGCCGGTTACTCCTTAGAAAGGAGGTGATCCAGCCGCACCTTCCGGTACAGCTACCTTGTTACGACTTCGCCCCAGTCAC
>NZ_JAKEDV010000005.1:0-135000 GCF_021462505.1 Thermus brockianus
CCCACAACCTCATCCGGAGTCGGGTTCTCCTGAAGATGGCGGGGGTGGAGCTTTGAGGTAGCAAACGAAGGAATATGCAAACCCAGATCCGGAAGCCAAACGCCCAGGGGTATACTCCCAGGAGGGAGGCTTAGAGGAGAAGCCGGTTACGAATGGTCTTGCGCTACTGGCCCCCTGGTAGGGTATAATCCCCCCGGACCGCGAAGGAGGTCAAAATGAAACGGCGTGATTTCTTGAAGAAGGCGGGTATCGGCGTAGCGGCCAGCGCAGCGTTCGGTACGGTCTATGCCCAGGCGCAGCCCCAGGTGCGCTGGCGCCTGGCCTCCAGCTTCCCCAAGAGCCTGGACACCATCTACGGGGCGGCGGAGGTCTTGGCGGAAAGGGTTTCCGCCCTCACGGGAGGCCGCTTCCAGATCCGGGCCTACCAGGCGGGGGAGATCGTACCCGGGCTTCAGGTGATGGACGCCGTGCAGCAGGGCACGGTGGAGGTGGGGCACACCGCCAGCTACTACTTCGTGGGGAAGGCTTCGGTCCTGGCCTTTGACACCTCGGTGCCCTTCGGCCTCACCGCCAGGCAGCAGAACGCCTGGATGTACCACGGGGGTGGCATTGAGCTCTTCCGCCCCATCTTCGCTGACTTCGGCATCATCCAGTTCCCGGGCGGCAACACCGGGGTGCAGATGGGGGGCTGGTTCCGCAAAGAGATTAGGGGCCTGGCGGACCTCAAGGGCCTCAAGATGCGCATCCCCGGGCCTGGGGGCCAGGTGATGAGCCGCTTGGGCGTGGTACCCCAGGTCCTGGCGGGCGGGGACATCTACCCAGCCCTGGAGCGGGGCGTGGTGGACGCCGCCGAGTGGGTGGGCCCCTACGATGACGAGAAGCTCGGCTTCTACAAAGTAGCCCGCTACTACTACTACCCCGGATGGCACGAGCCCGGGCCCATGCTCTCCTTCTACGTGAACCTCCGGGAATGGCAACGCTTGCCCAAGGAGTACCAGCAGGCCTTTGAGGTGGCGGCAGCGGAGGCCAACCAGTGGATGATGGCCAAGTACGACCGGGTGAACGCCCCCGCCCTGCAACGCCTCATCAAGGCCGGGGTGCGCCTCAGGAAGTGGCCCGCCGAGGTCATGCGGGCAGCGCAGAAAGCGGCCTTTGACTGGTACGAGGAGGAGGCGGCCAAGGACGCCACCTACCGCAAGGTCTACACCGCCTGGAAGGCCTTCCGGGAGGAGCAGTACCGCTGGTTCGGGGTGGCGGAGCTCGGCTACGAGCAGTTCGCCTTCCCCGCTTCCTAAGGGGGAAAACCTATACCCCCCCGGGCTTTCCCGGGGGGGGTTTCTTTTAGTAGCCCCGGACGAAAGCGAGGATGGGCTCCCGCAGGAGATAGGTGAGGAGGAGGACCAGAAGCTGGAGCCCAATGAAGGGGATGCCCCCCAGGTAGATGTCCGCCGTCTTCACCTCCTTGGGGGCCACGTTCCTGAGGTAGAAGAGGGCGAAGCCGAAAGGGGGAGTGAGGAAGGAGGTCTGGAGGTTCACCCCCACCAGTAGACCAAACCAGAGCTTGTCAATCCCCAAGGCGTCGGCCCCGATGGCGAGGAGGGGCAGGGCGATGAAGGCGATCTCAAAGAAGTCAATGAAGAAGCCCAGGAGGAAGACGAGGACCATGACGAAGAGGATGAAGCCCACCTCGCCCCCCGGAAGCCCCGTGAGGAAGCCTTCCACCCAGAGGTCCCCGTCCACGCCCCGGAAGACCAGGCTGAAGAGGGTGGAGCCGATCAGGATGAAGATGACGAAGGCGGTGAGGCGGGCCGTACCCTCCATGGCCCCGTAGAGCACGGGGAAGGAAAGCCGGCGGTTTAGGGCGGCGAGGAGCAAGGCCCCCACCACGCCCATGGCCCCGGCCTCCGTGGGGGTGGCGAGGCCGATGAGCACCGTGCCCAGGACCAGGAAGATGAGGACCAAGGGGGGCACCATGGAGAGGAGGGCCCTCCGGAGGAGGGGGTTTTTCCGGATCCAGGGGAGGAGGAAAAG
Source organism: Thermus brockianus (assembly GCF_021462505.1). GTDB lineage: Bacteria > Deinococcota > Deinococci > Deinococcales > Thermaceae > Thermus > Thermus hydrothermalis. The sequence continues at coordinate 2,032 of NZ_JAKEDV010000005.1, forward strand.
GGTCCAAAGGCCCAGGCCCAGTAGGACCTCCAGGCCCTCGAGCCAGCCGGGAAGGTGCAGAAACTCCCCCACCCGCCAGGCCCCCACCCCCACCAGGAGGTAGGAGAGGAGGGCGAAGGCCGCCTGCCCCTCCTTGCCGGCGTCGGGACGGGCTTCGGGCGGGAGGGCAGGAGCCCACTGGGGCCGGAAGAGGGCCACGTAGATGACGTAGAGGAAGTAAAGGGCCACGGTGAGCCCCGCCGGGATCAGGGCCGCCCGGTACATGTCCCCCACGCTCACCCCCAGTTGGTCCGCCAGGACGATGAGGACCACGCTTGGGGGGATGATCTGGGCCAAGGTGGCGGAGCCCAGGATGACCCCGCTGGCCAGGCGGGGGTTGTAGCCGTACTTGAGCATCACGGGCAAGGAGATGAGGCCCATGGCCATGACGCTCGCCGCCACCACCCCCGTGGTGGCGGCGAGGATGGCCCCCACGAAGACCACGCTCAGGGCGAGGCCTCCCCTTAGGGGCCCAAAGAGCTTGCCCATGGTGTCCAGGAGGTCCTCCGCCAGCCCGCTTCTTTCCAGGATGATGCCCATGAAGGTGAAGAAGGGGATGGCTAGGAGGAGCTGGTTGGACATGATGCCGAAGATGCGGTCGGGCATGGCCCGAAGCAGGGGCGCCGGGAAGAGGTCCAGGGCGATGCCCAAAAAGCCGAAGACGATGCCCACCGCCCCCAAGGAGAAGGCCACGGGATAGCCAGAAAGCAGGAAGACTACGAGGGCGAGGAACATCAGGGGGGGCATGAGGGTTTCTAGGCTCATTCCTGTACCTCCTTCTCCTCCTCGTCCCAAGGGGTGGCGCGGTACCCGGTGAGGAAGGCGATGCGTTTGATGAGTTCCGAGATGCCCTGGAGGAGCAAAAGGGCGAAGCCGAGGAGGACGGCCAGCTTGATGGGCCAGCGGGGCAAGCCCCCCACGTCCGGGGACACCTCCCGGATGGCCAGGGAGCTCATGGCCCAGGGCCAGGCCAGGTAGAGCACCCCAAGGGCCATGGGGAGGAGGAAAAGCACCGTGCCCACCACGTCAATCCAGGCTTGGGTGCGGCGGCTAAGGCGGCCAAAGAGGAGGTCTATCCGCACGTGGGCGTTGTGCTTAAGGGCATAGGCTCCCCCCAGGAGGAAGATGAGGCTGAACATATACCACTGGGCCTCGAGGTAGGCGTTGGAGCTGTAGTTGAAGCCGTAGCGCAGGATGGCGTTGCCGGCGGAGAGGAGGGCCACCAGGAGGACGAGCCAGACCACAAGCCGTCCCACCCCTTCCGTAAGGGCGTCTATGGTGCGGGATAAACCCAAGAAAAAGCGCATATTCTTACCCCCCAAGAAAACCGGCCCCATCCTACCGGGGAGGGAAGTGGGTGTCAATGCGTCCTGAAGGCAACTTTTCCAAACTTTTCCCTACCGGGCCCGGCGGATGGGGGCCACCAGGAAGGCTCCCATAAGGAAGAACCCCCCGGCCAGGAGGAAAAGGACCAGGTAGCCGAGGCCCTCTTCCCGGGCGTTCAGGAGGTCTATGGGCCGGCCGAAAGCGCCGGCCAACACCTGGGGCACCACGATGGAGGTCTGCCAGAGGCCCATGTCCGTGGCGTGGGCCTTGGGGTCTTGGAGTACATCCGCCACCAAGGCCCAGTCCACCGCCAGGTAGATCCCGTAGAAGAGCCCGAAGAGGAGGGAAAGGGCGAGGAGGAGGTCGTAACGGGGAAAGAGGAGGATAAAGGGCATCATGGCCCCAAGCCCCGCCCCCGAGAGGTAGATGAGCCGCTTGCGCCCAAGCCGGTCCGAGGCCCGGCCGGCGGGGACGCTGGCAAGCCCGGCTCCCAAGGAGATGAGGAGGCCTAGCAGGGCTACTGCCTGGAAGGGTTCTTCCGTGAGGGTGCGGCCCAGGGCCTGGAAGGTCCGCACCACGTCGGCCAGGTAGTACTGGAGGTAGGTCTGGGCCAGGTAGAAGCCCAGCATCACCAAAAAGCGGGTGAGGTAGACGAGGAGGAAGTCCCTATCCCGCCAGGGGGCGGCCATGGCCTCGAGGAAGGGGCGCCGGGAGCGGTGGGGCAGGGCCTCGGGGACCAGGGGAAGGCTAAGCCCCGCCCCCAAGAGGTTGAGGAGGGCGGCTACATAGGCCTGGGGCGCAAGGGGAAGGAGGAAGCCCATAGCGCCCCCCAGGACCTGGCCCAATACCTGGAGCGCCCCCATGTAGCCCGAGGCCTGGCCCCGCTCCCCTTTGGCCACCAGGTCGGGGATGAGGGCGCTATAGGGCCCCGTGGCCAGGTCGTCCGCCACCTGGAGGAGGAGGTAGGAAAGAAGGAGCACCCCGTAGCTAGGGGCGTGGACGAGGAGCACCAGGGCCAAGGCGGTGAGGAGGCTACCCCAAAGGAGAAAGGGCCGCCTTTTCCCCAGGCGGTCCGAGAGGTAGCCCATGAGGGGCGGGCCCAGGATGGCCATCACCGCCCCTAAGGCGAAGAGGAAGCCCAGGCGGCTCGCCTTCTCCTCGGGAGGGGAGAGCTCCGCCACCTTGGCGGGAAGGAGGACCAAGAGGACCAGGAACCACTTGAAGCTGGTGGCGAACCAGTAAGCGGAGAGGCGGAGGAACCACCCAGGCCCGTGGCGCATGGGCTTTACCTTACCAGACCGTGGCCTCGGGCACCACCAAAAGGGGCAGGGGGCTTTGGGTGGAAAGCGCCTCTACCATGCGCCCAAGGCGGTGGCGCCAGGTGCTTTTGGCCTTGGAGCCCAGGACCAAGAGGTCGGCTTGCCGGGCCTGGGCCAGGCGCACCAGGTCCAGCTCGTCCTCTCCCGGGGAAACCTCCACCACCCCCGTGGCCTTGAGGAGGCCTCCCAGGAAGGCTTTGGCCCGCTCCAACACCTCCGCCAGGGAAAGCCTTTCCGGGTCCAGGTAGGTGGGGAAGCAACACCCCCCCTTGCCGCTCACCAGGTGGAGGGCGAAGACCTCGGCCCCCAAGGCCTTGCCCCAGGCCTCCGCCACCCGGAAGGCGGCGAGGGCCGCTGGGCTTTCGTCCAGGCCCACGGCGATGCGCCGGATATGGGTCAGGGCCTTGGGCAGGAGGAGGACGGGCACCTCCCCCCGGTGGAGGAGGTAGCGGGCCAGGCCGCCCCGGGCCAGGGCCTCGAGGGTCCCCGTAGCCCGTTGCCCCAGGAGGACCAGGCGGCTTTTTTGCGCCTCCCCCGCCACCACCTGGGCGGGAAAGCCCCGGAGGACCGTGGCCCTTATCCCCGTGGCCGAAAGGGCCTCCCGCACCTTGGCCTCCGCCTGCTCCAGGGCGGCCGCCAAGGCCTCCTTTAGCTCGGGGAAGCGTTGGGCCAGGGCGTCAAAGTAAGGGGTGGGCACCACGTGCAAAAGCTCGGCCTCCACCCCAAGCCCCCTTTCCAGGTGGCGGGCCGTGGCCACCAGGGCCTCGAGGGCCTCTCCCAGGTCCACCGCCGCCAGGAGCCGCATGCGTTCACTATAATCCAAACGTGCTTAGGCTTCGGGACCGCGCCCTTCCCTTGGACCGCCCCCTCCTCATGGGCATCCTCAACCTGACCCCCGACTCCTTCTCCGATGGGGGGCGCTACCTGGACCCGGAAAAGGCCTTGGCGCGGGCCAAGGCCATGGTGGCGGAGGGGGCGGACATCCTGGACCTGGGGGCCGAGTCCACCCGGCCCGGGGCGGACCCCGTGCCCGTGGAGGAGGAGAAAAGGAGGCTTCTCCCGGTGCTGGAGGCGGTCTTGACCTTGGGGGTGCCGGTGAGCGTGGACACCCGCAAGCCCGAGGTGGCGGAGGAGGCCCTAAAGCTTGGCGCCCACCTCCTGAACGACGTGACGGGCCTTCGGGACGAGCGCATGGTGGCCCTGGCTGCCCGGTTCGGGGTGCCCGCCGTCATCATGCACATGCCCATGCCCGACCCCAAGACCATGATGGCCCACGCCCGCTACGGGGACGTGGTGCGGGAGGTGCGGGACTTCCTCAAGGCCCAGGCGGAAAGGGCCCTACGCGCTGGGGTGCCCCAGGTGGTCCTGGACCCAGGGTTTGGCTTCGGGAAACTTTTGGAGCACAACCTCGCCCTCCTAAAGCGCCTGGAGGAGATCGTGGCCCTGGGGCACCCGGTGCTGGTGGGGCTATCCCGCAAGCGCACCATCGGGGAACTCACGGGGGTGGAGGTGCCCGATAGGCGCCTAGTGGGCTCTGTGGCTGCCCACCTCTTCGCCGTCCTGAAGGGGGCGAGGATCCTCCGGGTGCACGATGTGGCCGCCCACCGGGAGGCCCTTGCCGTGTGGCATGCCCTTTTGGGGTGAGGCGTGGGGACCATTGCGCTTTTGGGGTTGGAGTTTTATGGCCGCCACGGGGTTATGCCCGAGGAGGGGCGGCTTGGGGCCCGGTTTGTGGTGGACCTCTGGCTTACCGTGGCCTTTGAGGGCAAGGGGGACCGGCTGGAGGAGACGGTGGACTACGCCGCCGTCTACGCCTTGGTGGAGGAGGCGGTGCGCCACCGCCGCTTCTACCTCATTGAGGCCCTGGCGGACCACCTGGCGGAGGCCCTTCTGGCGGCCTTTCCCCGCCTTCAGGGAGTGCGGGTGCGGGTGCACAAGCCCCACGCCCCCATCCCGGGCGTTTTCCGTGACGTGTACGCTGAGGTGACCAAAAGCCGGGGGATGATGCCGATAGGCGAAACCTCGGAACCGTAGACCTTCTGGTGCTTTTGCAAGCTTCCGCCCTTCCCCTTTAGACCCGCCCCTTCGTGGGTCCAGCCATCCCGGGCTAGCCGGGCTTTGCCCCCAAGCCACACCGGTTGTCTTCTGGAACACCGGGTGTTTTACTGGGGACATGAACCGAAAACGTTGGCTAGCCCTTTTTCTCTTTCTTTTGGTCCTAGCCCTCGTGGCGGTAGGCCTAGGACGCCTTACCGCCTCCCGGGAAAACCGGGCCTGGCGGGAAGCCCCCCTTTACGGCGCAGGGGAAAAGGTCCTCCTCCTGGAGCTAAAGGGGAGCATCCCCACAGGCAAAGCCTTGGAGGACTTTCTCTCCCAAGCGCGCCAAGCCCGGGAGGACGAAACCGTCCGGGCCGTGGTCCTCCGGGTGGACAGCCCTGGGGGCGGGGTCACGGAAACCGAAGCCATCCACCGAGCCCTGAAGGCCGTGGCAGAGGCCAAGCCCCTCGTGGCTGCTTTCGGCAGCGTGGCAGCAAGCGGCGGCTACTACGCCGCCACCGCCGCCCAGGAAATCTTCACCCCACCGACGGCCCTCACGGGTTCCATCGGGGTCATCTCCGTCATTCCCGAGGTGAGCGGCCTTCTGGAAAAGCTGGGCCTCAGGGTGGAAGTCCTGAAGGAGGGCGCCCTCAAGGACATGGCCTCCGGACTCAAGCCCCTGACCCCGGAGGAGAAAGCGGTGCTAAAGGCCTACATGCGGGAAGCCTACGAGCTCTTCCTCAAGCGGGTGGCCGAGGGAAGAAACCTTCCCCTGGAAAGGGTGCGGGCACTGGCGGATGGCCGCATCTACTCGGGCAAGCAAGCGGTGGCCCTGGGCCTTGCAGACCGGGAAGGCTACCTGGAGGACGCCGCCAAAAGGGCGGCGGAGCTCGCTGGCCTCAGCGCCTTCCAGCTCGTGCGGTATGAGAAGCCCAAGGGCCTCCTCCAGGAGCTCGTTGGCGAGGATAACCCCCTTGGCCTGAGCGAGGCGGAAGCGCTCCTTGGCCTCCTCTCGCAGAGCCGCTTCCGCCTGGAATACCGTTATCTGGGAGGTGGGCTATGGTAGTGGCAAGCCCCTGGCGGCGGCTCGTGGCTTCTTTGCTGGACAGCCTGATCCTCGTGCCCCTCTCCCTCCTCCTCATGGCCCTAGCAGGGGTAAACCCCTTGGGCCCCACCACCTTAGCCCAGGACCTCCTCTTTCAGTGGCTTCCCGGCTGGGCCTACTACGTGGCCTTCACCGCCCTTTATGGGGCCACCCCCGGAAAAATGCTCCTGGGGATAAAGGTGGTGCGGCTGGACGGCAAACCGGTGGACTGGCTCACAGCCTTCATGCGGGAGGTGGTGGGCAAGACCCTTTCCACCCTGCCCCTTCTACTCGGCTACTTCTGGGCCTTCTTCCATCCCAAACGCCAAGCGTGGCACGACCTCATCGCCGATACCTTGGTGGTATATGGGAAAAACCCATAGGCGCCCTTTCAGGGCCTACCCGAGGGATGCCTGCCTTCCAACTCCCCTATCCCGGAAAGCGGGCTCGGGCAGGAAGGACCTAGAGAAACCGCACCAATTGACAGCAAGAACCCCTTCGTGCTACCTTTAGGTTCGGCTTGGGCCCGTAGCTCAGTTGGATAGAGCGGCTGACTACGGATCAGCAGGTCAGGGGTTCGAATCCTCTCGGGCCCGCCAAGAAACCCCCGGGTGCTCCCCGGGGGTTTTCTTTGGGTGGTGGGCCGTGCAGGATTCGAACCTGCGACCTACCGATTAAAAGTCGGTTGCTCTGCCAGCTGAGCTAACGGCCCCCAAGCCCTAGCGATTATAGCCCTCTAGCGAGGCTTGCGCAAGGCGTCCATGATCCAAAGGCCAAGCCCCTCCTCCCGCACCCTGGCCTTTAGGGCTTCCACCCGTAACTCCCTGGGCTTCACGGGTTCTAGCGCCTCCTTGGGCAAGGGGGCCGCCTCCAAAAAGGCGAAAAAGGCGGGGTCCACCCACGGGGGCACCCAGGCCCCGCTGCGGCAGAGGAAGGCGCGGTGGAAAACCCCCTCCACCTTTCCCCCCGGGTCCAGAAGCCGCACCACGGGCACCTGGGGCTCGGGCTCCAAGGAGGGGTCCCGCCAGGGGGGGTAGTAAAGGGTAAGCCTCGCCCCTTGGCGGGCATAGAAAACCATCCAGTCGTCGCAGGCGGGCTCTTCCCCCAAAGGGCGGTATCCGGCATCGTGGTGGGCGTCAAAGAGCACCACCTCCTCCACCCCCTCCCGCACCCTAGGGTGGAAAGCCAGGGCGTTGGAGTCAGCGTAGAAAAGCCGGGCCCCCGGGGCAAAGCAAAAGCGCTCCCAAAACCCCTCCCATCCCTGGGCCTCGGGCAAGGGTAGGCCCCGGAGCAAGAAGGCTAAAGCCCGGGCCTCCCAAGCCTCCTGAAGGTAGTAAGGGGTTTCAAAATGGGCCCAGGCGTAGAGGTGAGCCTCGGGCTGGCGGGAGTCCTGGGGCACGGGGAAAAAGTAGTCAAAGTCCACCACCAAAAGCCGCATCTCTCCCTTAAATAGCAAAATCCCCCGCCAAGGGCGGGGGAAAAGGGGGTTGGTGGCCTTACCAGACGTAGAACAAGACGACGATGAAAAGCCACACGGCGTCCACCAGGTGCCAGTACATGCTGGCGGCCTCGAGGGTGCCGTGGTTATGGAGGGTGATCTTGCCCCGCAGGGCCTGGAGGTAGGCCAGAACCAGACCAAAGCCACCGATCACCACGTGCAGGCCGTGGAGGCCCACGATGGTGAAGAAGGCCCCGGTCCAGAGGTTCTCCTGCCAGGAGGAGTGGTGGTAGAACTGGTAAAACTCATACGCCTGGAAGAGGAAGAAGAGGACGCCCAGGATAATGGTGATGAGAAGCCCAAAGCGGAAGGGGTTGAACCGGCCCCTACGGAGATCGTGGTGGGCGAAGTGCACCGTGAAGGAGGAGCTCACCAGGAAGAAGGTGTTGAGAAGGGCGAGCCAAAGGGCGGGCCGCTCCTCAGGAGGCGTGGCCGCCCCGGAAAGCCTTAGGTAGAGGTAGCCGGCGATGAGGATGGCGAAGAGGCCCACCTCCGAAACGATGAACCAGGCCATCCCCATCCAGGCGTTGGACTTGCCGGAAAGGGTGTGGTGCTCCACCGGGTGGCTGTACTCGTCCTCCAAGGCCCAGCGCACGAGGCCGTAGGCGAAGAGGGCCAGGAAGACCCACATCCAGACGTTGGGCACGGGCAGGGCCGCCACGGAAACGAAGAAGGCGAAGAGGGTGGCGGCGGCGTAGAAGGGCCAGAAGGAGCTGTTGGGCAGGTGGATGTGGCTCGGGTCCTCGGGCTTCAGCTCCACCCCCTTCTTGGCCCAGTCATAAAGGGGCCGCTCGGAGGGGAACTCCTTGGGAAGCACCACGTCAAAGTTGTGGGCCTTGGGCGGGGAGGCGGTGAGCCACTCCAGGGTGTAGCCGCCCCAGGGGTTCTCCGGGGCTTTCTCGCCGGAGCGGAGGCTCTTCCACATGGCGTAGATCCAGACAAGCCCGCCCAAGCCCAGGATGAAGGCGCCCACGGTGGAGATGAAGTTGAGCTCGGGCCAGCCGGCGATGTCGGCGTTGTAGGTGTAGTAGCGCCGGGGCATGCCCAAAAAGCCCAGGGCGTACTGGGGCAGGAAGACCACCAGGTAGCCCACGAGGAAGAGCCAGAAGTGGAGCTTGCCCAGGCGCTCGTCGTACATGCGGCCCGTCATCTTGGGCCACCAGTAGTAAAGCCCGGCGAAGGCCCCAAAACCCGAGCCCGCCATGAGCACGTTGTGGAAGTGGGCCACCACGAAGTAGGAGTCGTGGAACTGGTAGTCCAGGGGGGTCATGGAGAGCATGACCCCGGTAATCCCCCCCAGAAGGAAGTTGAAGATGAAGCCCAAAACCCAAAGGAGCGGGGTCTTCATCTGCAGGTGCCCGCCCCACAGGGTGCCGATGAGGTTAAAGAGCTTCACCCCCGTGGGCACGGCGATGAGGGCGGTGAAGAAGGCGAAGGCAATCTGGAAGACAGTGGACTCCCCCACGGTGAACATGTGGTGGGCCCAGACCATGGTGCCCAGGACCACGATGCCCATCTGGGCCCAGACCATCTGCTTGTAGCCAAAAAGGGGCTTGCGGGCGAAGGTGGAGGCCACCTCGGCCAGGATGCCGAGGTAGGGGAGGAGCATCACGTAGACCGTGGGGTGGGAGTAGAACCAGAAGAACTGCTGGAAGAGAACGGGGTCACCCCCGATGTCCGGGTTAAACCAGGAAAGGCCGATCTTGCGGTCCAAAAGGACCAGAAGGGTGGCCGAGGTGAGCCCCGCCAGGCTGAAGAGGTTGAGGACGCTGGCGGCGAAGACGCTCCACACGTACATGGGCATCTTCCACATGCTCATCCCCTGGGCCCTGAGGTTGTAGATGGTGGCGATGAAGTTGGCGTTGCCCAGGAGGCTGGAGAAGCCCAGGAGGAGGATGGCCGCCATGTAGAAATCCACCCCACTCCCCGACTGCACGGAGAAGGGGTAGTAGAAGGTCCAGCCCACCGCCGGGGCCCCGCCGGGGAAGAAGAAGCTCATGAGGGCGAGGATAATGGCCCCCAGGAAGGCCCAGTAACTGAAGGCGTTCACCCGGGGCAGGGCCACGTCCCGCGCCCCCAGCATCAGGGGCACCACAAAGTTGCCGAAGCCGGTGAGCCCGGCCTGGATGATGAAGAAGAAGAGCATGGTGGCCCCGTGCAGGGTGAGGACCTGGTTGTACTGCTCCCCGGTAAGGAGGGTGTTGTTGGGCACCGCCAGCTGCGCCCGGATGAGGAGGGAGAAGACCCCCGCCAGGGCGAAGGCGAAGAAGGCGGTGGCGGTGTACATCAGGCCGATCTTCTTGTGGTCCACGGTGGTGAGCAGGTCCCAAAGAACCGCCCACACGCTGGTCTTGGGCTTTGCGGTAATGGCCATCCTCAAACCTCCCTAGAACTTGGGCAGGGCCTTGAAGTCAAAGCCCTCCACCTTAAGCCCCTCCAGGTAGCGCACCAAGGCGTCCAAGTCCTCCTCGGAAAGCTGGGGGAAGCCCGGCATCTTGACCCCAGGCTTCATGGCGGCGGGGTCCTTGATCCATGCCTTGAGGTGCTCAGGGGTATTGTCCACGATACCCGCCCCCAGGCTCACCCGGTTCCCCACGAAAGCGAGTTCGGGACCGATGACCGCCGGGGGCATCTTCCCCTGCACCCCATGGCAGGCCATGCAGTTTTGCTGGAACACCTCCTGCCCACGGGCGTCGGCCACGGGGGGGGTGTAGTTCTTGGCCGCCTCCACGAAGCGCTCAAACTCCTCCTTGGGCACCACCAAGACCCGGAAGAGCATGCGGGCGTGGCTTGGCCCACAGAGCTCGGCGCAGAAGCCGTAATAGTTGCCCGGCTTCTCCGCTACAAAACGTATCCGAGTCTTTTGTCCCGGAATGGCGTCTTGCTTGCCCACAAGGCCCGGCACCCAGAAGGAGTGGATCACGTCCTTGGAGGTCACCTCCAGCTCCACCGGCACCCCCACGGGCAGGATGAGCTCGTTGGAGTTGCGGAAGCCAAGCTCCGCATAGTTAAAGTCCCACCAGAACTGGTACCCCGTGACCTCCACCTTCATGGCCCCCGGGATGGGTTGGTTCACCTGGATGAGGGCCCGGGCCGTGAGGCCAAAGAGGACCAGGATGATGGCCAGGGGGATCAGGGTCCAGATGACCTCGAGGCGGTCGTTCCCGTGGATCTGGGGCGGCTCGCCCTGCTGGCCCGGGTGGGCGCGGAACTTCCAGGTGATGTAGGCCAAGGCGCCCGCCACCACGCCGAAGATGAGCACGGAGAAGACCAGGACCCAGACCAGGAGGTGGTTGGTTTCCCGGTTCACCGGGGAAAAGGGGTGGGTGATGGCCACCCGGTGGGCCTCCTGGGCTAGGACTAAACCGAAAAGACTTAGGGCCGCAAACGCTCGCTTCATCCACTCCCTCCCTAAAGCACCCGGTCCACCGCCATGGCCACGAACAAGAGGGCCAGGTAGAGCATGGAGTATTTATACAGCGAAACCGCCGTCCTCCGCTCGGGCTGGCGGTAGAGGGCAAGGGCCTTGAGCAACAAGAGGGCGTTCAGGGCCAGGCTGAGGAGGAGGTAGACCAGGCCCAACTCGCCCAAAAGAAGGGGCATGAGGGAGATCAAGGCGGTGAGGAGGGCGTAAAGGGCGATCTGCATCACCGTGACCCGCTCCCCCAGGACCACGGGCAGCATGGGCACCCCCACCGCCCGGTAGTCGTCCTGGATCATGAGGGCCAAGGCCCAGAAGTGCACGGGGGTCCAGAAGAAGATGAGGGCGAAGAGGTACCAGGCGAAGAGGTTCAGCTCCCCCGTCACCGCCGCCCAGCCCACCAAGGGCGGGAAGGCCCCCGCCGCCCCGCCGATGACGATGTTCTGCCAGGTGCGCCGCTTGAGGTAAAGGGTGTAGACCAGAACGTACCAGATGAGGCCCATAAGGGCCAGGGTGGCGGTGAGGAGGTTGGCGGACCACCAAAGGAGGCCAAAGCCCAAGAGGGCGAGGGCGAAGGCGAAAAGGAGGGCATCACGGCTGGAGATTTTCTGGGTCACCGTGGGCCTTTTGGCGGTACGCTTCATGCGGGCGTCAATGTCCCGGTCCACCACCATGTTGATGGCGTTGGCCGCTCCCGCCATTAGGTAGCCGCCCAGGGCCACCGCCAGGAAAAGCCCGGTCCCCGGCCACCCCTTGGCGGCGATGAGCATGGCGAGGAGGGTGGTGAGGAGGAGAAGGCTGATGACCCTGGGCTTGGTGAGGGCCAAGTAGTCCTTCCAGGTGGCCCCCCCGGTGCCCCGGTGGACCTGGGCCCCCTGGCCCTCCCCTAGCTCCACCCGCCTCGTCCCTTGGGCCAGGCTCGAGGCCATGAGGAGGACAAAGAGAAGCCACACGGCGTAGGCCAGGAAGAGGTGGAGGATCTGCATCCACACGGGGGCCTTGAGCCAGACGTTCACCAAGCCCGCCAAAAGCTGGACCCCGTAGAGGTAGGCCAGGCCCTGGGCCAGGCGCCTCGTGGCCTCCGAGGGGCGGAGGTGGGCCACGAGGAAGCCGGCGAAGACCACGTAAAGCCCCACGCTCACGGCGATGAGGGGGTGGAGCACCCTAAGGCGCACCAGGAAGTGCTCCCCCGGGGTTAAGGAGCGTTCCAGGGCCTCCAGGGTGTTCCGCACGGGGAAAAGGAGGTCCCCCAGGGCGGTGACCGCCCCGCTCATGCCCAGGAAAAGGAGGGCGAGTAGCCCAAGAAGGAGGGCCCACCCCACCGCCCCTTGGCCCCTCAGGCGCAAAGGGGCACCTCCCGAGGCCCACCAGGCGGTGAGGGCCAGGGCGGCCAGGAGGAAGTAGGTGTTGGCCAGGTGGACCATCTGCACCACGGCCCGCTCGGCGCTCACGTTGTGGGCGGTCCAGCCGAAGAGGACCAGGGAGGCCCCCACGAGGCTTTCCGTGACCATGAAGAGGAAGGAAAGCCCAGCGCCAAACCGGGCGGGATGCCCCTTGGGCAAGGCGCGCAGGGCCAGGACGAGGAGGAAGAGGACAGATAGGAAGGCCAAGCCCGAGGTGGCCCGGTGGGTGAACTCAATGAGGGTTTCCACCTGGGGGCTTCGGGGGATGATCTCCCCGTTGCAGGTGGGCCAGTGGGCCCCACACCCCGCCCCCGAGCCCGTGGCCCGCACGTAGGCCCCCCAAAGGGCCACCAGGACGTTCCAAAGGAGTATTCCCCAGGCGTAGCGGCTAAACCAGGTCTGGCTCATAGGAAACCCGTCCCCCAGACGGTAGCGCCTACCATTCTGCCAAAAGGTTTCCGCCGGGGGTGAAGTACATTTGTCCCTACCATTTCCGCCACCTAGGAGCCTAATACCCCCAGGCCCTATTTGGCAAGGGCCTGGGGAATAGGCCTAACCCTTAACCCACCCGGGGACCGGCCCGGCGCACGGCCTCGTCCACCCCATCCGCATACTTTAGGAAGTTCTCCTGGAAGAGGGCGGCGAGCTTATGGGCCTGCCGGTCGTAGGCCTCCTTGTCCTCCCAGGTCCCCCGGGGGTCCAGAAGCTCCTTGGGCACCCCGGGCACCTCCAGGGGCACCTCAAAGCCAAAGATGGGGTCCTGGCGGTAGGGGACGCCCTCGAGGACCCCGTTAAGCGCCGCCCGCAAGAGGGCCCGGGTCACGGGCAAGGGGAAGCGCCGCCCCACCCCGTAAGGCCCCCCGGTCCAGCCCGTGTTCACCAGGTAGACCCGAGGCCCGTGGCGGGCGATCTTCTCCCCCAGCATGCGGGCGTAGACCCCGGGGTGCAGGGGAAGGAAGGGCGCCCCGAAGCAGGCGGAAAAGGTGGCCCTGGGCTCGGTGATGCCTCGCTCCGTGCCCGCCACCCGGGCGGTGTAGCCGGAGAGGAAGTAGTACATGGCCTGCTCCGGGGTGAGGCGGGCGATGGGGGGAAGGACGCCGTAGGCGTCGGCGGAAAGGAAGAAGATGGCCTTGGGGTGGCCCGCCACCCCGGACTCCACCACGTTCTCCAGGTGGGCGATGGGGTAGGAGGAGCGGGTGTTTTCCGTCTTGGAGTCGTCGTCCCACTCCACCCGGCGGGTTTCCGGGTTCACCACCACGTTTTCCAGGATGGCCTCAAACTGATTGGAGGCCTTATAGATGAGGGGCTCGTGCTCCGGGGAAAGGCGGATGACCTTGGCGTAGCACCCCCCCTCAAAGTTGAAGACCCCCTCCTCGCTCCAGCCGTGCTCGTCGTCCCCGATGAGGGGCCTTTCGGGGTCGGTGGAAAGGGTGGTCTTGCCCGTGCCGGAGAGCCCGAAGAAGACCGCCACGTCCCCCTCCCGCCCCACGTTGGCCGAGGCGTGCATGGGGAAGACCCCTTGCTTGGGCATCAGGTAGTTCATCACCGTGAAAATGCTCTTTTTAATCTCCCCGGCGTACTTGGTGCCCACGATGAGGACGAGGCGCCGCCCAAAACTGATGCCCACGAAGACCTCGCTCCGGGTGCCGTCCCGCTCGGGGTCGGCCAGGAAGTGGGGGGCGTGGACCACGGTGAAGCCAGGCTGGAAGCGTTCCGCCTCGTCGTCCTCGGGGAAGTGCCGGGGGGAGAGGAACATGTTGCGGGCGAAAAGGGCGTGCCAGGGGCTTTCCGTCACCACCCGGACCCCCAGGCGGTAGCGCTTGTCCGCCCCGGCGTAAAGGTCCTGGACATAGAGGTCCCTTTCGGAAAGGTACTGGGCCACCCGCTCCAAAAGGGCCTGGAAGGCCTCCGGGGCAAAGGGTTGGTTCACCTCCCCCCACCAGACCTCCCCCTCCACCTCCGGCTCCCGCACCACGAACTTGTCCTTGGGGCTTCTCCCCGTGTAAGGAGTGGTGTCCACCACCAAGGGGCCCTTATGGGCCAAAAACCCCTCGCCTCGGCGCAGGGTGTGCTCCACCAGCACCGGGGAAACGGTGTTCCAAAAGACCTGTTTCTTGGGTTGGATGCCGATATAGCTCAGGCGGTCCATACGGGCCTCCTCCAGGCCAGGGTATCACAAGGCACATTTCCACGCTTCCACCCTAACCCTCCCCCTCCAAAAAGGCCCGGGTGAGGCGCTTGCCGAGCTCCACCCCGGGCTGGTCAAAGGCGTTCACCCCCCAAAGCTCCCCCAGGAAGGCGGTCTGCCACATGAGGTGCTGCAGGAGCCAGCCCACGGCGAAAGGGGACACCTGGGAAAGGTAAAGGGCGTAGACCCGTTGCCCCGCCTCCGCCAGGGCCTGGTAGGTGGCCTCCGCCTCGGCCTTGAGGAGGCGGAAAAGGGTCTTGCCGAAGAGGTACCCTGCCTCCGGAAGCTCCGCCGCCGGGGGCAAGGGGAGGTCCTCCACGGGGTTTTCCGGGATGACCAGGGTGAGGAGCTTGTCCAAGGGGCCTTCCCGGAAAAGCTGCACCTGGGCGTGCTGGTCCTGGGGGCCCAGGGCGGGGAGGGCGGTGGTGCCCACGCGCCTTCCTTCCCGGTCCAGTTTGCCCAAGGACTCGTCGTGGAGCTGGACGAACCAGGCGGGGAGGTACTTAAGCCGCTCGGAGTACACCATGAAGACGGCGATGGGGAGGTGGCGGTGCAGGTGGTGGAGGAGGGCCGTCTTCAGGGGGAGGCTTTCTTCTAAGGGAGCCAAAGCCTGCTCGTTGGCCTTGCGGGCTCCCATGAGGAGGGCGTCCAGGTCAGTCCCGGCAAAGGCCAGGGGGAGAAGGCCCACGGGGGAGAGCACGGAAAACCGGCCCCCCACCTCCTCGGGGATGGCAAAGGCCCTCAAGCCCTCCCGCCCCGCCAGGGCCCTTAGGGCGCCTCCCTTAGGGTCCGTGGTCACCACCAGGTGCCGCCGCCACGCCTCCCCCAGGTGGGCCTTCAGCCAGTCCAAAAAGAGCAAAAGCCCCGCCAGGGTTTCCGCCGTGGCCCCGGACTTGGAGACGGCGTTGACCAGGGTTTTGTGGGGGTCAAGGCTTTGGAGAAGCTTCCGGATGAGCTCGGGCTCCACGTGGTCCACGTAGTGGAAGCGGACGCCGCTTTCACGGAAGGCGGCCTCGAGGGCCTTGGGCCCCAGGGCACTCCCCCCAATCCCCAAAAGGACGAAGTCCTCCACCCACGGGTTCGCCTCGCGGAAGCGGCGGATCTCCCTTAGGGTTTCCGTGTCCTCGGGGAGGTCTATCCAGCCCAGCATGGCCCCCTTCTGGCCCCGCTTGGCCAAAAGGCGCTCCCGCGCCTCCAGGAGAAGGGGGGCGTGGGCCTTGAGCTCCTCGGCAAACCCGGGGAGGAAGCGGGTGTCCAGGCGCAGCATGGCCCTATGCTACCCCCAGTCCGGCTGGGGTAGGCTAAGGGCATGGGGTACGTGCCCCCGCCCACGCCCCAGTACGGCCTCGAGGAGGGCCCCGTCCTCCTCAAGGACGGGCGCACCGCCCTCCTGCGCCGGGCCACCCCCAAGGACCTCCCCCTCTTCGTGGCGTTCCTCAGGCGGCTTTCCCCGGAATCCCTGCGCATGCGCTTCTTCTCCCCCATCTCCCCGGAGAAGGCGGCGGAACTCCTCCTTTCCGCCAAGCCCGAGGAGGAGAAGGTGACCCTCATCGTCCTGGCCGGGGAGCCCCCGAGGATCGTGGCCACCGGGGAGTACGTGCGGGCCAAGGGGGAGGACACCGCCGAGGTAGCCTTCCTGGTGGACGACGCCTATCAGGGCAAGGGCCTCGGCACCCTCCTTTTGGAGCGCTTAGCCCTCCTCGCCGCCAAGCGGGGGGTGCGGCGCTTCCAGGCCTTCACCCTGGCGGAAAACCGGCAGATGCTAAGCGTCTTCATGGAAAGCGGCTTCCAGGTGCGGGCCCACCGGGAGGGGGGGGAGGTGGAGGTGGAGTTTGACATCCTCTTGGAGGAACGGGCGGCGGAGCGGTTTGAGTGGCGGGAAAAGGTTTCCACCATCGCCAGCCTCCACCCCTTCTTCTTTCCCCGGGGGGTGGCGGTGGTGGGGGCGAGCCGGGACCCGGACAGCATCGGCTACCGGGTTCTGGAAAACCTCATCTTTGGCCGCTTCCAGGGGCCCGTCTACCCCGTGAACGAGGCCATAGGCAAGGAGGGGGGCACCGTGGGCCCCCTCCTCGCCTACCCCAGCGTGGAGAGCATCCCCGGCCCCGTGGACCTGGCGGTGATCGCCGTGCCCAAGGAACGCGTCCCAGGCGCCCTGGAGGCCTGCGGCCGCCGGGGGGTTAGGGGGGCCATCGTCCTCACCACGGGCTTCGCCCCGGAAGAGGCCAAGGCCCTGGCGGACAAGGCCCGCCGCTACGGCATGCGCCTTTTGGGGCCTGGGTCCTTGGGCCTCGTGCACACCCACCCCGAGGTGCGCCTGGCCGCAGGCCTAGCCCCTTTGCCCAAGGCGGGGCCTTTGGCCCTCTCCAGCCAGTCGGGCACCCTGGGGCGGGCGGTGATGGCCTACGCCGAGGGGATGGGCCTCGGCATCGCCTCCTTTGCCTCCTTGGGGGCCAAGGCGGATATCTCCTCCAACGACCTCCTGCAGTTCTGGGAGGAGGACGAGCGCACCCGGGTCATCCTCCTTTACCTGGAAAGCTTCGGCAACCCCCGGCGCTTCTCCCGCCTGGCCCGCAGGATCGGCAAGAAGAAGCCCATCCTGGCCGTCCACCCCTCCCGGGATCCCCTGGTGCGGGCCCTTTTCGCCCAGGCGGGGGTGGTGCGGGCCAACGACCTGGAGGAGGCCTTTGACGTGGCCGCCCTCCTCTCCTTGGGGCGCCTACCGGAAAACGGCCGGGTACGCCTCATCTCCAACGCCTCCGGCCCCTCCAACCTGGCCCTGGAGGCCCTGCGGGAAGGGGGCCTCGAGGTGGAGCACGTGGACCTGGGCTCCACCGCCAAGGCGGAGGACTACGCCCGGGCGCTCAAGGAGGCCCTAGAAAGCGATGCGGGAAGCGTCTTTCTCCTCTTCGTGCCCATGGGGTACGCCTCCGAGGAGGAGTTCCTAAACCTCCTAGGGGAGGCGGAAGGGGAGAAGCTCCTCCTAGCCTGTGCCATGGGCTCCGCGGGGGTGCGGGCCCGGGTGTTGGGACGGGTAGCCCTCTACCGCTTCCCCGAGTCGGCGGCCATCGCCCTGGCCCGGGCCTGGGCCTACAAGCGCTTCCGGGAAGAGCCCCTCCTCTTCCCCGACTTCCCGGACCTGCGTCTCGAGGAGGCGAGGCGGCTTCTGGAGGGGAAGAAGCGCCTAAGCCGGGAGGAGGCGGAAGCGCTTCTTAGGGCCTTCGGCCTCCCCTTGGGCAAGGAAAATGGGCTTACCCTCCGCCTCAAGGCCGAGCCCCACCCCCTCTTCGGCCCCGTGCTCACCCTCCTCCTCCCCACCCCCTTGGGGGAGCAGGCCTTGGGCCAGCGCCTTTCCCCCCTCACCGCCAAGGACGCCCAGGAGCTCCTAAAGCCCCTCGAGGGCCGGGAAGACCCCAGGCCCTACCAGGAGATCCTCCTCCGCCTCTCCCGGCTCCTCGAGGAGTTCCCGGAGGTGGAGGAGGTGGTCCTGGAACTCCAAGGGCCCAAGGTGGCCCGCTTTGAGGTGCGCCTTGCGGATCCAAAGCCCCGCTAACCCCAAGGTGAAGGCCCTTTCCGCCCTCAAGGAACGGAAGGAGCGGGAAAGGACCGGGCTTTTCCTGGTGGAGGGAAGGCGGGAGGTGGAAAGAGCCCTAAAAGCGGGCCTCACCCTGGAAACCCTCGTCCTCGGCCCCAGGGCGACGGCCGAAGACCGCCTCCTGGCGGGAAGCGCCACGGTTTTGGAGCTTTCCCAAGAGGCCCTGGAACGGGTTTCCACCCGGGAAAACCCCGCCCAGGTCCTGGGGGTCTTCCGCATCCCCCAAAGGCGCCTGGAGGCGGTGCGCCTCCCCCCAAACCCTTTGGTCCTGGCGGTGGTGGGCCTGGAAAAGCCGGGCAACCTGGGGGCCATCCTGCGGGCGGCGGACGGGGCGGGGGCGGACCTGGTCCTGGTGGCGGAGGGGGTGGACCTCTATAGCCCCCAGGTGATCCGGAACTCCACGGGAACGGTCTTCGCCTTGCCCGTCTTCCCCGTGGGAGAGGAGGAGGCCCTTCGCTACCTAAAGGCCCAGGGCCTCCGCCTGGTGGCCGCCACCCCGGAAGGGGAGCGGCTTTACTGGGAGGAGGACTACCGCCCGGGGGTGGCCTTCCTCCTGGGGGCGGAGGATACGGGCCTGCCCGAGCCTTGGAAGGAAGCGGCCCACGCCCGGGTAAAAATCCCCATGCGGGGGGTGGCGGATAGCCTCAACGTCTCGGTGAGCGCCGCCTTGCTCCTCTACGAGGCCCTGCGGCAGAGGCGCTTTTCTTGAAGCCACCCCAGAGGTGGCAAGGGCAAACCAACGCCACGAAGGGACGCTCCCTTTTTGGCCTTTCCACCGGGGAAGGCCCCCCTTGTGGCGGCAAGGCGGGCCAGGGAAGGGGTCCTCCTTGTGCCCGAGGGCTACCTCCCCTTTCCCGGGGAGAAGGGCCCCCCGGCACGGGGCCGCACCCCGGGGTGCGGGGGAAGGAGCCCCTCCGTTTATAAGCCCCCCCTCAACCCCCTTGACAAAAGGGCCTGGGGGCAAAATAATGACCCTTGGTTTGACACTCTCGGCCTTTGAGCGTCAAAGGGGGGAGTGAAGATGGCTGCGGAGGTGAAGACCGTGATCAAACCCCTAGGCGACCGGGTTGTGGTGAAGCGGATTGAGGAAGAGCCCAAGACCAAGGGCGGCATCGTGCTTCCCGATACCGCTAAGGAGAAGCCCCAAAAGGGCAAGGTGATCGCCGTGGGCTCGGGCCGCATCTTGGACAACGGCCAGAAGGTGCCCCTCGAGGTCAAGGAGGGGGACATCGTGGTCTTTGCCAAGTACGGCGGCACCGAGGTTGAGATTGACGGCGAGGAGTACGTGATCCTCTCCGAGCGCGACCTTTTGGCGGTCCTGCAGTAAGGAGGTGAGCTATGGCGAAGATCCTGGTGTTTGACGAGGCGGCCCGCCGGGCGCTGGAGCGCGGCGTGAACGCCGTGGCCGATGCGGTGAAGGTGACCCTTGGCCCTCGGGGCCGGAACGTGGTCCTGGAGAAGAAGTTCGGCTCCCCCACCATCACCAAGGACGGGGTGACGGTGGCCAAGGAGATTGAGCTGGAGAACCACCTGGAGAACATCGGGGCCCAGCTCCTCAAGGAGGTGGCCTCCAAAACCAACGACGTGGCGGGCGACGGCACCACCACCGCCACCGTCTTGGCCCAGGCCATCGTGCGGGAGGGCCTGAAGAACGTGGCCGCCGGGGCCAACCCCTTGGCCCTCAAGCGGGGCATTGAGAAGGCGGTGGAGGCCGCCGTGGAGAAGATCCGCTCCCTGGCCATCCCCGTGGAGGACCGCAAGGCCATTGAGGAGGTGGCCACCATCTCCGCCAACGACCCGGACGTCGGCAAGCTCATCGCCGACGCCATGGAGAAGGTGGGGAAGGAGGGCATCATCACCGTTGAGGAGTCCAAGAGCCTGGAGACCGAGCTGAAGTTCGTGGAGGGGTACCAGTTTGACAAGGGGTACATCTCCCCCTACTTCATCACCAGCCCCGACACCATGGAGGCCGTCCTGGAGGACGCCTTCATCCTCATCGTGGAGAAGAAGGTCTCCAACGTCCGCGAACTCCTCCCCATCCTGGAGCAGGTGGCCCAGACCGGTAAGCCCCTCCTCCTCATCGCCGAGGACGTGGAGGGTGAGGCCCTCGCCACCCTGGTGGTGAACAAGCTCCGGGGCACCCTGAACGTGGCCGCGGTGAAGGCCCCGGGCTTCGGCGACCGCCGCAAGGAGATGCTCAAGGACATCGCCGCCGTCACCGGTGGCACCGTCATCTCCGAGGAGCTCGGCTTCAAGCTGGAGAACGCCACCCTCTCCATGCTGGGCCGGGCCGAGCGGGTGCGCATCACCAAGGACGAGACCACCATCGTGGGCGGCAAGGGCAAGAAGGAGGACATTGAGGCCCGGATCAACGCCATCAAGAAGGAGCTGGAGACCACCGACAGCGAGTACGCCAAGGAGAAGCTCCAGGAGCGCCTGGCCAAGCTGGCGGGCGGCGTGGCGGTGATCCGGGTGGGGGCCGCCACCGAGACCGAGCTCAAGGAGAAGAAGCACCGCTTTGAGGACGCCCTCTCCGCCACCCGGGCGGCGGTGGAGGAGGGCATCGTGCCGGGCGGCGGCGTGACCCTTCTCCGGGCCATCAGCGCCGTGGACGAGCTCCTGAAGGGCCTCGAGGGCGATGAGGCCACCGGGGCCAAGATCGTGCGCCGGGCCCTGGAGGAGCCCGCCCGCCAGATCGCCGAGAACGCCGGCTACGAGGGCTCCGTCATCGTCCAGAAGATCCTCTCCGAGACCAAGAACCTCCGCTACGGCTTCAACGCCGCCACCGGGGAGTTCGTGGACATGGTGGAGGCGGGCATCGTGGACCCCGCCAAGGTGACCCGCTCCGCCCTGCAGAACGCCGCCTCCATCGGCGCCCTCATCCTCACCACCGAGGCGGTGGTGGCCGAGAAGCCCGAGAAGAAGGAGTCCACCCCCGCCTCCGCGGGCGCCGGGGACATGGACTTCTAGCGCCCTCTAAAGGGAAGGGCCGGGATTTTTCCCGGCCCTTTTTCGTTTAGAAGGGCACCGCCTCCTCCTTGGCCCCGTTCCCCCCGTTCCCCTGGAGGAAGACCTCCCGGTCGGGCACCAAATAGGCGCGGAAGCCCTCGGCCTCGAGGGCCCTAAGGGCCTCCTCCGCCACCCGGGCCTCCCGGAGGGCGAAAAGGGCCTCGCCAAAGGGCCCCTGGACCTTCACGTAGAGGGGAAGGGTCCCCGGGTGCTCGTCCAAAAGGCTCTTGAGGTGGGTAATCCCCTTCTCGTCCAGAAGGGCGTGGTCCACCTCCACCTCCAAGGCCTTGGGGGCCTCCGCCACCTCCTCGTGGGTCCAGACCGCCTGGGCGATGACCCTAAGCCCCCCCTCCTCCCGCTCCACCTCCGCCAGGACCAAGAGGGGCATATCCTCTTTGAGCTTGGGGGAAACCCCCTCGTAGGCCCGGCCGAAGGCCACCACCTCCAAGGCCCCGGTCTCGTCGGAAAGGGTGAAGCGGGCCATCATCCCCCCGCTTTTGGTGGGCTTGCGCACCACCTCCTCCACCATGCCCGCAAGGAGCACCTTGGACCTCGGGGGAAGCCCCCGGGTGAAGGGCTCTAGCTCCTCCAAGGCGCAGCTTGCCGCCTCCCTAAGCCCCGGGTAGCGGAGCACGGGGTGGCCGGACACGTAGATGCCCAAGGCCTCCTTCTCGTAACGGAGCCTGGTGATCTCGTCCAAGGGCTCGGCCTCCGCCAAGGGGGGCTCTTCCACCTCGGCGAAGAGGCCCAGCATCCCCGAGCGGGCCCGCTCCCGGCTTTCCGCCGCCCAGCGCAGGAGGGGCTCCAGGGAGGCGAGGAGGCGCGCCCGGTCCCCAAAGGCGTCAAAGGCCCCCGCCTTGATGAGGGACTCGAGGGTGCGCTTGTTCACCACCTTTTCGTCCAGGCGCTTCAGGAAGTCCCCCAGGCTCTTAAAGGGCCCTCCCCGCTCCCTTTCCTTCAGGATGGCTTCCGCCGCAGCGTCCCCCACGTTCTTCACCGCCGAGAGGCCGAAGAGGATCTCCTCCCCCACCACCTTGAAGTCAAAGCCCGAGCGGTTGATGTCCGGGGGCAGGACGGGGATGCCCATGGCCCGGGCATCCCGGATGTACTCCGCCACCTTGTCCGAGTCACCCCGTTCCACGCTGAGGAGGGCGGCCATGAACTCCACGGGGTAGTGGGCCTTCACGTAGGCGGTCTGGTAGGAGAGGAGGCTATAGGCGGCGGCGTGGGAGTTGTGGACGATGACGTCCTGGGCCACGAAGGTGTGGGTGCCCTCCACCGTGAGGTCAAACACCTCCTCCTCGCCCAAAGCCTCCAAGGCCTCCACCCGGTCCCAGTAGATCTCGGCCGCAGCCAGGCGCCAAAGGGCAAGGCTTTCCGTGAGGGTGGCCAGGCGCTTGAGCGTGGCCTGGGATAGGCCCCTCCGCCCCTTACCCGGGCGCAGGAGTCCTTGGGCCAAGCCCCCTTTCGCCAGAAAGGCCCCCACACCCTGTGGGGAAGCCTGCGCCACCGCCTCCCGCACCAGGGGCAAGAAGGCGAGGGGAAGGACGTCCTTCGTGCTCCGCCCGCCCTCCTCCCAAGCGGAGAGGAGTTCCTCCAGGTCCCGGGCCCGCTTGCCCACCAGGTAGGGCCCCACCCAAAGGGCGAAGCGGCGGGCGGCCTCGAGGCCCCCCAGCAGGTAGACCACCCACCCCTTGCGCCCCTCCCGGTAAGGAAACTCCTTGGCCACCAACCGGCTCTGCAAACCCAGGCGCAAGAGAAGGTGCTGCACCCCACGGGCCAAAGCCTCCGAGGCGGTGGCGTAGTGGATGAGCCGCCCTTTCTTGTCTATCCCCCCATCCCCGACCCAAAGCCGGCCCAGGAAGCGGGCCACCTCCCCTGGGGGAAGCCCATAGACCTCCTCGGGAAGGCGCTTTTCCCGAGCGGAAAGGCCGAGAAGGCCCAGCCTCGCCAAAAACTCCACGGCCTCCGCCGGGCGCCTCCGGTCCTCCCGCCCCACGTAAACGTGGGCCACCCCCCGCCGCCAGGCCACCTTGGCCCGGGTGTTGGCGAAGGCCTCTAGGGCCGTCAGCATAGCGCAGAGCTCCTCCTCCGAGGAGGTATAGAGGTAAAACCCCGAAGGGTGGCGCAGGTTACCCTCGGCGAGGGCGAACCCCAGGAGGTCTAGCTCGTGGGGCTTGAGGCTCGTGGAAGGGAGGTAGGGCAGGTGGCGGGGCAGGGCCACGAAGTCCCCGGGCTTGAGCGCTCCCAAGGGACGCCAGCCCTCGGGGGTGTAAAGGGGGTGGTTGGCGGTGGCCTCGAGAACCCGCCCCGTGGCGGTGCGCAGGCGGAAGACCTGGGCCCGGCCGCTAGAAAAGGCCGCCACCACGGGCCGGGGCACCAAGCGGAGGGTCTCCTCGTCCAGGGAGGCCACCCACACCCCCCTTGCCTCGCCCCGAACGATGGCCCCCACGGAAACCAGCTTTCCCGTGCGGTAGTCCACCACCTGCGCCCGCGCGGGGAGGCACTTATTAAAGCCATAGTTGGCGAAGGCCTCCAGCATGTCAAAAAGCCGGTTGGCCTCCTCCTCCGGCACCCCCCGCTCCTTGGCCCCCCGGACGAAGCGCTCCCGGTGTTTTTGCATTTCCTCCAGCTTCTTTTTGCCCATGGCCCTCCTCAGAAGGTCCGCCTCCCCCAAGGAGTACCCGGCCACCGCGGAGGCGATCTGCATGATCTGCTCCTGGTAGACGGGGATGCCGTAGGTCTCGTCCAGGATGGGCCTTAGGTACTTCTCCGCATGGGGAAACTCGGCGTAGCGCACGGGTTCTTGGCCGTGGTGGCGCCGGATGTAGGTGGGGATGTGCTCCATGGGGCCGGGGCGGTAGAGGGACACCAGGGCGATGATGTCCTCAATCCGCCTGGGCTTAAGCCCCCGCACCGTGTTGGTCATGCCCCCAGACTCCAACTGGAAAACCCCCTTGGTCTCCCCCCGGGCAAGGAGCTCAAAGGTCTTGGGGTCGTCCAGGGGAAGCGCATCGTAGTCCAGCTCCACCCCCTTGGACTCCCGGACGATCCGCTTGGCCTCCTCCAAGAAGGTGAGGGTGCGGAGGCCCAGGAAGTCCATTTTCAAAAGGCCCAAGGCCTCCACCGCCCCCATGTCGTACTGGGTCACGGGGCGGCCCTCCTGGTCTCGCATGAGGGGCACCAGGTCGGTGAGGGGCTCGGCGGCGATCACCACCCCGGCGGCGTGCACGGAGGCGTGGCGGTTGAGGCCCTCGAGGCGCATGGCCACCTCTATCACCTCCCGTATCTTGGGGTCCTTTTCCATCTCCGCCTTGAGCTCCGGCACCACCTGGACAGCCTCGGCCAAGGGCTTGGGCTTGCCGAACTGCACGGGGATGAGCTTGGCCAGCTCCTCCGCCTTCTTGTGGGGGATGCCGTAGACCCGGGCCACGTCCTTCAGGGCCGCCTTGGAGGCCAGGCTCCCGAAGGTGCCGATCTGGGCTACCCTATCCGCTCCGTAGCGCTCCCGCACGTGCTGGATGACCATGTCCCGCTTGCGGTCGGAAAAGTCCGTGTCTATGTCCGGCATGGACACCCGCTCGGGGTTTAGGAAGCGCTCAAAGAGAAGGCCAAAGCGCAAGGGGTCAATGTTGGTGATGCCGACGGCGTAGGCCACGAGGCTCCCCGCCGCCGAACCCCGCCCGGGGCCCACGGAAATGCCATGCTTCTTGGCCCAGTTGATGTACTCCTGGACGATGAGGAAGTACCCGGGGAAGCCCATGCGCTCAATGACGCCGAGCTCATAGAGGGCCCGGTGGAGGATGGCCTCCGCCGTCCACTCCCGCACGCCCTCCAGAGGGGGAAACCCGGCCAGGAGCTTTTCCCAAGCCTCCTTCTCCACCTGGGCCAAGGCCTCGGCCAGGGCCTGCCCGTCCCCGTGGGGGGGGATCTTCCCCAGGCGGCGGAAGACCTCCCGGTAAAACTCCGGGGTGATGCGGTCGGGGTAGCGGTCCAGGAGGCCCTTTAGGGTGAGCTCCATGAGGTACTGGGCCTCCGTGCGGCCCTCGGGGAGGGGGAAGCGGGGGATGCGGTAGACCATCTTGTCCCCGATGGGGAGGTCCACGTTGCACATGCGGGCGATCTCCACCGTGTTATCAAAGGGCTCGTCCCCCCACTCCGCCTCGGGGAGCATGGCCCGCATCTCCTCGGGGGTCTTCACGTAAAACTCGTCGCAGGGGAAGCGCCAGCGTTCGGGGTCGTCCAGGGTGCTCTTGGACTGGATGGCCAGGAGCACCTCGTGGGCCCGGGCATCCTCCTTCCGCACGTAGTGGCCGTCGTTGGTGGCCACCAGGCCCAGGCCGTACTTGCGGGCGAACTCCTTGAGGACCTCGTTGACCTTCTTCTGCTCGGGAAGGCCGTGGTTTTGAATCTCAATGAAGAAGCGGTCGCCGAAGATGGAAAGGTACTCGTTGAGCCGGGCCTCCGCCAGGTCCAGGCGGTCCTGGAGGATGAACTGGGGGATCTCCGCCCCCAGGCACCCGGAAAGGGCGATGAGGCCTTCGGCGTGCTCCCTAAGGATCTCCCGGTCAATGCGGGGTTTCTCGTAAAAGCCCTCCAGGTAGGCCCGGCTCGCCAGGCGCACCAGGTTCTGGTAGCCCTTGAAGTCCTTGGCGAGGAGGGTGAGGTGGAAGTACCCCCCGTCCAGGCCCTTGCCCCGCTTGCGGTCGTGGCGGCTTTCCGCCGCCACGTAGGCCTCGTACCCGATGATGGGCTTCACGCCCATTTCCGTGGCCTTCTTGTAGAACTCCACCGCGCCGAAGAGGTTCCCGTGGTCGGTGATGGCCAAAGCGGGGTCCTCGGGGGAGACCTCCTTGACCCACTTAAGGAGGTCGGAAAGCTTGGCCGCCCCGTCCAGGAGGGAATACTGGGTGTGCTGGTGTAGGTGGGCGAACCGGAGTCTGCGGCCCATATCCTCCCATCCTAGCTTGACGCCCCCCTGCCCAGGGGGCAAAGTGGGGGAGATGACCTTGGGGGAGCTGCGGGAAGAAGTCTGGAACGCCCTCGCCCGCTACGGGCTTGCCCTCCACCCCACCCCGCCCCACGGCCACCACCCCAACTTCCTGGGGGCCAAAAAGGCAGCGGAGCGCCTCCTAAGGACCCCGGAGTTCCTGGGAGCGCGGCGGATCCTCGCGGGCATGGACGCCGTGCTCAAACCCTTGAGGGAGGAGGCCTTGCGCCAAGGGAAAGACCTCCTCCTCCCTCATCCGGACCGGCCGGGGAAGTTTTTGCTCCTGAAGGACCTGGACCCCAGGCGGCTCAAGCGGGTGCGGGAGGCCTACCGCTACGGGGTGCCCGTGGCCCTCGAGGCCCAGGCCATAGACCTCGTCCTCATCGGGGCGGTGGCGGTGGACGAAGAGGGGGGTTGGGTGGGGAAGGGCTACGGCTTTCCCCAAGCCTGGCTCAAGCTGGAGGCCCCCTTCGCCACCCTGGCCCACCCGGTGATGGTCTACCCCAAGCTCCCCGTTCCCCCCGAGCGCCGGGTGGACCTCATCGCCACGCCCCAGCGGCTCATCCGGCCCTAAGGCCCAGGATAAGCCCGCCCACGAAGCTCGCCCCGAAGGGCAGGTTATAGGTGAGGGTGGAAACAAGCCTCTCCCAAAGGCTCTTCAAGCCAGGCTGCTGGAGCAAAGGCTCCACGTCCCGCTGGATGCGGGTCCAGTCCACCTCCACGTAGCCCGCCTGGGCGAGGAGCTGTAGGCCCACGAAGAGAAGCCCCAAAGCGAGGGCGAGAAGGCGGCCCACCTTCTTCAAGGCATAGCCCACGGCATACCCCGCTAGGCCGCCAAAGGTCATCTGCCCGAGGTAAGGGGTGAGGTCGGGAAGCTCCACGCCTCCCACCCTAGCGGGGATGGCGCAAAAGGGCAACTATGCGAGGCCCAGGAGGTGGGCCTCCCGCTTCATGGCCTCCAACACGAAGGCCAGGTGCTCGTCCAAGGACACCCCCAGTTCCTCCGCCCCCATGCGGATCTCCTCCCGGTTTACCCCCTTGGCGAAGGCCTTGTCCTTGAACTTCTTTTTCAGGCTAGGGAGCTCCAGGCCCAGGATGGAACGGTCCGGGCGCACGTAGACCGCAGCGGCGATGAGGCCCGTGAGCTCGTCCACGGCGAACAGGGCCTTGGCCATAAGGCTTTCCCGGGGCACCCCGGTGTAGCTGGCATGGCCCAGGATGGCCTTTAGGACCTCCTCGGGGTAGCCGAGGCGCCTGAGCTCCTCCACCCCCCGGTAGGGGTGTTCCTCCGGGTACTTCTCGTAGTCCATATCGTGGAGCACCCCGGCCATGGCCCAAAGCTCCTCGTCCTCCCCGAAGCGGCGGGCGTAGGCCCGCATGGCCACCTCCACCGCCCGCATGTGCCGGCGCAAGGACGGACTCTCCGTCCAGGCCTCCATGAGGGCCAGGGCTTCCTCAAAGCGCGGCATGCCCTAAAGTATAGCCATGCGCATCGGCTACGGGGAGGATAGCCACCTTCTCGCCGAGGGCAAGCCCCTCTACCTCTGCGGCCTAGAGATCCCAAGCCCCGTGGGGGCCGTGGCCCACTCCGACGGGGATGCCGCCCTCCACGCCCTCACCGATGCCCTCCTCGCCGCCTATGGCCTCGGGGATATCGGCCTCCTCTTCCCCGACACCGACCCCCGCTGGCAAGGGGTGCGGAGCGAGGTGTTCCTGAAGGAAGCCCTGGCCCGGGTGGCGGGCCTAGGGGGGAGGCTCCTCCAGGTGAGCCTGGTCCTCACCCTGGACCGGCCCAAGCTAAACCCCCACCGGGAGGCCTTGGTGGAAAACCTTTCCCGCCTCTTGGGGCTTCCCAAGGACCGCATCGGCCTGGCCTTCAAAACCTCGGAGGGCCTCTTCCCTTCCCACGTCCAGGCCCGGGCCCTGGCGCTTTTGGATGGTTGAGGTCCTGGTCTGGCTCGGCACCCTGGTCTTCGCCGCCACCGGGGCTCTGAAGGGGGTGGAAAAGGGGTTTGACCTCCTTGGGGTCTTGGTCCTGGCCACGGTGACGGCGGTGGGGGGCGGCTCCATCCGGGATGTCCTGGTGGGCACCCTCCCCCCCACGGCCCTCACCAACGAGCCCCTCCTTTGGAGCGTGGTGGGGGTGGGGGTTCTGGTCTTCCGCTTCCACCCCCGGGTCGGGTGCAGGCCCTGGAGAAGCCCATCTACTACCTGGACACCCTGGGCCTAGGCCTCTTCGCCGCCTTGGGGGCGGAAAGGGGGCTGGGGGCGGGCTTAGGGCCTTTTGGCGTGGCCTTGGCGGGGACCCTTTCCGGGGTGGGGGGCGGGGTCTTGCGGGATGTGCTCGCCGGCGAGGTGCCGGGCATCCTCTACCGGGCGGGGGACCTCTACGCCTCCGCCGCCCTGGTGGGGGCTTTGGTGGTCTATGCCCTTCACGGAAGCCACCCCGGGTTCTCCCTCTTCGCCGGGGCCTTGGCCACCGTGCTCCTCCGGGTCTTCGGCAGGCGGCTTGGCCTCAGGCTCCCCACCCCGCGCTAGGGCCTACTTGAGCTTGGCCAGCTCCTGGCGAGCCCTTTCCTGGTCGTAGCGGTCGGCGGCGGTCCGGGCGGGGAGGGAAAGGGCAATCTCCAGCTGTTTTCGCGCCTCCTCCTTCTTGCCCCAGGCGGCGAGCACCTTGGCGTACTCCACCCGGTGGATGATCCCATCGGGCTCCAGCTCAATGGCCTTCCGCATCAAGGGCTCCACCTTGCCCCCGTCCGCCCCCTGGGTGGCGGCCACCAGCCAGCCCTTCTGCACCAGCTCAAAGTGCCAAAGGGCCAGGGCCACCATGGCCCCGGCGTGGTCGGGTTTGAGCTTCAGGGTCCGTTCCAGGTCGTTGCGGATGCGGGGGGCAAGCCCCTCGGAGAGGGCCTCGAGGATCCCCTTGTACTGGGAAAGCCGCCCCAGGGCCCTTGCCCGCTCAAAGTAGCCCTCCGGGTAACCCGGGTCCTTGGCGATGGCCTGGGAGGCGGCCTTCTCCGCCTTCTCAAACCAAGCCCGCTTCTCCTCCGGCTTGGCCTCGTAAAGGGCGTAGAAGCTCGCCCCCTTGGCCGCCAGGGCCAGGGCCTCGGGGGTGCCGAGCTTGAGGCCCATCTCGTAGGCCTCCTGGAAGCGCCCCGCATCCACCAAGGCCGCCACCTGGGAGGCCTGGGCCATGGCCAGGGTCAAGAGGGCCGAGGTTAGGATTGCCGTCCATCGCTTCATGGGTTTCACCCGGGGCGATTATACCGGGTATAAGACGGAGGGCGTAAACTGGAAGCCATGAGGCTTATTTGGGGACTTTTGGTCTTTATGGGCCTGGTTATTCCTCCCCAGGCCTTGGCCCAAGGGGCCGAGGAGTATTTCGCCCGCTGCCAGAGGCTCTACGACCAAGGAGCCTTGGAGAGCGCCCAGATGACCTGCGAGCTCGCCCTGGTGAGCGACCCCAACCACGCCCCAAGCCTCCGCCTCCTCGCCCGCATCGCCTTGGAAAGGGGGGAGCTGGCCCAAGCGGCCACCTACCTGGAGCGCCTAGGGGACGACCCCGAGGGCCTGGTCCTCAAGGCACGGCTCCTTTTGGCCCAGGGGAAGCCGGCGGAGGTCCTGCGCCTCCCCTTGGGGCGGGATCCGGAGGCGAGGCTGGCGAGGGCCTTGGCCCTCGAGGCCCTAAAGCGCCCAGAGGCCGCCCTGGCCGAGGCCCAAACCCTCCCCCCCACCCCGGAGGTGCGCCTCCTCCTGGCCCGGCTCCACCTGGAGCTCGGCAATCCCGAAGCGGGCCTCCTGGCCCTGGGCTCCACCCGGGAGGAACGGCTAGCGCGGGGACGCCTCCTTTTCCTGGTGGGGCGGCCCGGGGAGGCCATCCCCCTTTTGGAAAGCCTCCTCCCGGAGCTTGCGGAAAGGCCGGACCTCAAGGCCCAGGCCCTCTCCACCCTGACCCTGGCCTACCTGGGCCAAGGGGACTTCGAGCGGGGCCTGGCGGCCCTGGGGCAACTTTCCCAGGTGGAAAACCTCCCCGGGCGCTTCCTCGCCAAGGCCTGGCCCTGGCTTCTCGCCCTCCTCGCCTTCTTGGTCCTGGTCCTCCTGGGGGAAAGCCGCATAGAGCCCTTGCGCACCGTGGAGGTGGTGGAAAACCCCTTGCCAGGGCCGGGAAGCCTCTACCTCTTGGCCCTCCTGGCCCTCCTCTTGGCCCTGGGCTTCGCCGCCCTGATGGGCAAGCTCCTCTTCGCCAACCTCCTCGCCTTCCTCACCCCCTACCAAGGGGAAAAGGTGCTCCCAAGCCTCTACCTGGCCTACGGGGCCTTCCTCCTCTTGGGCCTCCTCTTCTGGCAAAGGAAGCGGCTACCCGCCCTCCTGGGCCCCTGGGGAAGCTGGGTGGAGGGGTTTTGGGTGGGGCCGGCCTTGGTCCTCCTCCTCTTCGCCTACGGCCTCCTGCGCCCCTTCCTCGGCCTATCCACCCTTCCCCTAAACCTCCTCACCTTCCTGGGCCTGGCCCTGATGGAGCCCTTCTTCCGCGGCTTGGTTCCCTGGGTCTTTAAGGAGCGCTACAAGGACCTCTCCCCCGCCCTTTCCGCCCTCTTCTTCGCCCTGGTGGTGCCGGGGCCCACCCTCCTCCTCCTCCTCGTGGGCGCCGGGCTTTTGTGGGCCAAGGAGCGGGCGGGGAGCGTCTTGGGCCTTGGCCTGGGCTGGGTGGTGGCGGGGGTGGTCCTCGCCCTCTTCCCCCCCGCTTGGCTGCGGCGCTTCTAGGATGCGCCCCGTCTTCTTCCTCTCCGACTTCGGCCTCGAGGACCCCTACGTGGGGGTGGTGAAGGCGGTCTTGGCCCAAAAGGCCCCCGGAATAGGGGTGGTGGACCTGGCCCACGACCTCCCGCCCCAGGACCTGCGCCGGGCGGCCTACGCCCTCTTTGAGGCGGTGCCCTACCTGCCCGAGGGGAGCGTGGTCCTAGGGGTAGTGGACCCCGGGGTGGGGACAAGGAGGCGGGCCATCGCCGCCTTGGGCCGGCGGGTTTACGTGGGCCCGGACAACGGCCTCTTCACCCTGGCCTGGCTCCTGGACCCGCCCCGGCGGGCCTACGCCCTGGAAGGGGTGGCGCCTCCCAGGCCCCAGGGCCTGGACCCCTTACCCGGGTGGCGCCCCGGGGCGTTCACCTTCCACGGCCGCGACCGCTTCGCCCCCGCCGCCGCCCACCTGGCCCTGGGGCTTCCCCCGGAGGCCCTGGGGGAGGAGGTGCCGGTGGAAAGCCTCCAAAGGCTTCCCCTGGCCCTCACCCCGGGGCCGGAAGGGGAGATCCTCACCTTTGACCGCTTCGGCAACGCCATCACCACCCTCCTCCAGGCCCCTTTGGGGGGATGGGTGGAGGTGGCGGGGCGAAGGGTACCCATCCGCCGCACCTTCGGCGAGGTGGAAGTAGGGGAAGGGGTGGCCTACTTGGGAAGCGCAGGGCTTTTGGAAATCTCCCTCAACCGGGGAAACGCCCGGGAGGCCTGGGGCCTAAAGGAGGGCCTGCCCGTGCGCCTCACAGGTCCTTGAACCAGGCCTCCACCTCGGCCAGGTACTCCCGGGCGGTGAAGTCCAGGCTCACGGGGGTGACGGAGATGTACCCCTGGCGCACCGCCCAAAGGTCCGTCCCCTCCTCCTCCTCCCCCACGGGGGTGCCGGCGATCCAGTAGTAGGGCTTCCCCTCGGGGTCAAGCCGTTCCACCACGGTGTCCTCAAAGTGGTGGGTGGAAAGCCGGGTGACCTTGACCCCCTTGGGCGGGCGGGCGGGGAAGTTCACGTTGAGGAGGACCCCTTTGGGCAGGCCCTTCTCCGCCACCCGGCGGGCGATCCTTACCGCATGGCGGGCGGCCTCGGCGAAGTCCAACTCCTCCCCGGAGGTGTCCAGGCTGAAGGCGATGGCGGGGATGCCTAAGGAGGTGGCCTCGAGGGCCGCCGCCACCGTACCCGAGTGGGTGAGGTCTAGCCCCAGGTTCACCCCGATGTTGATGCCGGAGACCACCAGGTCCGGCCGGCCCAGAAGGTGCACCCCCAGGACCACGCAGTCCGCCGGGGTGCCGTCCACCCGGTAGGCGGGGATCTCCCCGAAACCGGCGCTCGCCGTGTGCTTGAAGCGCAAGGGGCGGCGCACGGTGATGCCGTGGCCCACCGCCGACTGCTCCACATCGGGGGCCACCACGTACACCTCGCCCAAAGCCCGCATGGCCAGGCCCAAGGCCTTGATGCCCGGGGAGAAGATGCCGTCGTCGTTGGAAACCAGGATGCGCATGCCCTAAGCCTAAAGCAAAGGAAGCCCCCTTGGGGGCTTCCTTTGGCCTTCCCGTCCTTTAGATGCGGCGGACCTTCTTGGCCTGGGGGCCCTTGCCGCCCCGGCCCGGCTCCACCTCAAACTCCACCCGCTCCCCCTCGTTCAGGGTGCGAAACCCTTCGGCCTCAATGGCCGAGAAGTGCACGAACACGTCCGGACCCTCTTCCTGCTGGATGAACCCGTAGCCTTTTTCCGCGTTGAACCACTTAACGGTACCCTTCTTCATGCTTCTCCTTCATCCCGAAAACCCACCTGGCTTTCCAGGGGCTCCCCACTATCCCACGGGGGGAGGAAAAAGTCAAGCCCCCCAGGGGACCCCCGGGGAGGCCTGGCCCACGCCTAGTGGGAATGCCCGCCCTCGTGCACGTGGCCGTGCAGGAGCTCCTCGGGGGTGGCCTCCCGCACCTTCACCACCTCCACGTCAAAGTCCAGGTCCTTGCCCGCCAGGGGGTGGTTGAAGTCAATGGTGACCTCCTCCCCCTGGACCTCCACCACGGTGAGGGGCATGGGGTTCCCCTCCATGTCCTGGGCGTAAAACTGGGCCCCCGGGACCACCTCGGCGTCCTCGGGGAAGGCGGAGAGGGGCACCACCTGCACCCCTTCCGGGTCGTGGGGGCCGTAGGCCTTCTCCGCCGGCACGTGGGCCTGGAAGGCCTCGCCCTCCTCGCGGCCCTCCAGGGCCTCCTCGAGGCCCCGGATGAGGTTGCCGTGCCCGTGCAGGTAGGAAAGCTCCCCCTGGTCCAAAACCTCCCCCTCCACCTGGAGGGTGTAGCGAATGGTGACCACCTTGTCCTGTCCTACTTTCATGTTCACCCTTCCGCAAGCTTAGGGCTTGCTCCATCTAGGTTAGCAGATGCCCCCCGCCAAGGAAACCCCTATAGTGGGGGTATGCGGGTGGAACGGGTCATCGGCAAAACCCCCGTGGTGCGCCTCACCAAGGTGGTGGAGCCGGACATGGCCGAGGTCTTCGTGAAGCTGGAGGGGCAAAACCCAGGGGGCTCCATCAAGGACCGCCCCGCCTGGTACATGATCAAGGACGCCGAGGAGAAGGGGATCCTGAGGCCGGGCTCGGGCCAGGTGATCGTGGAGCCCACGAGCGGCAACACGGGCATCGGCCTCGCCATGATCGCCGCAAGCCGGGGCTACCGCCTCATCCTCACCATGCCCGCCCAGATGTCCGAGGAGAGGAAGCGGGTCTTGAGGGCTTTCGGGGCGGAGCTCGTCCTCACGGACCCGGAGAGGCGGATGCTGGCGGCCCGGGAGGAGGCCCTCCGGCTCAAGGAGGAGCTCGGCGCCTTCATGCCCGACCAGTTCAAAAACCCTGCCAACGTGCGGGCCCACTACGAGACCACGGGGCCCGAGCTCTACGAGGCCCTGGAGGGACGCATAGACGCCTTCGTCTACGGCTCGGGCACGGGGGGGACCATCACCGGGGTGGGGCGCTACCTCAAGGAGCGAAACCCCAAGGTGAAGGTCATCGCCGTGGAGCCCGCCCGCTCCAACGTCCTCTCCGGGGGGAAGATGGGGCAACACCAGTTCCAGGGCATGGGCCCGGGCTTCATCCCCGAGAACCTGGACCTAAGCCTCCTGGACGGGGTCATCCAGGTGTGGGAGGAGGACGCCTTCCCCCTGGCCCGCAGGCTCGCCCGGGAAGAGGGGCTTTTCCTGGGGATGAGCTCGGGGGGCATCATCTGGGCCGCCCTTCAGGTGGCGCGGGAGCTCGGCCCCGGCAAGCGGGTGGCCTGCATCAGCCCCGATGGGGGGTGGAAGTACCTCTCCACCCCCCTCTATGCCGAAACCTAGCGGCGCACCACCTGGGCGTCCTTGGGATAGCGCTTGAGCTGGGCGGGGGTGAGGCTTGCCCGCTTGAACTCCACCACCTTGAGGTCCGCCAAAACCTTCCCCCCCTCGTCCAGGAAGAGGAAGCGCAAAGGCCTTGGGTCCGCCTTCAGGACATAGAGCTCCAAGCGGGCGAAGCCCTGGCCCTCCTTGGCCTCGCCCACGAGCTTCCAGGCCACCCCTTCCGGCAGGCGCTCCTCCCCCGCCAGGCGGAGGTTTACCCGCTCGCTCAGGGCCTTCAGGTCGCCCAGGCCCTGGGGGCTAAAGCCCAGGCCCTGCACCTGGGCCTTCTCCTTGGGGCTGATGACGAGCTGGTTGGTGAGGTAGAGGTAGTTCCAGACCTCCTTCTCGGTGACCACGGTAAAGTTCCCCTCCAAGGAGCCCGGCTTGAGGAACTCTATGCGGTAGAGCTTCTCCTTGGGCAGGGCGTAGACCCGGGCCTGGAGGGTTTCCCGACCCCCTGGGCCCTGGATCTCCCCCTGCACCAGGGCCTGCCAGGGTTCGGCCAGGTTTTTCTCAACCAGGTCCAGGATCTGCGGGACCGACTGGGCCCAAGCCAGGGCCAAAAGGGCGAAAAATCCGAGGATCGTCAGGGCTCTTTCCTTCACGGCCACCTCCAAGCGTAGCGGACCCAGGCGTAGGGGGCCTTCCCGTAACCCGCCTCGAGGCCCAAGTCCCCAAGCCACACCACGAAGCTACCCGCCCACGGGTAGGAAAGGGTGAGATGGAGGCTAGCCTCCCCTAAGTAAAGCCCCGCCTCCAACCGGTTCACCCCGCCCAGGCGGAGGAGGAGGTCCAAAACCTCCCCTCCCTCCCCCACCTCCCCCTTCAGGCCCAAAAGGGCGTAGGGCCCGGGGGAAACCCCTAGCCCCAGGGTGTAGGCGGCCTCCTGCCGGAAGGCGTAGCTCCCTTCCAGGCGAAAGCCCCCTTCCCAACCCGGTTGCAGGCCGAAGGAGGGGGGGCGGGGAGGGGTGTTCTTTGCCACCTCCAAACCCCAGACCTCCCTAGGGGTGGCCCGGTAGCGCAGGGAAAGCCGCCCGAAAAACCCCGCCTCGGGGAAAAGGGGAAAAGCCCCTTGGGGCCTGTACCCAAGCCGCCCCTCCGCCGCCAAGGGTCCCGCCCCTCCCTCCAGGAAAAGGGCACCCCCCAGGCCCCCCTCCCCCACCTCCCCTTGGGCCCCATAGGCCAGAAAGCCCAGAGGCCCCAAGGAAAGGTTCCCCAGGTAGCCCAAGGCCCCCCGCCCGGGTTGCCCCCTCAGGTAAGCCTCCCCTTCCCCAAGGGCGAAGGCGGCCTCCAGGGCCGGGGTTACCCCGCCGGGGGCCCCGTAAAGGCCCGCCTCGAGGCGCCCCTGGGCCAAGGCCAGGGAAACGAGGAGAAGAAGCACCACCCCCCTCATACCGCCACCTGCCTCTGGAAGCGGGCCGAGGCCAAGAAGAGGACCAAAGCGGAGAAGAGGGCCAAGGCCAAGAGGTGGGGCCAAAGCACCCCAAGGCCCACCCCTTTGAGCATCACCCCCCGCAGGACCTCAATGAGGTAGCGGGCGGGCACCAGGTAGGAAAGCATCTGGAAAAGGCGGGGCATGCCGTCTATGGGGAAGACGAAGCCCGAAAGGAAGATGGTGGGAAAGGCATAGGCGTAGGTGCCGAAGACCGCCTGCACCTGGGTGCGGGCCAAGGTGGAGATCAAAACCCCCGCCGCCAAGGAGCCCAACACGAAGAGGAACATGGCGAAGAGCAGAAGGAGGAGGCTTCCCCGCACCGGCACCCCAAAAACCCAGTGCCCCAGGGCCAAAACCAAGATGGCCACGGCAAAGGCGATGACCAGATAGGGCAGGACCTTGCCCAGGACCATCTCGTGGGGGCGCAAGGGGGAGGCCAAAAGGCTTTCCATCATGCGGCTTTCCGCCTCCCGGACGATGGAGAGGGCGGTAAGGAGCACGGTGAACATGGTGAGGACCAGGCCGATGATGCCGGGGATCATGAACCAGGCGGTCTTGTTGTCCGGGTTGTAGAGGGTGTGGAGGGTGGGGCTCAAGGGGGGCAAGACCGCCTCCCCGGAAAGGGCCCGGCCCACCAGGATGCGGGCGTTCACCTCCTGGATGGCCTTGCGCAAGGCGGCCTGGGCCTGGAAGGCGAAGTTGGGGTCGGTGCCGTCCACGTAGACCTCCAGGTTCACGCTCTCCCCCCGGCGCACCCTTTCCAAGGCCCCTGGGGGCACCACCAGGCCCACCCGGGCCTGGCCCCGGTCCACCGCCCTCACCACCCCCTCGGGGCTTTCCGCCCTCACCGCCAAATGGAAGCGGTTTTCCCGGGTGAGCTCCGCCAAAAGGGTCTGGCTGATGCGGTCCTGGGAGGCGTCGTACACCGCCAGGGGGATGTTATCCAGGGTGAAGTTGATGGCGTAGCCGAAGAGGAGGAGCATCAGGGTGGGCAAAAGGACGATGAGCCGCGGGAGGACGTGGTCCCGCCGGATCTGCAAAAACTCCTTTTCCGCTAGGGCGAGGATGCGGCTCATGCTTCCCCCTTGGTGTAGACCAGGAAGACGTCCTCGAGGGTGGGCTCGGTGGGCGTGGCGGGAAAGGGCGGGGCCACGCCCTTCCGCAGGATGAGGCGCACCCCGTGGCCGCTGGGCCAGGCGTCCCAAACCCCTTCCACCCGCCTCGCCTCGGCCAAGGTCACGGGGGCGAAGTAGAAATCCGCCCGCCCCCGGGCCTCGGCCTTGAGCTCCTGCGGCGTGCCCAGGGCCAGGACCCGCCCGGCGAAGAGGAGGGCCAGGCGGTGGCAACGCTCCGCCTCGTCCATATAGTGGGTGGTGACCAAGACCGCCGCCCCCCGTTCCGCCTCCTGGTGGATGAGGTCCCAGATGGCCCGGCGGGACACGGGGTCAAGCCCCGTGGTGGGCTCGTCCAAGAAGAGGACCTCCGGGCGGTGGACCACCGCCTGGGCCAAGGCCAGCCGTTGCCGCCAGCCCCCGGAGAGGTGGCCCGCCAGGGCCTTGGCGTAGGGGAGAAGGCCAAAGCGCAAAAGGGCCTCTTCCGCCAGGGCCTTCGCCTCCCTTGGCCGGTAAAGGCGGGCGCGGAAGCGGAGGTTTTCCTCCACGGTGAGGTCGCGGTAGACGCTTTGCTCCTGGGTGGCGTAGCCGATCCGGGCCTTGACCGCCCAAGGCTCCCGCAACACATCTAGCCCCGCCACCACCGCCCGCCCCCCATCGGGGCGGAGAACCCCGGTGAGGACCCGCACCAAGGTGGTCTTCCCCGCCCCGTTGGGGCCCAAAAGGCCGAACACCTCCCCTGGGCGCACGGAAAGGCTCACCCGGTCCAGGGCCTTGAGGCTGCCGAAATGCCGCGTCACCTCCTCAGCGTGCACCATAGCGTCCCTCCAGATACCCCCGCACGTAGGCCTCCCGGTCCAAGGGCAGGCGCACCCCCAAAACCTCCCCCAGGAGGAAGCGGGCGAAAAGGGGACCCACGAAGGCCAGGGCCAGCTCCTCGGGGGGCTCGTCCGGCCGCAAAAGGCCCGCCTCCTGTTTGGCCCGGAAAAAGCCCACAATCCTTCCCAAAGCCAGCCCGAGCCCCCTCGGGGGGCCTTCCGAAAGGAGCTCGGGGTGGCGCAACAACTCTGCCAAGAGCTTGGGCAAAAGAACCTGATGGGCCTTGAGAAGCTCCAGATAGGCCTCCAAGAGGGCGGAAAGCCCCTCTGCCAAAGGGGCCCCTTCCTCGGGAAGCCGCTCCAGGAAGCCCTGAGGGAAGAAGGCGACCACGGCCTTCCGGAACAAAGCCTCCTTGCTCCCATAGCGGCGGAAAAGGGTCACCTCGCTCACCCCCGCCCGCCGGGCCACCTCCTTGGTAGTGGCCCCGCGGTAGCCCCGCTCCGCCAAAAGCTCCAAAGCGGCCTGGAAGAGGCGGGCCTCGAGGGGGTCGGCTTCCGTAAGTAAGCGCATACTTGCAGGGCAAGGCTACCCCAGGCCCAAGGCGCCGTCAAGGTATACTGGACCCGGAGGCAGCATGAACCTACTAGACCGCCTGGGGCGTCTCATCCGCGCCAACCTGAACGAGCTCTTGCGCCGGGCCGAGGACCCGGAGAAGATCCTGGAGCAGGCCCTCTTGGACATGAAGGAAGCCCTCAAGGAGGCCCGGGAACAGGTGGCAGCGGCCATGGCCGAGGCCAAGCGCCTGGAGCGGGAGGTGGAAAGCCACGAGAAGGAGGCCGCCCTCTGGGAGGAAAAGGCCAAGGAAGCCCTTAGGGCCTCCCGGGAGGACCTGGCCAAGGAGGCCCTGCGGCGTAGGAAACGGGCTTTGGACCTGGCGGAGGGCTTCAAAGCGCAACTCGCGGAGCACCGGGCCCTCACCGAGCGGCTCATGACCCAGCTCAAGGCCCTGGAGGCCAAGATTGACGAGGCCGAGGCCAGGAAGAAGCTCCTTTTGGCCCGGAAGAAGGGGGTGGAGGCGGCGGAGGCGGTGCGCCGGATGGAGTCCCGCTTGGACAGTCACCCCGCCCTCGAGGCCTTTGAGGAGATGGAGGCCCGCATCCTGGCCCTGGAGGACCGGCACGAGGCCCTAAAGGCCCTGGACGGCCAGGACCTGGAGAAGGAGCTCGCCGCCTTGTCCGGGGAAAAAGAGCTGGAGGAGGAACTCCTTCGGCTCAAGCGGGAGTTGGGCCAAGGCTAGCCGGGCCCCAGAACCTAAAGTGTTGGCCAGCCCACGGCGGGAAGCGGGGTAAACTCCCTAACATGAGGCGGTCCCTTATGGCCCTCTCCCTCCTCCTCGCCGCCTGCGCCCCCCAGGTGACCCAGGCCCCCGAGGCCCGGCCTTTCCTCCGAAGCGAGGCCTTCTACCCCACCGCCACGGGGCTGGAGTGGGTCTACGTGCCCGAGGGGGAGCCCCTCTCCTCCCCGCCCTACCGGGTACGGGTGGAGGGCCCCGCCCTCTACGAGGGCCAGGAAGCCCTCCGCTTCCGCGCCTATGGCCGGGGGGAGGACCGGGTCTACTACCGCCAGGTGGGGGCCTTCGGCGTGCGGCTTCTCGGCTTCCAGGACCCC
Source organism: Thermus brockianus (assembly GCF_021462505.1). Lineage (GTDB taxonomy): Bacteria > Deinococcota > Deinococci > Deinococcales > Thermaceae > Thermus > Thermus hydrothermalis. Next base: position 41,137 of record NZ_JAKEDV010000005.1, read on the forward strand.
TCGGCCCGGGTGGTCTTCACCCCGCCCGTCCTGGAGTACCCCCCGGAGGGCCTCCTCGCCCCGGGCTACCGCTGGGGGGGAAGGGTGGAGGTGAAGGTGGAGCTCCTCTCCCCCACAGGCCGGGAGCCTTTGGCCCAAGGCCGTCTGGACTACAGCATGGAGGTCTTAGAGGAACGGGAAGTGCGCCTTCCTGCGGGGAGTTTCCGCATCCTGCGCATCCGCCAGGTCTACCAGGACCAGGCGGGCCAGACCGCCTACGAGGTCTGGTTCGCCCCCCGGGTGGGGGAGGTGCGCACCCGGGAGGGGCGCATCCTGGTGGAGCGCAACTTCCAGTGAGGTGGGTATGGTCCTGGATAGGGTAAACGACCCCGAAGACCTGAAGCGGCTTAGCCTGGAGGAACTCCAGGAACTAGCCGAGGAGATCCGGAGCGAGATCATCCGGGTCACGGCGCAAAACGGCGGGCACCTGGCAAGCTCCCTGGGGGCGGTGGAGCTGATCCTGGCCCTACACCGCGTCTTCCACTCCCCCAAAGACCGCATCCTCTTTGACGTGGGCCACCAGGCCTACGCCCACAAGTTGGTCACGGGGCGGAAGGACCGCTTCCACACCCTGAGGCAGGAAGGGGGCATCTCCGGCTTCACCAAGGTTTCCGAGTCCGAACACGACGCCATCACCGCTGGCCACGCCTCCACCTCCTTGGCCCACGCCCTGGGCATGGCCATCGCCCGGGACCTCCAGGGGGAGGACTACCACGTGGTGGCGGTGATCGGGGACGGGGCCCTCACCGGGGGCATGGCCCTTGCCGCGCTGAACAAGATCGGGGAGCTGCAAAAGCGGATGCTCATCATCCTGAACGACAACGAGATGAGCATCTCCGAGAACGTGGGGGCCCTCAACAAGTACTTCAAAGAGCTCCAAATTAGGAAGTGGGTCCACGACATGGAAAAGCTGGGGAGAAACGTCCTAGAGCGCATCTCTCCCCAGCTTTTTGGCCTGGTGGACCGGGCGAAGGAAGCGGCCAAGCTCATCCTCCACCAGGAAAACCCCTTCTACGCCTGGGGCCTGCGCTACATCGGCCCCGTGGACGGCCACGACCTGAAGGGCCTCGTGCACATCCTGGAGCACCTCAAGGCCCTGGAGGGCCCCACCCTTCTCCACGTGGTCACCAAGAAGGGCAAGGGGTACAAGGTGGCGGAGGCCGACCCCATCTACTGGCACGGCCCCCCAGGGTTTGACCCCAAGAAGCCGGAGAAGGTTTCCAAGGGCTACTCCTGGAGCCAGGCTTTCGGGGACGCCGTCACCGAGCTCGCCCACCTGGAGCCCAGGCTCTTCGTCATCACCCCGGCCATGCGGGAGGGGTCGGGGCTCGTGCGCTACTCCCTGGAGCACCCCGAGCGCTACCTGGACGTGGGCATCTGCGAGGACGTGGCGGTGACCACGGCAGCGGGCCTGGCCCTAAGGGGCATGAAGCCTGTGGTGGCCATCTACTCCACCTTCCTGCAACGGGCCTACGACCAGGTGATCCACGACGTGGCCATAGAAGCCCTCCCCGTGGTCTTCGCCATAGACCGGGCGGGCATCGTGGGGGCGGACGGGGCCACCCACCACGGGGTCTTTGACATCGCCTACCTGCGCACCATCCCCAACCTGCAGATCGCCGCCCCCAAGGACGCCCTGGAGCTTCGGGCCATGCTGAAGAAAGCCCTGGAGGTGGGAGGCCCCGTGGCCATCCGCTACCCCCGGGACAACGTGGAAAGGGCCCCGGAAGGGGTGTGGCCGGACATCCCTTGGGGGAAGTGGGAGGTGGTGAAGGAGGGAAAGGAAGCCTACATCCTCGCCTTCGGCAAGACCCTGCGGTACGCCCTCGAGGCCGCAGGGGACGACCCCCGGGTGGGCGTGGTCAACGCCCGCTTCCTCAAGCCCCTGGATCGGGAGATGCTGCGGCGGCTCGCCCGCTACAAGCTCCTCACCGTGGAGGACCACCAGAGGATGGGTGGCTTTGGGAGCGCCGTTCTGGAGGCCCTTAACGAGATGGGCCTAAAGCCCGAGGTCAAGGTCTTGGGGCTTCCCGACCGCTTCTTTGAGCACGGGACCATCCCGAGCCTGCACCGCCAGGCGGGCATTGACCCCGAAGGGATCCGCCGGGCCCTGGCGGAGATGGGCCTCGCCCCCGTCCATGAACGGGCCTGAGCGCCTGGCCTTCGCCGCCAACCTTTACCGCGTGGAGGCGGAGGGGGGCTACTTCCTGGTGGACGCCGGGCTCCCTTGGGAGGCGGGGAAACTCCTCTCCCTCTTAGGTTCCCCGCCCCTTTTCCTCTTCCTCACCCACCACCACCTGGACCACGCCGGGGGGGCGAGGGCCCTTTGGGAGCAGTATGGGGTGCCCGTGTTCGCCCACCCCCTGGAGTGGCCCTACCTCACGGGAGAAAAGCCCCGCCCGCCCCTTCCCATCCCCCTCCTGGGCCGCCGGCTCGCCAACCTGGCCCCCCCTCTCCCCAAGGAGGCCCTCCGCCCCGCAGAGGAAGGGACGGCCCTTGCGGGCTGGCGGGTGGTCCACCTCCCCGGCCACACCCTGGGGCAGGTGGGGCTCTTCCGGGAAGGGGTGCTTTTGGCGGGGGACGCCTTAAGGGGCAAGGGCCTCCCGCCCCGCTTCATCAACGAGGACCACGCCCTGGCGAAGAGAACGGTGCGCAAGATCCTGGACCTGGGGGCCCAGCGGGTCTACCCCGGCCACGGGGAGCCGCTTCCCAGGGAGCGGGTGGAGGCCTTGGCCCGTAAACTGGGGGTATGAGAAAGCTCGCCGCTTTAGGGCTCTTCCTCCTTGGAGCCTTGGCCCAGGAGGTGGTGGTCTACCCCGGTTTTGCCGAGGTGAAGGAGCCCGTGCTCCTTCCCCCTTCCGCCTGGGTGTACCTGGCGGGGGAAAAGCTTGGCCGCATGGTGCCGGGCTCGTTGCGCCTCCTCGGGGTGGAGGAGGAGGAAAGGCTTTTCCAGGGTACGGCGGTGCTTTTCCGCTACCGGGGGGAGGGGAGGGCCTGGCTCCGCTATCTCTACACCGGGCTTTCCGGGGAGGTCTTCTACACCCTCGAGGAGGGCAGGCTCACCGCCTGGGCCAGGCTTCGGCTGGAAGGGGAAGCCCTGCCGGCGGAACGCCTCGTCCTTCTGGCGGGGGAGGTGAACCTCCTTCCGGCCAAAGCCCTCCCCGAAGCCGCCTTCCGCACCTTCGGGGAAGCCCAGGAAAGCCCCTTCGGCCTCTTCCGCTACGAGCTTATGCCGAGAAAGCTTCTTCCCGGCACCACGGAAATCCCCTTCCGAAGGGCCGAGGTGGCCCCCACCCGGCTCCTCCGCTACCAGGGCCCCTTCCGCACCGAGGCCTCCATCCCCCTGGAACGGGGCTACCGCTTCAAAGCCCCCTTTCCCTTGGCCCCTGGGGCCTTGGAGGTGGTGGAGGAGGGCCTTTTCCTGGGCCAGGGCCGCCTTCCTGCCACCCTCGAGGGCAACCAGGCCGAGATCTGGCTTGGGCAGGACCTGAGGGCGCGCCTTGGGCGCGCCGTCCGCCTCCTCGCCCAGTCGGAGAAGGAGGCCACCTACCTGGTGGAAACCCGCCTGGAAAACCCCTATCCCTACCCCCTCACCCTATTCCTTGCGGAAACCTTTCCCAAACCCTTCCGCCTGGACTTCCCCGGGGCCACCCTCCTGCCCGAGGGCTACCGCCTGGAGCTTCCCCTAAACCCTCACGAAGCCAAGACCCTCACCTACCGCCTCACCCTTCCCCGCTAGGGACACCTGCCCTTCTCCCCTGTCCTAGGCTAAGGGCATGAAGCCCGACCTCCACCGCTTCCCCCTCTTGGTGGCCTGGGAGATGACCCGGGCCTGCCTCCTCGCCTGCCAGCACTGCCGGGCCTCCGCCGTGCCCGAACCCCTCCCCGACGAGCTCTCCACCGAGGAGGGCCTTAAGCTCCTCCGGGAACTCGCCACCTACACCCCCAAGCCCATCCTCCTCCCCACCGGGGGCGACCCCCTGGCCCGCCCCGACCTCTTCCTCCTCCTGGAGGAAGCCCAGCGCCTAGGCCTCAAGGTGGGCATCACCCCCGCCGTCACCCCGAGGCTCACCCGGGAGGTGGTGGCCCGCTTCCGGGAGCTCGGCGTCCACCAGATGGCCATTTCCCTGGACGGGGCAAGCCCCGAGGCCCACGACGGCTTCCGCGGGGTGCCGGGCACCTTCGCCCTGGCCCTAAAGGCCCTGTCCTGGGCCCAAGAGGTGGGCCTCATGACCCAGGTGAACACCACCGTGACCCGGCGCACCGCAAGGGAGCTTCCCGGGATCGCCGAGATCCTGGCGGAAAAGGGCGTGGCCACGTGGGAGGTCTTCTTCCTGGTGCCCGTGGGCCGGGGAGCCTTGCTGGAGCAACTCTCCCCCGAGGAGTACGAGGAGGTGATGCACCTCCTCTACGACCTCTCCCGCCTTTACCCCTTCAAGGTGCGCACCACGGAAGGCCCCATGTTCCGCCGCCTCGTTCTAGAGCGCCGAAGGAGGGAGGGGGGAGAGGACGGGGCCTTGGTGGGGGAAGGGCGGGGCGTCCACCTTTCCGATGGCTTCGGCTTCGTCTTCGTGGCCGCCAACGGGGAGGTCTACCCCTCGGGCTTCCTCCCCATTCCCGCCGGAAACGTGCGGGAAAAGCCCCTTTTGGCCATCTACCGCGAAAGCCCCCTCTTCCAGGCGCTACGCAACAAAGCCCTGCTCAAGGGCAAGTGCGGGGTTTGCGAGTACCGGGAGATTTGCGGGGGTAGCCGGGCCCGGGCCTATGCGGAAACCGGGGACTACCTGGCCTCGGACCCCCGTTGCGCCCACATCCCCAAAACCTGGGGACAAATGCCCCTGGCGTAGGCCGGCGCAGTCCTCCTATCCTGGAGCCATGCGGCGCCTTTTGCCTCTTATTTTCCTCGCCGGCCTATTCGCGCTCGGGCAAAGCCCGGGGGCCAAGCTCTACTCCGCCAACTGCCAAAGCTGCCACCAGGCCACGGGCCAGGGCATCCCCGGGGCCTTCCCGCCCCTCACCCACCTGGACAAGGTGGTCCAGGCCAAGGGGGGCCGAGAGTACCTCATCCGGGTGGTCCTCTACGGCCTCCAGGGCCCCCTCGCCGTGGAAGGCAAGGCCTACAACGGGGTCATGCCCCCCTTCCGGCAGCTGAAGGACGAGGAGGTGGCGAACCTCTTGAACCACGTCCTCACCACCTTCGCCAAGTCCAAGGCCAAACCCATCACCGCCCAGGAGGTGAAGGCCCAAAGGGCCAAACCCCTCTCCCCGCAGGAGGTGCTCAAGTCCCGTCCCCCGGTCAAATAGACCGGTGTAACTCCCTCCCCCCGGGGCCCCTTGGCCCCGGGCCCTTTTAGCTCACCCGCTCCACCCGGATCAGGTTGGTGGTCCCCCGCACGCCAAAGGGGACCCCGGCGGCGATGACCACCCGCTCCCCCACCTGAGCCAGGCCTAGGGCCTTCACCTCCCTCAGGGCAATCCGCACCATGTCGTCCGTGTCCTCTGGGTCCGGGGCCAGGCGGGGCAGGACGCCCCAGACCAGGGCCAGTTGCCGCTTCACCTCGGGGCTTGGGGTGAGGGCCAGGATGGGCACCTGGGGCCGGGTGCGGGCCACACGCCGGGCCGAGCCCCCGGTGGCGGTGAAGACCACCACGGCCCGGGCCCCCACCGCCTCCACGATGTCGTCCGCCGCCTGGGCGATGGCGTCTTGGGTGGTGGGGGTGGGTGCGGGGCGGAGCACGTTGAGCTTCTGCAAAAACTCCGGGGAAGCCTCCACCGCCCTGGCGATGCGGGCCATCATGGCCACCGCTTCCACGGGGTACGCCCCGGCGGCGGTTTCGGCAGAAAGCATCACCGCATCCGAGCCGTCAAAGATGGCGTTGGCCACATCCGAGGCCTCCGCCCGGGTGGGGCTTGGGTTTTGCACCATGGACTCCAGCATCTGGGTGGCGGTGATCACGGGCTTCCCGGCGGCGATGCACCTCAGGATGAGGCGCTTTTGCACGATGGGAACCTCCTCCAGGGGCATCTCCACCCCCAGGTCCCCCCGGGCCACCATGATGCCGTCCGCCTCCTCCAGGATCTCCTCAAAGCGCTGCACGGCGGAGGGCTTCTCAATCTTGGCCATGAGCTTGGCCCGGGAGCCGTAGCGGGAAAGGTAGTGCCGGGCGAGGAGGAGGTCGTCCCGGGTGCGCACGAAGGAAACCGCCACCCAGTCCACCCCAAGCTCGGCCCCCAGGGCCAGGTCCTGGATGTCCTTCTCGGAGAGGGCGGGGATGGAAAGGTCGGCCCCGGGAACGTTAATCCCCTTGTGGTCGGAGAGGACGCCCCCCACCTCCACCACGGTGTGGATCTCGTCCCCCTCCACCCTCTCCACCCGGAGGCGGATCCGGCCATCGTCCAGGAGGAGGGCCTGTCCGGGAACCACATCCTCGGGCAGGCCACGGTAACTGATGGAGACCTGGGTCTCGTCCCCCTCCACGGGCCTCCGGGTGAGGACGAAGGCTTGGCCCGCCTTGAGCTCCACCCGCCCTTTCTTGAAGCGGCCCACGCGGATCTTGGGGCCTTGGAGGTCCTGGAGGATGGCCAAGCTCTTGTCCAGCTCCTCCTCCACCTCCCGCACCAGGGCCACCCGCTTCCCGTGGTCCTCCGGGGTGCCGTGGCTGAAGTTCAAGCGGAAGACGTCCACCCCCGCCTCCGCCATGGCCCGGATCACCTCCTTGGTGCTGGAGGCAGGCCCCAGGGTAGCCACGATCTTGGTGCGCTTAAAAGGCCCCATAACCGAGGTAGCGGGCCGCCCCGCCCAGGGCCTCCTCAATGCGCAGGAGCTGGTTGTACTTGGCGAGGCGGTCGGAGCGGGAAAGGGAGCCCGTCTTGATCTGCCCGGCGTTCACCGCCACCGCCAAATCGGCGATGAAGCTGTCCTCGGTCTCCCCCGAGCGGTGGCTGATCACCGCCCGGTAGCCGGAGCGCTGGGCCAGGCGGATGGCCTCGAGGGTCTCGGAAAGGGTGCCGATCTGGTTCACCTTGACCAGGATGGCGTTGGCCACCCCCCGCTCAATGCCCTGGCGAAGCCGCTCGGGGTTGGTGACGAAAAGGTCATCCCCCACGAGCTGCACCCGGTTGCCCAAGGTTTCCGTAAGAAGCCGCCACCCCTCCCAGTCGTCCTCCGCCAGGCCGTCCTCAATGGAGCGGATGGGGTACTTCTCCACCCAGGAGGCCCAGAAGGCCACCATCTCCTCGGAGGTGAGGACCTTCCCTTCCCCTTCCAGGTCGTACTTGCCGTCCCGGTAGAACTCGCTCGCCGCCGGGTCCAGGGCCAAGGAAACCTCCTCCCCTGGGGTGTACCCCGCCCGCTCAATGGCGAGGAGGAGAAGCTCCACCGCCTCTTCGTTGCGCTTTAGGTCGGGGGCAAAGCCCCCCTCGTCCCCCACGTTGGTGCTGTAGCCCCGCTCCCGCAAAACCCCCTTGAGGGCGTGGAAGACCTCGGCCCCCATCCGCAAGGCCTCGGCGAAGCTTTCCGCCCCGGCGGGAACCAGCATGAACTCCTGGAAGTCCAGGCGGTTGTCCGCGTGCTTTCCCCCGTTGATCACGTTCATGAGGGGAACGGGCAGGACCACCCCTTGGATCCCACCCAAATAGCGGTAAAGGGGTAGCCCCAAAGCCTCCGCCGCCGCCCGGGCGGTGGCCAGGGAAACGGCCAGGATGGCGTTCGCCCCCAGGTTGGCCTTGTTGGGGGTGCCGTCCAGCTCCAGCATGGCCCGGTCCACCCCTTCCTGGTCCAAGGCGTCCCGGCCGATCAGCTCGGGGGCGATGCGCCCCTCTATGTTCTCCACCGCCCGGCGCACCCCCTTGCCCAGGTAGCGCCTCCCTCCGTCCCGAAGCTCCAAGGCCTCGTGGGTGCCCGTGGAGGCCCCGGAGGGCACCATGGCCCGGCCCCGGGCACCCCCTTCCAGCTCCACCTCGGCCTCCACCGTGGGAAAGCCCCTGGAGTCCAACACTTCCCGCGCCTTGACGCTCACGATCGTGGTCATGGGTTTCCTCCTGCGGCGTGGAAGCGTTTCACGCCTCCTTGGCCCTTAGCTTACACCCTCAAGGGAACCACCACCGCCTGGTACCCTCCTTCCTCCGCCGGGCGCACCAAGCTCGGGCTCGTGGCCCCGGAAAGCCAGAGGGCGGCCTGGCCCGAGATGGGCCCTAGGGCCTCGAGGAGATACCGGGCGTTGTAGGCCACGGCGAGGGGCGTTCCCTCCAAGGCCACGGGAAGCTCCTCCTGGCCCTTGCCGTAGTCCCCTTCAGCGGACAGGAGGACCCGCCCTTCCTGGAAGAAGAGGTCCACCCGGTGGTTCTGCCTGTCCGCCAGAACGCTCACCCGCCGCAAGGCCTCGCGGAAGGCCTCGGCCTCGAGGGTGGCCTTTAGGGGAAACTCCTTGGGGATGACCCGCTCGTAATCGGGGAACTCCCCCTCCATGAGCCTCACCGCCAGGCGCACCCACCCCTCCCCTTCCCGCACCGCCAAGCCCAGGGTGCCTGGGCCCAGGGCCAAGACCACCTCCCCATCCCCCACCCCTTTGAGAACCCGCGCCACCTCGTCCACGCTGCGGGCGGGGACCACCGCCTTCTTCTGGAAGGGCTGGGGCCTTTCCAGCTGGTAAAGGGCCAGGCGGTAGCCGTCCGAGGCCACGCTCCGCACCCCCCTTTCCGAGAACTCCAGCTGGACCCCGCGGAAGATGGCCCGGTACTCCTCGTGGCTTGCGGCGTAGCGCACGTGGGTAAGGGCACGGAGGAGGTCTTCCACCGGCAAGGCGGTCTGCCAAGGGTACGCCTCGGAAGGGCTAGGCTCGGGGAAGGAAAGCTCGGGGTAGCCCTCGGTGGGGGCCAGGGCGAGCCGGGTACGGAAGGTGCCGGACACCAGTTCCAGATCACCCCCCAAGACCAGCTCCACCTGCTCCCCGGGGAGGCTTCGGACCAGTTGGAAAAAGGGCTGGGCGGGCACCAGGTAGCGCCCCTCCCCCTGGACCTCGGCCGGGAGGCCGGCCTCGAGGTCCACCTCCCCGTTGCTCCCGAAAAGCACCAAGGCGTCTTGGCCCAAAGCAAGGCCCAGGTAGGTGAAAAGGGGGTTGGAGCTACGCGAAGGGATGACCCTCTCTAGGAAAGAGAGGCGTTCAGCCAGCAGGTTTTTGGGAAGGACTACACGCATTACCCGTTCCTCCTTTTTCTGCTACTACGACTTTCTTTTTTTAAAGACTTAAAAGGATCGTAGTCGTAGTAGTAGGGCCTGTGGATATGTGGATAAGAGGGTAAAAACCGCGTCCTGTACGGAAAAGGGCTTGTGGATAACTCCTGTGGATAAATGGCCCTGGCCTGTGGATAAGGTGTGGATAACTGGCCAGTTATCCACAGGCCCCAGGAGGGCCCCAGTTTTCCACAAGTTGTCCACAGTGTTATCCACAGGAAAAGCCCGGTTATCCACAGGGTTATCCACAGGTTATCCACAGGGGTCATACCAAGGCCTCCTTAAGCCGGCGGAGGAGGCTTTGCACCTCCCGGTCGCTCTCCGAGAGTTCCTGGATTTTCTGGATGGCGTAGAGGACCGTGGTGTGGTCCCGTCCGCCGAAGAGCTGGCCGATTTCCGGCAGGGAGGAGCGGGTGAGCTCCCGCACCAGGTACATGGCGATCTGCCGCGGGAGGACCACCTCCTTCCGCCTGCCGCCCCCCAGGAGGTCTTCGGGGCGGAGGGCGAAGTGCTCCGCCACCTTGCGCACGATCTCCTCTGGGGCCACCGCCACCTCCCGGGGGGCGAAGATCTCGGAAAGGGCCTTGGCGGCCACGGCCCGGGTGAGCTCCACCCCGTTTAGGGAGGCGTAGGCGATGGCCCGCATGAGGGCCCCTTCCAGTTCCCGGATGTTGGAGGTCACCTGGCGGGCGATGTACTCCAAGACCTCCTCGCTCACCCGTAGGCCCCGTTGCTCGGCGTTCATCTTCAGGATGGCGATACGGGTTTCCAGGTCGGGGGGTTGGATGTCCGTGATGAGGCCCCACTCAAACCGGCTCCGCAGGCGGGCCTCGAGGGTGAGGATGTCCTTGGGGGGGCGGTCGGAGGACAGGATGATCTGCTTGTGGGCCTCGTAAAGGGCGTTGAAGGTGTGGAAGAACTCCTCCTGCGTGCGCTCCTTGCCGGCGATGAACTGGATGTCGTCCACCAAAAGGAGGTCCACGGAGCGGTAGCGCTCCCGGAACTCCGTCATCCGGTCCTCGCGGATGGCGTTGATGAGCTCGTTGGTGAAGGTTTCCGTGGAAACGTATTCAATCTTCAGGTGGGGGAAGCGCTTGGCCACGGAGTGGCCCACGGCGTGCATCAGGTGGGTCTTCCCCAGGCCCACGCCCCCGTAGATGAAAAGGGGGTTGTAGGCCCGCCCGGGGGACTCGGCCACCGCCACCGCCGCCGCATGGGCCATGGAGTTGTTGGGCCCCACCACGAAGTTCTCAAAGGTGTACTTGGGGTTTAGCTTGGGTTGGACGGGTTCGGGAGAGGGGGCGGCCTGGAAGATGTCCTCTTGCACCGGGGTTCCCGGTACCACCTTGAGCTCAAACCGGGGGGCCTGGGCCCCCAGGAGGCTTAGGCCCTCCTGGATGAGCTCGGCGTAGTGCCGCCGGATCCAGTCCATGGCGAAGGAGGTGGGCACCGCCAATTCCAAGACCCCGTCCCGGATGCCCAGGGGGCGGATCCGCTCAAACCAGGTGTGGTACTCCACCTCGGTGATGTTGCGGCGGATGTGCTCCAGGACGTGTTGCCAAACGGCCTCGTGGGTCAAGGCTACCCCCCAGCGTTCCGAGGGTACATTCTACGCCAGGGCCTGGGCTAAAGTGGAGGGCAGGATGGGGTACGACGTGGTGGTGGTGGGTGGGGGGCACGCCGGCCTCGAGGCCGCCTGGGCCGCGGCGGCCTTGGGGGTGCGGGTGGCCCTGGTCACCGTGAACCCGGAGCGCATCGGCACCATGCCCTGCAACCCCGCCGTGGGGGGGCCGGGCAAGAGCCAGTTGGTGGCGGAGGTGGTGGCCCTGGGAGGGCTCATGGGCCGGGCGGCGGACGCCACGGCCATCCACACCCGCACGCTTAACCGCTCCAAGGGGCCTGCGGTGCAAAGCCTTAGGGTCCAGGTGGACCGGGACCTGTACGCCCTTAAGGCGCAGGAGATCCTGGCCGAAAGGCCCATAGAGGTCCTGAGGGGAGAGGTGGCGGCCCTCTGGGTGGAGGGGGGGAGGCTCCTTGGGGTGCGCACCGTGGACGGCCGGGGCATCCCCGCCAAGGCGGTGGTGGTGGCAGGGGGTACCTTTCTGGGCGGGGTGGTCTGGTACGGGCGGCGCTCCCGGCCTGCGGGCAGGCAGGGCGAGCCCCCAGCCCGCTTCCTCTCCCAAAGCCTAAAGGCCGTGGGCCACACCCTCCGCCGCTTCAAGACGGGGACCCCCCCCAGGATCCGGGCGGACTCCGTGGATTTTGAGCGTCTGGAGGTGGTCCCCCCCGAGGTGCCGCCCGGGAGCTTCACGGGAAACCCAGGGCCCCACGCCGCTAGGCTTCCCACCTGGCAGACCCGCACCACGGACAAGACCCACCGGCTCATCCGGGAAAACCTCCACCTCTCCCCCCTCTACGCCGGGGACATCGTGGGGATCGGCCCCCGGTACTGCCCCTCCATAGAGGACAAGGTGGTGCGCTTCGCCGACAAGGAAAGCCACCTCCTCTTCGTGGAGCCCGATGGCCTCGCCACCAGCGAGGTCTACCTCCAGGGGTTTTCCTCTAGCCTTCCCCCCGAGCTCCAGGAGGAGATGGTGCGAAGCCTCCCCGGGTTTGAGGGGGCGGTGATCCAGCGCTACGCCTACGCCGTGGAGTACGACAGCCTGGACCCCACGGAGCTTACCCGGGGCCTCCAGTCCCGCTTCCTCCCCGGGCTTTTCGCCGCGGGCCAGGTGAACGGCACCTCGGGCTACGAGGAGGCGGCGGCCCAAGGGCTTTTGGCGGGGCTCAACGCCGCCCGGTACGCCCTGGGCCTTCCCGAGGTGCACCTCCCGCGGGAAAGCGGCTACATCGGCGTCCTGGTGGATGACCTGGTGGGCCGGGGCACGGACGAGCCCTACCGGATGATGACCTCCCGGGTGGAGCTCCGCCTCCTCTGCCGGGCGGACAACGCCGACGAGCGCCTCACCCCCTTGGCGGTGGCTTGGGGCCTGAGGCCCAGGGAGGACCTCGCCCGGGTGGAGGCCAAGTACCGGCGGGTGGCGGAGGAGCTAAAGCGCCTGGAGGCCTTGCGGATAGATGGGGTAAGCGGCCTCCAGTGGCTCAGGCGGCCGGAGAACACCTACGAAGCCCTGGCGGAGCGCTTCCCGCCCCCCTCTCCCCTGACGCCGGAGGAGGCCTACCAGGTGGAGGTGCGGGCCAAGTATGCGGGCTACATTGAACGGCAGGAGAGGCTAAGGGAGAAGATGCGGGACCTCGAGGCCCACCCCATCCCCGAGGGCCTGGACTTCCCCAAGGTGCCGGGGCTTTCCCGGGAGGCGGTGGAGAAGCTTTCCCGCCTCCGTCCCCGCACCCTGGCCGAGGCCGCCCGGGTGCCGGGGATCCGCGACTCCGACCTCACCGCCCTCCTCGTCCACCTGCGGAGGCTCGCCTGATGTTTCCCGTGAAACAAGGGGGTGGGTGGTGGGCCTGAGCCCGGAGGGCGTGCGGCTTCTCCTGGAAGGGGGGGAGGCCTTGGGCTTGGACCTAAGCCCCCACGTGCCCGCCTTCTCCCGCCTCTACGACCTGTTGCTGGAGGGGAACCGCCGCGCCAACCTCACCGCCTTGCGCACCGAGGGCGAGGTGGTGGTGAAGCACTTCCTGGACTCCCTCACCCTCCTTGTCCTGCCCCTTTGGGAGGGGCCCTTGCGGGTCCTGGACCTGGGCACGGGGGCGGGGTTTCCCGGCCTGCCCCTGAAGATCGTGCGTCCCGAGTTGGAGATCGTCCTCCTGGACGCCACCAGGAAGAAGGTGGACTTCGTGGCGGAGGCGGTGGCCGCCCTAGGGCTAAAGGGGGCCAAGGCCCTTTGGGCAAGGGCGGAGGTCCTGGCCCACGAGCCTGCCCACCGGGAGGCCTACCACCGGGTGGTGGCCCGGGCCGTGGCCCCTATGTGCGTGTTGGCGGAACTGGGCCTTCCCTTCCTCGCCCTGGAGGGGGCCATGGTGGCCCAGAAGGGGCCCAGGGTGGCGGAGGAGCTAGAACCCCTCCCCAAAGCCCTTTCCACCTTGGGCGGGCGCCTGGGGGAGGTGCGGCGCCTTGCCCTCCCTGGGGGGGAGGAGCGGTGCCTGGTGGTCCTCCACAAGGAGGCCCCCACCCCGCCCCGCTACCCCCGGCGTCCCGGCGTTCCCGAGAAGCATCCTTTATGCTAAGGGCCAAGGTGCGGCGGATCGCCTTGGTCAACCAGAAGGGGGGCGTGGGGAAGACCACCACCGCCATCAACCTGGCCGCCTACCTGGCCCGCATGGGCAGGCGGGTGCTCCTGGTGGACCTGGACCCTCAGGGCAACGCCACGAGCGGCCTGGGGGTGCGGGCGGAGCGGGGCGTCTACCACCTCCTCCAGGGAGAAGCCTTGGCGGAACTGGTGAAGGAGGTGGACGGCTTCCACCTCCTTCCCGCCACCCCCGAGCTGGTGGGGGCCACGGTGGAGCTCGCCGAGGCGCCCACGGCCCTAAGGGAGGTCCTGGAGGACCAGGCCTACGAGTTCACCCTCCTGGACGTTCCCCCAAGCCTTTCCCCCATCACCCTGAACGCCCTGGCGGCGGCGGAGGGGGTGGTGGTGCCGGTGCAGGCGGAGTACTACGCCCTGGAGGGGGTGGCGGGGCTTCTCGCCACCTTGGACGAGGTGCGGAGCCGCCTCAACCCCTCCTTGCGCCTCCTGGGCATCCTCATCACCATGTACGATGGCCGCACCCTGCTTTCCCAACAGGTGGAGGCCCAACTAAGGGCCCACTTCGGGGAGAAGGTGTTCTGGACGGTGGTCCCCCGCAACGTGCGCCTGGCGGAAGCCCCTAGCTTCGGCCGCACCATCGCCCAGCACGCCCCCACCTCCCCCGGGGCCCACGCCTACCGCCGCCTGGCCGAGGAGGTGATCGCCCGTGTCCAAGAAGGCTAGCGGCTTAGGGAAGGGCCTCGAGGCCCTCCTGCCCAAGTCCTCAGGAAGCGCCGTGCGCCTTCCTTTAACCGCCATCCGCCCCAACCCCCAACAGCCAAGGCGCCGCTTTTCCGAGGAAAGCCTAGCGGAGCTCGCCGCCTCCATCCGGGAAAAAGGCCTCCTCCAGCCCCTCCTGGTGCGGCCCAAGGGGGACGGGTACGAGCTCGTGGCCGGGGAAAGGCGGTACCGGGCGGCCCTCTTGGCGGGGCTCACCGAGGTGCCCGCCCTGGTGCGGGACCTCACGGACCAAGAGGCCCTGGAGCTCGCCCTGGTGGAAAACCTGCAACGGGAGGACCTCACCCCCTTGGAGGAGGCCCGGGGCTACCAGGCCCTTTTGGGCATGGGCCTCACCCAGGAGGAGGTGGCCAAGCGGGTGGGGAAGGCCCGCTCCACCGTGGCCAACGCCCTTAGGCTCCTCCAGCTCCCCGAGGAGGTCCTGGCGGCCTTGGAGGAGGGGCGGATCACCGCAGGCCACGCCCGGGCCCTCCTGATGCTGGAGCCCGAGGACCGGCTTTGGGGGCTTAGGGAGATTTTGGAGAAGGGGCTTTCCGTGCGCCAGGCGGAGGCCCTGCGGGAGCGGCTTGCCCGGGAGCGGAAAACCCCCGAGCCTTCCCCCTTGGCCTTGGAGCTTTCCCGGCACCTGGGCCTGCCCGTGCGGGTGGTGGGGGGGAAGCGGGGCAAGGTGGTGATCCACTACCGCTCCCCGGAAGAGCTCGCCGCCCTTTTGGAGCGGCTCGGCTACCAGGCGTAGCCGAAAAGGACCCGCACGGCCCCATCCCGGTCGGTGCGGAAGACCTGGACCCCGTGCGCCCGAAGCCGCTTTAGGACCTCGAGGTGGGGGTGGCCAAAGGGGTTTTGGCCCACGCCGACCAGGGCCACCTTGGGCTTGGCCCGGGAAAGCAGGGTTTCGGAGGTGCCCGTGCGGGAGCCGTGGTGGCTCACCTTGAGGACGTCCACCGGGTCCACCCCCAGTTCCCGTTCCACCTCCGCCGGAAGGTCGGCGAGGAGGAGGGCCCGGCCCAGGCCGAAGTCCAGGAGGAGGGCGAGGCCGTCCTGGTTGTCCTCCCCGCTCAGGCGGGCGGGCCAGAGGACCCGGACCTCCCCCTTTCCCACCCGGAAACGGCTACCCGCTCCCGGGTAGAGGGTGGGCACGCCCCGCGCCTTCAGGGCCTGGACCAGGGGGTGGTCCTGGGGGAAGGCGGGGGAGAGGAGGGCGAGGCCTACGGGGAGCTCGTCCACCACCTGGGGAAGGCTTCCCACGTGGTCGGCGTCGGGATGGGTGGCCACGAGGAGCTCCAAGGCCTCCACCCCCAGGGCGCGGAGGGCCCTGAGAAGCTTTTCCGCCTGCTCGGCCCGCCCGCCGTCCACCAGGACCTCCGCCCCGCCCATGCGGGCGAGGAGGGCGTCCCCCTGGCCCACGTCCAGGAGGTGGAGGTCTAAGGGCTTGGGCCAGGCGGCGAGGAGGCTTGCCAGGACGGGGAAGGAGGCGAGGAGGAGCGCCTTGCGCCCCGGCATCCGGCCGTGGAGGGCGAGGAGGAGGGGCGAAAGCCCCAGGTAGTAGAGGGCGAAGCCCAAGGGGGAAACCTCCCCCCAGCGCAAGAGGGGGCCCTTGGCCCCTATCTGGGCGAGGTAGAGAAGGGCCTGCCCTAAGGGCTCCATCAAGGGAGCGAGGAGCCCCCCTAGGAAGAGCTTGAGGAAGCCCAAGGGGACCAGGAGGGCCACCAGGGGAAGGGCAAGGAGGTTGGTGAGGGGGGAGAGGAGGGGCAGGAAGCCGAAGCGGTGGAGGAGGAGGGGGACGAGGAAGGCTTGGGCGGCCAGGGAGGCTGCCAGGGCCAAGGCCACATAGCCTCGAGGCCCCGAAGGCCGCCCCAGGGCGGGGAGGACCAGGGCCAGGCCCAGGACCGCCAGGTAGGAGAGTTGCAGGCCTAGGCTTAGGAGGGCGTGGGGGGCGAGGAGGAGCTGGAGGAAGAGGGCCAGGCCCAGGGCCTGGAGCACCCCGGCCCTCCCTAGGCCGAGGAAAAGCCCCAGGAGGGAGAGGCCCGCCATGAGGCTAGCCCGCACCAGGGAGGGGCTTGGCCCGGCGAGCCAGAGGTAAAAGGGCAGGAGGAGAAGGGCCAGGAGGTACCGCCACCGCCCCAAGGGGAGGAGGAGGACCGTTCCCAAGAGAAAACCCACGTGGAGGCCCGAAAGGGCGAGGAGGTGGGCGAGGCCCGCCTTCTGAAACCCTTCGTAGGCCGCCTCGAGGCCCCGCTTGTCCCCCAGGACGAGGCCCTCGGCGAGCTCCGCCACGGGCGGGGAGAGCCCCTGGACGAGCCGCCTTCGCCAGGCCTCCCGGGGGTCGGGCAGGGGGCTTAGCGCCTCTTGCCGTTCCACGTGAAACACCCCCCGCACGCCCAAGCCATGGAGCCAGCCCCTTTGGTCAAACCCTCCGGGGTTGCGCTTGTCCTCCGGCGGGGCGATGTACCCAACGAGGCGGTAAACCCCGTCGGCGAGGGGCGGGTAGTGGCGCACGTAGAGGCGGTACCCCTCGGCGGAGGCGAAGCCGCCCCGCACGGCAAAGGTCCCCTCTAGCCTCGTCCCGTAGGGGGGCTCGGGGAGGGGGAAGAGGAGCCCCCGGAGGAGCACCAGGGCGAGCCCCGCTGCCAGGGGCAGGCGGAAGAGGGGGAGGAGGGGAAGGGCGAGGAGGAGGGTCCAAGGATGAAGAAGCCCTAAGGCGCCCAAGACCCCGCCTAGGCCAAGCCCCAGGCCCAAGCCTCCCCTAGGGGCGGACATAGGGCCTCAAGCGTTCCAGGGTGGCGGGGCCGATGCCCTTCACCTTGAGGAGATCCTCCACCCGCTCGTAGGGCCTGCCTGCCGCGATGCGGCGGGCCAGGACCGGGCCCACGCCGGGGAGGGACTCCAGCTCCTCGAGGCTCGCCCGGTTGAGGCTAATGGGTTCGGGCGGTGGTGGGGTGAAGGCGGCCTGAACGTAGGTTTCCACCCGCACCGCCTTGGGGCTTGGGACCACCTTGGGCCAGAGGCTGAGGAGGGCCAAGAGGGCTACCGCGAGGAGGTAGCCAAGGACCACTCCGTCAAGGCGAGACCGAGCCCTCCGAGCACCACCCCGGCCAAGGCCCAAGGGTCGGCCCCGGGGTTTAGCGCCACGAAGGCCACGGTATAGCCCAGGGTGAGGAGGGCGAGGACCCGCAGGGGCAGGGCCAAAGGGGTGGCCCGCCTCCTCGGCGCCGCTAGGGAAGGGGTTTCCTTGGGCTCTTCGGGTTCTGGGGCGAGCTCCACGGAGGCCCGTTTGGGGGGTGCCTCCTCTTCCCAAAGGGCGGGTTTTGGGGGTTCAGGAGGGGGGCTGGGCTCGGGGGGTTTGGGCGGCGTAGGGGGTGGGGCGCTCGTGGCCTTGCGGGCCCGGGCCACGTGGGGCTTTAGCCCCTCCAAAAAGGCCTTAAGGTCTTCCAAGGGGAAGGCCTTCAAGGGAATGGGCAGGGAAGCTTCCTCCCCCTGGACCAAGAGGGTGCCCTCCTCCCCCCGGCCCACCCGGCGGATGCGGGCGAGTTCCAAGCGCTTCACGCCCCCTTCGTCCACGAAAACCAGGTGCGTTTCGGTGACCGCCAGGAAACCTCCCGGCCCCTCGAGGCGGGCCAGGGCCTTTTCGCCCAGGCGGGAAAAGGCTTCTTCATACTTGCCCATGGCCCCATTGTATACTCCCCCCGTGCCCTTGCGTTTAGGCCACCGCGGCGCCCCCCACCTTGCCCGGGAGAACACGCTAGAGGCCTTTCGGAAAGCCTTGGAGGCGGGGCTGGATGGGTTTGAGCTGGACGTCCAGTTCACCCGGGACGGGGTCTTGGTGGTCCACCACGACTTCTCCTTGGACGGGGTCCCCTTGGCCCAGCTTAGCCGGCGGGAGCTGCCCGCCTATGTGCCCACCCTGGAAGAGGTCCTGCGGGCCTTTCCCGGGGCCTGGATCAACGTGGAGCTAAAAAGCCTTCCCCCTGAAACCGATGGCCGGGAGGAGGCCCTGGCCAGGCTCCTCGCCCGCTATCCCTCGGGGAGGCTTTGGGTGAGTTCCTTTGACCCCTTGGCCCTGGTGCGCCTAAGGCGTCTTGGGGTGGGCCCCTTGGGCCTCCTCTATGAGCGGGAGGAGGCGGAGGCCCTGGCCCCTTGCCTGGGGGTGGAATGGCTCCACCCCGAGGCCTCCCTCCTCACCGAGGAGAGGGTGCGGGCGCTCAAGGGCCGTTACCGCCTCCTCGCGTGGACGGTGAACGAACGCTCCCGGGCCCAGGCCCTGGCCCGCTGGGGGGTGGACGCCCTGGTGGGGGACTTCCCCGAGGCCCTCGTATAATGGGGGGGCTATGGCGAACCTGAAGACCCTCCCCGTGGGCGAGAAGGCGCCGGAAGTGGTGAACATGGTCATTGAGGTTCCCCGCGGCTCCGGGAACAAGTACGAGTACGACCCCGAACTTGGGGTCATCAAGCTGGACCGGGTCCTACCGGGCGCCCAGTTCTACCCCGGGGACTACGGCTTCATCCCCTCCACCCTGGCCGAGGACGGGGACCCCTTGGACGGCCTCGTCCTCTCCACCTACCCCCTCTTGCCCGGGGTGGTGGTGGAGGTGCGGGTGGTGGGCCTCCTCCTCATGGAGGACGAGAAGGGGGGAGACGCCAAGGTTATCGGGGTGGTGGCGGAGGACCAGCGGCTAGACCATATCCAGGACATCGCCGACGTTCCCGAGGGGGTAAAGCAGGAGATCCAGCACTTCTTTGAAACCTACAAGGCCCTCGAGGCCAAGAAGGGCAAGTGGGTCAAGGTCACGGGCTGGCGCGACCGGGCCGCCGCCCTGGAGGAGGTTAAGGCCTGCATCGCCCGCTACGGGAAGTAAGCCTCCCACGCCCTTTCCGCCCGGCCCCCGGGGCCGGGCCTTTTGCGGCATAGAATGGCCCTAGGAGGGGTTTATGGTCTGCCCGGTGTGCGGGGAAACCCTGGACCTAGAGGGGTACGAGGCGGGGGATCTTTTGGACTGCGAGGCCTGCGGGGCCGTTTTGCGCCTCCTTTCCGACGGCACCCTGGAGGTGGTGGAGCTTCCAGAGGAGGAGAAGGAGCCCCTTTGGGGTCTTTCCGCCTACGGCGAGGGGGAGGAGGCGGTCTTGGTCTTTTCCGATGGCACCTTGGAGGAAGAGGTGCGGGTGCCCAAGGCGGCGCTTGGGGATGCCCTCCGCCGCCTGGAGGAAGGGGTGGGGGAAGAGCCCCCGAAGGAGGCGGAGGACGAGCCCAACCTGGAGCCCGATTACCTCACGGTCCACCTGGAGAGCGACCAGGGCGTCTTGGCCCTAAGAAGGGTGGTCTTCCCCGGAGCCCAGGACCTCCTGGAGTTCACCCTTCCCTCGGGCTCGGTCTACGAGCTCCCCTTCCGCCAGGTCCTGGCCCTTCTGAGGCCCATCCTCCTCTAGCGTGCGCCTCGTCCTCGTTCCCACCCCCATCGGCAACCTGGAGGACATCACCCTCCGGGCCCTAAGGGTGCTGAAGGAAGCGGAGGTGGTGGCCTGCGAGGACACGCGGCGCACGGGGCTCCTCCTCCGCCACTACGGCATCCCCACCCCCACCCTGAGGCTAGACCAGCACACCCTGGGCCGGGCCAAGGACCTCCTAGCCCCTTATACCTACGTGGCCTACGCCACGGACGCCGGCACCCCGGGCATCTCCGACCCCGGGGCGGAGCTGGTGCGCCTGGCCTTAGAATGGGGCTGGCGGGTGGAAGCGCTTCCGGGCCCCACCGCCCTCATCCCCGCCTTGGTGGCCTCGGGCCTGCCCACCCACCGCTTCACCTTTGAGGGCTTCCTGCCCAAGGCGGGGAAGGAGCGCAAGGAGAGGCTTTTAGCCCTAGCCCGGGAAGGGAGGACGGCGGTGCTTTACGAAAGCCCCCATCGCCTGGCCAAGACCCTCCAGGACCTCGTGGAGGTCTATGGCCCCGGGCACCCCGTGGCCGTGGCCCGGGAGCTTTCCAAGGTGCACGAGGAGATCTTCCGGGGAACCTTGAGGGAGGCCCTGGAGCGCTTCCGGGAGCCTAGGGGGGAGTTCGTCCTGGTCCTCGGGCCCAAGGCGGGCCCGCCGCCCATGGGGGAGGCCTTGGCGCGGGAGCTCCGGGCGGAGGGGCTTAAGGGGAAGGCCCTGTTCCAGGCCCTTCGGGAGCGGGGGGTTCCCCGGAACGAGGCCTACCGGCTTTCCATGGAGGAGGTGGAGGAGGGATGAGGCGCATCGGGGTTTTCACCAGCGGGGGGGACGCCCCCGGCATGAACGCCGCCATCCGGGCGGTGGTGCGGCAGGCCTACGCCTTGGGGATTGAGGTCATCGGCATCCGGCGGGGCTACGCCGGGATGATCCTAGGGGAGATGGTGCCCTTGGGGGTGCGGGACGTGGCCAACATCCTGCAACGGGGGGGGACCATCCTCCTCACGGCCAGGAGCCAGGAGTTCCTCGCCCCTGAGGGCCGGGCCAAGGCGGCGAGGAAGCTTCTGGAGGCGGGGATTGAGGGCCTGGTGGCCATTGGGGGGGATGGCACCTTCCGCGGGGCCATGCGGCTCATGGAGGAGCACCGCATCCCCGTGGTGGGGGTGCCCGGCACCATTGACAACGACCTCTACGGCACGGACTACACCATCGGCTTTGACACCGCCGTGAACACCGCCCTCGAGGCCATTGACCGCATCCGCGACACGGCGGCGAGCCACGAGCGGGTCTTCTTCATAGAGGTCATGGGGCGGAACGCCGGCTTCATCGCCTTGGACGTGGGCCTGGCGGGGGGTGCGGAGGTCATCGCCGTGCCCGAGGAGCCCGTGGACCCGAGGGCCATCGCCGAGGGGCTTCTGGAGTCCCAGCGGCGGGGCAAGTCCAGTTCCATCGTGGTGGTGGCCGAGGGGGCTTACCCTGGAGGGGCGGCGGGGCTTCTTGCCGCCATCCGGGAGCACGTGGCCGTGGAGGCCCGGGTCACGGTCCTCGGCCACATCCAGCGGGGCGGGAGCCCCACGGCCAAGGACCGGATCCTGGCAAGCCGCCTGGGGGCGGCGGCGGTGGAGGCCCTGGCCGCCGGGACGAGCGGGGTCATGGTGGGGGAGGTGGAGGGGGAGGTGGAGCTCACCCCCCTCAAGGAGGCGGTGGAAAGGCGCAAGGACATCAACCGCTCGCTACTTTCCCTTTCCCGGGTGCTGGCCCTCTAGGGCCAGGGCCTTGCGGAGCCAGGGGGTGCTCCAGGCCAGGCGGAAGGCCTCCCGGGCGAAGGGGCTTTGCGCCACCCCTTGGTAGATGGGGGTGGGGAGGGTGGCGGCGGGGTAGCGGAGGGTTCCCGCCCCTGTCCTTTCCCAGGGGTAGCCCGTCCAGAGGCTTAGGGCGAGGAAGAGGCCCAAAAGAAACCCCCCGAGCGTGCCCAAAAGGGCCTCGAGGCCCCGGGAGAGGCGGGGCAGGGGTAGGCTCTTGCCCAATAGCCCCGCCCCCAGGCCCAGGGCCAAGGCCACCCCCCACCCCGAAAGCCCCAGTTGGGCGAGGAGGACGTAAAGCGCCAGGCCCGCCCCCATGAAGCCCATCACCACCCCACCCCGGAAGCCCAAGGCCAGGCCCAAGGCCAGGCTGAAAAGGGCCAGGAGGTCCACCCAGGTGAGCATGGATAGAGTCTACCCCCTTATCTCCCAGCCCCGCTCCCGCACCGCCTGGAAGACCTGGGCCATGGCCTGGTCCACTTCCTCGTCGGTGAGGGTGCGTTCGGGGTGGCGGAAGCGCAGGTGGAAGGCCAGGCTCTTGGTGCCGGGCTTGAGGGGCGGCCCCTGGTAGAGGTCAAAGAGGGCGAGGCTTTCCAAATAGGGCCCCGCCGCTTCTAAAAGGGCCCGCTCCACCTCTAGGTAAGGGGTGGCCTCGGGCACCACCACCGCCAGGTCCCGCAGGGCCAAGGGGTAGCGGGAAGGGTCTTGGAAGCGGAAGGCCTTCTCGGGAAGGGGCAGGCGGAGCTCAAAGACCCAGGCCCGGGGAAGCTCCAGCTCCTTTAGCACCTCAGGGTGGACCTCTCCCAGAAAGCCCCGCTCCTCCCCCTGCAAAAGGAGGCGGCCCGAGACCCCAGGATGGAGGAAGGGGTAGGGGTGGGCCTCCACCTCCGCCCTTAGACCCAGCCGGGCGAAAAAGGCTTCCAAAAGCCCCTTGAGGAGGGGGTAGCCGGAAAGCCTTTCCCCAAAAGGAAGCCCCACCCCGTCGCCAAAGAGGAGGCCCGCCAGGTGGGTTTCCTCCCGCACCAAAGCCCCTTCCACCCCGTAGACCCGGCCCACCTCAAAGAGGAGGGCCCTTTCCGGCTTGTCCAGGGCCAGGTTCTCCTTCAGGACCTTGAGAAGGCCGGGGAAGAGGTGGGTGCGCAGGGCGGCCTTCTCCGGGCTCAGGGGGTTTAGGAGCCGCAAAGGGGGTGGGGGAAGGCGGAAGCGGGGGGCCTCCTCGGGGTCAAAAAAGCTATAGGTGTAGACCTCCTGGAAGCCGAGCCCCGCCAAAAGCTCCCGCAGGCGGCGTTCCCTTTGGTAGGGCCTGCCCACCCCCCGGTTGTCGGGGGCGGGGAAGAAGGCGGGGAGGGAAAGGGGGATGGTCTCGTACCCCTGGATCCGGGCTACCTCCTCCACCAGGTCCTCCTCGAGGGTGAGGTCCAGCCTGCGGCTTGGCGGCGTCACCCGGTAGGGGCCTTCCCCCTCCACCCGGCAGCCCAGGCGCCTCAGGATGGCGAGCTGCTCCGCCTCCGGATAGGCGGTGCCCAGGAGGCGGTTGGCGTAGTCCGGGCGGAAGGGGATGGGTTTGGGGGGCGTGGGGTTTCCCGCCTCGAGGATCCTCTCCGCCACCCTGGCCCCCGCCAGGGCCTGGAGGAGGCTTAGGGCCCGCTTTTGGGCGGGAAGCTGCCCCAAGGGGTCCACCCCCCGCTCAAAGCGGTGGCTGGCCTCGGTGCGAAGCCCATGGCGCCGGGCGGTCTTGCGGATGGAAACGGGGTCAAACCGGGCCACCTCTAAGGCGATGGCCTCCGTGTCCGCCCGCACCTCGCTTTCCGCCCCGCCCATGACCCCGGCAAGGCCCAAGGGGAAGCTCTCCTCCCCCCGGTAGCCGGCGATGACGAGGTCCTCGGGGTGGAGGGTCCTTGCCACCCCGTCCAGGGTGCGAAGCCTCTCCCCGGGCCTTGCCCGCCGCACCAGGATGCCCTCGCCAAGGAAGCGCAGGTCAAAGGCGTGCATGGGCTGGGCCCTTTCCAGCATCACGTAGTTGGTCACGTCCACCACGTTGCTGATGGGCCGCATCCCCGCGGCGAAAAGGGCCCGTTGGAGCCAAAGGGGGCTTGGGCCCACCTGGAGCCCAAAGGCGTAGCCCAGGGTGAAGTGGGGGGCGCCTTCCGGGTCCTCCACCCTAAGCCCGAAGGGGAGGGGCACGGCCTCCGCCTTCAGGTCCGCCTTGGGCTCCTCCAGGGCGTAGCCCAGGGCGTGGAGGTCGTAGGCCAGGCCCAGAAGCCCCAGGGCGTCGGGGCGGTTGGGGGTGACCTCGAGGTCCAACACCACCTCCTCGGGCCAGGCCTCCGCCAAGGGGGTGCCGGGGGGGAGGGCCTCCCAGGGGAACTCCAAAAGCCCCCCGCCGTACTCCCCCACCCCGAGCTCCTTGGGGGAGAGGGCCATGCCGAAGGAGACCACCCCCTGGATGCTCCTTTCCCCGATCCGCATCCCCCCAAGCTCGGTGCCGGGAAGGGCCAGGGCCACGCCGATGCCCTGCCGGGCGTTTTCCGCCCCCGAGACCACCTCCACCACCCTCCCCGCATCCAGCACCAGGCGCTTGAGCCCCGTGCCGGGGATGGGGCTTGCCTCCAGCACCCGGGCGAAGACCACGCCCTTGGGGATGGAGAAGATGCGCTCTATCCGGTCCGTCTCAAACCCAAGCCCCGCTAAGCGCTCCTCCAGGACCTCGGGGCTTTCCAGCTCGGGCACGTATTCCTTAAGCCAGGAGAAGGGCACCCTCATAGAACCCCCCTAAACTGCTCCAGGAACTTAAGCCTTCCCCCGAAGAAGTAGCGGATATCCGGGATGCCGAAGCGGAGCATGGCGAGCCTTTCCACGCCCAGGCCAAAGGCGAAGCCCGTGACCCCCTGGTAGGCCGGGGGGAGGCCCAGGCGCTCCCTGTAGGCGTCCACCGCCTGGAAGACCTTGGGGTGGACCATCCCCGCCCCCCCAAGCTCCAGCCACTTCCCCCCTTCCGGCCACCAGACGGCGAACTGGGCCCCGGGCTCCACGAAGGGGAAGTAGACGGGTTGGAAGCGCACCCGGGCCTCAGGGCCGAAGAGGGCCTGGGCGAGCTCTAGGATGGCCCCCTTCAGGTGGGCCATGGCGATGCCCTCCCCCACCACGAGCCCCTCCAGCTGGTGGAAGACCGCCTCGTGGGTGGCGTCCGTCTGTTCAAAGCGGAAGACCCGCCCGGGCACCACGATGCGGAAGGGGGGGGTGTGGGCCACCATGTAGCGCACCTGCATGGGGGAGGTGTGGGTGCGGAGAAGAAGCCTCCCCTCCGCCTCCTCCCCCAAGGGGCCCGGCACCCGGTAGCTCCCTTCCAGCCAGAAGGTGTCCCACATGTCCCGCGCTGGGTGGTGCTCGGGGATGTTCAGGGCGTCAAAGTTGAAAAGCTCGCTCTCCACCTCGGGGCCCTCCACCGCCTCGTAGCCCAGGGCCTGGAAGATGCCCACGAGCTCCCGCTCCATCAGGGTGATGGGGTGGAGCCCCCCGGGGAAAAGCCGCACCCCCGGCAGGGAGACGTCTTGCCTCTCCCGCTCCAAAGCCTCCCTTAGGGCGGCTTCCTCTAGCGCTTTTGCCCGTTCCTCTAGCGCTTTCTCCAGGGCTTCCTTGAGGGCGTTGAGCTCCTGCCCCCGCCTTTTCCTTTCCTCTAGGGGGAGGTGGGCCAGGGCCTTCATGGCCTCGGTGAGGAGGCCTTTTTTGCCCAGGTACCGGGCTTTCAGGGTTTTTAGGGCCTCGAGGTCCTCTGCCTCGCGGATGGCGGCCAGGGCTTCTTCCAGCTCCCGCATCCCCTAGAGGATACCCCGAAAGCCCCTAGAGGGAGGCGGCGAGCCTTTGGAAGAGGGCCGGGGCCTCGGGGGCCTCGCCCCCGTCCCGCCAGGCGAAGCGGAGGTCCTTTAGGGGGCCTTCCCCGACCCCCATGCCCCGGGGGAAGAGGGGGCGAAGGTCCAAGGGCCCCGCTTCCTCCCCGCCAAAGGCTTCCTGGAAGCGGGCCACCTCCTTCTCGTGGCCGAAGTGGTAGGCGTAAAGCCACCAGGCCTCGCCCTCCTTTAGGGCGAAGAGGAAGCGGGGGGAAGGGGAAAGGGCGGGGAACTCCCCTAAAAAGGGGCGGCGGAGGAACAGGGAGGCCCGCCCCGGCCTTAGGCGGAAGACCACCTCCAAGGCCTCCCCTAGGAGGCCGAAGCTTCCCACGAAGGGGCGCACCAGGTCGTACCCCTGGACGTTTTTCACCACCACCCCCCCGGCCCGCACCACCCGGCCCTTGGGGGTGCGGAAGGTGAGGCCCAGGACCTCGGCGGGGAAGAAGAAGTTCTGGGCGAAGCCCCCCCGGGCCACGAGCCCTCCCACCCCCCCGGGGAGCTCCACCGGGGGAAAGGGGGGGTAAAGGCCCGTGCCCTCGAGGGCTTCGTGGACGGCGAGGAGGCCTACCCCCGCCTCGGCCACCAGGTACTGGTCGGCGGCGTGGAGCTTCATGAGGCTATGGTGCCAATTCTCCGCATCCACGTCCAGGGTTTTGGAAGGCGGGCCTTGCGCAGGGAAGCGGCTTGGAGGCCAAGGCCCCTTTGCTAGGCTAAGGGCATGCGCGGGCTTTTGGCGAGGCTTCTCCTGAACACCTTGGCCCTTTGGCTCGCGACCCTCGTTTACCCGGGGGTCCGGTTTGACCCTGGGGCGGGGCTTTTGGACTACCTGGTGGCGGGGGCCATCTGGGGGCTCGCCAACGCCCTCCTAAGGCCCATCCTCCTCTTCCTCACCCTGCCCCTCAACCTCCTCACCCTAGGGCTTTTCACCTTGGTGGTGAACGGGGCCGTGCTCTACTTGGTGGCGGAGGCCACGGCGCTTTCCGTGAAGGGCTTCGGCGAGGCGGTGGTGGGCGCTTTGCTCCTCTCCCTGGTAAGCCTCGTCCTCAACTGGCTCTTTCGGGACTAGCGGTTTTCCATCACGTAGCGGGAGAGCTCCCCGATGAGCACCTCCTGCTCGCTGATGATGGCCTTGACCACGTCCCCGATGGACACCACCCCCACCACCTTGCCCCCCTCCACCACGGGCAGGTGGCGCACCCGGTGCTCGGTCATGAGGCGCATGGCCTGGGACAAGTCCGCTTCCGGGGCGATGGTGACGGGGTTTGGCGTCATCACCTCCCCCACCCGGGTGTCCTTGGAGAAGCGGCCCAGGAGAACCAGCTTGCGGGCGTAGTCCCGCTCGGAGAAGATGCCCAAAAGCTTTTCCCCTTCCATGACCAGAAGGGCACCGATATCGTGCTCGGCGAGCTTTCTTAGGGCCTCCAGCACCGTGGCCTCGGGGTGGATGGCGTAGACCTCGCTCCCCTTACGGAGCAACACCTGGCGTACCGTCATGGGACCCCCTTTCCCTTTAGGGGTCCATTATACCAAGGGACCCTACCCCTTATCGCACGGTGAGGACCGGGCCCACGGCGTGGCGCACCACGTACTCCGCCGTGCTCCCCAGCACGAGCCGCCGCACCGGGGCTCCCAGGGCCAACAGGTCCTCCGGGCCCTGGAGGGAAAGGAGGTGCTCCGCCGGGTCGCCGGAAAAGGCCAAGGCCTCGGCGGGGATGCCCTGGTCCTTGAGGTAGGTTTCGGCCTCGAGGGCCCAGGCCGAGGCCTGCACCGGGTCGTCGTGCACGCTCACCACCCGCACGGCAAGCCCCAGGGGCTTGGCCAACTGGGCCAGGGTGTGCAGGGCGCGCACGGCGCTTTCCGATGCGTTGTAGCCCAAAAGGGCCCCCGTGAGCTCCACGTAGTCCACGGGGGCCAAAAGCACCGGGGTGGGGGAAGCCCTCAGCACCCGGTCCACGGTGCTCCCTAGGCCAGCGAAGCTTCCCCCGTGGGCCTCCCCGCTCCGCCCGAGGACGAGGAGATCGGCGGTGCGGGCGTGGCGGAGGATGGCTTCGTGGGGAAGCCCGGTTTCCATAAGGGTTTCCACGGGGATACCCGCCTCCTGGGCGCTTTGGGCCAGGCGGGCGAGGAGGGCCTCCCCTTTGGCAGTGAGGGCCTTTTCCAACTCCTCCCGGTAAACGGGCACGGGGATGGTGAGGGCGCCGAAGTCCAAAAGCTCCGGCACCCGCACGAGCCGCACATCCCGCACGAAGAGGATCACCAGCTTGGCACCGAGCTTGTAGCCAAGCCACTCCGCCAGCACCTCCGCTCCCCGGGCCTGGGGGGAGCCATCCGTGGCCAAGAGGATTCTCATAAAGCCATCTTACGCTTCCTGGGGCCTCACCCCCCGCACCCTCCGGGCGAGCTCCCAGGCGGGCAGGAGGAGGGCCCCCAAGGCCAAAAGGACGGGCATCACCCCAAAGCGCTCAATCAGGTGGCCGATGGGGGCGTAAAAAAGCCCGGCGAAGCCCCAGGTGAAACCCATGAGAAGGCCGGAAACCGTGGCGGTCTGGGTGGGCTCTAGCTCCTGGGCCAAGGCCACGGCCACGGGGATGCCGGCGTTCATCAGGGCCCCCGTGAGGGCGAGGAGCACCAGGTAGAGGGGGTTTTCCGGGGGCAAAAGGAGAAGGGCTAGGTAGAGGGGAAGGCCAACGCTCAGGGTGCCGGTGAGCACCGCCTTGCGCCCGAAGCGGTCGGAAAGCGTACCGCCCAAAAAGGCCCCTAGAGTGGCGGAAAAGCTATAGACCGAAAGGCTAAAGGCGGTGTAGGCATCGGAGAGGCCCCTTTGGGCGTACCAGTAGGGCAAGGTGGTGGAAAAGCTCATGAAGACCAGGCTCCGCAAGGTGGCCATGCCCCAAAGCCGGGCCACATCCCCCCGGAAGACCCGGAGGAAGTCCTTTAGCCCCGCGGGCTTTCCCCTCTGCCGCACCGGGGGGAGGCGGAGGAGGAAAAGGGCGGGAAGAAGGGCCAAGGGGGTGAGGAGGATGAGCCCTTTCAGCCCCCAGGCCCCCACGGCGAAAAGGGCCACCAGGGGCCCTAGGGAAAGCCCCAGGTACCCGGCGGAGCCGAAGAAGGAAAGCCAAAAGCCCCGCCTGTGGGCCGGGGCGAACTCCCCCACGAGGCTCGCCCCCGAGGCGTGGAACAGGGCCGAACCCAGCCCCGCAAGGCCCAGGACGAGGAGGAGGGCCTCAAACCTAGGCCAAAGCCCCAAGGAGCCCATCCCCAAGGCCACCAACACCGGGCCCAAGGCGGCGAGGAGCCTCCGGTCCACCCGGTCGGCCACCAGGCCGGCGAAGGGCTGCAGGAGGCTTCCCGTGAGGGAGTAGACGGAAACGAGAAGCCCCGCCGTGCCCAGGCCCACCCCGAAATGGGCCATGAGCTTGGGCAAAAGGGGGGTGAGGAAGTTGGAGAAGAGGTCGTTTACCGTGTGAAGCCAGGCGAGGAGGAGGGGCAACACCCCTCCATCCTAAACCCGTTTCTCACGGGAGGTGTGCTAAAATCCCTTCGTGCTACGGGCTTTCCGGGGTGGAAAAAGAAAAATGGCGCGCCCGAGAGGACTCGAACCTCTGACCTTCGGCTCCGGAGGCCGACGCTCTATCCAGCTGAGCTACGGGCGCACTCAGCGGGAGCTATCCTAGCACGCTAAGGAGGAGGCGGTCAAGTGTTTGGCATCAACAAACGGATCATCACCATCCTCTTCGGTCTACTGGCCTTGGCCTTCGCCGTGGGGGCCATCCTCCTCTTCACCCCTCAGGCGGGGCAGCAGGTGCGGGGCAAGCCTGTGCTATGGGTGAACGGGAAGGCGGTTTACGAGCTGGACCTCCTGAGGCTCCAGGGGAACGACCCCCTCTACGCCGCCAACCCAGAGGGGCTTTTGAAGACCCTGGTGGACACCCACTTCCTGGAACAGGTGATCTTCACCGAAGCCCTGAAGCAGGACGCCGCCCGCATCCGCGTGGGGAGCGCCGAGGTGCGCAAGGAGGTGGACCGCATCCGGGAGCAGTACGGCCTGAAGGAGAAGAAGGCCTACGAGCAGTTCCTCAACCAGATCGGCTTCACCGATGCGCAGCTTAGGGGAGAGATCAAGACGCAACTCCAGATCCAAAAGCGCCTGGAGCAGGTCCGGGCCAGCGCCAAGCCCACCCCGGAGGAGGTGCGCTTCTACTTTGAGGTCCACCAGGAAAGCTACAAGGGCGAGCCCCGGGTAAAGGCGCGGCAGATCGTGGTGGACGAGAAGAAGCTGGCGGAGGAGGTCGCCGCCAAGGCCAAGGCCGGGGAGGACTTCGCCGCCTTGGCCAAGCAGTACTCCAAGGTGGGGGCGGAGCAGGGGGGCGCCTTGGGGGCAGGCCCTGGGGAAACGGAGCCCAAGCCCGTGACCAAGGTGGTCTTTCCCGAGAAGGTGGCCGAGGCGGTCTTCGCCCTCAAGGGTCCGGGTCTGGTGGGGCCCATAGAGGCCGGGGGGCGCTACTACCTGGTCAAAGTAGAGGAGTACCTCCCCGCCAAGGCCCCGAGCTTTGAGGAGGTCAAAGACCAGGTGGAGAAGGATGCAGCCCAGGCCAAAGGGAACGGGGCCCTCGAGGCCTACCTGGAAGAGCTTCGCAAGAAGGCCCAGGTGCGCTTCGCCGAGGACAGCCCCTACGCCTACGAAAACCCCGTGGTGGCCAAGGTGAACGGGCAGGAGATCCTCCTCTCCCAGGTGCTCCAGCCCGTCTTCTCCAACCAGCAGACCGCCGCCCTCATCCAGCAGGGCCTGGGGGAGCTGGCGGTGCAGTTCTTCCTGCCCCAGACCCTGGAAAGCCTCATTGACCGGGAACTCCTGGTGGAGGAGGCCAAGAAAAGCGGCAAGCCCTTCATCGGCAGCAAGGACGAGGTCGCCCAGGCCTACGTGCTCTACGCCACCCGGGACGTGACCGCCACCGAGGAGGAGGCCCGTCGCTACTACGCCGAAAACCCCGCCCTCTTCACCGTGCCCGCCAGCGCCGAGGTGATAGGGGTGGTCTTCAAGAGCGAGGCCAAGGCCAAGGCCTTCCGCGAGGCCGCCTTGAGGGGCGGGGACCTGCAGGCCCTGGCCAAGGCCCAGGAGGGAACGGTGACGGAGTACGGCACCGTGAACCCCAACCAGCTCCCCGCCATCCTGGACCGCTTGGTCTTCAAGGTGAAGGAAACCTTCCCCGAGGGGCCTTTGGGCGAGGTGAGCGAGGTGGTAAAGCTGGAGGACGGCACCTTCGCCGTGCTCCTCATCAAGAACCGCCAAGCCGAGGTCCTGAAGCCCTACGCCCAGGTGGCGGAGGAGGCCCTCGAGGGGGTGATCGCCAGAAAGCGGCAGGCCAAGGCCCAGGCGCTTATCCAGGACCTCAGGAAGAAGGCCCAGATAGAGAACCGCCTGAGCCAGGTCCTGGCCGAACTCACCCCCAAAACGGAGGAAAAGCCCAAGGAGGCTCCGCAGGAAACCCCCGCTAAGCCCTAGGCCCTGGGGGCGGTCCTGGGGGGAGGCCTCGAGCCTCCCCCTTTAAGATGGGGCCATGGATCTTGTCCAACTCCTCACCCTGTATTACGAGGAAACCCCCGACCCGCAAGACCCCCTAAAGCGGGTGGCCTTCGGCACCAGCGGCCACCGGGGGAGTAGCCTCAAGGGCACCTTCACCGAGGCCCACGTCCTGGCCATCGCCCAGGCCATCGCCGACCTCAGGGCCTCCTTTGGGGCCACGGGGCCCCTTTTCCTGGCCAAGGACACCCACGCCCTTTCCACCCCCGCCTGGGCCACGGCCCTGGAGGTCTTCGCCGCCAACGGGGTGGAGGTGTTCGTGGAGGTGGGGGAGGGGTATACCCCCACGCCCCTCGTTTCCTTAGCCATCCTGGAGCACAACGCCCGCCACGAGGCCAAGGCGGACGGGGTCCTCCTCACCCCAAGCCACAACCCCCCCGAGGACGGGGGCTTCAAGTACAACCCCCCCACGGGCGGCCCCGCCGACACCCGCATCACCAAGGCCATTGAGGCCCGGGCCAACGCCCTTTTGGCGGAGGGGCTTAAAGGGGTGAAGCGGATCCCCCTCAAAGCGGCCAAGGAAAGGGCCAAGCCCTTTGACTTCGCCGGCCTCTACGTGGAGAAGGTGAAGGAGGCGGTGGACCTCGAGGCCATCCGGGAAAGCGGCCTAAGGATCGGGGTGGACCCCCTGGGCGGGGCAAGCCTCAAGGTATGGGAACGCCTGGCGGAGGCCTACCGCCTGAACCTAGAGGTGGTGAACCCCACCCTGGACCCCACCTTCCGCTTCATGCCGCCCGACCACGACGGCAAGATCCGCATGGACTGCTCCAGCCCTTACGCCATGGCGGGGCTTTTGGCGCTGAAGGAGCGGTTTGACCTGGCCATCGGCAACGACCCTGACGCCGACCGCCACGGCATCGTCACGCCCCGGGGCCTCATGAACCCCAACCACTACCTGGCGGCCGCCGTCCACCACCTCTACACCACCCGCACTTGGCCAGGGGCCAAGGTGGGCAAGACCGCCGTGACCAGCGCCCTTCTGGACCGGGTGGCCCAAGCCTTGGGCCGCGAGGTCTACGAAACGCCCGTGGGCTTTAAGTACTTCGTGGAAGGGCTTCTTTCTGGGTGGCTCGGCTTTGGCGGGGAGGAAAGCGCCGGGGCGAGCTTCCTGCGCTTTGACGGGAGGCCCTTCTCCACGGACAAGGACGGGATCCTCCTCGGGCTTCTTGCCGCCGAGCTCCAGGCCAAACGGGGCGAGGCCCCAGACCGCCTTTACGAGGCCCTCGCCGAGGCCTTGGGCCGGCCCCATTACGCCCGCAAGGACTTCCCCATCGCCCCGGAGGCCAAGGCCCGTCTGGCCCAGCTTTCCCCGGAGGAGATCCAGGACAAAGAGCTCGCCGGGGAGCCCATCCTCCAGGTGCTCACCCGCGCCCCCGGAAACGGGGAGCCCCTGGGGGGCCTAAAGGTGGTCACCCAAAGCGCCTGGTTCGCCGTAAGGCCGAGCGGCACCGAGGACGTGGCCAAGGTCTACGCCGAAAGCTTCCAGGGAGAAGCCCACCTGGAAGCGGTGCTCCAAGCCGCCTTGGAACTCCTAGAGCGGGCCTTGGCCTAGCCCTTCACCGCTCCCGCCGTGAGCCCCGCCACGATGCGCCCTTGGAAGATGAGGACCAGGACCACCAGGGGCACCGTGACCACCACACTGGCCGCCATGATGGAGCCCCAGGGGATTTCAAAGGGCGTGGCCCCGCCGAAGCTGGCGATGGCAGGGGGCACGGTCTTCACCGCATCCCCCACGGTGAAGGTGAGGGCGAAGAGGTACTCGTTCCAGGCGGCGATGAAGGCCAACAATCCCGTGGTCACCAGTCCGGGCCCGGTGAGGGGGAGCATCACCCGAAGGAGGGTCTGCAAGGGGGTAGCCCCGTCCACGTAGGCCGCCTCCTCCAGCTCCCTGGGAAGCCCCCGGAAGTAGCCTACCAGCACCCACACCGTGAAGGGCAGGGTGAAGAGGAGGTAGGTGAGGATGAGGCCCAGGTGGGTGTTGAAAAGCCCGGTTTGCCTTAGGAGCATGAAAAGCCCCCCCAGGACCGAGATCTGGGGAAACATGGTCATGGCGAGGACGATGTAAAGCACGGCGTTTTTGGGGGGGAAAGGGAGCCGGCCCAAGGCGTAGGCGGCCAGCACCCCAAGCACCAAGGAGAGCAGGGTAGCCCCTCCGGCCACGATGAGGGAGTTTAGGAGGTTGCGGCCAAAGTTGGCCTGGAGGAAGACGTTTTTGTAGTGCTCCAGGGTGAAGGGAAGGGGCAAGAAGCTCGGATCGGGTGAAAAGAGGGCATCCGAGGGCTTGAAGCTGGAAATCACCGCCCAGTAGAAGGGGAAGACGCTGTAGACCACGATGAAGACCACCAGGAGGTAGAAAAGCCCCCGGTTCGCCACGCGCCAAAGGGCTTTCATTTGAGGGCCTCCCTTCCTAAGGTGCGCATGTAGAGGAGGACGAAGGCGAAGATGAGCGCCAAAATGGCCACGCTGATGGCCGAGCCGTAGCCCAGGTCTTGGAAGTCAATGAGGGTCTGGCGGTTGTAGACGGCCAAGGAACGGGTGGCAGGGTTCGCCCCGCTCATGACGAAGATCACGTCAAAGACCCGGAGGGCATCCAGGGTGCGGAAGATGAGGGCCACCACCAGGGCGGGGGTGAGGAGGGGCAGGGTGATGGTCCAGAACTGCTGCCAACGGGTGGCCCCGTCAATGCTGGCCGCCTCGTAGAGCTCCTCGGGAATAAGCTGGAGCCCGGCCAGGAGGAGAAGGGCCATGAAGGGTGTGGTCTTCCACACGTCCACGGCGATGATGGAGGGGAGGATGAGCTCGGGACGGGCCAGAAAGGCCACCTTCTGCGAGAGGAGGCCGAGCTTGACCCCCAAGACGTTGATGACCCCGTAGACGTCGTGGAGCATCCACTGCCACATCTTGGCGGAAACCACCGTGGGGATGGCCCAGGGGATGAGGATGGCGGCGCGCACCAGGCCCCGGCCCCTAAAGTTGGAGTGGATGACCAAGGCGATGGCCAATCCCAGGATGGTTTCCAGGCTCACGGATATTAGGGTGAACTTCAGCGTGTTCCAAAGGGCCTGGCGGAAATCCGGGTCCTGGAGGAGGAAAACGTAGTTTTCCAAGCCCACGAACTCCGGGGGCTCCACGAAGGCGATGTCGGCCTTGAAAAAGGACCAGTAGAAGACCTGGGCCAGGGGATAGCCCGCCACCAGGACCACTACCAAAAGGGTGGGGAGGACCAGGAGCCAGGCCAGGCGGACCTGCCTTTGGGTAAGCATGGCTTTAGGGTAAACCCGGGGGGCTTACCGCCCCCCGGGAAAGGGGCTTCCTACCGCAGGATGCGGCGCAGGCGGGCCTCGAGGTCCCGCACCGCCGCCTCGCCCGTCTTACGGCCGGTGAGGGCGCTGTGCACCTCGGTCCAGATGGCCTCGGAAACCTGGTTGTACTTGGCCCCGGCCACGTCGGAGGGACGGGAGACGGCGTTTTGGAAGACGGGCAGGAGGTTCCGGAACCACGGGTTCTTGGCCAAAACGTCCTTATCCGTGTAGAGGGCGGGCCGGGTGGGCAGGCGGGAAAGGCGCACGGCGTTGTCCTTCTGCACCTCGTAGGAGGCCAGGTACTTGACCAGGTCAGCGGCCTCCTTGGGGTAGCGGCTGTAGGCGGAAACCATGAGCTGCCATCCGCCCAGGGTGGCGGCGTTGGGGGCGTCGGCGGCGCCCTTGGGCAACACGGTCACGGCGAACTTGCCCCGGATGGGGCTCCCTTCCGCCTGGCCCAGGGCGTAGGCGTAGGGCCAGTTGCGCATGAAGAGGGCGTTGCCCTGCTGCCAGACGTTCCTGGCCTCCTCCTCGGCGTAGGAGGTGACGCCCTGGGGGGCGATGGTGCCCACGTAACGGCGGACCGTGTTCAGGGCCAAAGCGGCCCGGCCGTTATTTACGCTGATGGTGCCATCGGGCTCTACGATGCGCCCGCCCTTGTGGGAGTAGATCCATTCCAGGGCGTCGCAGGTGAGGCCCTCGTAGGGCTTGCCCTGGAAGACGAAGCCCCAGAAGTCCCGGTTGCCCGCCCTGCGCTCGCCTTCCATGACCTTCTGGGCCATCTGCTCCAGCTCGGCCCAGGTACGGGGCGGGTTCTGGAAGCCGTACTTCTGGAGGAGGTCGGTGCGGTAGTAAAGGATGCCGGCGTCGGTGAAGAAGGGGATGGAGGTGAGCTTGCCCCGGATGGTGTTGTTCTGGACGATGCGGGGGAAGAACTCCTTAAGCTCGGCTTCGCTAAAGTACTGCTTCAGGTCCAGGGCGTGGGGGGCCACGATGCCCGGCCAGATGACGTCAATCATGTAGACGTCCACATCGGGGCTTTTGGCCGCCCAGTACTGCTGGTAGAGGGCCAGGCGGTCGTTGGTGTCCGCGGGGGAGTCAATGTACTCCACCCGGGTGCCCGTCTTCTTCCCCCAGGCCTCCACCATCTCCTTCATCCAGCGGCCGCCCTCCCCCACGGCGGTGGAATCGCCCGCCACCCGGATGATGGGCCCCGCTTGGGCCCGCACCACGGACGGGCCCAACACCAAGCTCACCGCTAAACCCACGCCCGCCTTCTGGAGAAACTCCCTGCGCCTCATATGGAACCTCCTATGGAAGCTTTTCCAAGCAGATTTTACCCCTTGGTTCCTGGGCCGTCAACCATCCCTGCCGTCCTTCCCCCTTGGTTTCATGGAGATGCAGGCAGCGTCGCCAGACACGCAGACCCCATCAAGCGCCAATACCGATTTTGGTTGCGCCCCCCCTAGCGCTTGCCCAAGAAGTTCCCGTGCGATCTGGACCTGGCCAATCCCCAAAGCCCCACTTTGGGGGTTCCAGAGGGTACGGCTTGGCAGTGACCCGGTACCTGGCTTGTTGCGGGGGACTGAGGCTAGGGCTGAAGCTCGAGGCCCCCATGGCCTAGGCTAGGCGGACCACTCTCCCGGGGTCTTTAGGCGGGTTTACCCCTAGCCCTCCGAAGGGCACGTGGCTTCGGCTCCCTCGGGCCCGAGGGAATACGCAGGGTCAGCACCAGGCCCCTTGGCAAGGGGATGGGGGCGTGGTATAAAGGAAGGGTATGCCCTTCGGGGCCGGTTCACACGGAAGCGGGGAGTGAGGGTTCTCCCCCCTCTTTTCGTGTGGGCGAGCGCCAAAGGCGCCCGCCTTCCTCAGGAAGGCGCGTAAGGAGGATAGAGGCGGCATGGAAGAAAAGGCGACCCAGACCCCAGAAAAGACCTTCAGCATGGAAGAGGCCCTGCAGGAAGCCGAGGCCCGCTTGGAGAAGCGCGTGCGCCCCGGCCAGGTCCTGACGGGCAAAGTGGTCTTGGTGGGTTCCGAAGGCGTGGCGGTGGATATCGGCGCTAAGACGGAAGGCATCATCCCCTTCAACGAGCTCACGGAAAAGCCCCTCTCGGAAGAGGAGCTTAAGAACCTCCTCAAGCCGGGAGATCTGGTGCGGGTACAGGTGCTCAAGGTAGACCCGGAAACGGGCCAGATCCTCCTTTCCCGCAAGAAGGTGGAGGCCCAGGAGCACTGGGACCGCATCCGGGAGCTCTACGAGAAGGGCGAGCCGGTGACCGTCACGGTCAAGGAGAAGGTCAAGGGGGGCGTGGTCGCCGAGCTAGACGGCGTCCAGGCCTTTATCCCCGCCTCGCAGCTAGACCTCAGGCGCATCCCCAACTTGGACGCCTACGTGGGCCAGCAGATCCTGGCCAAGATCATTGAGTTGAACCGCAAGAAGGGAAGGGTCCTTCTCTCCCGCCGGGCGGTCTTGGAGGAGGAGCAGAAGAAGGCCAAGGAAGCCTTCTTCCAGAGCCTCCAGCCTGGTCAGGTGGTGGAGGGTACCGTGGTGGAGGTCACCGACTTCGGGGCCTTCGTCAACCTGGGCCCGGTGGACGGGCTTGTCCACCGTTCGGAGATCACCTGGGGCCGCTTCGGCCATCCCCGGGAGGTCCTGCACAAGGGGCAGAAGGTGCGGGCCCAGGTGGTGTCCGTGGACCCCGCTAAGGAGCGGGTCAACCTCTCCATCAAGGCCCTTATCCCCGATCCCTGGACCACGGTGGCGGAGAAGTACCCCGTGGGGAGCCGGGTGCGGGGGAGGGTAGTGAGCCTTACCGAGTTTGGCGCCTTCGTGGAGGTGGAGCCGGGCCTCGAGGGCCTGATCCACATCTCCGAGCTCTCCTGGACCAAGCGGCCCAAGCACCCTTCCGAGGTGGTGAAGGAGGGCGAGGAGGTAGAGGTAGTGGTCCTCCGCCTAAACCCTGAGGAGCGCCGTCTCTCCTTGGGCCTCAAGCAGACCCAACCCGACCCCTGGCAGCTCTTGGTGGAGAAGTACCCCCCGGGCACCGTGGTGAAGGGCAAGGTCACGGGGGTTACGGACTTCGGCGTCTTTGTGGAGCTGGAGCCGGGCATGGAGGGCCTGGTCCACATCTCCGAGCTGGACCACACCCGGGTGGAAAACCCCGCCGCCCTCTTTAAGAAGGGGGACGAGATGGAGGTGGTGGTCCTCAACATTGACCCCGTGGAGCAGCGCATCTCCCTTTCCCGCAAGCGGCTCCTGCCTCCCCCGCCCCCCAAGGCGGAGGAGGAGCGCCCGCGTCGGGCCAAGGGCAAGGAGGTTCGGGGGAAGCGCAAACCCTCTGGGGGCCGCCGGGAGGAGCGGCGGGAGTACGAGTACGGGGCGGTGGCGGAGTACAACCTTTACGATGCCTCCGCCGTGCCCACCGCCAGCACCAGCGTGAAGTTGGGCGACCTCTACGGGGACCTCCTGGCGAGCCTGGGTTTGGAAGAGGAGAAGTAAAACTTTTAGGGCCCCGGTTAAGGGGCCCTTAGGGCCCCCCGCTCAGGCGGGGGGCCTAAGGTTTAAAGGGCCTTTTCCGCTTCCCGCTTCCCGTAGAAGATGCGCATCAGGGTGTAGGAGAGGAAGAAGGTGAGCAAGGGGCCCCCAAGGACCAGGGTCCAAAGGACGGCGTTATTGCCCAAGAGGTAGCCCTTCTGCTGGAAGTCAATCTTGTAGCCCGCCAGGGTGCTCATGAGGAAGAAGACCAGGAGGGCCAGGATGGCGCTGGTGCGCACCGGGTGCTCGGAGGGGAGCTCCAGGTAGCGCATTTTGTCCTTGCGGGTGTCCACGAAGGGCAGAAGGAGGCCGATGAGGGCCAGGATGCCCGGCACCACCGCCCCACCGATGAACTCGGGCCCGATGGTGGCCCCAAAGAGTTTGAACTCCCAGCTGGAGGGGATGATTTGCAGGATGCCGTAGATCCAGAGGAAGTACCAGTCGGGCTTCACCGCCGGCGTGTTGGGGGTGGGCGGCCCGAAGGCCTCTACGGGGTGGGCGAGGAAAGCCCCGGCGATGATGGCCATGATGCCCACGTAAAGGGCGAAGAGGATGGTCATCATGACCATTTGCTGGGGGTACATGGGCACGCCCAGGATCTTCCCCGGGGCCACCTTCTCGGCGTAGCGGGGTTGGGTGTGCTTCTGCTTCACCATGATGGCCAGGTGGGCCCCGATGAGGGCCATGAGCAGAAGGGGAAGCCAGAGGACGTGGAGGCTAAAAAGCCGGGGGATAGAGTGGGGGGAGCCTGGGAACTCCCCACCGAACATCACCTGGGCCAGGGTACTCCCAATCCAGGGGATGGAGTTGGCGATGCCGTAGCCGATGCGGGTGGCGGTCACGGCGTAGTTATCGTAGGGAAGGGCGTAACCCGTGAAGGCGGTGACCACCGCAAGCCCCAAAAGGGCAAGCCCCACCAGGTAGTTGAGCTCCCTGGGCTTCTTGTAGGCCCCCGTGAGGAGGATGCGGAGCATGTGCAAGAAGGCGGCGGCGATCATCACGTGGGCCGACCAGTGGTGGAGGCTCCGGATCACGGCGCCGAAGGGGAGGCTGTCAATGTATAGGACGCTGGCGTAGGCGGCAGGCACCGTGCGCCCGTCGGGGAGCTTCACCTCGCGGATGGAGGGTTCAAAGTTCAGGGTGAGGAAGACCCCGGTGAGCACCAGGACCACGAAGGCAAAGAGGGTGATCTCCCCCAGGAAGAAGGAATGGTGCACCGGAAAAGCCTTCCGCAAAACCTTCTGGTAAAGCCCTGTGAGGTCTAGGCGTTCGTCCAACCACTTGTACATGCGTCCCTCCTAAACGTGGCGGCAGAAGCCTGCCTCGGCCTTGACCCCCACCTCGCCCAAGAACTCGCCGGCGGCCACCAAAACCCCGTCCTCCACCTTCAGGGGAAGCTGGGGCACGGGCCTAGGAGGCGGCCCGGCGAGGATCCTGGCCCCATGGGCGAAATCGTAAACCCCCCCGTGGCAGGGGCAGAGCCCCGCCTTTTTGTCCCCCACCCACTGGCTGATGATACAGCCCAGGTGGGTGCACACCGCCGAGTAGGCCACGATGCCCTCCACCCCGTGGCTCGCCACCTCGGGGGCAAGCTCCTCCGGAGCGTAGCGCACCACCAGCACCGTGTTCTTAGCCTCGCCGCTTTTCACCACCTTGGTCTTGAGGTCCATGGGGTAGGCGAGGACGAAGGGATCCCCCGGTTTAAGCTCCTCGGGGCGGATGGGCTTGGGCTCCCCACCCCCCTGGGCGTAGACCAGAATGTCCCCTGGCTTTAGGGGTTCCTTGTCCGGGGTGACCTCCTGCTTGGGCCGGAGGCTCGCCCCCACGTAGAAAGCGGAAACCAGGGAAAGCCCTATGCCGGTGCCGATGGCGGTCTTCAGGAAAAGCCGCCTTCTGGATGTGCGCAAGCGGATCTCGCGTTCGTCCATGCTTTACCTCACCAGGGGAACTCGCTCTTCTCCTCCTCGGTGATGACCTCGTCCCGGCCGAAGAACTTCTTGTAGATGCCAAAAAGGGCCGCCACCACCAGGCTGATGCTTCCGAAGATGAGGCCCTGGAGCCAGGTGGGGTTGTGCCCGGTCTGGGCGGAGTAGAGGATGAGGCGTACGAAGAAGCCGGACAGGGCGGTGAGGAGGAGGACCAGGATGACGCCTGCCGCCACGGGGGCGGTGGAGGGGGTGGGGAAGTGGCGGCCAGGGCGGAGTTCTACCCCTTCTAACCAATAGGAAACGAGGCCTATAAGCCCATAGAGGAGAAAGACAGCCCCGAAGGCCATGAGGCCGATCTGCCCCACGGAAAGCTCCGCTGGGGCGTGGCCTAGCAGGCGGGCAATGTGGAGCCCGTCCAGGTAGGCCGCATAAAAGAGGCCTGCGGCCAAGATCAGGGCGAAGGTGGGCAGGATGGGATCGTTGCGGTACATGCTCCCCCCTACTCCACCGGGCCGAAGTTGTTGCCGAAGCTGTTGCGGATGTAGGTGGCCACGGCCTTGAGCTCCTCCTCGCTGAAGTTGGCCCCCACGGCGGGCATGGCGCCCCGGCCGTTTTTCACCACGTTGAGGATGAGCTGGGCATCCTTCAGGTTGGGGTTCCCCGCCAGGGCCGGGAAGGCGGGGGGCATGCCCTGGCCGTTCGCCTGGTGGCAGGCGGCGCAGTGGCTCTCGTAAATGGCCTTACCCTTCTCCATGAGGGCCTGGTCCACGTTGGCTGCGGGGGCGGCGCTTTCCCCGTGGGCCTGGGCTTCTTGGGCGGGGGGCGCCACCTCGGCCACGATCTTTTCCGCGGCGGGAGAGAGGGCGAAGTAGGCCCAGATCCCGCCCAAGACCACCACCGAGGCTACGGCGTACCAGATGGGGTTGAAGCGCACAGGCTCCACGGGCAGCTCCGGCTCGCCCACCGCCAGGCGGAGCTCCACCTTGCCCGCCACTTCCCCGCCTTCGTCCAGGCCCAGGACCAGGACGTCGGGGTAGTTGTTCACGGTGAAGGGGATTTCCTTGACCTCTTGTCCTCCGCCCCGGAAGTGGGTCACGAGGCGTAGGGTGTGCTCGCCATCGGGGATCTGGCGGGTGTCCAGTTCTAGCCGGTAAGGGGGTTCCTTGAGAACCGCCAGGGGCTCCTGGGCGCCGTCTAGGTACACCTCAATCCGGTCTACGACCATTCTGCCTCCCTTTTGTGAAGCGGGGTGCAAACCCCCACTTCACCACTATAAGGGTGTGGGGGCCAGGACAGATGTCCCGCAAGGCCTAAAGAAGGAGCTCCCGAAGGCGCTTAACGCTTTGCTGGACCCCCTTCTTTCCCCCGCTCACCTCGAGGGCGGCGGTGCCGGCAAAGCCCCTGAGGTAGGGGGCGATCCTTTCCCAGGGTACGCTGGCAGCCCCCACCGGCAGGTGGTCATCCTTGCGGCCGTGGTTGTCGTGGAGGTGAAGGTGAAGGAGTTTCCCCCCCAAAGCCTCCAGGTAGCGCAGGGGGCCCGTGGGCCCGAGCTCCACCAGGGCGTGGCCCACGTCCAGGCAGAAGCCGTACTGGGGAAAGCGCTCCAAAAGGGCCCTTAGGTCCTCGGGGCCCCGGAGGAGGTCCTCTTCGGCAAGGGCCAGGTTTTCCAGGGCCACGGGGAAGGGGAGGGGGAGAAGGGCGGAAAGGGTCTTCTCCAGGGCCTCCCGGGCCAGGTCCAGGGCCATGGGGTGGCGCACGGGGATTTGGCCCGTGTGGAGGACCCCCACCTTCGCCCCCAGGGTATCCCCGAACTCCAAAGCCCGCTTAAGGCGGTCTTCCGAAAGCTTCCGGACGCTTGGGATGAGGCTTGCTGGGTTCATCTCCACGAAGGGGAGGTGGAGGGTGAAGCCCACGCCCAAGGCGCTCCCCGTGGCCTTGAGGCTTTTGGGGTCCGGTAAGGGGAGGACCTCGTGGAGGTCGTAGGCCACCTCCAGGTCCATCCCTTCCTCCGCCGCCAGGCGGAAGGCTTCCTCGTAGCCCATCTCCGCGTTGAAGGGGCTAAAGCCTATACGCATCCCGTCCATTTTAGCGGAGGGCCTCCGCCTTGCGCTGCGCCTCCTCTAGGGCTTTTTGCGAGGGTACCCCGCCCTTTAGGCTTTTCTCCAGGGCCTCGGCGAGGAGGCTTGCCCAGGTGGAGAACTGGGGCAAGCGGGGCCTTTCCTGGGCGTAAGCGATCTGCTCAAAGGCCACCTTGCGGAAGGGGTTTTCCCGGTAAAAGCCTTCCAGGAGGGGGATGGCGGATTTGCGCACAGGAACGTAGTAGCTGGCCTCTACCCAGCGGGCCACGTTTTTGGGCTCCATGAGGTAGCGCCAAAACTCCAAAGCCCCCCGCACCTGGGCCTCCGAGGCGCCCCGCAGGACCACGAGCTGGGCTCCGCCCATGGGCACCTTCCCCTGGGACTCCCGGGGCACGGGGGCTACCCCCAGGGTGAAGGCGAAGGAGAAGTTTTCCGCCGCTGGCCAGTTGGCGATGGAGGCCATCACCATCATCCCCTTGGTGCGCACGAAGTCCAGCTGGGCAAAGGTGGCCTCGGCCATGCTGCGCACGGAGAGGACCCCGGCGCGGTTTAGGCGCCAAAGCATCTCCAGGGCGTCCAGGGCTTCAGGGGAGAGGAAGTTGGGCTTCCCGTCCTTGACCAAGCTCCCCCCGCGGCTCGTCACCATGGCCTCAAAGAGCCAGGCCTGGGGGTCGGTGACGAAGATGAAGCCCTTGGTCTGACGGGAGGTTAGGGCCTTGGCCACCGCCTCAAACTCCTTCCAGTCCTTGGGGGGTTTGAGCCCTTTGGCCCGGAAGGCATCCAGGTTGTAGAAGAGGACCGGCGTGGAGGTGTTTAGGGGAAGGCCGTAGCGCTTGCCCTCCACCACCCCGTAGTTCCAGGCGGGTTCAAAGAGGTCTTCTAGGAACGCCCGGTCCAGGCTTAGGTAGCCATCCAGGGCCAAGGCCCGCCCTTCCCCCACCAGGCGGGGGAAGAAGGAGATCTCCGCCTGGAAGAGGACGGGCTGGCTCCCCGTGCGCAGGGCGGCCACCAGCTTGGTTTCGGCGTCCTTGTAGTCCCCGGCGTACTGGGGGGTTACCCGGTACTGGGATTGGCGGGCGTTGAACTCCTGGGCGAAGGTGGAGAGGAGCCTGCCGGCGGGGCCGTCCATGGAGTGCCAGAAAGGGATCTCGCTTTGGGCCAGGGCCAGGCTCCACGTGAGGAAGAGAACCCCAATCCGGCGCATGGTCCTATGCTACCCCAACCGGTTCAGGGAATTTTCAGGGCCCGGGTTTGCGCCTCTTCCAGGGCTTTCTTGGCGGGCACCTGGCCCTTTAGGGCCCGCTCCAGGGCCTCCTCGAGGGGAGGTGCCCAGAGGAGCAAGGGGCTATCCTGGTGCCAGGGGGCAAGGCGCGCCTTCTGGCTTAGGAGGAGGCGGCCCACCTCTTCCTTCCCCCAGGCTTCCTGGGCCTTTAGGCTTAGGGGCAGGTAGTAAACGCCTTGGGCAAGGGTGAGCTGGCGCTGGGCTTCGGCCATGTGGCGGTAGAAGGCTTCTAGGCCACGCCTTTCCTCGGTGGAGGCGTGGCGTAGGGCCACGAGGACGGAGCCCGAGGCTGCCACTTTCCCCTGGGCCTCGAGGGGCAGGGGCGCAATGCCTATGGCGAAGGGGAGCTGGGTGCGGCTCTTCACCGCCGGTAGGAGCGAGGAAGGCCCCATGGCCAAAAAAGCTTTGGTTCGGAGAAAGTCGGCCCCGGCGCTGATGAGTTCCGTGGCGGAGCGCACCTGCAGGGCCCCTTCCCGGTGAATGCTTAGGAGGTACTCCAGGCTTTTTAAGGCACCTTCCCCATTCAGGGCCGGCCCTCCCCCTTGGCTTAGGGTACCTCCTTGGGCTAGGACCAAGCTGGCGAAACTATA
This sequence comes from Thermus brockianus, assembly GCF_021462505.1. Classification (GTDB taxonomy): domain Bacteria; phylum Deinococcota; class Deinococci; order Deinococcales; family Thermaceae; genus Thermus; species Thermus hydrothermalis. Next base: position 84,797 of record NZ_JAKEDV010000005.1, read on the forward strand.
GACGTCCGCCGAGAAAAGAAGCCCCTTGGCCGAGCGGGAGGAAAGCCGTTGGGCTGCGGTTTTGAGCTGGGCGAAGTCCTTGGGAGGGCTTAGGCGCCGGGCTTGGAGGGCGTCTTGATTGTAGAAGAGCACGGCAACGGAGATGCCTAAAGGGTATCCGTAAAGGCGCCCTTTCACCTCGCCCAAGCGCAGGAGGTCCGGGTCCAGGTCCGGGATCTGGGGGGCAGGGAGGGGTTGGAGCAGGCCCTCTTTTACCAGAACCGGCAAAAACCCGAGCTCCACCTGGGCCAGGGGTGGGGCCGTACCGTTGCGAAGGGCGGCGGCCAGGAGAACGCCCATCTCCCGGTAGTCCCCCACGAAGCGGGGCTCAATGCGGTAGCGGGACTGGGTTTGGTTGAAGCTCTGGGCCTCTCCCTCCAGAACCCCCCCTTCTCCCAAGGTGTGCCAAAGGGGTATGACCACCTGCGCCCTTGCCCACGCGGCCAAGACCAGAAGGAGGAGAAGCACCCGGACCATGGCCTATTTCCTCTCCACCGCCAGGGCCTTTCGTTGGGCCTCCTCGAGGGCCACCTGGGGCCTTACCCCTTGCTTGAGGCTCCTCTCCAGGGCCTCTTCCAGGTAGCCGTACCAGACCACGAGCTCCGGGTCCTGGCTCCAGGGCCGCCCCACCTCCGCCTGGGCGAAGACCGCTTGGCGCTCGGGGTCTTTCAGGAAGTCGGCGAGCTCCTTCTCCGCCTCTTTCCGCAGGGGCAGGTACCAGGTGGTGCGCACCCACGCCGCCTGGCGCTTGGGCTCGAGGAAGTGGAGCCAGAAGGCCACGGCGCCTTGCGCCTGCTCGGGGCTCGCCCCCTTGAGCACGGCCAAGGCGGCCCCGGAAAGGGGCACCGTCCCCCCCTCCCGTCGGGGCAAGGGGGCGAGGCCCACGGCGAAGGGGAGGGCGGTCTGGGCCTCCACCACGGGCAAGGCGGTGGTGGGTCCGATGCCCATGAAGGCTTTGGTGCGCAGGAAGTCGGCCACGGCGAACTGGGCCTCCGCCAGGTTGCGGGCCTGGGCGTGCCCCTTCTGCACCATGCGGTAAAGCATCTCCAAGGCCTCCACCACCTCCTTGGAGGTGAAGGCGGGAAGCCCGTCCCTCACCAGGCTTCCCCCTAGGCTCATGACGAGGGCGTTGAAGCTCCAGATGTCCGTGGAGACCACCAGGCCCTTGGCGGTGCGGCCCGTAAGCCGGGCGGCGGCCTCCTCCACCTCCTGCCAGGTCCTGGGGGGCCTAAGGCCCCGGGCGCGGAAGGCGTCCTTGTTGTAGTAGAGGGCGGGGACGGAAAGCCCCAGGGGAAGCCCAAAGGTCTTCCCCTTCACCTGCCCTGTCCGCAGCATCTCGGGGTAGAGGTCCTTGGGGAGGTCCTTCAGGTGGGCGTCCAGGGGGAGGGCCACCCCCTCTTGGGCGAGCCTGGGCAGGAAGGAAAGCTCCCCGTGGAAGAGGACCGGGGCCCCTCCCGAGCGCAGGGCGGCCAAAAGCTTCACCCCCGCCTCCCGGTAGTCCCCCACGTAGCGGGCCTCGAGGCGGTAGGCCTTTTGGCTTGCGTTGAAGCTTTGGATCGCCTCCTCCAAAACCCGGTTTCCCGGGGGGCCAGCGGTGTGCCAAAAGGGGATGCTCACCTGGGCCGAGGCCCAGGCCAAAAGGGTTAGGACGGCCAAAGGGCGCCTCATCCCCCAAGCTTACCCGCCTTGGGGTGAGAGGGCGGTGAGGGGAAGCTCTAGGCCCTCGAGGAAGGGAAGGGCTTTCCCGTAAAGGGCCTTCCGGGCCTCCAGGAACTGGCGGCGGGCTTCGGGCCCCACGAAGCCCGGGGGGAGAAGCTCAGGGGGCAGGAGGGGGTCCAGGAAAAGCACCTTGCGCATCTCGTGTACCAGGCGGGTGAGGGTGCGGAAGGCCTCCTCCGGCTCCTCGGGGGTTTCCAGGGGAAAGAGGGCCCGGTAATGGGCCTGGGCCCTTTCCAGGGGGAAGATGGCCTGGATCTCCTCCCGGGGCCCGAGGTGCTCCCCGGCGAAGAGGGTGGCGGGAAGCCGGTAGAAGGTGAGGAGCTCCCGGGTGGCCTCGAGGTCCACCCCCGCCCCCAGGTAAACCCCCGATTGCAGGCTCCCGTAGCCCAAAAGGGCCATCTCCCGGCGGAAGCGCTCCCTTTCCCCCCGGTCCTTTGGGCCCTCGGGCAACACCAAAAGAAAGCGCCCATCCCATGGGGGTCTTGGCCCGTAGAGGCGGCGGCGCACCTGCCGCACCTGCCAGTACACCCGGTCGGAAAGGGCGTAGTAGGCCGTGCGCCCCACCCGTTCAGGCCGCACCCAGCCCCGCTTGGCGCTTCGGGAAAGGGCGGCCCGCACCGCCGCCTCGGAAAAGCCCAGGGCCTCCATCATGGCCACGAGGTCCTTGACCCTGGCCCGGCGTTCCGGGTAGATGTACTCCAGGAAAAGGGTGAAAATGGTGGAGCGCGCCCGCATCAGAAAACGCTCTCTAGGCGTCTTTCCCGGTATTCCAGAAGGGCCTTTTCCAGGAAGGTGGCGAGGGGCATGGCCCCCAGGTTCCCCCGGTGGCGCCTCCTGACGCTCACCGTGCCCTCCGCCTTCTCCCTTTCCCCCACCACCAGGATGTAGGGCACCTTCTGCATCTCGGCGTCGCGGATCCTGGCCTGCATCCGCTCGCTCCTCAGGTCCGCCTCGGCCCGGAGGCCCATTTCCTTCAGTTTACAGGCCACCTCCTGGGCGTAGTCCTCCTGCTTTTCGGAAACCGGGATGACCACCACCTGCACCGGGGCAAGCCATAAGGGGAAGTCCCCGGCGAAGTGCTCAATGAGGATGCCGATGAAGCGCTCCAAGGAGCCAAAGGGGGCGCGGTGGATCATGACGGGGCGGTGCTCCTCGCCATCCGGCTCCACGTAGGCGAGGCCGAAGCGCTCGGGCAGGTTGTAGTCCACCTGGATGGTACCGAGCTGCCACTCCCGCCCCAGGGCGTCCTTGACCACGAAGTCCAGCTTGGGGCCGTAGAAGGCGGCGTCCCCCGCCTCCACGGTATAGTGAAGGCCCGCCTCCAGGGCCGCTTCCTCAATCTGCCTTTCCGCCAGGGCCCACTTGGCCTCGTCCCCCACGTACTTTTCGCTTCCAGCCTCCCTCACGCCGATGCGGGCCCGGTAGTCCCTAAGCCCCAAGGTGGCGAAGACCTTTAGGACCAGGTCCAAGACCCCCAAAAACTCCCCCTTCACCTGCTCGGGGGTGCAGAAGAGGTGGGCGTCGTCCTGGGTGAAGCCCCGCACCCGGGTGAGGCCCAAAAGCTCCCCCGCCTTCTCGTAGCGGTAGACGGTGCCAAACTCGGCGATCCTCAGGGGAAGCTCGCGGTAGGAGCGCTTTTTGTGGGCATAGATCCGGATGTGGTGGGGGCAGTTCATGGGCTTGAGGAGGTACTCCTCCTCCTCGCCCCGCTCCTTGAAGCTGATGGGGGGGAACTGGCTTTCGGCGTAGTAGGGGTAGTGGCCCGAGGTCTTGTAAAGCTCCAGGCTACCGATGTGGGGGGTGGTCACCAGCTGGTACCCCCGCTTGACCTGCTCCTCCCGCATGAAGGCGATGAGCTCTTCCCGGATGACATTCCCCTTGGGGAGCCAAAGCACGAGCCCCTTACCCACCATGGGGTCAATGAGGAAAAGCTCCAGCTCCCGCCCGATCCGGCGGTGGTCCCGCCGCTTGGCCTCCTCCAGCTGCCAGAGGTACTCCTTGAGCTCCTCGGCGGTGCGGAAGGCCACCCCGTAGACCCGTTGGAGCATGGGCCGCCGTTCGTCCCCTCGCCAGTAGGCCCCGGCCACGTGGGTGAGCTTGAAATGGGGGGGGATGCGCCCCGTGGAGGGCACGTGGGGCCCGCGGCAGAGGTCGGTGAAGCCGTAGGCCTCGTCCCCTTGCTGGTAGAAGCTGATCTCCTCCCCTTCGGGGATCTCCTGGATGAGCTCGGTCTTGTAGGGGTCCTTGCCCCGGTAGCGGGCCAGGGCCTCCTCCCGGGGGAGGACATAGCGGCGCAAGGGGAGGTCCTTTTGCAAAATGGCCCGCATCCTCTCCTCCAGGGCCGGAAGGTCCTCGTCCGAGAGGGGCTCGGGGGCGTCTATATCGTAGTAAAAGCCCTTCTCAATCACCGGCCCCACCCCAAGCCGCACGCTTTCCGGGTCGTAGCCCTTTTCCTGGAAGTGCTCCTTCACCGCCTGGGCCAGGACGTGGGCCAGGGTGTGGCGGAAAAGGGTCTGGTACTCGGGGTCCTTCTCCGTGAGGATGCGCACCCGGGCCCCTGGGGGGAGGGGCTTGAAGAGGTCGTAGAGCTCCCCGTCCACGATGGCCCCCACCGCCGCCTTGGCCAGGCCCGGGCCCACGGCCTTGGCCACGTCCAGGGCGGTGGCCCCTTCCGGGACCTCGAGGGCCTTCCCATCCGGCAGGTAGACCGTCATGAACCCCACTATACCCGGCCTAGCCCTCCTCCGGGAGCCGGCTTCCCAGCCCAAAGGCCAGGGCGTATAGGCCTGCCGCCAGGAGGAAGAGAATGGAAAAGCCCGCCCTATCCGCCACCCACCCCCCGAGGACCGTGGAAAAGGCGAAGACCCCGGCCACGGTGTTGCCTAGGCCGATGGAGGCGCTCCGTTCCTCGGGCGGGGCCAGGTTCAAGAGGTAGGTGGTGGTGGCAAGGTTTAGGGCGGCCAGGTAGGCCCCTTGCAGGAGGAAGACGAGGCCGAAGAAGGAGGGGGATAGGAGGAGGGCGAAAAGGGGCGCAAGGAAGCCCAGGGCCGCCCCGGTCCTCAAGACCCCCTTGGACCCCCTCTCCGCAAGCCTTGCCCAAAGGAGGTTGGAGAGGGTGAAGGAGAGGGCGTAGAGGGAGAGGTAAAGGCCAAGCTCCTCCCCCTGCCCGAGGGCCCGCACGGCGTAGACGGCGTAAAAGGGCTCGGCCATCCCGGCGAGGCCCAAAACCACCCGCACCCGGAGATAGCGGCGAAACCCGGGGCGAAGGAGGGGTGCTTTGAGGTCCAGCCGGGCCGTTCTGGGCGCTTCCACGGGCTCGTCCACCTGGCCGAAGAGGTGCCAGCCAAGCCCAAAGGAAAGGGCGCCTAGGCTAAAAAGGAGGGCGTAGGGCAAGGGGAAGGGTAGGGGAAGGGCCAGGATCTCCCGCACTAAAAACCCCGCCAGAAAGGCCAGAAGCCCCCCCACCAGGTTGCGGGCGGAGAAGAGGGCGGCCCGGCGTTCCGGGGGGATGGTCTTGGCCACCACCTCCCAGAAGGGGAGGCTGGAAACCCCGGTGAAGAGGGCGTTTAGGAGGAGGCCTAGGAGAAAACCAGCGAAAAGGAGCCCGGGCCAGGGCCCGAGGAGAAAGGCGGAAAAGGCCATGAGGACCACCCCCAAAAGCCTCAGGGCGGCCACCTTGCGGTAAAGGACGATCTTTTGGGGAAAGCGGGCCACGTAGGGGGCCAGGAAGGCCTGGGGCACCATCCCCCCCGCCTGCAAGAGGGCCGGGAGGAGGCCGATGAGGGCCCCCGGGGCCCCCAGCTTGGCGGCGAAACCGGAAAGGACGATGTTGGGGTTCAGGAAGGTGTCCCCGAGCCACACCAGCCAGCCGTTTACCACCGCCAGGCGGTAGTTCCGCTCCCGGAGGTCTAAGATGGGGAGGATGCTCCTTCTCCCTTCCCTCGGGCCCTTCCACATCCTGCACCCACGCTACAACGCGGCCACGGTTTTGGCCATGCTGGAGGAGGCACAACCCGAGGCCATTTACCTGGCTTCCCACTCGGAAGAAGCCTTGCGGGAGGGGGGGTGGCGGGAGGAAGATCCCCTCCTCTTCCACCTCCTCCCCTGGGCGGAGGAGAGGGGTATCCCCGTGGTGGCCCTGGACGCCGAGGCCCACCTTAAGGGGGAGGCCGAGGCCTTCCGGGAGGCCTTGGCCCAGCACCCCCTGGGGGCGCCCCACCTGGAGAGGATGCGGGCCTTTGACGAAGCCCTCTTGGACCTCCTGAAGACGCCCCTTTCCCCCGAGGTTTTGGGCAGCGAAGCCTTTCTCTCCCGCCTAAGGGAAACCTACCAGGGCTTCGCCCAAGCCTTTGGGGAAGGCCCAGCCACGGGCTTCCGCCGGCGGCGCATGGAAGGGGTGCGGGCGGCCTTGGCGGGAAGGGAAGGGGCGGTGGTGGCGGAGCTTTTGGACTACGCCCTGCTTTCGCAGGCCTTCCCCCAGGCCCTTCCCAAGGCGCACGTCCCCACGGAGAAGGAGCGGGAGCGGGCCCTGTTGGACCGGGCTTGGCAGCTCCGGGAGGAGGACGACTGGGGGGCGCTTTTGGAAGGGCTCTTCGCCATAGGGAGCCCGGAGGCCCTCTACCTGGCGGCCCAGATCTACCTGGCGGCGGGGGAGTGGCGGGAGGCCCTGGGCCTCATGGAGGAGGTCTTCCGCATGGACTTTCAGCACCCCGGTTACCTCCCCGGCTACGTCCTGGCCCGCTTTGGGCAGCTTCTGGACCTGGCGGGGGAGCGGGACAGGGCCCTAAGGGCCTACCGGGGGGTTTTGGCCCTTTCCTATGCCCCGGAGGAGGCCCGGGCCATCGCCTTGGCGGGGTTGCGGAGCCCTTTCCGCTTGCAGTAGGGCATTTGTCCTGGGCGCGGGGGCCTATCCTTAGGGCATGGAGGTGGAACTCCGCCGCGCCCGCCACGCCCTTTACCTAAGGCTGGCAGCGGTCCACGCCGGGCCCTTGGGACCGGCCCTCTTGGGGCACCCCGAGCTCGCTTTTCGCTACGCTGAGGCCTACGCCGCCTGTGGCGGGGCGGAGGGGCTTCCCTGCCAGGGGGTGGGGGGGGAGCCCCGGGTCTGCGTGGTGCGGCGGCTGGAGCACCTGGCCTATAGCGCCCTCAGGGGGGGCCAAAAGCGGCGGGAGCAAGAAAGGGCCTTGGTGGAAGGGCTTCTCCGCTGCGTGGCCCACCTGAAGCGGGAGTTCCCCCCGGAGTTCTTGCCGGTCCTCGAGGCCACCCAAAGCTATTTGGAAAAGGACCTAAGCTATCTCCGGGGGGAGAGACCCCCGGAAGCGTGGTTGGAGGAGGTCAGAGCAGGTGGTACGCCTTCCCCAGAAGGAGCATGAGGGCCACGGTGGCGGCGGACAGGATGATGAGGATCAGCATGAAGAGGATGAAGCGCAGGTCAAAGGTTTCGCCTTCCGTGGTGAGGACCCGAGGGTTCAAAATCAGGTAGAAAAGCAGGGTGACCAGGGCAACTCCCAGGGCGAAAAGGACGATATAGACCATACTTCCCTCCCTTACCAGAGGCGGAAGAGCGCCTCCAAGCTTGGCCTCAAGTTTACCAGGCCTACCCCGTAGGTGGGAACCCCCCACGTGCGCCCCACCTCGCCCCAGTACGGGCCCTCCGCGAGGGGCAGGTCCACGGGCAAGGGGGGGCTTTCCCAAGGCCCGTAAACCCGCACCTCCCGGTAGGTGAAGCCCGTAGGGGCCTCCACGTGGAGCGCAAGGGGAGGCTCTTCCGCCTCCAGGGGCCTCCAACCCGAGGGGGTTTCCTTGCCGCCGGGAAAGGCCAGGCCGAGGCCTTCCCCGGGGAAAAGGAGGAGGAGGCGGTCGGGCCGGAAGCGGTCCAGAAGGTGGGCCAGGGGGGCGCGGGTGGGCCCCGTGAGGGGAAGCCCCTCCTGGGTGGGGGATAGGGGGGAGGGGTCCAGGGCGAGGAGGATGCGGCCGCGGAAGGCGAGGCCATTGAGGGCCTGGAGCACGGGAAGGGCCTCCGCGTAGGGGGCGTGGAGAAGGGTGGTGCTCCCGCCCCGGCCTCCCTCCAGGTAGGCGTAGAGGGTGCCGAACTCGTCCAGGCCCGCCCTAAGGTGGGCCGAGAGGACCTCGAGGTCCAAGGATAGCCGCTCCAGCAGGCCGGAAGCCATGCCCTCATGGTATCCTAAGCCCCGTGCGCTACCTGGTCCTCTCGGACATCCACGGGAACTGGCCCGCCCTGGAGGCTGTTTTGCAGGCGGCCCCCCCCTTTGACCGGGTGCTCTTCTTGGGGGATGCGGTGGGCTACTATCCCGACGGGGACCGGGTCCTGGACTGGCTTAAGGAGGTGGATGCCCTCTGCGTTTTGGGCAACCACGATGCCTGGCTCCTCGCCCTCAACCAGCTTCCCGTGGAGGGGGCGGTGATGGAGATCCTGGCCTGGCAGCGGGAACGGCTATCGGAGGCGCACCTGCGCTTTCTCGCTTCCTGGCCCTGGCAGCGGGAGGTGGAGGGGACGCTCCTCGTCCACGGTAGCCCCTGCGACCCCCTGGAATACCTGGACGAGCTGGAGCTCGCCCGGGAGGGCTTCCGCTGCACCGAGGCCCGCCTGGCCTTCCACGGCCACACCCACCTGGCCGGGGCCTTTTTGGAGCTTTCGGGGCCGCGTCCCTGGGTGCGCTACCAGGGTTTCGCCCAAGGGGGGGAGCTCCTTCTGCCCCCCACGGTGCGGGCCTTGGTCAACCCCGGCTCCGTGGGCCAGCCCCGCGACCGGGTGCCGGGAGCGGCCTTCGCCCTGTGGGAGGGGGACCGGGTGGAGTTCTTCCGCGTGGCCTACCCCTTGGAGCGGGTGGCCGAGCGCCTTAGGGAGGAGGGGTTTCCCGAGTGGCTCTACGCGCGCCTCACCCGGGGGGAATAATCGGCCACGAGGGCGTCCTGGCCCTCCTGCCCCGCCTTGCGGCCCACACCCTTCTCTTCTCCGGCCCAGAAGGGGTGGGAAGGCGGACCGTGGCCCGCTGGTACGCCCTGGGCCTCAACCGGGGTTTTCCCCCGCCCCCCCTGGCGGAGCACCCCGACCTTTTGGAGATCGGGCCCAAGGAGCGGGGCCTGAGGGGGGAGAAGGAGGTGCGGTTGGAGGAGGTGGAGCCCCTTTTCGCCTGGTTCGCCACCCACCCCCGGGAACGGGTGAAGGTGGCCATCCTGGACGCCGCCCACCTCCTCACGGAGGCGGCGGCCAACGCCCTTTTGAAGCTCCTGGAGGAGCCCCCTTCCTATGGGCGCCTCGTCCTCATCGCCCCCAGCCGGGACACCCTCCTCCCCACCCTGGCCAGCCGGGCCTTGGAGGTGCCCTTTGGCCCCGTGCCCGAGGAGAGGCTCCGCCGCCTCACGGAAGACCCCGAGCTCTTGGCCTACGCCGCTGGGGCCCCAGGCCGGCTTCTCAAGGCCCTGGCTGAGCCGGAGGCCCATAGGGCCCGGATGCAACGGGCCCGAGAGGCCCTTAAGGCGCCGCCTTTGGCCCGGCTTGGGCTTTTGAAGGAGCTCCTCTCGGAAGAAGAGGGGTTTTTCGCCCTCCATGCCCTCCTCCGGGAGAACCCCAGGGCCCTTTTGGCCCTGGAGTCCGCCCGCGAGGCCCTGGAGGGCTACGTGAACCCGGACCTGGTCCTGGCCCGCTTGGCCTTAGACTTAGAAACATGACCGTGGGCGTCCGCTTCCGCACCCCCCCTCTCCGCTACTTCGCCTTCCGGGGGGAGCCCCCGCCCCTGGAGGCCTACGTGGTGGTGCGCACCAATAGGGGCCTCGAGGTGGGCAAGGTGCGCACCCCCCCGAGGAAGGCCCGGGAAGAGGGGGAGGTGGTGCGCCTCGCCACCAAGGAGGACCTGGACAAGGCGGCGCGCCTTCGGGCCAAGGCGGAGGAGGTGGCCTTTTACCTCCGGGCCCGCCTCAAGGAGGAAGGGGTGGCGGCTAAGGTCCTGGGGTGCGACTTCACCCTAGACGGCCGCCATCTCCTCGTCCACTACGCCGCAGCGGAGCGGGTGAACCTGCGCCGCTTTACCCGGGAGCTCGCCGGGCGCTACGACGTCCGGGTGGAGTTCCTGGCGGAAGGCCCTAGGGAGGAGGCCCAGTACCTGGGGGCCCTCGGGGCCTGTGGCATGGAGTCCTGTTGCTCCACCTGGCTTCAGGGCTTCGCCCAGGTTTCCATCAAGCTCGCCCGGGACCAACAGCTTCCCCTTTCCCCGGAGAAGATCTCGGGGCCTTGCGGGAGGCTCCTTTGCTGCTTGGCCTACGAGCACCCCGTGTACCAGGAGCTCCTCGCCGAGCTTCCCAAGAAAAACGCCCGGGTCTGCACCAAGGCGGGGGTCTGCGGCAAGGTGCAGAAGGTGAACCCCCTGAAGGGCACGGTGGAGCTCTTGCTGGAAGAGGGGAAGAGCCTGGAGGTGGCCAAGGAGGACCTGGCATGAAGGCCTACCCCGTGGAAGGCCCCTTGCCCGCCTTCTACCACTACTACCCCGGCGTCCCCGCCGTGGTGGGGGTGCGGCTCGGGGAGAGGGTGAACTTCTGCCCCGCCGTGTGGAACACGGGCCTCTCCGCCGACCCGCCCCTCTTCGGGGTCGCCTTAAGCCCCAAGCGCTTCACCCATGGCCTCCTCCTTCAGGCCCGGCGCTTTTCCGCAAGCTTCCACCCCTACACCCAGGCCGCCTTGGTGCAATGGCTCGGGAGCGTGTCCGGCCGGGAAGTGGATAAGGGCGAGGCCCCCCACTTCCTGGGCCAGACCGGGGTGCCCATCCTGGAAGGGGCCTACGCTGCCTACGAGCTTTCGCTTTTAGAGGTCCACCCCTTCGGCGACCACGACCTTTTCGTGGGAAAGGTGGTGGCGGTGTGGGAGGAAGAGGCCCTTTTGGACGAAAGGAAGCGGCCTAAGCCCGGCCTTTCCCTCCTCTACTACGGCAAGGGGCTTTACGGCCGCCCCAGCGAGGAGGCCTTCACCCCTTGACCCAGGCCCAGGCCTTCGCGCAAAAGGTGCGCCGCCTGGCCCTGAACCGCCAGGCCACGGAGGCCCAGATCTTCCTGGAGGAGGGCTTCCTCTACCTCCGGGCCGATGGCTTCGCCCGCTTCGCCCAAGGCGAGGGGGCGGAGGCCCTTTTGGGCTTCGCCCTGACGGGGAAGGGGGTAGAGCTCCGCTTCGCCGACGGGAGCGCCCTTTCCCTCGCCTACCGGTTTGGGCGGCTTCGGAAGCGGGCCTACTTCTCGTAAGGCTTGCCCACCGAGGCCGGCGGGCGGCTTTTGCCGATGAAGCCCGCCAGGACCAGCACCGTGACCACGTAGGGGAAGGCCTGGACCAAGACGGCGGGGAGGATCTCCGTGCCCTGGAGCTGGATGGCCAGGGCGGAGGCGAAGCCAAAGAGGAGGGTGGAGAAGAGGATGCCCACGGGGTGCCACTTGCCGAAGATCATGGCCGCCAGGGCGATGAAGCCCATCCCCGCCGACATCCCCCGCACGAACTGGTTGAGGAAGCCGATGGCCAGGTAGGCCCCCGCAAGCCCCGCCAAGACCCCGGAGACCACCACCCCGATGTAGCGCATGCGGTACACGTTCACCCCCAGGGTGTCCGCGGCCTCGGGGTGCTCCCCCACGGCCCGGAGGCGTAGGCCAAAGGGGGTCTTGAAGAGGACCCACCAGGCCAAGGGCACCAGGAGGAAGGCCAGGTAGACCAAGGGGGAGAGGGCGAAGCCCTCGGGGCCCAGGAGGGGGAGGCGGTTTTGTACCTCCTTGGAGCTCGTGGCGTTGCCGTAGAAGTAGGTGAGGACCAGGCTCGGGGCCCCCGCCGCCAGGAGGTTGATGGCGGTGCCGCTGATGATCTGGTCCGCCCGGTAGCGGATGGAAACCACCCCGTGCACCAGGGCCACGAGCCCCCCCACGGCCATGGCGGCCAGAACCCCTACCCAGGGAAGCCAGGGGTGGGGCCCCGGGCCCAGGGCGGCCTCCAACCGCTCCACCACCACCGCCGCCGTGAGGGCCCCGAAGAGGATGATGCCCTCGAGGGCGATGTTCACCACCCCGCTCCGCTCGGAGAACATCCCCCCCAAGGCGGTGAAGAGGAGGGGGGTGGTTTGGCGCAGGGTGGAGAGGAGGAGGGCGGTGAGGAAGGCGGCGTCCAGGTTCACGCTTCCACCTCCTTCCTTTTGGCCTCTTCCCGGAGCTCCACCTCCGCCGCCCTCAGGGGATCGGTGAAGTAGCGGGGCAAAAAGCCCCCGGCGGCGATGAAGAGGACGATGAGGGCCTGCAACACGGACACCAGTTCCCGGCTGATGCCAAGCTGCAGGTTCACCTGAAGCCCCCCGGTGAGCAGGATGCCGAAAAGCCAGGCGGCAAGCCCCACCCCTAGGGGGGTGTTCTGGCCCATGAGGGCCACGGCGATGCCGTCAAACCCCACGGAGTAGGGGAGGGACTGCTTCAGGCGGTACTCGTCAATCCCCCCGCCCAGCACGTAGTGGGTGGCGGCAAGCCCCGCCAAGGCTCCTGCCAGGAACATGACGAGGACCATCTTCCTTCCCGCCAACACCCCCCCGTACTCCGCCGCCTTGGGGGCGAGGCCCAGGGCGCGAAGCTCATACCCTCCCACGGTGCGGAAGACGTAGAAGTGGAAGAAGAGGAGGGCCAAGAGGGCGAGGAGGAAGGCCCCGTTGAGCCGCACCGAGGTGAGGTCGGGGCCGAAGGCCACCTGCGGCCCGGGGAGAAGCCCCCCAAGGAGGTACCCCGCCACCCCCAGGAGGAGGGCGGAAAGCACCCGGTGGCCCAGGCTTTTCCGCACCAGCACGTAACCCAAAAGGCCGAGGAGAAGGGCCAAGGGCAGGGCGAAGGAGAGCTCCCCCCCCGGGGCCACCAACTCGGTCCAATGGGGGATGCGGGCCTCGGGGCGGATCTCGTAGCTCCTGGCCTCGTAGCCCGGGTATTTGAAGGGCAGATAGAGGGTCTGGCCGAAGAACTTGTACTCGTTGGCGGAGATGAGGAAGAGGAAGAGGCTTGCGGCGATGTAGTTCAGCATGATGGTGTTGATGACCTCGTGGGCGCCGAAGCGAGCCTTGAGCCAGCCCGGCAAAGCCCCCCAAAGCCCCCCGGCGAGGGCGGCGGCCAAGATGGCCAGGGGCAGGACGAGCCACCGGGGCCCCGGCAGGTACACCCCCACCAGCATGGCGGCGATGGCCCCCAGGATGAGTTGCCCCGGGGCCCCGATGTTGAAGAGCCCCCCCCGGAAGCCCAGGGCCACGGAGAGGCCGGTGAAGACGAGGGGGGTGGCCAGGAGGAGGCTTTGCAAAAAGCCGGAGGGGTTCACCAGGGGGCTATAGAGGAGCTGGTAGGTGTAGGTGATGAGGTCCAGCTTGAGCAGGAGGGCTTCCCTTAAGGAGCCCGCTTCTCCAGGGCTTTCCTTGAGCACCGCCACCATGACCCCGCCCAGGAGGGAGGCGAGGAGCAGGGAGAAAAGGGGCACCACCAGCCCCCGCCGGCGCACCAGGAAGGCGAGCCCTCCCGGGGAGAAGGTGCGGGCGAGGAGGAGGAGGTAAAGGCTATAGGCCAAGGTGGCGTAGCTCCCTAGGCCCAGGCTATAGCGGCGCAGGGGTCTTTCCGCCAGGCGGTTCGCCTCGGCCACGCTCCCTTGGAAGAGGAGGTAGGTGAGGAGGAAAAGCCCAAGCCCCAAGGCCCCCGCCAGGTAGAGCCCCTTGGGCCCCGCCTTGGTCCAGGGGAGGAGGAGCGTGAGGCCGAGCCAGGCCAGGGCCAGGTAAAAGACGGGGTAAAGCCAAAGGTCCCGGTAACCCTGGGGCAGGGTCCCTTGGGGCAGGTGGTGGCCGAAGGGGTTTAGGAGGATGCCTTCGCCGCCGAAGAGGCGGTGGGGTACGGCCCAAGGGGCCAGGTACCAAAGGAGGAGGGTGAAGACCCCTCCCAGGAGGACCAGGACCCCTAGGCGCTTCCGGTCCGTCAACACGCCCACGATTGTACCCCACCCGCCTGGGCGGAAGGTCCTTGGGATGCTAGACTTCCCTCGTGGCGGCCTTGCCCGAGGAGAAAGCCAAGCGGGTGCGGCGGATGTTTTCGGAGATCGCCCCCCGCTACGACCTCCTGAACCGGCTCCTTTCCCTGGGGGCGGACGTGCGCTGGCGGAGGCGGGCCGTGGCCCTGGCCCTGGAGAAGCGTCCCCGGCGCATCCTGGACCTGGCCACGGGCACGGGGGACCTGGCCCTCCTCCTGAAGGCCCAGGCCCCCGGGGTGGAGGTGGTGGGGGCGGACTTCGCCCCTCCCATGCTGGAGATTGCCCGGAAAAAGGCGCAGGGGCGGGGCCTCGAGGTGCGCTTCCTCGAGGCGGACGCCTTGGCCCTTCCCTTCCCCGAAGGCCATTTTGACGCCGTCACCATCGCCTTCGGCTTCCGCAACTTCGCCGACTACCGGAAAGCGCTCGCCGAAATCCACCGGGTCCTGGCCCCAGGGGGAAGGCTCGTCCTCTTGGAGTTCCCCCCGCCCCCCAAGGGGGCCTTTGGCCTCGTCTACCGCCTTTACTTCCAGAAGGCCCTCCCCTTCCTCGGGGGGCTCATCTCGGGGCACTTTGGGGCCTACCGCTACCTTCCGGAAAGCGTGGAGGCCTTCCCGCCCCCACAGGCCCTGAAGGCCCTGATGGAGGAGGCGGGGTTTGGGGTGCGCTACGAGCTCCTCACCTTCGGGGTGGCGGCCATCCACGTGGGCGACAAGCCCTAAAGCCCCGCCGCCCGCCTCAGGTCCTCGTCGCTCGGGATTTCCCCCTCCTTGAGCTTTCCCACCAGGAAGCGGGCCATCCGGCCCAGGGCGTCCCGCACCCGGCGCCACTCCTCCAGGGGTTTTCCCGTGGGGTCTTGGAAGGACACGTGGCGCTTTGCCGTGGGGGCGGGGTAGGCGGGGCAGGCCTCCTGGGCCTGGTCGCACACGGTGAGGACCAGGCCGAAGTTCCAGGGGTCCGGCACTTCCCAGAGGGTCTTGGAACGGTGGCCGGAGAGGTCCAGCCCCACCTCCGCCATGACCCGTTTGGCCTCCTCCTTCACGAAGGCCTTCTCCGTGCCGGCGGAGTGGACCTCGAGGTCCACCCCAAGCTCCCGGGCGTAATGGCGTAGCCACGCCTCCGCCATCTGGCTCCGGGCGGAGTTGTGGGTGCAAAGGACCAGGACCCGCATCCCTCTAAGCCTACCCCGCCCGCGTCAGGGGGCGGTCAGGAAAGCCGCCTTTCCAAGGCCTCCACCTTGTCCGCCAAGACCTTGAGGCCCTTCTGCCAAAACGCCGGGCTTTCCAGGTCAAAGCCGAAGCGGCGGCCGAGCTCCTCGGCGAAGTGCATCCCCGACTCGGCGAGGAGGGCCTCGTAGCGCTCGGCGAAGCCGGGGTCCTCCTTGGCGGCCTCGTAGACGGCGAGGCCGAAGAGGAGGCCGAAGGTGTAGGGGTAGTTGTAGAAATCGGCCCCGTAGTAGTGCCCCTTCACCGCCCACATGTAAGGGTGGCGGGTGGCCAGGGCTTCCCCATAGGCTTCTTCCTGGGCCTTGAGCATGAGCTCCTTGAATTCCCTTGGGGAAAGCTCCCGCTCCTTGCGCTTCTGGAAGACCCAGGACTCAAAGAGGAAGCGGCTATGGATGTCCACCACCACCTGGGCCGCCCCCTGCAGGTAGGCGTCCAGGATGAGGAGCCCCTCCTCGGGGGAAGCCTCCCTCAGGGCCGCCTCCACCACCAGGGTCTCGTTCATGATGCTGGCGGTTTCCGCCAGGGTCATGGGCACCTCCCGTAGGCTTGCGGGGGCTTGGGCCAGGGCGAAGTTGTGGTAGGCGTGGCCGAGCTCGTGGGCCAAGGTGGAGACCGACTCAAAGCTCTCCTCGTAGTTGGCGAGGATGAGGCTCTTGCCGCCTCCCCTCGGCATGCAGTAGGCCCCGCCCACCTTGCCCTTCCGGGGGAGGAGGTCCATCCAGCGCTCGGCGAAGGCGGCCTCCGCCACCTGGGCGGCGCCCGGGGAGAAGGCGGCGAGCTTTTCCCGGATGAAGCGCCGGGCCTCCTCGAGGGTCCAGCGCCTGCCCTCCCCGATGGGGGCGAAGAGGTCCCACCAGTCCAGGCGCTCCTTGCCCAAGGCCTTGGCCTTCAGGTGGAAGTAGCGGCGGAAAAGGGGAAGGGCCTCCCGCACCGCTTCCTGCAGGGCCGAAAGGGTCTTGCGGCGGATGCGGTTGCGGAGGAGGGTGGGCTCGAGGTCGTCCTTGTACCCCCGGCGGCGGTGGAGCACTGAGGCTTCCCCCTTGACCCCGTTGAGGGCGTAGGTGATGGGCACCTCGTGGGCCTCCCAGGCCTTGAGCTCCGCCTCGTAGGCTTTCCTTCGCACCGCCTCCTCGGGGTGGAAGTAGAGGTTGCGCACCTTGGTGATGGGAAGCTCCTCCCCGTCCACCACCGCCGTGATCTGGCTCGTGAGGCTTTCGTGGAGCTTGGCCCAGGCCTGCCGCCCCGAGAGGCTAAGCTCAGCGGCCAGCGTTTCCTCCCCCTCCGGCATCATGTGGAGGGCCTCCTCCTTGGCCTCCACCACCAGGATGCGGTAGGGTCCGGCCTCCTCAGGGTCCTGCAGGGCCAGATAGCGGGTGAGGCGGGGCCTTAGGCGCTGGAAGTCCAAAAAGCACATCTCCAGCTCGGAGAGCTTGGCCAAGGCGGCCTCGTCCTGGGTGTCGGCGGTGAAGCGGGCGTAGAGGTAGGCCCAAAGGGGGGTGGCCTCCTCCTGAAGGGCGTCCAGGGCGGCCAGGACCTCGGCCAGGGGTGCTTCCCTTTCCAGGAGTTCCTTAAGGCGGCCAATGCGCCCCCTTATTCCCTCCCAGGCCCGCCGGAACTCGGGGCTTTCCAGGCCAGGGAAGAGGGGGGTTAGGTCCCAGGTGGTCTCCGTCATGCCCCCACTATACCTGACCCGTGGGTCAGCGCCCTGCGCTCAAGGCCAAGGTGCTTCCCCTGGTTTACTGGGAAGGCCATGCGTTTCCTGGGCATTGGCGGAAAGGCCGGATGAGGGTTGTCCGCACCAGATTGCGTTTCAAAGGTCTTCCGCGGCTTCACAAAATGGGCCTCCGGAGGACGTATCCGGAGGCCCGCGCACAGCCAACCTAGCGGAACGTCAGTACGGGCAAGCCTGCCTGGTGACCTTTTGCGCAGCCCACCTTCCTGTAAAGTTTTGGCCTTGATAGGAGGTAGCGGTGTAATCCCCCGTGGCGCTCTCCTGGCTAAAGGTGCCCGTGATCCGCAAGGTTCCTCCCGGCAGACTCACCGTGGAGGTGAACCGGTTGCCGTTTAGCGACCCGGTCACCTCTACTTGGTACCCCCCTTCTAGATGCAGGGAGCCCTGGATGAGGTTCCCAGTTTGGGTAACCTGTACGCAAAACGGACCCGTTTCCGGCGTTGACGCCACGGTATAGGTTCCTTCCCACGTGCCCGCCACGTTTGGTGTGGAACCCCCGTTTGCCCCGCCTCCCACCTGTTCCCCACAGGCAACCAAGAGAAGGGCAAAGCCGGCCAGAAAAGCATACGCCATACGTTTCATACACCTGGCTCCTTTCTTGGGGTTCAAAGACCCCGGGCTTCATTTTGCCAGAAATCCCTTTGGGAAGCTTGGATGGTCCTATGGTATAGACTGAGGTCATGGAAGGCTTCCCGGTTGTCGTGCGGGTGGACGTCCGCTTCCGCGATCTAGACCCCTTAGGCCACGTGAACAACGCCGTTTTCCTCTCCTACATGGAGCTCGCCCGCATCCGCTATTTCCAAAACATCTCCCCCGACTGGCTCCAGGAGGGGCACTTCGTGGTGGCCCGCATGGAGGTGGACTACCTGAAGCCCATCTTCCTGGAGGACGAGGTCCTGGTGGGGGTGCGGGCGGTGGGGATGGGCCGCTCTAGCCTGCGCATGGAGCACCTGATCACCGCCAACGGGGTGCCCGCCGCTCAAGGGGTGGGGGTTTTGGTCTGGCTGGAGGGCGGGAAGCCAGCCCCCCTGCCCGAGGAGGTGCGCCGGAGGATTGAGGCCCTCGAGGGCCGCCCCCTAGCCCCGTAGCACCGCCACCGTCACCCCGTGCCCCCCCTCGTGCGGGGGGGCATCGGCGAAGCTTTCCACCCGCTTGTCCCGCCTTAGGGCCTCGCGGATGGCCTGGCGCAGGGCTCCCGTGCCCTTGCCGTGGAGGAGGCGCACCGTGGAAAGCCCCAGGGCCCTGGCCTCCTCCAGGGCCTGGTCCACCTCGAGGAGGGCCTCCTCCACCGTGAGGCCCCGCAAGTCCACCTCCTTGACCTCCCGCTTGGGCTTGGCGAGGAGGGGCTTGGGGGCTTCCCCTTCCGGCACCGCCTTGAGCTCCTTGGCCTTCAGGCTCATCTTCAGGGGCCCCACCTGGACCAAGGCTTCCTCGCCCCGCACCTCCACCACCCGGCCCCGCTTGCCCAAGGCGGGCACCTCCACCAGAACCCCAGGGGAAAGCCCCGGCGGGGGCGGGGGAGGGGGGGTCTTTTTGGCGTAGCGGGCCTTGAGCTCCATGAGTTCCCGTAGGGCGTCCCGCTTGCTCTCGGTCCTCGCCTTTTCCCGGATGGCCTTGAGCTCCGCCTCCACCGCCAGAAGCCTTTCCCGCACCTCGGCCTCCAGGGCCTTAAGGCGCGCCTCCCGCTCCTTTTGGTAGTCGGCCTCCCGCCTTTCCAGCTCCCGCTTTAGGGCCTCGGCCTGGGCAAGCGCTTCCTCTAGGCGGCGCTTTTCCTCCTCCAGGCGGAGCCTTTCCCCTTCAAGCCTCTCAAGAAGCGTTTCCAGCCTTCCCCCCTCGGGCAGGATGGCCTCGGCCCGCCGGAGCACCGCCTCGGGCAGGGAGAGCCTTCGGGCGATGGCCAAGGCGTAGCTCCGCCCCGGCACCCCCAGGACGAGCTCGTAGGTGGGGCGGAGGGCCTCGAGGTCAAAGCGCATGGAGGCGTTCTGGATGCCCTCCCGCCCCTGGGCGAAGGCCTTGAGGGGGGAGAGGTGGGTGGTGACCATCCCCTTGACCCCCCGTTCCAAGAGGGCCTCCAGGATGGCCTGGGAAAGGGCCGCTCCCTCCTCGGGGTCGGTGCCGCTCCCGAGCTCGTCTATGAGGACGAGGCTACTGGGCGTGGCCTCCTCCAGCATCTCCTTGAGCCGCTTGAGGTGCCCGGCGAAGGTGGAGAGGCTTTCCTGCAGGGACTGCTCGTCCCCAATATCGGCATAGACCCGGTCGGGCCAGGCGAGGAGGGCCCTCCTGGCCCCCACGAAAAGCCCCGCCTGGGCCATGAGGACCGCCAGGCCCAGGGTCTTGAGGAGGGCGGTCTTCCCCCCCATGTTGGGGCCGGAGATAAGGATGAGGCGGGTCCCTTCGTCCAGGGCAAAGGAGTTTCTCACCGGGTTTGGGATGAGGGGGTGGAAGGCCTCCACGAGCTCGTAGCGCTCGCCGAACCGGGGGCGGGCAAGGCCCAGGTCCTTGGCCAGGGCGGCCTGGGCCTGGACAAGGTCCAAAAGGGCCAGGGCCTTCAGGGTTCCCGGCACCCCTTCGTCCTCCGCTAGGCGCTCGGAGAGCTCCCGCAGGATGCGGTTCACCTCCTCCTCCTCCTTGAGCCTCAGGGCCTGGAGGCGGTTATTGAGCTTCACCACGGAAAGGGGCTCTATGAAGAGGGTGGCCCCGGACTCGGACTCGTCCAGGAGGATGCCGGGCACCTTCTGGGCGAAGCCCGCCTTTACCGGCACGCAGTACCGGTCCCGGCGCAGGGTGACGAAGCGGTCCTGGAAGGCCTCCCGGTGGCGGTCCATGAGGGCGTAGAGGCGGTCCAGAATCTCCTGGCGCAGGGGCCTAAGCTCCCGGCGGATCTGGAGGAGGTGGGGGCTCGCCTCGTCCTTTACGGCGCCTTCCTCGTCCAGGGCCCGCTTCACCCGCTCCAGGAAGGGGGTGTGGTCGCCAATGCCCTCGGCCACCTGGCTCAGGGCGTTCTTTAAGGGGAGGAGTTCCCTTCTCAGGGCCATGGCCCCTTCCAGGGCCTGGGCGGCCCTTAGGAGCTCAGGCCCCGTGAGCCGGCCCCCGGAGAGGGCCTTTTGGTAGGCCTCCCTCAGGGCCCCCGCTTCCGGAAGGGCGTAAGGGTAGCTTTGCGCCTCCTGGGTGAGCTGGTGGCGGCGTTCCGCCTCCTCCCGGGAAAGGGGGGCGAGAGCTAGGGCGAGCTCCCTCCCCAAGGGGGTCTTGGCCCTCTCCGCCAAGAGGGCCCGCACGCGGGGAAACTCCAGGACCTCGAGGACGTCCCGCACAAAGGAAAAGTATACCCAAAGAGGGTGGGTTAGCGCTTAAGGAGGCGGAAAAGGGTGTAGGCCGCTTGCCCTCCAGGGCCCGCCACCACCTTGAGCCAGGCCCCGATCCGGCCAAGCCGGCCCAGGGGAAGGAGGGAAAGGAGCAGGAAGACGCCCTCCACCACCTTTTTCCGCTCCTCGGGGGGAAGGTTTTGCCAGCGCGCCCACATCCCCTTTAGCCCCCCTTTGGAGCTTCCCTTAGGAGGGGCCCAGGGCCTTTTGCGGGGCTTGGGCATCTTGGCCATCCCCCTCATTCTAGGGGTTGGAAGAGGAGGTAGGAGGCCTCCACTTCCCCTTCCACCTCGCTTTCGGTCAGGAGGTCCACCCCCCGGGGCAAGGCCAGCCGGGCGCCCTCGGGGGCGAAAAAGGCCCAGACCTCCTCACCCCCATACCGCCTCCGGAAGGCCAGGACCCCCTTGGGGGCGGGAAGGGGTAAAAGGCCTCCTTGGCGCAGGGCGGGGTGGCGCTTCTTAAGGGCGACGAGCCGCTTCAGGAAGGCCTGGATCTCCCGGTTCCAAAGCCCCTCGTCCCAAGGGAAGGGGGCGCGGCAGTAGGGGTCGCCCCGCCAGAGGCCATAGGGGTTGGGCTGGGAAAGCCCCACCTCGTCCCCGTAGTAGATGGCGGGGCTTCCCGGGAAGGCGAAGAGGAGGGCGTAGGCCAGCTTGAAGCGCTCCACGTCCCCCCTAAGCCGCCAAAGGGCCCGGGGGATGTCGTGGGAGGAAACGAAGGTGTACATGGCGTGGCGCACCTGGAGGGGCAGGGCCTGGTAGTGATCCAGGAGGGTCCTAAGGGCATCCTCCGCTTCCACCACCACCGCCCGGCCGTGCACGTCCCGCCCCGAAAGCCATTCCATCACCGGGTGGGCGAAGCCGGCGTAGTGCATGGCCCCGTCCAGGGTGTGGGCCTTGAGGGTGGGGGTGGTGTCGTAGGAGAGCTCCCCCAGGACCAAGGCGTCCTCCCGTTCCTCCTTGGCCGCCCGGGCCAGGGCCCTTAGCCACCGGGCGTTCTTGCGGTTGGTGCCCCCTTCCCCGATGGAGTGGGCCACGTCCAGCCGCCAGCCGTGGGCGAGGCGGAGCCAGTGGCGGATGGGGGCTTTGGGGCTATAGACGAAGCGCTCCTGGGTGAGGGGGGAGGCGTAGTCCAGTTTGGGCATGTGGCCGAGGCCAAAGAAGCTGGCGTAGGTGCCGTCGGGGTAGAAGGTGAACATGCCCCTTTCTGGGGCCTCGGGGTTTTCCAGGGCCTTTCGGAACCAAGGGTGGGTGGCCCCCACGTGGTTGTAGACCCCGTCCAGGATTAGCTTCATGCCCCGGGCTTCCAAGGCTTGGTAAAGGGCCCGCAAGGCCTCTTCCCCGCCCAGGTGGGGGTCCACCTCCAGGTAGTTCTCGGTATCGTAGCGGTGGCTACTGGGGCTTCGGAAGATGGGGGTGAGGTAGAGGACCTCCACGCCGAGCGCCTCGAGGTAGGGGAGGGCCTCCAAGACCCCATAGAGGTCCCCCCCGTAGAACTCCCAGGCACCCTCCTCCCCCGGGGGCTCGTGCCAGGCCTTCTTCCGGATGGGCTTCCCCCCGTAACGCCACGCCCCCTCCTTGGGGGCAAGCTCCGGCCGGCCCTGGCGGAAGCGGTCGGGGAAGATCTGGTAGTAGACCGCCCCCAGGGCCCAGGCGGGGGGCAAGGGCCCCGCCAGGAGGTGGAAGAAGCGGTCGTAGCGGGGAAGGCCCTTTTCCAGGCCGTGGCTCCCCAAGTACCCCTCGGGCAAGCGAAAGCAGTAGCGAAAGGGGCTTGTGTGCACGTAGACCTTGGCCTTCAGGCCCCCTTCCCAAGGCGTCAAGGGCTTTTCGTGAAGCTCCCCGTCCTTCTCAAAGAGGAGAAGCCCTTCCTTCGCCGGGGTTTCCAGGAAAAGCTCCACCTCTTCCCCCAGGTCCGGGAAAGGAGGGTGGACGTGTTCCAGGTCGTGGCGGTTCATTCCTTCACCGCTCCCGCCGTGTAGCCGGAAACGAAGTACTGCTGGAAGCCGTAGAAGAGGAAGAGGATGGGCAAGGAGCCCAGGACGCTCGCCGCAGCGAAGATGCCCCATTTGGTCTGGAACTGCCCCGTGGTGAAGCTCCTAAGCCCCACGCCCACGTTCCAGCTCTCCACCCCCGTGAGCACCAGGTTGGCCAGGACGAACTCCGAGTAGGTGCCCACGAACTGGAGGAGGAAGATGAAGACGAACATGGGGGCGGAAAGGGGGAGGAGGATCTTCGTGAAGACCTGCCACCGCGTGGCCCCGTCCACCATGGCGGCCTCCTCGAGGCTTGGGCTGATGCTCTCCAGGTAGCCCTTGTACACCCAGGTGCCGAAGCTGATGATCCCCCCGGAGTAGGCCAGCACCAGGCCGGTGAAGGTGTTCAGGAGGTCCAGCCGGGAAAGCAGGTAGTAGATGGCCACCAGGGCCAAGAACCCCGGGAACATCTGCACGAAGATGAAGAAGAGGAGCAGAGGGTAGCGCCCGGGCAGGTGGCGGAAGCGGGCGAAGGCGTAGCCGGCGGTGGCGGTGAGGAGGACCGCCAAAAGCCCCGTGAGCCCGGAGATGAGGAAGGTGTTCCGCACCCAAAGGAGGAACTTGGTTTCCGTCCCCTGCCCGGTGAACTGCTTGGGGGAGAGGAAGAGGGCGAGGAGGAAGACGAAAAGGGCCAGGGCGAAGAGGAGCCGGCTTTGCCAGAAATCCATCCATTCCGCTTCCGGTAAGAGGCGGCGGAGGAGGCCGATTAGGGCCACCCCGAGAAGGGAAAGCCCCGCCAGGAGGAGAAGCCCCACCTGGTACGGGTAAAGGACCACGCCCTGGACCAAGGCGGCGTAGTTTTCCCAGGAGGGCTCGGGCAGGTAGGGGATCACCTTGGCGTCCAGGAGGAGAAAGCCCGTGTTCGGTCTGCGGAAGCTGAAGAGGTTGTTGGTGGGGTCAAAGCTCGCCGCCACCACCTGGACCACGGGGTAGTAGACGAGGAGGATGAGGACCCAGAGGAAAAGGTGGGTAACCCCTTGCCAGAAAAGGGGCCAGGGGCTCCGCTTTCGCCCCTGGAGGCGGTTGGCGAGGGCGGTGTAGAGGAGGCTATAAAGGAGGAGCAAAACCACGAGGCCCAAAAGTCCCAAGAGGGCGTAGGCCCACCCGTAGGGCACGAAGACGCTGCCAAAGGCCACCTGCTTGCGGTAAGACCCCTCGTCAAAGAGGCGGTGGGCCGCAAACCAGTAGGCCCCGTAGAGGGCCAAGCCGGTGAGGAGAAACCCGAGAAGCCGCCGCATCTACCGTACCTCCCTTAGCGCCCCCGTGAGGCGGAAGTTCACCAGGCTGATGGCCACGGTGATGGCGAAGATGAGGAGGCTAATGGCCGCCCCCAGGCCGTAGGCCGACTGCCCTTCGGCGCTAAAGGCCGTCTTGTAGGCCCAGGAGATGAGGATGTCCGTGGCCTGGGCCGTGGCCATCCTTCCCTCCTGGGCGGGACCGCCCCCCGTGAGGAGGTAGATGATGTAGAAGTTGTTGAAGTTGAAGGCGAAGGAGGAGAGCAGGATGGGCACCATGGGCTTTTCCAGAAGGGGCAGGGTGATGCCCCAAAGGGCCTGCCAGGGGGTGGCCCCGTCCACTTTGGCCGCCTCGTAAAGCTCGTCGGGGATGGTGGAGAGGGCGCCCAAGGTGGCGGTCATCATGTAGGGGAAGCCCAGCCAAAGGTTCACCAGGAGGATGGCCACCTTGGCCCAGTCGGGGTCGTTGAGCCAGGGGATGGGGTAGACGCCCAGGACCCCGAGAAGCCGGTTGATGGCCCCGAAGTTGTAGTTCAAAAGGGCTACCCAGACCTGCACGGTGATGACCCCGGGCAGGGCCCAGGAGACGATGAGGACCGTGCGGTAGAAGTTGCGAAGCTTTAGGCCCTTGTTGTTCAGGACAAGGCCCAGGATGAGCCCAAGGAGGGCGTTCAAAACCACGGTGCTCCCGGCGAAAATCACGTTCCACACGAAGACCGGCAGGAGGGCTTGGCTCGCTTGGGAAAAGATGAAGGCGAAGTTCCTTAGGCCCACGAAGCGGAAGGCGTTCACCTTGGCCACGAACTCCGCCCGGAAGGGAGGGGTGCGGTCCAGGACCAGGGTGTTCCCCTCCGCCTCCAGGATCCGCGCCCGCCCCCGGTGCCCATCGGCGTAGACCTCCACGGGCTCGCCCTGGCAGGGGTCGCAGCGGAGGGCCTCGGCCACAGGGGCTTCCAGAACGAGCCTCTGGCCTTCCTGCTCCAGCACCCGGGTTTCCGTGGAACGGTCGGGGAAGCCGTTTTTCTGCCCCGAGTAGTCCGTGAAGGCCAGGTAGACCGTGAGGCCGATGGGGTAGAGGGTGAAGACCAAAAGGAAGGAGAGGGCGGGCAGGAAGTAATACCAGTCGGAAAGCCAGGGGAAGAGTCGCCCCAAGACCACGGCCCCCGGCAGGAGGACCAGGAGGGCCAAGGCCAGGATGGTCCAGCCCGGGGGGGCCAGGTAGGCCTCGAGGGCCAGGTACCCCAGAATTCCGACCCCCGTGGCCAGGAGGAGGAGGCCCAAAAGGAGCCCTAGGGCCAGGAGGAAACCTTTTAGACCCGGTGGGTGTTTCATGGCTAAAAGATACCCCCCACGGGGGAGGATGGTCCCGTGGGGGGGCGGGCATGGATCCTTACTTGCCGATGGCCTTCTTGATCTCGGCCACCATGTCCTCCACGATCTTCTTCACGTTGGCGTCGGGCCGCTGGATGGCCAGGCTAATGGCGTTCCCCCAGGGGCCCCAGACCTTGCCCATCTCGGGGATGTTGGGCATGGGGGTGCCCAGGGCGAAGACCTTGGAGAAGCCGGCCACCACCGGGTCTTTCTCCAGGGTCTTGGCGGCGCTCTTGGACACGGGGATGCGCCCACCCGCCCGGTTGAAGGAGACCAGGTTCTTGCCGGTGATCAGGGTCTTGGCGAAGTTGACGGCGGCGGTCTTGTTCTTGGAGTAGGCGTTCACCACCACGCCCTGGACCCCAAGGAAGGGCCCCCAGGGGTTCTTGGCCCCGGGCGGGGTGGGGAAGGGGGCGATGCCGAAGTCAATCTTGGCCTTCTTGTAGTCTCCAAGCGCCCAAGGCCCGTTGATGATCATGGCCAAAGCCCCGTCCTTGAAGGCCCCATCCGCCACGCCGTAGTCCACCCCTTCGGGCACGAGGTTGTAGCGGAAGCGGAGGTCCTTGATGAATTGGAGCGCCTTCTCCCCCACCTCACCCCCGATGAGGAGCCTGCTCGGGTCCAGGTTGCCCTTAGCGTCCTTGCCGAAGACGTTATCCGCTCCAAAGGCCTTGAAGAAGCCAAAGTTGAAGTAGGGGTCGCCGATGTTGTAAAGGAAGCCGAAGGTGGAGCCGGTGGTGAGCTTTTGCGCCAGGCTCAAGAACTCTTCCCAGGTCTTGGGGGCTTCCTTCACGTACTTCTTGTTGTAGATGAGGGCCACGCTCTCGGCGAAGGCGGGCAGGCCCATGAGCTTGCCCCCAAAGGTGAAGGCCTCCACCGCCACGGGTTGCAGGTCAGCGAGGTAGCTTTGCGTCACGTACTTGCCCATGGGCTCCAGCACCCCCGCCTGGGCCATCTCCCCGAGCCAGTCGTGGGGGATGGAGACCAAAAGGTCCGCCGCTTGCCCTTGGGGGGCGCCCAGGATGAACTTCTGCTTGATATCCCCGAAGGGGACCTCCACCACCTCCACCTTGGTGCCGGAGGTCTTCTCAAAGGCCTGGGCTTGGGCCTTGAGCCATTCCAGTTCGGGGCCGCCAAAGTGGGTCCAGACCTTGATCTTCCCCTGGGCCAGGGC
Source organism: Thermus brockianus (assembly GCF_021462505.1). Classification (GTDB taxonomy): domain Bacteria; phylum Deinococcota; class Deinococci; order Deinococcales; family Thermaceae; genus Thermus; species Thermus hydrothermalis. The sequence goes on from NZ_JAKEDV010000005.1 coordinate 110,703, forward strand.
CAGGGAGAGTCCGAGGGCCAAAACCGCCAAAAGCTTCCTCATAATCCCACCTCCGGGCGCGTGGTAGCGTTTCCGCTAAAGGTTTTGTCCGCGCCCTCCACTTCAAGCATACTCCTTTGGGGAGGGGCGCAAGTCCCTAATGGAGGGCCCTGAGCACCTCAAAGGCGATGAGGGCCAGGATGGCCACCTCCACCGCCTGGGTGCGCAGGTGGGCCACCTCCTCCGTCACCATGGCGTAGGTGGCCTCGAGGACCCTGAGCTTTTCCTCCACGCTCCTTTCCAGCTCGTGGGCCCCGTAGAGCTCCAAAGCGGCGCGGTAAATCTTGGCGTAGAAGAGGTCCTCCGTGATGCGGAGCGCCCCCTCCATGCGCGCCCGCACGTCGGCGATCTCCGCATGGCGGGCCATGAGGCGGCGCCTTAGGCGCTGCAGTTTGCCGTAGCCCCAAAGCCCCCGGTGCTTGAGTACCTCGGGCACCGCCTCCAGCTCCTCCGTCAGCACCCGGTCGTAGTAGGAGAGCTCCAAAAGCTGGGCGTGGACGAACTCCACCAGGTCCGCCACGTCCCAGATGCCCTCCGAGTCCAGGATGAGCACCCGGTCAAAGCCCAGGAGGGCCAGGTCCTCCGTGGAGTAGCTGTAGCGGTAGCGCTCCATCTCCCGGCGCACCTCGGGGGCGAACTCCTCCTGGGCGCCCATCCAGAGGGGGGTGAGGTCCACGGGCGGCTCGTGGGCCTTGGCCCCCTCGAGGCCCAGGGCGTGGTAGACGGCGAACTCCTCGGAAAGCCGCTTTTCCTCGGGGCGGAGGAGGGCTCCTTGCAGGTAGGGCTCAAGGGCGGCGAGCTCCGCCAGGAAAAAGCCATCCCAGAAGGGAAGCTCGGGGATCTTGAGCCCCTTTTCCAAAAAGACCTCCCAGGGCACCCGCTCCCCCAGGTGGATGCGGAAGGAAAGGGAAACCACCCCGAACTCGTAAAGCCGGGCGGCAAGGAGGCCGGAAAGCCCCTCCACGCTCCTCACACCAAGCTCCACCTCCGCCGGGGGGTTTTGGAAGCGCACCGCCCCAAGCCGGGCCCGGGAGAGGCGGAGCCGGGGGGTGGAGAGCCGGGAGAGGTCTATCTCGTCCGCCAGGTCAAAGAGGCGGTAGAGGGCGATGTGGGGGGAAAGGAGGTTCATTCCAGCTTGGAAACCTCCCTGGGGGGTGGCCCCTCCTTGTACGCTTCCAGAAGGGCTTTAAGGGCCTTTCCCCGGTGGGAGTAGCGGGCCTTTTCCTCCGGATCCATCTCGGCGAAGGTCTTCCCCGCCTCGGGGACGTAGAAGAGGGGGTCGTAGCCGAAGCCCTTCTCCCCCCTGGGGGCTTCCAGGATGTACCCCTCCACGCTCCCCTCGTAGGCCTCCGCATGCCCGTCGGGATAGGCCAGGACCAGGACGGCCACGAAGCGGGCCTTGCGCTCCTCCCCCTTCAGGTGGCGCATCCTTTCCAGGAGGTAGACGTTCCGCTCCCGGTCGGTTTCCTTGCCCCCGTAGCGGGCGGAGTAGACCCCCGGTTCTCCACCCAGGGCGTAGACCTCGAGGCCCGAGTCGTCCGCCAAGGCGGGAAGCCCCGTGGCCTTGGCCACGTGGGCGGCCTTGAGGAGGGCGTTGTCCAGGAAGGTGGCCCCTTCCTCCTTGGGCATGCGCAAGGGGAAGTCGGCCAAGGAGAGGAGGGTCCAGCCCAAGGGGGCAAGCCCCTCCTTAAGCTCCCGCACCTTGCCGGGGTTGGAGGTGGCGAGGACGAGGCGCATCCTTTTCAGGATACTCCCTTTAGGGCGGCCACCACCTCCTCGGGGGCGTCCAAGAGGGTGAGGAGGTGGTAGTCCTTGGGGTCTATGGCCCCCTGCTCCTTCAAGAAGGCCATCCAGGAAAGAAGGCCCTGCCAGTAGGCCCGGTCCAGGGCGAAGACGGGAAAAGGGTGGACCTTTTCCGTCTGGATGAGGACCAAGACCTCGGAAAGCTCGTCCAGGGTGCCAAACCCCCCGGGCAGGAAAACGAAGGCGTGGGCGTAGCGCACGAAAAGCACCTTGCGCACGAAGAAGTAGCGCAAGGAGAGGGCGTGGGTCTGGTAGGGATTGGGCTTTTGCTCGTGGGGGAGCTCTATGTTGAGCCCCACGCTCACCCCTCCCGCCTCGTAGGCCCCCCGGTTCACCGCCTCCATCACCCCGGGCCCGCCCCCCGTGACCACCCCGTAGCCCGCCTCGGCCAGGGCCTTCCCCAGGCGGTAGCCGAGGGCGTAGGCGGGGTGGTCCTCGCCGAAGCGGGCGGAGCCGAAGACGGAGACCAAGGGCACCTCAATCTCCGAAAGCGTTTCAAAGCCCTCCACGAACTCCGCCAGGATGCGGAAAAGCCGCCAGGCGTCCTCGTGGTGGAGCTGGTCTATGAGGGGTTTCTTGGGCATGGCTTTATCCTAAAGCTCTTCTAAGCTTACCCGGTAGAGGGTTTCCACCCTTTCCCCAAGCCGCTCCGCCAAGGCCTTGTAGCTTTCCGGGTCCCCGGTGACGTAATGGACCACCCTTCCCTGGCCTTCCGGGTTCAGAAGCCCCGCTTGGGCTAGGGCCTCCGCCACCTTCCTGGCCGTGGCCTCCGCGGAGTCAATGAGCTTTACCCCGGGGAGGACCTTCTCCAGGGTGCCTTTGAGGAAGGGGTAGTGGGTGCAGCCCAGGATCAGGGCCTCGAGGTCCTTGGGGGCTTCCTCCAGGTAGTGCCGGGCCACCAGGAGGGCCACGGGGTCGTCCCAAAGCCCCTCCTCCACCAAGGGGACGAAGAGGGGGCAGGCCTTGGCCCAGGCGAGGGGCAGGTACCGCCCGTAGGCCCCGCTTTCCACCGTGGCTTGGGTGCCGATGAGGCCCACCTTCCCGTAGCCCCGCGCCACCTCCGCCGCCGGCTCCAGCACCCCGAAGACGGGGACGGAAAGGTCCTCGGCCAGGTCGGGAAGCGCGGCGGAGCTTGCCGTGTTGCAGGCCACCACCAGGGCCTTCACCCCTTGCCGGAGCAGGAAGCCCGCTATCTCCCAGGCGAAGCGGCGCACCATGGGAAGGGGCTTGCCCCCGTAGGGCACGCGGGCGGTGTCGCCGAAGTACAGAAAATCCTCCCGGGGAAGGGCTTGCCGCAGCGCCTTGAGCACCGTGAGCCCGCCCACCCCCGAGTCAAAGACGCCGATGGGGGCCTTGGGGTCCTTCACGGCCCGCCATCATACCTGGACGGGGGAAGGGGGGTGCTATACTATCAGGGTTGCCCCGGAGGGGGCGGGTACAAAGGAGGTGCGCAAGTTGCGGCTGGTCACGTCCGAGTCGGTCACGGAAGGGCACCCGGATAAGCTGGCGGACCGGATCTCCGACGCCATCCTGGACGCCCTCATCGCCCAGGACAAGAAGGCCCGGGTGGCGGCGGAGACTTTGGTCACCACCGGGCTCGTTTTCGTGGCGGGGGAGATCACCACGGAAGGCTACGTGGACATCCCCAACCTGGTGCGCAAGACGGTGCGCGAGGTGGGGTACACCCGGGCCAAGTACGGCTTTGACGCGGACACCTGTGCCGTGCTCACCGCCATTGACGAGCAGTCCCCGGACATCGCCGGGGGGGTCAACCTCTCCTACGAGTGGCGGGTGCTGAAGTCCACGGACCCCTTGGACCGCACCGGGGCGGGGGACCAGGGGCTCATGTTCGGGTACGCCACCGACGAGACCCCCGAGCTCATGCCCCTCCCCATCACCCTGGCTCACCGCCTCACCATGCGGCTTGCGGAGGTGCGGAAGACCGGGCTCCTCCCCTACCTGCGCCCCGACGGCAAGGCCCAGGTCACCGTGGTCTACGAGGGGGACAAGCCCCTTTACGTGAAGACCGTGGTGGTTTCCGCCCAGCACTCCCCCGAGGTGGAGCAGGAGCAGCTTAGGGAGGACCTGATCCGCGAGGTGGTGCGCCAGGCCATCCCTCCGGAGTACCTGAAGGAGGGGGAAACGGAGTACCTCATCAACCCCTCGGGCCGCTTCATCCTGGGGGGCCCCCACGCCGACACCGGCCTCACCGGGCGCAAGATCATCGTGGACACCTACGGGGGGGCGGTGCCCCACGGGGGCGGGGCCTTCAGCGGCAAGGACCCCACCAAGGTGGACCGTTCCGCCAGCTACTACGCCCGCTACATGGCCAAGAACATCGTGGCGGCGGGGCTTGCCCGGAAGGCCTTGGTGGAGCTCGCCTACGCCATCGGCAAGGCCCGGCCGGTTTCCCTAAGGGTGGAAACCTTTGGCACCGGCATTTTGCCCGACGAGAAGCTCACGGAGATCGCCAAGAAGGTCTTTGACCCGAGGCCCTTGGCCATCATTGAGGAGCTGGACCTCCTCAGGCCCATCTACACCCCCACGAGCGCCTACGGCCACTTCGGCCGCGCCGGCTTCCCCTGGGAGGAGACGGACCGGGTGGAGGCTTTGCGGCGGGAAGCGGGCCTTTAGGCGTTGCCTTGCGGGCCCCCCGGGACCTTGCCCGGGGGGCCTAGCCGATCTCCACCCGGTTCTTGCCCTTCCGCTTGGCGCGGTAAAGGGCCTCGTCCGCCCGCTTGAGGAGGGAGAGAGGGGAGTCCGTGGGGGCGGCCTGGGCCACGCCGAAGCTGGCGGAAAGGCTAGGAACCGGGGGAACCTTGAGGGCCGCTACGCTTTGGCGGAGCCTTTCCGCCAGGGCCAGGGCCTGGGGGAGTTCGGTTTCCGGGAGGAGGACGGCGAACTCCTCGCCCCCTAAGCGCACCGCCCGGTCGCTTTGCCGGATGTGCCCTTCCAAGCACTCCGCCAAGGCCCGTAGCACCCGGTCCCCGGTCTCGTGGCCGAAGGTGTCGTTCACCGCCTTGAACCCGTCCAGGTCCAGGGTGATGAGGGCGAGGGGGCGGCCGTAGCGCTGAACCCGGAAAAGCTCCCTTTCCAGGATTAACTCCAGGTAGCGGCGGTTGCGCAGGCCCGTGAGGAAGTCGGTGTGGGCGTCCAGCTGGGCCTCGAGGTAGCCCTCCTTGATCCGGACCAGCATGTAGAGGAGGCCCACGTAGGCCAGGTTGGCCCCGAAGAACTGGGCCAGGGCGTTCAGGTGTTCCGGTTGGAGGTGGCCGCGGAAAGCCCCTAGGAGGGATAGGAGGAGGAGGGTGAGGAGGTAGAAAAGGGCCAGGCGCACCGCCTGCCGGGTTTGGAAGAAGAGGAGGCTGCTGAAGTAGACGAAGGGCACCCAGAAGGCGGCGGGGGAGAGGCCCATGGGGTTCGGGCGGAAGAGGAGCTGGTAGGCCAGGGTGGCCAGGAGGTACAGGGCGATGAGGGCGTGGGCGCCGGGCAGGACCCAGGAGGCGGAGCGGGGCCAGAACCAAAGGGAAGCGGCGAGGAGGGCGAAGCCCAGGGCCAAAACGGGCAGGAAGACCCGGTCCACGGGGTCCAGCCCTGCCCTTTGGGAGGTAAAAAGGGCCACCAGGGCGAGGATGGCCCCCAGGGGCAGAAGCCTGAGAGCCATCCTCCTCCGGAGGGGGTTTAAGGGGTCCAAAAGCTCGAGGGTGGGGTGCAAGCTAACCCCAATATACCGCTCCCTGGACAGGCCCATGCCCCCATCCTGCCAGGACCCCCCTTAACGGGGCCTTAACGCCCTAGTCCTCCAGGTAGGTGTACCCCTGGAGTTCCCGCATGTACCGTTCCAAGAAGGCCCCCTTCTCCGCCGGGGACAAGCGGCTTTGCCGCACCAGGCGCTCCACTCCCTGGAAAAGTTCCCGGGAGGAAAACCCCATCTTCTCAATGACCTTTTCCGCTGTCTCCCCGGGGATAAAGCGCTCAATGGCAAAACCCTCCTCGTCCACCACCACGTGGGCCTCGCCCACCTGGCCGAAGAGGTTGTGGTTGCTCCCGAGGACGTCCTGGTAGGCCCCCACCAGGAAGACCCCCAGGTAGTAGGGCTCCCCGGGGCGGATGGGGTGGACGGGGAGGCTTTGCCGCACGTCGTGGAGGTCAATGAAGCGGTCTATCTTGCCGTCGGAGTCGCAGGAGATGTCCACCAAGGTGGCCTGGCGGGTGGGGGGCTCGTGGAGGCGGGAGAGGGGCACGATGGGGAAGAGCTGGTGGATGGCCCAGGCATCGGGGAGGCTTTGGAAGATGGAGAAGTTGCACACGAGCTTGTCGGCGAGGAGCTTTTCCAAGTCCTCAAACTCGTCGGGGGCGTAGGGAAGCTCCCGCACGATGCCGTATACCCGCCGGGCGATGTGGTAGAAGATCTCCTCCGCCAAGGCCCGGTCCCGCAGGGACACCAAGCCCAAATCGTAGAGGGTTTGCAGGGTTTCCTTGTCGGCGAAGGCGTCGTGGTAGACCTCGCGGAAGTTTTTGGCGCTTAAGCTTTGCAGGCTTTCCCAAAGCTCCTTGACCAAGGGGTGGGCCTCTTCGGGCGGGGGCTCGGGGCGCTTCTCCCCCGGAGGGGTGATGACGTCAATCACCTCCAGGACGAGGACCTGGTGGTAGGCGGTTACCGCCCGCCCCGACTCCGTGACCAGGGTGGGGTGGGGTTCGCCCTGGGCCTCCACCACCTCCTTGGTCACGTAGACCAGGTCCTCGGCGTACTCGGGGAGGGTGTAGTTGGCGGAGGCGTAGAAGTTGGTCTTGGAGCCGTCGTAGTCCACGGCCAGGCCCCCGCCCAGGTTTAGGTAAGCGAGGGGCGCCCCGAGCTTCCTGAGCTGCACGTAGGTCTGGGCCGCTTCCCGCACCGCCATCTTGATGCGGCGGATGTCCGTCACCTGGCTCCCGATGTGGGCGTGGACCATGACCAGGGTGTCCAGGAGGCCTTCCTCCTTCAGGATCTCCACCGCCCGGATGATCTCCGGGGTGGTGAGGCCGAACTTGGCGTTCTCCCCCCCGGAGGCCTCCCACTGGCCCGCCCCCTTGGCCTTGAGCTTGTAGCGGATGCCGATCTGGGGTTTCACCCCGAGCTCCTTGGAAAGCCGCACCACCCGGGGGAGCTCGGCGAACTTCTCCAGGGTGATGACCACGTTCCGCCCAAGCTTCCGCCCCATGAGGGCCAGGCGGATGAAGTCATCGTCCTTGAAGCCGTTGGTGGTGATGAGGGCTTCTGGGGAGAGGTCCTGGGCCAGGATGAGGGCGAGCTCCGCCTTGCTCCCCGCCTCGAGGCCGTAGTGGTAGGGCCTTCCCGCCTTGGCCACCGTTTCCAGCACCAGGCGGCGCTGGTTCACCTTTACCGGGTAAACCCCCCGGTACCCCCCGGTGTAGCCGTACTTCTCCATGGCCCGGCGGAAGGCCTCGTTGAGCTCGCGGACGCGGGCCTCGAGGATCTGGGGAAAGCGGAGCACCAAGGGCAAGGGCCTCCCCTCGTCCCTCAGGGCCTCCACGATCTCCAAAAGCGAGGCGGCGGGGCCCTCGGGGCCCAAGGGGGTTACCTCCAGCTCCCCGTCCCGGCCCACGCGGAAAAACCCCGCGCCCCAGTAGGGCACCAGGTAGATCTCCTCAGCTTCTTTGGGGGAAAAGCGCCTGGCCGTCTTCAATCCGGGTCAACCTCCGCCCTTGAGTGTAGGGCGGAAGGCCCGGGTTGTGAAGGGCTCACGTAGAGGTAACCCTCCCCTTCGGGCAAGGGGCCCTCCGGGTCCACCAGGTAGAGGAAAGTCCCCCCGGGCTCGTTCACCACCACCCGCCCCCGTTCCCGAAGGAGGGGACGTAAGGGTTCGGGCGCCTGGAAGGCGAGGGGCGTGGGCCCAAGCTCCCTTTCCACCTCCTCCAGGAGGTCCAGCCAGTCCCGAAACCTCTCGGGCGGCACCTCCTCCGGCACCCAAAGCCGCACCGCCCCCCTTTTGTCCCCGAAGAGGCGGAAGCGCCTGAGGAAGCGGCGCAAAACCCGCCTTTCCTCCCCCGAGGGGCGGAAGGCGAGGTGCTTGTGGCCAAAGACGCTAAAGCGGAAGCCCGGGGGGGCGAGGGCCCGCAGGCGGCCTATGGTCCTGGGGTCCCCCACCCGGTGCCACCAGGAAAGCTCCACCGTGGGGAAGGCCCGGCGGTAGGCCTTGAACCCCCCGGGATACCCCTTGTAGCCCTTGAGCCCTTTAAGGAGCACCTTCCTCCAGCCAGGCTTCCAGAAACCCCAGGCCCACCCGGGCCATGAGGGGGGTGATGGTGTGGCCCGTGCCCTCCTCCACGTACCGGGCCAGGCGGCCTTCCCCGTAGTGGGGCCTGAGCGCCTCCACCGTCTTTTCCATGCGGGCCAGGGGGACGATGAGGTCCTTGGTGCCGTGGAGGTGCAAAAGGGGGACGTTGCCGTAGGCCTCCCCCTGGAGGGCGGGAGGGGCTTGGTAGAGGGCCTCCACCCTGGGGTCCTGGATCGCCTGCCCCTGGGGGAGCTTCATGGGAAACCCCGAGCCGATGAAGGCCAGGGCCGCCCGGGGCCGGAAGCCTTCCGAAAGGAGGAGGTGGACCACGAAGGCCCCCAGGCTCCCCCCGGCGAGGAAAAGGGGAAGGCCATAGCGCCGCCTGGCCTCCTCCGCCACGGCCCAAGCCTCCTCCTTGTAGCCCAAGGCCACCTGGTAGACCTCCTCCACGTAGCGGGGGCTTTTGGCGGAAGGGGGGCTTCCCCTTTCCCCGTGCCTGGGGGCGTCAAAGGCCAGGAGCAAAAACCCCCGTTCGGCATAGCCGGGAAGGAGGGAGAGGATGTGCTCCTTGGAGCCCTGCAGGCCGTGGAGGGCGAGGAGGAGGGCCTGGGGGGTTTCGGGCACGTGGGCCAGGACGGGAAGCCCGGCCAGGGTGAGGGTTTCCTCCCGCATGGCTTAGGTGAAGAGGCTAGACACCGACTCCCCCCGGTGGATGCGCCAGATGGCCTCGGCGAAGAGGGGGGCCACGGTGAGGGTCTTGAGCTTGGGGCCTTCCTTGGGGGGGCAGGTGTCCGTGGCCGCCACCTCCTTCACCGGGCTCTTGGCGATGCGCTCCAGGGCGGGGCCCACGTAGACCCCGTGAGTGGCGGCGGCGTAGACCTCCTTGGCCCCCGCTTGGAGGAGGGCCTCCACCGCCTCCACCAGGCTCCCGGCGGTGGAGATCTCGTCGTCCACGATGAGGGCGGTCTTCCCCGCCACCTCCCCCACCAGCATCCGCACCCGCACCTCGGTGTCGGAAACCCGCTCCTTGTCAATGAAGGCCAAGGGCAGGCCCAGCCTGCGGGCGAGGGAGCTCGCCCGCTTGATGTCCCCGGCGTCCGGGGCCACCACCACGGCGTTTTCCAGGTCCACCCGGGTGGCGAAGTGGTTGGCGATGACGGGTTCGGCGGAGAGGTGGTCCACGGGTACCTTGAAGAAGCCGTGGACCTGGGGGGAGTGGAGGGTCATGGTGAGGACCCGGTCGGCCCCCGCCGTCTGCAGGAGGTCGGCGATGAGCCGGGCGGCGATGGAGATGCGGGGGGCGTCCTTCTTGTCGCTCCGGGCGTAGGAGAAGTAGGGGATGACGGCGGTGACCCGGGCGGCGCTGGCCCCCTTGGCGGCGTCAATCATCATGAGGAGCTCCATCAGGTGGTCCTGCACCGGCGGGGTGAGGGACTGGACGATGAAGACGTCGCCTTCCCGGAGGCTTTCCTCGTAACGCACGAAGAGGTTGTCGTTGGCGAAGCGGATGGTGGTGCTTTTGCCCAAGGGAAGGCCCAGGGCCTCGGCGATGGCCTGGGCTAAGGGGCGGTTGGACTGGCCGGAAAAGATCAGAAGGGGGCGGTCCATGCCGTCCCCCAAGATACCACGCCCCCTATAGCGGGGTAAGCGCCGCCTGCTTGGGCGTGGTCACCTCGGGCCCCGTGGGGTGCAGGTAGACGTTCACCTCCGTGCGCACGCCGAAGGTTTCCAGGTAAAGCCCGGGCTCCACGGTGAAGGCGAGCCCCGGCACCAGGGGGCGGAAATCGTGGGTTTCCAGGTCGTCCAGGTGGGGGCCAGACCCGTGCACCTCCTCCCCCAGGTTGTGCCCGGTGCGGTGGCGGATGTAGCCCCCGTACCCCCCTTCCAGGAGGACCTGGCGGGCCACCCGGTCCACCTCAAAGCCCTTGGGGTAGCGCCCCTTTTGGTACGCCTCCGCCACAAAGCGAAGGGCGGCCTCCCGGGCCGCCACCACCTTTTGGAAGGCCTGGTGGGCCGCCTCCGGTGCCCTAAACGCCGCCATCCAGGTGATGTCGGCGTAGACCCCGCCCGCCTCCTTGGCCCAGAGGTCCAAGAGGACCACGTCCCCCTCCCGAAGGGGCCTTTCCGTGGGGGCGTGGTGGGGATTGGCGGTGTTTTCCCCGAAGGCCACCATGGGGGGGTGGTCAAAGACGAGCCCCCTCTCCTCCAGGGCCCGGACCAGGACCCCTTGCACCGCCTTCTCCGTGGCCTCCGGGTGTTCCCGGAGGAAGCTTAGGGCGAGCTCCTTGGCGGCCACGAGCCCCGAGGCCGCCCGGCGGTGGCTTTGGAGCTTCTCCTCCCCCCAGGTCTGGAAAAGGAGGAGGAGGGGCCAGGAGGAGGCGGCCTCTAACCCCAAGCCCCGCAGGAGGTCCAAGGTGCCCCCGTCCACCCGGGAGAGGTAGGGGATGGCCCCGCCCGGGACGTACTCCAAGGCCACCCGCCGGGCTCCCTCCAGGGCCTGCCTGAGGCCCACGAGGAAGCCTTCCCAGGTGTGGTAGGTGCGCTGCCTGCCGGGCAACGGGGGGAGGAGGCTTGCCTCAATGGCGTGGCAGAGGAGGGTGGGCTCCCCCTCCCGAGGGACGAGGTAGGCCAGGCGGCGGGTGAGGTGGAGGCCGCTTAGGCCCAGGACCTCGAGGGCCACCGGGTTGCTTTGGCCGAAGGTGTAGAGGAGCCAGCCGTCTAGCCGCTCCTCCCTTAAGGCCTCCTGGATGCGGGCAAGCTCCATGCCCCTATCCTCCCGCCTCGAGGCGGGTTTTGGGAAGCGTGGTATGCTTGCCACCAAGTATGAAACGCTTCTTGCGGGTTTTGGCCTGGCTCCTGGTGGGCCTGGTGGCCTTTGGGTTTTTGGGGGGCGTGGGCGGCCTCGTCTACCTTCGGGCCTCTTTGCCCCGGGTGGAGGGGCGCATGGCCCTAAAGGGGCTTTCCGCCCCGGTGGAGGTGGTGCGGGACCGGCACGGGGTGGTGCGGATAAGGGCGGGAAGCCTAAAGGACCTCTTCTTCGCCCAAGGCTTCGTCCACGCCCAGGAGAGGCTTTGGCAGATGGAGTTCCAGAGGCGGGTGGGCCAGGGGCGCTTGAGCGAGGTCCTGGGGGAGGCCACCCTGGCCCAGGACCGGTTCCTGCGCACCTGGGGGTTTTACCAGGCGGCAAAGAGCGCCTACGAAAGGCTTTACCCCGAGGAGAAGGAGGCGGTGGACGCCTACGTGGCCGGGGTGAACGCCTTCCTGGCCTCGGGGGCCCCCTTGCCCCCCGAGTTCGCCCTCCTCGGCTTCCGCCCCGAGCCCTGGCGGGGTCCCGACGTCTTGGTCTGGGCCAAGATGATGAGCTTTGACCTCTCCGGGAACTGGGAGGAAGAGCTCCTCCGCCACCGCCTCCTCGCCCGGGGGGTGAGCCCGGAAAGGCTTTTAGAGCTCCTTCCCCCTTACCCCGAGGACGCCCCCACCGTGCTAAGTGCCGAGGACCTGCGGCTTCCCCTAAAGCGGGAGGAGGCCCCAAGCGCCCTCCTCCGCATGGCCCCGCCCCGCTTCCTCGAGGCCAGCAACAACTGGGTGGTTTCGGGAAGCCGTACCGCCACGGGGAAGCCCTTCCTGGCGGACGACCCCCACCTAGGCCTCCAGGCCCCTTCCCTCTGGTTCCTCATGGCCCTCGAGGCCCCCGGCTACCGGGCTATAGGCGCCTCCTTGCCCGGGGTTCCCGGCATCGTCATCGGCCGCAACGAGCGCATCGCCTGGGGGGTGACCAACGTGGGGGCGGACGTGCAGGACCTCTACCTCCTGGAGGAGACGGGGGGCGGCTACCGCTATAGGGGCCAGGTCCTCCCCTACCGGGTGCGGGAGGAGGTGGTCCGCATCAAGGGGGGGAGGGAGGAAAGGCTTAAGGTGCGGGAAACGGTCTACGGCCCCGTGATCACCGACGCCCTAAAGGACCCCCCCAAGACCCCCATGGCCCTCCGTTGGGTGAGCCTGGACCCGGAGGACCACATCCTCATGGCTTTCTTGGGCATTAACCGGGCTAAGAACTGGGACGAGTTTAGGAAGGCCCTGGCCCACTACTCCGCCCCTAGCCAGAACTTCGTCTACGCCGATACTGAAGGCAACATCGGCTACATCGCCCCCGGGAAGTTCCCCATCCGCAAGGAGGGGCACACGGGCATGGTCCCCGTGCCGGGAAATGGGGAGTGGGACTGGCAGGGCTACCGGAAGCCCGAGGCTTGGCCCATGGCGCTCAACCCCAAGGAGGGCCTCTTCGTCACCGCCAACCACAAGGTGACCCCCAAGGGCTTCCCCTACGCCCTCACCTACGACTGGGCCGAGCCCTACCGGGCGGAGCGCATCCTGGAACTCCTTAAGGCCAAAGAAAAGCTCACCCTGGAGGACATGAAGGCCATCCAGCAGGACCAGAAGAGCCTCCTCTTCCGGGACTTCCGCCCGGCCCTGGAGGCCCTAAACCCCCTTTCCGAGCGGGCCCGCGCCTGGCGGGACAGGCTCCTCGCCTGGGACGGCACCATGGCGCCCGCCTCGGAGGAGGCCCTGGTCTTCGCCCTCTGGTACACGGAACTCACCCGGCTTCCCGAGCGGGAGGTGGGGGAGGCGTACTGGGACGAGCCCCGCTACCTCCTAAAGGCCCTGAAGGAGGGGGACAAGAACTGCGACCAGCCGGAAACCGAGTACCCGGAAACCTGCCTGGACTACGCCGCCTTGGCCCTGGAAAGGGCCTTGGACCGCAAGGAGGCGCTTAAGGCCAAGACCTGGGGCGAGGTCCACCGGGCCACCTTCCGCCACCTCGTCCTCACCCACACCCCCTTGCGGCGCCTTTCCGACCGCCAGGTGGCCTTCGGGGGGGACCGGTACACGGTGAGCGTGGGCCCCTTTGACCCCCAGGCCCTCACCATGGACAAGGGGCCAAGCTACCGCCAGATCGTGGACCTCTCCAACCCCGAGGGCTCCCTCTTCGTCCACCCCATGGGCCAGTCGGGCCACCCCCTCTCCCCCCACTACGCCGACCTTCTCCCCCTTTGGGCGAAGGGGGAGTACCTCCCCATGGCCTTTGCCGGCGAGGGGAAGACCCTCCTCCTGGAGCCCGGCCGCTAGCCCTTTTCCTCCCCGTTTTCCAGGCTCTGGAAGTGGGCCAGGGTTTCCCGCACCTTCTCGTGCACCCAGTAGGCCTTGCGGCCGAAGAGGAGCTCTAAGGCCTCGTCCACCCCCTCCACGGCGTAGAGGTGGAACATTCCCTTCTCCACCGCCGCCACCACCTCCTCCCGCAGGGTGAGGTGGGGGAGGTTGGCCTTGGGGAGGACGACCCCTTGGGTACCCGTGAGCCCCAGGGCCTGGCAGACGCGGAAGAAGCCCTCCACCTTCTCCGCCACCCGCCCCACCGCCAAGACCCGGCCCGTCTGGTCTATGGCCCCGGTCACCGCCAGGTCCTGCCTCAGGGGAAGGCCCGAAAGGGCGGAGAGCACCGCCAAAAGCTCGGCAAGCCCCGCCGAGTCCCCCTCAATCCCGCCATAGCTCTGCTCAAAGACCAGGCTCACCGTGGCGGAAAGGGCCCCGATCTGGGCGTAGGTCCCCCGGAGGTAGCCCGCCAGGGTGAGGACCGCCTTGTGGAAGACCTGGCCGCCCAAGCCCACCTCCCGGTCAATGGAGAGGATGCCTTCCCGCCCGGGGCCGGCCTGGGCGGTGATGCGCACGGGGCGCCCCGTGGGCCAGGGGCCCTCCACCACCACGAGGCCGTTCACCTCCCCCACCCGCTCCCCCTTCACCTCCAGGGCCACCACGCCTTCCTTGAGGTCCTGCAGGTAGAGCTCCTCCTCGAGGCCAAACCGCTCCTCCCGGTCCCGAAGCGCCCTTCGCACCGCCTCCCGGTCCAGGGGCTTGCGGTGGGCCTCCGCCTCCTTGGCCAGGTCCAGGAGGCGGAAGAGGCGGGCGTCCAGCCGTTCCCGGTGCCCCGCCATGCGCCGGGCCTCGTCCGCTAAGGCAGCGAGCCCCTCGGGGGTGAGGGCGATCCCTTCCGCTTCCAAAAACCCCCCCAGGTAGGCCACGTTCTCCTCCGTGTAGGGGATTTCCGGGGCGAACTCCACCCGGAAAGGGAATAGCTCCAAAAACTCCTCGTCCTCCTCCAGGAAGGCCATGACCTCCGGGGGGCCCACCAGGAAGACCTGGGCCTTGAGAGGGGCGGGCTTGAGCCTCGGGCCCCTCACCTCGGGCCGGGGGGCGAGGGGCTCCACCTCCCCCGTGGCCAGGGCCCGCTTGAGGAGGGGGTAGCTCCCAAGCTCCAGGACCCGGTGCGCCTCGAGGACCAAGACCCCCCCCGTGGCCCGATGGAGCGCCCCGGGGCGCAAAAGCCCCAGGTGGGTGGTGAGGGCGCCTTCCCGCACCTCGTACTCCAGGTGGCCGAAGAGCCTTTCCGGGGTGGGGTTGGGCTCGTGGACCACCCGCCTCCCCCCGGCCAACAGGAGGCGGGGGAGGAGTTTTTCCGCCTCTAGATCCTCCTCTAGCGCCGCGGCGCGCAGGAGATTTTCTAGAAGCCAATCCAAATAGCGCCCCGCTTGGAGGAAGCGGGCCTTGAGTTCCTGCGCCTTGGGCAGGAGGAACCGCTCGGCGAAGCCCCGCCTGAGGGCGGCCACCTGGGCCTGGGCCTTCTGCCGCAGGTCCACGTAGGCCAGGACGGTCTCCTCCAGCTTGGCGGAAAGCTCAGGGGGCAGGGGGCCTTGGCCGGAAAGGGTAAAGCCGCCCTCTTCCGCCTCGAGGGTGAAGCCCTGTTCCTTGGCCTCCTCCGCCAGGGCTTTTAGGAGGGCTTCCGCCTCCTTCTCGTAGCGGGCTTCCACCAGGCTTTTGGCGTAGAGGAAGCCCTTCTCCCGGAAGAGGGCGGGGGTGAACTCGGCGAGGAGGGCTTCCACGCCCTCCACCAGGGCCCGGCCCTCCCCCTCGGGCAGGAGCAGGGGAAAGGCCTCCTCCCCCAAGGGGAGGTAGACGAGCTCTTCCTTGGGGAAGGGCCTGCCTTCCAGGTAGGCGAGGAGGCGCTTGCGCTTGCCCAGGCCGCTCGGCCCCACCAGGTAGCCGTGCCCCCCTTGGCGGAAGGCGCTTTCCAGGGCCTTTAGGGCCCGCTCCTGGCCGAAGAAGGGAGGGGCGGGCCTGGGCTTCGTGGGCGGGGTGAACCAGGTGAGGTGGAGAACCCGCATCGGCCCCCACTATACCCGGGAACTGGGTCCCTTTGGCCTAGGGTAAACTACGCCCAAAGGGGGACGGCATGGTCAAGGTGGAGGTTCTGGGGATGATTCTGGCGGGGGGGCAGGGGAGCCGCCTCTACCCCCTCACCGCCAAGCGGGCCAAGCCCGCCGTGCCCTTCGGGGCCAAGTACCGCATCATTGACTTCGTTCTCAACAACTTCGTGAACTCCGGCATCTACGCCATCTACGTCCTCACCCAGTACAAGGCTCAGTCCCTCACGGAGCACATCCAGCGCTACTGGCGCTTTGGCGCCTTTCTGGAGGACCACTTCATCCTCCTCGTCCCCGCCCAGATGTACCGGTACGAGGAGCTTGGGCCCGTGTGGTACCGGGGTACGGCGGACGCCATCTACCAGAACCTGCACCTGGTGCAGAACCATGCCCCCCAGGCGGTGGCCATCTTCGGCGGGGACCATATCTTCAAGATGAACGTCCGCCACATGGTGGAGTACCACTACGAGAAGCGGGCGGACATCACCATCGCCGCCTACCCCGTGCCCGTGGCGGAGGCGGGCCGCTTTGGCGTCCTCCAGGTGGACGAGGAGTGGCGCATCACCGAGTTCCAGGAAAAGCCCAAGACGCCCAAGCCCCTGCCCACGAAGCCCCACCTGGCCCTGGCCTCCATGGGCAACTACATCTTCCGCACCGAGGCCCTCTTTGAGCTTCTGGAGGCGGATGCCCGGGACGAGGCCAGCTCCCACGACTTCGGCAAGGACGTCATCCCCCGCGCCCTCAAGGAGGGGTACCGGGTCTACGCCTACGATTTCCACCGGAACCCCATCCCCGGCCAAGAGGGGCCCAACCTCTACTGGCGGGACGTGGGGACCCTGGACGCCTACTTTGAGGCCAGCATGGACCTGGTCAAGGTCATCCCCGAGTTTGACCTCTTCAACCCCGAGTGGCCCCTCAGGACCGCCAACCTCTTCAGCCCCCCGGCCAAGTTCGTCCACGAAACGGGGGAGCGGGTGGGCCGGGCCCTCAATAGCCTCCTCGCCGGTGGGGTCATCGTGAGCGGGGGGACGGTGCGGGAGTCGGTCCTGTTCCGCCGGGTGCGGGTCAACTCCTACAGCCTGGTGGAGCGCTCCGTGCTCTTTGACGACGTGGAGGTGGGGCGCTATTGCCGCATCAAAAACGCCATCATTGACAAGAACGTGAAGATCCCGCCCCACACGGAGATCGGCTACGACCTCGAGGCCGACCGGGCCCGCGGGTTCACCGTGACCCCGGAAGGGGTGGTGGTGGTGCCCAAGGGGTACCGCTTCTAGCCATGGAAAAGCACCCCGGCAAGCTCTTCTACCGCCTCTCCCGCCTCTACCCGGGGGACGAGCTTCCCCTAAAGCGCAAGCCCAAGGCCAAGGTCTACGCCAACCCCCTGGAAACCCAGGCCCTGCCCTCCTTGCGGCCCGAGGGGGGGCCGCCCCTCTTCCGCACCCTGGCCCACCTCAGGCCCGCCTTGCCCGAGGTGGGGGCCGCCATCACCCTAAAGGACCTCTCCCAGCTCCTCCTCCCCTTGGCGGAGCGGGAGGGGCTTCGGGGCTTCCCCTCCGCCGGCGAGGCCTACCCCTTGGAGGCCTACCTGGTGGCCCTCAAGGTGGAAGGGGTCTTCCCCGGGGTCTACCACTACTTTCCCAAGGAGCACCAGCTTTTCCAGCTTTCCTCCAAGGCGGAGGCGGGGGCCTGGGCCGAGGCCCTTTTTGGCCTTTCCCCGGAACGGGCGGCGGCCCTTTTGGTCTTGACCTTGGTTCCGGAAAGGAGCGAGGCCCTCTTTGGCCTTCGGGGCTACCGGTACGCCCTTTTGGAGGCCGGCTACGCCGCAGGCCTGGTCCTCCTGGCCGCCGTGGGCCTGGGGCTTGCTGCATATCCGGCGGAAACCTTTTACGATGAGGCTGTGGCCCGGCTTCTGGGTTTGCCCGAGGGGGAGTACCCGGGGGTGGTTATTCTGCTTGGGCGGTAAGGGAAAGGCGTATTTGGGAAGGGATTATGGCGCACATTCTCTTGGTGGAGGACGACCCCCAGGTGGGGGAGTTGGTGAAGCGGTTTTTGGAAAGGGAAGGGCTGGCGGTGGATTGGGCCCGCACGGGCAAGGAGGCTTTGGCGAAGGCCTTTGAAGGGGGCAAGCCGGACCTGGTGGTCCTGGACCGGGGCCTGCCGGACATGGAGGGCCTCGAGGTCCTCAAGGCCCTCAGGGACCTGGACCCCCTCCTTCCCGTCCTCCTCCTCACGGGCCGCGCCGATGAGGATAGCCGGGTGGAGGGGCTCTTGGAAGGGGCGGACGACTATCTGGGCAAGCCCTTTTCCCTCAAAGAACTCCTCGCCCGCATCAAGGCCCTCCTGCGCCGGGCAGGGAAGGAGGGGAGGCGGCGCTTTGGGCCTTTGGAGCTAGACCTGGAGGCCCGCAAGGCCTACCTGGAAGGGGAGCCCCTCAAGCTTTCCCCCACGGAGCTCAGCCTCCTTTTCGCCTTAGCCCAGGTGCCCGGACGGGTGTACACCCGGGAAGAGCTCTTGGAACGGGTCTGGGGTGGGGACTTTGAGGGCTCGGAGCGGGTGGTGGACGCCTACGTGCGCCTCCTCCGCAAGAAGCTCAAGGACGACCCCCACGCCCCCCGCTTCATTGAAACCGTGGTGGGGGTGGGGTACCGCTTCCTGGGGGAGTAGTGGAGCGGGTCTTCGTCTACGGCACCCTCAAGCGGGGGGAGAGGAACCACGCCCTGGTGGCGGGAAGGGTGCAAAGGGTCGTCCCCGGGTACGCCGAGGGCTTTGCCCTTTACCACCTCCCCCCAGGCAGGGACAGGCCCTACGCCTACCCCGCCATGGTCCCGGGAGGGGGGCGGGTGTACGGGGAGGTGCTCTTCCTTCCCGAGGAGGCCCTACCCCTCCTGGATGCCCTCGAGGAGGAAGGGGAGGAGTACCGGAGGGAGCGCATCCTGGTCCAGACGGAGGAGGGCCCCATGGAGGCCTGGGCTTACCTCTACCTTTTGGACCTGGAGGGGGCCCTTCCCCTCCCTAAGGGGGTGTGGCCCCCATGAGGGTCCTCTTCGTGGCCCCCGAGGCGTACCCCTTGGTGAAGGTGGGGGGGCTCGCCGACGTGGTGGGGGCGTTGCCCAAGGCCCTAAAGCCCCTCGGGGTGGAGGCTACCCTCCTCCTTCCCTGGCACCGGGGCCTCGCCGCCCGAGGGGTGGGGGAGGTGCGCTTCCCCTTCGCCGGGAAGGAGGCCCGGGCGCCCTTGGGGGAGGGGTGGGAAGGGGGGGTGCGCTTCCTCCTCCTGGGGGTGGAGGGCTTTGACCGGGAGCGGGTCTACGGCTACCCCGACGACCCCGAGCGCTACCTGCGCTTCGCCCGGGCGGCGGCGGAGGTGGCCCGGGGCTTTGACCTGGTCCACGCCCACGACTGGACGGCGGCCCTCCTCGCCCTCTACGCCCCCACGGTCTACACCATCCACAACCTGGCCCACCAGGGCCTAGTGGACCCGGGCCTTTTCTTCTTCCTCACGGGGCTTCCCTGGAGCCTATTCCACATGGAGGCCCTGGAGTACCACGGGAAGGTGAACCTGATGAAGGGGGGGATCGTCTTCGCCCGGGCCGTGACCACGGTGAGCCCCTCCTACGCCCAGGAGATCCAGACCCCGGAGTTCGGCATGGGCCTGGACGGGGTCCTGCGCAAGCATGCGGACAAGCTTTGGGGCATCCTGAACGGCCTGGACCTGGAGGTCTACGACCCGGCCCGTGACCCCCACCTTCCCACCCCCTACTCCCGGGAAGACCCCTCCGGCAAGGCCCTCGCCCGGGAGGCCTTCCGCCAAAGAAGCGGCCTAAAGCCCCCCATTCTCGCCTACATCGGCCGCCTGGACCCCCAGAAGGGCCTAGACCTGGTCCTGGAGGCCCTGCCCCGCTTTTGGGAGCTCGGTTTCAGCCTCTACGTCCAGGGGGTGGGGGAGGAAGCCCTGGCGCAGGCCTTTCAGGAAGCGGAGGCGCAAAACCCAGGGCGGGTGCGCTTCGTCCCCGCTTACGATGAGGCCCTGGCCCGCCTGGCCTACGCCGGGGCGGAGGCGGTCTTGGTGCCGAGCCGCTTTGAGCCCTGCGGCCTGGTGCAGATGATCGCCCAGCGCTACGGCACCCCCCCGGTGGCCCGGGCGGTGGGGGGGCTAAAGGACACCGTGGAGGACGGAAAGACCGGGGTTCTCTTCCAGAGCTATCACCCGGAAGGCCTTCTCTACGGGGTCTTGCGCCTCTTCCGCCTCGGGGCCGAGCCCCTGGGGCTTAGGGGCATGGGGAAGGACTTTTCCTGGGAGAAGCCGGCGAGGGCCTACCTCGAGGTCTACCGCCGCGCCTTGGGCTAGGATGGGGGGCGTGGTGGCGGAGCTTAAGGCTAAAGCCTTGGCGGGGGATAGCGAGGCGGAAGCCCTCTTGCGCTTCCTCGCCCTCCTGAGGGCCAAGGACTACGCCGCCGCCCGGGCCTACGCCGAGGGCTTCCCCGAGGGGCTAAGGGAAAGGCTCCTTGCGGGGCTTGCCCTTTTGGAAGAGGCCCCCGAGCGCCTGGAAGACCCCCTTTTCCTAGCGGAGCGGGAGGTGCTTTTGGGCGTGCGGGCGGTGGGGGAGGGGAGGCGGGAGGAGGCGGAGGGCCATTTCCAAAAGGCCCTGGCCTTGGACCCCGAGCACCACCGGGCCCTCACCAACCTGGGAACGCTCTACCTGGAGCGGGGCGAGCTAGAGGCGGCCTTGGACCTCTACCAAAAGGCTTTAAGGCTTGCCCCGGAAGACCCTCTCCTGCACGAGAACCTAGCCGCCCTTTACAAGCGGAAAGGGGACCTGGACAAGATGGTGGCCCACATGAAGCGGGCCACCCGGCTCAAGATGGCCCCCCCGCCCGCCCTGGACCCCCTAACCGGCAAGCGGGTGCGAAGGAAGCGGGTGCCCCTTTGGGTGTGGGTGTTCCTCCTTGCCCTCCTCGCCTACCTTCTCCTCCATAAGCCTTAGGGCCTGGTCCAGGGCCTGGAGGGAGCGCCCTTCGGCGAGGATGCGCCGCCAAAGCCTTCCTCCGGGCATTCCCCGGAAGAGGCTTAGCAGGTGCCGGAGCACGGCCCAAGGCGGCGTGCCCCTATAGAGCTCCTCCTCCAGGTAGGCCCGCATCCGCCATGCCACCCCTAGGCGGCTTGGCCTGCGGTTTAGGCCGTACACCTTCCGGTCCGCCTCCTCCAGGACGAAGGGGTCCTCGTAGACCGCCCGGCCGAGCATGGCCCCGTCCACCTTGTCCAGGTGGGCCAGGGCCTCCTCCAGGGTGCGCAGGCCCCCGTTGAGGACGAAAAGGAGGTGGGGGAAGTCCCCTTTTAGGCGGTGGACCCATTCGTGGCGCAAGGGGGGGATGGCCCGGTTGGCCCGGGTGGAGAGGGAGAGGAGGGCGCTTCGGGCGTGGACGATGAAGGCCTTGGCCCCCGCCTCCGCCAGGCCCTCCACCAGGCGGGCGAGTTCCGGGTAGGTTTCCTGGCCCTCGAGGCCAAGCCGCAGCTTCACCGTGACCGGTATCCGCACCGCCTCGGCCATGGCCTGGACCATGGCCGCCACCCGCACGGGGTCCCGGAGGAGGCAGGCCCCATAACCGGCTTGCTGGGCCTTCTCCGAGGGGCAGCCCAGGTTGAGGTTGATCTCGTCGTAGCCGAAGGCTTCCCCTACCTGCGCCGCCTGGGCCAGGCGCTCGGGGTCCTTGCCCGCAAGCTGCAGGGCGATGGGGTGTTCCTCGGGGCGGTAGGCGAGGAGGCGCTCGGGGTTGCCCTTTAGGACCCCTTGGTCCACGGTCATCTCGGTGTAGAGCCTCACCCCAAGGCTCACCTGGCGCACCAAAAAGCGGAAGTGGCGGTCCGTGCGGTCCACCATGGGGGCCACGGAGAGCCTCAGGTCAAGCACCCAAGACCTCCTCCGGGGGGATGGGCCTGGGCTCGCGGAAGCTGATGTGCTCCCACTCCCCTTCCTCCACCACCAAAAGCCCCGGGTTGGCCGCCCTTAGGCGGGCCACCACCTCCTGCACCAGATCCTCGGGGGTGCTGGCGGCGGAGGTGAGGCCGAGGCTTCTCACCCCGGAAAGCCACTCGGGGCGGAGCTCCTCAGGGCGTTCCAGGCGGTACGCCCGGCCCGTGAGCTCCTGGGCCAGTTCCAAAAGCCGCATCCCGTTGGAGGAATGGGGGCTAGTGAGGACCAGGAAGGCCTCCACCCTGGGGGCGATGCGCTTCACCGCCTCCTGGCGGTTCTGCGTGGCGTAGCAGAGGTCTTTGCGGGCGGGGACCACCAGCTTGGGGAAGCGGCGCTTCAGGATTTCTATGGTGGCCAGGGTGTCGTCCACGCTCAGGGTGGTCTGGGTGAGGACCACCACCCTTTCGGGGTCGGGCACCGTCACCGTGCGGGGATCGGCCAGGCGGGGGTCCTTGCCCACGTGGGTGTGCACCGCCACCAGGATGGTCCGCTCCGGGGCCTCCCCGTAGGTGCCCTTGATCTCCTGGTGGTCGGCGGAGTCCCCCACGAGGAGGATCCAGTACCCCTCCTTGGCGTAGCGCCGGGCCTCCGTGTGCACCTTGGTGACCAGGGGGCAGGTGGCGTCCAGGATGTGGAAGCCCATCTCGGCGGCCTTCTTGCGCACGGCAGGGGGGTGGCCGTGGGCGGAAAAGACCAGGGTGCCCGCAAGCCGCCTTTCCCGCCTCAGGCGCTCCAGTTCCGCTAGGTCCTCCACGAAGTGGACCCCCTTGGCCCTGAGGCGCTCCACCACCACCCGGTTGTGGACGATCTCGTGGTAGACCACCAGCTCCCCTTGGTCCCGCAAGGCCTCCGCCCAGCGCTCCACCGCCTCAATGGCCATCACCACCCCGGCGCAGAAGCCTCGAGGCCGCGCCAGGTAGAGGCGCTCAAGCCCCCCGTCCATGCCCTCCATTCTAGGCGCTCGGGCCTTCCGCCTTTAGGAGCTGGGCTGCCATCTCCTTGGCGAAAGGGGTTTGCGCGCGGGCAAGGGCCTTCTTGGCGGTTTCCTTGCCCTTGCCCCCTGGGCGGAAGGCCTCCTGGGCCAGGGCCAAAAGGGCCAGGGCGCTTGCGGGGAAGGGCAGGCCCGCCTGTTCCAGGAGGCCCAGGCCTTCCCCATAGCGGTGGAGGGCGGTCCGGGCGTCCCCTTGGAGGAGGGCCTGGCTCCCTTCTTGAAAGGCCCGGGCCGCCCGCAAGAGGCCTTCCCCCTCCACCAAGGGCTCGCCCGCTTCCGCCGAGGCGAAGGCGGCTTCCAGAAGCCTTTCCAGGGCCAAGGCCCTTTCGCCCTCGGGAAGGAGGGGGTAGCGCTCCCGGAAGAGGGGGGCGAACCAGGAGAGGCGCAAGGGGCGGGCCAGGCGGAAGGTTTCCCCCTGGACCACGAGCTCCTCCCCCAGGGCCCGAAGGAGGGGCGCCAGGGCGGGGAAACGGGCCCGTACCCTTTCCCGGCTCGCCTCGCCGTGGAGGGCGAGGAAGAAGCGGAAGTCCTCTACTCCTTCCACGCCTCCACTTCCTTGTACTGCACCAGGGCGGCGAAGAGGGGAGAGGGGCCCTCGGCCACGGAGAACTTCACGTCCACCAGGACCACGTTTTCCGGCAACTCCTCCACGAAGCGGTTGAGCCGTTCTTGGAAAATGTCCTGGTCGTTTCCCGTGATAACCTTAAAGCGCACCCCCTGCATGGCCCCATTATGCCCTGCGCTCCACCAGGGCGCCCAGGATGTCCTCCAGGTACCTGCGGGCTTCCGGCACGGGGAGGGTTTCCAGATGGGGCAGGAGGGCGGCGTAGCCTTCTTGGGCTAGCCTCTTGGCCTCTTCCCTGGCAAAGGCCACGGCTCCTGAGGCGCTTAGCCTTTCCCAAAGCCAGCGCACCTCCCCTTCGGGCTTTTCCTCCCGGGGGAGGCGCAGGAGGGCCTCGGCCCTTTCCCTTTCCTCCGGGCTTGCCCCTTGGAGGAAGCGGAGGAGGATCAGGGTGCGCTTGCCCTCGTAGAGGTCCCCGGCGAGCTCCTTGCCGTAGGCTTCATTCCCTTCCAGGTTGAGGACGTCGTCCACGATCTGGAAGGCCACGCCCAGCTTCAAGCCGCCTTCCTCGTAAGCTTTGGGCGGGTCCTGGCCCACAAGGAGCGCCCCCAGGCGCAAGGGGGCCACGGCGGTGTAGTAGGCGGCCTTGTGGGCCACCATCCCCAGGTAGTCCTCCGGGGCGAGGTCCAGGCGGCCCTCGAGGGTCCAGGAGAGGTCCAGGTGCTGCCCGTAGGCGGTGCGGCGCACCACCTGGTGGAACTCCCGGAGGACCCTTCCGTCCCAAAGCCCCTTTTCCACCCCCTCCAGCAACAGCCCCCACATCTCGGCGTGGAGGGCGTCCCCGGCGTTCAGGGCGAGGGGCATGGGGTAGAGGCGGTGCAGGGCGGGGCGGCCCCGGCGCTCTTCGGAGCCGTCCTCAATGTCATCGTGGATCAGGACCCAGTTTTGGAAAAGCTCTAATGCGGTGGCCAAAAGGAGGGCCGCTTCGTGCCCCGCCCCGTGGGCGAGGCTGCTGTAGTAGACGAGGAGGCCGCGAAGCATCTTTCCGCCCCGCCTGGGGTAGTCCTGGAGGAGGGCCTCGTAGGCGGGGTCTTGGTGGCGCAGGTGGGCGAGGAGGCGCTCCTTTAGGGCCTTTCGCACCTCATGGGGCGCGGGCGTCATGCTATACACTTTAGGCCATGCGCGGGTTAGCCGCAGGCCTCCTCGCCCTCAACCTCGTCACCCTCATCTGGGGCACCACCTTCGTGGTGGTGAAGGGGGCGGTGGGGGAGATGGCCCCAAGCCTCCTCGTGCTCCTTCGCTTCCTGGTGGCGAGCGCCTTTTTCCTCCCCTTTGCCCTGCGCCTCCCCAAGGGCATCTGGGGCCCGGGACTTGAACTCGCCTTCTGGCTCCTTTTGGGTTAC
>NZ_JAKEDV010000005.1:140000-204974 GCF_021462505.1 Thermus brockianus
CCACCCCCCTGCCGGTTGCCGGGAAAGACCCCCAAGCACCCGCACCGCCACGCCCCGCAGGGAAGGAGGACCCTCCGCTAGAAGGAGGCGAGCCAGGCGGAAAAGGCTCTGCCCTTCAGATTGCACCACCCCCTGCCCCTTTAGGTCCCGAGAGGAAGCGTTCCCCCTCCTCCATCTCCACCTCCCGCTTGCCCCGTAGCCCCAGGAGGAAACCCATGCTCGTTCCTCCTGCCTATCCGGGAGACCCGGTCAAAGCCCCGGTCCAGGTGAGGAAAAGGGGGACATACCCCAGGGCCTGGACCCCTAACTCGGTTCGGGCAGGGAGTGAGGAGGAGGGCTTTCTAAGGGGGCTTTACGGCAAAGCCTAGCAGTTTTCCAGAAAAACTACCCCCCTCTTTCGCGAGGGGGGAAGTTGTTGTTTTAGCGTTGGTGGGCGGCGTAGGACTTGAACCTACGACCTCTCGCGTGTGAGGCGAGCCCAGAACCCCCGCAATCTTCCGTTTTCTCCCTTCTGGGCGCGGTTTTTTCCGTTGGTTCTTCCTGGAACTTACTCCAATAGCCGGTCATTTCCGGGTGGATAGACCGGCTGATAAACCGGCTGGGCGTAGAAGTGTTCTAGGAAACATTGAGGAGGCCGGGCGGCCTCGAGGTGGCCCCTCTCCGGGGGCTCCACGGCCCCCCTATGCCCCTCTGTACCCGTAAAACCCCGCACAAGGGCGTATCATGGAGGCATGGACCATTCCGAGGCTTGGCGTAGGTGGAACGCCTGGAACTATGTTCTCCGCGCCGTGGAGCAAATAGCGCCGGAAGCCTTGGAGGACCTGGCCAGGCTGGTGCCCTTATACCGCGAAGCCGCCCCTCACATGGACCGCCCCGGCTGGTACATCCACGACTGGGAATCCCTGGAGGAGGCCATAGAAACTCTGGAGGGCATACCCGGCTATGAAGAAGACTTCTCAGCGAAACTCAGGGACTTACGGGAAGCGCTTCTCACTTGGGGCCATAAGTGGAGCTTGCTACACCCTGAGCCCCTGGGGTGGGCCACGGAAAACCTTCGGTTGTGGGCCAAGGTCCCCGACTTTGCGGGCAAACCAATGTGGTACGCCAGCCCAATGGTGGACATTCCACCGCTACCCCCCTTCCGCCCACCGGAGTTTTCGCCCCCGGTATACGGGGCTGAGAAATCCTCCTGGCCCGAGATAGAGAAGGGCCTTCGCCAAGCCTTTGAGTCCTGGCTGGGCGAGTGCCGGGCCCTCTATGAGGAATGGGCCCTTCCCCACCGCGAACTGCAAAAGCATGCCCGGTGGTGGGTAGCCCACCGGGTGAAGGGGTGGAGCCTTCGCACCCTGACCAAGAGGGCGCGGCTGGAAGGACTGGTGGACAGGGAGGGGCGCGTCCTTCTTGAGGAAGCCGCCCCGAGCGCGATTGCCAAGGCCATTGCAAACCTGGATAGGACGCTGGGACTGGTGCCGGACTGAGCTTGTGCCATCCGGCACTTATGTTCACCTGAGCCACCCCGTTTTTAGGTGAACAACCTTTCCGCCACCCTGGGGGCATGAACGCTCCTGGAAGGGCAAGACTGGTCACGGTGGCGGAACTTAGAGGCTGTCGTAAAAGGGTGGTATTCTTGAGGGATGAGCTCTAGACGATCTTACCCCAGCGACCTCAGNTAGCTCCTGGAGGAGAGTGGGCTCAAGGCCTGGGGTAGCAGGATACGGCCCCAAACCGGTAGCCTTGAGGCATGGTGCCCCGGTACCAGACCCCGGAGATGGCGGCGCTTTGGTCCGAGGAAAGCCGTTACCGCATGTGGGCCTTGGTGGAAGCCTACGCCCTCGAGGCCTGGGAGGCCCTGGGCCAGGTGCCTAGGGGCCTTGCGGCAAGGCTTCTCCGGACCCTGGAGGAAAAACCCCTCACCGAAGCCTTCGCCCGGCGGGTGGCGGAGATAGAGGAAACCACCCGCCACGACCTGGTGGCCTTCACCCGGGCCCTGGTGGAGTGGACCGGGGACGAGGAGGTGGGGCGCTACCTCCACCTGGGCCTCACCAGCTCGGACATCGTGGACACGGCGCAAAACGCCCTCCTGGTGCGGGCTTTGGACCTCATCCTGGAGGAGCTTAAAGGGGTAGAGGAGGCCCTCAAGGCCCTCGCCCTCCGCTACAAGCACACCCCCGCCATCGCCCGCACCCACGGGGTCCACGCCGAGCCCACGAGCTTCGGCCTCCGCTTCCTCTCCTTCTACGCCGCCTTCCTCCGGGACGAGGCAAGGGTAAAAAGGGCTAGGGAAACCATAGGCGTGGCCATGCTCTCGGGTTCCGTGGGCAACTACGCCCACGTCCCCCCCGAGGTGGAGGCCCACGTGGCGAGGCGGCTTGGCCTTCAAGCGGAGCCCATCTCCACCCAGGTGGTCCCCCGGGACCGGCATGCGGAGGTCCTCGCCGCTTTGGCTATCCTCGGGGGCAACCTGGAAAGGGTGGCGGTGGAGCTCAGGCACCTCCAGCGCACGGAGGTCCTCGAGGCCCAAGAACCCTTCCGCGAGGGCCAGACGGGAAGCTCCTCCATGCCCCACAAGAAAAACCCCGTGGGCCTGGAAAACCTCACGGGGATGGCCCGGCTCCTCCGGGGCTACCTCGGACCCGCCCTGGAGAACATCGCCCTCTGGCACGAGCGGGACATCTCCCACTCCTCCGTGGAAAGGGTCATCCTCCCCGACGCCACCACCGCCCTCCACTACGCCTTAAGGCGGCTTAAGGGCATCCTGGAAGGGCTTAGGGTCTTTGAGGAGAACCTCAAGCGGAACCTGGACCTCACCCGGGGCCTCGTCTACTCGCAGCAGGTCCTAAACGCCCTCATCGCCGAAGGCCTCCCCCGGGAAAAGGCCTACGCCCTGGTCCAGCGAAACGCCCTCAAGAGTTGGGAAGAAGGACAAAGCTTCCTAAAGCTTCTGGAAGCCGACCCGGAAAACCCCATCAAGGGGGAGAGGCTAAGGGCGCTTTTTGACCCTCAGGCCTTCCTCCGCCACGTGGACGCCATCTACGCCCGTTTTGGGCTTTAAAATGAGGAAAAGGGCCTTTCGGCCATAAGGAGGGGCATGGAGAAGCTTTACGAGGGCAAGGCCAAGGTCCTCTACCCGGAAGGGGAGGACACCCTAAGGGTCTACTTCAAGGACGAGGCCACCGCCTTTAATGCGCAGAAGCGGGGGGTCATCCCCGGCAAGGGGGTGGTGAACAACAAGGTTTCCGCCGCCCTCTTCCGCCTCTTGGAGGAAAAGGGCGTCAAGACCCACTTCGTGGAGGAGCTCTCGGAGCGGGAGATGCGGGTGAAGCGGGTGAGGATCCTCCCCTTGGAGGTGATCCTCCGCTACAAGGCGGCGGGGAGCTTCGCCAAGCGCTACGGGCTAAAGGAGGGCACGCCCCTTAAGGCCCCCTTGGTGGAGTTCTCCCTCAAGAACGATGCCCTGGGGGACCCCTTGATCTGCGAGGACGCCGTCCTCGCCCTAGACCTCGCCTCCCCCGAGGCCCTAAAGGAGGTGAAGGCCACCACCTTGCGGGTGGGGGAGATCCTGAAGGCGTTCTTCGCGGAAAGGGGCCTGGAACTGGTGGACTTCAAGCTGGAGTTTGGGGAAAGGGAGGGGGAAATCCTCCTCGCCGACGAGATTAGCCCCGACACCATGCGCCTTTGGGACATGGCCACGGGAAAGCCCATGGACAAGGACCGCTTCCGCAAGGACCTGGGGGGCGTGGAAGAGGCGTACCAGGAGGTCCTAAGGCGGGTTTTGGGAGGGTAGATGCCAAGGTACCAGGCCACGCTCCTCATAGAGCTCAAGGACGGCATCCTGGACCCGCAGGGCCGGGCGGTGGAAGGGGTCTTGCGGGACCTCGGCCACCCGGTGGAGTCCGTGCGGGTGGGGAAGGTTTTGGAGATCGTCTTCTCGGCGGAAAACTTCCTCCAGGCGGAGGAAAAGGCCAAGCTCCTGGGAAGCCTCCTCGCCAACCCGGTGATGGAGGTCTACACCCTCGAGGCCCTCAAGGAACTATGAGGTGGGCCATCGTCCGCTTTCCCGGTTCTAACTGCGACGAGGACGCCCGCTTCGCCCTGGAGAAGGCGGGCATGCGGGCGGAGTTCGTCTGGCACACGGAAAGGGACCTGAGGGGCTATGACGGGGTCTTCCTCCCCGGGGGCTTTAGCTACGGGGACTACCTGAGGGCGGGGGCCCTGGCCGCCAAAAGCCCGGTGATGGAGGCGGTGCGCCGCTTCGCCGAGGAGGGGCGGTATGTGATGGGCGTCTGCAACGGCTTCCAGATCCTCACCGAGGCGGGCATCCTCCCCGGGGCCCTCCTCGCCAACCTCAACCTCCACTTCACCTGCAAGGAGGTGGGGGTGCGGGTGGAAAGGACCGACCTCCCCTTCACCCGCCGCTACGCCCAAGGCCAAGTCCTCCGCCTGCCCATCGCCCACGCCGAGGGGCGCTACTACGCCGACCCCGAAACCCTAAGGCGGCTGGAGGGCGAGGGCCGGGTGGTCTTCCGCTACGCCCCCCTGGCCGGGGAGAGGGACTATAACCCCAACGGGAGCCTGAACGACATCGCCGGCATCGTGAACGAGCGGGGCAACGTCCTCGGCATGATGCCCCACCCCGAGCGGGCCGTGGACCCCATTCTGGGAGGGGAGGACGGGCTTCCCCTCTTCCTGGGGCTTTTGGAAAAGGAGGTTCAGCGATGAAACCCAAGGCCATCACCTTTGACTTCTGGGGCACCCTCTTCACCGAGGGGGAGGCGTTTTTGGAAAAGGTCATGCCCGCCCGGTACGAGATCCTCCTGGACGCCCTTTCCGAGGCAGGGCACCCGGCGGAGGAAAGCGAGGTGCGGGAGGCCTACCGGCAGGCGGCCCTGGCCTTTGAGGAGGCCTGGAAGGCGGGGGAACACATGTCCGTGTACGACCGGGTGGCCCGGATCTTCGCCCTCCTCGGGGCACCCCACGACCCCGGGCTCATCGCCCTCACCGCAAGGAGGCTGGAGGAAACCTCCTTGCTCGCCGACCTCAAGCCCCTGCCCGGGGTGGAGGTCCTCAAGGCCCTGGCGGGGAAGTACCCCCTGGCCATCGTTTCCGATACGGGCATGACCCCGGGCCGCCTCCTGAGGGAGCACCTCAAGCGGCAGGGCCTGGACGTCTTCCAGGCCTATAGCTTCTCCGACGAAACGGGGTTCGTGAAGCCCAAGCCCGAGGCGTTTCAGGTGGCCCTCGAGGCCCTGGGGGTGGCCCCCGAGGAGGCCCTCCACGTGGGGGACCTGCCCCACACGGACATCAAGGGGGCCTTCGGCGCCGGCTACCCCTGGGCGGTGCAGTACGTGGGCCTGAGGGAGGTGAACGGGGAGGTGAAGCCCACGGCCAAGGTGAAGGACCACCGCGAGCTCCTCCCCCTCCTAGAGTGATGGAAGCCTTGGCCAAGGAAATCGGCATCCCGGAAGGGGAATACCGGGAGATCCTGAGGCGGCTTGGGCGGGAGCCCAACCGGGTGGAGCTCCTCCTTTTCAAGGTGATGTGGAGCGAGCACTGCGCCTACAAGAACTCCCGCCCCCTCCTGAAGGAACTGCCTAAGGAAGGGGAAGCGGTCCTGCAGGGCCCCGGGGAAAACGCCGGCGTGGTGCGCCTGGGGGAAGGGTGGGCGGTGGCCTTCAAGATAGAAAGCCACAACCACCCCTCCGCCGTGGAACCCTTCCAAGGGGCGGCCACCGGGGTGGGGGGGATCCTCCGGGACATCATGAGCATGGGGGCCCGGCCCATCGCCCTCCTGGACTCCCTGCGCTTTGGCCCCCCCGAGGGCCGTAGCCGCTACCTCTTCAAGGGGGTGGTTTCCGGCATCGCCTTCTACGGGAACGCCATCGGGGTCCCCACCGTGGGCGGGGACCTCTACTTCCACGAGGGCTACCGGGAAAACCCCCTGGTGAACGCCATGTGCCTGGGGCTTCTCAGGGAGGAGAACCTCAAGCGAAGCCGGGCCTCCCTGGGCCGGCCCCTCTACTACGCCGGGGCCAAGACGGGGCGGGACGGCATCGGGGGGGCGGCCTTCGCCAGCCGGGAGCTAAAGGAGGAGAAGGAGGAGGACCGCCCGGCGGTGCAGGTGGGGGACCCCTTCTTGGGGAAACTCCTCATGGAGGCCACCCTCGAGGCCATAGAGAAGGACCTGGTGGAAGGCGTCCAGGACATGGGGGCAGCGGGGCTCACCTCTAGCCTCGCCGAGCTCGCCCACAAGTCCGGCCTCGGGGTGGAGCTAGACCTAGACCTCGTCCCCACCCGGGAGGCGGGCATGGCCCCCGAGGAGCTCCTCCTTTCCGAAAGCCAAGAGCGCATGGTCCTGGTGCCCAAGGAGGGAAAAGAAAAGGAACTGGAGGAGGTCTTCCGCAGGTGGGGCCTGGACTGCGTGGCCGTGGCCCGGACCATCCCGGAAAGGGTCTTCCGGGTCCTCCATAGGGGAAAGGTGGTGGCGGAGGTGCCCACGGAGGCCCTGGCGGAAGCCCCCACCTACGTGCGCCTAGCCCAGGAAGACCCCGAGGTGCGGCGCCTCAGGGAAACCCCCATCCCCCCCCTCGAGGCGGACCCCAAGGAGGTCCTGGAAAGGCTCCTCGCCTCCCCCAACCTGGCGAGCCGGGAAGCGGTCTACGAGCGCTACGACCACCAGGTGGGCACCCGCACCGCCTTGGTGCCGGGCAAGGGGGACGCCGCCCTCCTCTGGATCAAGGGCACGCACCTGGGCATCGCCGCCAAGGTGGACCAAAACCCCCGGTATAGCCGCCTCCACCCCCGCCTCGGGGCCATGCACGCCCTGGCGGAGGCCTGCCGCAACGTTTCCGTGGTGGGGGCGAAGCCCCTCGCCTACACGGACGGCCTCAACCTGGGAAGCCCGGAAACCCCCGAGGGCTACTACGAGCTCAAGGAAACCATTGAAGGCCTAAAGGAGGCGAGCGCCGCCCTGGGTGTGCCCGTGGTGAGCGGCAACGTTTCCCTTTACAACGAGGCGGGCGGCAAACGCATCCCTCCCACGGCCATGGTGGGGGTGGTGGGGGTCTTGGACCTACGTCGCCGGGCGGAGATGGGCTTTAGGCGGCCCGGAGAGGTGGTGGTCCTCTTAGGGGAGGAAAGGGGGACGCTTGGGGCGAGCGAGGTCCTCTACCTCCTCACGGGCCTCGAGGCGGGCCACCCCCCCCTCCTGGACCTCGGGCGGGAGAAGGCCGTGCAGGAAGCCATCCGGGAGCTCATCGCCCTGGGCCTCACGGACACCGCCCACGACCTGGCGGAAGGGGGGCTCTTGGTGGCCCTGGCGGAGATGGCCTTCCCCTACGGCTTAGGGGCCACGGTGGAGGTGCGGGAAGCGGGCCTGGAGGCCCTCTTCGGCGAGGCGCCAAGCCGCATCCTCTTCACCGTGGCCAAGGACCGCCTTAAGGAGGCCACGGCCCGCCTGGAGGCCCAGGGCCTTCCCTACCGCATCCTGGGGGAAACCGGGGGGAAGACCCTCACGGTCCTCACCCCCAAGGGAGTGCTAGAGTGGGAGGTGGCCGAGCTTAAGGCCATCTGGCAACGCCCCTTGCGGGAGGTCCTGGATGGATAAGCCACGGGAGGAGTGCGGCGTCCTGGGCCTTTGGAGCGAAACCCCCCTGGACGTGGCGGGGCTTTTGCACCTGGGGCTCCTCGCCCTGCAGCATCGGGGCCAGGAGGCCGCCGGCATCGCCGTCACGGACGGGAAGGAGTTCTTGGTGGAAAAGGACCTGGGCCTCGTGAACCAGGTCTTCACCGAGGAGCGCCTGGGAAAGCTCCGCCTGCCCGGGGCCCGGCTCGGCCTCGCCCACACCCGCTACTCCACCACGGGCTCCAACCTCCGCTTCAACGCCCAACCCCTCACCGCCCGCACCGCCCACGGGGTCTTGGCCATCGCCCACAACGGCAACTTTGTAAACGCCAAGCCCCTCCGCGACCGCCTCCTCCAGGAGGGGGCCACCTTCCAGAGCACCTCGGACACCGAGGTCATGCTCCTCCTCCTGGCTAGGCTTTCCCACCTCTCCCTCCCCGAGGCGGCCCTCGAGGCCATGCGGCGCCTGGAAGGGGGGTACTCCATCCTCCTCATGGACCGCAAGACCCTCCTCGCCCTCAGGGACCCCCACGGGGTGCGGCCCCTCGCCATCGGCAAGGCCCCCTGGGGCTACGCCTTCGCCTCCGAGCCCCCGGCCCTCGCCCTCCTCGGGGCGGAGTACCTGCGGGACGTGCGGCCCGGGGAGGTGGTCTGGGTGGAGGAGGGGGAGCTAAGAAGCCTCCAAGGCCTTCCCCCAAACCCCACCCCTTGCGCCTTTGAATGGATCTACTTCGCCCGGCCCGATAGCCTCCTGGACGGCACCGAGGCCTACGCCGCCCGGGTGCGGATGGGCGAGGAGCTCTTCCGGGAAGCCCCGGCGGAGGCGGACATGGTGGTGCCCGTCCCCGACTCGGGGATTGGCGCCGCCATCGGCTACGCCCGGGCAAGCGGCCTCCCCCTGGAGTACGGGCTCTACAAGAACCCCTACGCCGGGCGCACCTTCATCCAGCCCACCCAGGAGCTTCGGGACCTAAAAACCCGGCTCAAGCTCTCCCCCACCTCGGCGGTGAAGGGCAAGCGGGTGGTGCTCATTGACGACTCCATCGTGCGGGGCACCACCAGCCGCCACATCGTGGCCCTCCTCAAGGAGGCGGGGGCCAAGGAGGTCCACTTCCGCGTCTCCAGCCCCCCCATCCGCTTCCCCTGCTACTACGGCATAGACACGGCGGCCCGCAAGGAGCTCATCGCCGCCCAGAAGAGCGTGGAGGAGATACGGGCCTACATCGGGGCCGACTCCCTGGCCTTCCTATCCGAGGAGGGGGTCAAGCGGGCCATCGGGGGGCCCGTCTGCCTCGCCTGCTTCAACGGCCGCTACCCGGCGGGCGTCCCCGAGGAGGGGGAAAAGCTCGCCTTGGAACTCCTCTAGCGCCGCCTCAGAAAGAAGCCCAGGAGGAAGCCCGAAACCAAGCCCACCAGCAAAAAGGCGAAGGCGAAGGCCCCGGTGGAGGCCAGGTGCCAGCCAAAAAACCAGTAACTGCACACGGCGTACCGCTCCACCTGGACCCGCACCAGCTCGGGCAGGTCGCGGCTCGTGGTGAAGTTGATGAGGAGGATGGTGAGGAGCAAGACGGCAAGGGCCAGGAGGGCCCCCCACTTCACGATGGTGAAGGCGTTCCCTTTCATGGCCTTAGCTTAGCAGGGAGGGAGGGCCTATAATCGCCCTATGGTGGGCACCAGCGTCCGCGACGAGACCCTCTTCCAGCTCATCGCCCTGGAGGAAAAAAGGCAGCGGGAGGGCCTAGAGCTCATCGCCAGCGAGAACTTCGTCTCCAAGCAGGTGCGGGAGGCGGTGGGAAGCGTCCTCACCAACAAGTACGCCGAGGGCTACCCCGGGGCCCGGTACTACGGGGGGTGCGAGGTCATTGACCAGGTGGAGTCCCTGGCCATAGAGCGGGCCAAGGCCCTCTTCGGGGCCCAATGGGCCAACGTCCAGCCCCACTCCGGCTCCCAGGCCAACATGGCGGTCTACATGGCCCTAATGGAGCCCGGGGACACCCTCTTGGGCATGGACCTGGCGGCCGGGGGGCACCTGACCCACGGGGCCAAGGTCAACTTCTCCGGAAGGCTCTACAAGGTGGTTTCCTACGGGGTGCGGCCCGACACCGAGCGCATAGACCTGGACGAGGTGCGCCGCCTGGCCCGGGAACACCGCCCCAAGGTGATCGTGGCTGGGGCCAGCGCCTACCCCCGCCTCTGGGACTTCCAGGCCTTCCGGGAAATCGCCGAGGAGGTGGGGGCCTACTTGGTGGTGGACATGGCCCACTTCGCCGGGCTGGTGGCGGCGGGGCTCCACCCCAACCCCGTCCCCTACGCCCACGTGGTGACCAGCACCACCCACAAGACCCTCCGGGGCCCTCGAGGGGGCCTGATCCTCTCCCAAGACCCCGAGTTGGGCAAAAAGATTGACAAGCTCATCTTCCCTGGGATCCAAGGAGGCCCCCTGGAGCACGTCATCGCCGGGAAGGCGGTGGCCTTCTTTGAGGCCATGCAGCCCGAGTTCAAGGAGTATAGCCGCCTCGTGGTGGAAAACGCCCAGCGCCTGGCGGCGGAGCTTGCCAAGAGGGGCTACCGCATCGTCACCGGGGGCACGGACAACCACCTCTTCCTGGTGGACCTCCGCCCCAAGGGCCTCACGGGCAAGGAGGCGGAGGAGCGCCTGGACGCCGTGGGCATCACCGTGAACAAGAACGCCATCCCCTTTGACCCCAAACCTCCCCGCATCACCTCGGGGATCCGCGTGGGCACCCCCGCCATCACCACCCGGGGCTTCACCCCGGAGGAGATGCCCCTGGTGGCAGAGCTCATGGACCGGGCCCTCACGGAAGGCCCCTCCGAAGCCCTTAGGGAGGCGGTGCGGGCCCTGGCCCTCGCCCACCCCATGCCCTGATGCTGGACCTCCTGGTGGTGGTCCCCCACCCCGACGACGAGAGCTTCGGGGCCGGGGGGGCGCTCCTTTTGGCCAAGGCGGCGGGGCTTCGGACGGGCATCCTCACCCTCACCCGGGGGGAGGCGGGGAGGACCTTAGGCCTCTGCCCCCCAGAGGCCCTTCCCCAGGTGCGCACGGAGGAGCTCTCCCGGGCGGCAAAGCTCCTCCGGGTGGACTTCCTCGAGGTCCTCTCCTTCCCCAACGGCCTGCCCCGGGAGGTGGGGGCGGGGGAGCGGGGGAAGGCCCAAGGGGAAGGCCTTTTGGACCACCCCGAGGCGGAGGAGGCCATCCGGAGCCGCCTCCAAACCCTAAGGCCCCGCTTCGTGGTCACCTTCCCCCCCGACGGCATCAACGGCCACCCCGACCACGTGGCGGCGAGCCGCTACGCCCAAGGGGCGGCCCAGGGCCTCGCCCGGGTGGTCTACATGGTGCGCCCGGAAGGGCCCTACCCCCCAACCCACCGCCTGCGCCTCCCCGAGTGGGCCCTAAAGGAAAAGCTCAGGGCCATCGCCCAGCACAGGACCCAGGCCCTATCCGTCCTCGCCTTCCTGGAGCGGCACCCGGAGAGGCTCTGGACGGAAACCTTCCACGTGGTGGGGGAAAAGGGCCTGGTGGAGGGGCCATGGTGGTGAGGCTTTTGGACCACACCGCCGACATCGGCTTTGAGGTGGAGGCGGAAAGCCTCGAGGGCCTCTTCCAAGCCGCCCTAAAAGGGCTTTTGGCGGTGATGTTCCAAAACCCGCCGGAAGGGGGCAAAAGGAGGCGGCGCCTTTCCCTTTGGGCGGAGGACCTGGACACCCTCCTGGTGCGCTACCTGAACGAGCTCATCTACCTCATCCAGACCAAGGGCTTCGTGCCCGGAAGGGCCCGGGTGCGGGTTCTCCCGGAGGAAGGGGGGTTTCGCCTCCTGGCAAGCCTCCAGGGCGAGCCCTTCCAGGAAGCCTTCGGCTTCCAAGGGGAGGTGAAGAGCGCCACCTTCCACGGCCTCCACGTGGGCCAGGAAGGGGGAAGGTGGCGGGCCCGGGTGATCCTAGACGTGTAGGGCGGCCAAAGCCTCCCGCACCCGCGCAAGAAGCCCCGCCTCCACCAGGGCCTTGGCCCTCAGGAGGGCGTTTTTCACCGCCAGGGCGTCCGCCGAGCCGTGGCCGATGAAGACCGCCCCCTCCACCCCGAGAAGGGGCATGGCCCCGTACTGGGAGGGGTCCACCCGCTCCTTCACCCGGCGCAAAGCGCCCCGGGCCAGGAGGGCCCCCAGCCTCGCCCAGGGGCTCGAGGCGAAGGCCTCCTTAATCCAGGTGAAGAGGACCTTGGCCTCCCCTTCCGCCAGCTTCAGGGCCACGTTGCCCGTGAAGCCGTCCGTGACCACCACCTCCGCCGTGCCCAAGAAGATGTCCCGCCCTTCCACGTTGCCGAAAAAGCGGGGACCCAGGGCTTCCTTGAGGAGGGGATAGGCCTCCTGGACCAAGGCGTTTCCCTTTCCCTCCTCTTCCCCGATGGAAAGGAGGCCCACCCGGGGGCTTGGCACGCCGCTCGCCTCGGCGTAGGCCAGGCCCATGGCGGCGAACTGCACCAGGAAGGGGGGGCGGCAGTCGGCGTTGGCCCCCCCGTCCAGGAGGAAGGTGCGCCCCTTTAGGCTCGGGAACTCCACGAGAAGGGCGGGCCGCTCCACTCCCTTCACCCGCCCCAGGACGAAGAGGGCCGCCGCCATGGTAGCCCCGGTGTGGCCCATGGAGACCACGGCCTCCACCTCGCCCCGCTTGAGGAGCTCCAGGGCCACCCAGATGGAGCTTTGCCGGCGCTTCCGCACCTCGGTGGCGTGCTCCTCCATGGGGATCCAGTCCGGGGCGTGGTATACGGGGAGGCGGCCCCCCAAGCGGGCAAGCTCGGCGTTAAGGCGCCCTTCCTCCCCCACCAAAAGGACCTCCACCCCCTCCTGGGCCGCCAAGAGGGCCCCTTGGACCGTGACCTCCGGGGCCCGGTCCCCCCCCATGGCGTCCAGGGCGATCCTCATGCCTGGGGCAGGTGCTTCTCTATCTTGGCCTGGAAGTTGCGCTTGGGCTGGGCCCCCACCAGGACCTCCACGGGCTGGCCGTTCTTGAAGAGGATCACCGTGGGGATGCTCATCACCCGAAAGCGCATGGCCGTCTTGGGGTTCTCGTCCACGTCCAGCTTGGCCACCACCAGCTTGCCCTCGTACTCCTGGGCCAGCTCTTCCAGGATGGGGGCGATCATGCGGCAAGGGGCGCACCACTCCGCCCAGAAGTCCACGAGGACCAAGGGGTGACCGCCTAAGAGCTCGTCAAAGTTCTGGTCGGTGACCTCGAGGGGCTTCGCCATACCCCCCTACTCTACGGCAAAGCCCCGGAGGGATAAACCCCCCGGGGCCCCGTTTGGGCGCTAACGCTTCTTGCGGCCGCCCTTCTTGCCCTTCCCGCCGCCGAACCCCCCGGTACCCCGGAGGAAGCTCTTGAGCTTGTTCTCAAACTCCGGGGACTGCTTTGGGAGCCGCCTGGGCCGGGGCGGGGGCGCCCCCTCGGGGGCCGGGGTCAGGTCCTTGATGGAAAGGTCCAGCCGCCCCTTGGCGTCCCGGCCCTTCACCATCACCTGCACGATGTCCCCCTCGTTGAGGAAATCCCGGACGTTCTTCACGAACTCGTGGGCGATCTGGGAGATGTGCACGAGCCCCTGCTCCCCGCCCGGCAGCTCCACAAAGGCGCCAAAATCCGTCACCCGCACCACGCGGCCTTCCACGATGCTTCCCGCTTCTATCTCCACTTTCCTTCTCCTCGCGCGGTCCTGCCCGCGATGCCCCCACTATAGCACAAGGGGCGAAACCCCGGAGGCGTCAAGGGCCGCCAAGAGCTCGGCGAAGCGTACCCCCAGCACCGGGTGCCGCCCCTCGGGGAGGAGGTCCAGAAGGGGCACCAAGACGAAGGCCCGCTCGTGGAGCCTCGGGTGAGGCACCTGAAGCCCTTCCTCCTCCAGGACCAGATCCCCGTAGAGGAGGAGGTCCAGGTCAATGGTCCTCGGGCCCCAGCGCTCCTTGCGCTCCCGGCCCAGGGCCCTTTCCACCTCCAGGAGGGCCTGGAGGAGCTCCCTGGGGTCCAAACCCGTGTCCAACTCCGCCACCAGGTTCAAATAGGGGGGTTGCGGGGGGCCCACGGGCGCCGTCTCGTACACGGGAGAAAGGCGGAGAAGACGGGTCTTGGGCAGGCGGGAGAGGAGGGACACGGCGGCCAAGAGGTAGCCCGCCCGGTCCCCCAGGTTGGAACCCAGCCCCACGTAGGCCAGCACGCCCCCAAGTCTATCCCGTTGACACCGGGGGGCAAGCCCCCTACCCTGGAAGAGAGATGGCCGCCCGGGGCAAAACCTAACGGGGCCTGGGAAGCCTGGCTTCCCGGGCCCGCCCCGGGAGCTTTTCTTTGCGGGGGGCACGTATGGTGAAAGAGGACTGGCAGGCGCTTCTGGAAGCCGAGCTCACCCTGGACACCGGGGTCTACACCAAGCACCGCCTCCTCCTGGTCCGGGGCCAGGGAGCCAAGGTGTGGGACGCCGAGGGCAACGCCTACATAGACTGCGTGGGCGGCTACGGGGTGGCCAACCTAGGCCACAGCAACCCCGAGGTGGTGGAGGCGGTGAAGCGGCAGGCGGAAACCCTCATGAGCATGCCCCAGACCCTCCCCACCCCCATGCGGGGGGAGTTCTACCGCACCCTGGTCGCCCTCCTCCCCCCTGAGCTCAACCGGGTCTTCCCGGTGAACTCCGGCACCGAGGCCAACGAGGCGGCCCTCAAGTTTGCCCGGGCCCACACGGGGCGGAAGAAGTTCGTGGCCGCCATGCGGGGCTTCTCCGGAAGGACCATGGGAAGCCTCTCCGTCACCTGGGAGCCCAAGTACCGGGAGCCCTTCCTGCCCCTGGTGGAGCCCGTGGCCTTCGTCCCCTACAACGACGTGGAGGCGCTTAGGCAGGCGGTGGACGAGGAAACGGCGGCGGTCATCCTCGAGCCCGTGCAAGGGGAAGGGGGAGTGCGCCCGGCCACGAGGGAGTTCCTCCAAGCGGCGCGGGAGATTACCCAGGAAAAGGGCGCCCTCCTCATCCTGGACGAGATCCAGACCGGCATGGGCCGCACGGGCAAGCGCTTCGCCTTTGAGCACTACGGGATCGTGCCCGACATCCTCACCCTGGCCAAGGCCATCGGGGGCGGGGTGCCCTTGGGCGTGGCGGTGATGCGGGAGGAGGTGGCGAAGAGCATGCCCAAGGGCGGCCACGGCACCACCTTTGGCGGCAACCCCCTGGCCATGGCCGCCGGGGTAGCGGCCCTGCGCTACCTGGAGCGCACGCGGCTTTGGGAGCGGGCGGCGGAGCTTGGCCCCTGGTTCATGGAAAAGCTTAGGGAGATCCCCTCCCCCAAGATCCGGGAGGTGCGGGGCCTGGGCCTCATGGTGGGCCTGGAGCTTAAGGAGAAGGCGGCCCCCTACATTGAGCGCCTGGAGAAGGAGCACCGCATCCTCACCCTCCAGGCAGGGCCCACGGTGATCCGCTTCCTGCCGCCCCTCGTCATTGAGAAGGAGGACCTGGAAAGGGTGGTGGAGGCGGTGCGCGAAGTCCTGGCATGATGGCCTTAGACCCCGTGGAGTTCCTCAAGGGGGCCCTGGAGATCCCCTCCCCCTCCGGCCAGGAGCGGTTGGTGGCGGAATACCTGGCGGAGGGGATGGAAAGGCTCGGGCTCAAGGGGTTCGTGGACGAGGCGGACAACGCCCGGGGCCAGATAGGGGAAGGCCCCGTCCAGGTGGTCCTCCTGGGGCACATTGACACCGTGCCCGGGGTGGTGCCCGTGCGGCTAGAGGGGGACAAGCTCTTCGGCCGCGGGGCGGTGGACGCCAAGGGCCCCTTCGTGGCCATGATCTTCGCCGCTGCGGGGCTTTCCGAGGAGGCGAGAAGGCGCCTCACCGTCCACCTGGTGGGGGCCACGGAGGAGGAGGCACCGAGCTCCAAGGGTGCCCGCTTCGTGGCCCCGCGCCTCAAGCCGGACTACGTGGTTATCGGGGAGCCCTCGGGGTGGGAGGGCATCACCCTGGGGTACAAGGGAAGGCTCTTGGTGAAGGCGAGGCGGGAAAAGGACAACTTCCACTCCGCCCACCACGAGCCCAACGCCGCCGAGGAGCTCATCAGCTACTTCGTGGCCATCAAGGCCTGGGCCGAGGCCATGAACGTGGGCCAGCGCCCCTTTGACCAGGTGCAGTACACCCTCCGGGACTTCCGGATCCAGCCCGCCGAGCTCAAGCAGGTGGCGGAGATGTTCTTTGACCTACGCCTCCCCCCGAGGCTTCCCCCGGAGGAGGCCATCCGCCACCTCACGGCCTACGCCCCCCCCACCATTGAGCTAGAGTTCTTCGGGCGGGAGGTGCCCTACCTGGGCCCCAAGGACACCCCCCTGACCCGGGCCTTGCGCCAGGGCATCCGCAAGGCCGGGGGCAAGCCCGTCTTCAAGCTAAAGACGGGGACCAGCGACATGAACGTCCTGGCGCCCCACTGGAAGGTGCCCATGGTGG
Source organism: Thermus brockianus (assembly GCF_021462505.1). Classification (GTDB taxonomy): domain Bacteria; phylum Deinococcota; class Deinococci; order Deinococcales; family Thermaceae; genus Thermus; species Thermus hydrothermalis. The sequence continues at coordinate 156,100 of NZ_JAKEDV010000005.1, forward strand.
CCTACGGCCCCGGGGACTCCACCCTGGACCACACCCCTTACGAGCACGTGGAGGTCCCGGAGTTCTTGAAGGGCATTGAGGCCTTGCGTGAAGCGCTAGAGCATCTAGCGCTAACCCCGGGGGGTTAAACAACTGCCTCCTGCCGCCTCGAGGCGCAAAAGACCCCGGGCCAGGTTTAGCTGAGTCTTTCCCACGCCTCCAATACAAGCCTACGGGTGCGGTACTCCCCGTAGCGCTTTATCTCCTTTTCCCTGAGCACCCGGAAGGTTTCCCCGGGAAAACGGCTCCTTTCCCGCCGCTTGCGGTAAGCCGCTTCGTCCAGGGGGTCTTCCACTTCCTCGTAATCGGAAAGGATGTCCTTAAGCTCCCCTTCCGTGAGGTCCTGAGGGTCCAGGATGTAGCGGAGTTGCTTGCGGTTTAGGCCGTAAAGCCTGGCGTAGTAGGCGTCCAGTTCGGCCCGGAGCCTAGCCCGCCTCTCTTCGTCCCATTGGAAGGGCGGGAAGGGGTAGGGGCCCTCGAGCCACGCGGGGGGCTTGTCCAGGTGCGCCGGGGCTTCCTCTCGCCAGCGCCTGATGGCTTCCCGGAGGTCTTCGTCCGCCTCTTCCCAAACGTCCTGGGCTAAGGGGGCTAAGTCCCAGGCGGTGTAGACGAGCTCCAGGACCCGGGGGACGAGGAAGCGGAGGTCCTCTTCCGTGTAGCGGTCGGGGGGGAGGACGGGGAACTGCTTGAGGTAGTGGAAGCTCAAGTCCGTGGCGCCCACTTTTTGGCGGGCGGCATAGTCCAACACCAAACCATTCAGGTTTGCCAGGAGGGTGAGGATGCGGAAGCTTGGCTCGGAGGAAAGGAGCAAGGGGGCCTTTCCCCCCACCCCTAGGCGGGGAAGAACGGTGAAAATCACCGTGCGCTCATCGGTGGCGCGAGCCACGTTGCGAAAGGCGAGGAGCCACCGCCGCCTGGGAAAGCGAGCACCTTCCAGATGGGAAAGGCGCTCCTCCACAAAGCCTTCCGGGAGGTAGTAGGCCGGCGTGACCGAGTACGTAGGGTCAGAAAGGGCCGTAGGCGATAGGGGTTGGATCTCCCCCGAGGCGTAGTCCGCATAGCGATGGTTGTACTGGTGAAACATCTTCGCTTCCCAAAAGGGCACATAGGGTTCCCCTTCCAGGTCCAAGCGGTGACCAAACCGCTTTGCCCCCTTCAGGCTTTGCGGGGAGCGCAGGAAGGGAGAATTGTGTTCTAGAGGCATAAGCAACCCCAAACGAATCTTCCAGGGGTCTTCTTTAGGCGCCTCCTTATAGAAAACGCCAGCCACCCGGTAAAGGTGGCGGGCGAGTTCCGCATCCTGGGGGGTGCGGAAGAGGGGAAGCGTGCATGTGTTCGGGTTGAAAAGGGCAATATCCTCTGCGGATAGCGTCAAAGAACGCTTTTCATCCCGAGCTTCTTCGGGCTCCTTCAGGAAAAAGGCCATCCTGGCCCCTTTGCTTCTGGCGTTAGAGCTTTGCCCTCCCCCCTCAAAGGCCACCAGGGCAAACCGAAAACGGCTATCCACCTCCGGGAAAAACCCTTTTCGGTTTTCAAAGTCATAAACGGTTCGGAGCGTTCCCTTTAGCACCAGATCCCGAAAGAGGCTCAGGCTACCCGAGTCCGTGGCCAAACCGGTGGGCACCAAAAGCCCACAGAAGCCACCAGGACGGCATAAGGAACGAGCGAGCTCGGTAAAAAATTGGTAGGTGTTCGCCCCTTTACCCGTTAAGGGAAAACGGCCCGAAGCCCTGAGAAAGCGGGTCATGCCCTCCTCTTCTCGCAAGCGAGTCCAAGGCGGGTTCCCCAACACCACGTCAAACCCCCCTTGGGCGAAGACCTCGGGGAACTCCAGCCACCAGTGGAAGAAGCGGTGGCGCCTTGCAAGTTCCTCGGCGAGCTCGCTTAGGGCGGGGTCCACCCCATCCTCCAGGGCCCGCCACACCGCTTCCGTGGTGATGAAGGGGCCCTTGCCCTCAAGCCGTTGGAAGAAGGCCGCCGTCCAGAGGTCCGAGGCGAGCTTGAGCCTTCGCCAGGCATCCTTCTCCCTGAGCGCCTCGTAAAAACGAGCCTTGGCCACCACCTCCTGCGGGCAGTTCTCGGGGAGCTGGGCGAACTCTTGAAGGAGTTTGACAAGGTTTTCTCGCTCCTCTTTTAGAACGCTTTCCCTAGGGGGAGTAAAGAGGGTCTGCTCCCCCTCCCGCTGGCAGCGGTTCTCCTTCTTGAGGGAGGCCGCTACCTCCTTGGCGTCCCCTTTCTTGGGGGTAAAGGCTTCCTCGGGTATCCCCTCCGCCAGCACCTCGGGATCCAGAACGCCCACCAGGGAGTTGCCGCACTTCACGCGGTGGTCCAGGAAGGTGAGGGGCTTACCTGGCACGTGGCTTTCCATCCAGAGGGCTACCCGGCAAAGCTCCACCGCCAGGGGGTTCAGGTCCACAGCGTAGAGGCAGTTCGCCACCACGTCCCGCACCGCCTGGCGGTACGCCTCGGGAGAGGGCTCCTCCTCCCCGGTGCGCACCTGGGCCAGGCGGCGGGCGAGCCTCCGGGCTACCCCCAGGAGGAAGTGCCCGCTCCCCGAAGCGGGGTCCAGGATCTTGAGGGAGAGGAGGGCTTCCTCACGGGCTTTGGGATCGTCCCCCGCCGCCTTCAGGCGCTCCTCCACCACGGGGTCCAAAGTCTCCCGGAGGACCAGGTCCACCAAGGCTTCCGGGGTGTAGTAGCTCCCCGTGCGCTTTCTCAGCGTACCCGACTGGAAGGCGAAGCGGCGCTCTTCCCCTCGTCCTTCCACCACCGGGGTGTGGTCCAGAAGGCTTTCGTACACCGAGCCCAGTTCCTCCACGTCCAAAGCGGCGTAGTTGATGCGCTTGAGCCCTTCCTTCCCATCCCGGAAGAAGACCAGATGGTGGAACGCCTGGAGGAGGTGGCGGTTGTCCACGGCATACGGGCCCTCCTCGAGGGGGATGGGCTCAAAAAGGTGGCCGTTCAGGACGTCCAAGCCCAGGATCTTGGCGGCGGGCTCGGTCCCCACGAGGAGTCCCGGCTCCCTCAGGAGCCGGAACAGGGTCTTGAGACCAAGCCAGAGGTCGTAATCCTCCGTGTAGGCCTCCTTGTCGGTGGAAAGGTCCAGGAGGCGGTGGGGGGAGAAGGATCGGCGGTAGAGTTCATTCCCTCCCAGGACCCCTCGTGCCTCCGCCACTAGGAGGAAAAGAATGCGGTAGGCGATGCGCAGGAGGTCGCGGTAAAGCGCCTCCGGGTCTTGGGCCAAAACCCTTCCGTCAGGACCCCGGAGGAAGCCCGTGCCGAGGTCTCCAACAAAGCCCTTTACAGCCGCAATCAGGTTTTCCTCACCCTGTTCAACGCAAAGGTCTCCCCCCACGGGTTTAGGCGGGGCCTTCGGGAACCCCAAGGGTACGAGCGCTTCGTGAGGAAGAACCTTCTGAACGGCTTCCACCAGGCCAAGATGAACCCATACCCCAGCATCCCTGCGGGACATCAGAGGACGCAAGTCAAGAATGTCCCCTTGACGGGCTACCAAAACCCAGTCCCGCCCCCTATAGCGGACGAAGGAACCCAGAGAAAGAACACTCACCTCGCCTCTCCGCCTACCCCTTTCCTCGCTTTCCCCTGCGCAAACAGACCAAACATTCTTCAAGCAAACGCGCGACGCCTTCCTAAAAGATACACCACCTTACCCGAAGGGCAGGATAAACTCGCCGGCGTAAAAAGGCAGCCACATACTGGCACTCGGGATGGAAGCCCCCGACAAGTACTTTGCCCCCACACCCCGGAAGCGGTATAGACCCCCGAAGAAGGAGATTGCGGGAACACCTTGTGCTTCTGCGCACAAGAGGCCCTCGAGAGGATGGAAGAAAGACTAAAAAGAGAGGCAACGGCTTTGGAAAGCGGGGTCGCGGACCCTGAGGGAAGCCCCGCCAACACCCCACCCAATAATGGATCCTACTATCGTCCGGGTATGCCTGGCGATGTGTTAGGGAAAGCCCGCAAGACAATGCTCTCTTAAGCGTGAGCAACGACATCTCTTCCAAGAGATGCAGAATGGATCTATAAAAGAAACTCCCCGTCCTACTATCAAGGCGGGGAGTTTTGGCTTTTTATGGTGGTGGGCGGCAGAGGATTTGAACCTCTGACCTCTCGCTTGTAAGGCGAGCGCTCTGACCAACTGAGCTAGCCGCCCGTGGTGACCCCAGGGGGAATCGAACCCCCGTTTCGGCCTTGAGAGGGCCGCGTCCTGACCGCTAGACGATGGGGCCCCAAAACGAGGGGCATCAGCCCCAGAGGTTCAGTCTACCCGCTCCCTCCAAAGCCTGCAACCACCCACGAGGAGGTCCAGCCCTTGCCAATTGCCAAGGGCGGATAACCGCTCCCAAGGGAACACCCGGGTTTAAACTGGGCTTGTGGCTTACTTGGGGTTGAGCCTTCTGCTTCTCGTTATCCTCGGTCTTTCGCCTCGCACTTCATTCTGGAGCGAACACACCCTCCTTCCCTGGGTAGGGTTAGCTGCTGGAGGATACCTTCTCACCCGTAGAAAGCCCTTTTGGGGTCTTAGCCTCCTCTTTTTTGGTTTCAGCGATGCGGTGGGAAGCCTGGAACTTTTCTTAGATAGTACGCAACGAGTTCTCTTAGAAACCCTTTTCGCTCTTCTGGGTTACGTTAGCCTAGCCCTAGGCATCCTACAAGTACCAGGCCACCCACCTCGCATAACCCTTTTTCTGCTTCCTCTAGGGCTTTTGGGAATAGAGGTTCTAGCGCAAGCGGGGCTTGGCTTGAATGCGCTTTACATTGCTTGGAACCTCGCGCTTCTCTTCCTGGTCCTTCCCAAATTAGAAACGCTTTTTCATACAGGACCCGATGACAGGTCTCTATGGGGCGTAGGGTTACTTTTCCTCCTCACCGAAGGTATGGCCTCCCCTTATACGCAAGGCCAAACCGGAGACCCCCTCCACCTTTTAAGAACCCTAGGTTACGTGTTCTTAGCGATTGGGATAGCTAGAACTCCCCAGGGAGAGCCTTCCTTCACCTACCAAGCTTTGGCCTTAAGCGGTTTGTTTGTGTATCCCATCCTCTTTTTCGTAGACAATTTTCCAATAGCCATGCGCATACTGGCCCTCTACGGGGGGATAGTGGGGTCTTTGGGTCTCCTTTATGCGCACCACCTGGAATGGAAGCGCACGGAAGAAAAGAACTTGCGCTGGATACGATTTCTGAGGGAGCTTGCTCGCCTTACTCCCCGGATCACCCAAACCCTTAGCCCCGAAGCAGTCCTAATAGGCGCATTGGAAGCCACCCGCACCTTGATCCCCGAAGCGGTGGGCCTCGAGGTCCTCAGCAGGCGAGGGCTTGTGGGGCTCCGCACCCCCTATAGCCTAAAGGTACCTATGAACGGGGAATCCGCCCACCTATACCTCCGAAAACCTCCTAAAGAACCTCTTCCCGAAGGCTTGCTCTCTCTCCTAGGCGAGCGGCTTCGCCAAGTGCTCAAGCAGGTGGAGTGGGGTACCTTGGCGCTGACCGATCCCCTCACCGGGCTTCTCAACCGCCGGGGCCTCGAGGTAGAGCTCCCCAAGCTCCTTTCCCTAACCAGGCGTTACCATAATCCCCTAAGCGTTGCCCTACTGGATATTGACCACTTCAAGCGCATCAACGACGCCTTCGGCCACGCTGTGGGAGACCAAGTGCTCAAGGCCCTAGGCCGCATCCTCCAAGGAAGCCTTCGCCGAGAAGACGTGGCGGTGCGCTATGGTGGCGAGGAATTTCTCCTGCTTCTCTACGGCGCAGACCAGCGGGCAGCCATGGAAGTGGTGGAGCGGATCCGATCCCGCTTCCGCGCCCAGAAGGTGGAACCTATCCCCTACCCTTTAACCCTTTCCGCAGGGATAGCAGGCGGCAAGACACCCAATGGGCTAGAGGAGGTGGAGGAGTGGGTGCTCAAAGCCGATTACGCCCTCCTCCGGGCCAAGGAAACGGGGCGCGACCGCATCACCCTAGCCTAGCACCCCCACGCCTTTACAATGGGAGAAGATGCTCGTCCGCCTCGAGGTGAAAAACCTCGCCGCCATCCGCGAGGCCACCCTGGAGCTCGCCCCCGGTCTCAACGTCCTCACCGGGGAAACGGGGGCCGGGAAAAGCCTCCTGGTGGACGCCTTGGCCCTCCTTTTGGGGGAGCGGGCCGAGGGGCTTATCGGGCCCTATGGGGATAGCCTCCTGGTCACCGCCTTCTTCCAGGGGGAAGGGGAGCGGGTGCTTTCCCGAAGGGTGGGGGTCCGCTCCACGCCCCGCATAGACGGGGAGGTGGTGAGCCTGAGGGAACTCCAGGAGGAGGCGGAACGCTGGCTCTCCCTCCATGCGCAACACGCCGCCTTGGCCCTGCTTTCCCCCAGGCGCCAGCGGGAGCTCCTGGACGCCCTCCTCCCCCCCGGCCACCTCCAGGCCTACCGGGAAGCCCACGCCCGCTACCAGGCTCTCCTTCAGGAAAAAGAGGCCCTGGAGGAGGCCCTGCGGGCCAAAAGCGAGCGGGAAGACCTCCTGCGCTTCCAACTCCGGGAAATCCAAGAGGCCAAGCCCCGTCCCGGGGAAGACCTAGAGCTGGAGGAGGAGGCCCGGCGCCTACGGCACCTGGAAACCTTGCGGGAACGGGCGGGGAAGGCCTATGCGCTCCTCACCGAAGAGGGGCTTTCCCCTTGGGAAAACGCCGTGCGGGAGCTTCGCCAGGGGGGGCGGTACGACCCCGCCCTGGAGGCCCTGGCCAAGGACCTGGAGGCCGCCCTGGAGGGGGCGGAGGCGGTGGCGCGGGAGCTAGAGGCGTACTTGGAGGGCCTCGAGGCCGACCCTGGCCGCCTGGCCCAACTGGAGGAACGCCTCGCCCTCCTGGAGCGCCTCAAGCGCAAGTACGGCCCCACCCTGGAGGAGGTCCTGGCCCACGGGGAGCGGGCCAAGGCGGAGCTTGCCGCCTTGGAAGGGGGTGAGGAACGCCTTTTTGAGGTGCGAAAGGACCTCCTGAAGGCAGAAGAAACGCTCCTCCGGCTAGGGGCGGAGCTAAGCCAGGCCCGGCAAGGGGCGGCCAAGAAGCTCGCCCGGGCCATGGAGGAGGAGCTCGCCGCCTTAGGCCTCCCCCAGGCCCGCTTCCAGGTGGCCCTCACCCCCTTGCCCGAGCCCGGGGCCTTTGGCCTGGAGGAGGTGGCCTTTCGCTTCGCCGCCCATCCCCGCCTACCCCTCTCCCCCCTCTCCGCCGCCAGCGGGGGGGAGCTTTCCCGCATCGCCCTCTCCCTCGCCCTCCTCACCGGGGCCGAGGCCCCCACGGTGGTCTTTGACGAGATGGACACCGGGGTGGGCGGGGAAACCGCCTGGAAGCTCGCCGAGCGCCTCGCCCGCCTGGGGGAAAAGCGCCAGGTCCTGGTGGTGACCCACCTGCCCCAGGTGGCCGCCCGGGCCCACCGCCACCTTAAGGTGGTGAAGGAAGAGGGGGAGGTGCGGGTGGAGGTGCTGGAGGGGGAGGAAAGGGTGCGGGAGCTCGCCCGCCTCCTCTCGGGCCAGTACACCGAGGCCGCCCTCTCCCACGCCAGGCTCCTCCTGGAGGCGCGATGAACCCCATGGAAGCCCCCTACCCGGTCTTCCACCTGCAGGAGGGGAGGGTGGAGCGGAACGCCCTGGCCCAAGACCTACCCCTACCCGAAGGGGACACCCTGGTCCATGGGGAGAGGAGCTACCGGGTAGCCCGCCTCCCGTCCCCCACGGGGACCTACCTCCTTCTCCTGGAAACCACGGACCTCTCGGTGCAGGCCCGGGCTTACAAGGGGCTTCTTAAGGTGTTGCGGGGGCTTTTGCAGCACGAGGAGCCCGAGGGGCTTTTGCAGGACCTGATCCGGGAAGCGGTGGCTGCGGTGCCCGGGGCGGAAGCGGGGAGCATTTTGCTTCGGGAAGGAGGGTACTTTTACCTGGTGGCCCAGGAGGGTTTCTCCGAAGCCCTCCTGGGGGCCCGCACCTCCTTGGAGGAGGAGCTCGCCTGGTACGGGCTTGGGGTGGACAACTGGCTCAGGGGCCGCCCCCGGGTGCTCAAAGGACCTGAGATCCGCCACCTCTCCAGCCTGAGCACCGTGGAGGCCCGGCCCGCCTTTTTTGAGCACGGCCGCCTCTTGGAAATCCAGGCCACCTTGGGCCTGCCCATCGTCCTCGAGGGCGAGGTGCTGGCGGCCATGAACCTGGACAACTTCCGCGACCCCGAGGCCTTTACCCCCCTTTCTCTAGAATTGGCCCAGGCCTTCGCCCTGGAAGCCGCCCTCCTCCTCAAGGCCTTGAAGGAGCGCCAGGCCCTGGAAAGGGCGGCCCGCACCGACCCCCTCACGGGCTTGGGAAACCGCCGGGCGCTAGAAGAAACCTTCCCCAAGCTCCGCGCCGAGGCCCAGGCCCTGGGAGAGCCCTTGGCCCTCATCTACTGGGACCTGAACGGCCTTAAGACCCTAAACGACCGGGAAGGGCACGCCGCCGGGGACCAGGCCTTGAAAGCCCTGGCCCAGGCCCTGAAAAACCTCTCCCGCCGCCGGGACCTGGCCTTCCGGGTGGGGGGGGACGAGTTCGTGAGCCTCCACCTGGGCCTTTCCCAGGAGGAAATCCCCGCCCTCATCGCCCGGCTGCGGCAAAGCCTCCCCTACGGGGTGGCGGCGGGCGGGGTGGAGGTGGAAGGCGAGGACCTGGAGGCCCTTTTGCGGGAGGCGGACCGCCGCATGTACCGGGCTAAAGGAGGCCCTTAACCCCGTCGGCCACGTACTGCACCGCAAGGGCAGCAAGCAGAAGGCCCAGCACCCGGGTCACCACGTTCACCCCCGTGCGCCCCAGGGCCCGGCGTATCCCGGAAGCGGCCCGTAAAAAGAGGTAGGCCAGAAGGAGCACCAGAAAGGCGCTAAAGAGGACCACCGCCCACCCCCCCACCACCATCCGGGCCTCCCCGCCCAGGATGAGAACGCTGGCCAAGGCCCCGGGCCCGGCGATAAGGGGGATGGCCAAGGGGAAGACGGAGATGTCCGCCCGGACCAGGGCCTCGTCCTTTTCCTCTTCGGTTTCCCGTTCGTGGTGGGCGAAGACCATTTCGGTGGCGATGCGGAAGAGGAGGATGCCCCCGGCGATGCGGAGGGCCTCGAGGCTAATCCCGAGATGCGCCAAAAGCCCCCTTCCGAAGAAGAAAAAGGCCACGAGAAGCCCCCCCGCCACCAGCACCGCCCTGGCGGCGATCTGGGCCTGCTTCTTCGGGGGGCGGTCCCCCGCCAAGGCCAAGAAGACGGGAACCAGCCCCACCGGGTCCATGACCACGAAGAGGGTGAGGAAAGACTTGAGAAAGAGTTCAACCACTTGGGACCTTGGGCCCTATGCCCCTCCCTTGAGGGCCCTGCCCGCCAAGAGCAACTCCCCGAGCTCCTCCTCCAAGGCCTTGGCCTCCGGCTCCGTACGGGCCACCACCAGGATGGTGTCCTCCCCCGCCAAGGTGCCCACGATCTCGTCCCGCTTCAGGCGGTCTAGGAGGAGGGCGATCCCCGAGGCGTGCCCCTCGGCGGTCTTCACCACCAGGATGTTCCCACCCCGGTCCACGTCCTTGACGAAAAGGCCGAACTGCCGTTTGAGCTCCTCGTAAACGTCCTCGGGAAGCTCCACGGAAGGTAGGGCGTACTTGTGCCGCCCCTTGCCCAAGGCGATGCGGGCCAGGCGGAGCTCGGCGATATCCCGGCTCACCGTGGCCTGGGTCACCTCAAAGCCTAGCTGCCGCAGGCGCTCCACCAACTCCTTCTGGGTGCCGATCTCCTCCCGGCTCACGATCTCCTGTATCGCGCGGTGCCGCTCGGCCTTGCTGCGCATACTCACCCCGTTAGGCTTTCCAAAACTCTTTGACGAAATCCAGTATACGGTGGGCCACCTGGCGCTTGGGCATCCGGGGAAGCTCTATGACCCGCCCGTCCCTCAGGAGGAGGACCACCTCGTTTTCCAGGCTCCCAAACCCCACCCCCTCCCGGTTTACCCAGTTCAGGACGATGAGGTCCAGGTTCTTGCGGACAAGCTTCCCCCGGGCCCTTTCCAACCCCTCCCGGGTTTCCATGGCGAAGCCCACCAAGACCCTGTCCCCTTTCCTTTCCCCGAGCTCCTTGAGGATGTCGGGGTTGGGCACCAGGCGAAGGACCCGTTCCGCCTCCACCTTGGGCTCCTTGTCGGCCAGGGTGGTCTCGGGGCGGTAGTCGGCCACCGCCGCCGCCATGACCACTGCCTCGGCCCAAGGGTAGTGGGCCAGGATGGCCTCCCGCATCTCCAAGGCGCTTTCCACCCGCACCACCTTGACCCCCCAAGGGTCGGGGAGAGCGGTGGGCCCCGCCACCAGGACCACCTCCGCCCCCCTATCCCGGGCCGCCTCGGCCACGGCGTATCCCATGCGCCCCGAGGAAGGGTTGGAGAGGAAACGCACGGGGTCCAAATACTCCCGGGTGGGCCCGGCGGAAACCACGAGCCTAAGGCCCTGGAGGTCCTTGGGGGTGAGCAGGGCCTCCAAGCGCTCCAAAAGCGCTTCCGGCTCCAGCATCCGCCCCCACCCCTCCCCTTCCCCCACCGCGGCCAGGGGGCCGTGGGCGGGGCCGAAGAAGGCGTGGCCCAAGGCCTTGAGCCGCTCTACGTGGCCTTGGGTCTGGGGAGCGAGCCACATGGCCTCGTTCATGGCCGGGGCCCAGGCCACCCGCTTGGCCCCGGCGAGGAGGGTGGCGGAAAGAAGGTCATCCGCCAGGCCCAGGGCCGCCTTGGCCAGGGCGTCGGCGGTGGCGGGGGCCACCAGGACCACCTCGGCCCAGCGGGCGAGCTCTATGTGGAGGGCCCGGCCGTGGGGTTGGAACCAAGCCTCCTCCGTGGCCACCTCCCCCCCGGCGGCCACCGCCAGGGAAAGGGGGGTGACAAAGGCCAAGGCCCGGGGGGTGGCGAGGACCCGCACCTCGTGCCCCGCCTGGCGGAGGAGGCGGAGGAGGTGGGGCACCTTGATGGCCGCCACCCCTCCGCTCGCCGCCACCAGGACCCGGGCCACCTAGCCCTCCTCTTCCACGGGGTAAAGCTTTTCCATCTCCTTCTGCAGCCGGTCCTCGGGGACCAGGTTCTCCCCGAAGACCAGCCGGCCGGTGTGGAGCTCCTTCATGGCCCAGGTCACGGGGTTAGGGTCGTCAAAGAGACCCTCGAGGGTCCGCATCTTGGGCCTCTCCTCCGGTTCCAACACCGTGTTCTTGAAGCGGTGGCGCAAAAGCTGTTGCGCCCGCTTGGCCACCACCACGGTGAGGCGGTACTTGGAATCCACCATACCGAAAAGCTTGTCAATGCCCGGTTCCGCCATGGTTCCTCCTTAGAATCTCGTCCAGTTCGCTTTCCAGGTCCGGGTCCCGCTCCAAAGCCTTCTGGAGGGCCCAGGCCATCCGAGGGGTGCGCCGCCTTTCGGCGGTGAGGATGGCCAAGAAGTCCGCCACCGCCTCCTCCAGGACATCGTTCACCACCACGTAGTCAAAGAGGTGGGCGTTTTGGATCTCCCACTCCGCCTGCGCCAAGCGCTTGGCGATCTTCTCCGGGCTATCCTTTCCCCGGTAGACCAGGCGGCGCTTGAGCTCGGAGAGGGACGGGGGAAGCAGGAAGATGAGGACCGCCTCCGGCACCTTCTTGCGCACCTGCAAGGCCCCTTGCACCTCAATCTCCAAGAGGACGTCCTCCCCCCGGGCCAGGGCCCGCTCCACCGGGGCCCTGGGGGTGCCGTAGAGGTGGCCCACGTACTCGGCGTACTCCAGAAAGCCGTCCTGGGCAAGGAGGGCCTCAAAGGTGGGGCGGTCCACGAAGTAGTAGTCCACCCCGTCCCGCTCCCCGGGCCTTGGGGAACGGGTGGTCATGGAGATGGAGTAGAAGAGGCGGGTGCGCTCCAACACCTTGGCCCGCACCGTACCCTTCCCCACCCCGCTGGCCCCGGTCATGACGAAAAGGCGGCCCCGCATGGCCTTCACCCCGGGAGGATACCAGAACCCTTGGCCCAGGGCAAGGATCTTTGTGATCTAGGAACCTTTCTTCCGTGGTACACTTGGGCCCGTGGCCTGGTACGAGGGTGCCTTCTTCTATCAAATCTTTCCCGACCGCTTCTTCCGGGCAGGTCCGCCCGGCAAGCCTGCCCCCACAGGGCCCCTAGAGCCCTGGGAAGCCCCGCCCACCCTGAGGGGCTTCAAGGGGGGGACGCTATGGGGGGTGGCGGAAAAGATCCCCTACTTGGCGGAGCTAGGGGTAGAGGCCCTCTACCTAAACCCCATCTTCGCCTCCACCGCCAACCACCGCTACCACACGGTGGACTACTTCCAGGTAGACCCCCTCCTGGGCGGGAACGCCGCCCTGCGCCACCTCCTCGAGGTGGCCCACGCCCACGGGATGAGGGTGATCCTGGACGGGGTCTTCAACCACACGGGCCGGGGCTTCTTCGCCTTCCAGCACCTTTTGGAAAACGGGGAGCATAGCCCCTACCGGGACTGGTACTACGTAAAGGGGTTTCCCCTAAACGCCTATAGCCAAAACCCCAACTACGAGGCCTGGTGGGGAAACCCCGAGCTTCCCAAGCTCAAGGTGGAAACCCCAGCGGTGCGGGAGTATCTCCTCGCCGTGGCCGAGTACTGGATCCGCTTCGGGGCCGATGGCTGGCGGCTGGACGTGCCCAACGAGATCCCAGACCCCGAGTTCTGGCGGGCCTTCCGCAGGCGGGTCAAGGGGGCCAACCCCGAGGCCTACATCGTGGGGGAGATCTGGGAGGAGGCGGACTTCTGGCTCCAGGGGGACATGTTTGACGCCACCATGAACTACCCCTTGGCCCGGGCCATCCTAGGCTTCGTGGGGGGGGAGGCGCTGGACCAGGAGCTTGCGGGAAGGTGCGGCCTAGGCCGGATAGAACCCCTCTTGGCCCTGGCCTTTAGCCACCGCCTGGAAAACCTCTTCGCCCGCTACCGCCCGGAGGTGGTGCGGGCCCAGATGAACCTCCTCACCTCCCACGACACCCCCCGCCTCCTCACCCTCCTCAAGGGAAGCCTGGAGCGGGCCAGGCTCGCCCTCTCCCTCCTCTTCCTCCTCCCGGGAAGCCCCACGGTCTACTACGGGGAGGAGGTGGGCATGGAAGGGGGGCTGGACCCGGATAACCGGGGCGGCATGGTGTGGGCCGAGGAAAGGTGGCGAAGGGAGCTTTGGGAAGCGGTGCGGCGGCTTGCCCGCCTGCGCAAGGAGCACCCCGAACTCCGCACCGCCCCCTACAGCAGGGTCTACGCCGTGGACGGGCACCTGGCCTTCACCCGGGGGCCCTACCTGGTGGTGGTGAACGCCACCCCCGAGCCCTTCCCCCAGGACATCCCCCTGCACGGGGCCCTGCCCCGGGGAGCCCAGGCGGTGGACCTCCTCTCGGGTGCCCTCTGCACCCCCAAAGGGGGGAGGCTTTGCGGCCCCGAGCTTCCCCCCTTCTCCGTGGCGGTCTGGACCGAAGTCTAAAGGGCCCCCTCAAAGCGAAGGAGCCAGAGCTTCAGCCCCTCCTGGCCGGCGAAGCCCCCAAGCCGCCCGTCCTGGTGGATGACCCGGTGGGCGGGGACCAGGAGGAAGTAGGGGGAAGCCCTGAGGGCCGCCCCCACCGCCCGGGGGGAAAGCCCCAGCTCCCGGGCGAGCGCCCCGTAGCTCGTGGTCTTCCCGTAGGGGATGCGGCGAACCCGCTCGTAAAGGCCTACGCGGGCCGGGGAAAGGCCGGTGTAGTCCAGGGGGATGTCCAGAAAATCCGGGCGCTCCCCGGCGAAATAGGCCTCAAGGCTTTCCCGCACCCGCTCCGCCAAGGGGCCCGTTGCCTCCGGCCCCCGGGGGAAGAGGGCGGGCTCGAGGCGGACCACCCCCAAGGGGGAAACGGCAAGCCAAAGGGGGCCTAGGGGGGTGGCGAGGAGCACCTAGGGCACCCCGGCCAAGAGGAGCTCGGAGAGGAAGGTGCCGGGGAAGTAGTGGCCCAGGATCTCCCGGTGGCCAAAGCCCGCCTCCGCCATCCCCTTGGCCCCCCACTGGGAAAGCCCCACCCCGTGCCCCGCCCCCCGGCCCACCGCCTCAAAGCCCTGGAACTCGGCCAAGGCCGAAGGGAGGCCCATGAGGCGGAGAAGCCGCCCCGCCTCGGGGCCCTGGACCTCCACCCCCAGAAGGCGCACCCGCCAGGCCCGGCCCGAGGGGCTACGCTCCAGGACCTGGGGGGCCTCCTCCCCCCTAGGGGCGTAGCCCAGGGAGCGAAGGGCCTTCTCCGCCCTCTCCTTGGAAACCGTCATCCGCCAGGCGCTCTTGGGACCCTTGGCGTAGGGGTCGGGCCGGGGGCGGAGGTAGGGGAGGGCCTTTTGGAACACCTCCTCGCTCCCCGCGGTCATGCCCCCGGAGTCGGCGTGGTAAAGGGCGGAGATGGCCTTACCCCCGTAGCTCAAAACCTGGCCCCGGGTGGCGGCCACCGCCTGGGCGTACTTGGGCTTCTCGGCGGCGAAGCCCAGATAGACCTGGCAAAGCTCGCTGGCGCAGAGGTCGTAGGGGGCCTTGGGGTTCAGGCGGTTCACGGCGAAGGTGCGGGCCAGGACCGCCTGGGCCTTCAGGGCCTCCAAGGGGAAGCCCTCCGGCATCTCCCCGGGCAGGACCCCGAGGAGGTAGTCCTCCAGGAGGACCAGGTTGACCACGAGGAGCCTCCCCCCCTGGGCGAGGAGCCGCACCCCACCCCGGTAAGGGCGGCCCTCGAGGGCGAAGTAGGGCACGTCCAGGTCAAAGAAGGGCTGGAGGCGCCCGTCCAACACCACCCCCTCCCCCGTGGCCGAGGCGCGCACCTCCCCGGAGGGGAGGCTTAGGCGCACCGCCTGGCCCTGGGGTACCTCTTGGAGGAGCACCCGGAGGAGGAGGTCCTTCCCTTGCCCCCGGGCGGGGAAGAAGGCGAGAAGGGGTAGAAGGAGGAAGAGGATAAAGGGACCCAACCGCGCCATAGCCTTTCCCCCTATCCTACCCCAAGACCAGGGTGGCCTTGCCCTGGGGCGGGGCCTCCTTCAGCCGGTCCAGGGCCTCCGGGTGCCGCAGGGCGTACATGGCGAAGGGATAGACCCGCTCCTGGGGCAACCCGAGGGGCAGAAGGTGGCGCTTGAGCCTTTCAAGGTGGCCCATGAGCACCGCATCCCTCCCCATGCGGGCCCTAAGGAGCTTGCGCAAGAGCCTATCCCCCTCCCCCGCAAGCCGCACCCGGAAGCGGCGGAAGGGGCGCTCCAGGGTGGGCTCCAAGGCCCTGGCCTGGGCCTCCAACGCCTCCAAGCGGGCGAGAAGCCCCCGAAGCTCCTCCTCCAAGGAGCGGTAGCCCTCCAAACCGCCCCGCACCGCCTCCAAGAAGGCCTCCTCCCCCTTCTCCAAAAAGGCCCAAGGAGAAAGGTGGTGTTTTTCCAGAATACGCCGGATGGGGGGTTCTAGGACCACCGCCTGAAGCCTCAGGAAAAGGGCGGGCATGGGGAGGCCATAGAGGGCGTAGACCCGGGAAAGCTCCGCCACGTAGCGGAACTCGTTGGGCCCCACCACGAACCCCGCCGTGGGCAGGACCAGGTCCTGGAAGACGGGCCTTAGGCCTGCGGCCGGGGTCAGGCGGGAGGGGTCCTGCCGGGCGATCTCCCCAAGCTCCTTGGCCGTGTAGCGCCGCACCCCATCGGTAAAGGCCCCGCCTTCGTAGAAGAGGAGGCGGCGGGCGTCGGTTTCCAGGAAGAGGTTGGTGGCCCCAGGCTTCCGCCGCAAGGGGGGCTTCCCCCCCAGGGCCCGGATCCTCTCCGCCTCCTCGTTGATGGCCTGGGCGCTGGCCAAGGGTTCGGCCAGCTCCCGCTCTAGGGCCTCGAGGAAAAGGGGAGCGAGCTCCTCCGCCATGGGGTCAAAGGGGACGAGGCCCCTCGCGCCCAGGAAGGCGAGGAGGGTGCGGGCGAAGAACTCGGAAAGCGTCCGCCCTTCCAGGGCGTAAGCCACCCGTTCGTCCCTGGCCCAAGGCCCGAGAAAGGCCTTTAGGGCCTCCAGGTAAGGGGCCAAGGGGATGCGCCCGGCGGGAAGAGGGGGCAAAGGGAGGGAAAGGGTACGCACCTCCTCGTCCCAAAGAAGGTGCAGGTGGCGCACCTCCTCCACGTCGTGGTCCTGGGAGGCCACCCAGAAGACCGCCACCCCCCCTACCCCCTCGGCCAGACGCAAAGCGGTGTGGGCCTTGTAGAAGGTGAGGGCGGGGCCTCCCAGAAGCCCCGCCTGCTGCCCCGTAACCACCGCCCCCCGGGCAAGCCCTTCCACGGCGGCCAAGGCTTCCTGGGGCGCTCCGAGGCGCTTCAGGTAAGCCCTGAGGGCCCCGGCGAGCCCCGGGTGGCCCGCCCGGCCGAGGCGCGCCTTAAGGGCCTCCTCCCCTTGGGGCAGGCCCAGGAGGCGGGCCAAAAGGGCGGTTTCCATAGCTTTAAAGCCTATAGCGCCTCGGCCAAACGGGCAAGGGCCTCCGGGTCCCGGAGCTCCACCCGCCGGTAGCCCAGGTCCACCAGGCCCTTCAAGGCCCACTCCCCCAGGAGCTTGGTCACGGTTTCCCGGGTGGCCCCCACCATGTGGGCCAGGTCCTGGTGGGAGAGGGCCACCTCCCCTTCCCGGGCCAGGGTGAGGAGGAGGCGGGCCAGGCGCTGGGCCACGGAGAGGTGGCGGGCCGCCCAAAGGGCCTCCTCCGCGGCCTTAAGCCTCCCGTAGAGGGCCTTGAGGAAAAAGGTTTCCACTTCCGGGGCACGCCTTAGGGCGGCGAGCTCCTCCGTCTTGGCGAAGAGGAGCTCGGCGTAGGTGAGGGCCGTGGCCCCGGCGGTGCGCCGCCTCTCCCCCACCAGGGCCTCCTCCCCCAAAAGCCCCCCCGGCCCCACCACCCCCAGGCTCACCGCCTCTCCCGTGGCCGAACGGGGGCCCTCCAGCCAGAAAAGCCCTTCCCGCACCAAATAGACCCCATCCACCCCGTCCCCTAGGGCGTACAGGCTCGCCCCCCGCCGCACCCTTAGGGGCAGGAAGATGCGGGCCAGCTCCCGCCGGGCCTCGAGGGGAAGTTCCTGGAACATGCCCCGAGTCTACCGGAAAAGGGGGGAGGTGGAGGGCGGCAAAAGCCCCTTGGCCTCCGCCAGGGCGAAGAGCGTTTCCACCGCCTTCTCCCCCTCCTCCCCCACGTCCAGGCTAAAGGGGTTCACGTAGGTGCGCACGTGGGCCCAGATGACCTCCTCGGAAAGCTCCTGGGCGTGGGCCTTGAGGTAGGGCAGGGTCTTCTCGGGGTGGGCGAAGGCGTATTCCAGGCTCCTCCGCACCGCCTCGTCCAGGGCCCGGATGAGGTCCTCCCCCAGGTCCCGCCGGGCCAGGATGGCCCCCAGGGGCAGGGGCAGGCCCGTCTCCCCTTCCCACCACTCCCCCAGGTCCAAAAGCTTCACCAGGCCGTTCTGGGGGTAGGTGAAGCGGCTTTCGTGGATGATGAGCCCTGCGTCCACCTCGCCTTGGGCCACCAGGGGCATGATCCGGTCGTAGCGCACCTCCACCGGGTGGAAGCCCTCGGCGTAAAGGGAAAGGAGCAAAAAGGCCGTGGTGTTCCGCCCGGGGATGGCCACCCGCGCTCCCTCCAACCGCTTGAGGGGCCTCTTGGCCACCAAAAGGGGCCCCACCCCCCGGCCCAAGGCCCCCCCGCTCCTCAGGGCCACGTACCGGTCCCGCACCCGGCCGTAGGCGGCGTAGGAGAGCTTGGTGAGGGGAAGCCGCCCCTCTAGGGCAAAGCGGTTTAGGGTTTCCACGTCCTCCAAGACCGCCTCCACGGGCACGGGGCTTGGCACCTCGCCGTGCACCAGGGCGTAGAAGATGAAGGTGTCGTTGGGGCAAGGGGAGTAGCCGAGCTTTAAGGCCTCCATGCCCCTACTGTACCCCCTTGAGGGCCCGCTTGAAGAGCTCGGGGGCAAAGCCCTTCAGGGCCCGGAGGAAGCCCGTGGCCCCCCGGGCCCGCCCGGGGATGATGTGGACCGGGATGCCCAGGCGTTCGGCCTCGAGGCGCACCGGCTCGGAAAGGTCGTGGCCCACGTAGCTGGAGACGATCATGAGGCCGTGGGCCCGCTCCAGGCGGTTCAGGATGCGCTTCAAAGCCTCCTTCCCCACCCCGGCGCTATCGGCGTCAAACCAGTCCACCTTAAGCCCCCGCTCCTCCAGGAAGGGCACGAGGCGGCTTCGGAGTTGCGTGTGCCCCCCCACCACCAGGAGGTGCTCCCCGTGGAAGCGGGGCAGGGCCTCCTCCAGAAGCTCCTCCGGGGTTTCCGATAGGGGCTTGGCCTCCTCCCCCAGGGCCTTAAGCCCCCGGGCCACGGCCTTGAGCTCCTCCAGGTAGAGGAGGAGGCTCTCGTCGTGGGGCCTTAGGAAGAGGAGGTTACGGAGAAGCTCCCGGGCAAGCTCCAAGTCCTTCTCCCGGTAGAGGGCCACCTCCAGGGCCTTTTGCCAGTACTCCGCCGCCTTCCGCCAGTTCCCCTTGGCCTCCTCGTGCTCCGCCAGGTCAAAGAGGACCTCGAGGGCCTGGGGGTCTTGCGCAAGCTCCGCCTTCAGAAGGGCCTCCGCCTCCGCCACCTGCCCCGAGGCGTAGAGGGCCGCCAGATACTGCCCCCGCACCGCCTCCGCCTCCGGGCTTTCCCGGAAGGAGCGGGAAAGGCGGTAGGCCAGGGCGAGGAGCTCCAAAGGCGGCTCAGGGGTGCGGCCTAGGGCCTGGTAGAGGACGTGGAAGGCCGCCCAAGGACCTTCCAGCCGCTCCAAGAGGGAAAGAAGCCCCTTGAGGTCCTCCTCCGCCACCTCGCCGAGGCCCGCATCCCGGGCCCGGGAAAGGAGCTCCCGGGCCACGACCTCCTCCCCCCCCCTTAGGGCCTCCTGGGCCAGGCGGAAGAGGTAGGGGGCAGGATAGGCCTTTAGGGCGTGGGCCCTCTTGTGGTCGCCCAAAACCTCCTTCAAGGGGCGCCCCAGGGCCCGCTTTACCTCCGCCAGGTGGTGGTAGGCAAGCCCCGCCACCTCCCCTTCCCCGTGCTGGGCCGCCCGCTCCAGGAGGTACAGGGCTTCGCGGTGGCGCCCTTCCCGCTTGCGCAGAATCCCAAGGAGGAGCAGGGCCTCGGGGATCTCCGCCCGGGCCAAGGCCTCGGTGAGGTAGGGCTCCACCCCCTTAAGGTCCTCCCCCCGGTAGTCCAGGGGCGTGCGCAGGCGCAAGGCGGCCAAGGCCAGGCCCAAAAAACCCTCCGCCTCGTCCAGGTCAGCAAGCCGGCGGGCGTACCGCTCCGCCCGGGCGAAAAGCCCCTGGAGAAGGGCCGCCTTTAGGCCCAGCCGGAGCATCTCCCGGGTGAGGAGGCTTGGGGAGAGGTCCTCCACGAACTCCGCCCTACGGCTCACCTCCGCCCACTCCCCCTCCCGGGCGAAGCGGCGCATGCGCTCGGCGATGCGCTCCAAAGCTTCCCGCACGTAAAGCTCCGCCTCGGGCAGCCCCGACTCCACGAACTGCCTTAAGGCGTCGGCGTACCGCCCCTGGGCCAGGTAGACCCGCCCCAAGGCCAGGCGGTACCGCCCACCCCGCACCGCCAGGGCCTCGAGGCGCCCCTGGGCCCGGGCGTACTCCCCGAGCTCCACCAGCACCAGGGCCCTAAGGTCCTCCGCCTCCTCGGAAAGGGCCCGCCTCAAGGCCTCCTCCGCCTCGGCGAAGCGGGAAAGGGCGAAAAGCGCCTTCCCCCGGAGGTAGGCTGCCTCCCCTTCCCCCCCTTCGGGCAGAAGGGCGAGCACCTCGGCGTACTGCCCCGCCTCCAAGAGGGCCCGCACCCGGCTCAGGTCCGGCCCCTCCGCCAAGACCGCCACGGGCTCTAAGGCGGGCTCTTCCCAAAGGGCCTCCTCCGCCCGCACCTCCGCCAAGGCCTCGGGCCTGCGGGCGAGGACCAGAAAGTACTCCCCTTCCCCCACCCGCTCCACCTCCCGGAAGCCAAGCCGCCTAAAGCCCTCCTCCACCCCCTCGGGGCTTTTCCCGAGGAAGGGCCCGTGGCCATAGATGAGGAGCCCCCCCGGCTTTAGGAGCCGGGCGAAAAGGGGCAGGCGCTCAAAGAAGGCGAAGCGCTTCCAAAAGGCCTCGGGCTCCAGGCGGCTTTCCAGGTCCTGGTCCACGAGCCCCTCGGGGAAGACGGAGAGGAGAAGCAGGGTATCAAAGGGGGGAAGGTCCACCTCCTCGGCCCAGCCCTGGTGCCAAGCCACCTCCGGCACCCGCTTCCTCCCCAAGGCCACCGCCTCCTCCACCCCGTCCAAGGCGTGCCAGGAAAGCTCGGGCCGCCTCCTCTGCAGGTACCCCACCAGGGCCCCCGTGAAGGCCCCCACCTCCAGGACCTGCCCCTCCACCCGGGGAGGCACCTCCTTGGCGTAGAACTCCAAAAAGGGAAGGTGCATGCCGTAGACCAAGGCCTCCCCCTTGGGCACCTTGAGCACCTCCCGGTAGAAACTTCGCACCGCCTCCCTTCCCCCGCCCGCCAGGTAGGCCCGCCAGGCCTTGAGGAGGGGCTCCCGCCGGGCCGGGCTTCCCACGCGCTTGGCCAGTTCCGCCTCAAAGCGCCCCGGGGAAACGGGCCCCTGAACGGCAAAACGCTCCTTTAGGTAGAGCCTTAGCTCGTCGGGCATTTGCCGGG
Organism: Thermus brockianus; assembly: GCF_021462505.1. Lineage (GTDB taxonomy): Bacteria > Deinococcota > Deinococci > Deinococcales > Thermaceae > Thermus > Thermus hydrothermalis. The sequence goes on from NZ_JAKEDV010000005.1 coordinate 176,841, forward strand.
AGTGTACCAAAAAGGCGGGGGGGTGGTAAAGCCACCCCCTTTAAGGTGCCCAAGGGCCTAAGCGGGCACCTCCCTACGGAAAAGGTCGGCGTAGCGGCGCTTGGCCCGCATGGGGGCCCGGTGGTAGACGTAGGAGGCGAGGAGGGGGAAGGCCAAGGTGGCCTCGGCAAAGACCATCTGGGAGAGGGCGGCGTCCACCTTGCCCCAGCTTTGCGCCTCGGAAAGGGTGGAGCCGGAAAGCCCCCCATCCCGCTCATCGGCCACGGTGATCTGGATGGCGTACTTGTGCATCTCCACCGGGTGGCCCAAGACCTCCGCCGCCACCACGATGTCCTGGGCGAAGTTCTTGGGCACCCCGCCCCCGAGCATCACGAGCCCCGTGGTCCCCGCCTTGAGCTTGATCTCCGTGAGCTCGCGGAAATCCGCCACGGAGTCAATGGTCACGTGGGCCTTGGGGTTTTTCACCTGGTGGTAGACGAGGCCAAACCCGGCGGAGGAGTCGGAGAAGGCGGGAACGAAGATGGGCACCCCTTCCTCGTAGGCCGCCCGCACGATGCTCTTCTCCCCTAGGCCCCTCTCCACCAAGTACCGGCCCATATGCCAGATGAACTCCCGGCTGGAGTAGGGGCGGGGCTCGAGGCCATCGGCGATCTCGGCGATGGTGTAGTCCGTGTGCCGGAGCTCCTCCTCGTCAATGTAGGTGTCGTAGATGCGGTCAATCCAGAGCCGGCGGAGGGTTTCGTCGTCCGCCTTAGGGTCCCCCTGGTAGTGGCGGTGGCCCAAGGCTTCAAAGAAGTCCTGGTCCACGATGTTGGCCCCCGTGGCCACGATGGCGTCCACCAAGCCCTTGCGGATGAGGTCGTGGATGATGAGGCCTTGGCCAGCGGAAACCAGGCTCCCCGCCAGGGTGAGGATGACGGCGGCGTCGTCCTCCAGCATCCTGAGGTAGATCTCCGCCGCCCTGTGGAGGTTCCTCGCCTGAAAGGCGGTCTTGCCCATGGCCTCGAGGATGGGCCCGGCGTCAAAGGCCTTGATGTCAATGGGGACCACGGGCGTAGAGAGGAGGTCCTTCTTCTCCATGCTTCTCCTTTCTACGCGGGGTGGGCGTTGGGCGGCTCCCCCCTTCCTGCGCCCCCTGCCTCCTTGGGGCAGGACCCTAAGTATACCACCCCCCGGCGATGGGGGGGTAGACCTCCAAGGGGCCCTCCACCTCCTCCTCGAGGCCCACCACCCTATCCCCCACCGCCAAAAGCCACACCTCGTCCAGGGGGATGCCCAGCTTCTCCAGGGCCTCCTTCGGGGTTTTGGCCTCCACCTCCAGCCGCTCCCCTAAGCGGCGCAGGTCCCCGTGGAGGATGACCACCATCAGTACCCCTCCCGCACCACGTTTAGAAGGGGTTCCCCCCGGAGGTACCGCCCCACCTGCTCCGCCAGGAAGCGGGCCGCCCGCCGGTGAAACCCCTCGGAAAGCCCCGCCACGTGGGGGGTGAGGACCACGCCTTTTGCCCGCCAAAGGGGGTGGTCTTCCGGCAGGGGCTCGGGCTCGGTCACGTCCAAGAAGGCCCGCACCCTCCCCGCCTCCAGGGCCTCAAGAAGCGCCTCCGTGTGCACCAAAGCCCCCCGGCCGGCGTTCACCAAAAGGGCCCCCGGCTTCATCCGGGCGAGGAAGTCCCGGTCCACCATCCCCCGGGTTTCCGGGGTTAGGGGCAGGAGGAGGACCACGGCGTCCGCCTGGGGCAGAAGGTGGGGAAGGTCCTGGGGCGTGTACACCCCAGGGCGGGCGTGGCGGGCCACGGGGAGAAGCTCCACCCCAAAGGGCCTAAGCCTTTCCGCCACCGCCCGGCCGATGGCCCCGTAGCCCAGGAGGAGGACGGCCTTGCCCTCCAGGTCCAGAAGCCGCTTGGGGGCCCAGCGCCTTTCCTTCTGCGCCTCGAGGAAGCCCGGCAGGTCCTTGAGGAGGGCGAGGAGGGCCATCACCACCCACTCCGCCACGGGGACGTCGTGGATGCCCGAGCCGTCGCAGAGCACCACGCCTTCGGGGACCATGGGGAGAACCCAGTCCACCCCGGCGGAGAGGGTCTGGACCACCTTGACCTCCACCTCCGCCAACACCTTGCGCACCACCTCCTCCTGGCCAAAGGGGGGATGAAGATGTCCGCCGCCTTCGGCCAAGGCTCGTCCAGAAAGCGCACCTCCACCCCCTCGGGCAGGAGGGCGAAGACCTCTTCCCTAAGCCTCGGGGCCAAAATCCTCACGGCGCACCTCCATGTACACGTCCTCCTTGCCCTTGGGCCCGGGGCCCAGGCCCACCTCGCGGAAGCCCGCCTTCTGGAAGGCCCGCCGGGCCCGGAGGTTGTGGGCATAGGTGCGGAGCTTCACCCGCTTTAGGCCCAAGACGTCAAAGGCGTAGGCCAAGGCCGCCCGCACCGCCTCCGTGCCGTAGCCCTGGCCCCAGCGTTCCTTTTTGCCGATGAGAATGCCCAAGGTGGCCTCCTCCGGGGTGAGGTCGTAAAGCTCCAGGGTGCCCAGATACTCCCCCGCTTCGTCCAGGATGGCGAAGGCCAGGCGGTCCTTCCGCCGCATCTCCGCCTGGACAAAGCGCTTGAAGAGCCAGAAAGGGGTACGCAAGGGGCTAGAGCCGTTCCACTCCGCCACCTCGGGGTCGCGGAAGGTCTCGTAGAGGCCCTTCCACTCCGCCTCGCTCAGCCCCGCACCGAAGGGCTTCAGGGTCACGCGGCCAAAGCGGGGCCAGTCCACAAGGGATAGCCTAGCGTAACGCCCTAGGGGTAGAGCCCCCTCAGGGCCCGGGCCTCGAGGACCCTCGTGGCGGCCACCACGTAGGCGGCGGTGCGCAAGGGGATCCGCTTCTCCTGGCTCACCTGCCAGACCGCCTCAAAGGCACCCCGCAAAACCCTCTCCAACCTCCGGTTGATCTCCTCCTCCGTCCAGAAGTAGGAGTTAAAGTCCTGCACCCATTCAAAGTAGCTCACCGTGACGCCCCCGGCGTTGGCGATCACGTCCGGCACCACCAGTACGCCCTTCTCCTGCAGGATGTCGTCCGCGGCGGGGGTGGTGGGGCCGTTGGCCCCCTCGGCGATGATCTTGGCCTGGATGCGCCAGGCATTCTGCTCGGTGATCTGCTTCTCCAAGGCGGCGGGGATGAGAAAGTCCGTGGGCACCGCCCAGAACTCCGGGTTGGGCAGGGGCTCCGCCTTGGGGTAGCCCCGCACCCCCCCGTACTCCGCCACGTGGCGGAGGAGGTCGTAAGGGTCAATCCCCGCCTCGTTGTAGATGGTCCCCGTGTGGTCCTGCACGGCGATGATCCGGGCCCCGTGGTCGTGGAAGATGCGGGCGGCGGCGTTCCCCACGTTGCCAAAGCCCTGGAGCGTGACCCGGCTCCCTTCAATGGGAAGCCCAATCTTCTCCGCCGCCGCCGCCGCGGTGACGAAGACCCCCCGACCCGTGGCGTCCCGCCGCCCCAAGGAGCCCCCTAGGGCGATGGGCTTCCCCGTCACCACCCCGGGCACGGTGCGGCCCACGTTCATGGAGTAGGTGTCCATCATCCAGGCCATCTCCCGCTCCCCGGTGTTCACGTCGGGGGCCGGGATGTCCCGGTCCGGGCCCAAGAGGATGCCGATCTCCGAGGTATAGCGGCGGGTAAGGCGCTCTAGCTCGTGGGGGGAAAGCTTCTTGGGGTCTACCCTAATGCCCCCTTTGCCCCCGCCGTAGGGCAGGCCCACGGCGGCGTTCTTGATGGTCATCCAGGCCGCCAGGGCCATAACCTCCGAGAGGGTGACCTCGGGGTGGTAGCGCACCCCGCCCTTGGCGGGGCCGCGGGCGGTGTTATGGTGGACGCGGTAGCCCTCAAAGTGGGCCACGGTGCCGTCGTCCAGGTGGATGGGCACGTCCACGATCAGGACCCGCTTGGGCCGCTTGAGGCTTTCCGCCAAGGGGGCGTAGCGCCCCAGGTAGGGGACCACCCGGTCCACCTGCTCGGTAAAAATCTCCCAAGGACCGCCGTCTTTGCCTAGGTAGGAAAGGGGTTCGCTCTTCATACGCCGCCTCTTTAGGGATACACGCCGCGAAGCCGCGTGGCCTCGTTCACCCGCTCCAGGGCGAGGGCCATGGCCCCCGTGCGCAAATCCGCGCCCAAGGCCTCGGCCTTGGCGCACACCTCGCCCACGGCCTTGGCCACGCTCTTGGCAAAGCTCGCCTGCACTTCCTCCGCCGTCCAGAAGAACATGTTCAGGTCCTGCACCCACTCCAGGTAACTCGCCAAAAGCCCCCCGCCCCCGGTGAGGAGGTCGGGCACCACCAAAACCCCCTTGCCCAGGAGGTAGGCCTCAGCCTCCGGAGTAAGGCCAAAGTTGGCCGCTTCCAGGACCACCTGGGCCCTTACCCCCTTGGCCCCTTCCCCGTCCAAGGCCCCTTCCAAAGCGGCCAGGACCAGGTAGTCCACGGGAAGGGCCAGGAGCTCCTTGGGGTCAAGGTTGTACTCGGGGAGCTCCCCCGTGGCCTCGTGGTGAGCCAGGAGCTCGGCCACGGGAAGCCCCTCCTCCCGGTAAAGGGCCCCCCGGCTCGTGGAAACCGCCACCACCCTCAGGCCCAAACGCTCGGCGTGGAGGGCGAAGCTCCCCCCCACCTGGCCGAAGCCCTGGACCGCCACCTTGGCCCCCTTTAGGGGTAAGCCCCGCCTCTTGGCGAGCTCCGCCAAGACCAGGGCCACCCCAAGCCCGGCGGCGTCGTCCCGCCCCTCGGTGCCCCCCAAGGCGTGGGGTTTCCCCGTCACCACCCCGGGCACGGTGGAGCCCACGGTCATGGAGTAGGTGTCCATGATCCAGGCCATCACCTGTTGGTCGGTGCCCACGTCGGGCCCCAGGATGTCCATGTCCGGGCCGATGAGGGTGACGAGCTCGGCGGTGTAGCGGCGCACCAGGCGCTCAAGCTCCCTCGGGGAGAGGAGCTTGGGGTCCACCGCCACCCCTCCCGCCGCCCCGCCAAAGGGCAGGTCGTAGACCGCCGCCTTCAGGGTCATCCAGGCGGCCAGGCCGGCGGTCTGGCCCAGGGTCACCTTGGGGTGGAGGCGCACCCCTCCTTTGGCGGGCCCCCGGGCGATGTCGTGCACCACCCGGTAGCCCTGGAACACCCGCACCTTGCCGTCATCCATTACCACAGGCAGGGAAACCGTGACGAGCCGCTTGGGGTGGGCCAGGTACTCCACCGTGGTGGGGTGGATGGCCGCCACCTTTAAGGTCTTTTCTAGCCGCTCCAAAAAAGCCTCCCAGAGGCCGGGGTCCTCGGGAGGGCGGTATGCGGGCAGGCTCATAGCATCACCTGGGGGGATTATACCCCGCCCCTTTAGGACTAAATGCCCCTTAGGAAAGCCGCTTGGCCTCCTTGAGGGCCAGGGCTTTCAGGGCCTCCTTGTAGGGGCTATCCGGCAAGGGAAGGAGGGCCCTGGCCGCCGCCTCGGCCCGCTGGCGAATCCTTTCTTCCACTTCCTTGGCCACCCCGCTCTCTTGGGCCAAGGCCCTGAGCCGCTCCAGGTCCCCCGCTTCGCGCCCCTTGCGCCTTAAGATCTCCCGCACCTCAGGGAAGCGCTCCATGAGGAGAAGGGTGATGAGGGTGGCCTTCCCCTCCCGCACGTCCCCCCCCACGGGCTTACCCAATGTCTCCGGGGTACCCATGAGGTCCAGGTAGTCGTCCCGCATCTGGAAAGCCTGGCCATAGAGGAGGCCGAAGCGGCGGAGGGCCTCCCGCACCTCCTCCGCCTCGCCCTTCAAAAGGGCCGGCCCCTCGGTGCAAAGGGCCATGAGGACGGCGGTCTTGGCGGTGATGATCCGCTCGTAGTTCTCCAGGGAGTAGTCCTCCAGGGCCGCCACCTGGAACTGGAGCACCTCCCCTTCGGACAACGTCTTGGCCACCTCGGCGAAGCGCTCCACCAAGTCCATGCGCCCGGTCTTGGCGATGACGAAGAGGAGCCGGGAAAGGAGGAAGTCCCCGGAAAGCACGGAGACGGCGTTGCCGTACTTGCGGAAGGCGGCCTCCTTGCCCCGGCGGGTCTCGGCGTCGTCAATGAGGTCGTCGTGGAGGAGGGTGGCGGAGTGGAGGAGCTCCACGGCCAGGGCGAGCTCCAGGTCATAAGGCGCCCCGCCCAAGGCCCCCGAGGCCAAAAAGACGAGCCGGGGGCGGATCCGCTTGCCCCCGGCGGTCACCAGGTCCTGGTGGATGAGGCGGATGAAGAGGACCTCGGACTGCACCAGCTCGGAAAGGGCTTCCTCAAAGCGAAGGAGGGGGGCCTCGAGGGCCTCGTGGACCGTCACGCCCCCCAGTATAGGGCTAGTAGAGCGCTATGGGTGCGGGCAGGGGCACCACCTTGGACTGGCCGTTGGCGGAGGTGGTGCGGTACTTCACCGCCTGCACCGGCGAAAGGGGGGTAGCAGCTTTTTTCTCGTAAGTGCGGGTGTAGGGGCCACAAGGGTCCGCACTGGAAGGCGGGCAAGCCTGGGGGATCAGGAAGGGAGCGTCCAAGGGATTGTCCTGGGCGTCCAGGAGAACCACGCTTCCCGCCCCAGAGCCGGGCAAAGCGTAAAGAACGATATCGTAGCGATATGTGTAGGTGGTGTTGTCGTTCTGGTCCGTTTCCGTGGAGAAGGAGAAGTTTTCCCGCGACACCAAGACCGTGGGACCGCCAAAGATGACCCCTCCTGCAAAAAAGTTGCTACAACCCGAGACGAGCAAAGCCAACACACCCGATAACCCAACCAACAACCACTTCCCCTTCATCCCATCATCTCCTCTCTCCACTTAGGGTTCAGTATAGAGAAGGTCAGCCGCGAAAGGCCAGCGAGAAAATCCACGTTCTCCACCGCCACCTCCTTGGGCACCTCGAGGACAGCGGGGGCAAAGTTGAGGATGCCCTTGATGCCGGCCGCCACCAGGCGGTCGGCCGCCTCCTGGGCCGCCTCCCGGGGCACGGTGAGGAGGGCGATCTCTATGCGCCCAGGCACCCGCTCGGGGAGCCGGTCTATGTGCTCCACCACCCCCTTGCCCACAGGCCGCCCCACCTTCTCGGGGTCCACGTCAAAAAAGCCCCTAAGCTCAAAGCTCTCCCCGAAGCCCGGATAGTCGGCGAGAGCGCTTCCCAAGCGGCCCATGCCCACGATGCAAAGCCCCCAGCGGCGGTTCAAGCCCAGGATGTGCCGCAGTTCCCGCTTGAGCACCGGAACCGTATACCCCACGCCCCGGGTGCCGTAGGAGCCGAAATAGGAGAGGTCCTTGCGCACCTGGAAGGCCGTCACCTGGGCGAGTTCGGCCAGTTGCTCCGAGCTCGTGCGGTGAACCCCCTTGGCCTCCAGCTCCTCCAGGATGCGCAGGTACGTGACCAAGCGGATTATGGCGGCGCTCGGAACCTTCATCGCACCTCCAAGGCCATCAGGCCCAAGGCCTCCACCTTCGCCTTCAAGGCCTCCTTCTCCCCTTCCGCCACCGGGCCCACCCGCACCCGGTACATCCCGTCCTTCACCAGGACCACCGGTAGCCCCATCTCCTTAAGCTTGCCCGCCAGGGCCAAGGCGTTTTCCTCCTTTTGGAAGGCCCCCACCTGGAGGTAAACCTGGCCTTCAGCGGGGGGAAGCGCCCCCTGGCCCCGGTAGACCCGCGCCCCGTAGGCGGCCAAGGCCTGGGCCACCCGGGAAGCCTCTCCCTCCGTGGCGTAGGGCCCCACCACCACCCGGGTAAGGCTCCCCGCGGCCTCGAGGCGGGCCGGGTACCCCCTGGCCTCCAGCTCCCGCTTGAGCCTTAGGGCGTTCTCCGGGTTGGCAAAGGCCCCCACCACCACCCGGTAAACCCCCGTGGGGCTAGGCGCCGGCGAAGCCGCCCTAGCCCTTTCTTCCCCGCTCAGTCTCTCTTCGGTAGCTCTTTCCTCTGCCGGAGCCTCGGGCGCCTTGGGGAGGGGGATCACGGTGACCACGGGCTCAGGAGAGGCAGAGGAAGGCGGGGGGGAAGAAGGCGGGGCGGGGGTAGGCGCCACCGCAGGCGCCGGGGCGGGAGGTGCGGCCACCCCTGGGGAAGCGGGGCGGGCAAAGGGGTTAATGCCCGTAAGGTAAAGGACAATCCCCGCCGCCACCAGGGCGATGAGGAGAAAGATGAAAAGGTCTAGCCAGTTTTCCCTAAGCCAGCGCATCCTACCTCCGCAGAAGGGCCTGGGCCTCCTTCGACCCAAGGCTTGCCGCCTGGCGCAAGGCCCTCTCCGCCTCGCCCTCCCGCCCCAGGCCCTTCAGGGCAAGGCCCAGGTTGTACCAGGCGGCAGCCTGCCTGGGGGCGCGTTGGAGCACCTCCCTAAGGAGGAGCTCCGCCTCCCCCAGGCGGCCCAAGGCGATGAGCCCCGCCGCCAGGTTCACCCCCACCTCCGGGTTGCGCGAGGCCTCGTAAAGGGGCCGGAGGAGGGCCACCGCCTCCTCGGCCCGGCCCGCCTCCAAAAGGAGCGCCCCCCTAAGGGTCTGGGCCTCTGGGGAGGCCAGCCCCTCCAAAAGCCCTAAGGCCTCCGCCTTCCGCCCCAAGGCCACCGCCGCCTGGGCCTTGAGGAAAGCCCCGGGAGGGCCCGCTTCCTCGGCGTAGCGGTAGGCGTTCTGCGCATTCCCCAAACGCAGGTGGGCCGCAGCCAGGGCCAGGGCCACCTCGGGCTCGGGGCTTACCCGGTAGGCCGCCTGGAGAAAGCCCAAAGCCCCCCGGGCATCCCCCGCCTCCAGGCGCCTTTGCCCAAGAAGGTACGCCGCCTGCCAGAGGCCAGGGTCCAACGCGTAGGCTTCCCGCAAAAGGGGCTCGGGGTTTGGGGAAAGAAGGGCTTGGCGCAGGAGGAGTTTGGCCCGATCCTTGCCCGAAACCGCCTTAAGGGCCCGGTCCAGCTCCCTTAGGGCCCTTTCCTTAAGCCCTTCCTCCGCCAGGATGCGGGCGAGGAGGTCCCAGGCTTCAGCCAGGCCAGGCTCCCGGTTCACGAGCCCATAGAGCACGGGCACCGCCTCCGCCCTGGCCCCGGCGGCGTAGAGGGCCTGGGCCAGGGCCAGGCGGTAAGCGGACGAGCGCTCGGGGGTGAGGCCCCGCCTGAGGGCCTCCGCCGCCTCCCTGGCCTGTCCCGCCTGGCTCAGGGCTCCGGCGAGGCCCAGATACGCCTCCTCCGTGGGGTTGAGCTCCACCGCCTTGGAAAAGGCCTCCGCCGCCTCCTTGGGCTTGCCCAGGCGCAGGTAGACCTGGCCCAGGTTGAAGTGCCCTTCGTAGCGGTCGGGGAAAACCTGGGTCATCTGGGAAAAGGCGAAGCGGGCCTCCTCCAGCCGCCCCGCCTTGGCGAGGGCCACGCCTAAGCCCAGGTGGGCCTCGAGGCGGCCATAGTCCTGGGCCAGGATCTCCTCGTAGGCCAAAACCGCCCGGGCGTAATCCCCCGCTTTCAAAAGGCTCTCCGCCTCCTCCAAGGAAGGCCCTGCCCACGCCAGGCCCAACCCCAGGAGGAGGGACAGGACTTTGGGAATGTGTCTCTTCATAGGGGCCTCCAAACCCGTCTTTGCCCTTAGCATAGCACACGCCCAAGCAAAGGGGCGCAAGGCTTTGCTATCCTTAGGGCGTGGACGCCCCCACCTCGAGGCCCTTGGACCTGGATGCCCCCAAGGTCCTGGTGCTCAACGCCGCCTACGAGGTCTTGGGCCTGGCCAGCATCAAGCGGAGCGTGCTCCTCGTCCTCTCCGGGGGAGCGGAGATGGTTTCGGAAAGCGGGCGCTACCTCCACACCCCCTCCACCCGCATCCCCGTACCCAGCGTGATCCGCCTGAAGCGCATGGTGCGCCGGGGCCATGGCCGCACCCCGCTAAACCGCCGCAACATCCTCAGGCGGGACCGCTACACCTGCCAGTACTGCGGCCGCCAGGGGAGCGACCTCACCGTGGACCACGTGGTGCCCAAAAGCCGGGGGGGGCAACGCACCTGGGAAAACCTGGTGGCCGCCTGCCGGAGCTGCAACCTCAAGAAAGGGGACCGCACCCCGGAGGAGGCGGGCATGCGCCTCCTGAAACCCCCCCGGGCGCCCAAGGCGCCCCTTTTTTTGGCCGAGATGCGCGAGATCCCCGAGGACTGGCAGCCCTACCTGGAGGCCTTCTTGAGGTAGCGGGCCCCTAACCCCGGCACCTCCGCCTGTCCCTGGAAGGTTTCCCCCGTGAGGAGGTCGCGCCAGGTCCCCTGGGGCAAGGGCAAGGAGGCGGAAGCGGCCTGGTTGTTGAAGGCGAGAAGCACCCTTTCCTCCCCCTCCCCCCGGAAGAAGGAAAGGAGGCCTCCTTCCGCCAGATAGGTGGCGAACAAGCTTCCCCTTAGGGCGGGCTCTTGCGCCTTTAAGCGGTAAAGCCCTTGGAGGAAAAGGCGAAACTCCCCATCGCAAGAGCCCCAGGGGATGGGACGGCGCCCTAGGTCCAAAGGCTCCTTCTCCCCCAAAAGCCCGCACTCCTCCCCCTGCCACACCACCGGCACCCCGGGCAAGGCGAAGAGGAGGGCCCAGGCTAGGCGGGCCTTGGCGGCATTCCCTCCCAGGTCGGAAAGGAGGCGGGAGGTGTCGTGGGAGCTGATGAGGTTAAAGCCCATGGCGGCGGTCGCCTCCGGGTAAAGGGCGTAGGTTTCCGCCAGGAGGCTAAGCGCCCTAGGCCCGCCGAAAAGGGCCGGGTGAAGGCCTTGCGCATAGCGCAGGACGATGTCCCGGCCGATGGCGTAGTTCATCAGGCTGTCAAAGGCCTCCGCCCCTACCCAGTCCGGCGCTCGGCGCCAGATCTCCCCCACCAGGTAGGCCTCAGGGTTGATGGCCCGCAGGCGGCCTTTCAGGTCCCGGAAAAAGCCCTTGGCCTCGAGGAGGTCCTCGGGTACGTCCACCCGCACCCCGTCAAAGCCAAAGCGCACCCAGTGCTCCGCCACCCCAAGGAGGTAGGCCCGGACCTGGGGATTGCCGGTGTTCAGCTTGGGGAGGCTCCCCACACCCCACCAGGCCTCGTAGGCGGAGGCGTCCCCCGGGGCAAAGGGGTAGCGGCGCACGAAGTACCAGTTCCAGTAAGGGGAGGCGGGGCACCGCTTCACCACGTCCTGAAAGGCGAAGAACCCTAACCCCGTGTGGTTGGGCACGAAGTCAAAGAGGACCCGGATCCCCAGGGCGTGGGCCCGGTCCAAAACCTGGCGCAGCCAGGCCTCGTCCCCCAGGCGGGGGGCCACCTGGAAGTAGTCGTGGGTGTCGTACCCGTGGGCGCTCCCCGAGCGGAAAAGGGGGTTGAGGTAAAGAAGCCCCACCCCCAGGTCCGCCAGGTAGGGGAGCCGCTCCCAAAGGCCCTTTAGGTCCCCCCCGTAGTACTGGTGGCAGCAGTGCAGGGGGCTTGGTGGGTCCTGCCAGGCGGAAAGGTGGGGCAAGGGCCCACCCCTTTGGGACCAGACCTGGTTGTAGCGGTACTCGTCGTCCTCTAGGGCCAGGGCATCGTTGTTGGGGTCGCCATTTTGGAAGCGGTCGGGAAACACCTGGTAGCCTCCCCGCTCCCCCACCCAGGCCAGGGCGGCGAAGGGGCGCTGGGGCGGGCGGAAGGGGCCCAAGACCTTCTCCCCCGCCTTCCCCCGCACCCGGAGGGCATAGGGTGTGGCCTCCGGGACGAGCCCCCGCCAGACCTCCTTACCCCCATACACCAGTTGGCGCGCCATGGGGAAGGTCCGCTCCCCCTGGAGCACCCATGCCTCCCGCACCTCCTCCGCCGGGGCTTGGAAGCGGACGGAATACCCCTCGGGCAGGCGGGAAAACTGGGCGGGGTCTTGGGGATCGTGGGCCTGGGCCAGGGCCAGGCCCAGGAGGAGCGCCAAGGCTTGGAAACGCTTCATGGCGAAGAGTTTACCGCCGCACCGTGAGGAGGACCGCCCCAAGGACCAAAAGCGCCCCCAGGTAGCCCAACGGGGAAAGGACCTCACCAAAAAGGAGAAAGGCGAAAAGGTTCGCCACCACGGGCTCGAGGGTGGCCACCACGCTGGCCCGGGTGGCGGGGAGGCGCTTGAGCCCAGCGTAGTAGGCCAGGTAAGCCCCATAGGTGGAAAAGCTTCCCAAAAAGAGGAGGGCGAGAAGGGCCTTGGGGCTTAGGGAGACGAAGTCCACGAAGGGCAGAAGCCCCAAGGCCCCCACGGGCAGGGCGTACAGGAAAAGGGTGGGGGTGGCGTAGCGGGGTAGGTAGAGCTTGCCGAAGATGTAGTAAAGGGCGTAGGTGAAGCCGGAAAGGAGGCCGAAGAAAAGGGCTAAAGGCCCTGCCCGCACCTCGCTCCCCCCACCCAGGCCCATGAGCCCCACCCCGAGGAGGGTGAGGGCCACGGCGAAGCCCCCGGTCCGGTCCAGGGGCTCCCTGAGCACCCAGACGGAGAGCAGGGCTACCCAGGCGGGGGCGGTGTAGAGGAGGACGGAGGCCAGGGCCGCCCCCCCATACCCCACCGCAAGCTGGTAGGACCCATAGAAGAGGGAAACGCCCACCAGGCCAAAAAGGAGCAGAATAGGAAGGTCCCGCCTCGCCACCCCTACCTGCCCCAGAAGCCTGGCGTGGAGGGCGAAGAAGGCCCAGGCGATGACGGCGCGGTAGAAGGCCACCAGCAAAGGGGGAAGCCCCTCCTGGAAGGCCAGGCGGCTCACCGGGCCGATGAGGCCCCACAAGAAAGCGGCGAGGAGCAAAAAGAGGTAGCCCATGGCAAGGGAGTATAATCCCCCCAGGTGCTTTATGGAGGTCTTATGAGCGCACGTACCCTCTTCGCCCTCCTTTTCCTCCTCCTCCTCGCCCTCTTCGCCTGGCTCAACTGGGGGGAGATCACCCGGACCGTCCCCTTGTCCTTAGGCCTCACCCGGGTGGAAGCCCCCTTGGGCCTCGTCTTGGTGGTGGCGTTGGGGGTAGTCTCCCTTCTCTACCTCCTCTTCACCATCGGCCTGGAAACCGCTGCGCTTTTGGAGGTGCGCCGCTATGCCCGGGAGCTCCTCCACTACAAGAAGCTCGCCGAAGACGCCGAGCAGAGCCGCTACACCGAGCTTCGGCGCTACCTCGAGGCGGAGTTCGCCCGCCTGGCGGAGGCGGAAAGGGAGGAAATACGGGCCCTCGAGGCCCGCATCGCCGAAACCCTGGAGAAGCACGGGAACACCCTGGCTGCTTACATAGGGGAGCTAGAGGATCAGCTTTTGCGGCTTCTCTCCGCCAAGGGGGAAGAGAAAGCTTAGGGGGCGCGGCCGCCCCCCATGGGCTCCTTCCCCTTACTCCACCAGCTCCACCAGGGCCAAGGGCGCCCCGTCCCCCCGGCGGCGCTCCGCCAGCTTCAGAACCCGGGTATACCCCCCGGGGCGGTTTTGGTACTTGGGGGCGATCTCGTCAAAGAGCTTACGCACCAGCTTCACGTCCTGCAGATCCCGAAGCACGAGCCTACGGGCGTGCAGGTCCCCCCGCTTGGCCAGGTGGATCAGGTGGTCCACGAAGCCGGTAATCTCCTTGGCCTTGGGCAGGGTGGTGGTGATGCGGCCATGGGTCAGGAGGCTTTTCGCCTGGTTGCGGTAAAGGGCCAGGCGGTGGGAAGAGTGGCGGTTTAGCTTCCTTCCAGACTTCAGGTGGCGCATGGTCTCACTCCTTCAAGGCGAAGCCCCGCTTGGCCAGGGCCTCGCGGATCTCCTCCAGGCTCCTCTCCCCAATGCCGGGGATATTGCGAAGGTCCTTGAGGTTGAGGGCCAAAAGGGCCCGCACGGACTCAATCCCCTCCTCCTTGAGGCTGTGCAAAACCCGGGTGGAAAGCCCAAGCTCCTCTAGGGGCAGGTCCAGGTCCTCCTCCCTCTCCACCCGCTCCGGGGCAGGCTCGGGGGTGGGCAAGGCGGTGGCCTGGGGGTTGGTGAAGTAGGAGAGGTGCTCTTTGAGGATCTCCACCGCCTGGTTCAAGGCCTCCAAGGGGGTCACGGAGCCGTCGGTCCAGATGCGCAGGGTGAGCTTGTCCAGGTCCGTGCGCTGGCCCAAGCGGGTGTCCTCCACCTGGAAGGCCACGCGGCGCACGGGGGAAAAGATAGCGTCCACGGGAATGGCGTTGATGCGGTCCTTGATGCCGTGGCGCTCGGCGGGAACATACCCCACCCCGCGGTCCACCCGGACCTCCATGTAGAGCTTCCCGCCCGCCTCGAGGGTGGCGATGGGAAGGTCGGGGTTCAGGATCTCCACGTCGCTGGAGGGGGTGAAGTCCCGGGCGGTGACCACCTTGGGGCCCTCGGCCCTAAGGACGAGGGTGGTGGTCTGCATCTTGGGGTCCAGGAAGCGGACCACCAGCTCCTTCAGATTCAGGACAATCTCCACCACGTCCTCCTTAACCCCGGGGATGGTGGAGAACTCGTGCAGGACGTCCTCAATGTAGACGCTGGTGACCGCGGTCCCGGGAATGGAGGAAAGGAGGATGCGCCGCAAGGGGTTGCCCAAGGTGACGCCAAACCCCCGCTCCAGGGGCTCCAGGACGAACTCCCCGTACTCCCGCCCCTGGGTGCGCACCGTGAAGACCGGGGCTTTCAGCTTGCTCTCTAACATAGGCCTCCTCTAAAGGGGCAATGGGGGCCTGTACAGGACAGGCCCCGGTTTCTCACCTGGAGTAGAACTCAATCACCAGCTGCTCGTTCACGGGCAGGGCCAGGTCCTCCCGGTCGGGGAGCCTGAGGAACTTGCCCTTCATGTTCTCCACGTCCAGGGAGAGCCAGGGCCCCACCTTGCGGCCCTTCATGGCCTCGAGGTTCTCCCGGATGAAGGCCAGGTTCTTGCTCCCCTCGGCGATGGCGATCTCGTCCCCCGGCTTCACCCGGTAGGCAGGGAGGTCCACCCGGCGCCCGTTCACGGTGATGTGGCCGTGGCGCACCATCTGCCGCGCCTGGCGGCGGCTTACGGCGAAGCCCAGGCGGTAGACCACGTTGTCCAGCCGGGACTCCAAAAGCCCCAGGAAGACCGTACCCGTCACCCCCTTCTTGCGGCTCGCCTCCTCAAAGAGGTTGCGGAACTGGGTCTCGGAGATCCCGTAGATGCGGCGGAGCTTCTGCTTCTCCCTCAGGCGCACCGCATAGTCGGAAGGGCGGCGGGCCCGCTTCTGCCCGTGCTGGCCCGGGGGGTAGGGCCGGCGCTCCATGGCGCACTTGGGGCTGTAGCACCGCTCCCCCTTCAGGTACAGCTTGACTCCTTCCCGGCGGCAAAGACGGCAAACTGGTCCAATGTAACGACCCATCTTCTCTCACTCCCTACGAGGCTTTGCGGAACTTCTTCTTGGGCCGGCAGCCGTTGTGGGGCACGGGGGTGTCGTCCACGATGGACTTCACCTGGAGGCCAGAGGCCTGCAGGGCGCGGATGGCCTGTTCCCGGCCCGCCCCGGTACCCCGCACGATCACGTCCACGCTTTGCATGCCGTAAGCCATAGCCTTCTTGGCGGCGTCCATGGCCGCAAGCTGGGCCGCGTACGGGGTGCCCTTGCGGCTCCCCTTGTAGCCGATGACCCCACCCGAGGACCAGGTGATGGGATTGCCGTCCGGGTCGGTGATGGTGACGATGGTGTTGTTGTAGGAGGCGTGGATGTACGCCTTCCCGCTGGCCACCTGCCGTTTGACCTTCTTCTTGGTGGTTTTCTTGGCCATACTCTCCCTCTAATGGAGTATCCTCTGGCCCTAGAAGCGCTTTGGGCTACTTCCTCGGGGCCTTCTTCTTGCCCGCCACGGTCTTGCGGGGGCCTTTACGGGTGCGGGCGTTGGTGCGGGTGCGCTGGCCCCGCACGGGAAGACCCCTCCGGTGCCGAAGCCCCCGGTAGCACCCGATGTCCATGAGCCGCTTGATGTTGGCGGCCACCTCCGCCCGGAGCTCGCCTTCCAGCTTCCAGGTGTTCTCCACGTACTCGCGGAGGCGCACCACCTCGGCCTCGGTGAGGTCCTTGACCCGGGTGGCCGGGTTGATGCCCGTCTTCTCCAACGCCTCCTTGGCCCGGGCCGGCCCGATGCCGTAGATGTAGGTGAGGGCCACGTCCACCCGCTTGTTCCTGGGAATCTCTACGCCTGCAATCCTCGCCACGTTGCCTCCTTACCTAACCCTGCCGCTGCTTGTGCTTGGGGTTTTCGCAGATCACGTAAACCCGCCCGTGCCGGCGGACCACCTTGCACTTTTCGCACATCCTCTTGACCGATGCCCGTACCTTCATGGCGCCTCCTACTTTCTGTAGACGATGCGGCCCCGCGTGGGGTCGTAGGGGGTTATCTCCACCACCACCCGGTCCCCCGGCAGGATGCGGATGTAGTGCATGCGCATCTTGCCGGAGATGTAGGCCAGGATCTCCGGTCCCGAGTCCAGCTTCACCCGAAAGGTGGCGTTGGGCAAAGCCTCGGTGATCACGCCTTCCGCCCGAATGGTGTCCTTCTCCTTCGCCATACCCCTCCTACCGCGCCCGCACCAGGGGTACCCCGGTGAGGAGCTCCGGGCCCTCCTCCGTCACCAAGACGGTGTTCTCGTAGTGGGCGGCGAGGTTGCCTTGACCGGCGCTCGCCGTCCAGCCATCTTCCAATATTACCACAGGAGCCGGGCGTAGGGTGACCATGGGCTCCAGGGCCAAGGTCATGCCGGGGCGGATCTTGGGCCCCGTGCCCGGCTTGCCGAAGTTGGGAAGCTGGGGGTCCTCGTGGATCTCCCGGCCCACCCCGTGCCCCACGAACTCCCGCACCACCCCGTAGCCGCGGCTCTCCAAGAAGGTCTGCACGGCATGGGCCACGTCCCCGATGCGGAAGCCAGGCTTCAGGTACTTCATCCCCTCCCAGAAGGCGGCCTCTGTGTCTTGGATGAGCCTTTCCGCCTCCGGGGAAACCCTACCCACGGGGAAGGTGCGGGCCATGTCGGCGGCGAAGCCCCCGTAGATGAGCCCCACGTCCACGGAAAGGATATCCCCCTCCTTTAGGGGTTCCTCCGAGGGGATACCGTGGACCACCACCTCGTTCACCGAGGTGCAGAGGGTGGCGGGGAAGCCGTAGAGCCCCAGGAAGGCCGGCTTGGCCTTGCGCTTGAGGATGGCCTCGTGGGCGATCCGGTCCAACTCTTTGGTGGTGATGCCGGGCTCCACGTGGCGGGCCACCTCCTCCACCACCTCAGTGAGGAGGGCTCCCGCCTCCCGCATGCGCTCAATCTCCCAGGGGCTTTTGAGCTTAATGGCCATCAGATCCCCAAAGCCGCCCGGACGCGGGCGTAGACCTCATCGGGCGTGCCCAGGCCGTCCACCCGCTTCAGGGCGCCCGTTTTCTCATAGTACTGGATGAGGGGCTCGGTTTTCTCCCGGTAGACCTCGAGGCGGCGCCTTATGGTTTCCTCGTTGTCGTCGGAACGGCCCTCCAGCTCCGCCCGCTTGAGCATGCGCCGGACAAGCTCCTCCTCAGGCACCTCCACCAGCACCACCCCAAGGAGCCGGGTGCCCGTCTCCTCCAGAAGGCGGTCCAAGGCCTCCGCCTGGGGCAGGGTGCGGGGAAAGCCGTCAAAGATCACCCGGTCGGCCAGCTCCTCGCGGATCAGGGCCAGGATCAGGTCATCGGGGACCAGGTCCCCCCGGTCCATGATGGGCTTCACCTGCTGGCCCAAGGGGGTGCCCCGGGCCACGTGGTCCCGGAGGATGTCCCCGGTGGAAAGCTTCTTAAAGCCCAGCTCCGCCGCAAGCCTCGCCGCCTGGGTGCCCTTCCCCGCCCCCGGCGGCCCCAAAAAGATCACCGCTTCCCCCATTCTCCCTCCTAGCGCGTCCGGCCGCGGATCCGGCCCTTGGACAAGAACCCCTCGTAGTTCCTGAGCATCAGCTGGCTTTCAATCTGCCTAAGGGTATCCAGGGCTACCCCCACCACGATCAAGAGGCCAATCCCCGAGAAGGCGATGCTCTTCACCCCGGTGAGGTTTTGGATGATCTGGGGCAGGGCCGCCACCAGACCCAGGAAGAGCGCCCCCCAGAGGGTGAGGCGGGAGACAATGTGCTCCAGGAACTTCACCGTGGGCTCCCCCGGACGGATGCCCGGGATAAACCCCCCGTACTCCCTGAGGCTTTCGGCGATGCGCTTGGGGTCAAACTGCACGGCGGTGTACACGTAGGTGAAGAGGACGATGAGGAGCACCTCGAGGAGGAGCCCGGAAAGGTGGGTGGGGTTGAAGAAGTTGGCGATGGCCTGGAGCACGGGGTTGTCCTGGAAGGGGGCGGCGAGGAAGATGGGGATTTGCAAAATGGCGGCGGCGAAGACGATGGGGATCACCCCGGCGGCGTTCAGCTTGATGGGGATGTAGGTGGCCTGGCCTCCATACACCCTGCGCCCCACCACCTTGCGGGCGTACTGCACGGGGATGCGGCGCTCCGCCTGCTGCACCGCCACCATCCCAGCGAAGGCCAGGACGAGGAAGGCCAGGAAGAAGAGGAAGGCCACCAGGTTCACCTCCCCCGTGCGGATGAGCCCCAGAGTGCGCACCAGTTGGGGCAACCACTCCACCACGATCCCCGCAAAGATGATCATGCTGGTGCCGTTTCCGATACCGTACTCCGTGATGCGCTCCGCCATCCAGAGGAGGAGGGCGATGCCCGCCACCTGGGTGACCACCACCACGAACCAGAAAAAGGGGCCCGGGGACCAGCCGGGAAGGAGGAACCTCCCCCCCTCCGCCCCCAAAAAGGCCGTGGCCAAGAAGAAGCCCTGGAAGGCCCCCAGAGCGATGCCGCCGATGCGGGTGTACTGGTTGATGATGCGGCGGCCCTCCTCCCCCTCCTTGGAGAGCTTCTCCAGCGCCGGCACCACGTTGATGAGAAGCTGCATGACGATGGCGGCGGTGATATAGGGCATGATGCCCAAGGCGAAGATGGAGAAGCGCTCAAAGTTGCCGCCCGAGAAGAGGTTGATGATGCCGAAAACCCCCCCTTGGGTGGTGCGCAAAAACTCCTGGATCTTGTCCAGGTCCACCCCCGGGGTGGGGATGAAGGCCCCCAAGCGGTAGGCGGCCAGGACGAGGAGGGTAAAGAGGATGCGCTGGCGAAGCTCGGGGATCTGGAGGGCGCTCCGGAAGGCCTTCAGCATCTTAAGCCTCCAAGAGGACCGCTTCCCCGCCCGCGGCCTTTAGTTTTTCTAAGGCGCTTTTGGAGAAGGCGTGGGCCACCACCTTGAGGGGCTTGGCCTCCCCCTCCCCAAGCACCTTGAGCCGGTAGCCCTTCTTCAAGAGGCCCGCCTGCACGAGGAGTTCGGGGGTAACCTCCCCTTCAAAGCGGGCCAGGTCCTTTAGGTTCACCCCCTGGTACTTGGGGCGCTTGATCTCCCCCGGCACCTGGCCCTGCATGCCCCGCTTGGGCAGGCGCATCAGGGTGGTGGAGCGGCCGCCCTCAAAACGGCGGGGGTCCTTGACGCCGCCCGAGCGGGACTTCTGGCCCTTGTGGCCCCGGGTAGCGGTTTTGCCGTGGCCCGAGCCCGGACCCCGCCCTACCCGCTTGCGCTTCTTGTTGGCCCCGGGATTGGGCTTTAGGTCGGTGAGTTTCATTCCAACACCTCCACCCGGAGAAGGTGGGCTACCTTGGCCACGTTGCCCCGGATGGCCGGGGTGTCCTCCAACACCTTCTCCTTCTGCAACTTGGTAAGCCCCAAGGCCTTCAGGGCCGCCTTCTGGTCCTTGGGGTAGCCGATGGGGCTTTTCACCAGCTTGACCTTGAGCTTGCCCATCACTCCTCCCCGCCCTTCCGGAGGCGCTTCACGTCCTCCTTGGTCTGAAGTTGCCGAAGGGCTTCCATGGTGGCGTAGGCGATGTTGATGGGGTTGCGGCTCCCGAGCTCCTTGGTGAGGATGTCGGTGATGCCCGCCAGTTCCAGAATGGCCCGTGGCACCGCCCCGGCAATCACCCCGGTCCCGGGAGCAGCGGGCTTCAAGAGGATCTTGGAAGCCCCGTACTCCACCTCAATCTCGTGGGGAATGGTGCCGTTTTGGATGGGCACCTCCACCATGTTGCGGCGGGCGTAGTACCCAGCCTTCTGCACCGCCAAGGGCACCTCCTTGGCCTTGCCCAGGCCCAGGCCTACCCGGCCCTGCCGGTCACCCACCACCACCAAGGCGCCGAAGCGGAAGCGGCGGCCGCCCTGGTAGGTCTTGGCGGTGCGCCGCACCAGGATCATCTTCTCTTCAAAGTCGGTCTCGGGCATGGTCCCTCCTCTAGAACTCCAGACCGCCCTCCCGGGCCCCCTCGGCCAGGGCCTTCACCCGGCCGTGGTACTTGTAGGGGCCCCGGTCAAAGGCCACCTGCTTGATGCCCTTGGCCAAAGCCTTCTCCGCCAAGGCACGCCCCACCTGCCGGGCCACCTCGGTCTTGTTGCCCTTGAGCTTCAGGGCCAGGCTGGACTCGGCCACCAAGGTCTCCCCTTTCTCGTCGTCAATGATCTGGGCGTAGATGTGCTTGAGGCTGCGGAAGACGGAAAGGCGTAGCCGGCCCGTGCGCTTGATGCGGTTGCGTACCCGGAACTTGCGGCGCTCGTATGCGGTAAGCCGTGCCATAATCCCCCCTACTTCTTGGCCCCGGCCTTGCCGGGCTTAAGGCGGACGGGCTCGCCCGCGTAGTAGATGCCCTTTTCGTGGTAGGCGCTGGGCTTCTTGATGGCCCGGATGTCGGCGGCCACCTGGCCCACCCGCTGCTTGTCAATGCCCACCACCCGGATCCTGGTGGGTTCGGGTACCTCGAGGGTGATCCCCTCCGGGGGCTCCACCACCACGGGGTGGCTATAGCCCACGGAAAGCTCCACCGCCCGGCCCACAAGCCGCGCCCGGTAACCGATGCCCTTGATGAGGAGCTCCTTGGCGTACCCCTCGGACACCCCCTTCACCGCGTTGGCGATGAGGGTGCGGGTCAGGCCATGCAAGCTCCGGTGGCGCCGCTCGTCGGAGGGGCGCTCCACCCGAACCACGCCCTCCTCCACCACCACCCGCATCTCGGGGGAAATGGCCACGGAAAGCTCGCCCTTGGGGCCCTTGACCTTGACCAGGCCCGGGGCCACCTCCACGCTAACCCCCTTGGGCAGGGGAATGGGAAGCCGGCCAATCCTAGACATCACCACACCTCGCAGATCAGTTCGCCGCCCACGCCCAGCTTCCGGGCCTCCCGGTCGGTGAGCACCCCTTTGGGCGTGGACAAGATGGCAATCCCTAGACCCCGGCGCACGCGGGGGATCTCCTTCACCCCTACGTAGACCCGCCGCCCCGGACGGCTGATGCGCCGGATGTGCTTGATGACCTGTTCAGGGCGGGGGTCAAGCCCGGGACGCCGAGGGCCGTACTTTAGGTAGATGCGGAGCACGGGCTTGCCGTCCACCTCCACCCGCTCGTACCCCTTGATGAAGCCCTCCCGCGCCAAGATCTTGAGGATCTCCTCCTTGAAGCGGGAGGCGGGCACCTCGGTGCTCTCCTTGTAGACCCGGGTGGCGTTCCGTATCCGGGTCAGCATGTCGGCAATGGGGTCCGTCAGCATTTCCTCTCTCCTTTTACCTCACTCCTGGACCATGCGGTCTCGAGGGAACCCCCCCGACCGGCCACGGCCTACCAGCTGGCCTTCTTCACCCCGGGAAGCTGCCCCTTGTGGGCCAACTCCCGCAGGCAGATCCGGCAAAGACCGAAGTAGCGGTAGACGCTCCTGGCCCTCCCGCACCGCATACAACGGGTGTAGGCCCGCACCTTGAACTTGGGGGTCCGCTTGGCCTTCTCAATCAGCGCCTTTCTCGCCATGCTCGCCTCACTTGCGGAAGGGGAAGCCCAAGAGCTCCAAAAGGGCCTTGGCCTCCTCGTCGGTCTTGGCGGTGGTGACCACCGCGATGTCCATCCCCCTCAGGGCGTCCACCATGTCGTAGGTGATCTCGGGGAAGATGAGCTGCTCCTTAAGGCCCAGGTTGTAGTTGCCCCGCCCGTCAAAGCTGGTGGGGCTCAAGCCCCGGAAGTCGCGGATGCGGGGAAGGGCCACGTTGAGGAGCTTCTCCAAGAAAATCCACATCCGGTCCCTCCGCAACGTCACCCGGAGGCCGATGGGCATGCCCTTACGGAGCTTGAAGTTGGAGATGGACTTCTTGGCCCGGGTCACCGCCGGCTTCTGGCCGGTGATGAGGGAAAGCTCCTTGGCCGCCTTCTCCAGGATGCGGGCGTCCTCCTTGGCCTCGCCCAAGCCCTGGTTCACCACCACCTTGACGAGCCTGGGAACCTCCCAGATGTTCTGGTAGCCGAAGCGGCGGATGAGCTCGGGCCGCACCTCTTCGTAGTATTTCCTCTTCAGGGCAACGTCCAGAGGCATGCTACTCCTCCACATCCAAGGACCCGCCGCACTTAGCGCAGGTCCGGATTTTCCGCCCATCTTCCAGGAACTTCTTGCGCACCCGGGTGGGCTTGCCGCAGGCGGGGCAGATGGGGCGCACCTTGGAGGCGTGCAAGGGAGCCTCCTGCTCCACGAACCCGCCCTGGGGGTACTGGGGGCTCACCCGCACCGCCTTCTTGACGATATTCACCCCTTCCACGATGACCGCCTGCCGCTTGGGCAACACCGCCTTTACCTTGCCCACGCGGCCCTTGTACTTGCCGGAGGCCACCAGCACGGTGTCCCCCTTCTTCACGTGCACCTTGGTCTGCATCAGAGCACCTCCGGCGCCAGGGAAACGATCTTCATGAAGCCCTTCTCGCGGAGTTCCCTCGCCACGGGGCCGAAGACGCGGGTGCCGCGGGGCTCCAGCTGGTTGTTGATGATGACGGCGGCGTTGTCGTCAAAGCGGATGGCCGAGCCATCGGGGCGCTTGACCTCCTTCTTGGTGCGCACCACCACCGCCTTCACCACATCCCCTTCCTTCACCGCCCCGCGGGGGATGGCCTCCTTGACGCTGGCCACGATGATGTCCCCCACGGTAGCGTACTTGGCGTTGGAGCCCTTCAGGACGCGGATGCACATGATCTTGCGGGCCCCGGTGTTGTCGGCCACCTCCAGGTAGGTCTGGGGCTGGATCATGCCTTACCTCCCCGCTTGGAAAGGCTGGCGTAGTTCTGGCGACGGACCTCGTACTTCTCCACCAGGTCTAGCCGCCCGCTCTCCAAAAGGCGGAGCACCCTAAAGCGCTTGCGCTTGGAGATGGGGCGGGCCTCCACGATCTCCACCACGTCCCCCACCTTGTACCGCTCCTCGGGGTCGTGGGCCAGGTACTTCTTGGAGCGCTTGATCACCTTGCCGTAGAGGGGGTGGGGGAACTGGCGCTCCACCAAGACCGTGACGGTCTTCTGCATCTTGTCGCTCACCACCACCCCGGTAAGCACCTTCTTAGGCATTGGCCCTCCTCTTCTCGTTCAGCACCGTGAGGAGCCGGGCAATGGACTTGCGGATTTCCCGGATCCTATGGTTCTGGGAAAGCTGGCCGATGGAGGCCTGGAAGCGAAGCTCCATCAGCTCCTGCTTCTTCTTCCGGATGAGCTTCTCCAGCTCCACCGGGGAGAGCTTGCGGGCCTCCTCCAGCTCCTTCTTTACCTCACTGAGCTTCATCGTAGGCGTCCCTCCGCACGATCTTGGTCTTGATGGGAAGCTTGTGTCCGGCGATGCGCAGGGCCTCGAGGGCCTGCTCCTCGGTTACCCCCGCCACCTCAAACATCACCCGGCCCGGTTTCACCACCGCCACGTACCCCTCCACGTTGCCCTTACCCTTACCCATCCGCACCTCCAGGGGCTTCTTGGTGTAGGGCTTATCGGGGAAGATGCGGATGAAGATCTTCCCCCCGCGGCGGAAGTGGCGCACCATGGCCACACGGGCCGCCTCAATCTGCTGGGAGGTGATCCAGGCGGGCTCCAGGGCCACCAGGCCGTAGTCCCCGAAAGCCACGTAATCGCCCCCCTTGGTGGCCCCTTTCAGGCGGCCCCGCTGCTGCTTGCGGTACTTCATGCGCCTGGGCATCAACATGGCCTACTCCTCCTTCTTCACCCGCACGGCGGGGCGGCGGCGGCGAGGCTTCTCCTCACCCTTGGGGCCCTCGGCCCGGGCCTTGGCCTTCTGGCCGCCGATCACCTCGCCCAAGAAGACATACGCCTTGACCCCCAGCACCCCGTAGGTGGTGCGGGCCAAAGCGAAGCCGTAGTCTATATTAGCACGCAAGGTGTTAAGGGGCACCCGGCCCTCGGCGGCCCACTCGGTGCGGGCCTGCTCCGCCCCACCGATGCGCCCGGAGACGATCACCTTAGCCCCCTTGGCCCCCGCTTCCATGACCCGCTGCACCGCCTGCTTGATGGCCCGGCGCACGGCGAAGCGGCGCTCAATCTGCTCCGCCACCCGCTGGGCCACCAGGGGAGCGGAGAGGTTGGGGTTTTGGATCTCCTGGACGTTCAGGGCCACGTTCTTCCCCGTCATCTTGGACAGGGTGTCCCGCAGGACCTTGATCTTCTCCCCGCCCCGGCCGATGACCACACCGGGCTTGGCCACGTGCACGGTCACCGCCACGTTGTCCGCCGCCCGCTCAATGTCAATGCGGGCAAGCCCTGCCGGGTAGAGCTCCTTGGTGAGGACCTCGCGGATCTGCTGGTCCTCCCAAAGGAGGTGGCGGTACTGCTTCTTCCCTGCGTACCAACGGGACTCCCAGTCCCGGGTGATGCCGAGCCGGAACCCGATGGGGTGGATTTTATTTCCCATGCTTCTCCCCCAAGATCACCGTGATGTGGCTGGTCTTCTTCTTCATGATGTCCGCCCGGCCCCGGGCCCGGGGAAGCACCCGCTTCAAGGCGGGCCCCTCGTCCACGAAGGCCGCCTTCACGTAGAGCCGGTCTTCCAGCATGTTGTGGTTGTGCACCGCATTGGCGGCGGCGGACTCCAGCACCTTGGCCACGTGGTAAGCGCCCCGCTTGTGGGTGTAGCGCAGGATGGCGCGGGCCTCCTCGAGGCTCTTCCCCCGGATCAGGTCCACCACGAGCCGGACCTTCCTGGGGGCGATGCGCACGTAACGGGCAATGGCTTTCGCTTCCATGGCTACTTCTTCTTGGTGGCCTTGGCCTCTTTGCCGTGCCCCCGGTAGGTGCGGGTAGGGGCGAACTCACCCAGCTTGTGCCCCACCATGTTCTCGGTGATGTAGACGGGCACGTGCTGCTTGCCGTTGTAAACCGCAATGGTATGCCCCACCATCTCGGGAACGATGGTGGAGCGGCGGCTCCAGGTCTTGATGAGCCGCTTCTCCCCCTTGGCGTTGAGCTCCAGGATCTTTTCCAGGAGATGGTCGTCTACGAAAACGCCCTTCTTCAAGCTACGCGGCATGGCTCACCTCACTTCTTCCGCCGGGCCAGGATGAAGCGGCTGGAAGGCTTGCGCCGCTTCCTCGTCTTAAGGCCCTTGGTCTGCCAGCCCCAGGGGGAAGCGGGCGGACGGCCCCTGGGCGCCCGGCCCTCGCCACCGCCGTGGGGGTGGTCCACCGGGTTCATGGCGGCGCCGCGCACGTGGGGCTTGCGCCCAAGCCAACGGCTACGCCCCGCCTTGCCCAGGACGATGTTCTTGTGGTCGGCGTTGCCCACGGCCCCGACGGTGGCGTAGCACTCGCCGTGCACCTTGCGGAGCTCCCCGGAAGGAAGGCGCAGGATCACGTAGTCCCCTTCCCGGCCCTGGATCTGGGCGCTGGTGCCGGCGGAGCGGGCCAGCTTGGCCCCTTTCTTGGGCTCCAGCTCCACGGCGTGAACCACGGTACCCACGGGAATGAAGCGCAAGGGGAGGGCGTTGCCCACCTGGATAGGGGCATCGGGACCGGCCATCACCTGCTGGCCCACCTGTAGGCCCTCGGGGGCGATGATGTAGCGCTTTTCCCCGTCAACGTAGTGGAGGAGGGCAATGCGGGCGGAGCGGTTGGGGTCGTACTCAATGGCCGCCACCTTGGCGGGGATGCCCGCCTTGTCCCAGCGCTTGAAGTCCACAATGCGGTAAAGCCGCTTGTGGCCGCCGCCCCGGAAGCGCACGGTAATGCGCCCCTGGTTGTTGCGCCCCCCGGTCTTCTTCAGGGGCTTGACCAAGGACTTCTCCGGCTCGGTCTTGGTGATCTCGGAGAAATCCGCCACCGTCATGAAACGGCGGCTTGGCGTGTAGGGTTTGAACTTCTTGACTGCCATTCGCTATCCTCCTTGCCGGATCGGGGCCAGGCACCCCACCCGGCCAGGTCTAGATGAGGCCCTCCAAGGCCTCAATCTTCTGCCCGGAGGCCACCTGGACAATGGCCTTTTTGCGGTCGGGGCGCTTGCCCAGGTAACGGCCCAGGCGCTTCTTCTTGCCCCGAACCCTAAGGGTGTTGACCCTCACCACCTTCACCTTAAAGGCCTCCTCCACCGCATTCTTGATCTCGGTCTTGGTGGCCTTGGGGTGGACCCAGAAGGTGTACTTGCCCTCGGCGAAACCGGCGTACGCCTTCTCCGAGAGGACGGGGGCGAGGATCACGTCGTAAGCGGTCTTCACGCCTCACCTCCCAAGCGGGCCTGAAAAGCCTCCCAGGCCTTCAGGTCCATGACGAGCCGCTCGGTGCGCAGGATATCGTAGACGTTCAACCCCTCGGGGGCCAGGGTAACCACCCAGGGCAGGTTGCGGGCGGCGCGGCGCACCACCTCGCTTTCCGCCACCAAGAGCACGGTTTCCGAGCCGTCCAGGCCTGCCGCCTTAGCCCAGGCCAAGAACTCCTTGGTCTTGCCGTTGACCCCGGCGAAGTCCTCCACCAAAAGGAGCTTCCCCTCCCGGGCCCGGTCGGCCACGGCCATGGCTAGCCCCGCCTTCCGGACCTTCTTGGGCAGGGTGTAGCTGTAATCCCGAGGCTTGGGCCCAAAGACCGTGCCACCGCCCACGAAGATGGGCGCCCCGATATCCCCGTGGCGGGCGCGGCCCGTGTGCTTCTGGGGGTAGATCTTGCGGCCGGAGTAAGCCACCTCACCCCGGGTCTTGGTGCTGGCGGTGCCCCGGCGGCGGCTCGCCAGCTGCCAGCGCACCACCTCCCAGAGAAGGTGGGGGTTGACCTCGGCGGGGAGGTCAGCGGCAAGCTCCCGCTTGCCGGAAGAGGAGAGCACAGGGATCTGGTACACCATGTCCTCCTTACCTGCCTTCACTTGGCCACCTTCTTGGTCTCGCGCACCACCAGGAGGCCGCCGTTGGGCCCTGGAACTGCGCCCTTGACCAAGAGGAGGTTTTCCTCGGGGATGACGTCCACCACCTCGAGGTTCATCACCGTGACCCGCTCGGCGCCGTAGTGGCCGGCCATGCGCTTGCCCTTGTACACCCGGCCCGGGGTCTTGCGGTTACCGATGGAGCCCGGATGGCGGTGGATCTTGTGGGCACCGTGGGAGTCCGGCCCACCGGCAAAGTTCCAGCGCTTCATCACGCCGGCGGTGCCCCGGCCCTTGGAGGTGCCGGTGACGTCCACCCGCTCCCCCGGCTTAAAGATCTCCACGGTCACCACGTCGCCCTCGGGGTTGAAGTCCCGAATCTCCTTGAGGATCCGCACCGGGGCCACCCCCGCCTTGGCGAAGTGGCCCTTCATGGGCCGGTTGACCCGCTTGGGCTTCTGGGGCAGAAACCCCAGCTGGACCGCTAGGTACCCGTCCTTCTCCGGGGTACGCCGCTGTACCACGGGGCAGGGCCCGGCCAGGATCACGGTGACGGGAACAGCCCGGTCGTCCTTGTAGATCCGGGTCATGCCCACCTTCGTGCCCAGGATGCCCTTCACTTGCCACCTCCCACGGTCTTGATCTCGATCTCCACACCGGTGGGCAGGTCCAGGTTCATGAGGCTCTCAATGGTCTTGCGGTTGGGGTTCAGGATGTCCACCAGGCGGTTGTGGGTGCGGAGCTCAAAGTGCTCCCGGGAGTCCTTGTGCTTGAAAGGACCCCGGATCACGGTGAAGCGCCGCACCCGGGTAGGCAACGGTACGGGGCCCGAGACCTGCGCCCCCGAGCGCCGCGCGGCCTCCACGATCTTCTGGGCCGAGGCGTCCAGGGTCTTGTGGTCAAAGCCCCGAAGCTTGATGCGGATCTTGGGCATGCCTCACCTCACTCCAGGATTTTGGTGACCACGCCGGCACCCACGGTCCGCCCACCCTCACGGATGGCAAACCGCAAA
>NZ_JAKEDV010000006.1 GCF_021462505.1 Thermus brockianus
AGGAGGCGGACGCGAGGCGGCTTGGGGAGCTTCTCCTTTCCCGGTGGGAGGTGGAGAACCGGTCCTTTTGGCTACGGGACGTCCTCCTCTATGAGGACGCCTGCCAGGTGCGGGGCGTGGGGGCGCAAGTCTTGGCGGTCCTCCGGGCCTTTCTGGTGTCCCTGCTGTACCGCAGGGGGGTGCGGAAGAAGAAGGCGGCCCTGGAGACCTTCTCCTTCCATCCCCTCTCCGCCCTCAGGTTCCTGGGGCTCTATGCGGTATAACGGTCAAGTCTGGGAGCTAGAAGCCACCGTGCTTCGGGTCTTCCTCAAGGTGATTGACCTGCTGGGCGGGCCCAGGGCCATGGCGGAAAAGAGGCGCCTCACCTGGGCGGCAAGCCTCATGACCGCCGCCTACGCCGTGGTCTTGGCCCAGGAGGCCATGTGGAGCGACGAGGCCATCGCCAAGGAACTGGGCCTTTCCACTGCGGCGGTGCGCCAGATCCTCCGCGCCGACCCGGAAACCGCCCTCAAGAAGGTGACGGAGATGGCGGAAGGGGAAGGCCTTCGCACCCACGTGGCGGGGGGGCTGGCCAAAGCCGCTTACCGAGCCATCCGCCAAGGCCAGGAGGAACCCCGGGTGCTCGGCTACTTCCTGGAGCGCTTTGTGGAGATGATGGGGATCCCCTGGGCCGTCTTGGTGCTCAAGGCAGTGAAGGGCCTGGACTTCCCCGTGGGCAAGGAAACGCTCTTGGAAAGGCTTCGGGGCTTGCGCATTCTGGATAGGCCGGCAGAGGAGATCCTAGAGCGGCTGGAGTACCCCGTGCAAGACCCCGCCGAACTCCTGCACCAGGTAAGGCTCCACCTGGAGGCATAGTAGACTGGGGCCGTGGTCCTGGTCCTGGACTTCGGCTCCCAGTACACAAGGCTCATCGCCCGGAGGCTTCGGGAACTCCGGGCCTTTTCCCTCATCCTCCCGGGGACCACCCCCTTGGAGGAAATCCTCCAATATAAGCCCCAGGCCCTCATCCTCTCCGGGGGGCCCAAGAGCGTCTTTGACCCCGAGGCCCCCCGCCCCGACCCCCGCCTCTTCGGGCTCGGCCTCCCCACCTTGGGCATCTGCTACGGGATGCAACTCCTCGCCCAGGAGCTCGGGGGCAAGGTGGAGCGCGCAGGCCGGGCGGAGTACGGCAAGGCCCTCCTCACCCGCTACGAGGGCCCCCTCTTCCGGGGGCTTTCCGGGGAGGTCCAGGTCTGGATGAGCCACCAAGACGCCGTCACCGAGCTTCCCCCCGGGTGGCGGGTTTCCGCCGCCACGGAGGAAAACCCCGTGGCCGCCATGGAGGGGCCGGACGGCAAGACCTTCGCCGTGCAGTTCCACCCCGAGGTGGCCCACACCCCCAAGGGGATGCAGATTTTGGAGAATTTCCTGGAGATAGCCGGCGTCCCCCGGGACTGGACCCCGGAGCACGTGCTGGAAAGCCTCCTCAAAGAGGTGCGGGAACGGGTGGGGCAGGAACGGGTCCTCCTGGCGGTCTCCGGGGGGGTGGACTCCAGCACCCTGGCCCTCCTCCTGGCCAAGGCCGGGGTGGACCACCTGGCGGTCTTCGTGGACCACGGGCTTTTGCGCCTCGGGGAGCGAGAGGAGGTGGAAGGGGCCCTGAGGGCCCTTGGGGTGAACCTCCTGGTGGTGGAGGCCAAGGGGCGCTTCCTTCAGGCCCTAAAGGGCGTGGAAGACCCCGAGGCGAAGCGGAAGATCATCGGGCGGGAGTTCGTGGCGGTCTTCTCGGAGGTGGCCCGGGAAAAGGGGCCCTTCCGCTTCCTGGCGCAAGGCACCCTGTACCCCGACGTGATCGAATCGGCGGGGGGGCACGGGGCCGCCAAGATCAAAAGCCACCACAACGTGGGCGGCCTTCCCGAGGACCTGGAGTTTGCGCTTTTAGAGCCCTTCCGCCTCCTCTTCAAGGACGAGGTGCGGGAGCTCGCCCTCCTCCTCGGCCTGCCCGACCCCATCCGCCTGCGCCACCCCTTCCCGGGGCCAGGCCTTGCCGTGCGCATCCTGGGGGAGGTGACCGAGGAGCGCCTGGAGATCCTCCGCCAAGCGGACGACCTCTTCACGAGCCTCCTCAAGGAGTGGGGGCTTTACGGCCAGGTGGCCCAGGCCCTGGCCGTCCTCACCCCCCTAAGGAGCGTGGGGGTGGCGGGGGACGAGCGGAAGTACGGGTACGTCCTGGCCCTCAGGGCCGTGACCACGGAGGACTTCATGACCGCCGACTGGGCCAGGCTTCCCTTGGAGTTTCTGGACGAGGTGGCCCGGCGCATCACCCGCAGGGTCCCCGAGGTGGGCCGGGTGGTCTACGACATCACCTCCAAGCCCCCCGCCACCATAGAGTGGGAGTGAGGGCGGAAGGCTTTGCTAAACTGGGGGCACGGAGGCAGGCCATGCCCACCTTTATCGTGCTCAGCACCCTCACGGATGACGGCGCGGAAACCCTGGTGAAAAACCCCGAGCGCATCAAGGAGGTGAACCAGGAGCTAGAAAGGGACTTCGGGGTGAAGGTGGTGGCCCAGTACGCTGTCCTTGGCCCCTATGACTTCGTGAACATCGTGGAGGCGGAGGACGCCGCCAGCGTGGCCCGGGCCATGCTCCACCTGGCCTCCCGGGGAAGCGTGAAGACCACCACCCTCGAGGCCATCCCCGTGGCCGAACTCATCGCCCGGCTCAAATAGTGGAAGTCCTGGAAACCTCGGTCTACGCCCGGGACCTGGAAAAGGCGCGGGCCTTTTACGAAGGGGTCTTGGGCCTGCCCTGCTTCCAGTACAAGCCCCCCCGCCACGCCTTCTTCCGCGCCGGGCGGGGAGTATTCCTCGTGTTCAACCCCGAGCACACGGAAAAAGACCCCCTCCTTCCCCCCCACGGGGCCCGGGGGAGCGTCCACGTGGCCTTCCGGGTGGCGGAGGAGGAGCTTCCCCTCTGGGAAGCGAAGCTCAAGAGCCTGGGCTTTCCCGTCTGGTGGGCGGAGTGGCCCAAGGGAAAAAGCCTTTACACCCGCGACCCCGAGGGGAACCTGGTGGAGCTCGCCCCCGCCGGGATCTGGGGGCTTTAGCCCTCCCTAAGCCAACGGGCGGCCTCGAGGGCGTAGTAGGTGAGGATGCCCTGGGCCCCCGCCCGGCGGATGGCGTAAAGGGTTTCCAAGACCGCCCGCCGCTCGTCCAGGTGGCCCTGGAGGGCGGAAAGCTTCAGCATGGCGTACTCCCCGGAGACCTGGTAGGCGAAAAGGGGCTTGGCGAAGCGCCCCTTCAAGGCGGCAAGCACGTCCAGGTAGGGCAGGGCGGGCTTCACCATGAGGAGGTCCGCCCCCTCCTGGTCGTCCAGGCCCGCCTCCCTTAGGGCGTCCCAAAGCCCCGCCCTGGGGTCCATCTGGTAGCCCGAGCGGTCCCCGAACTCCGGAGCGCTCGCCGCCGCCTCCCGAAAAGGCCCGTAGAAGGCGGAGGCGTACTTCACCGCATAGGAGAGGATGGGCACGTGGGCGAAGCCCCCCTCGTCCAAGGCCTTGCGGATGGCCCGCACCTGGCCGTCCATCATGGCGCTTGGGGCCACCACGTCCGCCCCCGCCTGGGCCTGGGAGAGGGCGGTCTTGGCCAAAAGCTCTAAGGTGGCGTCGTTGTCCACGTAAAAGCCCAAGGGGCCCTCCCGCACCACCCCGCAGTGGCCGTGGCTCGTGTACTCGCAAAGGCAGGTGTCGGCGATGACGAGGAGCTCGGGGAGTTCCCGCTTCAGAAGGCGGATGGCCCGTTGCACCACCCCCTCCTCGGCGTAGGCCCCGTGGCCCAGGGGGTCCTTTTCCCCCTCGGGCAGGACGCCGAAGAGGATGACCCCGCCAAGCCCCGCCTTCAGGGCCTCCTCGCCCAGGCGGGGAAGGTCCTTTAGGGGATGGCGAAAGACCCCGGGCATGGAGGCCACCTCCTCCCGTTCCCCTTCCGCCTTCACGAAAAGGGGGAGGATGAGGTGGCGGGGGGAAAGCTCCACCTCGGCCACCAGGGGGCGCAGGAGGGGTGAACGCAGCCTTCTAGGGCGCTCCATGCCTTCCACTATACTCATAGGGGAGGGACGATGAACCTACAAAAGCTCCTCAAGGAAGCGCAAAAAGCCCAGAAGAAGGCGGCGGAGATCCAAGAACGCCTGGAAACCATGACCGTGGTGGGCACGGCCCAGGGCCTGGTGGAGGTGGAGGCCAACGGCCACGGCAAGATCCTCGCCGTGCGCCTCAAGCCCGAGGTGCTCACCGCCTTCCAGGACGACCTCGAGGCCCTGGAAGACCTCCTCCTCGTGGCCATCCAAGACGCCCAAAAGAAGGCCCACGAGCTCTCGGAAAAGGAAATGGCCCGGGAGCTTGGGGGCGTGGGCCAGATGCTGGGGAAGCTCTTCTAGATGCGGTACCCCGAAAGCCTCCTCAAGCTCGCCCGGGCCCTCTCCCGCCTCCCCGGCATCGGCCCCAAGACGGCCCAGAAGCTCGCCCTCCACCTGGCTTTTCACCGGGAGGAGGCGGAAGGGCTTCGGGAGGCCTTGGAGGCCACCCGGGCCCTAGGGGTCTGCCGGGTGTGCGGCAACCTGGCGGAAGGGGAGCTCTGTCCCATCTGCCAGGACGAAGGCCGCGACCGCACGCTCCTCGCCGTGGTGGAAACCGTGGCGGACCTGTACGCCCTGGAGCGGAGCGGGGAGTTTACGGGGGTCTACCACGTCCTGGGAGGAGCGCTCAACCCCCTGGAGGGCATCGGCCCCAAGGAGCTCAACCTGGAAAGCCTCTGGCCCCGCCTCCCCGGGGTGAAGGAGGTGGTCCTCGCCACCTCCATGACCGTGGAGGGGGAGGCCACGGCCCTTTACCTGGCGGAAGAGCTCAGGCGCCGGGGGGTCAAGGCCACCCGGCTCGCCTACGGCCTCCCCGTGGGCGGAAGCCTGGAGTACGTGGACGAGGTAACCCTGGGCCGGGCCCTGGAGGGGAGGAAGCCCTTATAGGATGGAGGAACTCTTGCAACGCCTTTTGGACCGGGTGGAAGGGGCCTTCGCCGCAGGCGTGGGCACCCTGGACGGGCTTTTGGTGGAGGGGGTGAGGCGAAAGCGGGTGGACCTCGAGGCGGCCATCGCCGAGCACGCCGCCCTCCTCCGCCAGGCCAAGGCCGCCTACGCCGCAAGCCTGGGCGCCTCCCGGGTGGAGGAGCTCTGGATAGGGGGGCACCCCGTGGTAGGCTATGCCCGGATGGCGCGCGCCCCCAAGGCCCGGGAGGACCTCTTCCTGCTCCTCCTCATGGAGCCCTCGGCCAACCTGGGCCGGGCCCGGGTGGAGGCCGCCAAGGCGGCGGAGAAGCTTTGGGAGGTGGTGGGATGGCCTACCTAGAAAGCTTGGCCTCTTTGGGGGTGAAGCGGGCGGTGCTCACCGGGCTGGACGGCCTGGTCATTGAGGCTTTGGGCCGGGGCGCCCCGCCCGCCGAGGTCCTGGCGGCGGAGCTCGCCTCCTTGGTGCGCCACATGACCCCCTTGGCGGAGGCCCTTTCCGGGGAGGTGCGCCGCTTCACCCTGGCCACGGATAGCCACGAGGTTCTGGCCTTGCGGGTGGGCGAGTACATCCTAGGGGCGGTGCTGGAGCGGGGCATGGACCGCAAGGCCATCGGGCAAGAGCTTTCCCGCATCGCCCTCAAGGTGCAAAGCCTCTAGGAGGTAAGGGATGCTGGAGGTCCTCAAGGAGCTTAAGGAAACCCGGGGGGTGCGGGTGGCGGCCCTCCTCAGCGAGGACGGGTTCGTGGTGGAGGAGGTGCGGGAGGAAAGCGCCCCCGAAGCCAGCCTCCTCGCCGCCCGCTCCGCCACCGTCTTGGGCACCGCCAAGGCCTTGGCCCAGACCCTGGGCCAGGAGGGGGTGGAGGAGGTCATGGTAGAGTACCCGGAGGGGGCTTTGCTTCTCGTGCCGCTTCCCGGCCACCACCTCCTCCTCTTCCTAGACGGGGCCAAAAGCCTAGGCCGGGTGCGGCTCGCCCTGAAACGGGCCCTTCCCAAGATCCAGGAGGCGTTGGCATGAACGAGCTGAAGCTAGATATCCAGATTGACAAGGACATCGCCCTGGGCCGCTACACCAACCTGGCCCTTATCGCCCACACCAAGAACGAGTTCATCCTAGACTTCGCCCTGCTCCAGCCCCAGGGCGGGGCCATGGTGGTGAGCCGGATCATCACGAGCCCCCAGCACGCCAAGGCCCTCTTGCGGAGCCTGGCGGAGAACGTGGCCCGCTACGAGGAAACCTTCGGCCCCATCCCCGAGCCGGTGGCGGAAAACCAGGCCTAAGGAAGGCGTAAAAAGGGCTGGGCTTTCGCCCAGCCCTAAAGGTTTTCCCGCCACCAGTCCAGGTAGGCCCGAAGCCGCGCCAGCCTGCGGTCGGGCCGGCCGGAGCGGGAGAGCTCGTGCCCTTCCTCGGGCACCCGGAAAAACCGCGCCTTCACCCCGAGGTGGAAGAGGGCAGTGTACCAGGTTTCTCCTTGGTCTATGGGACAACGGTGGTCCGCCTCGGAATGGACCACCAGGGTGGGAGTCTTCACCTGGTGGACCAGCCTTAAAGGGCTTTTCTCCCAAAGGACCTCGGGGCGCTCCCAAGGCTTGGCGAAAAGCTCCAGGTGGGTGAAGCGGGGGCCGATGTCGCTAGCGCCGAAGAAGCTTAGCCAGTTGCAGATGCCCCGGTCGGTGACCGCCGCCTTAAAGCGCTCAGGATAGCGGGCGGTGAGCCAGTTCACCATATAGCCCCCGTAGCTTCCCCCCGCCACCCCCACCCGGTTCGGGTCCAAGGGAAAGCGGGCGAGCACGTGGTCCAAAAAGCCCAGGAGGTCCCTTTCATCCCGCTCGCCCCAAGCCCCCTCCAAAAGGGCGTAGTCCTGCCCGTAGCCCGTGGAGCCTCGAGGGTTGCAGAAGGCCACGGCGTAGCCCTGGGCCCGGAAAAGCTGGAGCTCCAGCATGGGGGCGGCCCCAAAGGCGGTGTGGGGCCCCCCGTGGATGTAAAGGATGACGGGGAAAGGGCCCTCCCCCTCGGGCAGGAGCACCCACCCCGGCACCCTGTGCCCCTCCGGGCTCTCCCAGGCGGTGGGCACGGGCTCGGCCAAGGGGAGGACCCCCGCGTTGGGGTCGTAGGTGCCCAAGGGGCCCTCGAGGCGGGCCGGGTGGGTGAAGCCCTCCGTGAGGAGGAATAGCCCCCTGGAGGTGCAGGCGAAGGAAAGGACGCTCCCCGAGGCGGAAAGGGCCTCCGCCTCCCCGTCCAGGCCCACCCGGTAAAGCCGGGCCACCCCTTCTTCCGTGCGCACCACATAGACCCCGTCCCCACCCCACTTGGGCCCCTGGAAGTGGGCGCCGAAGCGGAGGTCGCTGTTGATGGAGTTTTGGAGGCTCCCCGTGAAGAGGACCCGGGCCTCGCCCCCCTTCAGGTGGTAAAGCCTGGCCTCCGTCCCCCCGCCCCGCTCAAAGGCGTGGCCCAGGAAGAAAAGCCCTTCCGGGCTCCACTCCAGGCCGAAGATGGGGCCGTGGCCCCCGTAGACCTTCCGCAGGCCCCCCTCCTCCAGGAGGAAAAGGGTATCCCGCCCCTCCGCCTGGGCCTTGGAGTCCTCCGGCATCACCAGGTAAAGGCCCTCCGGGGCGAAGGCCATCTCCTTGGGGGGAGGGTAGCGGTCCAAGAGGAGCCGCTTCTCCCCGTCCTTTAGCAGGTAAAGGGCCAGGTTCCCCTCGGGGAGAAGGCCCCGGCCGTCAAACTTGAAGGGCCAGCCCTCAAAACGCCGGGGGCTTCCCGGTTTGGGGGCTTCCTTGAGGGCCAGGAAGGCCACCTCCCCCGAGGGGCCCAGGGCGTAGTCCAAGACCCCGGGGGTTTCCGTGAGCCTTTCCGCCTCACCCCCCCGCAGGTCCAGGCGAAAGAGCTCCTCCCCTTCCCCCACCCGGCGCAAGAAGTAGACGTAAGGGTGGGCATACCGGGGCTTCTTGGCCTCCTCCTGGGTCAGAAGGCGCAAAGCCCCGTCAAACAGGGCCAAGCGGGAGCGGTAGCGGGGCGGGTCCCCCTCGAGGATGTCCGTTAGGACGAAAAGGGGGAGCCCCTCGGGGCCTTCCGTGAGGCCGGAAAGGAAGCGGAGCTTCAAAAGGGTTTCGGGTTCCACGCCCCCATGATACTGACCGGTCAGCCATCCGCCCAGGGGGGGCTTCCGGTAAGCTAGGGCCCATGAACCGGGACGAGCTCGTCCGCTACCTAGACGGCTACCTGAACCTGGCGGCCTTTCCCCAGGACCCCTCCCTCAACGGCCTCCAGGTGGAGGGCAAGGAGGAGGTGCGCAAGATAGGCGCAGCGGTGGACGCAGCCGAGGCCACCTTCCAGAAAGCCCTGGAGGAAGGGGTGGACTTCCTCCTGGTGCACCACGGCCTCTTCTGGGGCAAGCCCTTCCCCATCCGGGGCCACCACAAAAGGCGCCTGGAACTCCTCTTCCGGGGCGGCATCAACCTCTACGCCGCCCACCTTCCCCTGGACGCCCACCCCGAGGTGGGGAACAACTTTGTCCTGGCCAGGGCCTTAGGCCTGGTGGACCTGACGCCCTACGACGTGGGCGTTAGGGGCCGCTTCCCCTTCCCCACCCCCTTGGTCCAGGTGGCGGACATGCTGGGGCAGCTTACGGGGATGCAGCCCTTGGTGCACCAAGGAGGGCGGAGCCAGGTGCAGGAGGTGGTCATCGTTTCGGGGGGAGCGGCGAACCTGGTGGGCCAGGTGGAGGCGGAGCTCTTCATCACCGGGGAGCCCAAGCATAGCGCCTTCCACGAGGCCTTTGAGCGGGGGCTCAACGTCATCTACGCCGGCCACTACGACACGGAAGTCTTCGGGGTAAAGGCCTTGGCGGCCCACCTGGAGGAGCGCTTCGGCCTCCCTTGGGTCTTTCTGGACCACCCCACGGGGCTCTAAATGGCCGGGGTTTTCCTCACGCTAGAAGGCCTGGACGGGGCGGGCAAGTCCACCCAGGCAAGGCTCATGGCCGCCTTCTTGGAGGGAAAGGGCCTAAGGGTGCGGCTCACCCGGGAGCCTGGCGAAGGGCTTCCCCTGGTGCGGGAGCTCCTCCTTCACGGGAAAGCCCTTTCCCCGGAGGCGGAATACCTTCTCTTCAGCGCCGACCGGGCGGAGCACGTGCGCAAGGTGATCCTGCCGGCGCTAGAGGAGGGGCTTTGGGTGGTATCCGACCGCTACCTGGACTCCAGCCTGGCCTACCAGGGCTTCGGCCGGGGGCTCCCCCTCCCTTGGCTCCTGGAGGTGGCCAAGGAAGCCACCCTAGGCCTTAGTCCCCAACGCACCTTCCTCCTGGACCTCCCCCCCGAGGAGGCCCTCAAGCGGGTGAAAGACCCCGACCGCCTGGAAGGGCTTGGGCTTTCCTTCTTCGGGCGGGTACGGGAGGGGTACCTGCGCCTGGCGGAGGCGGAGCCCGAACGCTTCGTGGTCCTGGACGCCACCAAGCCCATAGAGGCCCTCCAAAGGGAGATCCAGCGCCACCTCCTTCCCCTTCTGCCATAATGGGTCCATGCGCCCCTTGGCCCTTTTCCTCCTCGGCCTCTTCGCCTTGGCCCAAGGGCTTTCCTTTCCCAAGAGCACCCTTTACGTGGAAGGAGGCGGCAAGCGCTATACCCTCAGGGTGGAGGTGGCCGACACCCCCGAGCGCCAAGCCCAGGGCCTCATGTTCCGCAAGTCCCTGGGGGAGGACGAGGGCATGGTCTTCCTCTTCCCCGCCCCCACGGCAGGGGGGTTTTGGATGAAAAACACGCTCATTCCCCTTTCCATCGCCTTCTTTGACCGCCAGGGGGTCATCCTGCGCATCCTGGACATGGAGCCCTGCAAGGCCGACCCCTGCCCCGTCTACTACCCCGGGGTGGTGTACCAGGGGGCCCTCGAGGTGAACCGGGGCTGGTTCGCCCGGCGGGGCCTCACCCCCGGGGCCAGGGTAGGGGGCGAGGCCCTGAAGCTTTGGCCGAGATAGCGTGGAACGAAGCCCCCTCTTCCCCTTGGTGGCCTTCGCCCTTTTGATCCTCCTTTCGGTCTTCTCCTTTCTGGGCTACCTCCTGGCAGCCCGGCGCTTCCAAACCCCGCCCCCACCCGCCCAGGTGGTGGTGGAAACGCCCACGGGGCAACACACCCTAAAGGCCCGCCTCGCCCGCATGCCCGAGGCCTGGAACCTGGGCTTGGGCCTGAGGCGGGAAGCGCTGGACGCCCTCCTCTACCTTTTCCCCGAGGCCACCGATGCCCCCTTCTCCACGGAGGGCTACCGCTTTGGCGTAACGGTGGCCTTTTTGGACGGGGAAGGAAGGGTGCTCAAGGTGGCGCGGCTTCGCCCAGGGGAAACCTACGCCCCCGGCACCGCCTACCGGGGGATTTTGGAGGTGCGGGAAGGGCTCTTAGAGCTCGCCCCGGGGGACCGGGTTCTGCGCTAGGGCTTGGCGCCCCCCTGGAGGCCCCTCAAGTCCAAGAGGAAGTTCCCGGTGCTGGGGACAAAGATGGTCTGCACCCCAGGGGCGAGCTTCTCGGCGAAGAAGGAGCCCCGCCCCCACCAAGGGAAACCCGAACCGCCGCCTTGGGGCAAAGAGCACCGCCAGGCCCAGCAAAAGGAGCGCAAGCGCAGCTAGGTTCAGCATGCCAAAAGCATAAGGCCCCAGGCTGCGCCTGGGGCCAGGGAAGACCTCCCTTACTCCTTGTCTTCGCCCCCTTCCGATTTGGAGGAGGAGTCCTTCTTGGCGTAGTCCTTCACGTGCCACCCCGAGCCCTTGAAGATGATGGCGGGCGGGGTGATAACCCGCTTCAGGGGCTCCCCGGTTTCGGGGTGGGCCTTCAGGGGTTCGTCGTGGAAGCCCTGTTCAAACTCGTAGTACTTGCCCGTTTCCAGGCCTTTGTAGACGTAGACCGGCATACCTTACCCTCCTAGGGGGCATTTTGACACTCCTATGCCTTGAGTGTCAAGGGGCTAGGATGGTACCCTCCCTCCGTGGACAAGCCCGCCCTGCGCCGCTTCGCCCTGGGCGTTTGGAAGAGCCTGGACCGCCGCGCCCTTTCCGTGGAGCTCGTGGCCCAGCTCCTCCCCTGGCTCGCGGAACGAAGGTTCCAGGACATCCTCCTCTACCATCCCTTACCCCACGAGCTGGACCTCCTATCCCTAACGGAAAAGCACCCCGCCCGCTACTACCTGCCCAAGGTGGCGGGGGAAGGGCTTTCCGTGCACCCCTTGGGCCCCCTGGCCCCAGGCCCCTTTGGCCTTCTGGAGCCCACCACGCCCCCGGTGGACCCAGGGGTGCTGGACCTGGTGGTGGTCCCGGGGCTTGCCTTTGACCGGGAGGGGTTTCGCCTGGGGCACGGCAAGGGGTTTTACGACCGCTTCCTGGCCCAAGTAAAGGCCGTCCGCCTGGGGGTGGTACCGGAAGCCCTCCTCCTTCCCCGCCTCCCCCGGGACCCCTGGGACATCCCCATGGCGTACCTGGCCACGGAGAAGGGGGTGTGGCGGGTTGTTTGACCCTGGGCCCCCTCGCGTGGGTGCTACACTCGTCCCATGCGGGGGGCTTTGTTGGACCGGGACGGGGTACTCCTTCTCATGGACGAGGAGGCCCTCTACAAGAAGGCCTTGGCCCTCGCCGCCCACGGGCCTGGCCTGGAAAAGACCCTTTCCGTGCTCGCCTGGGCCATGCGGGAGATCTTAGAAGCGGTGCGGTGGCGCAAGGTGCGCACCCTGGAAGAGGAAGCCCGCTTTTTTGAAGCGCTGGCCCAGAAGGCCGCCCAAAACTTGGGCCTGCCCCCCGAGCGGCTAAAGGGCCTCCGCTACTACCACTTTATGCGCAAAGCGCCGGGCGCCGAGGCCCTCCTGCGAAGCCTAAAGGCGCAGGGGCTCAAGGTGGGGGTGCTTTCCAACACCCTGCCAAGCCTCAAGGAAAGCCTCGCCTACCATGGCCTAGACGGCTACATAGATGGCTTCTTCGCCTCCTGCGCCATGGGCGTCGCCAAACCGGACCCGGAGGCCTTTCTCCTTGCGCTAAAGGGCCTCGGCCTCTCCCCCGAGGAAACCCTCTACCTGGACGATGACCCCGAGAACGTGGAAACCGCCCGGAGGCTCGGCCTCCGGGCAGAGGTGTACGCCCTTCACCAAAGCGCGGTGGATAGCTGAACGCGCACCAGCTTACCCTCACGGGTAGTCAAAAGGCGTTCCGGCCCCTCAAAGCCCAGCCCCCATACCGAAACCAGGGGAAGCGCAGCCAAGAGCGTTTTGGCTACGGGGCGCACGGGAAGGGGGCTGCGCTCCTCGAGGCCCCCCTCATCCCAAACGCTAAGGGCGATATCCTCCCCGGCCGCTAGGTTCACGCGGTAGAGCAACGTACGCGTTTTCTCCTCCTCCAACACCACAAGATTCTTGGAATCCGGCCAGGCCACCCCCACCACCCGGTTACCCGGCTGGTCCAAAAGGTAAACGTACTCCGCATACAACCCCACTGGATTGGTTAGCAGAAGGACAAACCGCACCACCCGGCTGGGGCAGTCGCAAAGCGGCGTAGAAGGAACTATCAAAAGGTAGGCCCCCATCGGATCCAGGCTCAGGTGCCCCTCCCTAAGGCGCTGGAACACCGGGGGTAGCACCTCCTTTCCCTCTTTGGTCCCTAAGGGGACATAGCGGGCTTTCCCATCTTCCAGGACCCCACCCTTCAACCTCCAGGGAGGAATAGCGGCTTGGAAACCCTCGTTCGGCCCGAGGTCCTGACCCCCCCCGGCCTCCCAAAGGAGAACCCTCTCCCCCAACACCACCACCTTCTTCCCCCCAGCCCCAACCCAGCGGGCAGCCACGTCCAACGTTTCTTGAGAAGCCAAAGAGGGGGATTGCAGGGCCACGGAGGGGGTGGGAGGAAAGGGAGCAGGCTTCTTGGCCTCCACCAAAGGTTGCAAACCGGCCAAGGCCAGCGCCAGTTGGTAGCGATTGACCTCTGTGGTCAAACCAAAGGAACCGTCCGGATTGAGGTCCATCAGGCCTGCTCCCAGCACGCGGCGCACGGCGGCAACCGCCCAGTGATCTTGGGGCACATCCCAAGGCAAGGGGGCTTCCTTGGCCACCCCTAAGCGCTCCAGCATCTTCGCCAGAACCACCGCCAAGGCCGCCCGGTTCAGCTCCTCTTGGCCTCGGAAGGTTCCATCGGGGTATCCGGAAACCAAGTCCCAAGCCGCCGCCAAAGCCAGCCCTTCCAGAGCCCAGTGCCCCTTAGGAACGTCCCTGAAGGCCACCTCCTTGGGTTCCACACCCAGGTCCTTAAGCACCCGCCCCAACGTGGCCACCAACTGGTAGCGGTTCACGGGTTCCGTGCCCCGGAAGGTGCCATCCGGATACCCCTGCATCCACCCCGCCTGAACCACACGTTCCACCCTCTCGGCCACCGGTCCCGCCGGCAGATCGGAAAAAGCGGCCAAAACCAGCCCCAGACCCCAAAAAACCCAAACCCAGATTCGCTTCATAACTACCCCGCGCCCAAATACCAAGGGGCCTGGAACCTGTCCAGGCCCCTCCTCCTTACGCTTTAGAGAACAGGCAGTTCCGCCACGGTGACCACGTCCAAAGCCGGGCTTCCCTGGCGGAAGGCGGCGAGGCGCCCCACCACCCGCCCCCCCGCCCTTTGGACCATGCGCTCCATGGCCCGCATGGTTTCGCCGCTAGAAACCACATCGGAAATAAGGGTCACCTTCTGGTTCAAGAGCTTTTCCGCAAAGCGGCGGTCTAGCCAAAGCACCTCCCCCACCCCCAGGGTGAGGGTCTGGACCTCCTGGATAATGGGGTCTTCCATGTAGGGGCGGCGGCGGCGGCGGGCCACCACGTAGGGGAGGCCCATCTCCTCTGCCAGCACGTGGGTGAGGGGAATGGGGCTCGTTTCCGTGGTGAAGAGCACCTCGGTTTCCCGGGGCACCAAGGGCTTTAGGGCCAAGGCCGCGGCCCGCACCAACTCTGGGTCCCCCAAAAACTCCACCAAGGGGATACGCCGCCCCGGCAAAGGCTCTATCAGGGGCACGTGCCGGGTCACCCCGCCGATGCTGATGGGATAGGTTTCCATAAAACCCTCCTATTCCGGCTTAAAAAGGGGTAGGTGGCCCAAGGCGATGACGTCCTGCCTGGGCGTGCCCTCGGTGAAGACCGCCAGAACCGCCACCACCTGCCCCCCCACGCTCTCAATGAGCTCCCTAAGGCCGGAAAGCGTGGATCCCGTGGAGACCACATCGTCCACGATGGCCACCTTTCTCCCGCGGATCAAGGGCACGTCCGCCCCGTCCAGGACCAAGAGCTGGGGTTTGCCCGTGGTGATGGAGAGCACCTGGCGGCTTATGGGGTTGATCATATAGGGCTTCTCCGTCTTGCGGGCCACCACGTAGGGCTTCCCCGTGATGCGGGAAAGGGCGTGGGCCAAGGGCACCGCCTTGACCTCGGGGGTGACCAGGGTCTCCACCTCCGGAGGAAGGCGCTTGGCCAACTCCTCGGCGGCGGCCTCGGTGAGCTCGGTATCCCCCAGTAGGTTGAGAAGGGCCACGGCCACGTCCGGGCCCACCTGGACGATGGGCAGCTCCCGCTTGACCCCGGCGATCTCCACAGGGTAGGTCCTCACGCCGCCAGTCTATACTCAAAGTATGCTGAACGCCAAGATTGAAACCCTGGGCGTGGACCCCCAGAACGGGAGCGTGGTGGTCCTGCTCAGGACGGAGAATGACAAGCTCCTCCCCATCGTCATCGGCCCCCTCGAGGCCCACCACATCGTGGTGGCCCTGCAGGGGGAAAAGCCCCCCCGTCCCCTCACCCCGGACCTCCTCCTCTCGGTAATGGAAATGCTTCAAGGAAAGCTCAAACGGGTGGAGATCACCGACCTAAAGGACGGCACCTTCTACGCCCGCCTTATCCTGGAACACCGGGGGATTGAACTGGAGGTGGACGCCCGGCCCTCCGACGCCATGGCCCTGGCCCTCCGGGTGGGGGCCCCCATCCTGGTGGCGGAGGAGGTGGTGGAGAAGGCGGGGGTGGAGGAAGCGAGCCTCAAACCCCACGGGGCGGCGGAAGCCTAGCCCGTGTCCCGGGCCATCCTCCTCTTTTTCTTCCTCCCGGCCCTGGCCCAAGGGGTGCGGGTGGCGGTCCTGGGGGACTGGGGTGCCGACACCCCGGGAAGGGCCCAGGTGGCGGCCCTTCTGCGAAAATCCCACGCCCAAAACCCCCTCACGGCCCTCCTCACCGTGGGGGACAACTTTTACCCCAGGGGCCAGGTGGTGGAGCGGTTTATCCAGGACCTCCCGGCGGTGCCCCTGTACCCCGCCTTCGGCAACCACGATGCCCCCGCCCTGGCCGAGCAGCTTAGGCGCTTCCGCCGAGAAGGGCCCTACTACCAGTTCCGGTTGGGACCCGTGGCCTTCTTCGTCCTCTACAGCGAGGCCGACCTCCTGGCCCAGAGGGCCTGGCTCAGCGAGGCCTTGGCCCACGCCACCGCCCCCTGGCGCATCCTCGTCCTCCACCGCCCCCTCTATTCCTCGGGGCTCCACGGGGGAAGCCCCCTCTTGCGAAGCCTCTTAGAACCCCTCCTAAGGCGCCATGGGGTGGCCTTGGTCCTCGCCGGGCACGACCACCACTACGAGCGCCTCGAGGTGGGCCCCACCACCCACCTGGTCCTGGGGGGCGGCGGGGCGAGGCTCTACCCCACCCGGCCTCCCCTCCCCTTTAGCCGGGCCCTCGCCGTGGCCCACCACGCCCTCTTCCTGGAGGCCACGGAAACCGCCCTCCAGGGCTACGCCCTAGACCCCGAGGGCCGGGTCCTGGACCGCTTTAGGCGGGGCTCCCCATGACGTGCACGTGGACGTGGAAGACCTCCTGGCCCCCCTTCTCCCCCACGTGCACCTGGAGTTTGTAGCCGGGAAGCCCGAGAAGCCGCGCCACCCGGTTGGCGGTGCGGAAAAGGGCCCCGAGCTTCCTCTCCCCCTCCTCGCTATCGGGGTAATCCGAAAGCTTCTCCACGTGCTCCTTGGGCACCACCAGGACGTGGACGGGCGCCCTCGGCCGGATATCGTGGAAGGCCACGAAGCCCCCGTCCTCGTAGACCTTGCGGGCGGGAAGCTCTCCCCGGACGATGCGGCAAAACACGCAATCCATGGGAAAAAGTCTACCTTAGGGGAAGCTCCAAGCGGGCCTCCTCCTTGACCCCCACCACCCGGCCCAAGAGGGTGTACCCCTCCACCCCCTCCACCCGGGCAAGGACCGTTTCCCCGGGCCGGGCCGGGCCTTGGAGGCGGGCCTCGTAGTAGTCGGGGGTGTGGCCCAGGGCGTACCCCCCCTGGAGGCGCTCCACCAGGACCTCCACCGTTTCGCCCAGCTTGGGCCTAATGCGCTCCTCCGCCAGGCGGTGGGCCAAGGCGATGA
Source organism: Thermus brockianus (assembly GCF_021462505.1). Classification (GTDB taxonomy): domain Bacteria; phylum Deinococcota; class Deinococci; order Deinococcales; family Thermaceae; genus Thermus; species Thermus hydrothermalis. The sequence continues at coordinate 16,428 of NZ_JAKEDV010000006.1, forward strand.
GTTCCTTGGTGCGGCGCTTGCGCACCTCCGGGGGCACCTGGGGCATGGAGGCGGCCCGGGTCTTGGGGCGGGGGGTGTAGGTGAAGGCGTGGACCCGGGTGGGCCGAAGCTCCTCCAGGAAGGCCAGGGTTTCCCGGTGCTCCTCCTCCGTCTCCGTGGGAAGCCCGGCAATGACGTCGGTGGTGAGGGCAAAACCGGGGATGAGCTCGTAGGCCCTTTGCACCAGGTTCCGGTAGTAGGCCTTATCGTACCGGCGGCCCATGAGCTTCAGGAGCCGGTCCGAGCCCGTCTGCAGGGAAAGGTGGAGGTGGGGCCGCACCTCCGGGGCGTAGCGGGCCATGACCCGGAGGAGGTCCTCCCCGGTGTCCTCCGGCTCTATGGAGGAAAGCCGCACCTTGGCCCCCAGGTGGTAAAGGTCCTCCACGAGCCCAGCGATGCCCCTAGGGTGCCCCCGGTAGCTCCCAAGCCGCACCCCGGTGAGGACGATCTCCCGTATGCCCAGCCGCAGAAGGGCCTCCGCCTCGGCCAAGGCGTCCCGGTGGTCCCGGTGGCGCTCCTTTCCCCTGAGCCTAGGGATGATGCAGTAGGCGCACCCCACCTGGCAGCCGTCCTGCACCTTCAAAAAGGCCCGGACCCGGCTATTCAAAAGCCCCCGCTCTCCCGCCCCCCAGAACTCGTTGGGCGGGGTGGTGATGGGGTCGGAGGGGAGGCCGAAATGCTCCAGGATCACCTTGGGAAGCTCGGCCTTGCGGCTATTGGGCACCACGGCATCGGCCCCGAGCTCCCGGATCGCTTCCGGGGCCAGTTCGGCGTAGCACCCGGTGACCACGATGAAGGCCTCGGGGTTGGCCCGCCGCGCCCGGCGGATCTCCTTGCGGGCGTCCGCCTCGGCGGTGGTGGTGACAGCGCAGGTGTTGATGACCACGAGGTCGGCCCCCGCCTCGAGGGGCACCACCTCGGGCTCCAAGGCCTTCAGGAAGCCCAAAAGGGCCTCGGTTTCCACCTGGTTCACCTTGCACCCCAGGGTGCGGAAGGCGGCGCGCATCCTTCCCATTCTGGGACGTGAAAGCTCAAGGGTCAATGCCCCGGCTCGGGAAAAGCGGATGGTTCGGGGCAGGCGGAAGAAGCATCCTGGAAGCCACAGAAGGCACCGGTAGCACCCAGGGGCAAAATGGGGAAACCCCCCTTGCGGGGGGCTTTCTGGTGGAGCCGAGGGGATTCGAACCCCTGACCTCCTCAATGCCATTGAGGCGCGCTCCCAACTGCGCCACGGCCCCAGGCAACGCCTATGGTACCGGGGGGAGGGCCAGTTGTCAACGGGGCCAGAGGCCAATCAAAAGGGCCAAAGCGGCGAAGACCACCCCCAGGATCACGGTGAGGCGGTAAAGCCCCCCGGTGACGCCGCGGGCGGAGAAGAGGTCGGTGGAGGCGCCCATGAGGTCCCCCGCCCCCTGCTTGGGCTCCTGCACCAGGACCAGGTAGACCAAAAGGCCGGCCACGCCGAGGTAAAGGAGGATGGTTAGGGTGTAGAGGAAGTCCATACCCCTACCACTTTAGCGCCCTGGGGCGGGGGTGTCCACCCTGGCATGATGGGGGCATGGACCTGGCAGAGATCCACGCCGCCTTCCGCCGCATCGCCCCCTACACCCACCGCACCCCCCTCCTCACCTCGAGGCTCCTGGACGCCCTCTTGGGGAAGCGCCTCCTCCTCAAGGCCGAGCACCTGCAGAAGACCGGGAGCTTCAAGGCCCGGGGGGCCCTTTCCAAGGCCCTCACCCTGGAAAGCCCCAAGGGCCTCCTGGCGGTTTCCAGCGGCAACCACGCCCAAGGGGTGGCCTACGCCGCCCAGGTCCTCGGGGTCAAGGCCCTCATCGTCATGCCCGAGGACGCAAGCCCCTTCAAGAAGGCGGCAACCCGGGCCTACGGGGCCGAGGTTTACGACCAAGGGGTGACCGTGGCCAACCGGGAGGAGGTGGCCAAGGCCCTCCTCCAGGAAACCGGCTACGCCTTCCTCCACCCCTTTGACGACCCCTGGGTGGTGGCGGGGCAGGGCACGGTGGGCCTCGAGCTTCTGGCCCAAGCGGGGAAAAGGGGGCTTTTCCCCGAGGCGGTCCTGGCCCCCGTGGGCGGGGGTGGGCTCCTCGCCGGGGTGGCCACCGCCATCAAGGCCCTCTCCCCCACCACCCGGGTCTACGGGGTGGAGCCCGTGGGGGCGGACGACGCCCGGCAAAGCCTCCTCAAGGGGGAGATCGTGCGCCTGGCCGAGCCTCCCAGGACCCGGGCGGACGGGGTGCGCACCCTAAGCCTGGGGCGCCTCACCTTCCCCATCCTGAAGGAGAAGGTGGACGGGATCTTGGCCGTGAGCGAGGAGGCCCTCCTCGAGGCCGAACGCCTCCTCTTCACCCGCACGAAGCAGGTGGTGGAGCCCACGGGGGCCTTGCCCTTGGCGGCGGTGCTGGAACACGGGGCAAGCCTCCCCGAAACCCTGGCCCTGGTGCTTTCCGGGGGGAACCGGGACTTCTCTCCCTAGGGGGGAGGAGTAAGCTTACCCCGTGATCGTCAAGGAAGCGCTTCTTCCCATAGAAGAGGTGGCGGCCAAGCTCGGCCTAGGCCGCGAGCGGCTTTACCTCTACGGCCCCCACATGGCCAAGGTCCTGGGCGAGCCCCCCAAGGCCAAGGGGCGGCTCATCCTGGTCACCGCCATCACCCCCACCCCGGCGGGAGAGGGCAAGACCACCACCGCCATCGGCCTGGTGGACGCCCTGTGGCGGCTCGGCAAGCGGGCCGCCTTGGCCCTCCGGGAGCCCTCCTTGGGCCCGGTCTTCGGGGTGAAGGGCGGGGCCACGGGGGGCGGAAAGGCCCGCATTGAGCCCCGGCACGAGATCAACCTGCACTTCACCGGGGACTTCCACGCGGTGACCTCAGCGGTGAACCTCCTCAACGCCCTTTTGGACAACCACCTGCACCAAGGGAACGAGCTCGGGATTGACCCGAGGCGCATTGAGCTCAAGCGGGCCATTGACATGAACGACCGGGCCCTGCGCCACATCGTCTTGGGCTTAGGGGGCAAGGCCCACGGGGTGCCCCGGGAAGGGGGGTTTGAGCTCACCGTGGCCAGCGAGGTCATGGCCCTCATGAGCCTGGCCCGGGACTTTAAAGACCTGAAGCGGCGTCTTGGGGAGATCCGCCTGGGCTTCACCCTCGAGGGCCAGCCGGTCTACGCCAAGGACCTGGGGGCGGTGGGGGCCATGGCCGCCCTCCTCCGCCAGGCCTTCCTGCCCAACCTGGTGCAGACGGCGGAGGGGAACCCCGCCTTCGTCCACATGGGGCCGTTTGGCAACATCGCCCACGGCACCAACTCCGTGCGGGCGAGCCTTTTCGCCCTGGGCCTGGCAGACTACGTGGTCCAGGAGGCGGGCTTCGCCACCGATTTGGGCATGGAGAAGTTCATGAACGTGGTGGCCCGCACCGCAGGGCTCATCCCCGAGGCGGTGGTCTTGGTGGCCACCATCCGCGCCCTGCGCTACCACGGGGGGCAGGACGCCTACGAAATGCCCGACCCCAAGGCGGTGAAGGAGGGCTTGGCCAACCTGGAAAAGCACGTGGAGAACGTGCGGCTTTTCGGCTACACCCCGGTTTTGGCCCTGAACCGCTTCCCCACGGACGCCGAGGAGGAGATCGCCCTGGTGCGGGATTTCGCCCGGGAAAGGGGCCTCCCCTTCGCCCTAAGCGAGGTGTACGCCAAGGGGGGCGAGGGAGGGTTAGAACTGGCGGAAAGGGTGCTGGAAGCCCTCTCCCTTCCCCACGCCTACCGCCCCCTCTACCCCCTGGAAGCCCCCTTGGAGGAGAAGGTGGCCACCATCGCCAAGGAGGTCTACGGGGCCCTAGGGGTGGAGTGGAGCGAGGAGGCCAAGCGGGCCCTTCGGGCGGCCAAGAAGGAGGGGTGCGAGGCCTTGCCCGTGGTCATGGCCAAGGCGGCCACCTCCCTCTCCGATAACCCCAAGCTCCGGGGCCGGCCCAAGGGCTTCACCGTGCGGGTCACGGACCTTAAGTGCCGCTTTGGGGCAGGGTTTGTGGTGGTCTACATGGGGGGGATTGAGACCCTGCCCGGCCTGCCCAAGGTGCCCCAGGCCCTCCGGATTGACGTGGACGAGGAGGGGAATATCCGGGGCATGGACTACTAGATGCCGTGCCCGTCCGGCCGGCGCTTCTCCACGGGGAGGCCCGTGGCCCCGTGGAAGGCCTCCACCTCCTCCAGGAAGCGGCGGAAGAGGTAGAGGGCGTCGTGGGGGCCCGGGGCCGCCTCGGGGTGGTACTGCACGGAGAAGACGGGGTAGCGGGCGTGGGCCATGCCCTCGAGGGTCCCGTCGTTCAGGTTGATGTGGGTGGGGCGGAACTCCTTTAGGGAGTCTATGTCCACGGCGTAGCCGTGGTTCTGGCTGGTGATCTCCACCTTCCCCGTGAGGAGGTTCTTCACCGGGTGGTTGGCCCCGCGGTGGCCGAACTTCATCTTGTAGGTGCGCCCCCCCGCCGCCAGGGCGAGAAGCTGGTGCCCCAGGCAGATGCCGAAGGTGGGGAGAAGCCCCATGAGCTTCCAGATGGTTTCGTGGGCGTAGCGGGGCATGGAGGGATCGCCGGGACCGTTGCTGATGAGGAGGCCGTGGGGCTCCAGGGCCATGATCTGGCTCGCCGGGGTCTTGCCCGGGACCACGAGGATCTCAAAGCCCAAGGCGGCCAGGTTCTCCACGATGGCATGCTTGATGCCGAAGTCCATGACCACGATGCGCCGCCCGGACTTCAGGGTGGGCCAGGCGTAGGGCAGGGGGGTGGAGACCTCGGGGGTCATGTCCCGCCCGTCAATGTCCGTCCAGGCCTTGGCCTCCTGGCGCAACGCCTCCAGCTCCTCCTCCGTGAAGTCGTGGTCGGGGCTCCCGTAGAGGCTTGCGTGGGCGATAACCCCCTTCAAGACCCCCCCTTCCCGGATCTTGCGCACCAGGGCCCGGGTGTCTATGCCCTCAATCCCCACCACCCCGTAGAACTCCATGAACTCCCCGATGGTCTGCTGGGCCCGGGGGTTAGAGGCCACGCGGCTAAACTCCTTGGCCACGAAGCCCCGCACCCAGGGACGGTTGGACTGCATGTCGTAGACGTTCACCCCGTAGTTGCCCTGGTGGGGGTAGGTCATGACCACGATCTGCCCGTGGTAGCTGGGGTCGGTCATGATCTCCTGGTAGCCCGTCTGGGCGGTGTTGAAGACCACCTCCCCCACCGTCTTCCCCCGGGCGCCGAAGGCGTAACCGCGGTAGACGGTGCCGTCTTCCAGGACCAAAACGGCGCGCTCCTTTACTCCCATTCCCCCTCCATCCCAGCCATTCTAGCCCCCAAAGGCCCCTGGGGAAAGGTGCTTGATGACGGCGATCTCCCGGCAGTTCTCGTAAAAGGGGCAGGCGTTGCACTCGCTCCACACCTTGGGGGGAAGGGCCTCCCGGCTCGTCACCTGGTAGCCCAGGTTGCGGAAGAAGTTCACCTGAAGCGTCCAGGCGAAGACCCGGGGAAGCCCGAGGTCGCGGGCCTCCCGCTCCGCCCCGAGGACCAGCCAGCGCCCAAGGCCCTGTCCCTGCCGCGCCGGGTGGACGGCGAGGCCCCGGATCTCCGCCAGGTCCCGCCAGAGGACGTGGAGGGCCACGGTGCCCACGATGTGGCCGTCCTCGTCCTCCAGGACCTGGAAGTCGCGGATGTTCTCGTAAAGGTGGCTGTGGCTCCGGACGAGCATCAAGCCCTTCTCCGCCCAGTAGCGGATGAGCCAGTAGATGGCGTCCACGTCGCTTAGACGCGCCTTCCTCAGCTCCACCCCCGCCTGGGGGCGCACCTCGGGGAGCGCCGCCGTGGGAAGCTCCAGTTCAAGCAAGGCCCACCTCCTCCTTGGCCTCCAACACCCTCGCCCGCACCGCCTCCGGGGCCGTGCCCCCAAAGGATTGGCGGCGGTGGATGGCGGTTTCTAGGCGCAGAAGGCCTAGGGCATCCTCGGCGAAGAGGGGGTGGGCTTCCTGTAGTTCTTCCAGGCTCAGATCCTTAAGCCCCCTCCCCTCCTCCAGAAGCCGCCGCACCAGCCGCCCCACCACGTGGTGGGCCTCCCGGAAGGGGAGGCCCTTTGCCGCCAGGTAGTCGGCGAGCTCCGTGGCCAGGGAAAACCCTTCCTCCGCCGCCCGCCACATCCTTTCCCGGCGCCACTTGAGGCCCGGCAATAGGGCAGCGAGGAGCTTGAGGCTATCCCGGTAGGTGGCGAGGGCGTCCAACAAGGGCTCCTTGTCCTCCTGCAGGTCCTTGTTGTAGGCCAGGGGCAGGCCCTTCACCACGGCGGAAAGCCCCACCAAGGCCCCGAGCACCCTCCCCGCCTTGGCCCGGATGAGCTCCAGGATGTCCGGGTTCTTCTTCTGGGGCATGATGGAGGAGCCGGTGGCGAAGGCATCGGGAACCTCCACGAAGCCGAACTCCTCCGTGCTATAGAGGATGAGCTCCTCCGCCAAGCGGGAAAGGTGGAGCATGCCGATATTTAAGGCGGAAAGGACCTCCAGGGCGAAGTCCCGGCTCCCCACGGCGTCCAGGGAGTTGCGCATGGGGCGCTCAAAGCCGAGCTCCTTGGCGGTGAAGTGGCGGTCTATGGGGAAGCCCGTGCCCGCCAGGGCAGCGGCCCCTAAGGGGCTTTCGTTGAGGCGGGTGCGGGCGTCCAGAAGCCTTCCGGCATCCCGGGTGAGCATCTCGTAGTAGGCCAAGAACCAGTGGGAAAGGAGGATGGGCTGGGCCCGTTGCAGGTGGGTGTAGCCGGGAAGGACGAAAAGGGGTTCTAAGTGCTTTTCCGCCTCCCGCACGAGGACCCGGCGCACCTCCAAGAGGAGGGCAAGAAGCTCGTCTAGGGCCGCCCGCAGGAAAAGCCTAAAGTCCGTGGCCACCTGGTCGTTGCGGCTACGGGCCGTGTGGAGCTTGCCCCCCGGGGGGCCGATGAGCTCCATGAGGCGGGCCTCGAGGTTCATGTGCACGTCCTCGAGGTCCTCCCGCCAGGGAAACGTGCCCGCCTCAATCTCCTCCTCTATCTGGTCTAGCCCCTTCAGGATGGCCTCTAGCTCCTCCTCCGAAAGGAGGCCCACCGCCTGGAGCATGCGGGCGTGGACCCGGTTTTGCCAGAGGTCCTCCCGCCAAAGGGCCCGGTCAAAGGAAAGGGAAGCGTTGAAACGGGCGGCGAGGGCATCCGGGCCCTCCTGGAAGCGGCCTCCCCAGGTCCTATGCGCCACGCCGCCCCTCCGCCATGGCCCGCACCCTCAGGCGCAGGGCGTGGATCTTGATGAAGCCCTCGGCGTCCTTTTGGTCGTAGCCCCCAAGCTCGTCAAAGGACACCAGGTCCTTCTGGTAGAGGCTTTTCTCCGCCTTCCGCCCCACCACGTAGACGTTCCCCTTGTAGAGCTTGAGCCGGGCCACCCCGGTGACGCTCTTCGCCACGTGGTCAAAGTAGGCCTGGAGGGCCTCCCTTTCGGGGGCGTACCAGAAGCCGTAGTAGACGAGCTCGGCGTACTTGGGGGAGAGCATGTCCCGCTGGTGCAGGACCTCCCGGTCCAGGGTGAGGCTTTCCACCGCCCGCCGGGCGTGGTAGAGGATGGTGCCCCCGGGGGTCTCGTAAACCCCCCGGGACTTCATGCCCACGAAGCGGTTCTCCACCAGGTCCACCCGGCCCACCCCGTGCCGCCCCCCAATCTCGTTGAGCCTCTGCAGGAGGGCCGCCGGGGAAAGGCGCTCCCCGTTCACCGCCACGGGGTCCCCCTCAAAAAATTCCACCTCCACGTACTCGGGGGTGTCGGGGGCCTCCTCGGGGTCCTGGGTCATGCGGAACATGCCCTTCGGGGGCTCAGCCCAGGGGTCCTCCAGGACCCCCCCCTCGTAGGAAATATGCAGGAGGTTGGCGTCCATGGAGTAGGGCTTCTCCTGGGTCACGGGCACAGGGATGCCGTGGGCCTCGGCGTAGGCGATCATCTCCTGCCGCCCCTTAAAGCCCCACTCCCGCCAAGGGGCGATGACCCGAATGTCCGGCTTCAGGGCGTAGGCGGTGAGCTCAAAGCGCACCTGGTCGTTGCCCTTGCCCGTGGCCCCGTGAGCCACGGCCTCCGCGCCCTCCTCCTCGGCGATCTTCACCAGGTACTTGGCGATTAAAGGCCGGGCGATGGAGGTACCCAGGAGGTAGTACCCCTCGTAAAGGGGAAGGGCGCGGAACATAGGAAAGACAAAGTCCCGCACGAACTCCTCCCGGAGGTCCAAGGCGATGGCCTTGGAGGCCCCGGTCCTTAGGGCCTTCTCCCTCGCCTCCTCCACCTCCTCCCCCTGGCCGATGTCCGCCGTAAAGGCGATGACCTCGGCGTTGTAGGTTTCCTTCAGCCACTTGAGGATGATGCTGGTGTCCAGCCCGCCGGAGTATGCCAAGACGATCTTCATGCCAGCTCCCAGTCTACCCCCAGAGGGGGCATGCATAAGTATACAAAAGCCGAGGTGTTCCTCACACCTCGGCCCCCAAAGGCTTTTCCTAAAGGTGAACCGGCTTCTCCCACGCCGCCAGGGCGGCTTCCTTGAGGATCTCCGAAAGGGAGGGGTGGGCGTGGGGGGCGCGGCCCAGGTCCTCGGCGCTCGCCTTGAAGAAGATGGCCAAGGCGGCCTCGGCCAAGACATCCCCCACCCGGGCTCCGATGCCGTGGACCCCCAGGATGCGGTCGGTCTTGGCGTGGGCCAGTACCTTGACAAAGCCCTCCGTCTCCCCCATGGCCCGGGCGCGGCCCGAGGCGGAGTAGGGGAACTTCCCCACCTTGTAGGGGATGCCCTTCTCCTTTAGCTCCTCCTCCGTGTAGCCCACGCCCGCCACCTCGGGGTGGGTGTAGACCACGCTGGGGATGGCCTGGTAGTCCACGTGGCCGAAGCCCGTAACCATGTGCTCCACGGCGGCGATGCCCTCCTCGCTCGCCTTGTGGGCCAGCATAGGCCCCCGGACCACGTCCCCAATGGCGTAGATATGGGGGATGCGGGTCCTCAGGTGCTCGTCCACGGGGATGCGCCCCCGCTCGTCCGTGGAGAGGCCAGCGTTTTCCAGGCCGAGCCCCTCGGTGTAGGGCCTGCGGCCCACGGCCACGAGGACCCGGTCGGCCTCGAGGACCTCCCCCCCCTCCAGCTCCACCCGGGCCCCCTTGGCCTCCGGGATCACGGCGGTGACCCGCACCCCGGTCCGGATGGCAAGGCCCTCCTTCTTGAAAATCCTCTCCGCCGCCCGGGAAAGCTCGGCGTCCATGGTGGGGAGGATGCGGTCCATGTACTCCAGGATGGTGACCTCCGCCCCCAGGCGGTGCCAGACCACCCCGAGCTCTAGCCCAATGACCCCGCCCCCCACCACGATGAGCCGCTTGGGCACCTCGGGGAAGGAAAGGGCCTCGGTGGAGGTCACCACCCGCTCGTAGTCCACCTGGGCCCAAGGGGGAATGAGGGGGGCGGAGCCGGTGGCGATGAGGATGTAGCGGGCGGTGAGCTCCTCCCCCGTCTCCTCCACCAAGACCTTCCGGTCGGAAAGGAAGCGGGCCGTGCCCTGGTGGCGGGCGATGCCGTTTTTCTTGAAGAGGAACTCAATCCCCTGGGTGTTGGCCTGGACCACCTTGTCCTTGTGGGCGAGGAGGGCAGGGAGGTCTAGGCTAAAGCCCTCCACCTTGGCCCCCAGGAGGCCCTTTTTCACCTCGTAGATGCGCTCGGTGGTTTCCAAAAGCGCCTTGGAGGGGATGCACCCCACCCGGAGGCAGGTCCCCCCCAGGGCCTTTTCCCGCTCCACCACCCCCACCTTCATGCCCAGCTGGGCCGCCCGGATGGCGGCCACGTACCCGCCGGGACCTGCGCCGATGACCAGGAGGTCGTACACCTTAAACCTCCAGGAGGAGCCGCACGGGGTTCTCAATGAGCTCCTTCACCCGGCGGAGGAAGGTCACCGCCTCCCGCCCGTCCACGATGCGGTGGTCGTAGGAAAGGGCCAGGTACATCATGGGCCGGACCACCACCTGGCCCTCCCGGGCCACGGGCCTTTCCTGGATGGCGTGCATGCCCAGGATGCCCACCTGGGGTGGGTTCAGGAGGGGGGTGGAGTTGAGCGAGCCGTAGATGCCCCCGTTGGTGATGGTGAAGGTGCCCCCCATGAGCTCCTCGGGCTTGAGCTTCTTGGTGCGGGCCCTCTCGGCGAAGTCGGCGATCTGCCGCTCAATCTCGGCGAAGGAGAGGCGGTCGGCGTCCCGGAGGACCGGCACCACCAGCCCTTCGCCCCCGCCCACGGCGATGCCGATGTCGTAGTAGCGGTGGTAGACGATGGTGTTGTCGCGGATCTCGGCGTTGAGCTCGGGGATTTCCTTGAGGGCCTGGACCACGGCCTTGACGAAGAAGCTCATGAAGCCGAGCCTCACCCCGTGCTTCTTCTGGAAGGCCTCCCCAAGCTCCTTCCGCAGGGCGATGACGGCGGACATGTCCGCCTCGTTGAAGGTGGTGAGCATGGCCGTGGTCTGCCGCGCCAGAAGAAGGCGCTCGGCGATGCGGCGGCGCAAGGGGGTCATGGGCACCGCCTCGCTCACCCGCCAGGGCTTGTCGGTGGGGGCTTGAAGGGGGGTGGGGGCAGGGCGGGCTTCGGGAACGGGGCGGGCGGGCTCGGGAGCGGGCTTTTCCTGGGCCGACTCCAGGTACCGCTCCACGTCCTCCTTCAGGATGCGCCCGCCTAAGCCCGTGCCCTCCACCGCCTCGGCGGGAACCCCCTTCTCCCTCATGAGGCGCTCGGCGGCGGGCATGGCCAGGGGGGTTCCCCGCACCGCCTCGGCCCTAGGCGCTTCCGCCTTGGGGGCCTCCGCCCCCACGCCCCTTTCCAGGAGGGCGATGGCCTCGCCCACCCGCGCCGTTTCCCCGGTCTTCTTGAGGATCTGCCTTAGGGTGCCGGCAAAGGGGGCGGGGAGTTCCAGGGTGGCCTTGTCGGTGATGAGTTCCACCAAAGGCTCGTCCTGGGCGAAGCTTTCCCCCTCCCGCTTAAGCCAAGCGCCGATCTCCACTTCCACGATGCTTTCGCCCACGGAGGGCACCTTGAGCTCTTCCACCTTTTACCTCCTCACTTGAAGGCTTCTTCCAAAAGGGCTTCCTGCTCCAGCCGGTGGACCTTGGAGGAGCCCACGGCGGGGCTTGGAGACTCAGGCCGGGCCACCACGCTCAAGGGATGGCCAAGGATCTCCCCGCAGAAGCGGGCGGAGAGGTACCACCAGGCGCCTTGGTTGATGGGTTCCTCCTGCACGTAGACCACGGGGACCTTCTTGGGATAGGGGGCGAGGGCTTCCCGAAGCTCCGCCTCGGGGAAGGGGTAGAGGAGTTCTAGGCGCAGGATGGCCACGTCCTCCGCCCCAAGCTCCCGCCTCTTGGCGAGAAGCTCGTAGTAGACCTTGCCGGAGGTGAGGAGGACCTTCCTCGCTCCCTTCACCCTTTCGGGGATCACCTTCTGGAAGCGGCCCTGGGCGAGCTCCTCCAGGCTAGAGACCACCTCGGGGTGGCGGAGGAGGCTTTTGGGGGTCATGACCACCAAGGGCTTGCGGATGGGCCTTTTCACCTGGCGGCGGAGGAGGTGGAAGAACTGGGCGGGGGTGGTGGGGTAGGCCACCTGGAGGTTGTCCTTGGCCCCGAGTTGCAAAAAGCGTTCCAACCGGGCCGAGGAGTGCTCGGGGCCTTGGCCCTCGAGGCCGTGAGGCAGGAGGAGCACGAGGCCGGAAAGCCGGCCCCACTTGGCCTCGGCGCTCGCCAGGAACTGGTCAATGTAGACCTGGGCCACGTTGGCGAAGTCCCCGAACTGGGCCTCCCAGAGGATGAGGCCTTCGGGGTAGTCCAGGCTGTACCCGTACTCAAAGCCCAGGACCCCGGCCTCGGAAAGGGGAGAGTTGTGGATCTCCACGGGGGCCTGCCCCTCCGCCAGGTGCTCCAAGGGGACGTATTTCTCCCCGGTGCGGTAGTCGTAAAGGGCGGCGTGGCGCTGGGTGAAGGTGCCCCTTAGGGCGTCCTGGCCCGTGAGGCGGACCCGGTGCCCTTCCGCCGCCAGCGTGGCGAAGGCCAGGGCCTCGGCGGCGGCCCAGTCCAGGGGGCGCTTCTCCTCGGCCATCTCCAGGCGGGCCTCGAGGAAGCGCTTGAGCTTAGGGTGGACCTGGAAGCCCTCGGGCACGGTGGCAAGCCGCACCAAAAGGTTGCGCAGGGCCTCCTTGGGCACCCCGGTTTCCACCTCGGGCACCAGGTGGTCAGGCCCCCCCACGTACCCCTGCCAAAGGCCCGAAAGCCCGTGGGGCACCACGGGGCCGGGCTCGGCCTTGACCCGGGCGAACTCGCTTTCCAGCCGCTCCAGGTAAGCCGCCTCGAGGGCCTTAAGCTCCTCCTCCCGCACCACCCCCTCGGCCTTAAGCCTTTCGGCATAGACCTTCCAAGGCTCTGGCTTCCTGGCCACGAGGGCGTACATGGTGGGCTGGGTGAAGGTGGGCTCGTCCGTCTCGTTGTGCCCCCGGCGGCGGTAGCCCACCAGGTCCAGGACCACGTCCTTGCCGAAGCGGCTCCGGTACTCCAGGGCCAGGCGCAGGGCGAACCAGAGCTCGTCCACCGCCTCGGCGTTCACGTGGAAGATGGGGGCCCCCACCATCTTGGCGATGTCCGTGGGGTAACGGCAGGAGGTGTACTCCGAGGGGAGGGTGGTGAAGCCCAGTTGGTTGTTGGCCACCACGTGCAGGGTCCCCCCCACCCGGTAGCCGGGAAGCTGGGAGAGGTTGAGGGTTTCCTGCACGATGCCCTCGCCGATGAAGGCGGAGTCCCCGTGGACCAGGATGGCCAGGCCCCGCCGCCTCTCCCGGTCCCCGAAGCGGTCCTGCTTGGCGCGAAGCCGGCCCAGGGTCACGGGGTTGACGAATTCCAGGTGGCTTGGGTTGAAGTTCAAGGAGACGTGGACCTTGCCGTAAGGGGTTTCCTGGTCGCTGGAGAAGCCCAGGTGGTACTTCACGTCCCCGGCGTAGCCCTCGGGGAAGATCTCCTCAAACTCGCGGAAGATGCGCTCAAAGGGCTTCCCCACCACATGGGCCAGGACGTTGAGCCGGCCCCGGTGGGCCATGCCCAGGACCACCTCCTTGACCCCCAAGCGGGCCGCCTCCACCACCGCCTCCTTGAGGAGGGGGATGAGGCTTTCCAGGCCCTCAGCGCTGAAGGTCTTGGCCCCCAGGTACTTCCGTTGCAGAAAGGCCTCAAAGAGGCTCGCCTGCATGAGGGCCTCCAGCATGCGGCGACGGACCTCTTGGGGGGGCCTTTCCCAAGGGGCCTCTATGCGGGCGAGGAGCCACTCCCTTTCCTCGGGCTCCACGTGGGCCACCTCAAAGCCGATGGGGCCCAGGTAGGTGGCCTGAAGGCGCTCCAGGAGAGCCCCCAGGGTGGGGGCGCCGAAGAAGGGGGGAAGGGGCCGGGCGAGGTCCTTGGGGGAGAGGCCGTGGGCCTCCAGGGTGAGCGCCTTCGGCCTCGGCCTTTCCTGGCCCAAGGGGTCTATCCGGGCCGCCAGGTGCCCGAGCTCCCGGTAGGCTTGGACCAGGCGCTCCACCTTGAGGAGGAAGCCTAGGTCCACCGCTTCCGCCACAGGGACGCTCGGGGCGGGGCGTTCTCGTCGGCCGTCCTCCAGGGTGAGGGCGGAGAAGTAGCGCCGCCACTCCTCCGGCAGGGAAAAGGGGTCCTCCAGGTAAGCCCGGTAGAGGGCCTCCAGGTAGCCTTGGCTTTCCAGCGTGAGCTCCATCCTGCCTCCCAAGGGGGCGGTATACCCCTTATCTACGCTACACCAAAAGGCGGTGTAGGTGCCCAAGCCCTTTACAATAGGGCCATGGTCCTAGCGGAAAAGCGCGAAGGCGTCCTCCTCCTCACCCTCAACCGGCCGGAAAAGCTCAACGCCCTCACGGGCGCCCTCCTAGAGGAGCTCTACCAGGCCTTGGCCGAGGCGAACCGGGATCCCGGGGTGCGGGCCGTCCTCCTCACGGGAGCGGGGCGGGCCTTCTCCGCCGGGCAGGACCTCACGGAGTTCGGCGAGGAAAAGCCCGACTACGAGGCCCACCTCCGCCGCTACAACCGGGTGGTGGCGGCCATGAGCGGCCTGGAAAAGCCCCTGGTGGTGGCGGTGAACGGGCCAGCGGCGGGGGCGGGGATGAGCCTCGCCCTCTGGGGGGACCTGCGCCTGGCCGCCGCCGGGGCCACCTTCGCCACCGCCTTCGTGCGCATCGGCCTGGTGCCGGACTCGGGGATGAGCTTCCTCCTGCCCCGCCTGGTGGGGCTCGCCAAGGCGCAAGAACTCCTCCTCCTCTCCCCCCGCCTCTCCGCCGAGGAGGCCCTGGCCCTGGGCCTGGTGCACAAGGTGGTGCCGGCGGAAAGGCTCCTGGAGGAGGCCTTAGCCCTGGCCCAAGCGCTCGCCCAAGGCCCCACCCGGGCCTACGTCCTTACGCGGAAGCTCCTTTTGGAAACCTACCGGCTTTCCCTGGAGGAGGCTTTGGGCCTCGAGGCCATTCTTCAGGGGGAGGCGGGCCGCACCCTGGACCACGAGGAGGGGGTCAGGGCCTTCCGGGAAAAGCGCCCGCCCCGCTTCCAGGGCCGATGATCCGCTACCTCAAAGGCCTCGTCCAGAAGAAGGAGGAAGGGGGCTTCCTCCTCCTGGTGGGCGGGGTGGGGTTCTTCCTCCAGGCCCCAGGCCCCTTCCTGGCAAGCCTAAGGGAAGGCCAGGAGGTGGCGGTCCACACCCACCTGCAACTCAAGGAGGAGGGGCTTTCCCTCTACGGCTTCCCCGACGAGGAAAGCCTAACCCTCTTTGAGCTCCTCCTCTCCGTGAGCGGGGTGGGGCCCAAGGTGGCCCTCTCCCTCCTCTCCGCCCTCACCCCCAAGCTCCTGGCCCGGGCCCTGGCGGAAGGGGACCTCCGGCTTCTCACCTCGGCCAGCGGCGTGGGGCGGAAACTGGCGGAGCGCCTGGCCCTGGAGCTCAAGGGCAAGCTCCCCCCCCACCTCCTCACCGGGGAGAAGGTGGAAAGCCAGGCGGCGGAGGAGGCCATCCTGGCCCTGGTGGCCTTGGGCTTCAAGGAAGGGCAGGCGCGGAGCGCGGTCCTGGACCTCCTCGCCCAAAACCCCAAGGCCAAGGCCCAGGACCTGATCAAGGAGGCCCTAAAGCGCCTGCGCTAGCCTCCCCGCCCGAGGAGAAGGGTGGGAACTCCGTCCACCCCCTACTCGTACCGCAACGCCTCCACCGGGTCCAGCCTAGCCGCCCGCCAAGCGGGGTAAAGCCCGAAGAAGACCCCCACCGCCACAGCGAAGGCAAAGGCCAGGACCACGCTCAAGGGGGCGAACACCGGCGTCACGCCAATGGCCTGGCCCACAAAGCGGGCCATGAAAAGCCCGAGGGCCACGCCCAAAAGCCCTCCGCCCACGCTCAGAACCACGGACTCGGCGAGGAACTGGGCCAGGATGTCCCTTGGCCTGGCTCCCAAGGCTTTCCGCACCCCTATCTCCCGGGTGCGCTCCGTGACCGAGACCAGCATGATGTTCATAATGCCAATGCCCCCTACCAGGAGGCTAATCCCCGCCACCCCTCCCAGGAAAAGGGTCATGGCCAGGGTGGTCTGGTTCACGCTCTCCAGGGCATCCTGTTGGTTGGTCACGGAAAAATCGTAGCTTTCGGGGTCCAAGAGGCCATGCCGTTCCGCCAGGAACTGGGTGAGCCGGGCCTGGAGGTCCTTCAGGCGGTTGCGGTCCGCCCCTTGGAGGTAAATAGCGTTCACCTTGGGGCCCCCCGCCTCGGGACGGGCGAGGCGTTGCAGGTAGGTGGAGAGGGGCACGTACACCTGGTAGTTGGTGCTCACGAACCCCTGGTCCCCCTTATCCGGCAACACCCCCACCACGGTGAAGGGAATCCCCCCGATGCGCAGGCGTTGCCCCAAGGGGTCCTCCCCTCCGAAGAGGTCCTGGGCGATGCCGTAGCCGATCACCGCCACCCGGCGCCGCGCTTCCACGTCCTCCCAGGTAAAGAAGCTCCCCTTTTCGGGAAGGGCGTTTCGCACTTGGGCGAAGTCCGGCCAGGTACCCACCACCGTGGCCCTAAGGTTATTGGCCCCAAACTTGAGCTGGAAGTTCCCCTGGGCCACAGGCGCCACCCCCACGACTTCCCCGGAAAAGGCTTCCTGGATGGCGTAGGCGTCGGAAAGGGGCAGGGTAGCAGGGCCTCCAAAGCGCACCAACCCCCCGCCCGGCCCCCGCCCCCCCTGGGCAGGGCCCACGGTGAGAAGGTTGGTACCGAGGCCCTCTAGGAGGTTGGAAATGCGCCGGGTGGTCCCTTGGCCCACCATGGTGAGGGCCACCACCGCCGCCACCCCGATGACCACCCCGAGGGCGGTGAGGGCGGAGCGCAAGGGGTTGGCGGCGATGGCCCGCAGGGCCACGCGGGCCACCTCCCAAGGGGAAAGCCCCACCCGGCCTGGCAAGGCCTCTTGGGGCTGGGGCATCGGTCTGGTCATCCCACCCTCCTTTCGTCAGCCACGATCTCCCCGTCCCGCACCCGGACAATCCTCTGGGCTTTCTGCGCCACCGTGGACTCGTGGGTGACCAGGATGACCGTGGTTCCTTCCCGGTTGAGCTCTTGGAAAAGGGCAAGGATCTCCTCCCCCGTCTTGGTGTCCAGAGCCCCCGTGGGCTCGTCGGCGAGGAGGAGGGGGGGCTTTAGGGCCAGGGCCCGGGCGATGGCCACCCGCTGCCTTTGCCCACCGGAAAGCTGGTTGGGCAGGCTATGGGCCTTCTCCAAAAGGCCCACCCGCTCCAGAAGCGCTAAGGCCCTTCGCCGCCGCTCTTTAGGAGGCAGGCCAGCGTAAGCCATGGGCACCTCCACGTTCTCCACAACGCTGAGCCGGGGAAGGAGGAAAAACGCCTGGAAGACAAAACCCACGAAGCGGTTCCTCAGGTAAGCCCGCTCTCCCTCCGAGAGGTCTTGGGTGGGCCTACCCAAAAGGCGGTACTCCCCTTCCGTGGGCCGGTCCAGGAGGCCCAGGATGTGGAGGAGGGTGCTCTTGCCGCTCCCCGAGGGCCCCATGATGGCGAGGATCTCCCCCTCCTCCACCCGGAGGTCCACCCCCTTGAGGGCGAGGAAGGCCACTTCCCCGGTGCGGTAAACCTTCTTCACCCCCCGCAGTTCTAGGAGCATGCTCACCTCCCAGGCCCAGGGCCCATAAGGGGCAGGGGACCCCCAGGGGCTTGCAGCCGCTGGGAACCTGAGCCCCCCTGGTTTCGCTTGGGCAGGACCACCTGGTCCCCCTCCTTGAGGCCTTCCAAAACCGCCACCCGGGTGCTGTCCTCGAGGCCCAGGGTAACGCGAACCCTCTCCGTGGAGCCATCGGCGCGGAGAAGGGTGACGTAGGCCTGCCCCCTCACCCGCTCCACCGCCCGCTTGGGGAGGACCAGGACGTCCTTGAGGTCCTGCACCACGATCTCCCCATCGGCGCTCATCCCGGGGCGGAAGCGGGGGTCCGGGGGAAGGCTTACGGTGACCTTGAAAACCGGAATGTTGTTCACCACCTCACCCTGAGGGCTTATGGCCTCCACCCGGCCGAGGAAGGTTTCGCCCGGGAGGCCCTCGAGGCTCACCTCCACGGGAAGGCCCACCTTTACCTGGGCGATCTCCGTCTCGTCCACCTCCAGGACCAGGCTGTAGCGGGAGAGGTCCCCGAGGGTAAGGAGGGCCGAGGTGGGCCCCACCTGGGCTCCCGGGCTTGCCGCCACGGAAAGGACCACACCGCTCAAGGGGGCCAAAACCCGCGTTTTTTCCAAATTATATTGGGCTTCCGCCAGGGCAATCCGCGCTTGGGCTAAGGCGGCTTCCTGGGTACGGAGGTCTGCCTGGAGCTGGGCCTCCCGCAAGGCCAAGGCCTCCCGTTGCGCGCTTAAGCTTGCCTCGGCGTCATCCAAGGCCCTTTTGGCATTGTTGTAAGCGGTTTCCGCCTCTAGAAGGGCCTGGCGGCTCGCACCCCCGGCCTGGTAGAGGAGCCGGGTGGCTTCCAGGTTCCGCTGGGCTGTGGCCAGGCTCGCCTGGGCGTTGGCGTAGGCTACTTCGGCGCTCTTCAGGGAGGCCCTGAGGGAAGCCAGGGCGCTTTCCCCTTGTGCCTTGGCGTTGGCCAGGGCCGCCTCGGCCTTCGCCACGTCGGACTGGGCCTTCGCCACAGCTTGGCGGAAGGGGGTGGGGTCCAGTTCGGCCAGCACCTGGCCCTTTTCCACCGGAGTCCCTTCGTCCACCACAAACCGAAGTAGGCCTTGCACCTCGGGGCGCACCTCGAGGCTCTGCCAGGGGGCTAGGCTCCCAGAACCGGAAACCGTGACCCGGATCTCCCCCCGGGTTACGGTGTACACCTCAGGGGCCTCCACCGCCTGGACCACCCTCTTGGGCCGCAGGAGAAAGTATCCCAAAAACGCTAAAGCCACCACGACCCCAAGGAGAAGCCATCGCCTCATCGCCCCACCTCCCCAAGGACCACGAGGTCCTGCCCCGCCGCCAGGCTTAGGGCAGCCAGGGCCCTCCAGTAAGCGTTTTGGGCCACGAGTAGGTTATACCGGGCCTGGGCCAGGTTTGCCTCCTCCTGCTCCAACTCCACCCGGCTTGCGGTCCCCGCCTGGAAAGCCTTGCGGGCCACCTCCAAGGTCCTCTCCTGGTTGGCGAGGCTTTCCCGGGCGGTGAGCACCTGGCCCCAGGCAGCTTGGGCTTGGGCGTAGGCCGCTTCCAAGGCGGAGAAGGCTTGGGCCATGGCGTTATCCAGGGCCTTCCGGGCGTTATCCCGGCTGGCCTTGGCCTTCTCCAAGGTGAGGCGGGGGGTGTAGTCGTTGTCGGCCAGGCGCACCTGAAGCTCGGCAAGCTCCCAGGCCTGCCGGGCCTGGACCAGGCTGACAAGCCTCGCCTCGAGGCCCTCCCTCAAAGCGGCCAGGTCTACCCCCAAAGCCTTGGGCTCAGGCAAGGGAGCAAGCCGCGGCTCCTCCGCCAAAGAAGCCCCAAGCGCCGCCTCCAGAGCCTTGAGGAGAGCGGGACGCTGGGCTTGCGCATTTTGGAGGGCGATCTCCGCCGATTTTAAGGCCGCCTCCGCCTTGGCCACGTCCAGGTCCGTGGCGTTGCCCGTTTGGCGCCGGGCCCGGGCAATCTGTAGGTTGCGCTCCGCCAGGGCCCGGTTGGCCTTGAGGACCTCCTCGTTGGCCTGGGCCTCCAAGAGCGCAGTGTAGGCGGAAAGGAGGGTCTGAAGCAGGTTTAAACGGCTCGCCTCCACCTGAACCTCCGCCAAGGCCAAGGCCTGCCTCGCTTGGGTGAGGGGGAGGATGAGCGTGCTCGGGTCCGCCTCCAGGGCCTGAAGCTCCACCCGGGCGCTTTCCCGGGCCAGAAGGGCGTTCTGATAGGAAGGGTTTTGCCTAAGAGCCTGTTGCCAGGCCTCCTGAAAACTCAAACCTTGTGCCAAAGCTAAGCTTCCCGCGTAGAGCACCACCAGGATCCGCTTCATTCCCCACCTCCCACAAGGTCTTCCCCCATGGCATCCAAAAGGGCGTAATAGGCCTGGAGGAAAGCGGCCTTGGCCCCCTCCAGGGTGCGGCGGGCCTGGAGGAGGCCCACCTCCGCTTGCATGACCTCTAGAGCGGTTCCCGTTCCCGCCTGGAGCCGCCCCTTGGCCACCTCCCAAGAGTTCTCCGCTGCGCTCAAGGCTTTGGTGGCCACATCCACCTGGGCTTGGGCTTGAAGGAGGGCTTGGTGCTTGGAGCGAAGATCCAACTCGGCCGCCCTCTTTGCGCTTTCCAAGGTAAGACGGGCTTGGGTAAGGGTTTTCTCCCTCAAGGAAAGCTGGGCATCCTGGCCTGGGTTCAGGAGGGGGAAGCTCGCCTGGACCTGGAAGGATACTCCTCCTGTTCCTTGTCCCTGGAAGGCATACTGGCCCCCATAGGTGAGGGTTCCCGCCTTTAGGTTGAGCCCAAGGGACAAGGCGGCGTTGCCCTCCTGGGCGGTAAGGCCCAAGGACACCTCGGGGAAGAACCGCTCCCATTGGGCTTGGGCCAAGGCCACCTCCGCTTCCTCCACCGCAAGTTGGGCTTTGCGCACGTCGGGCCGCTTGTCCCGTCGGGCCAAAACCTCTTCCAGGGAGGGAATTCCTTGAGGGAAAAGGGGTAAGGCCCCTGCAACCACCTCCCGGCCCAAAGTGGCCTTTAGCCGGGCCTGGGCCAGGCCAAGGGCGAGCTCCGCCCGCAGGGCTTCCGCCTGGGCCTCCGCCAGATTGCCCTCCGCCTCCAAGAGGTCCTGAAAGGTAGCCTGGCCCTTTTCCCGTTGGTCCCTCACCGCCCTAAGTTGGGCTTCCCGCCAAGCCAGGCGCTTTTGCGCCAGCGCCTGGTCCAAAGCAGCCAGGTAAGCGTCCAGATACTGGGAAAGGGCCGTTTGGAAGAGGGCGTTTCCCTGGGACAAGAAGTCCAGAAGCGCTTGCCGGTAGGTAATCTCCGCTTCCCTTAGGCTGCCCTGGGCCTGCCCCCACGGAAGGGCCAGGCTCCCCCCGAGGCCCAGGGCGAGGCTCTCCTGCCCCAACAGGCTCCGGCTATAGCTCCCCTGGGGGGAAAGGGTGGGGACAAGCCCCTTTTGCGCCGCCTCCCAAGCGGCCTCGGCCTGGCCCTTCTGCAAAAGAAGGGCCTGGTAGCCGGGGCTTTCCCGCACCCAAGCCCTAAGGTCCACCCCCTGAGCCAGGGCGGGGAGAAAAAGGAGGAGAAGACTCCATATCCTTGGCATACCACCCCAAAGCTAGCTCCCCTGGGTTAGGCCCCGGTTATAGGGAGGACCAAGCGGGCCACGAGGCCCGAAGGGGCGTTGGGCAGGAGTTCCAGCCTCCCCCCGTGGGCCTCTGCCACCTTCTTGGCCACGGAAAGGCCCAGGCCCTCCCCAGGGGCCCTCGAGGCCCGCAAAAAGGGGCGGCCCGCCTCCTTCCGGGCCTCCTCCGGCATCCCCGGGCCCTGGTCCACCACCCCCAGGAGGGCCTCCTTCTCCCCCGCCTCCAAGACCACCCGCACCCCCTTCCCCTCCCCGTGGAGGAGGGCGTTTTGCAGGAGGTTCCTCAGGGCCTGGGCGAGGAGGAGGGGGTCGCCCCTAAAGGGAAGGCTATCCGGCCCCTCGTAGGGCACGCCGAAGGCTGCCGCTTCTTCCCGCGCCAAGGCGGCCAGGTCCAGGACCACCCGCTCCACCCTTCCCTCCCGGGCGAGGACGAGGAGGGCCTCCACCAGGCGCTTCATGCGGAGAAGCTCCTCCTTGGCGGCGAGGAGGGCCTCCTCCTGGGAGAGGTAGCCCTTCTCCGCCGCCTCCACCTGGGCGAGGGCGGCGGCCACGGGGGTCCTGAGCTCGTGGGCGGCGTCCCGGGTGAAGCGCCTTTCCCGGTCCAGGAAGGCCTCGAGGCGCTCCAGCATGTGGTTGAAGGCCTCGGCCAAAGCCTTGAGCTCCCCCCCGCCCTCGGGGACCACCCGCAGGGAGAGGTCCTGGGAGTCCGCCACCCGCCGCGCCACCCCCGTGAGGCGGGCCAGGGGCCTGAGGGCGGCCCCCGCCAGGCTTCCCGCCAGCAGGGCGAAAAGGAGGGTGAGGAGCCCCCCCACCCCGAAAAGGGCCAGGCGGAAGCGGCTTAAGGCGAAGGCCGCCCCGGGATCGTAGCGGGCCACCGTGAGGGTCCCCCCTGGGACCTCGAGGACCAGAACCCGCCACCCCTCCCGCCAGTAGGCCCCCGGGGGAAGCTCGGGGAGGTCGGGGAAGTTGGCGCTCGCCTGCCGGGCCTCCCCATGCACCAGGCGGAAGGCGAACTCCCCCCTCGGCGGGCGCCGGCCCTCCGCCAGGGCCTGGACATAGAAGAGGAGGGACCGGTCCAGATCCGCCTCCACCAGGCGCTTAAAGGCCACGTAGCTCAAGGCCCCCTGGAAGAGGAGGGCAAGGCCGATGGCCAGGGCGAAGAAGAGGGCAAGCCGGGTCCTAAGGCTCATCCCCAAGCCGGTACCCCCCGGGCACGGTGCGCACCACCCCGGGATGGAGCTTCTGCCGCAGGTAGTGCACGTAGACCTTCACCGCCCCCACCTTTTCCCCATCCCCAAACACCCTCTCGGCCACCTCTTCCGGGGCGAAGACCCGCCCCGGGTGCAGGAGGAAAAGCTCCAATAGGGCGAACTCCTTCAGGGAAAGGTCCACCCGCTTGCCCTCCCAAAAGACCGCCCGCC
This sequence comes from Thermus brockianus, assembly GCF_021462505.1. Taxonomy (GTDB): domain Bacteria; phylum Deinococcota; class Deinococci; order Deinococcales; family Thermaceae; genus Thermus; species Thermus hydrothermalis. The sequence goes on from NZ_JAKEDV010000006.1 coordinate 38,745, forward strand.
CCGCCAGGTCCACCTCCAAAGCCCCCAGGCGCACCCGGCTCCCCTTCACCTCGGAGGCCCGGCGGAGAAGGGCCCGCACCCGGGCGAGAAGCTCCTCCAGGTGGAAGGGCTTTACCAGGTAGTCGTCCCCACCCAGGTCCAGGCCCTGGATGCGGTCCTCCAGGGCATCCCGGGCCGTGAGGAAGAGGATGGGCCCCTTGTAGCCCGCCTCCCGCACCTCCCCGGCGAAGCGGAAGCCCCCGTCCGGGTCCTCGGGCAGGCGCACGTCCAGGACCATGAGGTCGGGCTCCAGCTCCAAGAAGGCCTCCCGGGCCTCCCCAAGCCCCTTGGCCCAGCGCACCCCATACCCCTGGGCGGCCAAGGCCCCCGCCACCGCCCGGCCCAAGTGGGGCTCGTCCTCCAAGAGGAGCACCTGCACGCCCTCAGTATGGGCCAGGCGGGTTAGCCGGGGGTTATCCCGCTAACACCCGCCTAACCGCCCGCCCCTACCCTTTAGGCCATGGGCCGGTACGGGGCCAGGTGGGAAGGGGTCTTGGGAAGCTTCCTGGAGGTGCAGGTGGAAGCCCCTTGGCCCCTCCAGAACCAGGTCCTAAGGGCCTCCCTAGCGGAGGTGCGCCGCCTGGAAGGCGTTTTCAGCCGCCACCAAGAAAGCGAGCTCGTCCGCCTGGTGCGCCAGGGCGGGGGTAGGCCAAGCCCGGAAATGCGGGAGGTCCTCCTCCTGGCCCTAAGCCTCCAAGAGGCCACGGGGGGCGCCTTCCACCCCGCCCCCCGCCACGGGGGGGAGGCCTTGCGCTTCCTAGGCGAGGAGGTGGAGGTCCTCGCCCCCCTGGACCTGGACGGCCTCGCCAAGGGCTACATCGCCGACAAGGCGGCGGAGGCCGCCCTGAAGGCGGGGGCCCGGGCGGCCCTGGTGAACCTGGGCGGGGATCTAGCCCGAAAGGGACCGGGCCTCGCCCAGGTCCTGGTGGAAGACCCCTTGGGCCCCGACAACGCCCCGCCCGCCTTCCACCTCCGCCTCACCCAAGGCGGGGTGGCCACGAGCGGCGTGCGCCACAAGGGGGCCCACCTCCTGGACCCCCGCACGGGGAGGCCCGCCCCCGGGCTCCAGGCCACGGTCCTGGCCCCTTCCGCCTGCCTGGCGGACGGCCTCGCCAAGGCCCTTTTCGTCCTGGGGCGGGAAGGTTTCCCGGTGCTCGCCCGCTTCCGGGCCCAGGGGGTGCTCTTCACCGGGGAAGGCCCCGTAACTGGCCCAGAGGGAGGGAAGGATGCTCAAGCGCTACTATAGCCGGAGGAGCTTTTTCAGGCGGGTTTTGGGTGGGGTTTTGGCCCTAGGGATGGCCCGGGCCCAGGGGAAGCCCTGGCCCCAAGGGATGGAGCTCCGGGTGAGCTTCGCCTACGAGGGCGGCGGCTTCCGCTACCGCGCCCCTTACGTGGCGGTGTACGTGGAGGACGAGCGGGGCAACCTGGTGCGCACCCTGGGGCTTTTCCTGATGCCCGGGAAGGGGGAAAGGTGGTGGAACGAGCTACGGCGCTACTTCGCCCTGGGGGACCTGGCGCGCATGCGCACCCTCTCCGGCCCCACCCGCCCCCCGGGGCGCTACACCCTGGCCTGGGACGGCAAGGACGAAGGGGGCCGCACCGTGGCCCAGGGGAGCTATTACGTCTGCGTAGAGTACGCCCGGGAGCACGGGCCCTACGAGCTTTTCCGCGAGAAGGTGGAGGTGGCCGAAACCCCCTTCCAAAAGAGCTATACCCTAAAGGGGGAACTCAAGGAGGTGCGCCTTGATTACGGCCGGAAGGCCTAGAAGCGGGGCGAGCCCCTTACGGGCCCGGCTTTACGCCTGGGCCCGGACCCTCCACCTCTACCTTTCCCTCCTGGCCTTTCTCTCCATCCTCTTCTTCGCCGTGACGGGCCTCACCCTGAACCACCCCGAGTGGTTCGGGGAAGGGAGGGTGCGGAAGGTTTCCGGCACCCTCCCCCACGCCCCCTACCTCCAAGGGGAAGGCATGGACTGGCTCGCCCTGGCGGAGGACCTGAGGGCCTTGGGGCTCCGGGGCCGGGTGGCGGAGCGCGGGGAAAGCGGGGGGTTGGCTTGGCTTTCCTTCCGGGCCCCCGGCTACGGGGCCGACGCCCAGGTAGACCCCAGGACCGGCGCCTACACCTTAAGCGTCACGGAGGCCGGTCTGGTGGCGGCCCTAAACGACCTACACAAGGGGCGGGACACCCCGGGGGCCTGGCGGTGGGTCCTGGACCTATCCGCCCTCTTCCTGGCCCTGGTGAGCCTGAGCGGCCTTCTCCTAAGCCTCCTCTTCGGCAAGACGCGGAAGGCGGCCCTCCTCACCCTCCTTTTGGGCCTCCTCCTCTTTGGGGGCCTGGCCCTTTGGGCGGCCCTATAGCTCGTCCAAGGCCTCCCTAGGGGTACGGCGCACGCCCAGGTACCCCCCTTCCCTCAGGGTGAGGGGGAAAAGGGCCTCCAGGGGTCCTTCCAGGGCCAGGAGGTTCTCCCCCCGGAAGGCCCTTAGCCCCTCGGGGATGGGGGCCTCGAGGCCATAGGGGAATAGGGCCAGGGCCTCCCCGGAAGGCACCCCTTCCCCCCGGTCCAGGTAGAGCCCCACGGGCTCCAAGAAGCCCAGGAAGCGGGTGCGGTTCGCCTCGCGGCGGAAGGCCTGGAAGGCCTTGGGGCTTTCCGCCCCCTGCCAGAGGAGGAGGTCCGCCTCCGCCGCCAGCCCCACCAGGCTATACACCGCCAAAAACCCCTCCCGCTCCTGCCAGCGGGCGAGGAAAAGGGCGAAGTCCTCCTTGAGGTGCTCCTGGTGCTCGGCCTCGAGGCGGCGGAACTCGGGGAGGAGGCGGAAGAGGGCGAAGCTATGGACCATCTAGCCCACCTCCAGGAAGCGGGCCAAGGCCTCCTCCGAGAGGTACTTCCCTACGTAGAAGGGCCCGAACTCGCCAAAGCGGGCGGAAACCTCGTCAAAGCGCATCTCGTAAACGATCTTCTTGAACTGGATGGGGTCCTCGCTAAAGAGGTCCACCCCCCACTCCCAGTCGTCCAGGCCCTGAGCCCCGCTTATGACCTGCATCACCTTCCCCTGGTACTTCCTCCCCGTTTCCCCGTGGGCCTTCATGAGGGAGGCCCTTTCTTGGGCGGGGAGCATGTACCAGTTGTCCTGCCCCTGGCGGCGCTTGTTCATGGGGTAGAAACAGACATAGCCCCCCTTGGGCACCCGGGGGGTGAGGCGGGGCTTGACGTAGGGGGCCTCGGGGTCCAGGGGGCCCGTCTGGCTCCCCAGCTCCACCACGGAGTAAAAGCCGTAGGCGGGCCGGAGGTAGCGGGCGAAGCGGCTCTTGTTCAGGCGCTCCTCCACGGCCAAAAGGGCGTCCAGGCTCTCCCTTAGGTTGAGGAAAAGGAGGTCCGCCTTGGAGGTCACCACCTGGTAGACGCCGTAGGTACCCCGCCCCTCGGCCTCCACTTCCCGCCAGGCGGCGAGGATGGCCTTTAGCTCCTCCCAGGCGGCAAGCCGCTCCTCCTTGGGGGCGCCCAACCAGGCCCCAAAGTCCAGGTGGCGGAAGTCGTGCAGGACGTGCCAGCCCTCGAGGGTGAAGGTGGGCTCGGGTACGTGGCCTTCCATGCTTCTCACTATACCCCTGGGGTATAGTCCCTTACATGAGCCTGTTGCAGATCGTCTTAGTCCTGCTCGTGGTGGCGGTATTAGGCCGCTTGGGCGGAAGGCTCTTCGCCGCCTTGGCCGAGGCGGTACCCGGGAAGCGGGACGACGCCTTCTTTCGGCTTTTGGGCCTCCTCTGGTGGGGGATTTTGGCTCTGGCTGGGTTTTCCTACCTGGTCCACGCCCTGGGCCTTCCCCACGAACCCTTCCGCACCTGGGGGGAAGGCTTGGTGCGCTGGGCTGGGGCCAAGGGGGTAGCGGGCCTAAGCGTCCTCGCCCTCACCTACCTGGCCTACCGCCTGACCCCGGTCCTCTTGGGCCACCTTCCCGAACCTGAAGGGGACGAGCTCACCCGGGAAGCGGTGCGCCGCAAGACCTTGAGGGCCGTGGCCGAGTCCGCCCTCAAGGTGGTCATCCTGGTCCTGGGGGGGCTTTTCTTCCTCTCCAACCTAGGCCTTAACGTCACCGCCCTTCTGGCGGGGGCGGGGGTGGCGGGGCTTGCGGTGAGCTTCGCCGCGCAAAACCTGATCCGCGACTTCATCAACGGCTTCTTCATCCTCCTGGAGGACCAGTACGGGGTGGGGGATATCGTCCAGATCGGCAACGTGGGTGGACAGGTGGAGCGCTTCACCCTAAGGATCACCGTCTTGAGGGACCTCGAGGGCCGCGTCCACTTCTTCCCCAACTCCGAGGTGCGCCAGGTCACCGTCCTCACCCAGGAGTGGAGCCGGGCGGTGGTGGACGTAGGGGTGGCCTACAAGGAGGACATTGACCGGGTCCTGGAGGTCTTCCGGGACGAGGTGGAGCGCTTCCACCAAGACCCCGAGTGGCGGGAGCGCTTCACCGAGCCCCCCGAGGTCTTGGGGGTGCAGGCCCTGGGAGACTCCAGTGTGGTCATCCGTGTCCTCTTCAACACCAAGCCCGCCCAGCAGTGGGCCGTGGCCCGGGAGTTCCGCCGCCGCATCAAGAAGCGCCTGGACCAGGAGGGCATAGAGATCCCCTTCCCCCACCAGAAGCTCTACTTCGGCGAACCCTTGCGCCTGGAAAGGGTGTAGGCTAAAGGGGATGCCGGAGGTCTACAAGGAGATCCTACAGGCGCTCCAACCCCACCTGGGCCCTAGGGCCGAGGTGGTGCTGGACGAAGGCCTCAAGCGCCTGGGCAAGCGCCCGGCAGAGCTCACCCCCAAGGACGGGGAGTTCCTCCTAAAAGGCCTCGTCTTCCGCGAGCTCCAGGCCCGCTTGAGGCCCGAGGAAGCCCGGCGGGTGGTGGAGGATACCCTAGAAAGGATACGGGAAGCCCCCTTGGACCTGGAAGGCCTGGACCTGGGCCTAAAGCGCTTCGGCCTCTACGTGGACTGGCCGGAGGTGGCCAGGCTCCGGGCCTTGGCCAACCGCTTGCGCCAAGGGAAAGACCCCGCCCTCCTGGCCGAGGCCAAGGCCCTTTTGGAGGCTTTGGAGGAAAAGGCGGAAGAAGCCCTCCTGCGCCAGGCCAAGGACCTGGCCCACCTGGAAGAAAGCCTAGAAAGGGTACGCCACCTGGGAGGCCCCAAGGTGCGGAGGCTGGAAAGCCTCCTGGATACCATCCGCCAAGCCCACCGGGAAGGGCTTTTGGCCCAAGCGGAGGTGGAGCGGGCGAGGGCGCTGGCCTTAGAGCTCCGGAAGTTTTTGGAGTCCAGCGCCGTGCGGGCCCCCACCTTGCCCGAGATGGTCTTTGAGACCCAAGAAAGCTCCCCCGAAACGCCCAAGCACCCCACGGACGTCTTCCTCACCGTGGAGGAGGCGAGCGAGCTGGAAGGGGATCTGGTCATTGACCTAGGGCCCCTGTCCGAGGAGGCAAGCCAGCGCATCCAGGCCCTGGAGGTGGAAGAGGAAAAGCGCAGGCTAGAAGACCTCCTCGCCCGCCACGCCCACCTCCTGGAAAGGACCACGGTGAGCCCCCTGCTCGCCGAGGTCCAGGCCCTCTTGGAAGCGGGAACCCCCGCCGGGGAGAGGCTAAAGGCCCTGGAAGAGGCCCTGGCGGAGGCGGAGAAAAACCTCCGGGCGGAGAAACGCGCCCGGCTCATCCAACTGGAGGAAGCCCTCCGGGCGCTTCCCCTTCCCGAAGCGGCCAAAGCCCCCTTGGAAAGCGCCTTGCGCCTGGCGGAGGAAACCCTCCAGGAAGGGGGCTACCCCGACCTCACCCCCCTGGAGGAGGGCCTAAGGCGCCTCCAGGAGGAGGCCCAGAGGAAGGCGGAGGAGGAGGCCCGCCTGGAAGAGGAGCGGAAAGCCCTTCTGAGGGAACTTGCCGAAAAGGGGGAGGCCTTCATCCCCCTGGCGGAGGAGCTCAAGGCCTTGCCCAAGGAAGGCCTTGCGGAAGCGTTGCCGGAAATCCGCACCCGGTACGCCGCCCTCCTCCAATCCCAAGGGGAAAGCGAAGCCCTTAAGGCCAAGCTAGAAGAGGCCAAAAGGGCCCTCCTCGTCCTCAAACCCGAGGCCGAGGCCCTGGGGCTCGGGGAGGCGGTGGCGGAGGCAGAGCGGCTTCTCGCCGAGGGCAAGCTCCCTGACCTTCCCGGCCTGCAAGGCCGCCTGGCCCAAGCCCGGGCGGAGGCCCGGGAAAGGGCCTTAGCCGAGCTTTCTCGCCTCCAGGTGCTGGCGGAGCGCTTCGCCGGCTTCGGCGGCGAGGCGGTGCTAAAGGCCATAGAGGAGGAAAAGCGCAAAGCCCTCCCCGACCCCACCCCCATCGCCCGGGCCCTGCAGGCTCTAAGGCGAAAGCTAGAGGTCAAGCGGGAGGAGCTTCTGACCCGCCTCACCGCCTTCTTCCAAAAGGAGGCCCAACTCCAGGGGTTTGAAAGCGAAACCCGGCGCCGCCTAAAGCCCCTCCTTTCCTTCCTGCAAGGCGCCAAGGAAAGGCTTCCCCTTCTGGGGCCCAAAGGGCTACTGCAGGTGGAAAAGACCTTGAACGAGGCGGAGGGCCTCCTAAGGGAACTGGAGCGGGAGAAGGAGGCGGCCCAGGCGGTGCTCAAGGAGATCGGGCGGGAGGACCTCGAGGCCCTCCTCGGGGCCCTGGCCCCGGGAGAAGACCCCCTGGCCCGGCTCCGGCTACCCGGGGTGGAGGCCTTAGGGTTCCTGGATGACCCCCTGCCCCTGCCCAAGGAACCCCTTTTGGGCCTTAAGGAAGCCTTGGACCGCATGGACCAAAGCCTGGGGCAAAAGCGGGGGCCCGTGGCCGTGCTCTTCGGGGAGAAAGCCCTGGTCCTCGCTCCTAAAGCTGGAAAGACCCTGGTGGCCATCCTGGAGAGGCCGAGCCTTTCTGCCTTCCTCCTGGAGCTTTCCGCCTAGGGGGTGCTAGACTAAAAATAGTGGTCAGCGCCCCGGCCCTTTGGGAAAAACTGGAACCCCACCTAGAATACCTTCCCCCGGAGGACCGGGCGAAGGTGAGGGAGGCATACCTTTTTGCCGAAGCGGCCCACCGGGGGCAGGTGCGCAAAAGCGGGGAGCCCTACATCACCCACCCCGTGGCGGTGGCGGAGATCTTAGCCTCCTTGCGCATGGACGCCGACACCGTGGCGGCGGGGCTCCTCCACGACACCCTGGAGGACTGCGGCGTGGCCCCGGAGGAACTGGAGAGGCGCTTTGGTCCTGCGGTGCGCCGCATCGTGGAGGGGGAAACCAAGGTCAGCAAGCTCTACAAGCTGGCCAACCTCGAGGGGGAGGAGAAGCGGGCCGAGGACCTCCGCCAGATGTTCATCGCCATGGCGGAGGACGTGCGCATCATCATCGTGAAGCTGGCGGACCGCCTGCACAACCTGCGCACCCTGGAGTTCATGCCCCCCGAAAAGCAAAAGCGCATCGCCCAGGAAACCCTGGAGATCTACGCCCCCCTGGCCCACCGCCTGGGAATGGGGCAACTGAAGTGGGAGCTGGAGGACCTCTCCTTCCGCTACCTCCACCCCGAGGCCTACCAGTCCCTCCTTTCCCGCATCCAGGAAACCCAAGAGGCCCGGGAACGCCTGGTCAAAAAGGCCATGGCCGCCCTCGAGGAGGCCCTAAGGCAGGACGAGCTCCTCCAGGCCCAGCTTCAGGGCTTTGAGGTCACGGGCCGGCCCAAGCACCTCTACTCCATCTGGAAGAAGATGGAGCGGGAGAAGAAGGCCCTGGAGCAGATCTACGACCTCCTGGCGGTGCGGGTCATCCTGGACCCCAGGCCGAGCCCCACGGAGGAGGGCCGGGCCCTAAGGGAGAAGCAGGTCTGCTACCACGTCCTGGGTCTGGTCCACGCCCTCTGGCAGCCCATCCCGGGCCGGGTCAAGGACTACATCGCCGTGCCCAAGCCCAACGGCTACCAAAGCCTCCACACCACGGTCATCGCCCTAGAGGGCCTTCCTCTGGAGGTGCAGATCCGCACCCGGGAGATGCACCGCATCGCCGAGTACGGGATCGCCGCCCACTGGCTCTATAAGGAGGGCCTCACCGACCCCGAGGAGATCAAGCGCCGGGTTTCCTGGCTTAAGAGCATCCAGGAGTGGCAACAGGAGTTCAGCAGCTCCCGGGAGTTCGTGGAGGCGGTAACCCGCGACCTCCTGGGGGGCCGGGTCTTCGTCTTCACCCCCAAGGGGCGGATCATCAACCTGCCCAAGGGCGCCACCCCGGTGGACTTCGCCTACCACATCCACACCGAGGTGGGGCACCACATGGTGGGGGCCAAGGTCAACGGGCGCATCGTTCCCCTCTCCTACGAGCTCCAGAACGGGGAGATCGTGGAGATCCTCACCGCCAAAAACGCCCACCCCTCCAAGGGCTGGCTGGAGTTCGCCAAGACCCGGAGCGCCAAAAGCAAGATCCGGCAGTACTTCCGCACCCAGGAGCGCCAGGAAACCCTGGAAAGGGGCCAGGGCCTCCTGGAGCGCTACCTGAAGCGCAAAGGCCTCCCCAAGCCCACCGATAGCCAGCTGGAGGAAGCGGCCAAACGCCTGGGCCTCCCCCCTTCCCCGGAGGAGCTCTACCTGGCCCTGGCCCTAAACCGCCTCACCCCCAAGCAGGTGGCGGAGAAGCTCTACCCCCAGGCCCTCCTCAAGCCGGAAAAGCCAAAGCCCACCCCCAAGAACGAGTGGGGCATCCGCTTGGAACAGGACCTCCAGGCCCCCATCCGCCTGGCCTCCTGTTGCGAGCCCATGAAGGGGGACGCCATTTTGGGCTTCATCACCCGGGGGCGGGGGGTTACGGTCCACCGGGCGGACTGCCCCAACCTAAGGCGGATCCTCCAGGGGCCGGAGGCGGACCGGGTCATCGGGGCCTATTGGGAAGGGGTGGGGGGGAAGGTGGCCACCCTCGAGGTCCTGGCCCAGGACCGGGCGGGCCTCCTGAGGGACGTGATGCAGGTGGTGGCGGAAGCGGGGAAAAGCGCCTTGGGCTCGGAAACCCGCATCCTAGGGCCCATCGCCCGCATAAGGCTCCGCCTCACCGTGCAGGACGGGGAGCGGGAAGCCCTGGCCCAGGCCATCCGGAGCGTAAAGAGCGTCCAGGAGGTGCGGTGGGTCTAGAGGAGCTTCACCCAGACCTCCCTCACCCTCGGCCCGTCAAACTCCGCCAGGAAGACCTGCTGCCAGCGCCCCAGGCGAAGCCTGCCCCCTTCGGCCACCAGGAGGAGGTGCACCCCGGTGAGGAGGCTTTTCAGGTGGGCGTGGGTGTTGCCCTCCCCATGCCGGTCCTTGGGGTGGAAGCGGGGGGCAAGCTCGTCCAAGCGGGCGAGGAGGTCGTGGGCCACATCGGGGTCGGCCCCTTCCTGGACCAAGAGGCCGCAGGTGGTGTGGGGCACAAAGAGGTAGACGAGGCCCGTGTGCCCCTCCAAGGCCGCCTCCACGAGCCCCGTGATGTTCACCAGCCCCTCTTCGGGCGTGCGCACGCTTAGCTTCCGCATAAGGCCAGGATACCTAGCCCAAGCGGGTCACCCGCAGGAAAAAGCGTTTTTCCACGGGGAAAGCATGGTCCAAGCCGCCAAACTCCGCCTCAGCCCAGGCCTTGAGCTTGGGCAACACCCTGGCGTGCACCGCCTCGGGCACGGCCTGGGTAAAGGAGTAAAGCCGCTCCTCCAGGGCCTCCAAGGCCTCCCGCACCGTGCGCTCCTCCCGCCAGGCCACCACCTGCCGGGCCTTGGGCTTAAGGCCCAGGCGCTTCAGGGCCTCCTCCACCTCAGCGAGGCGCCTCTGGTGGAGGCCCCTTTCCACCCGCACGCCCTCCTCTGCCACCAAGGCCCGCCAGCGCTCCTGGAGGGCATAGTCCGCTTCCGCCTCCACCTGGTCCCAGCCCTCCAAAAGCGCTCCCCCCGGCTTCAGCACCCTTAGGGCCTCCGCCAAGGCCTTCGGCCAGTCGGGGAGGAGGTGCCAAAGGTGGACCACGATGACCCCGTGAACGCTCTCCTCGGGTAGGGGGATGGCCCGGGCGTCCGCCTCCAAGAGGCGCACCTTGCGCATCACCCCCGCCGCCTTCTGGCGGAAGACCTCCAGCATGGCGGGGTTCACGTCCAGGGCGATATAGGGAAAGCCCCGGGCGATGAGGGGCAGGGCGATGCGCCCCGTGCCCACGCCGAGCTCCAGAAGCACGGGCTCCTCCCCCCGGCCGGAGACCGCATGGGCGATGGCGGTGGCGATGCGGCCCGCCACCTCGGGCGGGTAGGCCCTAAGGCGGTCGTAGGCGTAGGCCACCCGGGTAAGGGCGCTGGACATGTCCCCCTTTATTGTACGGGGTATACTTCGGCCCATGAAGGGGCTCATCCTGGCCGCCGGGCGGGGCACGAGGCTCCGCCCCCTCACCCACACCCGCCCGAAACCCGTGATCCGGGTGGCGGGCCGGCCCATCATCCACTACGCCGTGGAGAACCTACGGGAAGCGGGCATAGAGGAGATCGGGGTGGTGGTCTCCCCGGAAACGGAAAAGGACATCCGCGAGGCCCTCACGGGCTACGGGGTGCGCTACGTCCTCCAAGAGGAGCCCCAGGGCCTGGCCCACGCCGTGGCCGTGGCCCGGGACTTCCTGGGGGACAGCCCCTTCGTCCTTTACCTGGGGGATAACCTCTTCCAAAAGGGCATCCGCCCCTTCGTGGCGGCCTTCCGGGAAGGGGTGAGCGCCGTCATCGCCCTGGTGCGGGTGGAGGACCCGAGGCAGTTCGGGGTGGCGGTGCTAAGGGGAAACCGCGTCGTGAGGCTTTTGGAAAAGCCCCAAGAGCCCCCTTCGGACCTGGCCGTGGCCGGGGTCTACGTCTTCACCCCCGAGGTCTTGGAGGTTATCCAGGACCTCAAGCCCTCCGCCCGGGGGGAGTACGAGATCACGGACGCCATCCAAGGCCTCATTGACCGGGGCAGGGAGGTGGTGGGGGTGGAGGTTTTGGGCTGGTGGAAGGACACGGGCCGCCCCAAGGACCTCCTGGACGCCAACCGCCTCCTCCTAGAGGAGCTTTCCCCGAGGGTGGAGGGCGAGGTGGAGGCGAGCGAGCTCACGGGCCGGGTGGTGGTGGAGAAGGGGGCCAAGGTGGTCCGGAGCACCGTCATCGGCCCCGCCTTCATCGGGGAAGGGGCAGTGGTGGAGGGGGCCTACGTGGGGCCCTTCACCTCCTTGGGACCGGGGGCTAGGGTGGTGCGCTCGGAGGTGGAGTATTCCATCCTCGAGGACCACGCCGCCCTGGAAGACGTGGCCCTGCGCCTCCAGGAGAGCATCCTAGGGGTAGGGGCCAAGGTGCAAAGCCGCAACGGGCTTCCCCGGGCCCACCGCCTGATCCTCGGGGACCTCTCCCAGGTGGAACTGGCCTAGATGCCGGCGCTCCTTTCCCTCCTCACGGAGGAGTTCCAAAGCGGCGAGGCCCTGGCCCGGCGCCTCGGGGTGAGCCGGGCCGCCATCTCCAAGGAGGCCAAGCGCCTCCAGGAAGAGGGCTTCCCCGTGGAGGTTTCCCGCCAAGGCTACCGCATCCTTCCCGGCACCCCCCTCCCTCACCTCTTCCGCCCCCCGGGGAGGCTGGGGAAGCCCTACCGCTACCTGGGCCGGGTGGGGAGCACCCAGGACGTCCTCCGAGCCTGGGCCGAGGCGGGGGCCCCCGAGGGAGCCTTGGTCCTGGCGGAAGTCCAGGAGCGGGGCCGGGGAAGGCGGGGAAGGAGGTGGGAAAGCCGCCCTGGGGCGAGCCTCACCTTCTCCCTCCTCCTAAGGCCCCGCCTCCCCCTCTCTGCCCTAGGCCTCCTCCCCCTTCTTGCGGGCCTCGCCCTCGTTGAGGCGGTGGGGGTGGGGGGGCTCAAGTGGCCCAACGACCTCCTGAGCCCGGACGGCCGCAAGCTCGCCGGGGTGCTCCTCGAGGCCAAGGCGGAAGGGGAGGAGGTGGCCCATGCCCTCCTGGGCGTGGGGGTGAACGTGGCCTGGGCCCCGGAGGGGGCGGCCTTTTTGCAGGCGTTCACCCCCCTTTCCCGGCGGGAGGTGCTGGAGAGGTTCTTGGCCCGCCTCGAGGCCCTCCTCCCCCTTTTGGAAGACCCAGAAGCCTTCCTCCCCCGCTACGCCCGGGCCTCCTACACCCTGGGCCGCCGGGTGCGGGTGGAAACCCCCAAGGGCCCCGTGGAAGGCGTGGCCGAGGCCGTCCTCCCCGACGGGAGCCTCCTCGTGGGGGGAGTACGGGTGGGGGCGGGGGAGGTGGCCCTCCTGGGGATTGAGTAAGGCGCGCTTAGATTTTCCTCACCCTTTGTGCTAGGATTAGGGCAGGTATGTTCGCCCGCATCTTCACCAAGGAAGAGGCGGACGCCCTCCTGCCGGAGATCCGCCGGGTCCTGGCCCAGATGCGCAAGGCCCGGGCGGAGCTCAAGGAGGTGCAAGACCGGCTTCCCGAGGCCCGGGGGCTCGCCCGCAGGGCCCTGGAGGAGGAGGCCCGCTTCCTCCTGGGCTCCTTGGAGGCGGACGCCCGCTACCTGGCCTCCTTGGGGGTCCTCCTCAAGGACCTGGACCGGGGCCTGGTGGACTTCCCCGCCCGGGTAGGGGGGGAGGTGGTCTTCCTCTGCTGGCAAGAAGGGGAGCCCGAGGTGGCCCACTACCACCCCCTTTCCGGGGGCTTCGCCGAGCGGCGGCCCCTGGAAGGGGCCCCTAGCCTTCTTCCCCCGGAGGCCCGCCCCGGCGAAAGGCGTCCAGGCGCCTGAGGTCCTCCCGGACGAGGTCGTCCCGCCCCGCCAGGGACTCCAGGTGGTGGCGGAGCTCGTGCAGAAGGGTTTCCCACACCTCCCTCTCCCAGTCAAACCCGGGCCCCGCCACCGCCCTGAACGAGCCGTAGTAGAGGGCGATGTGCCGCCCCAGGCCCTCAAAGCCCCCCAGGGCGCTAGGGGGGCCTGGGTCCAGGTACTCCCCAAGCCGCCACACCCCGGGAAGCCCGGATTCGGGCTTGGCCTCGGGGAGGACGTGCACCCCCTGTAGCCCCCGCTTGAACTCGGGCGGGATCTCCTCCCAAAGCCTCTCCACAAGCCGCACGAAGGCCTCGTAGGTCATGGCCGGTGGTAGGGGTGGCCCGCCCTCAGGGTGAGGACCCTATAAAGCTGCTCCATCAGGACCAAAAGGGCGAGCTCGTGCTGGAGGGTAAGGGGGGAAAGGGATAGGAGGAGGTCCCCCGCCTTGCGCACCGCCTCGCTATGCCCCTCGGCCCCGCCCAGAAGGAAGGCCACCCTTTCCCCTTCCCAACCCTGCAAAAGCCTTAGGAAGCCCTCCGTGGTGAGGAGCTTCCCCTTCTCGTCCAGAACCACCTTGCGGTGCCCCTCCGCCTTGGCGAGAAGGTCCTCCTCGCCCTTGACGAAGAGGACCTCGAGGGGGGCATACCGGCCAATCCGCTTAGCGTACTCCTCCACCCCAAGCCGGGCATAGGCGAGCCTGGGCTTGCCCACCGCCACCACCCGCAAGCGCACACCCCCATCCTACCGGGGTATACTTGGGGCGAAGGGAAAGTGGGGCCAAGCCCACCCCCGAAAAGGAGGCCCAAGCCCTTACCCAGGGCGGGCTTCCCGGCGCCACAAGCGCCCAAAAGGAGGGTGCCATGGTAAAGGAAACCCGCAGGTTTCAGCCCTTCACCCAAGAGCCCATAAGGCTTTTGGGGGAGAAGGGGGAATGGCTAGGGGAGTTTCCCCTAGACCTCGGCGAGGAAAAGCTCCGCCGGCTCTACCGGGACATGCTGGCGGCGAGGATGCTGGACGAGCGGTACACCATCCTCATCCGCACGGGCAAGACCAGCTTCATCGCCCCCGCCGCCGGCCACGAGGCGGCCCAGGTGGCCATCGCCCACGCCATCCGCCCCGGCTTTGACTGGGTCTTCCCCTACTACCGCGACCACGGCCTGGCCCTGGCCCTGGGCATCCCCCTAAGGGAGCTCTTCGGCCAGATGCTCGCCACCCAGGCTGACCCCAACAAGGGCCGCCAGATGCCCGAGCACCCGGGCTCCAAGGCCCTCCACTACTTCACCGTGGCGAGCCCCATCGCCTCCCACGTGCCCCCCGCCGTGGGAGCCGCCATCAGCATGAAGCTCCTGGGGACGGGCCAGGTGGCCGTCTGCACCTTTGGGGATGGGGCCACCAGCGAGGGGGACTGGTACGCCGGCATCAACTTCGCCGCCGTGCAGGGGGCGCCCGCCGTCTTCATCGCCGAGAACAACTTCTACGCCATCAGCGTGGACTACGCCCGCCAGACCCATAGCCCCACCCTGGCGGAAAAAGCCCACGCCTTCGGCATCCCCGGCTACCTGGTGGACGGGATGGACGTCCTCGCCAGCTACTACGTGGTGAAAGAGGCGGTGGAGCGGGCCCGCCTGGGGGAAGGCCCAAGCCTTGTGGAGCTTCGGGTCTATCGCTATGGCCCCCACTCCTCCGCCGACGACGATAGCCGCTACCGGCCCAAGGAAGAGGTGGAGGCCTGGCGGAAGCGGGACCCCATCCTGCGCTTCCAGCGCTTCCTCGAGGCCCAAGGCCTTTGGAACCTGGCGTGGGAGGAGGACCTGAGGGCAGAGATCCGCGCCGAGCTGGAGCGGGGCCTCAAGGAGGCGGAAGAGGCCGGCCCCGTGCCCCCCGAGTGGATGTTTGACGACGTCTACGCCGAAAAGCCCTGGCACCTCCTGCGCCAGGAAGCCCTCCTCAAGGAAGAGCTCTAGGAGGCGGCATGGCCCTCATGACCATGGTACAGGCCCTGAACCGGGCCCTGGACGAGGAAATGGCCAAGGACCCCCGGGTGGTGGTCCTGGGGGAGGACGTGGGGAAAAGGGGCGGGGTCTTTTTGGTCACGGAAGGGCTTTTGCAGAAATACGGCCCCGACCGGGTCATGGACACCCCCCTTTCCGAGGCGGCCATCGTGGGAGCCGCCTTGGGTATGGCCGCCCACGGCCTAAGGCCCGTGGCGGAGATCCAGTTCGCCGACTACATCTTCCCCGGCTTTGACCAGCTGGTGAGCCAGGTGGCCAAGCTCCGCTACCGCTCCGGGGGGCAGTTCACCGCTCCCCTGGTGATCCGCATGCCCTCTGGGGGCGGGGTGAAGGGCGGGCACCACCACTCCCAAAGCCCCGAGGCCCACTTCGTCCACACCGCCGGGCTCAAGGTGGTGGCCGTCTCCACCCCCTATGACGCCAAGGGCCTCCTCAAGGCCGCCATCCGCGACGAGGACCCCGTGGTCTTCCTGGAACCCAAGCGCCTCTACCGCTCGGTGAAGGAAGAGGTGCCCGAGGAGGACTACGTCCTCCCCTTGGGCAAAGCGGCCTTAAGGCGGGAGGGCAAGGACCTCACCCTCATCGGCTACGGCACGGTGATGCCCGAGGTGCTCCAGGCTGCGGAAGAGCTCGCCAAGGTGGGCGTTTCCGCCGATGTCCTGGACCTCCGTAGCCTCATGCCCTGGGACTACGAGGCGGTGATGGGCTCCGTGGCCAAGACGGGGCGGGTGGTCCTTGTTTCCGACGCGCCCAGGCACGCCAGCTTCGTGAGCGAGGTGGCCGCCACCATCGCCGAGGACATCCTGGACATGCTCCTCGCCCCTCCCATCCGGGTCACGGGGTTTGACACCCCTTACCCCTACGCCCAGGACAAGCTCTATCTGCCCACCGTCACCCGCATCCTCAACGCCGCCAAGCGGGCGCTAGACTACTGAGGAGACCTATGCCCAAAGAAATCCTTATGCCCGAACTGGCCGAAAGCGTGGTGGAAGGGGAGATCCTGAAGTGGCTGGTGGAGGAAGGGGACTACCTCAAGAAGGACCAGCCCTTCGTGGAGGTGATGACGGACAAGGTCACCGTGGAGCTCCCTTCCCCCTACGAGGGGGTCCTCCTGAAGAAGCTCGCCAAGGAGGGAGAGGTGGTGAAGGTCCACGCCCCCATCGCCCTCATCGCCGAGCCCGGGGAGGGGACGGCCAAGGAACCCCCTCCGGTGCAGGCGGCGGAGGAACGCTCCATCGTGGAGCCGGGCCTTCCCCCCAAGGAGGAGAAGGAGGACCTCTCCCTCTTCAAGCCGGACACCACCCAGGTGGCGGTGAAAAACCCTTTCCTTGAAAGCCAAAGGGAGGAAGCCCCCACCCCAGGCCCAAGGGGCCGGGTCCTGGCGGTGCCCGCCGCCCGGAAGCTTGCCCGGGAGCTGGGCATCCCCATTGAGGAGGTGCCGGGCTCGGGGCCCTTGGGCCGGGTGCGGGTGGAGGACGTGCGGGCCTACGCCGAAAGGCGCAAGGCCCCTGCCCCAGCCCCCCAGGAAGCGGCCCCCGGGGAAGCCCCTTCCCCCACCCCCTTCCCCCCACCCCCCCGCTACACCCCGCCCAAGGGCTACGAGCACCTGGAAGAGCGCGTGCCCCTTAGGGGGGTGCGCCGGGCCATCGCCCAGGGGCTATGGCAGAGCCACCTCTATACCGTGCGCACCCTGAACGTGGACGAGGCGGACCTCACGGAGCTGGTGGCCCTCCGGGAACGGCTTAAGCCCGAGGCGGAAGCCCAGGGGGTCAAGCTCACCTACCTCCCCTTCATCGTCAAGGCGGTGGTCCGGGCCCTGAAGAAATACCCCATGCTCAACGCCAGCCTGGACGAGGAGCGGCAGGAAATCGTCTACAAGCGCTACTACCACATCGGCCTGGCGGTGGCCACGGAGAGGGGGCTTATCGTCCCCGTGGTGCGGGACGCCGACCGGAAGAGCGTCCTGGAGCTGGCCCAGGAGATCGCCGAGCTTTCCGCCAAGGCCCGGGAAGGGCGCCTAAACCCGGAGGAGGTTACGGGCTCATGTTTTACCATCACCAACATCGGCTCCGTGGGGGCCACCTTAAGCTTCCCCATCATCCACCTGCCCGATGCCGCCATCCTGGGGGTGCACTCCATCCGCAAGCGGCCCTGGGTCATGCCGGACGGCTCCATCCAGGCGCGGGACATCATGTTCCTCTCCCTCTCCTTTGACCACCGCCTGGTGGACGGGGCCGAGGCGGCCCTCTTCACCCGGGAGGTGATCCGGCTTTTGGAAAACCCCGACCTCCTCCTTCTGGAAATGTAGGATAGCGCCATGAAGACCTACGACCTCATCGTCATCGGCACGGGCCCTGGGGGCTACCACGCCGCCATCCGGGGAGCGCAGCTAGGGCTAAAGGTTTTGGCGGTGGAGGCCGCCGAGGTGGGGGGGGTGTGCCTGAACGTGGGTTGCATCCCCACCAAAGCCCTCCTCCACGCCGCCGAAACCCTGCACCACCTAAAGGTAGGGGAGGGGTTCGGCCTAAGGGCCGCCCCCGAGCTGGACCTCAAGAAGCTTGGGGCCTGGCGGGAAAGCGTGGTGAAGAAGCTCACCGGCGGGGTGGCAAGCCTCCTCAAGGGGAACAAGGTGGAGCTGGTGCGGGGCTTCGCCCGCCTCGCGGGACCCAAGGAGATAGAGGTCAACGGCGAGCGCTACGGCGCCCAAAGCCTCATCCTGGCCACGGGGAGCGAGCCCGCAAGCCTCCCCGGTTTTCCCTTTGGGGAAGACGTCTGGGACTCCACCCGGGCCCTACGGGTGGAGGAGGGTATCCCTGGGCGCCTCCTCGTCATCGGGGGCGGGGCGGTGGGGCTGGAGCTCGGCCAGGTCTACCACCGCCTGGGGGCCCAGGTGACCCTCATTGAGTACATGCCGGAAATCCTCCCCGCCGGCGACCCGGAAACGGCCGCCCTCCTCCGCCGGGCCCTGGAGAAGGAGGGCCTAAGGGTGCGCACCGGCACCAAGGCCGTGGGCTACGAGAAGAAAAAGGATGGCCTCCACGTCCTCCTGGAGCCCGCCCAAGGGGGCAAGCAGGAGGAGGTGGTGGTGGACAAGATCCTGGTGGCCGTGGGGCGCAAGCCCCGCACGGAGGGCCTGGGCCTGGAAAGGGCGGGCGTGGCCCTGGACGCCAAGGGCTTCGTCAAGGTGAACGCCCGGATGGAAACCACCGTACCCGGGGTCTACGCCATCGGGGACGTGGCCCGCCCTCCCCTCCTCGCCCACAAGGCCATGAAGGAGGGCCTGGTGGCGGCGGAAAACGCCGCCGGCAAGGACACCGCCTTTGACTACCAGATCCCCAGCGTGGTCTACACCTCCCCCGAGTGGGCGGGCGTGGGCCTCACGGAGGAGGAGGCCAAACGGGCAGGCTACAGGGTGAAGGTGGGGAAGTTCCCCTTTTCCGCCAGCGGCCGGGCCCTCACCCTGGGAACCCAGGAGGGCCTCATCAAGGTGGTGGGGGACGAGGAAACAGACCTCCTCCTAGGGGTCTTCCTCGTGGGCCCCCAGGCGGGGGAGCTCATCGCCGAGGCCACCTTGGCCCTGGAGATGGCGGCCACGGTCTCCGACCTGGCCCTCACCGTGCACGCCCACCCCACGCTCTCGGAAGGGCTCATGGAGGCGGCGGAGGCCTTCCACAAACGGGCCATCCACATCCTGAACCGCTAGGGCCCCCTAGCGGATCTCCACCCCGGCCCAGCGTTCCAAAAGCTTCAGGGCCTCCACGTGGTCGGCCTCGGGGGAAAGCTCCCGCTTGGCCATCTCGTAGAGCTCCCGGGTGAGGCGAAGGAGGGGGCTTGGGTCCTTAGCCCCCTCCAGCACCCCCATGGCGATGCCCAGGTCCTTCACCAAAAGCCCGAGGGCGAAGGTCTTGGGAAAAGCCCGGGTGAGAACCCTTTGCGGGATGAGGTTTTCCGTGGCGTTGGAGCGGCCGCTGGAGGCGTTGATGGCCTCGAGGGCCTTTTCCCCCGGCACCCCCTGCCGCACCAAGGCCAAAAGCCCCTCCCCCGCCGCCCAGAGGTTCACCGCCAGGAGGGCGTTGTTGATGGCCTTCACCGCATGCCCCGCCCCCACGGGCCCCACGTGCACCACCTTGCCGGCGTAGGCCAGGTAGGGCTTCACCCTTTCCACCGCCTCCGCTTCCCCGCCCATCATCACCGTGAGGGTGCCCTTTTCCGCCCCCACGGTGCCCCCGGAGACCGGGGCGTCCAGGTAGGTGACGCCCTTTTCCCCAAGCCTTTCCGCCAGGCGTCGGCTCGCCTCGGGCTCGCCGCTCGTGGCGTCTACCCAGTAGGTGCCGGGGCGGAGGTGGGGCAAGAGGGCCTCCGCCACCTCCGCCACCTCCTGGGTGGTGGGCAGGCAGGTGAAGACCACCTGGGCCTCCGCCACCCTTTCCAGGGGCACCGCCTCCGAACCGAACTCCGCCTGGTGCTTTAGGGCCTTCGCAAAGGTCCGGTTCCAGACCAGGGTGGGAAAGCGCTTGGCCAGATGCCCCGCCATGGGGTAGCCCATGGCCCCAAGCCCGATGAAGGCCACCTTCTCCATGCCCCTTTTTTACCAGAGCCTGAGGAGCTTGGCGAGGCCCCGGAGGAGGAGCAGGGAAAAGAGGCTAAAGGCCATGGCCACGCCCAGGAAGACGAAAAACCCCACCCCGAAGCTTCCCCCAAGGACCATCTGCCGAAGCCATAGCCCGCTGGGGAAGGCGAGGAGCCAGGTGAGGAGGAGGTTCCGCCAACTGGGCCTCCGGTAGGTCCCGAGGAAGGGGGCGAGGAGTAGCCAGACGAAGAGCACGGGGAGGACGTTGCGGGCAAGGCCCCCTAGGGTCACGGGCTGGCCGTGGGAAAGGAGGCCCAAGGCGGCGAAGAGCAGAAGGGCCAAGAGGTCCAGGAGGAAGAGGTACGGGGAAGGCTTTCCCGTGGCGGTCATGGCGGGATTTTACCGGGAGGTGGCCTCGAGGAAGACCCGGTCCGCCCGGTAGGAACTCCGCACCAAAGGCCCGGAGAAGACCTCCTTGAAGCCCAGCTCGTACCCCCAGGCCTCGTACTTCTTAAAGTCCTCCGGGGGCACGTAGCGCTCCACGGGCAGGTGGGCCGGGGTGGGCCTCAGGTACTGGCCCAGGGTGAGGATGTCCACCCCCGCCGCCCGGAGGTCGCGCATGGCCTCCAGGATCTCCTCCTCCCTTTCCCCCAGGCCCAGCATCAGGCTGGACTTGGTGAGGACCTCGGGCCTATACCGCTTGGCGTGGGCCAGCACCTTCAGGGTTTGCTCGTAGCCCGCCCGTGGGTCCCGCACCTTGGGGGTAAGGCGGCGCACCGTTTCCAGGTTCTGGGCGTAGACCTCAGGGCCCGCATCCAAAACCGTTTCCACCGCCTTCAGGTCCCCTTGGAAATCGGGGGTGAGGGCCTCCACCAGGACCCCAGGCGCCCTCTCCTTGATGGCCCGGATGGTGGCGGCAAAGTGGGAGGCCCCACCATCGGGCAGGTCGTCCCGGTCCACGCTGGTGAGGACCACGTAGCGGATGCCGAGCCGGGCGATGGCCTCCGCCACCCTTATGGGCTCCTCGGGGTCCACCAGGCCCCTGGGGTTCCCCGTGTGCACGGCGCAGAACTTGCAGGCCCGGGTGCAGATATCCCCCAGGATCATCACCGTGAGGGTGCCGTGGGTCCAGCACTCCCCCACGTTGGGGCATAGGGCCTCCTGGCACACGGTGTGAAGCCTCAGCTCCTCCACCGTGCGCTTCAGGGCTTGGTACTTGGCCCCCGTGGGCAAGGTGGCGCGAAGCCAAGCGGGCTTGTTCCGGTCCACGGGCTCGGGCCGGGCCTGGGCCAGGCCCCGCTTCACCACCTTGAGCTCCACCACCTCCCCCGAGGGGGCCAAAAGCTCCACCACCTCAAACTTCGGCTTCATGATGCGTTTTCCCCTCCCACCTGGGCGCCAAGCCGAACACCTCGGCGAAGGCCTCCACCACCTTAGCCTTGGCCTCCTCCATGGGGACCTTCCGGCCCAAAAGCCTTTCCAAGGAGGTGACCCCTTTGCCCTTCAGGCCGCACGGGATGATGACGCTAAAGTCATTGAGGTCCGTGGAGACGTTGAGGGCGAAGCCGTGGAAGCTCACCCCCTCCTTCACCGCCACCCCGATGGCGCAAAGCTTCTCCTCCCCCACCCAGACCCCGGCGTACCCGGGGGTGGGATAGGCCGCGATGCCGTAGGCCCGGGCCACCCGGACGATGGCCTCCTCAATCTGCCGCAGGAAGCGGCGCACCTCCCGCCCCACGGGGAAGATGGGGTAGCCCACCAGCTGCCCAGGGCCGTGGTAGGTCACGTCCCCGCCCCGCTCCACCCAGTAGAGGGCGAAGCCGTTTTCCCAGTACCACGCCTCGGGAAAGAGGAGGTTCTCCCCCGTGGCCTTGCGGCCCAGGGTGATGACCCGGGGGTGCTCCAGGAGGAGGAGGGTGGGGGGACGCTTGCCCTCCACCACCTCCCGGTGCACCGCCTTCTGGTAGGCCCAGGCCTCCCCATAGGGCACCAGGCCGAGGTCCTCCACCCAGAACTCCACGGCCTAAGGATACCCCTTCTCCCGCCCCTGGCCCAAGCGCTGGGCCACAAAGCCCTAGCCGAGAAACCGGGCGATGAGCCGGTCCCGCCAAGGGGCAGGAAGGAGCCTTAGGAGAAGGGTTTCCCGGATACGGGCGGGGTGGGCCACCAGGTAGCGGGCCTTGGGGTTTTCGCTTTCCAGGGCCTTAAGCACAGCCTCCGCTACCCGCTCGGGGGGAAGGCCCCTTCGGGCGTTCCGCTCCGCTAGCCTTCGGGCCACCTCCAGGTAGCGGCCATAGACCCCTTCCGTGCCCGGGGGAGGGGGTTCCAGGTAGGCCTCGGCCGCTTTCAGGGAGCGCTCCCAGATGGGGGTGGCCACGGAGCCGGGCTCTACGAGGGAAACCCGCACGCCAAAGGGGCGAAGCTCCACCCTGAGGGCGTCCGCCAGGGCCTCGAGGGCGAACTTGCTGGCGGCATAGGGCCCCATGAGGGGAAGGGCCACCAGGCCGGAGACCGAGCCCATGAGGACCACACGCCCACGGTTTGGGCGCAAAAGGGGCAGGAAGGCCTTCACCGTGGCGAAGGCCCCGAGGACGTTCACCTCCAAGGCCTGGCGAAAAGCGGCCAAGGGCACGAGCTCTAAGGGCCCCGCCACGGCGATGCCGGCGTTGGCCACGAGGCCATAGAGCCCCTTCCTCAGGGCCTCCTTGGCCCTTTCCAGGTCCTCCTCCCGGGTCACGTCCAGGAACAGGGGGGTGATGCCCTCCGCCCTTAGGGCCTCGGCGTCCTCCTCCCGGCGCACCCCGCCGTAGACCCGGAAGCCCCTTTGGGCGAGAAGCCGGGCCGTGGCCCGGCCGATGCCGCTTCCCGCCCCGGTAACGAGCACTTGCCTTTCCATTTGGACGGAGTATAATCCGGGCAAACCCATGTGGGGAAGAAGGGTGCAACAGGCCATCTACCTGCGGGGCTTCCTCGGGGAGAAACCGCCCTTGCCCTTGCGGCCCGAGGCCCTGGAGGAGGCGGCGAAAAGGCGCATGTCCCCCGAGGCCTTCGCCTACGTGGCGGGCGGGGCAGGCATGGAGGCCACCATGGAGCAAAACCGCCAAGCCTTCGCCCGGGTGGCCCTTTGGCCCAGGATGCTCCGGGGCGCCCCGCCCCCAGACCTCAGGCTTACCCTATGGGGAAGGCCCTGGGCTGCCCCTCTGTTCCTCGCCCCCATCGGCGTCCTGGAGCTCGCCCACCCGGAGGCGGAGCTCGCGGCGGCCCGGGCCGCCGCCCAAAGGGGTATCCCCTTCATGGTCTCCAACCAAGCCTCCCACCCCTTGGAGCGGGTGGTGGAAGCCGCCAAAGGGGTGAACCCCGAGGCCCTGGTCTTCTTCCAGCTCTACCACTCCACCGACCCCCGGGTGGTGGCAAGCTTCCTCCGCCGGGCGGAAAGGGCGGGGTGTGCCGGGGTAGTCCTCACCGTGGACACGGTGCAACTGGGATGGCGGCCCAGAGATTTGGAACTGGGCCACCTTCCCTTCCTCAAGGGACAAGGCCTCGCCATGTACCTCACGGACCCCGCCTTCCTCGCCGCCTTGGAGGAGCCCTTGGAAGGGCCTGCCCTACGCCCGAAGCCTACCCTGGCCCTTCTCCAAAACCTCCTCGCCCTCAGGCAAGCGGGGAAGCGCTTCGGCCTAAGCCTTCCCCAGATGCAGAAGGCGGTGCGCCGCTTCGTGGCCACCTACTCCTTCCCCGAGCTCTCCTGGGAGGAGGTGCGCCGGGTGCGGGAGGCCACCCCCTTGCCCCTCCTCCTCAAGGGCCTCCTCCACCCCGAGGACGTGACCCAGGCCGTGGCCCTGGGGGTGGACGGGGTCTACGTCTCCAACCACGGGGGAAGGCAGGTGGACGGAAGCCTAAGTGCCCTAGAAGCCCTCCCCTTAGCGGTGCAAGCCGCGGAAGGCAAGGTGCCCATCCTCATGGATAGCGGCGTCCGCACCGGGGCGGATGCGGTAAAGGCCCTGGCCCTGGGGGCCAAGGCGGTGGGGCTTGGGCGGCCCTACGTCTACGCCCTGGCCCTCAAGGGGGAAAAGGGGGTGGGCGCCCTTTTGGACCACTTCCTGGCCGAGCTGGAGCTCACCCTGGCCCTCATGGGGGTGGCCCGGCTGGAGGAGCTCGGCCCAGGGTGGATCCAACGCTAAAGGGCGGGGTTTCCCCCGCCCTGCGGCCTGCCGGGCTTAGCCCCTACTGGGCCACCACGCTCACCTTGAGTTGGATGGGCACCTCGGGGTGGGGCTTGTAGGTGAGGACGTACTCCCCCAGTTCCTTGATGGGCCTCTCCAGGGCGAGGCGCTTGGGGTCAATGGTGATGCCGTGCTGGCGGGAAAGGGCCTCGGCGATGTCCTTGGCGGTGACGGAGCCATAGATCTTGTTCTCCCCCGCCCGCACCGGGATGGTGAGGGTGAGGCTTTCCAGGATCTCCTTAAGCCGCTCCGCCTCCGCCTTGCGCTCCGCCAGGCGCTTGGCCTGGGCGCGGATCTTGGCCTCCAGGGCCTTCAGGTTGCTCTCCGTGGCCAAGACGGCGAGGCCCCTAGGCAGCAAATAGTTTCTGGCGTAGCCGGGCTTGACGTTTACCACCTGGCCCACATCGCCCAGGTTCTCCAGGGGTTCTAGCAGGATGACCTTCATGTCCACCCCCTACTTGCGCACCAGCTTCTCCGTGAAGGGAAGAAGCCCGAGAATCCTGGCCCGCTTGATGGTCTTGGCCAGGATCCGTTGCTCCTTGGCGCTAAGCCCCGTGCGGCGGCGGGGAAGGATCTTCCCCGTCTCCGACAGGAACCGCTTCAGCACCTCCACGTTCCGGTAGTCCTTCAGGTCAAACTCTCCCAGGGTGGCCTTCACCTTGGCCTTCCGGGAGGGGCGCCGCTGCGCCTCCTTCTTGGTGGGTTTAGCGTTTTTCGTGCTCAAAACGGCAAATCCTCCTCCGGCGGGAAGTCCTCGAGTCCCTCGTCAATGTCCACCCCACCCGTCTGGACCGGTTGGGGCCTGCTTCCGCCGGTCTGGGCAGGCCCACGGGTGGGCCGCTCCAAGCGGAGCGCCTCCACACGGGTCTGGAAGCGCCTTTCCCCGCTGGAGCTGGTCCAGGAGTCATTCACCAAACGGCCGATCACCAAAAGCCCGTCGCCCTTCCTCAGCTCCCCAGCCCACTCGGCCAGGTCGCGCCAGGCCTGAACCTCTATGAAGTGGGTTTTCTCCTCCCCGTGTTCGCCTCGGGAGGCAACCTCAGCCCCCCCTCCCCGGCGGCGCTCGTTCACCGCCAGGCCCAGCCGGGCTACCGCCGTTCCCTGGGGGGTGTAGCGGAGTTCGGGGTCCCGGGTGAGGTTGCCCATGAGGACCACCTGGTTCAGGGCGTGGCGGAGCCTGGGCTGGTTGCGGGCGTCCTCCTGGGTCTCCCGCCCGCGGGCGTCCAGGGGGTCAATGAAGTCGGCCCGCACTTGCACCTCGCTCCGCCTCTCCCCGTCCCGCTCCCACTGGCGGTACTCCAGCCGCCCCTCCACGAAGAGGAGCTGGCCCTTTTCCAAGACATCCCCCCACATCTCCGCTTGGCGGCCCAGAAGCCGCACCCGGTGATACCAGGGAACCTCCCGCTCCTGGCCCGACTCGTCCCAGAGGGTATCCTGTCCGGCCAGGTTGAGCTCCAAGATGGCGAGCCCCCCCGGGGTGTAGCGCATGTCCGGCCGGGAAGTGAGGGCACCAATGAGGAATACGCGGTTCAGGCCTCGTGCCATGCTCCAAGTTTACGCCTTGCTGAGGAGGGGCTCCTGGGTCTTCACCACCATGACCCGGCGCACGTTGTCGCGGATGCGGAGCTCCCGGGCCAGGTCGTTCACCCGGTCCTCGGGCATCTCCACCTGGTAGAAGAGAAAGTAGCCCTGGGGATCCTTGGCGATGGGGTAGGCCAGGCGCCGCACACCCCACTCTTCCACCTTCAGCACCTGGGCCCCGTAGGCCTCGAGGGCCTTCCCGATGATCTCCTTCTCCAGGGCGAGCTGGCTTTGCTCCAGGCTGGGGTTAAGGATGATGTTCACCTCGTACCTGCGCATCTTCACCTCCTCTCCGGGCCCGGCAGGCCGCACGAGGAAAGATTATACCCTTTCCCCTCCCCCAATAAAAGACCCAGGGGGCCCTTAGGCCCCCATCTGGCTCCGCGGGCAGGACTCGAACCTGCGACCAACCGGTTAACAGCCGGCCGCTCTACCAGCTGAGCTACCGCGGACCGACCGCAGGATGCACTATACCAAGAGGCGGGGAAGGCGTCAAGATGGCCCTTTAGCGCTTCCTCCGCTTCCGCTTCCCCGGTACGGGCTCGGGGGTCCTAAGCCCTTGGAGGTGGGCCTCGAGGGCCCGAAGCTCATCCCTAAGCCGCGCCGCCCGCTCAAAGTCCAAGGCCTCCGCCGCCTGCCACATGGCGAGTTCCAGCTCGGCGATGCGCTCCTTGAGGTCCTCTTCCGCCAACGAAGGCGCCAAGGGGGCTTCCTCGTACCCCTCCGGGCGGATCACCGCCCGCACCTCCTTCCGCACCGTCTCCGGCACGATGCCGTGCTCCCGGTTGTAGGCCTCCTGGAGGGCCCGCCGCCGATGGGTCTCGGCAATAGCCCTCGCCATGGCCTCGGACACCTGGTCGGCGTAAAGCCACACCTCCCCCCGGGCGTTCCGCGCCGCCCGGCCGATGGTCTGGATAAGGCTTCTTTCGCTCCTTAGGAAGCCCGTCTTGTCGGCGTCCAGGATGGCCACCAGGGAAACCTCGGGGATGTCCAGGCCTTCCCGCAACAGGTTGATGCCCACCAGGCAATCGTAGTGGCCTAGCCTAAGGTCCCGGATGAGGGCCTGGCGCTCAAAGGCGTCCAGCTCGTGGTGGAGGTAGCGGGCGCGGATGCCGTGCTCCACCAGAAAGCTCGTGAGTTCCTCCGCCATGCGCACGGTGAGCACCGTGACCAGGGTGCGCTCCCCCCGCTTCGCCCTTTCCCGGATCCCCTCCATGAGGTCCAGGATCTGGTTCTCCGTGGGCTTCACCACCACCAAGGGGTCCAAAAGCCCCGTGGGGCGGATGATCTGCTCCACCACGCGGCCCGAGTGGGCAAGCTCAAAGGGCCCCGGGGTGGCGGAGACGAAGACCACCTGGGACACCCGCTCCAAGAACTCCTCAAAGCGCAAGGGGCGGTTGTCCAGGGCGCTGGGCAGGCGGAAGCCGTAGTCCACCAGGGTTTTCTTGCGGGCGTAGTCCCCCCGGTACATGCCCTGGAGCTGGGGCACGGTCACATGGGACTCGTCCAGGAAGACCAGGAAGTCCTCGGGGAAGTAGTCCAGAAGGGTGTAAGGGGGCTCCCCCGGGGCCTTGCCCGTGAAGTAGCGGGCGTAGTTCTCCACCCCCGGGCAGGTGCCCATGACCCTGAGCATCTCCAGGTCGTAAAGGGTGCGCTCCTTGAGGCGCTGGGCGTAGAGGACCTCCCCCCGCTCCTCAAAGTAGCGGACCCGTTCCTCCAATTCCTTGCGGATCTCGGCCAGGATCTCCTCCATGCCCTCCGGGGAGAGGTAGTGGGTGGCGGGGAAAAGCACGAAGCCGGGAAGATCCCGAAGCCTTTCCCCGGTGACGGGGTGGACCTGGCTGATGCGCTCCACCTCGTCGCCCCATAGCTCCACCCGGATGGGCTCGGTGTCATAGGCGGGGAAGATCTCCAGGATCTCCCCCTTGGCCCGAAAGCGCCCGGGGGCAAGGTCTATATCGTTCCGCTGGTAGCCCAGCTCTAAGAGGCGCTCCAAGAGCGCCTCCCGCGGGTAGACCGCCCCCCGCTCCACCACCAGGTTCCGCGCCCGGTACTCCCTCGGGTCCCCCAGGCCGTAGATGGCGGAAACCGAGGCCACCACAATCACGTCCCGCCGGGTAAGGAGGCTTCGGGTGGTGGAGTGTCTGAGGCGCTCAATCTCGGGGTTGATGCTGGCGTCCTTCTCAATATAAAGGTCCCGGCCCGGCACGTAGGCCTCGGGCTGGTAGTAGTCGTAGTAGCTGATGAAGTACTCCACGGCGTTCTCCGGGAAAAGCTCCCGGAACTCGGCGGCGAGTTGCGCCGCCAGGATCTTGTTGGGAGCGAGGACCAAGGCGGGCCGGCCCAGGGCCTCAATGACCTTGGCCATGGTCACCGTCTTCCCCGTACCCGTGGCCCCGAGGAGGGTGAGGAAGCGCTCCCCATCCCTCAGGGCCTCCACCAGCTCCCGTATGGCCTTGGGCTGGTCCCCCTTGGGCTCGGGGCCCCGGTAGCGGAAGGTCATCCCTTTAGTTTAGGGCAAAAGGAAAACCCCCCGCCATGGGCGGGGGGCAAGGCTCAAGAAGCCTTTAGAACTTCACGGTGTAGCTCACGCGGAAGGCCTTGGCCACGGTGTCCACCGTGCCCCCGAAGGGGGAGTTGGCCTGGCCCTGGCGGAGGCGGAAGTAACCGCCCGCCACGGAAAGGTCGTAGTACTTGAGCTCGCCGTAGAGCCCCTCAATGGAACCAGAGTTGGTGCCGAAGGAGGCCGTGGGAGCACCGACGCTACCCGGGTTCGAGAAGAGGCGGTCACGGTCATAGGAGAAGGCGTTCTCACCGGCACCCACGGTGATCAGGTAGTTGGGCGCACCCGAGCCCTGAGCCACGTTCCAAGCCCCATAGATGGCCCCGGCCACGGTGAAGCTGAGGCCAGGGGCGAAGAGCTCGTTCAGGGTAAGCCCGGCCCGGCCGTACACCTCACCCGCCCGGGCCCCGCCACCGAAGCGGGTGGAGCGGTAAGCAGCGTCGGCGCTCAGGCTCGGCTTGAAGGGTAGGGCCAAGGGATCGGTGCTGAGACGCACCCCGGCCTTGAGGGCGTTGTAGTCCAGGTTGCCGCCACCGGTGCCGTCGTCAAAGTAGTGGAAGCGGAAGCCAGGCTGCGCCTTGACGGGGCCAAGCGCCAAGGGCTGAGCGAAGAAAGCCGCCACCTGGACATCGTTGTGGCTATTCACGGTGAAGCGGGTGTACTGGGCCACCACAGAAAGACCCTTGATCAGGGCGTCCTCGGCGTCGGCCTTGTGCTCTAAGCGGGCACCGACGCTGGAGGAGTAGCGCTGGGTGGCATTCCGCAGGTCGTAGCTCCCCCCAAAGTCCACCTGAGTACCACCCGTGCAGGTGAAGGCGGTGGGGCTATTGGCGTTGTCGCAAGCCCGGTTGAAGTAGCCCGTGAGGCTGAAGCCGCGGAAGAGGGAAACCTTGGCCGCAAGGCCGAAGGCGATGTCGTTGTTCGCCGAGTTGGCAGCGTCGTTGTAGCCCCGGGCGCTGTCCAGGTAAGCCTCCACCCCCACCGGGCCCACGCTGGCCTTGGCCTCCACGCCGAAGCCCCGGGTGTCGTAGCCGTAGGGGACCGTGGAGATATTCTTGTCGTAGTAGTCGGCGTCCTCGTTCTCGGACATGCTGGCCTGGCCGTCGGCGTACTCGGTGTCCACGGCCCGGTAGTTGGCGGAAAGGTTCACGGGACCCAGGTTCACCTCGGCCTGGCCATAGTAGGCCCAGCTAGAGCGGTTGCTGTCAAAGTAAGCGGTGAAGGGTTCGCCGGCAAGCAGGGTCTTGGAGCTCACCCAGAGCCCGGAGAGCTTGGCGGGGCCAAGCTCCAAGCTGGCATCGGCCCCAATGGCGGAGCGGATGCCCACGTTGAGGGCGTAGTTCAGGCCAAGGCTAGCGCCCTGGAGGGGCTTCACCACCGTGCGGATACCGAAGTAGTTGCCGTTAATGGCGGGAGCGACATCCTGCGGGCTGCCTGCCGGTATCCCAGCCACACCTCCCACCAAGGTGACTTCGGGGCTAAAGGGCAGGTTGGTGCCGGAGAAGGTGGCCACCACGCCCTGGCGGTAGTGGGCCACACCACCCTCAGCGTCGTTGGCTAAGAGGTAGTCGTTGAATTTGAACTTGCTAGCCACCCGGCTATAGGTCACGCTAAAGGGTTGGCCGTCCACTTGACCCTTAATCGCAACCCCGTCCAGGCGCACGGTGGGGGTGGAAACAAGGCTCGTGTCATACACACGAACCCCAAAGGTGGCCGAGGCCTCTGCCACCGCCACACCGCTAGCGGCAGGGGCGTTGTTCTTCACCCCCAAGGTAAGCGTGGCATCCCCCCGGAAGAGGTTACCGGCCCCCTCAGCCAACCCTACCCTGCTAGCAGCGTACGAAGCAGTATCTGTTTGCCCCGTAGAAAAGACGCTCCCAGGGAAGAGGCGGTCCCAGTCAAAGGCCGTGCTGCCTTGGGTGAAGTAACGGAGGCCCGCCGTGGCCGTGAGGCTACCCGAAATGGAGTACCGCACCTTGGAGAGCTCCGCCACCTGGGACTCCAGCTTGGACACCTTCTCGGAAAGCCCCACCAGGTCGGAGCGGAGGGCGGCGGCGAACTCCTGGACGGCGGCCACGTCCTCCTTGGAGGCGAACTGCTCCAGGTCAGGGAGCTCGGCCCCACCGGAAACCATCTTCTCCAAGGCGGTCACCCGGTCCTGGAGGGCCAGCACGTCCTGGTTGAGGAGGACGGCGAGCTCGTTCAGGGCCTGGATGGCCTGGGCGTTGGCCTCCACCTGGGTGCCGAGGGCGGAGAGGTCGCCCTTCACACCCTCCACGTCCTGGGCCAGGGCGTCCAGCTGCTCGGCAAGCTGCTGCGCCTGGGCGAGGGCGGTGTCGGCAGCGATGGAGGCAGCCTCCACCCGGTCAGCGAGGTCCTGGAGGGCGGCGGCGTCCATGCCGGGCTCGGAGGCCGGCTGGGCCTTGAGCTCCTCAATCAGGGCCTCGAGGCGGGCGATGTCCTCCTTGGTGGCGGCGCTGTCCTCCAGGGCGGAAACCCGAACGCCCAAGGCGGCGAGCTCAGCGGCGAGCTCCTGCACGGCATTCTTAAGGGCTTCCAGGTCCTCGGAGGACATGGCCTCCATGGTGGGGGACTCGCCCTTGGCCTTCAGCTCCTCCTCAATCTGCTGCAGGAGGCGGTAGATGATGAGGGCCGCCTGGTAGCGGGTAAGGGTCTCGTTCCCCCGGTAGGTGCCGTCGGGGAAGCCCACGATGATGCCCTTGGCCGCCAGGCTCTCCACCGCCTCCTTGGCCCAGTGCCCTGCGGGCACGTCGGAGAACTGGGCTAGACCGAAGCCCATGGAGAGCACGGTCAAGAGCCCTGCCAGAAGTACCACTAGCCTTTTCTTCATATTCCCGTACACCCCCTTCAGGGATTTTGGGGAAGACGGGACGGGCGAGTTGCCGCGTTTCCTCTCCGAACCGCCTTTCCCCTAAGATGCAGGGTTAGCCAGCACAAAGGCTTTTTTTCCCTGCATCCGCAGGTATCATAAAAGGCTCACACAGGCCGTGTCAAGCCCTAGCGCCTTTAGGCCTGCTATACTCCCCCGAGGGGGGTGGGAGCCTGGCCTGAAACGGCTCTTGGGAAGGCGGGAAGCGCAGGGGGTCCTATAGGACCTCACGAGGTGGCGGACCCCGCAAGGGGATTACCGGCAAGGCCGGGAAAGATCGAGGAATCCGCGGATGCCGCCCGGGGTGTGCCCGCCCCGCCCGCCTGAGCAAAGCCCCTCGGGAAAGCCAGCCCCGCGAGGGGGGGACAACCGGGGGGCAGGGCGTACCCAAAAGAGGGCACTTTGCCCTCGCCAGTAAGGAGTAAAGCATGTGCGGCATTGTGGGCTACGTGGGCTTTCGCAACGCCACGGACATCCTGGTAGACGGCCTTAGGCGCTTGGAGTACCGGGGCTACGACTCCGCCGGGGTGGCGGTGAGGACGGCAGAGGGGCTTAGGGTGGTGAAGCGCTCGGGGAAGCTTGCCGCCCTCGAGGCCCTCCTCAAGGAGGAGCACCTGGAGGGCCCCCTGGGGGTGGGGCACACCCGCTGGGCCACCCACGGGGCCCCCACCGACCCCAACGCCCACCCCCACACCACGGAGGACGGCAAGATCGCCGTGATCCACAACGGCATCATTGAGAACTACCTAGAGCTCAAGGAAGCCCTCCTGGCCCGGGGGCACCGGTTCCGTTCGGAAACGGACAGCGAGGTCTTCGCCCACCTGGTGGAGGAAAAGTACCAAGGCGACCTCTTCCAGGCCCTGCGGGAAGCCCTAAAGGAGGTGCGGGGCGCCTACGCCGTGGTGGTGGTCCACGAAGACCACGAGGAAATCGTGGCCGCCCGCACCGTGAGCCCCTTGGTGGTGGGCCTTGGCGCAGGGGAGAACTTCCTGGCCTCGGACGTGCCCGCTCTCCTCCCCTATACCCGCCGGGTCATCTTCCTCCACGACGGGGACCTGGTGCGCCTAACCCGGGAGGGCGTGGAGGTCACGGACCTCGCCGGAAACCCGGTGGCGCGGGAGGTGGTGGAGGTTGACTGGACCCTCGAGGCCGCCGAGAAGGGGGGCTTCCCCCACTACATGCTCAAGGAGATCTACGAGCAGCCCTGGGTCCTGGAAAACACCCTGGGGGGGCGCCTGAGGGAGGAGGAGGGGGACGTGGACCTGGGCCTCGCCCTGGACCCCAGGGAAGTGGAAAGGGTCCACTTCATTGCCTGCGGCACCGCCGCCTACGCCGGTTGGTACGGCAAATACCTCATGGAGATCCTCGCCCGCATCCCGGCGGAGTGGGAGGTGGCGAGCGAGTACCGCTACCGCGACCCCGTGGTGGACGGGAAGACCTTGGCCGTGGCCATCAGCCAGTCGGGGGAAACCATTGACACCCTGGAGGGCATCCGCGAGGCCAAGGCCAAGGGGGCCCGCACCCTAGGGGTCATCAACGCCAAGGGCTCCAGCATCACCCGGGAGGTGGAGGAGGTGCTTTACATCCACGCCGGGCCCGAGATCGGCGTGGCCTCCACCAAGGCCTACACCGCCATGCTGGCCGCCATGGCCCTCTTGGCCGTGCGTTTTGCCCGGGCCCGGGGCACCTTGTCCAAGGAGGCGGCCCAGGCCCTCATCCGGGAGATGCGCAAGCTCCCCCGCCTGGTGGAGGAGGCCCTGGAGAAGCGGCCCATCGTGGCCCACATTGCCGAGAAGTACCACCAGGCCCAGGACTTCCTCTTCCTGGGCCGCCACGTCCAGGCCCCCACGGCGTACGAGGGGGCCCTGAAGCTCAAAGAGATCAGCTACATCCACGCCGAGGCCTACCCCGCCGGGGAAATGAAGCACGGCCCCATCGCCCTCATTGACGAGCGCCTCCCCGTGGTGGTCCTGGCCACCCGCGGGCCCCTCTACGAGAAGACCCTTTCCAACATCCAGGAGGTGCGGGCCCGGGGCGGGAAGGTGATCGCCGTGGCCACGGAAGGGGACGAGGAGATCCCAAAGCTCGCCCAGGACGTGATCTACCTCCCCGAGGTCCACCCCCTCCTCGCCCCCATCGTGAGCGTGGTGCCCTTGCAACTCCTCGCCTACGAGGTGGCGGTGCTCCTGGGCCGGGACGTGGACCAGCCCAGGAACCTGGCCAAGAGCGTCACGGTGGAGTAGCTAGACAATCTCCAGAAATTTTGCCACCACCTCCGGGTCCAGGCTCTTCCCCGCCTGGGCCCGGAGCTCTTCCAAGGCCTCCTCCCTTGTCCAGGCCCGCTTGTAAGGGCGCTCGGACACCAAGGCATCGTAGACGTCCACCACGGCGAAGATGCGGGCCTCCAAGGGAATGGCCTCCCCCTTTAGGCCAAAGGGGTAGCCGGAGCCGTCAAAGCGCTCGTGGTGGTAGAGGACCACGTTCAAGGCGGTCTGGGGCAGGAAGGGGAGGTTTCTGAGGATCTCCAAACCCACCTCGGGATGGGTTTTCACCACCTTCCACTCCCCCGTGGAAAGGGCGGTGGGCTTGCGTAGGATCTCGTCGGGCAGGGCCAGCTTGCCCAGGTCGTGGAAATAGGCGCCCAGGCGGAGGCCCTCGAGGTCGGGAAAGCTTAAGGCCCGCCCCAAGCGGAGGGAAAGCTCCGCCACCCGCTCCGTGTGCCCCTGGGTTTCCAAGTCCCGGTACTCCAGAACCCGGGAAAGGGCTTTGAGGGCCGCCTCCCGCGTAGCCCTAAGCACCCGCAGGTGGAAAAGGCGCTCTAGGGCATCTTCCAGCCGCCTAGCCACCATCCGCAAAACCGCCTCATCCTCCGCACGGTAAGGCACCCGCTCGCCAAAAGAACCCAGGGCCAGCACCCCATACCGCCGCCCCTCGGGCTTCAGGGGGACCAAGAGAGCCGAGCGCAACCCCGCCTCCGCATAGGGCTTCAAGGCCCCGGGAAACGCGGCGTAGTCCTCCACATAAATGGGCCCTTCCCAAAGCCGGGGATGGCCGAGAAGCCCTTCGCCAAAGCGGATGGGATGCTCCACGTAAAGCCGGGGGAAGCCCGGGGGGTAGCGGCCCGCCACCACAGCCGGCCGCACCCGCCCCCCCTGGAAGAGGTAAAGGGCCCCCCCGTGGTAAGGGGTCAGCTTTAACAGGGTCTCCAAGGCCTCCTGGGCCATTTCCAAAGGCTCGCGGGCGCTTTCCAGGGAAAGGGAAAGTTCCAAAAGAGCCCGGGTGCGCTCCGCCTCCTCCCGGGCCTTCTCCAAGGCCTCTATGCGGCCTAGGACCATCCCAGCCGCCTCCGCCAGGGCCTGGAGCCAGAAGCGCTCCTCGGGAAGGATCTCCCCTACCCCCCCGGCGGTGTCCATAGATAGCACCCCCAGCACCCGGCCCTCAGGATCCCGAAGGGGCACCCCCAGGTACACCCCAGGCTGCGGGTGGCCCGTGAGGAAGACCACCCTGGGATCTTGGGAAACATCCGGTATAAAAAGGGGTTCCCCACTTTCAAACACAATCCAAGAAACCCCTTTGCCCCGGGGCAAGCGAAACCCTACCCGTTCCCGGGAAAGCCCCTCCGCCGCCACTAGCTCCAGGACGTCCTCCTCTGGCCGGTAGAGAAAGAGCAGGGCGGAAACCGCCCGGGTCTGGGCCTTCACGGCCTCCACCACCTGGCGGAACACCGCTTCCCGCCGCCCTAGAGGGGCCAGAAGCCTCCAGGCTTCTGCCAGAGCCTGCAGGCGTTTAAGCTCCAGCACCCCTTGGACCATGACGCCCCTTACTCTACCAGGCGGACCGGAAAGGCTAGCGGGATGAGGTCCAGCTGGGCCTCCGCCTCAAAAGAGCGGCGCCAGGGGAAAGCGAGGGCTTTAAGGTCTATCCGGTAGCCCTCCCACGCCAGATAAGGCCAAAGCTGGGCCACCGCCAGGGCTTCCTCTCCCAACGGCTCCGCAAAGCGGCCCCGCACCCAAGGCCGGCCCACCTCCCCCCACCAGTAGGCGAAGTAGGCCTCGGCAAGCCGTCTTAGACGCCCCTCGGTATCCCGCAGAAAAAGCCCCCCTTGGGCCAGGGCGCTTCCCAGGTTGTTGGCCGGGGTGCCCCAGGCGGCGTAGGCAGCAAGCCGCCCGTAAAGCCCCAGGGTCTGGAGGTAGCCCATGAGGCCCGGGTCTCCCCGGTTCACCCGGGAAAGGTCCGCCAGGGCCACGGGGTGCCGGGCCATCAGGCGGAGGAGGTCTTGGGCAGCTTCCCGGGCGTTTTTGCCCCCGTAAACGTAGAGGACAAGATGGGGAGCGGCATCCAGGGCCACCTCCTCTGCGCCGGCGCTTCCTAGAAGCCTCCTTACCGTTTCCCTTAAGGGCAAGGCCTCGTAAGGGGTGGTGCGCTCCGCCAAGGCCCTATCCTCGTAGACCACCGCCACCTTAAGCCCCGGGGAAAGAGCCCTAAGGAGAAGCAC
This sequence comes from Thermus brockianus, assembly GCF_021462505.1. GTDB lineage: Bacteria > Deinococcota > Deinococci > Deinococcales > Thermaceae > Thermus > Thermus hydrothermalis. The sequence goes on from NZ_JAKEDV010000006.1 coordinate 73,906, forward strand.
CTGCCCCGCCTCGTCCGCCCCCGGGCGGCTCGGGTAAGGGAGGGCCTGGGCCTCCCTGGGGGCAGGAGAGCCCCGAAGGGCATCGTCCCAGACCGCTTCCAGGTAAAGTCCCCTCAGGCGGGACCAAGGGGCGAGGACCTGGAGTACCCGGAGGTTGCGTTCCCTTTGGGTGGCGTCAAAGCGGGGCACCACGCCGAAGAGGAGGACCTCCCCCCCATGGCGCACCTTCCAGGCCAGGAGGGGCCCAAGGCGGGCCAAGGCGTCCTCAGCGGGGAGGTCTAGGTGGCGGCTTGCCAAAAGCCCGCCGTAGGCCAAGGCGTCCAGGCTGGCCACCAAGGCCGCGCCGGGGGTGGCCAGGAGCCAGCCCCTCAGGGCCCCGAGGTCCGCCCCTTCTGCTCCCCGGTAGACCGCCTTGGGCGGGCAAAGCACAAGCCCCCAGGTACAGGGGGCCCAGTTGGGCGGGCGATCGTCCAGGGGAAGGTAGAGGAAAGGCGGAGCCCCCAGGGCAACGCCCCCTAAAAGGACAAGGACAAGCCACAAGCGGGCCACGCCCTAAAGCTTCGCCTGCTCCTCCTTCCCTTTTGCCTCCCGCTCTGCCAGGTACTTCTCCGCCGTCATGGCCGCCCGGGTGCCCGCCCCCACGCTGGTGGTGAGCTGGCGGTAGATGGGGTCGGCCACGTCTCCGGCGGCGAAGATGCCCGGCACCGAGGTATAGACCTCGTCTCTTACGGCCACGTAGCCGTCAGGGCGAAGCTCCACCACCCCTTTGAGGAAGCCCGTGTTGGGCTCGTGGCCGATGAAGACGAAGACCCCATCGGTGGGATAGACGTACTCCTCCCCCGTCTTCAGGTTCTTAAGCCGCACCCCCGTCACCTGGTCCTCGCCCAGAATCTCCGTGACCACGTGGGAGAAGAGAAAGTGCATCTTGGGGTTTTGGAAGGTCCGGGCCTGGGCCAGCTTGTTGGCCCTGAGCTCGTCCCGGCGGTGGACCAGGGTTACCTTGCGGGCGAACTTGGTGAGGAATAGACCCTCCTCCACAGCGGCATCCCCCCCGCCCACCACCACCACCTCCTTGTCCCGGTAGAAGAAGCCGTCGCAGGTGGCGCAGGTGGAAACCCCGCGGCCGTAGAACTTGTCCTCACCCGGCACCCCAAGCCGCCTGGGGTTGGCCCCGGTGGCGACGATGATCACCCGGGCGGGGTACGTCCGCTCAAAACCCCGGACCAGGAAGCCCTCCTCCAGAGGCTCTATCCCCAAGACCTCGTCCATGACGATCCGGGCCCCGAACTTCTCCGCCTGCTGCACCATGCGGCTTGCCAGTTCGGGCCCGGAAATGCCCTCGGGGAAACCCGGGTAGTTTTCCACCTCCTCGGTTTGGGCGATCTGCCCTCCGGGCAGGCCCTTTTCCACGATGACCGTCTTGAGCCCCGCCCGGCCCGCGTAGATGCCGGCGGTTAGGCCCGCCGGGCCCCCACCGATAATGACCACGTCGTAGCGCTCCCCCGTCTGACCGCTTGCCGCAAGCCCTGCCAAGGAAAACTCCATCCTCCCCCTCCTTAGGTTTTAGGCTACACCCCCATATACCTATGGGGGGTATATAGCAAGCCCAGTTTGGCCAAAAGCCCCCTGCCTGTCAAGGGAGAAAAGCAATCCGAGCCGCTCCTGGTGACCCCAGGGGGATTCGAACCCCCGTCTCGGCCTTGAGAGGGCCGTGTCCTAGGCCTCTAGACGATGGGGCCGCGTGCGGCTCGGATCGCTTCTGGTGACCCCAGGGGGATTCGAACCCCCGCCGCCGCCTTGAAAGGGCGGTGACCTAACCACTAGTCGATGGGGCCAAACGTTTGGCTGGGGTGCGTGGACTCGAACCACGACCGGCGGATCCAGAGTCCGCTGTCCTGCCGTTAGACGACACCCCAGCGGCGGGCGCCCGATCCCTCGGGCAGAGGTTATGGTACACTCTAAAGGGCGGATTGGCAAGCCCCTGATGCCTATGGAGGAAAGCCTTTTACAAATCCTGAGCCGGTATATCTCGCCCATGGCCGCGGAGAACCTCTTGCGCCGGGTTCTAGGCTCCAGGAAACCGGCCACGCCAGGGGAGTGGGCGCGGCTCATTGAGGCGAACCTTTGGCCCGAGCTTGGCCGGCTCCTCCCTTTTCGCGAGATGCCCCCTGAGCTTAAGGCCTTGGTGCGGGAGCTCAAGCAGCTCGCCCTCCAGGAGGTAGAGGAAGCCGAGGAAGCGGAGGAAGAGGAAGCCCTTCTGGAGGAGGTAGTGGACCTCGAGGACCCCGCCGCCCGGGAGCACCTGGCAAGGCGGCTTGCCCGTCTGGAGGGGGTTCTGGGGGTGGTGGTGGCCGGTAGGGGCGGCAAAGAGGAGCTTTTCGCCGGGGAGCCTATCCCGTTAGAGCTTGTCCACCACCTCCTCGCCCGCCAAGGCTACGGCGTTTTCTATGCCCTTCTCCAGGGAAACCTGGTGGCCCTAAGGCCCTTAGGCTCGGGTTACGTGGGCCTTCTGGCCCGCAAGGAGACCAACATCGGCCGCCTGCTCCACGCCCTGAGGCGGCTTGTTCCCATCACGGAGGTAAGCGGATGAGAGGATGGCTTTCCCTGGTTCTGGCCCTTGCCCTTCCGGCCCTAGCCGCTCCCTTGCCCCAGGCGTACGACCGCTTAGAAGAAGCCCTGGCCCAGGTGGGCCTCGCCAACCCCACCCAGGCCCTGGCCGCCTTGGACCGGGCGCAAAGCCTATTGCGCCAGGAGGCGGAGGGCCTTCCCCCCGTGATCCGGGACGCCATTTTGAATAACCTGGAGGGCCTGCGGCAGGCGGTGGTGCAGAAAAGCCGGGCCGACCTGGAGGCCCGCCTCCTCCTCGTCCGCCACCTCCTGGGCAAGGCGCTTTACGACGGCTTCTTCCAAGCGGGATCCCAGGATAAACCCACCTACCTAAGCCGCCTGGCCCGGGCCACGGCCCTGCCCCCGTCCCTCGTGCAAGAGGTCCGAGGCTTAGGAGCCGAGGAGGCCAGGCGCCGCCTCGAGGCCTTCTTCCTCCAAGCCATGGCCGAGGACCTGAACAAAACCCTGGGGGCGGCCTCGAGGCCCGAGGCCTACTTGGCCCTGGCCCGGGCCTATGCCCGCTTCCTCGTGGTCCAGGATAGCCCGCAAAGCACCCTGAAGGCCCAGGACTTCATCCAGGCCTTGGCCAAGGTTTCCGCCGGGGAACCTTTCCGCCCCGAGGTAGGGGGGCTTTTGAACCAGGTGGTGGCCTGGCGCAAGGCCCTCTTGGCTGTTGGTCCCCGCACGCAAACCCCATCCCCTCCCGCCGCGCAAACCGCCCCCCCTGCTACGCCAACGCCGCCTGCCCCCAGCGCACCCACCCCGCCTTCCAGTCCTCCCCAACCCTCCCCCGCCCCGCCCACGGACACGGCCCAGGCCAGCTCCCCCGGGGTGGAAACCTTTTACACCCCTCCCTGGATGGACCGGGCTACGGCAGAAGCAGTACGGCGCCAGGCCTATACCCTGGGCTATAACTACAACTTTGAGCTGCTAGAGGCCCTCAACCAAATCCAAGGGGAGGTGGGTCTAGCCATCGCCGCTTTGGGGCGGGGAAACCCGACCGAGGGAAGGTACCACTTGGACCGGGCATTGTGGCAATTCCGCGCCAACCTCGAGCCCGTCTTCGCCGTGATCCACCCTGCCCTTACCGACCAGATTTCCCGCACCCTTGTGCACCTCTCCGGGGCCACGGGCATCCGGACCCTGGACGCCTTGGTGGTGTACGAGGCCTTAGAGGAGCTAAGGGGGAGTTTTAGCCAAGGCCCTAGCCCGAACCCGTGGCTCTTCTTGAAACTCCTCCTGGCCCAAACGGCAGGGGTTCCCCGGGCCGTCTTCTTCCTCTTGGCGGCGGCCCTAAGCCTCTTTCCCCTCTACCTCATCCGCCTCACCTTTGGCGGGCGGAACGTGTACTGGAACCTTCTGGGCCTCGCCTTCCTCTTCCTCTTTCTGCCCATCCTGGCCGAGGGGCTCTCCTACTTCGGCTCCATCATGGCGGACTACGGCAACCTACCCCTCTTGGGTTTCCTCGCTAACCTCTCCATCGGCCAGGGCCTCATCCCCTACCTGGCTTGGGGGCTTACCGTCTTCCTGGTGGTGGCCTTCGCCGGGGCAGGGCTTAGGGGCATTGCCGCTCAGTTCGGCCTCCTGAAGGAACGGGGGGATGAGGTGGCGGCCACCGCCGAGCGCCCCGCCACCACCCTGACGAGCGAAACCATCGTGGAGTGGGACGAGGAGTTCTAGCCGAGCCGGGTCCCGGGGGTAACCCCGTACCCCCGGGCCCAGTCGGCGGCGGGCATGGGGCGCTTACCCTCCGGTTGAACCTGGAGGAGGCGGATAAGCCCCTCCCCGGTGCCCACCAAGACCCCCTCCCGGTCCACCGCCTGGACCACCCCGGGCTCCCCCTCCCCGGGTTCGGGCCGCAGGGCGAGCACCTTGACCCGCTTGCCCCCGTGGAAGAAGTAGCTCCCCGGCCAGGGCTGCACCCCCCGGTGGCGGTTGTAGATGGCCTGGGCGCTTTCCCCAAAGCGGATCCGCCCCTCCTCCTTGGTGAGGAGGGGGGCGTAGGAAGGCTCGCCCTCCTGGGGGGTGGGGGTGAGGTGGGGGAGGTCCTCCAGCACCTTTAGGAGGAGTTCTATCCCCTTGTCCCGTAGCCGCTCGGAAAGAGCGAGGGCGTCCTCATGGGGGCCGATCTCCGTGCGCCAGAGGGCGTAGAGGGGCCCGGTGTCCACCCCTTCCTCCGTCTTCATGATGGCCACCCCCGTCTCCTTCTCCCCCCGGATGAGGGCCCAAGTCACCGGGGCCGGGCCCCGGTACTTGGGGAGGAGGGAGGGGTGGAGGTTGAGGAAACCCCAAGGGGGCACCTCGAGGACCTCCCGGGGCAGGATCTTGCCGTAGGCAGCGGTAACCGCCACCTCGGGGGCAGCCTCCCGGAAAGCCTTCAGAAAGGCCTCGTTTCCTTTAAGGCTCTTGGGCTTCCAAAGGGGAAGCTCGTGGGCCTCGGCGTACTGGGCCACAGGGCTTGGCGCAGGCTTTAGCCCCCGGCCCTTGGGTTTATCCGGCTGGGTCACCACCAGGACCACCTGGTGGTGGCGGTTTAGGGCGTCCAGCACCGGCACCGCCCACTCCGGGGTGCCGAAAAAAGCCACCTTCATCGCCCGGAAAGCTCCTTAAGGAGCGCCCTGGCCTCCTTCTGCATGCGGGCCAGCTCCGCCCGGTTCTCCTCCAAAAAGGCCTCCCGCTTGGCCTTCGGCAGGCGCTCAAAGAAGAGGATCCCGTCCAGGTGGTCCATCTCGTGCTGGAAAACCCGGGCCATGTAGCCCTCCAGCTCCAGGGTGCGGGGGGTACCCTCCTCGTCCTGGTAGGCCACCCGGATGCGCTCCGCCCGGGGCACCTCCTCGGAGTAGAGGCCGGGAAGGGAGAGGCACCCCTCCGTGCCCTCCACCTCCCCCTCCTGGTGGAGGAGGACGGGGTTCGCCACCACGTAGACCCGGCGCACCAGGTCGCGAAGGGGCCGCTCTTCCTCGTCGGGCTCGTCGGCGTACTCCACCGCCACAAAAAGGCGCTCGGAAAGCCCGATCTGCGGGGCGGCAAGGCCCACCCCCCGGGCCTCAAACATGGTTTCCAGCATGTCCTCGGCGAGCTTCTTCACCCGGGAAAAATCCCGCACGGGCTGTGCCTTGCGGCGCAGCACGGGGTCCCCATAGAGGCGGATGGGGTAGATCATCCTAGCTATTGTAGCGCAAGCCGCACCCTTCCCAAAACCTGGCCCAAGGCCCTCACCCCCGGGGGGAGGTCAAGCAGGAGGGGGCCTTCCACCACCCCGGGGCGGAAACCCCCCTGGGGCCTCGCCTCCACCTCCTTGAGGCCCTCCAGGGCCTCCTTGGGCCCCACCACCTCGAGGGTTTTGGGGGTATAGTCCTCCACCCGAAACCCCTCCGGGGGGCGGAAGACCAGGGGCACCTCCTTGCGGAAAAGGGGAGCCTCCCGGGCCACGAGGCGCACCCGGCTGGGGTTGAGCTCCACCCCCGGCAAGGGGCCCTCCGGGCCGAAGGCGGTGAGGGCCACCTCCTCCCCCCCGAGGTCTAAGCCCAGGGCCACCACCGCCTCCTCCACCTGGCTCCTTGGACCCTTGGCCTCCACGAAGGCAGGTTCGGTCTCCACCCAGGCCCCTTGGGCCAGGACCTCCACGGGGAGGGTGCGGCTTAGGACCGCCTCCACCCTTCCCTCCACCCGGGCTGGGCGCACCTCCAGGACCTCCACCCCCTGGGGCACCGCCACCCGCACCTCCCGGGCAAAGGCCCCCTCCACCCCGGAAAGGTCCAGGTAGGCGGAAACCAGGGGGGTGCCCTCCACCAGGGGGGCAGGGCCCCTTAGGCGCAGGAGGACCTCCTTGGGCACGCCCTCCGCCACCTTTTCCCCTTCCAGGCCCACCACCCGCAAGGGAACGCTCACCGCCCGCTCCACCACCGGGGCCCTTTCCCGCAAGGAGTACCAAAGGGCTAAGGCCGCCAAAAGCGCCAGGAGGAAGCCGCCCCACTCACGCACGGATAACCTCCTTGAGCCGTTCCCGCAGGGCCTCGAGGGCCAAGGGGGGCGAAAGCCTCCCCCCCTCGGCGAGCCGGATGGCCCCCGTCTCCTCGCTCACCACCAGGACCAGGGCGTCGGAAACCTCGGAAAGCCCCAAAGCGGCCCGGTGCCGGGTGCCCAGGCCAAGCCGCGCCTCGGAAAGGGGGAAGACGCACCCGGCGGCGAAGACCCGGTCCCCCCGGAGGATGGCCCCCCCGTCGTGCAGGGGGGTGCCGGGGTAGAAGAGGGTTTCCAAAAGCCTAGCGGAAAGCCTGGCCTCCAGAATCTCCCCCGTGGCGGCGTACTCCCCCAAGGGGGTGCGCCGCTCTAGGGCGATCAAGGCCCCGTAGCGCCTTTCGGAAAGGCGGGAAAGCCCGAGAAGAAGCTCCTCCAGGGCCAAGGAGGGGGCCCGTGGCCCCTGGGCCCGGCCAAGCCGCTCCAAAAGCCCCCTAAGCTCCGGTTGGAAGACCACGATGAGGGCGAAAGCCCCCAAGGTGGCGGCGTTTCCCAGGAGCCAAGACAGGGTAGAAAGCCCAAGGAGGCTCGCCAGAAACCAGACCCCAAGGTAGACGAGGACCCCGCGGACGAGGTTTAGGGCCCGGGTGCCGGCCATGAGCCGGCCCAGGGAGTAGAAGAGCACGGCCACCAGGAGGATGTCCAGAAGGTCGCGCCAGGTGAAGGGCATGGCTAGCGGATGGGCGTCCCCGGGCCCTCCCAGGAAAGGCCGAAGAGCCTCACCCAGGTGGCCCCGAGGTCGGCGAAGGTCTCCCGGGTGCCCAGCTCCCCCTCCACCCCCGGCCCCACCCAAAGGAGCATCCCGTACTCCCGGGTGTGGTCGGTGCCGAAGAAGGTGGGGTCGTTCCCGTGGTCCGAGACGAGGAAGAGGTGGTCCTCGGGCCCCAGGGCCTCGAGGAGGCGGGGAAGGAAGCGGTCCACCTCCTCCAAGGCCTCCCCGTAGCCTTGGGGGTTGCGGCGGTGGCCGTACTTGCTATCAAAGTCCACCAGGTTGACGAAGAGGAGGCCGGAAAGGGGCTCTTGCAGGAGGGCGAGGGTCTTTTCCAGACCATCGGCGTTGTCCGCCGTCTTCACCTCCCGGGTAAAGCCCCGGTGGGCGTAGATATCGGGGATCTTCCCCACCCCCACCACCTCGAGGCCCCCCTCCTTGAGGACGTCCAGGACGTTCCGCGGGGGCTCCAGGGCGAAGTCCTTGCGCAAGGCCTCCAACCGGTGGAAGGCTCCCGGCTCCCCGGCGAAGGGCCGGGCGATGACCCGGGCCACCTGGTACTCGCCCACGAGCATCTCCCGGGCCACCTGGCACCATTGGTAAAGCACCTCCGGCGGCACCACCGCCACGTGGGCCGCCACCTGGAAGACGGAGTCCGCCGAGGTGTAGACGATGGGGTAGCCCGTCTTCAGGTGGGCTTCCCCGTGGTGGCGGATGGCCTCCGTGCCGGAGTAAGGCCTGTTTAAAAGCCACCCCTTCACCCCGATCCGCTCGGCCCAGGCGCGCAAAAGCTCCTCGGGAAAGCCCTCGGGGAAGGTGCGGAAGGGCCTTTCCAGGTGGATGCCCACGAACTCCCAGTGCCCGGTGGTGGTGTCCTTCCCCGGGTTCACCTCCCGCATGCGGCCAAACCCGGCCCGGGGCCGGGGTGCCCGCTCCAAGGTGTGCACCCCCGGCACCCAGCCCAGGCCCAAGGCGGCAAGGTTGGGCAGGGCTATCCCGGTTTTCAAAACCGTGTGGTCCAGGGTATCCGCCCCCTCGTCCCCAAAGCTTGGGGCGTCCGGCAGGTAGCCTAGCCCCACGGAGTCCAAAACGATGGCCGTGACCTTCATCAGGAGCGTAGCCCTTCCTCGTCCTCCTCCTCCGCCAGGGCCATGAGCTCCTCCGGGGTCATCTCGGAGAGAGCCCGCACCGCCTGGAACTCCTCCAGAAGGCCCTGGATTTCCTCCATGGCCTCGCTAAGGGAAAGCTCCCCGTCCTTGTACTCGTCCACCACTTCCTCTATGGCCTCGAGGATCCCCACCGCCGCGCTGGCCTGGGAGAGGGCCTGGGCCAACTCCGAAAGCCTTTCCGCTAGGTCCATACCCCCATCCTACCCCAAAAGCTCCGCAAGCCGCGAAAGCGCCCGCCCGTACTTTTTGGCGAAGGGCCCGTGGCGGTAGCCCTCCGGGAAAAGCTCCTTGAGGGGCACGCCGGAAGCCCGCAAGGGGAGGCCCAGGTTATAGAGTTGGTCCACGAAGTGCACGAAGCGCAGGGCGTCGTTCTGGTCGGGGATGGGGGCGAGGCCCTGGATATAGACCACATCCAAGTCCCGGAAGAGGTAGCGGTAGCGGATGGGGTGGAGGGTGCGGAGGTGGGCGAGGAGCTCGGGGAAGGCGTCCAGGCTTTTCCGCCTGGGGTCCTCCCGGTAGAGGGCGAGGAGGGCCTCGTCGGCGAGGGGCTCCGGGAAGCATTCGGGGTCGCGGTGGCGGAAGTCCTCCCCCTCTATCCGCTCCACGGCGAAGCGCTTGGCCAGGCTTTGGATCTGGTGCCGGAACTGCTCGGCGTTGAACCGCCCCTCCCCCAAGGCCCCGGGTGGGGTGTTGGAGGTGGTGGCCACCCTGAGGCCCCTGTCCATGGTGAGGGCCAGGAAGTGGGTGATCATCTGGGCGTTGCCGGGGTCGTCCAGCTCAAACTCGTCCAGGAAGAGGTAGCGAAGCCCGGCAAAGCGCCTCGCCCCCTCCCTCAGGCCCATGAGGCCCAGGGTGTAGGTGAGCTCCTCAAAGGTGAGGAAGGCCTTGGGCGGGGGGGCCTCGAGGTAGGCGGCCACCAGGAGGTGGGTCTTCCCCACCCCGAAGCCCCCGTCCAGGTAAATCCCCTGGGGCCCCGGCATCCGGGGGCGGAAAAGCCCTCGAGGCCGGTCATGCACCCATCTTCGGAGCCTTTCCTTGGCCAGGGCCTGGGAGGGGTACCGGGGGTCGGGGCGGTAGGCGGCGAAGGTGGCCTTCTGGAAGCGGGGCGGGGGGGCGAAGCTCTTCAGAAGCTCCTCCAGGTCCACCTCGGGGTGGCGGTCCACCAGGCGCATAGGGAAGATTGTAAGGGAGGGTGGCCCCTAGGGCCCGCCCTCTGCTACCCTATAGGGGTATGGTGCGGCTCTACGGCGTCCCGGGGTGCGGCCCCTGCGAGATCGTGAAGATGTTCCTGGCGCAAAAGGGCGTGCCCTTCACCTTCGTGAACGCCCGGGAGGACCAGGAGGCGGCGAAAAAGGTGGCGGAACTTGCGGGAAGCCCCACCGCCGGGGTGGTCCTGGAGTGGGACGGCAGGACGGAGGTGATCCGGGGGGTATCCCCCGCTGCCCTCAACGCCTGGTACGCCCGCTACCGGGAGAAGGCCTCCTGAAGGGCCTTCAGGTGGTGGGCCTCGTGGTAGGCGGCGGCCCGCACCCAGCCCAAGGCGTTGAGCTCCCCGAAGAAGGGGTGGGGGAAGGTGGCGGGGTGGTGAGGGTCGGCCTTCTTGGCCTCCTCCAGGAGGAAGCCCCGGGCCCGTTGGAGGAGGTCCAGCACCTCCTCCAGGGATAACCCCCCCTTGGGCCTCACCCCCTCGGGGGCCTGAGGCTTGCCGTCCTTGTACTCCCCGGGGACGAAGGGCACCGGGGGAAGGCTTTCCCCCGCCGCCAGGCGCCTTAGCCGCCGGAGCACCCGAGCGGTGGACTCCTCCACCAAGGCGATGTGCTCCGCCACCATGAGGGGGGTCCAGGCCCCCACCCTAAGGGGCGTGACGAGCCAGGAGGCCTCCGCCTCCTGGAGGAGGGCCAGGAGGGCCTTGCGGCTTTCCCCAAGCCGGGCTAAGGCCTCTTCCCACGTGCCGTAGGCTTCCAGGGGCATAGCCTGATCCTAACACGGATCCTTCCGATTGGGGTAGGATAGACCCGTGCGGGCGGTTTCCCTGCAGGAAGCGCAAAGCCGGCTAGAGGAGCTCCTCAAAGAGGTCCAAGCCGGGGAGGAGGTTCTTATCCTGGACCAGGGGGTAACCGTGGCCCGCCTGGTCCCGGAAACCCCCAAAGGGGCGCTCTTCCGCCTAGAAGAGCGGGGACTCCTACGCCGGGGAAAGGGAAAAGCCCAACTAGAAGACCTTCCCCTTCCCTCTAGCCAGCAGAGCGTGCTCGAGGCCCTTTTGGAAGAAAGGGAGGAGGGGTGAGGTTCTGGGATACCTCGGCCATCGTCCCCCTCTTGGTGCAGGAAGCCTCTTCGCAATGGGCGAAGCGCCTTCTCGCCGAAGACGGGGAGATGTTGGTGTTCTGGCTTTCCGAGGTGGAGGCGCTATCGGCCCTAAACCGGCGTAGGCGCCAAGGAGCCTTAGGGGAAAGGGACTACACCCTGGCGCGGAAGCGTTTGCGGCGTCTTAAAAACGCCTGGCACGAGGTCCTGCCCACAGAAGGGGTGCGCAAGGAAGCTATACGCCTTCTCCAGGCTTACCCCCTACGAACCCTGGACGCCCTTCAGCTCGCAGCCCTTTGCGTGGTGGCGAGCAACGTACCCACCCCTTTGCCCCTTGTCACCTTGGACCTGCGCCTCGCCCAAGCCGCCGCCCAAGAGGGTTTTCCTGTCCTCCAAGGGGTATAATCCCCCCATGCTCACCCTGGACCTTTCCGGCAAAAGGGCCCTGGTCATGGGGGTTACCAACCAGCGGAGCCTGGGCTACGCCATCGCCGAAAAGCTAAGGCAAGCGGGGGCCGAGGTGGCTCTAAGCTACCAAGGGGAACGGCTTCGGACCGAGGCGGAAAAGCTCGCCGAGGCCCTGGGCGGGGCCCTCCTCTTCCAGGCGGACGTGACCCAAGACGCCGAGCTGGACGCCCTCTTCGCCGGCCTAAAGGAGGCCTGGGGAAGCCTAGACTACCTGGTCCACGCCATCGCCTTCGCCCCCCGGGAGGCCATGGAGGGGCGGTATCTGGACACCCGGCGGCAGGACTGGCTCCTGGCCCTGGAGGTTTCCGCCTACTCCCTGGTGGCGGTGGCGAAGCGGGCGGAACCCCTTCTCCAGGAGGGCGGGAGCATCGTCACCCTCACCTACTACGCCAGCGAGAAGGTGGTGCCCAAGTACAACGTCATGGCCATCGCCAAGGCCGCCCTGGAGGCGAGCGTGCGCTACCTGGCCTACGAGCTTGGCCCCAAGGGGGTGCGGGTAAACGCCATCTCCGCCGGCCCCGTGCGCACCGTGGCGGCAAGGAGCATCCCCGGCTTCACCAAGATGTACGACCGGGTGGCCCAGACCGCCCCCCTCAAGCGGAACGTCACCCAGGAGGAGGTGGGCCACCTGGGGCTTTTCCTCCTCTCCCCCCTGGCAAGCGGCATCACGGGGGAGGTGGTCTACGTGGACGCCGGGTACCACATCATGGGGATGGAGCTGGAATAGCGCCTGGCCCCCAAACCGCTCAAGCCTGTTTCCGCTAGCATGGGAGGGATGAGACGGCCCACCCCCACGGTCTGGGTGGGGCGCATCCCCCTAGGGGGCGCCCACCCTATCGCCGTGCAGTCCATGACCAACACCCCCACCGCCGACGTGGAGGCCACCTTCCGCCAGGTGGCAGCGCTTCACCGGGCGGGGAGCGAGATCGTCCGCCTCACGGTGAACGACGAGGCCGCCGCCCAGGCGGTGCCCGAGATCAAGGAAAGGCTTTTGGCCGAAGGCATAGACGTGCCCTTGGTGGGGGACTTCCACTATAACGGCCACCTCCTCCTCAGGAAGTTCCCCCGGATGGCCGAGGCCCTGGACAAGTTCCGCATCAACCCGGGTACCCTGGGCCGGGGACGGCACAAGGACGAGCACTTCGCCGAGATGGTGCGCATCGCCCTGGACCTGGGCAAACCCATCCGCATCGGCGGCAACTGGGGGAGCCTGGACCCCGCCCTCCTCACCGAGCTCATGGACCAAAACGCCCGGCGCCCGGAGCCCAAAAGCGCCCACGAGGTGGTGCTAGAGGCCCTGGTGGAAAGCGTAGTGCGGGCCTACGAGGCGGCTTTGGAGATGGGCCTAGGGGAGGACAAGATCGTCCTTTCCGCCAAGGTGTCCAAGGCCCCTGACCTGGTCCAGGTCTACCGGGAGCTCGCCCGGCGCACCCAGGCTCCCCTCCACCTGGGCCTCACGGAAGCGGGCATGGGGGTGAAGGGAATCGTGGCCTCAGCCGCCGCCCTGGCCCCCCTCCTCCTGGAGGGGATTGGGGACACCATCCGCGTCTCCCTCACCCCCGCTCCCGGCGAACCCCGCACCAAGGAGGTGGAGGTGGCCCAGGAGATCCTCCAGGCCCTGGGCCTCAGGACCTTCGCCCCCGAGGTGACGAGTTGCCCCGGGTGCGGCCGCACCACCAGCGTCCGCTTCCAAGAGTTGGCCGAGGAGGTTTCCCGCCACCTCAAGGAACGGCTTCCCGAGTGGCGGAAACGCTACCCCGGGGTGGAGGGGCTCAAGGTGGCGGTGATGGGGTGCGTGGTGAATGGCCCCGGGGAGAGCAAGCACGCCCACATCGGCATCTCCCTGCCGGGGGCGGGGGAGGAGCCCAAGGCCCCGGTCTACGCCGACGGCAAGCTCCTCACCATCCTCAAGGGGGAGAACCTTGCGCAAGAGTTCCTCAAGATCCTGGAAGCCTACGTGAAGGAGCGCTTCGCCCCCAAAGCCTGATGGAGCCCTTCGCCTTTTCCGTGGAAGCCCAAAGCGGCCGGGCCCGGGTGGCCCGTTTTTCCACGCCCCACGGGGTGGTGGAAACCCCCCTCTTCATGCCCGTGGGCACCCAAGGCTCGGTCAAGGGCCTTCTGCCCAGAGACCTTAAGGAGATTGGGAGCCAGATCCTCCTCGCCAACACCTACCACCTCCTCCTGCGCCCGGGGCCCGAGCGGGTGCGGGCCCTTGGAGGGCTTCACGGCTTCGCCGGGTGGCGGGGGCCATGGCTTACGGACTCCGGGGGCTTCCAGGTGATGAGCCTGGGGCACCTAAGGCGCATAGACGAGGAGGGGGTGGTCTTCCAGAGCCATCTGGACGGGAGCCTCATCCGGCTCACCCCGGAAAGGAGCCTGGCCGTCCAGGAAGCCCTGGGGGCGGACATCGTCATGGCCTTTGACGAGTGCCCTCCCTACCCCGCAAGCCGGGCGTACCTGAAGGACTCCTTGGAGCGTACCCTGCGCTGGCTGGAGCGCTCCCTAAGGGCCAAAACCCGGGAGGACCAGGCCCTCTTCGGCATCGCCCAAGGGGGGACGGACCTCGAGCTCAGGCGGCTTTCCACGGAGGAAACCCTCCGCTTTGACCTCCCCGGCTACGCCATCGGGGGGTTGGCGGTGGGGGAGCCCAAGGAGGCCATGTTCCGCGCGGTGGAGCTCTCCACCCGCCTCCTCCCCGAAGGCCGCCCCCGCTACCTCATGGGGGTAGGCCACCCGGAGGACCTGGTGGCGGCTATCGGGCTTGGGGTAGACCTCTTTGACTGCGTCTACCCCACCCGCACGGGCCGCTTCGGAAGCGCCCTGGTGCCCGAAGGCCGCCTCAACCTGAAAAACGCCCGCTTCCTGGAGGAAAAAGGCCCCTTGGAGGAGGGGTGCGACTGCTACACCTGCCAGACCTTTAGCCGGGGCTACCTCGCCCACCTGGTGCGGGCCGGGGAGATGCTTGGGGGGGTTCTCCTTTCCCTGCACAACCTCCGCTACCTCCACCGCCTCACGGAAGGCGCGCGGGAGGCCATCCGCAAAGGGTCCTACGGGGACTTCGCCCGGGCCTTCGCCGAAAGGCGCTTTGGCAAGGAAGTGCCCCTCTGGTTCCGGGAGGCCTTGGCCGCCGGGGGGCATTGGTAGAATGCCCCTCATGACGCCACGGCACCTTATCCTGGGCCTCCAGCACACGGTGGCCATGTTCGGGGCCACGGTGCTGGTGCCCCTCCTCACCGGGCTGAACCCGGCGGTGGCCCTCTTCACCGCCGGAGCGGGCACGCTTCTTTTCCACCTGGTCACGGGGCGGATGGTCCCCGTCTTCCTGGGCTCCAGCTTCGCCTTCATCGCCCCAATCCTGGCGGCCAAGGAGGCGGGGTTTTCCCTGGCGGCAGTGGGCGGGGGCATTGCGGCGGCGGGGCTCGTCTATGCCCTTTTCGCCCTTCTGGTCCTCCTCATCGGCTCAGAAAGGGTACGGCAGGTCTTCCCCCCGGTGGTCACGGGCCCCGTCATCGTGGTCATCGGCCTGACCCTGGCCCCGGTGGCGGTGGGGATGGCGGCCAAGGACTGGCTCTTGGCCATCGCCACCTTCTTGGGAGCGGTGGTGAGCGCCGTCTTCTTCCGGGGGCTTTTCCAGATGATCCCCGTGCTGATGGGGGTGGGGGTGGGGTACCTTCTCGCCCTTCTCCTGGGCCGGGTGGACCTAAGGCCCCTAGGGGAGGCCTCCTGGTTCGGCCTCCCGGCCTTCACCCTGGCCTCCTTTGAATGGGGGGCGGTGCTCCTCATCGCCCCCGTGGCCTTCGTCACGGTCATGGAACACATCGGGGACATCCTCACCAACGGCCGGGTGGTGGGGAAGGACTTCTTCGCCCGCCCGGGCCTCCACCGCACCCTCCTCGGGGACGGCTTGGCCACCAGCCTGGCGGGGCTTTTGGGCGGGCCCGCCAACACCACCTACTCCGAGAACACCGGGGTCCTGGCGGTGACCAAGGTCTACGACCCCCTGGTCCTCCGCATCGCCGCGGTCTTCGCCATCCTCCTCTCCTTCTCCCCCAAGCTCGCCGCCCTCCTCCAGACCCTGCCCCAGGGGGTCTTGGGGGGGATTTCCATGCTCCTTTTCGGCATGATCGCCTCCGTGGGCATCCGCACCCTGGCGGAGGCCGAGATTGACTTCACCCACAGCCGGAACCTCATCGTGGTTTCCGCCATCCTGGTCCTGGGCCTGGGCGGGGCGGTGGCCAACCTGGGCACGGTGCAGGTGGCCGGGGCGGCGTTGCCCCTCAAGGTGAGCGGCATGGCCCTGGCCGCCTTGGCGGGTGTGGTTCTGAACCTCCTTCTGCCCAGGCAACTGGAACCGGAGGAACTGGCCACGGAAGAGGAGCGCCTACCCTAGCCTTCCCGGTAGAAGCGGCTTCGCCGGTAGTAGTCCTCCAGGAGGACCTTCAAGAAGGCGGCGGCGGGCACCCCCAAAAGGGCGCCCCAGAGGCCAAAGAGGCTTGCCCCGGTGAGGATGGCGGCGATGGCCGTCACCGGGTGGAGCCGCGTGGCCCGGCCCACGATGAGGGGGCCGAAGAGGTTTCCTTCCAGCTGGTTGGCGAGCCAAAGGACGAGGAGGGCGAGGAGAACCTTAGGCCACCCCCCGGTGGCGGCGAGGAGCAGGGCGGGCACCCCGGAGACGACCACCCCCACGAAGGGAATGAGGTTGAACACCCCCGCCAAGAAGCCCAGGCTCGCCGCCAAAGGCACCCCCACGAGCCATAGCCCCACCCCCACGATGAGGCCCACCAAGAAGGCCACGAGAAGCTGGCCCCGGACATAGCCCCCCACGCTCCGGTCTAGCTTGGCGGAAAGCTCGGCCACCAAGGGCTGGTAGGGCTCGGGGAAGGCCAGGAGGAAGGCCCGGCCCAACCGGGGCAGGTCGTAGAGGAAGTAGATGGAGAGGGTTAGAGCGGTGAGAAGTTGCAAAACCCCGCCCAAGAGGGCGGTGAAAAAGCCCAGGAGGCTCCCCCCTTGGGCCAAAAGCTCCTGGAGCCAGCGCGCAAGAATTTCCAAAAAGTTCTGCAGAAGGCCCTGAAGGTTTCGGCCCGCCTCGGTGAGGATGGGCTGCAAGGCTTCGGGCACGGGTACAGCCCGCACGCGGTCAGGCAGGCCCTGGAGCCATTGGAAAAAGGGATCCAAAAGCCGGGGAAGCTCCTGGGCCAAGCGGGTAAGTTCCAAGAGGGTCTGGGCGGTGAGGAAGGAGGCGAGGCCCAGGAAAAGCCCCAAGAGGAGGTAGACCAGGGCCACCCCCAAGGCCCGGGGAAGCCTAAGGCCCTCAAAGAAGCGCACCAAGGGGTGGAAAAGGTAGGCGAAGGCGAAGGCGAAGAGGAGGACGGAAAGGGCGGGCCAGGCCCGGGCCAGGAGGCGGTAGAGGAGAAAAAGGAGGAGGAGGTAGACCAGGACCCGCACGTAGGGGTTTTCCCAGACCTTGGCGAAGGCCTCGCGCATGGGGCTATTCTAGGCCGAAGAAGGCCTTGGCCTGGCGCAAAAGGGCCTCGCCCGCAAGCCCCTGGAAGAGGAAGCGGCCCCGATCGGGCTCGCCCTCCCAGACCTCAAAGAGAAGCCTCGAGGCCCCGCCCTGAAGGCCGGTATTCCCCACGTAGCCCAAGGGATCGCCCCGGTGGAGGCGGCTTCCCACCTTTAGGCCCCGGTAGGGGGCCTGGAGGTGGCCGTAGACGGTGGTGCGGCCATCGGGGTGGCGAACCCAGACCTCGAGGCCCCTTAGCACGTCCATCTCCTCCGGGCCCGCCCCCTCCTTCACCCGCTCCAGGAGGGCTTGGAAGGCCTTGGGGGAAGGCTCTTGGTAGTCCAGGTCCACCTTCACCACCTCGCCGCTTGCCGCCGCCACCACCCCCACGCCCCGCACCACGGGCACGCAGGCGTCCCCCGCCTGGAAAACGAAGCCGGCGCTCACCCCCTTGCGGTAGGGGCGGGGGGCGTTGGGCAGGTTCTCGGGCCGGGTGGGCAGGCAAGCCCCGGGAAGGGGCAGGCGGTAACCCTCGGGGGCCCAGGCGGCTTGGGCCTGGTAAAGGGCCACCTCCTGGCGGAGGGCGGCAAGCTGCCGCCCTCGGGAGGAAAACCCCAGGGTCACCACCAGGGCGTACAGGGAAAGGGCCAAGAGGAGATAGTGCCCGGGCTTCCAGGCCACAGGGCCATGCTACAGGAAAAAGGGCCCCCTAGGGGCCCTTGGGAGGAAGGGATGGGCTAGAGGAGCTTAAGAAGCCTCTCCTTAATCTCCTTGGCGGAAAGGCCTTCTAGCTTCAGGCCCTTGGCCCTTTCCAAAAGCTCGTAAACCTTGGGGATGTGGCTTGTGGCCACGCGGAAGGTGATCTCCTGGCCCGCCACCTTCACCCGCACCTTCTGGAGGTTAGGGTACTGGCGCCGCTTGGAGATGCCCGTGGTCTTCTTGCCCACGCCCCCTTCCCGCTTGGCCTTACCCCGCCTCTGGATGCTGTTGGCCACGATGGGCCGCTTTCCGCTAATCTCACACACCTTAGCCATGGCACCCTCCCGTGCCCGAAGGCAAACCCTATGGAGTATAGCACAAAGGGCCCCATCCGGTAGACTCTGGGGGATGCCCACGGTGCTCGTGCCCTTGCTCATAGCCCTTGACCAGATCCTCAAGCTCTGGGCCCTGGAGAACCTCTCCCCGGTGCCGAAGCCCCTCCTGGGCGACCTCCTCTACCTCACCCTGGTGCGCAACGCCGGGGCGGGCTTCGGCCTTTTGCAGGGGAAGGCCTTCCTCCTGGGGTGGCTGAGCCTTGTGGTGGGGACGGCCCTCCTCTACCTCCTCGCAAGCCGCCGCTACCCCTTCGCTCAAGCCCTCGCCCTCTCCCTCATCGCCGCCGGGGCCTTGGGGAACGGGATAGACCGCCTGGGCCGGGGGTGGGTGGTGGACTATTTGGACCTCGGCACCTCCATCCCCCCCATCGCCCAGTTCCCCGTCTTCAACCTGGCGGATATCTGCGTGACCCTGGGGGCCCTTCTCCTCCTCTTCACCCCCAGGCGGCGCAGGCGAGCGTTCTAAACCCTTTGGAGGACCCGGGCGAAGCGCTCCAGGGCCTTCTTCAGGTTATCCTCGCTGGTGGCGTAGGAAAGGCGCACGTGGCCAAAGGCGGCGAAGTCCGTCCCCGGGACCACGGCCACCCCCGCCTCCAAAAGGCGCTCCGCCGCCTTCACCTCGTCCTCGGCGATGGGAGCCGTGTCCATGAGGACGTAGAAGGCCCCTTGTGGGCGCACCGCCTTTAGGCCCATCTGGGCTAGACCCGCAAGAAGCAGGTCCCGCCGCCTCCGGTAGGCCTCCCGGGCCATCTCCACGAAGGCGCGGGAGGCTTCCTGGTTGGTGAGGGCCTCGAGGGTGGCCCACTGGGCGATGGTGTCGGGGCTCGTGGTGGACTGGCTGGAAACGTCGGCCATGGCCTTGATGACCTCCTTGGGCCCGCAGGCGTAGCCGATGCGCCAGCCCGTCATGGCGAAGGCCTTGGCCGCCCCGTTCACGGTGATGGTGTGCTCGGGGGCCACCCGCCCCGGGGAGAAGTGGGCCCCCTCGTAGATGAGGTGCTCGTAGATCTCGTCGGAGATGAGGTAGAAGTCGTGGGCCTGGGCGAGCTCGGCCAAGGCCTTAAGGACCTCCTCGGGGTAGACGGCCCCCGTGGGGTTGTTGGGGGAGTTCACCACCAGGGCCTTGGTGCGGGGGGTGATGGCCCGCCGCACCCGCTCGGGGTCCGGCACGAAGCCCTCTTCCGGGAGGGTCTTGACCTCCACCGGCACCCCCCCGGCGAAGCGCACCATCTCGGGGTAGCTCACCCAGTAGGGGGCCAGGACGATGACCTCGTCCCCGGGGTCCAGGATGGCCTGGAAGAGGTTGAAGAGGGCCTGCTTCCCGCCCACGGTGACGATGGTCTCCTCCGGGCGCACCTCGAGGCCGTTTTCCCGGCGGAACTTCTCCGCCACTGCCTCCCTCAGCTCGGGGATGCCCGCCGGGGGGGCGTACTTGGTCTTGCCCTGGGCCAAGGCCCGCCGCGCCGCTTCCTTCACGTGTTCTGGGGTGTCAAAGTCGGGCTCGCCGGCGGTGAGGGCCACCAGGTCCACCCCTTGGCGCCTGAGCTCGAGGGCCTTGGCGTTCACCGCCACCGTGGCCGAGGGCTTCATGGCCTTGACCCTTTGCGAGAGGCCGCGCATGGCCTAAGTATAGGGCGGAAGGGGTAGGATGGGAACGTGGACCAGGCCCTGGCCCAGGCGGTGGACGTGGTGCGAAGGCACCTACAAGGGCGCCGCTTTCAGTACCTTCTAGAACGCATGGAGGAATCCCTTTAGGAAGCCTCCAGGGGCCGCAGGAGGGGCTTACGCCCCTTGGCCCCGGCCCGCCGGCCCACCACCTTGAGGCCCAAGGGCTCCACCGCCGCCCGGTAGGCGCTCGCCTCCGGCAAAAGCTCCCCGTCGGCGTGGGCGGGCACGGGGTAAGGGAAGGCCAGCTCCACCGTCCTCGCCGCAAAGGCCTCCACCTGGGGGTGGGAGAGGTGCTTGCCGAGGAGAAGCCGGGGCAGGATGAAGACCACCCCGGGCCGGGAAAAGCGCTTGGCCAGGACCACGGAGAGGAGCCCGTCCTGCGGGTCGGCCATGGGGGCGATGGGGATGCCGCCCCCGTAAGCGGGGCCGTTCATGGCGGCGAGGAGCAGGAGGGGGCCCTGGTAGACCTCCTTCCCGTCCAAAAGGAGCCGCCCTTCGGGGAGCCGCAGGGCCTTGAGCACGGCGAAGAGGGCATAAAGGTACCGGGGCATGCCCCGGAGGAAGGAGGGGGCGGAAAGGGCCTTCTTGGCCACCAGGGCGTCAAAACCCACGCCCAAGGAGGCGCCAAAGGGCTCCCCGTTCACCCGGCAAAGGTCCACCGCCTCCTCGGGGGCGAGGAGGGCGTGCTCCAAGGCCATAGGCCACGGAAGCCCCCTCAGGCCCAACATGCGGGCGAAATCGTTCCCGCTCCCGATGGGCACCACCCCCAGGACCTTTTCCGTGCCGGCGAGGCCCCGGAGCACCTCGTGCACCGTGCCATCCCCCCCCACGGCCACCACCCGTGCCCCCTCGGGGGCCCGTTGGGCGAGCTCCGTGGCGTGGCCCGGGCCTTCGGTGAGGAAGGCCTTGGCCCCCCTGTCCCGGGCGGCCCTCAGGATGGCCCCGGAAAGCCTCCCCACCCTGCCCCGGCCTGCCGCCGGGTTGACGATGACCCAACGTTCCACCCCCGTATTCTAGGGCCATGGGCCTCCTCGCCCATTTCCTGCAAGGCCCCCACCCCAAGACCACCCTCCTCCTCACCCGGGCCGGGCCGGTGGAGAACCCGGGCCACGTCCTCTATAGCCATCCGGGCCTTCCCCTGGCCGAGGAGGGCAGGCGGGCCCTTCTGGCCCTCGTGCCCCTCCTCAAGCGCTATCCCGTGGTCCGGGTCTACGCCGCCGATAGCCTGGCGGAAAGGGAAGCGGCGGCCCTCCTGGGGGAGGCCCTGGGGGTACCCTACGCCCTCCTTCCCGAACTCCGGGAAAGGCGCTGGGGGGCTTGGGAAGGGCTTAGCTTCGCCGAGGTGGAGGCCCGCTACCCCGAGGCGGTGCGGGCCTGGCTGGAGGACGAGGCGGGCTTCGCCCCGCCCCTGGGCGAGAGCGTGCGGGAGGCGTGGGTGCGGGGGCAGGAGGCGGTGAAGGGCCTTTTGCGAAGGCATAGGGGCCAGGCCATCCTGGTGGTGGGGAACTGCACGGTAAACCGCGCCGCCTTAAGCCTCGCCCTTCCCCTTCCCCCGGAGGAGGGCTTAAGGCTAGAGCAGGACTACGCCCGGCTCACCATGGTGGACTTCTATGGGGAAGAAGGGGTGGTGAAGGCCCTCAACCTGGACCCTTGTCCCTAGCCGCCCCCGGGGCCTTAGGGGTAGACTTAGGGCATGATCCGGCCCGTGGCCCGCCAGGACCTGCCGGGGCTTTTAAAGCTCCTCCGCTTCATGGACGAAAGCCCCCAAAGGGGGGTCTTGGCCCCGGAGGCGCGGGACCTCGAGGGCCTCGCCGAGGAACTGGAAGACGGCCTCATCCTCCTCCGGGACGGGGAGGTGGCGGGGTACGTGGGCCTCTACCCCTTCTGGGACGGGGCCGCCCTGGAGGGCCCCTTGGCCTACCGGAAAGAGGACCTCCGCCCACTTCTAGAGGCGGCGGAAGAACGGGCCAAGGCGCTTGGGGTGGAAAGGCTTTACGCCTTCCCCCGTCAGGAGAACGAAGCGGTGCGCGAGGCCCTGGAGGAGGCGGGGTACGGCCTCCTCCACGTTACCTATTTCTTCGTGAAAAACCCGGAGGGCCTGGACTTCCCGCCCCCCGAGGGCGTGCGCATCCGGGAGGGCTTCCCGGGGCCCGAGGTGTACCGGGAGCTTTACCGGGAAAGCGAGGAGGGCTGGGCCTTGCGCCTCAAGTGGACGGACGAGGAGCTGGCGGAGCACTTCGCTGACCCCGCCATCCACCTCCTGGTGGCCTACCAAGGGGAGGAGCCGGTGGGCATGGCCGAGGTGGAGCTGGAGGACCAGGAGGCGAGCGTGGCCTACATCGGCGTGGTGCCCAGGGCGCGGGGGAAGGGGATCGGGCGCGCCCTCCTGGCGGAGGCGGCAAGGCTCGCCCAAAGGAAGGGGGCGAGGCTTCTCCGGGTGCGGGCCCACGACCACGAGAAGGGGGCCTTGGAGCTATACCGGGGCCTGGGGTTTAGCCTCGAGGAGGCGGTGGCCACCTACGCCAAGGAGCTCAGGGCCAGGCGGTAGGTGGTGGCGTGGGCGGCCACGGTGAGGGCGGGGTCCCGGTTGTACCCCCCGCCCATGACCACCACCAAGGGCACGCCGAGCCCCTTCACGAAGCGGAAGACGGCGAGGTCCCGCCGCCCAACCCCTTCCAAGCTCAGGGCCAGGCGGCCGAAGCGGTCCCCTTTGAGGACGTCCACCCCGGCGTTGTAGAAGACAAGGCCGGGGCGGAAGTCCTGGGCCACCTCTAGGGCGGCCTCGAGGGCCCTTAGGTAGGCCTCGTCCCCTACCCCATCGGGGAAGCCCACGTCCAGGTCGCTCCGCTCCTTCTTCAAGGGGTAGTTCCGCTCCCCGTGCAGGGAGAGGGTGAAGACCAGGGGGTCATCCTGGAAGAAGACGGCGGTGCCGTTTCCCTGGTGGGCGTCCAGGTCCACCACCAAGACCCGTCCCCCAAAGCCCCGTTTGGCCCTCAGCCAGTGGATGGCCACGGCCACGTCGTTGAAGAGGCTATACCCTTCGGCCCGCCCCGGGAAGGCGTGGTGGGTGCCGCCCGCAAGGTTCAGCCCAAGGCCCAGCTCCAAGGCGTCCTCCGCCGCCCGCAAGGTCCCCCCAGCGGCGTGGAGGGCCCTTTGGAGGAGGGCTTGGCTAAAGGGTAGCCCCAGGCGCAAGGACTCCTCCCGGGTAAGCCCCTCCGTAAAGAGCCTATCCAGGTATTCCCGCTCGTGGGCCAGGTAAAGCGCCTCCTTGGGCACCTCGGGGGCGGGGAGGATGGGAAGAAGCCCCTTTAGGGCCTCCGCCACCCCCCCGTACTTGTAGAGGGGAAAGGGGTGCCCCTCGGGGAGGGAGAAGGAGAGGTGGGCCGTGGTGTAAGCCCGCACGCTCCTATCCTTACGCCTTTCTGCCACAATGAAAAGAAGCGTGCGCCTCCTTCTCCTCTCCGACCAGGTCCACCCCCACATCCACTCCCCCCGCTTCCCCCACAACCTCCCGCCCTTTGACCTGGTCCTGGCGGCGGGGGACCTGCCGGGGGAGTACTTGGAGTACGTGGCCAGCAAGGTGGCGGTGCCGGTGCTCTACGTGCCCGGCAACCACGGGGAGGAGTGGGTGTGGGAAGAGGGACGGAAGAAGCGCCCCGGGGGGGTGGTGAACCTGCACGGGAGGCTCTACCGCCACCAGGGGCTCCTCTTCTACGGCATCGGGGGGGTGCCCCGCTACCGGGAAGGGGAAGGACAACTCGCGGAGGCAGCGCTTTACCGCCTGGCCCTCAAGCCCCTTTTCCTCCTACCCAGGCGGCTCCTTGGGGGGCACGGCGTGGACGTCCTCCTCACCCACGCCCCGCCCCCCGGGCCCACGGCTGGGGAGGACCACGCCCATAGGGGAAGCGGCGCCTTCCTCCTCTTCCACCGCCTTTTCCGCCCCCGGCTCCACGTCCACGGCCACACCCCCCTTCTCGGGGCGAACCCCAAGAGGGGCTACCGCACCCCCTTGGGGGTGGAGGTGGTGCACGTCCAGGGCTACACCCTCCTAACCCTTTAGCCGCCCCCGCGGCTTGCGGCGAAGGCGATGCGGTTAAACCAGGCCTCCGCCTCCTCCCCCTCCACCTGGACCCAAAGCTGGGGCACGCTCAGGCTTCCCACCCTTAGGGGCTCGGCCTCGGCGAAGCGGACCGTGGCCCCGGGAAGGGCGTAGTGGCCTTCCTCCAGCTTCCTCCCGCCCCAGGAAACCAGGTATTCCTCCAAAAGCCACGGGGGAAGCGCCCCGAAGGTGGCCTCCGGCGCCCCGCCCGCCACCGGGGGGAAAAGGTCCAAGGTGGCGTCCGGGCCCAAGGGGGTGGCAAGCCCCGCCAAATACCGCACGTCCCGCCCCTCCAAAAAGACCGAAACCCGCTCCGCCAAGGCCTCCCCCTCAAAGAGCTCCTCCCTTAGCTTGGGGTAGGCCCGGACCAGGTTCTCCAACACCTCCCCCACGGTCCTGCCCTCCACCTCCAGGTGGCTTTGCCCCGTGAGGTCGCGGAAGGTGGCGTAAAGGTTCACCTTGGGCATAGGGCCAGTTTAAACCCCGGCCCCCTCGAGGGCCGGGGCCTTGGAAGAAGGCTTAATCGTCCGCCGCCTGGGAGAGGATGCCGAGCTCGGCGAGCTTCGCCCTGGGCACCACGCCCTTTTCCCAGCCCCGCTCCCGGTAGTACTCCTCCAACATGAGGTCCAGCTCCGTGCGCTGCCCCTTAGAGCCGGCGCAGTCCGAGGCCTCCTCCAGGAAGCGCTTGGGCAGGTAGTCCGAGCCCTCGGCCCAGCCCGCCAGGTTGTTGTAGTAGCGCTCCAGGTTGTAAATGCGCTCGCCGATGGTCAGGATCTCCTCCGGGGTCACCGGGCGGCCCCAGTAGGCGGCAAGCTGCTTGGCGTACTCCTCGGGTCCCTCGGCGAACTGGCTGAACTTGCAGAGGTCCAGGGAGTCGGTGAAGGCGGAAAGGTCCTGGAAGAGCTTGGTGAGCTTGCCCTTGCCCTCCCAGGCCAAGGGGTCGGTCTTGTAGGGCACCCCCAGGATCTCGGAGGCCGGGGTGTAGGCCCGGAGGTGGCAGGCCCCGCGGTTGGAGGTGGCGTAGGCGATGCCCATGCCCTTGAGGCCCCGGGGGTCGTAGGCGGGGATGGACTGGCCCTTCACCTCCAAGGAGATCTCGGGATGGCCGATGGCCTTGGCGAAGCGGGCCGGGCCTTCCGCCAGCATGTCCCCCACCCCCTTGCGGAGGGCGATGGCCTCGAGGATCCGGATCTCCCCTTCCTTGTCCCCGAAGCGGATCCCGTCCTCCCCCGTGTAGTAGCCCTTCTCCGTGGCCTCCATGAGGACGGCGATGGCGTTGCCCGCCTCAATGGTGTCCATGCCGTAGGCGTTGCAGAGGTAGATGGCGTAGCCCGTCCAGTCGGTGTCCGTGTGCCCGGCGTGGGCCCCCAGGGCCCAGGCGGACTCGTACTCGTAGGACTCAAAGCGGATGGTCTTGCCGTTTACGTGCACCTCCACCATCTTCTTGCAGGCCACGGGGCAGGCATGGCAGGTGTTGTCCTTGATGAGGCGGTGCTCCCGGATGTACTCCCCGGAGATGGTCTGGACCCCGTCTATGCAGGTGTGCTGGGCGTTAAAGGTGGGCAGGGCCCCCATGACGTTGGTGATGTTCATGAGGACGTTGGTGCCGTAGAGGGAAAGCCCGCCCTTCTTGGGGGCGGTGACGTTCTTGGGGTCGTTGATGGTGGCGGAGGCCAGCCGGTCCGCCTCCCGCCAAAGCTCCGGATCCTTGGGCTGGGGCATGTGGTCCTGCTTGCCCACCACCACGATGGCCTTGAGCCGCTTGCTCCCCGCCACCGCCCCGGTGCCCCCGCGGCCCGCCGCCCGCTCGTCGTTGTTGATCCAGTTGGCGAAGCGCACCCGGTTCTCCCCGGCAGGGCCGATGGCCATCACGTCCGCCTCCTCCCCGTGCCGCTCGCGGAGGATGCGGTGCACCTCGTGGGTGGTCTTGCCCCAGAGGTCGCTGGCGTCGTGGAGGGTCACCTCCCCGTCCTTCACCAGGAGGTAGACGGGCTTCTCCGAAGCCCCCTTGATGAGGAGGCCGTCAAACCCCGCCCACTTCAGCTTGGCGGCGGTCCAACCCCCCATGTGGCTGTCCGTGACCGTGCCCGTGAGGGGGCTTTTGGTGACCACGGCGAGCCGCCCCGACATCTTGGCCCGGGTGCCGGAGAGGGGGCCGTTCATGATGGCCAGGAGGTTGTCCGGGCTAAAGGGGTCCACCTGGGGGCCGTTCTCAAACACGTACTTCACCCCAAGGCCCCGGCCCCCCACGTACATCTCCAGGTCCTTGGGGTCGGGGGCAAAGTACTCCACCTTGCCGCTCGTGAGGTCTATACGGGCGATCCTGTGGGCATATCCTCCAAGCATTCTCACACCTCCTGAGGGCGGGATAAAGGCAAAGGGCGCCATGAAGACCGCACGGGGTTGCCCTGGTTTCGGGGTGGATTATACCACTTTCCCGGGGAAGAATGTGAAGCCATTCGGGGATAATGGACCTATGCTGGCCCTTTGCGGCGAGGTCCTGGTGGACCTCATCCTGGAGGGGGAAAACCCCTTGCGCTTCACCGGGGTCCTGGGAGGTTCGGCCCTGAACACCGCCACCACCCTGGCCCGGCTCGGCTTTCCCGTGCGCTTCCTCTCCGAGGTGGGCACGGACTGGCTCTCCCGTTGGAGCGAGGAGGAAATGGCCCGAAGGGGCTTGGAAGCCCATCTCGTGCGCCACGAGGGCCCCATGCCCCTCGCCCTGGTGCGCCTGGAAGGGGGTAACGCCACCTATAGCTTCCACCGCCCCTTCCAAGGGGCCTTCCGCCCCCCGAAGGGGGCCCTAAAGGGGGCGAGGGCCTTCCACTTCGGCTCCCTCTTCGCCCTGGAAGGGCGCACGGCGGATGGGGTCCTGGCCCTTGTGGAAGAGGCGGAAGGGGCCCTCCTCTCCTACGACCCCAACCTGCGCCACCCGCCCACGGGGGAGGAGCGGGCGCGCATCCAAAGCTACCTACGACGGGTGGACCTCCTGAAGCTTTCCCTGGAGGACGCCCGCCTCCTCTTCCCGGAAGGCCCGGTGGAAGGGGTAAAGGGGCTTCCTCCACCCCTCAAGGTCCTCACCCTGGGGGAGGAGGGGGCCTTGGCCTTCTTGGGGGAAAAGGAGGTGCGCCTGCCGGCGGAAAGGGTGGCGGTGGCGGACACCGTGGGGGCGGGGGATAGCTTCACGGCGGGCCTCCTCGCCCTCCTCCTGCGGAAAGGCTACGGCAAGGCAAGCCTCCCCTCCCTCACCCCGGAGGACCTGGAGGAAAGCCTAAGGGGGGCCATGGCCCTCGCCGCCCTGGCCTGCACCGTGCGGGGGGCCTACCTGCCCGAGGAAGGCCTTAGGGCCTGGAAGGCCCGCTTCCTAGGGGATTAGGAGGACCTTCCCCGTGGTCTTCCGCCCCTCCAGGGCCTCGTGGGCCTCCTTGGCCTTTTCCAAGGGGAACTCGGCCCCAATCAAGACCTTAAGCCACCCCTCCCGCACCCCCTGGAAGACCTCCCCCGCCCGCCAGAGGAGCTCCTTGCGGCTCGCCGTGTAGTGGTGGAGGGTGGGGCGGGTGAGGAAGAGGCTTCCCTTGCGGTTCAGGATCTGGGGGTCCTGGGGCGGCACGGGGCCGGAGGACTGGCCGAAGAGGACCAGGTAGCCCCGGGGGCGGAGGGCCTCGAGGCTCTCCAGAAAGGTGGCCTGCCCCACCCCGTCGTAGACCACGTCCACACCGCCCCCGGAAAGGGCCTTCACCGCCTGGGCAAAGCCCTCGTAGGGAAGGGCGTAGTCCGCCCCCAAGGAGCGCGCCAGGGCCCGCTTCTCCTCGGTGCTGGCCGTGGCGTAGACCGTGGCCCCAAGCCGTTTGGCCCACTGGACGAGGAGGGTGCCCACACCCCCCGCGGCGGCGTGCACCAGGACCTGGGTTCCCGGCCCCACGGGGTAGGTGCTCTTCAGGAGGTAGTGCACGGTCATCCCCTGGAGGAGGGCCGCCGCCGCCAACTTGGGGCTAAGCCCCTCGGGGATGGGCACCAGGCGCTCGGCGGGGACGAGCTGGTACTCGGCGTAAGCGCCTTGCACGTTGGCGAAGGCCACCCGGTCCCCCGGGCGCACCCCCAACACCCCTTCCCCTACCCGCTCCACCACCCCAGCCCCTTCCTCCCCCAGGGTGAAGGGGAGGGGCATAGGGTAAAGGCCCTTCCGCTTGTAGGTGTCAATGTAGTTGACCCCGATGGCCTCCAACCGCACCAACACCTCCCCTGGCCCCGGCTCGGGAAGGGGAAGGTCTTCCAGCCGCAACACCTCGGGCCCGCCCACCTCGTGTACCCGGATCGCCCGCATGGGCCTAGTCTACCCAAGCCCTCCCCGCCCCGCACCTCTTGAAAAGCAAAGGACTTTGCGATACAAAGTATTTTGTAGGAGGTGAATATGCGGCGCATGGCCTTCTGGGTAGCGGCGCTGGCCCTGAGCGCCCAGGCCCTTGGCGGCTCCTTGGGCTACGGCTTCCTGGGCTACGGAGGCGGGTTCCAAGGGGGCGGCGGGGGGTTCGGCACCTTCCAAGGCCTGGCCCTGGGGGGAGAGGCCTGGGGCGGGCCCGGGGGCAGGGGGGGCGCCCTGGTGGTGGGGCCTTGGCTTTCCCTGGGGGAGGGCTTCTACCTCTTGCCTGGCCTGGGCCTTGGGGGCGGGGAAGGGGGCAACCAAGGAGGGTTCCTCCTGGACCTGGGGGTGCGGGCCTTCTACTTCCCGAGGGGGGAAGGCGGCTGGGCGGTGGGGCTTGGGGTGGGCTACACCCACGCCCCCACCTTCGGGGGTTTCTACCTGAGGCTTCTCCTGGGGGGAGGGAGGCCGTGAGGCGGGAAGAGGCCCAACACCTCCTCCAGCCGCCCAAAGGAGCGCGCAGGCGGCGCGGCTCAGGCTCGCCCTCCTCGGGGGGTGGTACCTGGTCCTTTGGGGCGGGGTCTGGGCCCTGGGCTACCTCCTCCAGGCCCTCCACCCGGCGTGGGCTGGGCCCTTCTTCGCCCTCACCGCCCCCCTGGCCACCCTGCTCACGTTTTACCTGGGCTTCCGGCAAAGGGAAGCGGTGCGGAGCGAGCGGGGCCTCCTGGTCTTCGCCCTCTGGGGGCTTCTCGCCCTCTTTTACCTCCTTCACTGGGCCTTCCTCCTGCCCCCTAAGGGCCTCGAGGGCCAAAGCTTCCTGGTAAGCCTCGTGGCCTTCGGCCTCGCCCTCACCGGGGTCCTTTGGAAGGTGCGGGAACTCCTCCTTGGCGGCTTGGGGCTATTCCTCCTCGCCCTCCTCCTCCTTCGCGTCTTTCCCGACGGGTGGGCATGGGGCATGGCCCTGGTGGGCTTTCTCGCTCTCCTCTTGGGGGTGCGGCTCGTATGGCGCTGGACCCCTTAATCCACCAGGAAACCCGCCTCCGCCTCATGGCCCTCCTGGCCGCCCTGGGGGAGGAGGCCGAAGTGGAGTTCTCCTGGCTAAAAAACGCCCTTGGCCTCACCGAGGGCAACCTGGCAAGCCACCTGCAGAAGCTGGAGGAGGCGGGGTACGTGGCCGTGCGGAAGGGCTTCGTGGGAAGGAAGCCCAAGACCTGGGTCCGGCTCACCCCCCAAGGGCGGGCCGCCTACCTGGCCCACCGGGAAGCCCTTTTGGCCCTCCTTAAGGGCTAGAAGGCCCGGGCGTACTGGGGCGGGACCTCCGCCTTGACCCCCAGGGCCTGAGCCGCCCGCAAGGGGAAGTAGGGGTCCCTAAGGAGCACCCGCCCCAGGAGGACGAGGTCGGCGCTTCCCGCCTGGAGGAGGGTTTCCGCCTGCTCCGGGGTGGTGATGAGCCCCACGGCCCCCGTGCGAAGCCCCACCCGCTTGCGCACGGCATCGGCGAAGGGCACCTGAAAGCCTGGGGCCACCGGCACCCGCACCCAAGGCACCACGCCCCCGCTGGAGAGATCCAAAAGGTCCACCCCCAGGGCCTTGAGCCTTTGGGCGAAGGCCAGGGTGTCCTCCAGGCCCCACCCCCCTTCCGCCCAGTCCGTGGCGGAAAGGCGCACGAAAAGGGGAACCTCCTCGGGCAGGGCCTCCCGCACCGCCTGGGCCACCCGTAGGGGAAAGCGCATGCGGCCTTCCAAGCTCCCCCCGTAGGCGTCCTCCCTTTGGTTGCTCAAGGGGGAGAGGAAGGAGGAGAGGAGGTAGCCGTGGGCCATGTGGAGCTCCACCACCTGGAAGCCCGCCCTAAGGGCCCGCCTCGCCCCCTCCACGAAGGCCTCCAAGACCCGCTCCATCCCCCTTTCGTCCAGGGGCTCGGGCACGGGGTAGCCCTCGGCGAAGGGGATGGGGCTTGGCCCCACCACCCGCCAGCCCAAGGGCTTTCCTCCTTCCCAGGGCCGCGCCACCCCCGCCTTGCGCCCGGCGTGGGCCAACTGGATGCCCGGCACCGCCCCCGCCTCCCGGATGCGGCGGGCCAGCTCCGCCAACCCCGGGAGGTGGTCCTCCGACCAGATGCCCAGGTCAAAGGGGCTGATGCGCCCCTCGGGGAGGACGGCGGTGGCCTCGAGGAGCACGAGCCCCACGCCCCCCAGGGCCCGGGTGGGGTAGTGGAGGAGGTGCCAGTCCGTCACCTTCCCGTCCTCCGTGGCCGAGTACTGGCACATGGGGGACATGGCAAGGCGGTTTTTTAGCCGCAGGCCGCGAAGCTCTAGAGGGGTAAAGAGGAGAGGCATGCGCCTATTATTGCCAAGAAACCCTTTCTCGCATGGTAAGATTTGCCTATGGACCCAGGCCTCGAGGCCGCCTTCCGCTACGTGGAACGCCTCCTCTTCGGGGACATGGAGCGCCCCGGCCTCACCCTCTACGACCTGGAGCGCCTGGTGGGCTACCCCGCCAAGGGCGACGGGCCTTTGAGCTACACCCTCCCCCGCACCAAAAGCCTTTCCGGCGTCCAGGGGGTGCGCCTTTTCTACTACCCCAAGGACCCAAACCTCCAACTCATCGTGGAGATAGAGGACCTGGAGGGGCGAAAGCACCTCCGCCACTTCCGTTGGAACGGCTATACCTGGGAGGTGCCCGAGGGCAAGCGGGGCGACCTAAGGAGCACCGAGGAAAGCCTGGGCCTCGTCCCCGTGGGGGAGGACTACTTCCTGGGCTTTCCCCAGGAAGAGGCCAGGGAACTGGCGGAAGCGGTACGCAAAGGGGAGGCCCTGGGGGCCAAGTACCTCCTCTGCCCCCGGTGCGGGGCCCGGGTCTTCTACGCCCCCTCGGTGCGGCCAACGGAGGTGGCCTGCCCCCGGTGCGGCAACCCCACCCTGCTCTTCAAGACCTTTAGCGGCACCGAGGCCCCCAAGGACCCCCTGGAGGTCCTGGCGGAGGAGCAACGGGCCCTAAGGAAGACCTTGGAGGAACTTCTTAGCTACCTCAAGCGGAAACTCGGCCCCTAGACCCGCACCCCCGGTTGGCCCCAGCCGGTGTAGGCGTAAAACCGCCCCCGCTCCCCTGAAAGGTAATCCAAAAGGGGCTCCTGCAAGGGGCGGTGCCCGGAAAGCTTGACCGCCACCTCTTCCGGGGTGAAAAAGCGGGCCTCCACGATGTGTCCATCGGGGTCCTTAGGGTTTAAAAGCCCCTCGTAGCTGGCCTTGAAGGCCATGGCCAGGGTGCGCTCGTTCTTGCGCCGGTCCTCCACCTGGATCACGTAGGCCAGGTGCTCCACCGCCTTGACCCAAAGGCCCGTTTCCTCCCGCACCTCCCGGGCCAAGGCCTCCAAGACCGTCTCCCCGGGCTCCACCGTGCCCCCGGGAAGGGTATAGCGCACCTGGCCCCGGCGGCCCCAGTCGTTCCCCACCAAGAGGACCCGGCCCTGGCGGTCCAGGAGGATGGCCGCCACCACCAGGATCTCGCGGCGCATCACGCTTCCGTCATGGCCTCCAGCTGCCGCTCCTGGTCGGCCCGCTTGAGGGCCTCCAAAAGGGGCTGGAGGTGGCCCGAGAGGACGCCCTCGAGGTCGTGGGTGGTGAAGCCGATGCGGTGGTCCGTGACCCGGGACTGGGGGAAGTTGTAGGTGCGGATCTTCTCCGAGCGCTCCCCGGTGCCGATCTGGGCCAGGCGGGTCTGGCGGAGCTTTTCCGCCTCCTCCGCCCGCTTCATCTCCAAAAGGCGGCTCCTGAGGATCATGAGGGCCTTCTCCCGGTTCTTGATCTGGCTCCGGGAGTCCTGGCAGGTGACCATGATCCCCGTGGGCAGGTGCACCACCCGCACGGCGGAGTCCGTGGTGTTCACCCCCTGCCCCCCAGGCCCCGAGGCCCGCATCACGTCAATGCGGATCTCGTCCATGTTGAGCTGGAAGTCCGCCTCCTCCGCCTTGGGCAAGACGGCCACCGTGGCCGTGGAGGTGTGGATCCGCCCCTGGGTTTCCGTGGCCGGAACCCGTTGCACCCGGTGGACCCCGCTTTCGTACTTGAAGGTGCCGTAGGCCCCCGGACCCCGCACCTCAAAGACCACCTTGGAGAAGCCCCCTAGGTCCGTGGGGTTGGAGTCCAGGATCTCCGTTTCAAACCCCATCTCCTCGGCGAAGCGGAGGTACATCTCCAAAAGGTCCCGGGCGAAAAGGGCCGCCTCCTCCCCCCCGGTGCCGGCCCGGATCTCCACGATGGCGTCCCTTTCGTCCATGGGGTCTTTGGGCAGGAGGTGGCGCTCAAGCTCCCTTTCTAGCGCTTCCTTCCGGGCAAGAAGCCGTTCCTTCTCCGCCTTGGCCTCCTCCTTCAGGTCGGGGTCTTCCAGGAGGGTTTCTAGGCCCTCGAGGTCCTCCAAGACCTTGCGGTACTCCCGGATGAGGGCGATGATCTCCCCCATCTCCGCATAGCGCCGGGAAAGGTTCTGGTAGCGCTTGGGGTCCTTTAGGACCTCGGGGTCGGCAAGGAGCGCTTCCAGCTCCCGGTGCTCTTCTTCTAGGCGCGCAAGCTTATCCAGCATACCTTATCTCAGGATACCCCAAAGCGGGCTTGCCCCGGGATTTAGGTTTGCCTAAAATTGGGGGCATGGACACCCCCCTCTTTCACGCCCTCCTTGGGGGCCTTTTCACCTGGGGGCTGACCGCGGTGGGGGCGGCCAGCGTCTTCCTCGCCCGAGAGCCCAGCCGCAAACTCCTAGACGGCATGCTGGGTTTCGCCGCCGGGGTGATGCTGGCCGCCAGCGTCTTCTCCCTCCTCCTGCCAGGGATGGAGATGGCGGAGGCCCAAGGGCAAAACCCCCTCGTTCCGGCGGTGGTGGGCTTCCTCCTGGGGGGAGCCTTGTTGCGCCTTGTGGACCGCCTCCTTCCCCACGTTCACCTCATGCCGGGGGCCCAGGCGGAAGGCGTGCCCACCCCCTGGCGGCGCACCACCCTCCTCATCCTGGCCATCACCCTGCACAACTTCCCCGAGGGGCTTGCGGTGGGGGTGGCCTTCGGGGCGGCGGGCCTAGACCCCACGGGGGCGGCAAGCCTGGGTGGGGCCATCGCCCTGGCCGTGGGCATTGGGCTTCAGAACCTGCCCGAGGGCCTGGCCGTGGCCTGGCCCCTGCGGCGGGCAGGGGTGGGGGCGGGGCTCGCCTTCTTCTACGGCCAACTCTCCGCCATCGTGGAGCCTTTAGGGGCGCTCCTGGGGGCGGCTTTGGTGGGGCAGATGATGGCCCTCCTTCCCTACCTCATGGCCCTGGCGGCGGGGGCCATGGTTTTCGTCATCGTGGAGGAGGTGATCCCGGAAAGCCAGGCGGAGGGCAACGGGGACGTTTCCAGCTTTGGGGTCATGGTGGGCTTCGCCACCATGATGGCCCTGGACGTGGCCTTGGGCTAGTCCCGGCCCAAGCGCTCCCGTAGGAGGCGGGCGGCCTCCTCCGCTTTGGCCTTGGCGGTCTCCGCCGCCTTCTTGGCCGCCTCCGCCAAGCTTTTGAGCCCGTCGGGAAGCCCGTCCTGGTCCTGATCCAGTTCCTTCAAGCGGGCCTTGGCCTCCTCCAGCGCCTTTTTGGCCTCCTCCAAGGCCCGCTCCACCACGTCGGGCCGGCCATCCTTGTCCTGGTCCAGCTTGTCCTTGAGCTCCAAGAGGCGCTTTTCCACCTCATCGGCCACGGACCGCACCGTCTCCTTGGCCTTTTCCAAGAAATCTCTGAAATCCGCCATGCTTCATGCTACAACAAGGCCCTAAGGTCCGCCACCACCTGGTCCGTGGCCTCCACCTTGTCCGGGCTGAAGAGGAGGACGAGCCTCCCCCCTTGCACCACGAAGGTGGTGGCGGTGTGGTCCACCAGGTACTCCCCCGGCCCCCGGTACTGGGTCTTCTGGTAGTAGACGCCAAAGCGTTGGGCCACCTCCCGGATGGCCTCAGGGCTCCCGGAAAGGCCCAGGAAGCTCGGGTGGAAGGCCTTGGCGTAGCGGTCCGCCACCTCGGGGGGGTCCCGCTCCGGGTCCACGCTCACGAAGACTACCCGCACCCTTTCCTGCTCCTTCGGGGAAAGCTTTTCGTAAGCCCGCTTCAGGGCGAGAAGGGTAGTGGGGCAAACATCGGGGCAGTGCACGTAGCCAAAGAAGAGCAGGACCACCTTGGCCTCGAGGTCGGCCAGGCGCACCGGGCCCCCGGGGCTTTCCAGGGTAAAGTCCACGGGCTTGGGGTTCATGAGCCGGGTGCCGTAGAAGCTATGCCCCTTGGGCAGGAGGAGGTAGGCCACCCCCAGGAGGGCCAAGAGGGCAAGGGGAAGCCAAAGCCGCCTCATCGGGCCTCCACGGGCAGGAGCACCTTAAGCCGGGTGCCGTCTTGGAACCGGAGAACGAGCTCCACCTTTTCCCCCAGCTTGAGGGGCCGCTTGAGGTTGAAGAGCATGAGGTGGTACCCCCCGGGCTTGAGGGCAAGCTTTCCCTTGGGCGGGACCTCGGCGAAGTCCACGGGCCGCATCCCCATGACCATCTTGCCGTCCTTTTCCTGGTGGAAGGTGCCGTGAAGCTCCACCCGCTCGGCCCAAGCCGCCTCCGCCCCCACCAGGCGCAAGGGAGCCTCCCCCGGGTTTTCCAAGGTGAGGTAAGCGGCGGTCACGGCCAAGGTGGCCGGGTAGCGGACCCAGCCCTCCACCACCCGCACCTCCTGGGCCAAGGCCAGGCCGAGAAGGAGGAAGAACCCCATCCAGCGCCGCATGGCCTCAGGATAGGGGGCCTTGGGGGGACAAATGTACTTCACCGGGGTAAGATGCCCCCGGGAAGGAGCTTTAGACCATGCTCCGCATAGCCGGCATCCTCCTCACCCTCCCCTTCTTCCTCCAGCTCCTCGGCCTGGGGGATACCCCCTTGGGCGGGGGGCTCTGCGGGGAGGTCTTCCGCCAGAAAGACCCCGCCTTGGCCCTGCAAACCCCGGGGTTTTGGTATGGCCTCCTCTTCATGCTCCTTTTGGCCCTGGAGCTAGGCTACGGGCTTTCCCTCCTCCTCCTGCCCCTTCTGGAGGTGCGCCTTGGCCCCGCCTGGCTCCGGACCGGGCGCTTTCTGGTGGGGGCGCTTCTCGCCCTTTTCTTCCTCACCCGCACCACCGGGCTTCCCCTGCCCACCCCCACGGGAGTGGTCCTGGAACCCGCCCCCCTGGACCCCCTAAGCCTCCTTCTGGTGGGGCTCTCCCTTTTGGGCGGGCTCCTTTTGCGGGAGAATGGGGGGCATGGAACGCCTGCTTGAGGTGATGCGCCGCCTCAGGGGCCCCGGGGGGTGCCCCTGGGACCGGGCCCAGACCCACGAGAGCCTGGTCCCCTACCTCCTGGAGGAGGCCTCGGAGGCGGCGGACGCCCTCCTTGGGGGAAACCCCAAGGAGATGGCGGAGGAGCTTGGGGACGTCCTCCTCCAGGTGGCCTTCCACAGCGTCATCGCCGAGGAGGAGGGGCGCTTTGCCTACGAGGACGTAGAGCGGGCCATCGTGGAAAAGCTCATCCGCCGCCACCCCCACGTCTTCGGGGAGGCAAAGGCCAAGACCCCGGAGGAGGTGAAGGCCCGCTGGGAAGACCTGAAGGCCCAGGAAGGGAAGCGGGAAGACCCTTGCGGCCTGCCCAAGAACCTCCCCACCCTGTTAAGGGCCTACGAGCTCCAGCGCAAAGGCATAGACCCCGGAAGCGAGGAAGGGCTTTTGCTGGCCCTGGAAAGAGGCGACCTGGAGGAGGCGCTTTGGAACCTGGTGGGGCTTTTCGCCAAAAGGGGTTTGGACCCCGAGACCGCCTTAAGAAGGCGCTCCCGCAAAGCCTGCCGGAGGTAGCCCTCCCCCAGGGCTTTCGCCTAGCGGCGGTGGCCGTGCCCCTCCTGGGAGGGCACCTCCTCTTCACCCGGCGTAGCCCCTCGCTCCCCACCCACGCCGGCCAGGTGAGCTTCCCCGGAGGGGTGGTGGAAGCGGGGGAAGGGGTGGTGGAGGCGGCCTTAAGGGAGGCGGAGGAGGAGGTGGGGCTCAAGGGGGTGGAGCCCTTGGGCTTCCTCTCCCCCACCCTTTCCCCCCAAGGGTTTTGGGTGCAGCCCGTGGTGGTCTTCCGGGAAGACCTCCCCCCCCTAAAGCCCAACCCGGAGGAGGTGGCGGAGGTCCTCCTCGCTCCCCTGGAGGAGCTTCTGGCCCTGGCCCCTTGGAGCGAGGTGCGCCTAGGGCGCACCGTGTGGCACTTCCCCTGGCGGGGGGTGGACATCTGGGGGGTGACGGGGAATATCCTGAAGGAGTTCCTGGAGGTGTGGCGTGCGGCGCATCGGGATTTTGCTGGCGGACCTCTTTGACGAGCGGGAGTTCCTCTACCCCTACTACCGGGTGC
Organism: Thermus brockianus; assembly: GCF_021462505.1. Lineage (GTDB taxonomy): Bacteria > Deinococcota > Deinococci > Deinococcales > Thermaceae > Thermus > Thermus hydrothermalis. The sequence continues at coordinate 110,301 of NZ_JAKEDV010000006.1, forward strand.
AGGAGGCGGGGTACACCCCGGTGGTCCTGGGGCTCGAGGCCCGGGAGTACCGGGCCAAGTCGGGCTTTGGCTGGAAGGCGGACCTGGCCGCAGGGGAGGCCCCGGAGCTTGCGGGTCTCCTCATCCCCGGCGGGTTCGCCCCCGACTACCTGCGGCGGAGCGAGGCCGTCTTGGCCCTGGTGCGGAAGGTGGCGGAAGAGGGGAAGCCCTTAGGGGCCATCTGCCATGCGGGCTGGGTCCTCATCAGCGCCGGGGTGGTGCGGGGCAGGCGGGTCACGGGCTTCGCCTCCATCCGGGACGATCTGGTGAACGCCGGCGGGCTCTACCAGGAGGAAGGGGTGGTGGTGGACGGCAACCTGGTGACCGCCCAGGGGCCCAAGGACCTGCCCGGGTTCATGCGGGCCTTTCTCGGGCTCCTAGGGTGAAAAGGGTCCCCGCCTCGCCCAAAAGCACCCTCTCCAAAACCCCCAGGCCTCCCTTGGCGATGGCCGCCCAGGGGGCCCCGGCCCGGAGCGCCGCCAAGGCCGCCTCCACCTTGGGGATCATCCCCCCTTGGATGACCCCTTGGGCCTTCAGGGCCTCCACCTCCTCCGGGGTGAGGCGGGAAAGGCGGGTCTTGGGGTCCTTGGGGTCCGCATAGACCCCCTCCACGTCGGTGAGGAACACCGCCCCCCACCCCAAGGCCCCGGCCACGGCGCCGGCGGCGGTGTCGGCGTTGACGTTCAAGGGGCCCTCCTCGTCCAGGGCGATGGGGGCGAGGAGGGGGGTGTAGCCCTTCTCCAGAAGGTCCAGGAAAAGCCCCGCCTCCACCCCCACCACCTCCCCCACCCGGCCGAGCTCGGGAAGGGCTCTGCCCTTCAGGCAAAGGGCGTCCCTCCCGGAAAGGGAGAGGGCCCTTCTTCCCCTTCGGGAAAGCCCCTCCGCCAGGCGCTTGCCCGTAAGGTAGAGGGCCATCTCCACCGCCTCGAGGTGCTCCTTGGGCGTCACGCGCAGGCCCCCCACGAAACGGCTCTCGTACCCCAGCCGGGCGAGGAGGGCCCCGATCTCGGGGCCGCCGCCGTGGACCAGGACCAGGGGCCCGGGATAGCGGGCGAGTTCGTCCAAAAGGGCCTCAGCCCCCCTTAGGCTTCCTCCCACCTTCACCAAGAGGGCCTCACTCAAGGTAGACCACCTCCTCGGGCAAGCCTTCCTCCTCCTCGGCCTCCAAGAGGTCCCCAAACCCCAAAAGGGCGTGGTCGGGGTGGAGGCCGAAGCGGGCGGCGAGGGCCTGGACGGCGCCCGTGGGGGGCATCCGCCTAGCCTCCTCTAGAAGGGGAAGAAGCGCCTCGGGGGCCGAAAGGGCTTCCCCCAGTTCCGGGCCCCGCCTGAGCTCGGCCACCACCTCGCCCCCCTCCGCCAGGAGGAAGAGGAGGTCCTCCTCGTTCAGGACCATAAAGGCCAGGGCAGGCCCCAGCCCTGAAAGCGCCTTCAGGAAGGCCCGTATGGCCTCTGGGTCCTCCTCGGCCTCGAGGGCCTCGTGGTAGAGGCTCACCCAGGGGGGGTCGGGCACCAGGTACACCCCGGCCCCCTGGGTGCGGCCTCCCGCCCAAGCCGCCACCTCCTCCAAGGGGGCCTTGACGTGGAAGGAGAGAAAGCTCCGCACCACGCCCTATACTAGCCCTTGTGAGCGCCCTTTACCGGCGGGTGCGCCCCCTCACCTTCGCCGAGGTGGTGGGCCAGGAGCACGTGAAGGAGCCCCTCCTGCGGGCCATCCGGGAAGGGAGGCTGGCCCAGGCCTACCTCTTCTCCGGCCCCCGCGGGGTGGGAAAGACCACCACCGCCCGCCTCCTGGCCATGGCCGTGGGGTGTGAAGGGGAGGAGCGCCCTTGCGGGGCCTGCCCCCACTGCCAGGCGGTGCAGAAGGGGAGCCACCCCGACGTGGTGGAGATTGACGCCGCCAGCAACAACTCCGTGGAGGACGTGCGGGAGCTAAGGGAGCGGATCCTCCTCGCCCCCCTTTCCGCCCCCAAGAAGGTCTTCATCCTGGACGAGGCCCACATGCTCTCCAAAAGCGCCTTCAACGCCCTCCTCAAGACCCTGGAAGAACCTCCCCCCCACGTCCTCTTCGTCTTCGCCACCACGGAACCCGAGCGGATGCCCCCCACCATCCTCTCCCGCACCCAGCACTACCGCTTCCGCCGCCTCACGGAGGAGGAGATCGCCGGCAAGCTCGCCCGCATCCTCCAAGCCCTGGGGCGGGAAGCGGAAGAAGAAGCCCTCCTCCTGGTGGCCCGCCTGGCGGACGGGGCCATGCGGGATGCGGAAAGCCTCCTAGACCGCCTCCTCCTCCTGGAGGACCCCCTCACCCGAGCCAAGGTGGAGGAGGCCCTGGGCCTCCCCCCCAAGGAGGCCCTCTTTGGCCTGGCCCAGGCCCTGGGGGAGGGCCGGCTCAAAGAGGCCCTAGAAACGGCCCGAAGGCTTTACGGCCAAGGCTTCGCCCCGAGGAGCCTGGTGGGGGGGCTTATGGAGGCTTTGCGGGAAGCCCTTTACGCCGCCTACGGCCTCCCGGGGAGGCCCCTTCCCCTCTCCCCCGAAGCCCTCCTTTCCGCCCTCACCCGGCTGGACGAGGCCCTGGAACGCCTCGGCAAGCGCTCGGACCTTTTGGCCCTCGAGGCGGCCCTCCTCTCCGCCTTCACCCCCAAGGCCCCGGGAGAAGCGCCGAGGGCCCAAGCCCCAGAGCCCCCCTTGCCCGAGTTTGACCCCTTGGCCCCCCCGCCCCCGCCGCGCCGGGAGGGACCCGAGCCCAGCGGGGGAGAAGACCTCGCTCCCCGCTTCCGCGCCTTTCTGGAGGCCCTTAGGCCCACCCTGCGGGCCTTCGTGCGGGAGGCCAGGCCCGAGGTGGTGGGGTCCACCCTCTACCTCCGCTTCCCCGAGAGCAAGGCCTTCCACCACAAGAAGGCCGAGGAGCAAAGGGGAGCGCTTCTGCCCCTGGCCCAGGAGCACTTCGGCGTGAAGGAGGTCCTCTTCGTCCTGGAAAAAAAAAAGCCCTGAGCCCGTAAGCCCCCCTCCCAAACCCACCCCCCGCATCCCAGAACCGCCCCCGGTGGCCCCGCCAAAGGAGGAGCCGGAAGAATACCCCGAGGACGAGGCGCCCCCCGAAGACCCCGAAGCCCGCCTTCACCAAATCGCCCGCCTCCTGGGGGGAAGGCTCCTTTGGGTGCGCAGGCCCAAGGCCCCAGAGCCTGAGGAACCCATGAGCGAAGACAACATAGGGGGTAGTGGTATATAATGCCCCCATGACCAAGACCACCGAGCTGGGACAAGACACCGTGGAGAACATCCTGAAGCGTCTACGGCGCATTGAGGGCCAGGTTCGGGGCCTCCAGAAGATGGTGGCGGAAGGCCGCCCCTGCGACGAGGTCCTCACCCAGATGACCGCCACCAAGAAGGCCATGGAGGCGGCGGCCACCTTGATCCTCCACGAGTTCCTCAACGTCTGCGCCACCGAGGTTTCCGAGGGCAAGGTGGACCCCAAGAAGCCCGAGGAAATCGCCAACATGCTCAAGAAGTTCATCTAACCGGAGGGCGAGGAAGGGGCCCCTTGACCAAGCGCCTCTACCGTCTCCTCCAGGCCTTCTTCCCCCCCAAAACCCCTCCCGACGACGCCTTTGCCCTCGCCTTCCTGGAAGGGGAGGAACGGGACCTTTACCTGGCCATGGACCCCCGGGACCGGGCCCATGCGGTGCGGGTGGCCCGCCGCCTCCTCCAAGCCCACCCCGAGGCCCCTAAGGCGGTGGTGCGGGCCGCCCTCCTCCACGACGCCGGCAAGGCCCTAAGGCCCTACCGCCCCCTGGAGCGCATCCTCACGGGGCTTTTCGCCCCGCCTCTTCCCCCCTACCCCTTGCGCCGGGGGCTCTTGGGCGCCTTCCAGGTGCGCCGCCACCACCCCCTTTACGCCGCCGAACGCATCCAAGACCCCTGGGTGCGGAGCCTGGTCCTGGAACACCACGCCCCCCAAAGCCCCTGGGGCAGAAAGCTCCACCAGGCGGACCAGGAGGAGTGATTTGGGCAAATGCCCCTAGCCAACCCGAGGCATAAGGAGTAGGGTAGTCCTGGACCAAGGAGGGCTTATGCAGGAGTTCACGTGGCGCGTGGGCGGCCCCCAAGGGGGCGGGATAGAGACGGCGGCCACCCTCTTCGCCCGGGCGGTGGCCAAGGGGGGATGGTGGGTGGCCACCAAGCGGGAGTACCACTCCAACATCATGGGGCGGCACTCCTACCTGGACGTGCGCCTGGGGCGAAAACCGGTGGGGGCTTTCCGGGACAAGGTGGACTTCCTGGTGGCCCTGGACGGGGAAACTTTGGCCCGCCACCTGGATGAGGTGCGGCCAGGGGGGGTGCTCCTTTACGACCCCAAAGCCCTGGACCTCACGGTGCGCAAGCTCCCCATGCTGGACCACCGGGTACAGGACGCCCTTGCAGCGCGCTTTGGCAAGGCGGACCCGAGCCTTAAGGAGATCCTCGCTGCCTACGCCGAGGCGGGGGTCCAGCCCCTACCCTACCCTTACGAGGAGGTGGCGGACCGCATCGGGGCGGAGCTCGGCGTGCCCTCCCTTCAGGCCCGGCGCACGCTGAACACCATCGCCGTGGCCGCAAGCCTCCACCTTCTGGGCTTTCCCCTAAAGCCCCTTTTGGAGGCTTTGGCCCTGCAGTTTAGGGGTAAGGTGCTGGAGCTAAACGAGAAGGTGGCGGAGGCTGTCTACCGGGAAGAGGTGCCCAAGCTTCCCTTCCACCTCCACCTGAACGGCTACGAGCCGGGCCGGGTCTACCTCACCGGAGCCCAGGCCGCCGCCCTGGGGAAGCTCGCCGGGGGCCTCCGCTTCCAGACCTATTACCCCATCAGCCCCGCCACGGACGAAAGCGTCTACCTCGAGGCCCACACCGCCTTCCAAGGGGCGGACGTGGCCGTGGTGCAGACGGAGGACGAGATCGCCGCCGTGACCATGGCGGTGGGGGCGGCCCTTACTGGGGCCAGGGCGGCCACGGCCACCAGCGGCCCCGGCTTCAGCCTCATGGCCGAGGGGATGGGCTTCGCCGGGATGGTGGAAGCCCCCTTGGTGGTTACCCTCTACCAGCGGGGTGGGCCCTCCACGGGGCTTCCCACCCGCACGGAGCAAGGGGACCTCCTCTTCGCCATCCGGGGCGGGCACGGGGAGTACCCGAGGCTCGTCCTCGCCTCCGGGGACATCCTGGACGCCTTCCTGGACGCCCAAAAGGCCCTGGCCTGGGCCTGGCGGTACCAGACGGTGGTGGTCCACCTCCTGGACAAGTTCCTGGCCTCCATGGCGCAAAGCCTTCCCAAGGAGGCCCTGAAGGTTCTCTCCCTAGATGGGGAGAAGCGCCTAGCCCCCAGGGAGGGCTTTGGCCCCTACGAGCGCTACGCCCCCGCGGAGGACGGCATCTCCCCCTTCATCCCCCTAGGGACCCCGGGGGGGTTTTACTGGATGACCTCGGACGAGCACGACCTCGAGGGGCACATCACGGAAGACCCCGTCCTCCGGGAATACCAGATGGAAAAGCGCATGCAAAAGCTCCTCACCGCCAGGCGGGAAATCCCCCTGGAGGACCAGTACACCCTCTACCGGGACGGGGACATCTTGGTCCTCGGCTTCGGCACGGTGAAGGGGACCCTCCTGGAGGCTTTAGACCACCTCCCCAGGGTGGGGTACCTGCACCTCAGGCTCCTTTGGCCCTTCCCCGAGATCGGCCACCTCCTGGAGGGGAAGCGGCTCGTCACCGTGGAGCACAACTACTCCGGGCAGCTCGCCGACTTGGTGCAGCAGGAAACCCTAAAGAAGGTCCACCACCGGGTGGTGAAGTACAACGGCCGCCCCATCACCCTAGACGAGGCGGTGGAGGCCCTCAAGGCGGTGCTTGCGGGCGAAGCCCCTGAGCGCTTGGTGTTGCGGAAGGGAGTCTAGCATGGTGGAGCTCAAGCTTCAGGACTACAAGGCGGAAAAGCAGCCCGACTGGTGCCCGGGCTGCGGGGACTACGGCATCCTCTCCGCCCTCCAGATGGCCCTCTTTGAGCTTAGGAAGGACCCGAGCCAGACCGTGGTCTTCTCCGGCATCGGCTGCTCGGCCAAGACCCCCCACTACCTGAACGTCTACGGGGTCCACACCCTCCACGGCCGCGTCCTCCCCGTGGCCCAGGGGGCCAAGCTCGCCAACCCCCACCTCACCGTGGTGGCGGTGGGCGGGGACGGGGACGGGCTTGGCATCGGGGCGGGGCACTTCGTGGCCGCGGGCCGCAGGAACGTGGACATGCTCTACATCCTCTACGACAACGAGGTCTACGGCCTCACCAAGGGCCAGGCAGGGCCCACCTTGGGCCTAGGGGAGAAGACCAAAAGCCTGCCCAAGCCCAACCCCCAAGGGCGCATCAACCCCCTCCTCCTGGCCTTCGCCTCGGGCTACACCTGGATCGCCCGGGGCTACGCCTATGACGTGAAGGGCCTGAAGGAGCTCATCAAGGAGGGCATCAACCACAAGGGCCTCGCCTTCCTCCACGTGCTCCAGCCCTGCCCCACCTACAACGACCTGCACACCAAGGAGTGGTTCGCCCCCCGGCTCTACAGGCTCCAGGAGGAGGGGTACGACCCCTTTGTCCCCGAGGGACTTCCCCCCGAGGAACTGGACCGGAAAATGGCCAAGTTCCAGGAAAAGGCGGCGGAGTGGGGGGAGAGGATCCCCATCGGGGTCTTCTGGAAGGCGGAGGTGCCCACCTTTGAGGAGCGGCTTAAGGCCTACCTCCCCCGCTACCCCGAGGTCTACCCCGCCTTGGGGCAGCGGGAAAGCCTGGACCTAGAAGGCCTCCTCAAGGAGTTCGCCCTCTAAAGCTGCGCCCGGGCCGCCGCCCCCTGGGGGCGGTAGCCGGGGTCTTGGTAACGGCTAGGCCGGAAGCCCCGGGCCCAAGAAGGAGGGTCCTCCCCCGCCACCATCCGGGCCAGGGCCTCCCCCGCCCCCAAGGCGGCCATGACTCCATAGCCGGAAAAGGCCCCAAGGAGGTAGACCCCTTCGGCCACGGGCCCCAGGAGGGGCAGGTTCTCCGGGGTGCGCACGTAGTACCCCCCGTCCACCCGGGGCCGCGCCCCCAGGTAGCGCCTGAGGCCAGGGAGGATGGGGAAAAGCCCCCTGAGGGCCACCTCCCCCGCCCAAGGGGGCGGGGTGGGGCCGCAGGCCCCGGGGGCTTCCGCCTGGGGCCAGGGGTTGTAGAGGGCGAGGAAGCCCTCCCCCTCGGGCCGGGCGTGGGCCCCCGGGGGCAGAAGGCTTAGGAGGGGGGCAAGGGTAGCCTCGCCCTGAAAAAGGGTCTTCTCCTCAGGGGCGAATATCTCCTGGGGTTCATTCCAGATGAGAAGGGGGGCCTCCCGGGGGAAGAGGCCTAGGGGGTCGGGGAACCAGGCCTTGAAATGGGGCTCGGCCGCCACGGGGAGGGTCAGGTCCAGGGCGGAAAGGAGGGCGGGAAGCCCGGGCCCGGGGGCGAGGACCAAGGCGGCAAAGGGCCAAAGGGCTTCCTCCTCCCCCCACCGCACCCGGGCGTAGCGGGGCCTACCCCCTTCCCGCTCCAGGCCCAAAAACTCCCCCGCCACCACCCTGCCCCCCGCCGCCCGTAGGGCCTCCAGGAGGGCCATCCCCAGGCCGTGGGCGGAAAGCCACCCCGCCTTGCGCACGTGGAGCCCGGCCTTGCCCTTCAGGTGGGCCAGGTAGGGGAAGGCTTCCCCCAAGGACCCGGGCAGGAGGAGGTCCATCCCTTCCTCCGCCACCCGCGGGTAGGTGGCGGCTTTGGGGTGAACCCTCAAGGGCCCGGCGTGGGGGGCCTGCTGGGCCAGGGAGAGGAGGCCTTCCGCCTCCCCCAGGTAGAGGTAGCCCCTGGGCCTAGGCCGGGCCGCTTCCGCAAAGGGCCCAAGGAGCTCGAGGCTCCGCGCCACCAAAGAGGCTAAGGCCTCTTCCCCGGGCCAGAAGACCCGGTAGCACTCCGTGGACTTGTCGCTGGTACAGAGAAGAGGGGCTTCCCGCTCCAGGACCAATACGGGAAAACCCCTCTGGGCCAGAAAGTGGGCGGCGGATAGCCCCAAGATCCCCGCCCCCACCACCAAGACGCCTTCCTCGGGCATTTGCCCCAAGGTACTACACTGAGGCCATGGACCTCACCCACTTCAAGGACGGCAAGCCCCATATGGTGGACGTGACGGAAAAGCCCGCGACCTTCCGCACCGCCACCGCCGAGGCCTTCGTGGAGCTCACGGAGGAAGCCCTCGAGGCCCTGGAAAAGGGCGGGGTGGGCAAGGGGGACCCCCTGATGGTGGCCCAGCTCGCCGGCATCCAGGCGGCCAAAAAGACGGCGGACCTCATCCCCCTCTGCCACCCCCTTCCCCTCACCGGGGTGGAGGTAAGCGTGGCCCTGGAAAAGGAGACCAAGCGCGTGCGCATTGTGGCCACGGTGCGCACCAAGGCGGAAACCGGGGTGGAGATGGAGGCCTTAACCGCCTGCGCCGTGGCCGCCCTCACGGTTTACGACATGCTCAAGGCGGCCTCCAAGGGGCTCGTCATCCAGGAGGTGCGCCTCCTCCACAAGGCGGGGGGCAAGAGCGGGGAGTGGCGGCGGGAAGGGTAGCCTTTACCCTGGGGGTGTATCCTAAGGCCATGCGCATCGCCATCGCTTTGGGCAGGGAGGAAAACCGGGTCTACCCAGGGCCCTTCGGCCACGCCCCCCGGTACGCCATCTACGAGGTGGGGGAGGATGGGGAGGTAAGGCTTTTGGAGGTGCGGGAAAACCCCCACGCCAAGGAGCACGGCGAGGCGAAGCACGCCAAGATGCGGGCCCTCCTGGCGGACGTGGCCCTCAAGGTGGGGGCCCGCTTCGGCCACGGGAAAAACGAGGGGGCCTTCCCCGTGGCGGAGCGCCTCGAGGTGGGCCCGGTTTCCCTAGAAGAGGCCTTGGCCCTCCTCAAGGCGCGGCGAAGTAGCGCCTGAGGAGCTCCCGGGCCTCCGGGGGGAGGGGGGTCTTCTCCAGGTAGACCTCCACCCCCCGGCGCACCCTTTCGGGGGGCTTCCCCTCGGGCCAGGGCGAGGGAAGGGAGGCGCCCTCCCCTTCCCCCGGGGGGAGAAGGCCCGCCTCCTCCCCCTCAGGCGCTAGGGGAAGGACGGGAGGGCCCTTTGGGGCGTCCCCCGCGCCCGGCCCCGCCCCCTTCCCGGGACCCGGGGAAGCCTCCCTTTCCCCAGGGCGGGCATCCTCCTTGCCGTTAGCGCCCGCCTCCCCCTGGGGAGCGCCGCCCCGGGAAGCGCCCGCCTCCCCTTCTTTCCGGATGCCATCCTGGCCCGGGAACGAACCCCCCTCCGAAGCCTCTTCCCCCTCCCGGGGTGTCCCGGCCCCACCCTCCAGGGCCCGCTCTGCCCCCTCCTCCCTCCCCGAAGCCCCTTGGGGCGGGGCGGGCCGCTCCAGGCCCGGCAAGGACCACCCGCCCCCCACCCCTTCCGCCCGCCAGGCGGCGAGGAGAAGGGCCAGGAGGAGGGCCAAAAGGTATAGCAAGAGAAGCCCATAGGGAAAGGGGGGAAGCTTCAGGGGGGCCTTCCTCGCCTCCGCCCAAAGCCGCTCCTCCCCGTAGGCGAGGGCGGTGGGGTAGGCGAGGCTGACCCGGGCGATCTCCCTTAGGGCCCTCCCCTCCAACAGGCGGCTTGGGAGGAGGAGGCCCAAGGGGGAAAGGAGGGCGAAAAGGGGGTGGAAGAGGCCCAAAAGGGCGAGGGCCAGGGCCAGAAGGAGGCGGTAGCGCCAGGCCAGACGGCTGGCGTAGGCGCGGTGGAAGCCGGGGCCCACAAGGGGATTATGGCGCAAAGAGGGCCAGGGCGCTCACCACGGGCCTGGGGTTGCCCGAGTAAGGGCTTCGCAACGCCCCCTTCACCCAAAGCTGGGCCGAGCCGCCCCCGTCCATCCTGAGGGCGTTCCAGGCCCCCAGGGCGAGGAGGGCCCGGGCCAGGACCCCGGGGGTGGTGGGCTCGGAAACGAGGAGCCATAGCCGCCCCTCCCGCGTCCAGGCCACCGCCGCCTGGGGGGCCACGGCCAAAAGGGGCCTTGGGTCCTTGAAGTTCTCCTTCGCCGGGTCAAAGGCGTACTGGCCCTCCCGGAGGAGAAGGGGCCCCCCCTCCAGGGCGTAGCGGAAGGGGGGGTCTAGCCGCCCGTAGAGGCTTAGGCGCTCCCCCACCGCCAAGGGGAAGGGCGGGGCCCCTTTGGGGAAGGTGAGGGCCCAGGCCCCCGGCGGAAGCTCCGCCGGGGCGGGAAGCAGGGCCGCCACCCGCTCCCCCCGCACCAAGGCCACCTCCTCCCCCTCCCGGCCCACGGGCCCCGGCACGGTGTGGGCGGTGTAGCGGGCCCGGGAGGCGTTCACCCCCACCCGCACCCTTTCCCCCTTGGGCCCCGCCACCACCGCCTCAAAGCGGGGAAGGCCCAGGAAAAAGCTAAACTCGTCCCAAAACAGGGCGGCGCGGCCGAAGGGGTAGGAGACCGTCACCCCGTCCTGGACCCAAAGCCCGATGGGGCTTCCCGTCTTGGGGTCAAAGTAGCCCCCGTTGAGGACGGCCAAGGCCCCGGGGGCCAGGTCCTTGGGCAAGGCCCGCTTCCCCGGGGAACCCACGGGAAGAAGCCTCCCCCTTTCCGCCTCCACCAGGTAGAGCCTTAGGGGCTCTGGGACGAAGGCCCAGACCTCGCGGTAGCGCACCCCGGGGGCCAGGGCCTCCTCCACCTCCGGGGCCAGGGGGTAGAGGTCCAGGACCAAGCGGGGCGGGTCTTCCAAGGGGAATAGCCGGTAGCGGAGGAGCTTCCCGGGGGCGGAAAGGGTGAGCTCCGTGCCCTCGGGAAGGAGCCGCACCGAGGCCGAAACCCCCTTGGGCCAGGGGGCCTCGAGGGCCTTCGGCGCCAGGTAGGGGAGCTGGAGGCGCAGGCTCCCCCGCGCCATGCCCTCCTGGGGAGGCTGGGCGGCAGGGGCAGGAAGGTCCAGGACGAGGCGGAAGGCCCGCCCTTGGCTCCCGAAACGGGCCGAGGCCTCCGGCACCCGGAAGTAGCCCAAAGCGCTCAGGAGCCCCAAAGGAAGCCTATCCCCTTCCGGGGCCGGCCCGTCAAGGAAAGGCTCCGCCCAACCCACCCCGGGCACGTACACGAGCCGGACGCCTTCCCCCTCGTACACCCAGGCCCCTCCCTCCTCCCGGAAGGTGAGGCCGAAAACCGCCGCAGGGAGGCTCTGCCCTAGGGCCAGGCCAAGAAGGAGAAAAAAGGCAACGAGCCTCATCCCCCCATGAAAGCAAAGCCCCGTGAGAAAGACCTTAGCCCTTCACCACGATGAGGGGCCGGAGGCGGGCCACCTTCCTGCCAATCCCCGCCCCCTCCACCGCCTCCACCACCAGGGGCACGTCCTTGTAGGCCTCGGGCATCTCCTCGTCCACCGTGGCCCGGGTGGCGGCCCGGACCAGGATGCCCCTCTCCGCAAGCTCCTTGACCAGGTTCCGCTCCCGGGCCACCCGCTTCGCCTGGTGGCGGCTCATCTTCCGCCCCGCCCCGTGGCAGCTAGAGCCGAAGGAAACCTCCATGGCCTTGGCCGTGCCCGCCAGGACGTAGGAGTAGCGGCCCATATCCCCGGGCACCAGGACGGGCTGGCCCACCTTGCGGTACTCCGGGGGGATCTCCAGGTTGCCGGGCCCAAAAGCCCGGGTGGCCCCCTTGCGGTGGACCAGGACCCGCCGCCCCTTGTGCTCCTCAAACTTGGCGTTGTTGTGGGCAAGGTCGTAGAGGACCCGGAGGCCGTGGTCCCGGGGGGCGAAACCCACCGCCTCAAAGGCCTCCCGCACGAAGTGGGCGATGAGCTGGCGGTTGGCGAAGGCGAAGTTGGCGGCGGCGGCCATGGCCTGGAGGTAGTCCTCCCCCTCGGGGCTCCGGATGGGGGCGGCGGCGAGCTGCTTGTCCACGAGCTCAATCCCGTACCGGGGGGCCACCTTGAGGAAGCGCTCCACGTAGTCCTGGCAGACCTGGTGGCCCAGGCCCCGGCTTCCCGTGTGGATGAGGACGGTAACCTGGCCCGGGAAGAGGCCGAAGGCCTCGGCGGCCTCCTCGTCGTACACCTCGTCCACGTACTGGACCTCCAGGAAGTGGTTGCCGCTTCCCAAGGTGCCGATCTGGGGGGCACCCCGCTCAAAGGCCCTCTCCGATACCTTGTCGGGGTTCGCCCAGGGAAGCCGGCCTTCGGATTCAATGAAGCGCACGTCCTCCGGGTAGCCGAAGCCCCGCTTGACCAGCCACCCCGCCCCCTCCTTGAGGATCTCCTTGAGCTCCCGCTTGCTAAAGCGCACGTCCCGCCTTTCGCTCCCCACCCCGGAGGGCACCAGGCGGTAGAGGGCGTCGGCAAGCTCCCGCTGGCGGGGGAGGAGGTCTTGCAACGTCAAATGGGAAACCAGAAGGCGGACCCCACAGTTGGAAACCACGAACCCTTCGGCCACAAAGTTGTGGTCTGGATGGGCCATGGAAAGGTCGTAAACCCTTCCCCCATAGGGTACCCGCTCCACAACCACCACCTGGTCAAAGAGCATGCCCACGGAAGCCGCCACGAATTCGTTAAAGGTGGGAAAGCCTTGGGGACGGAAGGAACGGCGCTCCTCGTAAAGGGTGCGCTCCACAAAGCGGCGGGAAACCCCAAGCCCTTGGGCGATAGCCGTCACCGAATAGCCCGCCTCGCGCAGCGCCCACGCTCTCTTGGCCAGGGCCTCCCGCTCGGCCAGGTGCGCCTCCTTCTTCCGCAGGTAAAGGGCGGCCATAAGGGCCAGCCGAGCCTTGGTGGGGGCGTAGGCGTAGCCCACTTCCTCGTAAAGACGAGCAAGGTTTTCCGGGGTGGATCGGAGAATGAGCTTGAAGCGGTGGGAAGGGTCCTCCGGCTCCTCCCAATCCGCCTCTTCCCGCAGATCCTGCACCTCTAACCCCACGGAGGCCAGCAACCGGGCGAGGTCCTCCATGAAAGCACGTCCCTCCGCCAAGACGCTTCGGCGCTTGGACTGGGAGAGGACCGGGGGCATGAGGTTATAGCCGTGGCCACTCACGGCCCTGGGCGCAGAGAGTTCCGCCCCGAAAAGCCCCGCCAGGAAGTTGGCCTTAAGCCAAGGGGGAAGGGCAAAAAGCCACGACGGGAGCCTAAACCCCTGCTTGGCCTTGGCCCCCTCGGGAAGCCCGAGGGCGCGGAGAAGGAGAAAGAGGGCGCGGGAGGATATCTTCAGGCTAGCCTCCTCCGCAGAAAAGGCCCGGCCTCGGAAGCTGTGATGGCGCCGGCGCAGGTAAGGCCCCCCCGCCCGAAAGCCCAGACGTTCCAGATCGGCCTTGGCCTCCAGGAGGCCTTCCCTTTCCCCGTAGAGGAAGAGGTAGGCTTTTCCCCCAGAGCGGTACAAGGTCCCATCCCCCAGGGCGTATCCCATCAAGCGCAAAAGGGCTGGCAGGTGGGGATGGTCTGCCCCAAGGGGCAGAAGCCCCCGCGCCCGGAGCTCCAAGGGGGCCCGGGGAAAGCCCAGTTCCTTGGCCCAAGCCTCCGCCGTTTCCTCCCCCACGAGGGTCAAGGAAGAGGGCCGTTCGTAAGGGAGCCCCCGAAAAGGGTGAACCGCCACTTGGTCGCCCGGCCGCAGTTCGCCCACGGGACGCATTCCTGCGGGGGTATAGACTGGGTGGTCAGGGGTGGCCTCGAGGACAAAACCCCCCTCGGTGCGGAGGCGCACCAGCTCCTCCCCTTCCCGGGAAAGGAGGAAAAGGGCACGCGCCGCCTCGGGGCGCTCCCCTAAGCGCCAGGCCACCAAGAGGGGATCTCGCTCTTGGGCGAACTCCTCAATGGGCCGGGTGCAGCGGTCGTGGGTTAAGACACGGGTTCCCGCGGGCAGGCAGTTGATGTCAAATCCTACCCCCCCCGGGCTCACCACCCCGCCCACCTCCGGGTCAAAGGCCGCCACCCCGCCGATGGGGAAGCCGTAGCCCCAGTGGATATCCGGCATGGCCAGGGCGGGCTCCACGATGCCGGGCAGGGTAGCCACGTTCATGAGCTGTTGCAAGGAGGCGTAGCCCTCCGCCTCCAGGTCCTTAAGGATCTCCTCGGAAGCGAAGAAAACGGCGTCCACCCGCATCTTCCCCTGCCGGGGGATGCGGTAGGTGTAGGGGGCGATCTTTTCAAAGCGCATGGCGCCCTCCCCAAAACAAAACCGCCGGGCTTTGGGGGCCCGGGCTTACCCTCAAGCTACCCCGCTATGCGGTATGCGTCAAGGGTATGCGGTAAAATCCCCCCGTGCCCCCGCTTTCTTTTGCCCTGGAAACCCANTCGTGGCGGACGGCATGGGCGGGCACCGCACGGGAGAGGTGGCGGCCAGGCTGGCGGTGGAAACCATCCTGGAGCACCTGAAGGACAAGGAGCCCTCCCCCAAGGCCCTCCTCGAGGCCTTTGAACGGGCGAACGAGCGCATCTTCCAGGAGGCCCAACGCCCCGAGAACCGGGGCATGGGCACCACCGCCACGTGTCTGGTCCTAGACCTCCCCTACGCCCTCATCGCTCACGTGGGGGACTCCCGGGCCTACCTCCTGCGCAAGGGGGAGTTTTCCCTCCTCACGGAAGACCACTCCTGGGTGGCGGAAAGGGTGCGCCAGGGCCTTCTCACCCCGGAGGAGGCCCGCACCCACCGCTGGCGCAACGTGATCACCAACGCCCTGGGCTCCTTCCCCCAGGCCCGGGTGGACCTCCTGGGGCTCAAGCTGGAACCCGGGGATGCCTTTCTCCTTTGCACCGACGGGCTTTCCGGGGTGTTGGACGAGCGCACCCTGCAAGAGGTCCTTAAAACCTTCCCCCCCGAGGAGGCGGCCAGGCGCCTAGTGGCCCTGGCCAACGAGTGGGGCGGGCCCGACAACGTGAGCGCCATCGTGGTGCGGGTGCCGGAGGAGCTTCCCGTGGGCAACCGGCCCTACGCCCTCCCCCTCGAGGCCGCCCGGGGGGCCCCGGTGCGCCTGAAGCTGGGGGAGGAGCCCGACGCGCTCCCCACCCAGGTGCTGGAGCCCGAAAGGCGCCCCCGCATCGGCTGGCGGGACGTCCTCCTCATCGCCCTCTGGATCCTGGTGGTGGGCTACATCCTCCTGGGCTACTTCAAGGGGCCCTAATCTGCTAGACTCCTAGGGGTATGGAGCGCACCTTTGTCATGGTCAAACCCGACGGCTTCCGGCGCGGCCTGGTGGGGGAGATCCTCGCCCGCTTTGAGCGCAAGGGCTTCCGCATCGTGGGGCTTAAGGCCCTGCGCATATCCCAGGAGCTCGCCGAGAAGCACTACGCCGAACACCGGGAAAAGCCCTTCTTTCCCGGCCTGGTGAGCTTCATCACCTCGGGGCCGGTGGTGGCCATGGTCCTGGAAGGCCCCAACGCCATCGCCGAGGTGCGCAAGATGATGGGGGCCACCCACCCCAAAGACGCCCTCCCCGGCACCATCCGGGGGGACTACGCCACCACCATTGACGAGAACGTGATCCACGGCTCGGCCACTCCGGAGGACGCCCAAAGGGAGATCGCCCTCTTCTTCCGCCCCGAGGAGCTCCTCTAGCCTTCCCCGCCCTCCGATGCCTGGGGGAGGCTTTGCGCCCTAAGCCTCTCCCAGGGAAAATCGTCCAGGGGGTAGAAGCGGTCCGCCTGCTGGGCCAAGCGGTGGGAGGAAAGGGCGTGGAAGGTGGTGTTCTCCACCTGCTTGCCCATGTCCTGCACCACCCGCACCACCTCGGCGAAGTCCCCGTCCCCGGACACCAGAACCGCCACATCGTAAGCGTCGGCGTAGGCCAGGCGCAGGATGTCAATGGCGATCTGGATGTCCACCCCCTTCTCCACGAAGCCATCCGCCCGGCGTTCCAGCCGCCCCAGGCGCACGGCCACGTAGGGCACGCGCTTCAGGTAGTTGAGGAAGCTCTGGTGGGCCTTAGCCGCAGGGTCCTCCGGGGGAAGAGGAGCGTTGTAGTAGTAGGCGCGCAGAAGCCGCCTCCCGGCGGTGAGAAGGGTGATGAACTCCACAAAGTTCAGCCGATAGTCCGAGCCCAGGTGTTGCACCAACCCCTTGTAGAGGTTGGAGCCGTCAATAAATATGGCCACCCTTTCCATAATCGGCCCGCCCCTTTCCGGGCACCCTCAGTTTAGCCTGGGGGCGTGAGAAAGTTTATAGCCCACCGCTCCATGAGCGGTGGGGGAAGGATACCAGCGTCAGCTTAGCCCTTTCGGGCGAGGCCATCCTATCATGGCTTTCTCAAAATGTGCAAGATCGCCCTAGGCAACGTCCTCGGACTCTGGCTGGATGTCCCCACACCGCAGGGGCTATCCTTACATGAGCGCCTCCCACCGCTTCACAAGAGTCCCGCCGCATCAATGCTAAGCTCACCGGAAGGGGTACAAAATAGGTTGACGCTTTTCGGGAAAAGGAATATCCTTTATACAGGAAATGAAAGCAATCCAGCATGACATCTGGAAGAAGATTGGTGAGCTTTGGGAAAATAAACAACTCCCCTTTGATGGCCAAATAGAGGGAAGAAGGGTGCGGATCTTGTTAAACCAAACGCCATCCCCGGATGGCGCAAGGGGGGTCTTCTTGCTTTTGCCCCAGGACTGGGTGTGGGAAGAGCCTACCCAAAATCCAACCAACTTAGAGGAGCGCCTGCGCCGTCTGCTGTACCTTAAAAACCAAGACCTTACCGAGATCCTGGAAATAAAAAGAACGTTAGAAGAACTCGCAAGAAAAGGGGATATTTTGAGGCGCGAAGCCAACATCCAACATGCCTTTGAAAGGCACACGGAGCGATGGCTTGACAGACTGGATCTATTCTATACACGTCCGTCACGTGAAGAGATGAGCAATTTTGACTTTCTCATTCAAAGCGGCAACGAATCCCTGTGCCTGGAAGTAAAAAGCGATCGGCACAGGTATACCGGGAATATCTCCTTAGAACTCATCCGCGACTATAAAAGGGACTTCACCAGTCCCCTAAACGCGGGGTCTCTGGTAAAAACCCAGGCTAGCCTTTGGCAGGTATACTACTACGATTGCGAGCAGAGGCAATTTGACGCCAAGGTCTTCCGCGTCCCAAAGCTCCTAGAAAGGGCTTCACACGTCCTGAAACACATCTGGAAACAGAAATGCACCTAGGGGCCTGGCCTATCAAAGGTTAACCCCCACGGGGCGCAACACCCCTCCCTTAGCCTTGCCGAAGTCCAAGGGGAACTCCCCCGACCCCGTCCGGAGGACCACTAGGGCCAAGGGCCGGTCCTCCCCCTCCCACGCCACCCCCTCCCCCGTGGCGAAGGCCAGGGCCCTAGGGTCCTCCGGCGCCAGGGCGATCCGGGGAAGCCCAGGCCAAGGCAGGGTGGCCCCAAAGGCCAAGGCCAGGGCCTTGGCGGGGCGGAAGCGCCCCTTCTGCGCCAGGCCCAGGTAGAGCCCCGGGGCCGGGGCCTTGAGGCCCGCTAGGGAAGGCAGCCCTTCCGGCAGGAGGTAAAGGTGCCCGGCCCGCTCCAGGATGGGGCCTTCCAGGGATAGCCCCGCCTCCTCCAAAAAGGCGGTAAGCGCCCGCTTGGCCTCCTGGGAAAGGGGAGGGACCCGCTCCAGCCTAGGGGTAGCCCAGGCCCCCTCCACCCGGCGGAAGCGGGCGAGGAAGTGGCCCTCGCCCTCGAGGCGGTGGGGCCAGAGCCGGGCGGTCTTGGCAAGCTCGGGGTTGCCATCCCCCCACGCTGGTACTCCGGGGGAGAAGAGGGGGTGGAAACGGGCATCCTCCAGAAGGAAGTCGGGGTGCGCCTTCAGGAAGTGGGCCACCACCCCCTCGTTCTCTTCGGGGGCGAAGGTACAGGTGGAGTAGACCAAAACCCCCCCGGGCCCCACCAACCGGGCCGCCTGGGCGAGAAGGGCCTTCTGCACCTCGCTCGCCCGCTTGGGCGCCGAGGGCCCCCAGTGGCGGATGGCCTCGGCGTCCTTGCGGAACATGCCTTCCCCCGAGCAGGGGGCGTCCAGAAGCACCCGGTGAAAGTAGGCGCCTAAGGCCTCCGCCAGGGCCCGCGGGGGCGCTTGGACCACGCCCAAAGGGGCCCCCCAGCGCTCCACGTTCTCCAGTAGCCCCCGCACCCGCTTCCCGTCCACCTCGTTGGCGAGGAGGAGGCCTTCTCCCCGCATCCTCGCCGCCAGGTGCGTGGTCTTCCCCCCAGGGGCCGCCGCCAGGTCCAAGACCCTCTCCCCCGGCTTCGGATCCAGGAGCACCCCCACCGCTTGGGCGCTGGGCTCTTGGATGTAGTAAAGGCCGGCGTAGAAGAAGGGGTGGGGGCCGGGCCGGGCCTCCTCGGGGTAGTAGAAGCCCTCGGGGCACCAGGGGATGGGCCTAAGGGGCCAGGGGGAGATCCTCAGGAAGTCCTCGGGGGAAAGCTTCAGCGTGTTCACCCGAAGCCCATAGCTCCTCTCCCCCTGGGTGAGGGCCCGGAGAAAGGCGGGAAACTCCTCCCCCAGAAGCTCGGCCATGCGGGAGAGGAAAGCCTTCGGCAACACCCGTGTACCCTAGCATGGGCAAGCCCCTCCCCTCAAGGCCGTAGACTGGTCCCGTGATCCGGGCCGTGGGCGCCGACCTGGTGGAGATCGCGCGGGTGCGGAGGCTCCTTGACCGCCACGGGGAAAGGGCCCTGAAGCGGCTTTTCACCGAGGAGGAGCTCGCCTACGCCCTCGCCCGCCAAGACCCCACCCCAAGCCTCGCCGCCCGCTTGGCCGCCAAGGAGGCCTTTCAGAAGTGTTGGCCCAGGCCCCTTTCCTGGCGGGAGGTCTGGGTGGGCCTCGAGGGCAGGCGGCCCGTCCTCCGGTTTGCCCCGGGCCTCGAGGCCGAACTCCAAAAAGAAGGCCTCCGCGCCCACCTCACCCTAAGCCACGAGCGGGGCATGGCCTTGGCGGTGGTCATCCTGGAGCTCAAGGTACCAACCGCAGAATAAGGGCATAGCGGTACATCTCTCCTCGTCCAGCCGCCAAGGCCCCCTGGACCATGTTCCATAAGGCCACCACCACGAGCGCCAGGCCCAGCGGCACGGCCAAGATCAAGCCAACCACCGTAATGGCTAGCAGAACCAAGGCAACGCCATACAGGGTGTAGCTAATCTGGCCGTTTAAGGCCTCCTTGGCGTGGGCCTGCACAAAAGCGGTTTGGGGCCCCCAAAGGAGGATGGCCAAGGGTACCAAGATCTGGCCGATGAGGACAAAGTACCCCACCAAAGGCGCCAGGTGAGCCACCGCCGCCCAAGTCCGCTCCGTATCCGAAACAGGGGTGGGTTGTTCCATGCGCCCATTCTAAGGCCACCCCTATAGAAAGCAAGTCCCTGTTATTCCGCCTCTTCCCGGATACGGATGGGCCCCTGTTTCTCCGGCCTCAGGCCCACCTTGTCCTGGTAAAAAGCCCGGATCTCGGCGAAGTCCCGCTTTAAGTCCCCCGTGGGGTAAAGGTACCCACCGATCCCCACCTCCTTCTTGCGGAAATCGGCATACCCAAGGGCAATGGGCACCCCCGCCTTCAGGGCCATGTAATAAAAGCCCGTGCGCCAGTAGGGGGCCTTCCCCCGGGTGCCCTCAGGAGTGATGAGAATGGCCAGGTTTTCCCGCTTTAGGATCTCCGCCACCTGGTCCACCAGGTTGCTCCGCCTAGAGCGGTCCACGGGTATCCCCCCTAGAAAACGCAAAAGCCATCCCAAGGGGGGCCGGAAAAGCTCCTTCTTGCCGAGCCACCGGGCCCGAATCCCCAAGGCCCAAAGGGCCAGGATTCCGATGAAGAAATCCCAGTTGGAGGTGTGCGGCGCCCCAATGAGCACGTAGCTCCCCCCTGGGGGCGGGGGCATGTGGTAACGCCATCCGAGAAGCCGGAGCACCCAACCTGCTAACCTTCGCATCCCAAAGAGTATACCCCCTGTGGTAAACTGGAAGAAGGCGGGGTGGGGCTTCCCACCCTTCTTTCGTGGGGTAAAGATGCACAAAGTCGTCATTGTAGGCCGGCCCAACGTGGGCAAATCCAGCCTTTTCAACCGCCTCCTGGGCAAGCGGAGTGCGGTGGTGGCCGATGTGCCCGGGGTCACCCGCGACCTGAAAGAAGGCGTGGTGGAAACGGAAAAGGGGCGCTTCCTCTTGGTGGACACCGGGGGGCTATGGTCGGGCGACCGGTGGGAGAAGAAAATTCAGGAAAAGGTGGACAAGGCCCTAGAGGACGCCGAGGTGGTCCTCTTCGCCGTGGACGGCCGCGCCGAGCTAACCTCGGCGGACCACGAGGTGGCGGAGTACCTGCGCAAGAAAGGCAAGCCCGTGATCCTGGTGGCCACCAAGGTGGACGACCCCAAGCACGAGGCCTACCTGGGCCCCCTTTACGCCCTGGGCTTCGGCGACCCCATCCCCACCTCCAGCGAACACGCCCGGGGCCTGGACGACCTCCTGGAGGCCATCTGGCAGAAACTCCCGGTCAAGCAGATAGACACCGAGCCCGAGGTGGCGGCCATCCGCTTGGCCATCGTGGGCCGCCCCAACGCCGGCAAAAGTAGCCTCCTCAACGCCATCCTCGGCGAGGAGCGGGTCATCGTTTCCGAGGAGCCCGGCACCACTCGGGACGCCATAGACGTGGAGTTCTTCTTTGGCGGCAACCGCTTCATCCTGGTGGACACCGCCGGCATCCGCAAGCGCCCGGAAAGCCTGGTGGAAGAACTGGCCATCAAGCGGAGCCTAAGGGCCATTGAGGAGGCGGACGTGGTCCTCCTGGTGATTGACCCCTTCCAGGTGGGGGACCGGGAACTAAAGCTCGCCAACCACGCCATGGAAAAGGGGAAGCCCACCCTCCTGGTCATCACCAAGTGGGACCTGGTGACCAAGGAGGAAGCCCCCAAGGTCCGCCGGGAACTCAAGGAAAAGCTCGCCCACCTAGAGCACCTGCCCCGGGTTTTCACCTCCGCCTTCACCCGGCAAAACTTGGACAAGATCTTCCGGGAAGCGGTGCGCCTTTACGAGCTCAACCACACCCGCATCCCCACGGCGGAGCTTAACCGCTTCGTGGGCGTCTGGACCACCAAGGTGCAGATGCCCAACTTCAAAGGCAAACCCCTCAAGATCCTCTACGCCACCCAGCCGGAAGTGGCCCCGCCCACCTTCGTCTTCTTTGTGAACCACCCCGAGTTCGTCACCCGCGCCTTTGAGAACTACTTGAAAAACCGCATCGGCGAGGACCTGGGGCTTAAAGAAATCCCTTTCCGCCTCATCTTCCGCGGCCGGCGGGAAGAAACCTAGGCTCAATCCCTAAGCCTTCCACCCCACGGTACCCATCTGGGCTTTAGCGCACCGGGGCGAGGAGGAGGGCCAGAACCGCCAGGCCCATCCCCACCCCCACCGCCAAGGGGAAGCTGTGGAGGAAAAAGGGGTAAAGGAGGCCCGCCAGGGTCCCCCCGAGGTAGAAGCTCGCCACGTAGGTCCCGCTCACCCCCGCTCCCCGCCGTCCCGCCGCCCCCGAGGCCAGGCTCTGGGCGGTGAAGAGGGCGGCCATCTGGAGGACGAAGCCCAGGACCAGAAGGGGCGGGGGCAGGAGGAGAAGGGCTAGCCCCAGGAGGACCAGGAGGAAGGCCAGGCGGAAGGTGGCCACCCCTCCAAACCGCCGGGCCAGGACCCCGGAAAGGGCGCTTCCGGGAATGCCGAAGAGGTAGGCCAGGTAGACCAGGCCCACCTGGCCAGGGCCAAAGCCCCACTCCAGGAGGCGGTAGGGGAGGAGGTTGGCGAGGAAGAGGTTCAGAAAGAGGAGGATGGCCCCCACGGCGTAGAGGGGAAGGGCTTTTAGGTCGTACCGGGGCTTTCCCAAGGGGGGAAGGCCGGCGGGGGCCCGGAGGACGAGGAGGCCGAGGAGGAGGGCGGGCAGGGAAAGGAGGAAAAGCGCCCCCCGCACCCCAAGCCCCTCCGCCAGAAGCCCCGCCAGGACCCGGCCAAGCCCTCCCCCAAGGACGTTCCCCGCCATGTAAAGCCCCGCCATCTCCAGGGCCCTCTTGGGGTAGAGCACGGGGACCAAAGCGATGGCCAAGGCGGGCACCAGGGCCGCTCCCACCCCCTGGAGGAGGCGGCAGAGGGTCCAGAGGGAAAGGCTTGGGCTAAGCGCCCCCAAGGCCCCACCCAGGCCCACCAAAAGGAGCCCTCCCCCCAGGAGCGCCCCCGCGGGCCACGGGAGGCGGGGCACCAGGGGGGAGAGGAGGACGAGGAGGAGGAGGGGAAGGCCCATCCCTGGTCCCGCCGCCCCTGGGGGGGCGCCGTGGAGCCTTTCCAAAAGGGGCAGAAGGGGGACCACGGCGTAGAGGGCGCTGTAGAGGGCCACGCCGGAGAGGAGGACGGCCAGGCGCATCCCCCTTATGCTAGGCCCATATGCGGGTCCTCGAGGTGGCCCTGCCCCTCCCCCTTCCCCCCATGAGCTACCTGCCCCCCTTGGGCGCCGAGGGGGAGGAGGCCTTGGGGCGGCGGGTGGCGGTGCCCTGGCGGGGGGAGGTGCGGCTTGGGGTGGTGGTGGGAGAAGGAGGAAGGCCCGCCCACACCCTGCGCCACGCCATCGCCTACCTGGACGAGGGTCCTTACCTGCGCCCGGAGGAGATCCTTTTCCTGGAGGAGGCCGCCCGCTACCTCTTCGCCCCTTTGGGCCAGGTGCTATCGGACTTCCTGCCCCCCTTCCCCGAGGTGCGCCACCGGGTGCGGCTCTACCCGGGGGCGGACCCAAGCCGCTTGCCCAAGGGCCTCGAGGCCCTAACCTCCTGGCAAGACGCCAAGGGGTTTGACCCGAAGCTTCTGGACCCCTTGCGGGAGGCCGGGCTTTTGGAGGAGGAGGTGGCCTTCAAGGAGGGGAAGAGGGTCTTGAGGCCCCTTAAGGAGGCCCACCCCGACCCGGAGCTCAACCGGGTGCTCCAGGTGCTCTCCTCCCTCGGCCAGGCGGAAAGCCTCGCCGCCCTGGCCCGGGCAGCGGGGGTGGGGGTGGGGCGGGTGAGGCGGCTTCTGGCGGAGGGGTACATGGGCTACGCCCCCCCTTCTCCCCCGCCCCGGGAGGGGAGGCCCGTGGCGCCCCTTTTCCTCCCCGAGCGGCCTGGCCGGCTGAACGGGGGGCGGTTCGGCGAGCGGGTGCGCCTCCTCAAAGGGCTCCTCGCCGAGGGAGACCACCTGGTCCTTTTCCCCGAGGTGAGCCTTTTGGAGAGGTTTTTGGCGTATTTCCCCGAAGCCAGGCCCTACCACGGGGGGCTTCCCCTCTGGGAGCGGGAGGCCCTTTTCCGGGAGCCGAAGGGCCTCATCTTCGCCACCTACCCCGGCCTCCTCCTCCCCTTCACCCCGCGCTCCTTGGTGGTGGTGGAGGAGGGGAGCGAAAGCTACAAGCTCCCCTCGGGCACCCGGGCCTTCGTGCCCCCCTTGGCGGAGATGCGGGCGAGGCTTTTGGGCATACCCCTCACCTACCTCTCCCTGGTGCCCTCGGTGGAGGTCCTGGAGCGCCCGGGCCTCACCTTCCCCGTGCCCAAGCCGCGGCTTCTCCTTTTGGACCTGCGGCGGGAGAAGGGTTTCCCCCTGGTGGGGCGGGCCTGGGCCCTCCTCAAACAGGTGGAGGAGAAGGGGCGGCAGGCCCTGGTCCTCGCCCCCCGCAAGGGGTATAGCGCCCTCCTCCTCTGCGCCGACTGCGGTTACAAGCCCACCTGCACGAACTGCGCCCTCCCCTTGCGCTACCACAAGGGGGGAAAGGGGAGGCTCTTGTGCCACCAGTGCGGCCACGAGGAGGCCCCGCCCGCCCTCTGCCCGGTTTGCGGCTCCACCCTCTTGGAGCCCAAGGGGCCGGGGTTGGAGTGGCTCCAGGAGACCTTGCGGGAGCGGCTTGGCCTACCGGTCTACCGCTACGCCAAGGAGGCCAAGGACGACCTCGCCCCCCTCCTCCAGGGGGCGCCGGGGGTGGTGGTGGGGACCACGGCCCTCCTCCGGGGCCCCGTGCTCCCCGAGCTCGCCCTGGTCCTCCTGCCCTACGCCGAAGGGTTCTTGCTGGAGGCGGACTTCCGGGCGGCGGAGCGGTACCACCGGCTCCTCTGGGCCCTCACCGAGCTCCGCCCCGGAAGGAGGCCCCTCCTGGTCCTCCAGACCTACCACCCGGACCACCCCGCCCACCAAGCCCTCCTGGAGGGGAGCGTGGAGGCCTTCCCCTGGGCGGAGAAGGCCCTGCGGGAGGCCCTGGGCTACCCGCCCAAGACGCGCATGGTGAAGCTGGAGGTGGCCCACCGCAAGGAGGAGCGGGCCTTGGAGGCCGCCTACGCCCTTTTGGAGGCCCTGAGGGGCGTGGCCCGGGAAGGGGAGGTCCTGGGCCCCGCCCCGGCCCCCGTGCCCCGGGTGAAGGGGCTTTACGTCTACCATCTCCTCTTGAAGGGGAGCACGGAAAGGCTCTCCGAGCTCCTCGCCCGCCTGGACCGCCGCCATTTTAAACTGGACCCTGACCCCCACCGCTTCGTGGGTCTTTTGGACGACTAGGATGGAAAGGGCCTGGATAGAGGTGGACCTAAAGGCTCTTTGGGCCAACTGGCGCCTCCTTTCCGCAAGGGCCAAGGGGGAGGTGATCCCCGTCCTCAAGGCGGACGCCTACGGCCACGGGGCCTTGCCCGTCGCCCGCTTCCTCTTGGAAAGGGGGGCGAAGCGGGTGGCGGTGGCCACGGTGGCGGAGGGGCGGGCCTTGCGGGAAGGGGGGGTGGAGGGGGAGGTCCTCCTCCTGGGAAGCCTCCACCCCTTGGAGGCGGAGGAGGCCCTAAAGTGGGGCCTCACGCCCACCCTCTCCACCCTCGAGGCCGCGGAGGCCCTGGCGGGGCGGGCCAGGGCCTTGGGGCTTACCCCTAGGGCCCACCTCAAGGTGGACACGGGGATGAACCGGGTGGGCTTCCCCTTTGAGGAGGCCCTCCCTGCCCTAAGGGCGGTGGAGGCCTTGGGCATCCGGGTGGAGGGGGTCTACAGCCACCTGGCCACCGCCGGGGAGGATGCGGCCTTCGTGGAGGTGCAGCGCCGCCGCTTCCAGGAGGTGCGAAAGGCCCTTGGGGAGGGCTACTTCTACCACCTGGAGAACTCCTATGGCCTCCTCCTCCACGGGGGGGAGAACGTGCGGGTGGGGCTCGCCCTCTATGGCCTCGTTCCCGGCTTTGGGCTAAGGCCCATCCTCCGCCTCCTCGCCCGGCCCACCCTGGTGAAGCGGCTCAAGGCAGGGGACCGGGTGGGGTACGGGGGGGAGTACGTGGCCCGGGGAGGGGAGTGGCTCGCCACCCTGCCCGTGGGCTACGCCGACGGGCTTCCCCGGGGGGCGGTGGCCTGGGTCAAGGGGCCCTCCGGGGCCCTCTGCCCCGTGGCGGGCCGGATCTCCATGGACCAGACCACGGTCCTCCTCCCCAGCCCCGTGGGCCTCGAGGCGGTCTTTGAGGTGCTCTCCGCCGACTTCGGCCCCACGGGGCTCCTGGCCTGGGCCGAGGCCCGGGGCACCATCCCCTACGAGGTGGCGGTCCACCTCTCCCGGAGGCTCCCCCGCGTTTACCTTTACGATTAGCCTGTGCAGGCGGTGCGGCTTTTCCAAGGGTACCTCTGGCACCCCAAGGAGGCCTCCTGGGACCTGAAGGCCCTCCTCCCGGGGGAGGTCCTGGGAGCGAGACTCCTCCTGGACGAGGTTCCGCCCCCCACCCCTTTCTTTGAGGACGGCACCCCCACCCACACCCAGCGCTTCTACCAGCTCACCCTTCTCCTCCTCACGGAGGAACCCCCGGAGGCCCTGAAGCCTTTGGCGGAGGAGGCGGCCCAGGCCCTGGCGGCCCACCTGGAGGCCCTCCCCCCCGGGGTGGGGTGGCTCCTTCTGGAGGACCTCCGCCCCCTTTAGCGCCGCCGGAGGAGAAAGGCGAGGAGGAGGGAAACCCCCCCGAGGCCGAAGGCGAGGAGGCTTTCCCGCCTTAGGGCGAGGCCCTGGGGCCGGAGGGGCTTGAGGAGACCCGTCTGGTAGGCCGCCACCTGCTCCAGGGGCCTTTCCGCCAGGAGGTCCACCACGGGGGGGCTTCCCGGGGGGGCCGCCAGGGTCCAGCCCCCCCCTTCCAGGCTTGTGGGCCGCAGGTACCAGGGCGCAAAGGGGTCAAAAAGCCCCACCGCCCCGTAAAGGCCGTACTTCCCCGGGGGAAGTCCCGCGCTCAAGGCCACCCACTCCCCTTCCCGCCAGGCCCGCACCCCTTCCCGCTCGCCTTTGGGCGTGCGCCTTTCCGCCCCGAAGCCCGTGAGGAGGTAGGCCACCTCCCACCCTTCCCCTTGGGGGGTGTTCAGGCCCGGGAGGAGGGTTTCCTCCCCCCCTTCTTCCGTATCCAGCCAGAGGACCACCGTGGCCAGGCTAAAGCCGAGGGGGCCCTCGAGGGGGTTGGGGTAGCGGGCGAGGCGCACCTTGAGGACGAGCTCCCCTTGCCTGTCCTCCCCCGCCACCGCCAGGAGGTCCGCATACCCTTCCCCCGCCTCCTGGAAGAGCGCCGCCCGGGGGTAGAGGTAGGCAAGGCCCCGGTCGTCGCCCAAGGGGTCTTGGTAGAGGAAAAGCACGCCCACCTTTATACCAGGCTTAAGAGGGCCCGCACCACCTTTTTGGGGTCGTGTTGGGCCAAGGGGCCCTCTTCCCGGAAGTCCCCCGTGAGGACCCGCACCCCATCGGCGGCGAAGGGCCTCGGGTCAAAGGCCACGGGGTAGCGGCCCTCCGCAGCGTAGCGCCTTAGGACCTCCTCCGGGATGGGGGCGGTGTGCACCAGGACCACCTCGGGCCGCCGCCCCAGGTGGTAGGCCACCGCCTTGTAGTGCTCGTAGGCGGTGTAGCCGTCCGTTTCCCCGGGTTCGGTCATGAGGTTCACCACGTAGACGAGGGGGGCCTTGGCCTCCTGGACCGCCTTCTTTAGGGGCTTGGGGAGGAAGCTTGGGATGACGCTCGTGTACAGGCTTCCTGGGCCCAAAACTAAAAGCTCCGCCCGGGCGATGGCCTCGAGGGCCTCCGGCATCGCCTCCTCCGGCTCGGGCTCCAGGAAGACCTCCCGGATCCGCCCCCGCCTTTCCCGGATGGCCACCTCCCCCACCACCTCCGCCCCGTCCTGGAAGCGCGCCCTTAAGCGCACCGCCTCGGGGGTGGCGGGGAGGACCTGGCCCCTAAGGTTCAGGATGGCGTTGGCCTCCCGCACCGCCTCGGCGAAGTCCCCCGCCACCTCAAAGAGGGTCACCAGGAAGAGGTTGCCGAAGGTGTGCCCCCTAAGCTCCCCCCGGTCAAACCGGTGGGCGAGGAGCTCGGGGAGGGCGGGGTGGTCGGAAAGGGCGGCGAGGCAGTCCACCAGGTCCCCCACCGCCGGCAGGCCATAGGAGAGGCGGAGCCGTCCCGTGGACCCCCCGTCGTCCGTCACCGCCACGA
Organism: Thermus brockianus; assembly: GCF_021462505.1. Lineage (GTDB taxonomy): Bacteria > Deinococcota > Deinococci > Deinococcales > Thermaceae > Thermus > Thermus hydrothermalis. The sequence goes on from NZ_JAKEDV010000006.1 coordinate 137,791, forward strand.
GGGCGGTGGTGCGGGCGGTGTGCTCCTTGAGGCCTCTTAGGATGCGGGATAGCCCCGTGCCCCCGCCAAAGGCCACCACCTTGGGGCCCTGTTCCAGCCTGCGGCGCACGTAGACCCTTTCCGGCACCTCCTCGGGCTCGGTGAAGGCGGAGAGCATGCTCCGGTTCATGGCCCAAACCCCCAGGACGCCGAGGAAGAGCCCCCCGAGGAGGAGGCCCCAGGGCCAGGGGCCCTCTAGGCCCCAGGAGGGCAGGAGCTCGGAAAGCCCAAGCCCGAAGAGGAAGACCCCGAGGAGGGCGAGGAGGGCGAAGCGCTTCACCCGCATCCCCGGGTAAAGCCAGCGCAGGGAGGGGGGGCTAAGCCTCCTTCTCCACATCCCGGTGGGTCACCTCCACGCGAAAGCGGCCCGAAAGCTCCTCCGCTAGCCTCTCCGCCACCGCCACGCTCCGGTGCCGCCCCCCTGTGCACCCCACGGCCACGGTGTAAAAAGCCCGCCCCTCCGCCTTCGCCCCTTCCGCCGCCAGGCCTGCCACGGTGAGGAGGGCGCGGTAATAGGCCTCCAGGTCCTCCCGGAAGACATAAGCCTTCACCTCGGGGTCCAGGCCGCTTTTGGGCTTGAGGATGGGGTCGTAGTGGGGGTTGGGGAAGGGGCGCACGTCCAGGACCAAATCCGCCTCCTGGGGCGGCCCCCATTTAAAGCCGAAGGAGAGGAGGCGCAGGGTAAAGCCCGCCTCCTCGCCCAAAAAGCGCACCAGGGCCTCCTTGAGCGCCCGGGGGGAGAACTCGGAGGTGTCCAGGACCAGGTGGGCCTGAGCCCTTAGGCTTCCTAGGGCCTTCCTTTCCTCCTCTATCTCCCGCATGAGGTTCCCCGCCCCCAAGGGGTGGAGGCGGCGGGTGAGGTTGTAGCGCCTCAGGAGCACCTCGGGGCGGGCCTCGAGGAAAACCACCACCGGCTTAAGCTCGGCCAAGGCCTCCTCCAACTCGGCGAAGAAGGGCAGGGCCCGGGCGTCCAGCACCACCCCGGCCCGTTCTATCCCCCTAGCGGCGAGCTCCTCTAGAAGGGGCTTCCAGAGGCTTGGGGGGAGGTTGTCCACCATGAAGTAGCCGAGGTCCTCCAAAAACCCCTTGGCCGTGGTCTTCCCCGCCCCAGAAAGCCCCGTGAGCACCAGGAAGCGCATCCCCCTGACTATACCCGCCTCCGGAGCCAGAGGTTGAAGAGGGCCATGAGAAAGAACCCCGGGAGCCCCACCACCCCGATGAGGAGGTCGTGCGTCCTCTCCACCGCCACCAAGGAAAGCCCCGCCACGGCGTTGAGCGTGCCGTGGAGGAGGGCCGCCGCCAAGAGGCCCCCCTTTTCCCGCACCCAGAGGAGGGCGGGGGTGAGGAGGAGGGCGAAGAGGATCATGGCGGGCACGCCCAGGAGGGGCTCCTTGGGGTAGTTGTGCCCGGCGAGGACGAGGGGAGCGTGCCAAAGCCCCCAGTAGAAGCCGATTTCCAGCGTGGCCGGCCAAAAGCCCCGCTCCCGGAGCCTTTCCCAAAGGTAGCCCCGCCAAAAGAGCTCCTCCCCCAAGGCGGCGAGGAGGTTCACCGTGGCCCCGGCCAAGAGCCCTTGGAGGAGGGCCATGGCCCAGAGGGCCCCTTCGGGAAGCCCTGGGGCTAGGCTTCCCAGGCCCCGCCAGGCCCCGAAGGGAAGGCTTAGGGGGAGGGAGAGGAGGGTGAGGCCCACGGGGAAAAGCCAGGCGAAAAGCCAGTACCGGTTGGGCCTCAGGGAGAGGGGAAGCCTCAGGCCTTCCCTTCGGGCGAAGCAAAGGGCCACCAGTCCGGGGACCCACATATAGAGAAGGCCGAAGAGGGCCTTTTCCCAAGAAGGCCCCCACCTACCCCCAAGGAGGTAGTAGGCGAGGAAAAGCCCCCAGGAAAGCCCGTAGGTCCAGTAGAGGGCCTTCATGGCGCCTTCCAGGAAAGGAGGGGCGTGGGGTCCAAGGGGTTTAGCAAAAGCCCTTTCCCGTCCTTCAGGAGGAGGAGGACCCCTTCCCCCCGCCTCGCCCCCACCAGGGCCTCCACCGGGCGCCCCTCCAGGCGGAGCCTCCTCCGGTGGTAGCCGGGCATGGCCGCTTCTCCCTTCCAGGCCCACCAGGGGAGGGCGTAGGCCAAGGGGCGCACCGCCTCCACCTGGGCCCGGTGGACCACCCGCCGTCCAAAGGGGAGGTGCACCGTGAGCGTGTTCCCGTCTAGCTCGTAGTACAAGCGTTCCGGAAGGCGGGAAACCGCATAGAGGAGGGCCGCCGTCAGGGAAAACTCTAAAAGGAGGAGCGCCGCCAAAAGGGGCAGGCCCTCCGGGTCCTCTTGGGCCATGAGGAAGAGGGCCAGGGCGTGGAGGAGGAGGGCCAAGGCCAAAAGCCCGAGGAAAAACCGCCTAGGGTTCCCTTCCCGTTTCGGCTCCATCCTCATCCTTCCACCTGCCCGCCCGCCTGGCCGCCTCCTTCAGGAGATACTCTATCTGGGCGTTCACGCTCCTAAGCTCGTCCTGGGCCCACTTCTCCAGGACCCGGTAGAGCCTTGGGTCCAGGCGCAACAAAAACCGCTTCTTCTCCTCCCTCACCCCGCTCCTTCAAGCGTACAAGGTGCCCACGTTCACCACGGGCTGGGCCTGGGCCTCGGCCACCAGGGCCACCATGAGGTTGTTGGCCATGGCCGCCCGCCTTTCCTCGTCCAGGGCGAGGCCCTGGGCCTCGAGGCCCGCCAAGGCCTCCTTGACCATCCCCACCGCCGCTTCCACGATGAGCTTCCGCGCCGCAACCACCGCCAGGGCCTGCTGCCGCCTCAGCATGGCCTGGGCCACCTCGGGGGCGTAGGCCAGGTGGGTGAGCCGGGCCTCCAAGACCTCTACCCCCGCCACCCTCAAGCGCTCCTCCACCTCGGCCTTGAGCTCCTCGGCCACCTCCTCGGGGTTACCCCTAAGGGAGCGGCCCTCGGCGTCGTAGGGGTAGCGGCTCGCCAGGGCCCGGATGGCCGCCTCGGCTTGGATGGCCACAAAGGCCTCGTAGTTCTCCACCTGGAAGAGGGCCTTGGCCGTGTCCACCACCCGCCAGACCACCACGGCGGCGATCTCAATGGGGTTGCCCTGGGCGTCGTTCACCTTGAGCCGGTCCGAGATGAAGTTGTGGACCCTTAGGGAAACCCGTTGCCGCTTGGCCAAGGGGTTGGCGAAGTGGAAGCCCTCTTCCCGCACGCTCCCCACGTAGCGGCCCAGGAAGACCAAGACCGCCCCCTCGTTGGGCTGGAGGGTGAAGAGGCCCATGGCGAGGAGGCCGCTGGCAAGAAGGGCGGGAAGGAGGTGCCAGAGGTAAGCGGGCTCCCTTTCGCTCACCCAGCCGTACCCCGCCCACCCGAGCCATAGAAGGGCCAAGAGGAGGAGGAAAAGGCCCAAGAAGCCGCTAACCCGCCACGCCGAAAACTCTTTCACCTCGCGCATGCTTGCTCCTTTCTAGTTCCTGAACACCACCTCTTCCCGGGCGAAGACCCGCACGGAAAAGCCCAGGGCCAAGGCGGCGTAGGCCAAGGTGGAGGTCCAGGTGAGGGCGGCCTGCCCCCAGGTGGCCGTTCCCTTGAGGAGGGCGTCCATGAGGAGGGCCACGTTGAAAAGGGGAAGCAGGTGGTACCAGGTTTCCAGCTCCAAGAAGCCCCTAAACTGGAGGAAGAGAAGGGGTAAAAGGGCGATAAGCTGCAAGGGGGCCAGGTAGCTCTGCGCCTCCTTGTAGCTCCGGGCGTAAAGCCCCAGGCCCACCATCACCGCCCCCATGAAGAGGGCGAGGAGGAGGGCGGAAAGGAAGAGGGCCAAAAAGCTTGCCCCGTCCAAAGCCACCCGCCCCCCCAGGTCCACCACCTGGCCCGTTTCCGTGAGGACACCCCCGCCATAGCGGGCGGCCAGGGCCCCGCCCAAGGCCAGGCCCAAAAGCCCCGCCACCCCAGAGAGCAGGGCCATGACCACCGTGGCCAGGGTTTTGCCCAAGGCGATCTGCCAAAGGGGTGCGGGGGCCATGAGGAGGGCCTCGAGGGTGCCCTTCTCCTTCTCCCCGGCGGTGGCGTCCACCGCCACCACCTGCCCGCCGGAAAGGACGAAGACCACCAGGAAGAAGGGGAGGAGGAAGCCCAAAAGCCCCCCGGCCTTTTCCCGCTCGGGGGAGGCGTCCAGAAGCTCCACCCTAAAGGGTTGGAGAACCTCTAAGGGAACCCCCCGCCTCGCCAGGGCCTCGGCCACCTTGGCCTCCTTGAGGGCCGCTAGGGCGCTTTGCACCTTGCCCGCCACCACCTGCCCCTCCGTGAGCCCCCCGGATAGCCGGGCGTAGACCCGATAGACGCCCTCCCGGTAAAGGACCCCGGCGGGGTACTTCCCCTCCCGCACCGCCCCTTCCGGGTCCGCCACGGCCACCGGGGCCAGGTTGGCCTGGCGGAGGGCCGAAAGCGCCTCTTCCGGAAGGCCGGCCACCGCTATCTCCTGCCGCTTTTCCGCCGCTCCCTTCATGAGGCGCTCTAGCACCAGGCTCGGCCCGAACATGAAGACGGGCATGAGGAGCACGGGCAGGACCAAGGTGGAAAAGACGAGCTTTCGGTCACGAAAGACCTGGACGAGCTCCTTCCAGAGAATGCGGTAAATCCCCTTCATGCCGCCTCCTTCACCACCCGGATGAAGGCCCGCTCCAGGCTCCCCTCGCCCAGGGCCAGGGCCTCGGCCTTGGTGCCCTCATAGACCAGGCGGCCCCGGTGCAAGAAGCCCACCCGGTCCGCCACCTCTTCCGCCTCGGCCATCACGTGGGTGGAGTAGACCAAGGTGTTCCCCAGGTCCCGGTAGGCCTTGACGAAGTCCAAAAGGGCCCGCCGGGCGAAGATGTCTAGCCCCGCCGTGGCCTCGTCCAGGAGGAGGACCGGGGGGCGGTGCAGGATGGCCCGGGCGATCACCACCTTCTGCTGCATGCCCGTGGACATCTCCATCACCTTCTTGTCCAGGGCTTCCTCCATCCCCAAAAGCCCCGCCACCCAATCCAGGGCCTTGCGGAAGGCGGGGCCCTCGAGGCCGTAAAAACCGGCGAAAAAGGCCAGAACCTCCCGCCCAGTGAGGCGGTCATAGACGCGCATGCCCCCGTTCACAAGCCCAAGCCTTTGCCTCACGGCAAGGGGCTCCCGCCCCACGTCAAACCCCGCCACCCGGGCCGTGCCCGCCGTGGGCTTCACCAAGGTGGCCAAAACCCGCAGGGTGGTGGTCTTGCCCGCCCCGTTGGGGCCGAGGAGGGCGTAGACCTCCCCTGGGTTTACCCGGAAGGAGAGGTCCTCCACCGCCCGGTGGGCGCGGTAGGCCTTGGTCAACTGAAGGACTTCAATCATATAGCAAGATGATATCACACCTCCGCGCCCTGTCAACGCCATAATGGGAGGAGGATGAAGGCCATGACCTTCTGGGTGAAGCCCCAGAGCTCCATAGAGGCCTTGCCCGAGGCCAAGGACCTGGTCCAGGACCTCTTGGAGCTTTTCTATGAGTACTTCCCCGAGTACGAGGGCTGCCTGGGCTTCTCCCAGTCCCCCAGGCGCCCCCGTTACCTCTTCCTTTACATGGAGGGCCCTTGCGGAGGACTTCTGCCCTCCGCCGCCTCCTTCCTAAAAGAGCTTCTCCAGACCGCCTTCCCCGGGGCTGAGGTGCGGGTCTACGGCAAGCCCTGGCCCTAGCGCCGCCTCTTGACGAGCCAGGCCTCTTCCTGCACCCCCGTGCGGGCGTTCACCACCCGGGCCAGGACAAAGAGGAGGTCGGAAAGCCGGTTCAGGTAGCGGATGGCCTCGGGGTTCACGGGCTCCTCCCGGCTCAAGGCCACCACCTTGCGCTCCGCCCGGCGCACCACGGTGCGGGCCAGGTGCAAGGCCGCCGCCGCCGGGTGCCCGCCGGGCAGGATGAAGCCCGTGAAGGGAGGGCTTTCCTCCATGTAGCGGTCAATGGCCTTTTCCAGGGCCTCCACGTCCTCTGCGTCCATGCGGGCGATGTTTTTTTCGTAGGGACTACCCATACGGGTGGCCAGGTCCGCCCCCAGATCAAAGAGGGCGTTTTGCACCTGTTCCAGAAGGTCCTGGAGGTCCAGGTGCTCCTTTGGGAGAAGGCTCCGGGCCAGGCCGATGGCGGAGTTGGCCTCGTCCACGGTGCCGTAGGCCTCCACCCGGGGGTGGGCCTTCACCACCCGTTCGGCCCCGTAGAGGCCAGTTTCCCCCGCATCCCCGGTTTTGGTGTAGATCTTCACGGATTCCATTGTAGGGCTTCGGCTTCAAAAGAGGGGCGGGATCTCTCCTTGGGTGGAGGCTTGCGGCTTCGCCGCTCAGGTTCGGGCCTCACGGTACCCAATCCTTAGGGGCCGCGCGAAACCCGTGGCCCAACCCTACCCCTTTAGGGTGTTTGGAAGTTACGCGCAAGGCAACCTCATCAGAGGCGCTACAGCCGCTACCGCCGCTCCCTTCGGTACTTAAAAACCCCTATAGGCTCTTGGCAAAAATGTACCTGGAGGGATTGGCCCACAACAGGTCTTGAACCTCCAAGCCCCTTGCGCTATCCTAGAGCTTGCGTGCGGGGGCGATTAGCTCAGCTGGTCAGAGCGCACGCCTGATAAGCGTGAGGTCGGTGGTTCAAGTCCACCATCGCCCACCAAGCTTGCAAGGGGAAGATACCCGGGCCCCTAAGGGTCCGGGTATCTTCTTAGCCCGCACCTTGAGGGCTATAGAAAGGCTTGCCTGGAGTCCTCCCCTTGGGAAGGGGGACATCTAGAGCCTCCATCCCCCCCGTTAAGCAGGGAACTCTCCTTTGTGGAAGCCAAAGGCCCTTTCTATTCCCACGCGTGACACCCTCCTCCGTCACTTTTTCCTAGGACAACAGGGGCTTTCCCATCCGGAGAAGGGCAAGAGGTTATATAGTTAGGCCATGCGCTCCATTTTGGTGATGGTATTCGTGTTTTTTGGAGGGGTATCCCTAGCCCAAGAGTTGGTGGTGGCCCAGGCCTTGCCCCGGCCGAAAGGTCCCTGGGGGATGGGCATCTATCCGGGGCTTCCCACCTATTCCATACACCTCACCACCCTGTATCCCCCTAAAACTGCCCGGTTCTCCGGCACCTTCCAGGTTACCTACGATGACCAAGCCCTTTACTTGGTGGCCCGCCTCAGCCAAGAAACCCCTCCCAAGGCGGAGCGCCAGGCTAACGACCCCGAGTGGTGGCAGGACGATACCCTGGAGGTCTTCTTGCGCCCTAACCCTTTTGACGAGGACGCTCCCGACCTGCACCTAGCGGTCAATCCGAAGGGAGTGCGGTTTGAACGCTACACAGCTCCCCTTTTCTTTGAAGCCCAGACCGGCAGCTTTCCTGGAGGCTGGTGGGCAGAGCTCCGTATCCCTTTTGGCGGGGTGCTTCCCCATCCCAGGTTGGGCGAAATCTGGCAGCTTAAGGTGGGCCGGGGAAATCCAGAGGCTAGGGAGTACACCCTCTGGCCCCTGGGAGGCGACTTTCACTCCCCCGGCAACTACGGCTACCTCGCCTTCGTGGATGCCCCAAAAGACCCCCAGGTCCTGGTAGCCCAGGTCCAGGCCCAGGAAGCGTTGCTCCCCCTTATACCTAGCCGCCTTCAGGGCATCCGGCGCTGGGCGCTTTACTATGGGGGGGACCCGGGGGCGCTAGCCCGGCTCCAGGCCTACGAACTCGTGGTGCTGGCCCGGGAAGCCCCCTTGGGCCTGGTGCGGGGGCTCCGGGAAAACGGGGTTAGGGTGGTGGCGTACCTTCCTTTAGGGGTCCTGCCTCGAGGGGAAGCGGAGAGCAAAGGACTCCGGGAAGCAGTCCTGGGTCCAAACCCCTATGCTCCGGACACCCTTCTTATGGACCCTTCGTCCTCCCTTTGGCAAGCCCACGTGAGGGCTGAAGCGTTCCGGCTTCTCGCCTTGGGCTTTGAGGGGTTTTTCCTAGACGGACTGGACCTCGCCGATCTCCATCCGGAAAAGGTTCCCGAGCTTGCCGCCCTAGTACGAGGCTTGCGCGAAAGCCACCCACAAGCCCTGCTCCTGCAACACCGGGGCTTCCGAGTGCTACGGCGCACCGCGCGCTTTCTAGATGCTGTGGTCTATTCAGGCCTCTCCCTGGACGCCCAAGGCCAGATCATCCTGAACGACCCAAGCCCCGTATGGCCCTTTCGGAGGCGGGGCCTGCCTGCCCTCAGCCTGGACCAAGCCCCTAACGCCGAGGCCGCTAACTTCGCGTTTAGGCGGGCGTTGGAACTGGGCTTCCTTCCCTACGTGGCCCTTGGCAAATTCACGGAAGTTCCCTAAAGGACCTAGGTCTTTAGACATTCTAGACTTAGAACTTCATCCCTCAAAAGCCTAGGCCGGAGGGCGGAAGACAAAACCCTTTGGGTTCTCTAGGCTTGGGATAACGGGGTGGGAGCAGAGATCTATGCAAAGATCCCCCTTGTTTCTCCCAAGTGGCCTCTGTTTTTCTGCCTGAAAGGGAAGGAACACCTTCTGCACCACCCCGCACATTTGCGGGTCCGTATTGGGAGGTGTCATGAAAGAACGCGGGCGTATTGCTAGAGTATTCGTGCTGTCCTTGCTTTTGGGCGCTTGCAGCCAACCGGCAAGCCGTGATCCAGCAACCTGGACCCTTGCCCTCCAGGGAGAGGGCGTGCGGGGGATTTTGGTGGAAGCCCACTTTGATCCCGCCGCCTTGCGCTACGTGGGGGCAGAGGGCGCATACGGGGCGGAAGCCTTCGCCGAAGGGGGGAGGGTTCGCGCGGTGGCCGTGGCCCCCAGCACACCTTCAGGGCCCCTCCTCACCCTGACCTTTGAGGTTCTCCGGCCCGGGGCAAGGCCCGAGGTACAGGTGGTGGAAACCTATCCTGAGGGACGAGCGATCAGGCAAATCTGGAAAGGGGGCGGTCTTCAACCGCAAGCCTTGGTCCTGCCCCAATCCGTGGTTCAGGGGATCGGGCAAAACGAAGCCGATCCCTCCTTCGTGCAAAACCCCTTGGGTGACCTGAATGGCAGTGGGGGCGTAAGCCTCACGGATGGGGTTTTCTTAGCGGACATCCTGGCGGGTAATCTCCAAAACCCCAACGCCTACCAGCGTTACCAAGGGGACCTTAACTCCAGCGGAACCTTAACCGGTCAAGACCTCGCCCTCCTCTTGCGGAAGATCGTAAACCCGGGCTTGGAACCCAACCTGGAGCTTGCGCCCCAGGACTTGGCCCTGGGCCCCGGAGCCCACGCCTACCTTCTCCTCAATAACTCCGGAAACGGAGCCTTTCCCAGCGTGTCCTGTTCCCATCCCCAAGGGACCGCCCTAACGGACGTAACTCCCCAGGGAGCCTATGGCAAAGCCTACAGGGTGGAAGCCCAGGGGAATACCCTGGAGGGGAGCATCCAGTGCCAAGCGGTTAATGCTGGCACCCGCACCGCCCGGGTCCACGCACCTTTCCCAAGCTTCGGCCTGGACCTAAGCGCCCCGAGCGCCACCACCACGCCCGGGGGAATGGCCAGCCTGGACTTCACCCTAACCCCGGAAAACGGCTTTACAGGCACCGTGACCCTAAGTCTGCTGGACGCTCCCTCAGGAATAAGCCTAGAAAGCCCCACCAGCGTGGTGCTATCCAGCCCCCTTACCGACACCCTCACCCTCAGCGTGGCAAATAACGTACCTCCCAACACCTATACCCTTCGCCTTAGAGCGGTAAGCGGGACGATCGTTCGGGAAAAGGCCTTCGCCCTAGTGGTCCAAAAAGCCCCCGGGTTTGACTTTTACCTGGACCAAAACACCCTTACCTTGCCCGTGGGCGGTGCGGGGAGCCTACACGCTTTCTTTTCCACCTACGGCGGCTTCAGCGGAAGTGTGAACCTTAGCCTCACCGATGCGGGAGGAAACTCTGTATCCTTCACGCTAACGCCCAATAGCGCCACCTTACCCGCAAGCGGCCCAGTAACCCTGAACGTGAGTGCAGGAAGCGCTGAGGCAGGCCTCTACGCCCTTCAGGTCCGGGCGAGCGGGGGTAGCCTCACCAGGACCCAGCCCCTTAGCCTCACCCTCTACGACTTCTCCGTGAGCGCAGCCAATCTCACCCTAAAGCAGGGAGCTTCGGGAACGGTGAACGTCAGCCTCGTCCGCACCCACTTCTCTGGTCCCATTACCTTCAGCCTGAACGGAAGCGTCCTCGGTAGCGGAAACGATAAGGTGTCCTACACCTTTGCGGAAAACCCCACCACCGGAAACACCCTAGCGATTACCCTACGTGTGGGCCCTAATGTGGCCCCGGGCGACTACACCCTTACCCTCGAGGCGACGGGCGGTGGTCTTACCCATAGCCGTGCCTTTACCCTTACCGTCGCCGAAGCGCCCAAGGCGCTCCAGCCCTCGCTCCTGGAACGCACAGGCAACACCTACACCGTGGGGGTGAACCTGGTGGGCACCACCCAGGCCTACCGCGCTGCCCAGTTCAGCGTGACGCTTCCTGCAGGCTTCACCCTGAGCGCAGGCGCAGGGGCCCTCACCCAAGGGTGCACCCTGGACTTCGCGCAGGTGTCTTCCAACCCGAACCGGTGGAACGTGGTCTTGGTGTGCAGCAGCACCTTTACCGGGCCTGGACAGCTCGCCCTTCTCTCCGTCACGGGAACAGGTGGCGGGACTTTGGAGGTGGGCGGCGTGGTACTCACCCAGGCGAACTACGTGGAGGACACCTCAGTAGGCGGAGGGAGCCTCGTTCTAGCGCCTTAAGGGGAATGGGGATGCGGGGGTTTTTCCCTTTGTGCTTACCACCTATACCCTGCTCCCTAGGATGTCTGGCCCTGCCTTCGCCTCCCCCATCCCTCCTTTATGAGCCTGGCCAGCTCCCTTCCCCATCCTAGGCTGCTTACGAAGCCGGAGCAGTGCGACAACCCCGGGTCCATAAACGGAGGTATACGTGGGAAAAAATGCCCTAACCCTACTCGCCCTGCTGATCCTTGCAGCCTGTAGTAACCCTCAAAGCCTTGTGCGGAACCCTAGCGCAGGCGCCTGGGTCTTGCACGGGGAGAGCGTGCGGGGAGTTCTTTTGGAAATCACCTTTGACCCAAATGCCCTCCGCTACCTGGGCCCCGTAAGCCCCCTCCTCACGGAAACCCACCTCGAGGCCGGCCGGGTGCGTTTAGCGGGGGTTGCCTACCATGCCCTCTCGGGGGAAGTGCTCCGAGTCCGCTTCCAGGCCCTAAAGCCAGGAGCTAGGCCCGAGGCGCACCTCCTAGAAACGGAGGCTCTCCAGGCTACTCTCTCCTGGGAGGAAGCCGGCCTTACCCCTCAAGGCCACGTGGTCTCCCAAAGCTATACCCCTCTTCCCGGGGTGAGCCAGGGCGAGGTGGATCCCGCTTTCGCCCAAAACCCCCTGGGCGACCTCAACGCTAGCGGGAGCGTGGGCTTAACGGACGCCCTTCTCCTCGCCGACCTCCTTACGGGGGCTGCTACCCCGAACCCCTACCGTCGCTACCACGCCGACCTGGACTCCAGCGGCTACGCCGACGAGCAAGACCTGGTGCGGCTTCTGCGCAAGGTGGTGAACCCGAACCTGGGGGCGGGCCTCGAGGTGGCGCCCCTGGCTCTAAGCCTGAACCCCGGGGAAAGCGCCCTTGTCCTCGTGGGAAACTCGGGCAACGGCCCCCTGCCCGCGGTCACCTTCCAAGCGCCCAGCGGCTTGGCGGTCCAAGACGACACGCCCTCGGGCTACGCTGGGAAGGTCTACCGGGTGACGGCCAACCAAGGCGTGGACCAAGGGGCCATCCGCTTCAGCGCGGGAAGCGCCGGAAGCCGGGCGGTGGCCGTGAACAGCACCGCCCCAGACTTCCTCTTGTCCCTGGAAGGCACACCTTCCGCCCCCGTGGGCGGCCAGGCCCAAGCTGTCCTCCACCTAACTCCCCTCCTAGGCTTCAGCGGACCCGTGAACCTGAGCCTGGTAAACCCCCCTCCCGGGATTACCCTAAGCCCCACCACAATCACCCTGAACGGAAACCCCATCTCCGTCCCCCTAACCCTGGCCCTGGACCCGAACCTCAGCCCCCAAGACTACCCCCTTACCCTCCGGGCGGAGGGGGGAAGCCGGGTGCGGGAGGTGGGCTTTACCCTCAAGGCCACGGACTTCTCCCTCGGGGGGGATACCGCCCTCACCCTGCCCTGGGAGGGCACGGGGAGCCTCCAAGTGGCGCTGACGCCCTTAAACGGCTTCAACACCCCTTTGCTCCTCACGCTGGAGCGTCAAGACGGCACCCCCCTTCCCCCTGGCCTTAGCCTGGCAAGCCCCTCCCTCCCCGCCAGCGGGGGACCCGTAGCCCTCCAGGTGGCCAACCCCCCACCGGGAACCTACCCCTTGCGCCTCAAGGCCACACCCCAAGGAGGTGGGGCCACCCGGTCTTGGGACTTCACCCTCACCGTCACCTATGCCGCCGACTGGCGGGTGGAGCTCTCCTGGACCGCAGGCGCCGATTTGGACCTCCACCTCTTCTATCCCGACACCCCGGCGGCCCAGCACATCTACTGGAACAACCCCGGCACCTGCCCTCCCGCAGGAGCCGCCTGCTTGGAAGGGGACACCCCCCAAGGCCCCGGGCAGGAAACCCTCCGCTTCGTCTACCAAGGGGGAGCCTACCGCGTTTACGTCCACTGGTACTTCGGCGGAGGAAGTTGGAACACCTCTGGGGGCCAGGTAAAGGTCTACAATGCCAACCACCTGGTGGCGAGCTTTCCCGCGCCAACCATCAGCGATGGGTACAACACGTGGTGGCACGCTCTCACCGTGGACGGCACAGGGGTGCACCCAGGAAGCGGGGCAAGTAGCGTCCAGCCCCAGGGTCTAGGGCTAAGCCCCTTGAGCCTGCCGAGAAAGGGGAGGTAACGCTGTGCGCCGTCTCGCCCTCCTCGCCCTCCTCCTCGCCGCCTGCAACCTTACGGGGCAGACTCCTCCAAAGCCCAAGGTCCAGGTGACAGGCCCTCCCCTCGCCCCCCCGGCCCTGCCGGTGCTTCCGAGCCGCCCCCTGCCGGCCCTCGAGGGGCCCGTGCCCCTGAAGCTTCCCCTAAGGCCCCAGGCCCTTCCCGGGGCCCGGTACGAGGCGCGCATCCTCCTCCTCACCACCTCCACCAACCCCGAGGCGGCCCCCCACTTCGCCGCCGCCCGGGACATCCTGGAAACCTTCCTCATCCCCTACGAGGTGGTGGACCTGAGCCAAACCCCCTTCAGCCAGGTTTCCCTCACCCTTCCCGATGGCACGGGCCGCTTCCAAGGGGTGATCCTGGCGGAGGGCCAGCTCGCCGCCTGGCCCGGGCCCACCTTCTATATGACGGCCGAGGACTGGAACCGCCTTTGGGCCTACGAGCGGGACTATGGGGTGCGGGAACTCATCCTCTACACCTACCCCGGGACTTACCCCGAGGACCGCTGCCTCACCCCGGTGGAAGGCTTCCTCACCCCAAGCCCTGCGGCCAATGACCCCGCCGGCATAGACCTCGCCCAGAGCTACCCCCTAACCCTCACCCCAGAAGGCCAGGCGGTCTTCCCCGACCTCACGGGAACCCTACCCGTGCGCCGCGCCTACGCCTACAAGGCAGCACCAAGCGGCACCTGCCCCGCCACCCCGCTCCTTACCGATGCGGAGGGCAACGTCTTCGGCATCGTGCGCACCACCGCCGACGGGCGGGAGCAACTCCTCCTCACCTTTGACCAAAGCCCCTACCTCCTCCACACCTGGCTCCTCGCCCCGGGGCTCATCGGCTGGGTCACCCGGGGGGTGTACCTAGGGGAGTATGGCCGCTACCTGCGGGCGGACGTGGACGACTGGTTCCTCTCCACCGAGGTCATCGGCGACGCACCTGGGGTGGGCAACGCCACCCCCTACCGGCTAAGCGGCCTCGAGGCCCAAGCCGTGGCCCAAAAGCAGGCGGGCTTACGCTCCGCCTACCCCGTGGCCCAGGGCTTCACCCTGGACATTGCCCTCAACGGCTGTGGGGCGGTTTCTGACCCCAACCCCAACGACAACCTGGTTCCCTGCAACCCCTCGGGCGCGGTGGCCGCTGAACCCATAAACCTGGCGGACGACCTCGTACAGGCCACCCAGGTCCTCAAGGACACCTTCCGCTTCTACAACCACTCCTACACCCACTGGGACATGGACTTCACCGACCTGGCCCAAGCCCGAAGGGAGATCGCCGAGAACAACCGGATCGCAAGCCTCCTCGGCCTTCGCTACGAGCACCGGGCCTTCAAAAGCGGGCAGTACTCGGGCTTTGGTTGGAAGGGCACGAACCCGTACGGCTTTCCCCGTCAGGACAACGGCCTAGGCGCATCTAACCCGTACTTTCTCCAAGCTCTAAGCGAACACAAGGTCCGCTTTGCCAAGGTCAACTGGTCCGTGGAGAGCCAAAAGCCCCCATGCCGAACCTGCGCCTTCCCCCATCCTCTGGCCCCTGGCCTTTACCTGACCGCAGACTGGCCCACCAATGTCTTCTACAACGTGACCACGGACCAAGAGGCCGTAAACGCTTACAACAGCGTGTACGCCCCAAACGGCACCGCCCCCTACTGGACGCGTGCCCTCAGCTACCAGGAGTACCTGGGCCAGGAAACCAACATAGCCCTGCACCACCTCCTCACCGACGGGGGAAGCCACTACTTCCACCAGGCGAACCTGCGGGAGTTCGCCCCGGGTAGGAACCTGGTCTTTGACTGGCTAGAAACACTTCTTCAGAAATACTCCACCTATAGCACCCTTCCCCTCCTCTCTCCCTCCTGGCTGGAATACGGCGAGCGCGCCCTAAAGCGCTACCTACACTATCAGGCAGTACATGCGGGAAGCGTGCGGGCGGTCATTGACCCCGCCGCCCAAACCGTCACCGTAAAGGGCAAGCCCGTCTGGGTAACGGGCATCCAAGCAAGCACGTGCGATGCGTATGCCGGTCGTAACCGCTGTTTTGTAGGGACGGGAACGTATGCGATCCAAGCGCCTTAGGGTTCTTTTCGTCACAGAAGGCACGTATCCCTACGCCATGGGAGGAGTGAGCCGCTGGTGCGAGCAACTCCTCTTTGGCCTCGAGGCCCAGTTCACCGTCCTTGCCCTGTGGGGACCGCAAAAGGCTAAACCCGCCCTACCCATTCCCCCGGAAGCCTCCTTGAGAACCCTTCACCTCTACCGCCCCCCCCACGCATCCCCTTTTGCCCCCGCTCCCTTGCATGCCCTCCTGCCGGCCCTGAGCAAGCTCCTGGCTTTCCTAGACCTGGACCTAGCCACCTTTCAAGAAGGGCTTTGGGAAATCTTCCTTTTGCGCAAGCGCCACCTGTACAACCTCTTCTTCCACCCCAAAGTACAGGCGCTCCTGGCCGAAAGGCTCACGCTCCTTTTGGGCCGTCCGCCTACCCTGGGGGAGGGGCTTGCTGTCTTGCACTGGCTTCGCTCCACCCTCCTTCCCCTCCTGGCCCTAGATCCCATCCCCGAGGTGGACCTGATCCACGCCACAAGCGGCGGGCTTGCCGTCATCCCCGCTTGGCTGGTGTCCCGGCACCTGGGCGTACCCTTTCTTCTGACCGAGCACGGGGTTTTCCTGAGGGAGCGCTATCTGGCCTTTAGCGAAACCAACCCCTCCCCCGCGGAGCGCCTGGTCCAAGCCCGCTTTTACCACCTCGTAAGCCGCCTGGCCTACCGGGAGGCCCACTTTATCACCACGGTGAGCCGCTTCAACCGGCAGTGGGAGGTGGAGCTCGGCGCGGACCCCAAACGCATCCAGGTGGTGGCCAACGGCATTGACCCCGCACAGTTCCCAGAAGCTCCCGCGCGTCTGGAAAACCCACCCACCGCCGTATGGGTGGGCCGGATTGACCCGCTAAAGGACCTCCTCACCTTGGTGGACGCCTTCGGACGGGTACGCGAAACCCTTCCAGAGGCGCAACTCCTCCTTTTCGGTCCCGTTCCCCGGGGAAACGAAGCCTATGCGGAAAGCGTTCGCACCCGGGTAAAGGAACTAGGCCTCGAGGGCAACGTGCGCTTCATGGGCCCCGCAAGCCCCGTGTACCAGGCCTACCACCGAGGGTGGGTGGGGGTGCTCTCCAGCATCTCCGAGGGCTTCCCCTACACGGTGATCGAGAACATGGCCGTGGGGCGCACCCTGGTGGGCACCCGGGTGGGGAGCGTGGGCGAGGTCCTGGAGGGCGTGGGGGAGGTGGTGCCCGCCATGGACCCCGAGGCCTTAGGAGAGGCGCTCCTGGGGTTCCTCCAGGACCCCGAGCGGTGCTTGGCGAAGGGCAAGGAGGCACGGGAAAAGGTCCTGAGCCTGTACACGCTTAAACGTATGCTAGAGGAGTTCTCCAACATCTACGAGGCCTTGGCCCTTCAAGGCTCCCTGGAGGTACCCGAATGAGCGCCCGGGGCGAGTACCGCCCTTCCGTCCCCCCTCCCAGAAATCCCCAAGGCCTTAGCGAGCTCGCGCACACCTTAAAGGACCTCCTAAGCCAAATAAGTGACCCCTACGAGCTTGCCGCCCACCTCGAGGTCCTCGGCTACAACCGCTACCGCGTGGAGCGCCTCTTTGGCCTGCCCAGCACCTTTGCCCTAGCCCAAGCTCTCTTCGCCCTGGCCCAGCGCGACTTCCAACCCAGACCCAAGCCGCCCAGGCCTCGAGGCACCTTGGGCCCTCGGCACCTGGCGGTGGCCCTCACCCTTGGAGGCACCCTGGTAACTTTTTGGAACTCCGGGTCTTTAGGGTGGCTAACAGCGCTCTTCCTCCTGGCCTGGAGTCAGCTGGCAGCCCGGGTGAGCTTTAGGGCAGCGGTGGAGCTGGAACCCCCGGAGGCCAAAGGGGTGCTGGGCCTTTTGGCCTGGGTAGGGGTCCTTGGGGTGAGCGTCACAGCCCCCCTGGACCTGGGGTTTGCGGCCACCTGGGGCACAGGCATGGCCTGGGTTGCCGTGGGGGTGCTAACCCTGAAGGGCCTCGAGGACAAGGCCGCCTGGGTAGCCTCGGGCTTCCTCCTCCTGGCCATTCTCCTCCGGGTTTCGGGGATGAGCCCCTTCTGGGTGGGTTCTTTCCCCCTGGTTCTCCTCCTTCAGCAGGCAAGTCCCCTCCGAAGGGATAGTTTTGCTTTCCTAGGCAAGGTCTTGGTGGGGGAGTGGGTGTATGGAGCCTATGGCTTGGGCCAGGGGTTTGTCCTCTGGAGGTTGGTGGACTTGGCCGGCGATAGGGCTCTCGTTGGGCTGGGGATCTACCTTTTGGCCTCCATTTTGGTGGAAATGCGGCTATCGGCCTTCGTTACAACCCTGGCCAAAATCCTCTGGCAGACGGCAAGCCCCGGAGCCCTTCTTCTTGCCCTTCAACGCTCCCTTTGGTCCTACGCCCTTACCGCCTCCGTGCCCACCCTTCTCGTGCTCCTCAGCCTCCCCTGGTCCGGGGACTACCACGCCCCCCTTCTGGGCTTTGGCTTTCTCAGCTTCCTAAGCGCCATGGCCCTGGCCCTCAACGCCTTGGGCGCTATTCACGTTAGTGCCCTAGCCCTCCTAGCAGGGGCGATTCTCCTCCACCTGACCGCAAACCCCCTCATACTGGGGGCCGTCGCCCTTGGCCTTCTCCTCTACCTCCTAGAGCACCTCCGCCATCCGGAGCGCTATGGTCTATACCTCCTTTAAACCCCTGGGCTTCTACTACGGCCAAGGAAGGCTTAGGGAGCTTCGGGCCTTTCGCCGGGTGGTGCTCCAGCCCTGGGCCTACACTCCAGAAGAGCTCCAGGCCCTTACCCCCACAGAACCCCTCGCCTATCTGAGCCTAGGGGAAGATCCAGGTCCCAAAGCCCCGTGGCAACTGGGCCCCGTCAACCCCCTTTGGGGCACTAAGATCGTGGACCCCGCCCACCCCGGATGGGTGACGCAGGTGGTGGAAAGCGCCTTGCTCTACCTAGCCCGGGGGTTCCAAGGCCTCTTCCTGGACACCCTGGACCAGGCGGCCACCGTAAGCCGGGAGGGTACCCTCCGGCTCCTCCTAGAGCTCCGGCGGGCCGTGGGATCCCACTTCCTCCTTGCCAACCGCGGCTTCGCCCTCCTACCCCACCTGGCAGACCTCGTGGACGGCATCGTCTTTGAGGGCTTCTCCACCACTTGGGAAGGGGGCGGACAACCGCTTCCGCGCTCCATCTTGCGAGCAAACGCCACATGGGCGCAAGTCTTGGCCCGGTTCCATTGGGAACGCTACAGCCTGGATTATGCTCCCCAGGCAAGGCTAGCCCGTTGGGCCCAAAGAAGAGCCCTACGCCACGGCCTCGTTCCCATCTTGGCGCAAGAAAAGCACCTCCTCCTCCCTACGGGCACAGGGGACTGATCCGGTCCAGGTTCACCACCGTCACATACGGCACAAATCCCTCCGCCCGGGACTTTTGGCACGCTGTCTGGACGTTTTCCGGCTTGGTGGCGTAGTCCACGGTGAGCACCAGTTTCCCCGCATCGCGAATTGCCCGGGCGTGGTTCAGGCGCACTTGGCAGCCCGAGCCCGTGCAAGGACGATCGGTGGCGTAGAAGAAGAGCTCCTCCAGGCCAATGCCGTCCATAGCGGACAGGTATCCCGGCCGCATCCGGAGCTCCGGGGCATTCTGGGGAAACACCCAGAAATCCGGCCGCTTGGCCTTTACGTAGGCACTAATCCGCACCAATAGCGCCACCATCTTGGTCGCCAGGGAATCGCGCGTTTCGCCGGGCACCAAGGGTAGGCTTATGCCCTCGTAGGCGTCCACCAAGTCCAGGTAAACCCCTTTAAACCCCGCTGCCAAGGCCTTATCCAGGCGGGGCTGAACCACCAGGGTCCACCAGTCTTCATCCCAGTACTTCACGTACCATTCCCCGCTCCAGCCGGGCACAGGATTTAGCAGGAGATCGGGAGCGTTCTTCTGCACCACGGGATACTCTACCCGGTAGTCCTCTATTCCCCCGATCTCCATGTAGGCCAGAACAGGCTTCCCCTTGAGGGGCGCCAGATCCGTGCTGGCCCAGGGCTTCTGGCCATCCTGGGTCAGGTCTATGACAAAGAGGTCCGCCGCCGTGGCACCCAAGGCGCTAAGCCCGGTGGCCGGATAGCCGGTGAGCTGGTAAACCCAGGTGCGTACGCTGAGCGAGGGTGGGGGTGGAGAGGGGTAAGGCCCAGAAGCCACCGCGCCTTCCCGGCAGGAAACCAGGGCGAACAGCAACACCCAACCAACCATCCAACCCGAAAAGCTGGGCGCCTTGCAGCCGCTAGAAGAATAGGGCATCTCCTCTTCACCTTAGCGCTGCCCTCTGAGAAGCGGGTACCCTTTCGGTGAGATACCCCCACCGCCCACAGGGCCGTGGCCTGACGCCTTTTCCCAAGGCTCAAAGGGCGGCCACCCCGTGCGCTAGGAACGTACCTGAACCAGGGTCAGGCAAAACCCCTTCGCGCAACCCCAGCGGCCAAGACCCCACCTTCTTCCCCCCACAGTCTGCACCAACCCTGCCCTACCCCGATGATCCAGGTACCGGAAAGGTTCGCAGTATTCTTAGGCCGTGCTGCGGGTGGTGGTCCGGCCAGGCAAGGAGCGGAAACTGAAGAACTTCTACCCCAACCTCTACCGGGACGAGATCCAGGAGGCCCCCCCCGAGGCGGGGGTAGCGGAGGCGGTGGCGGCGGATGGGGGTTTCCTGGCGGTGGGCTACTACGACCCCCGCTCCAAGGTGCCTTTCCGGGCCTTCCGCTTTGACCCGGGGCCCCTGGACCGCCGCTTTTTCCTCGGGCGCTTCCAGAAGGCTTTGCGGAAGCGGGAAGGGCTTGGGGTCTTCCATCGCCTGGTCCACGGGGAAGCGGACGGGCTTCCCGGGCTCGTGGTGGACCGCTTCGGGGAGGTTTTGGTCCTCCAGGTGCGTTCCCGGGGTATGGAGGCCCTAAGGGGGGTGTGGTTTCCCGCCCTCCTCGAGGCCACCTCGCCGAAGGGCGTCTACGAGCGGAGCGATGTGGAGGCGAGAAGGCAAGAAGGCCTTCCTGAGCGGGTGGGGGTGGTCCAGGGGGAGGTACCCCCCGTCCTGGAGGTGGAGGAGGACGGCCTCCTTTTCCCCATCCCCTTGGCCCTGGCCCAGAAGACCGGGTTTTACCTGGACCAGCGGGAAAACCGCCGCCTCTTTGAGGCCATGGTCCGGCCCGGGGAGCGGGTTCTGGACGTGTTTAGCTACGTGGGGGGCTTCGCCTTGCGGGCCGCACGAAAAGGGGCTTACGCCCTGGCGGTGGACAAGGACCTCCAGGCCCTTTCCGTCTTGGACCAGGCGGCCCTGCGGGCGGGGCTTCGGGTGGATATCCGCCAAGGCGAAGCCCTGGAGGTGCTCAAGGCCTTGGAAGGCCCTTTCCACCACGTCCTCCTGGACCCGCCCACCCTAGTGAAGCGCCCGGAGGAGCTTCCCGCCATGAAGCGCCACCTGGTGGACCTGGTGCGGGAGGCCCTAAGGCTCCTCGCCCCAGAGGGGTACCTCTGGCTTTCCGCCTGCAGCTACTACCTCAAGGTGGAGGACCTCCTGGAGGTGGCCCGCCGCGCCGCCGCAGACCAAAGGATGCGCTTACGGGTGCACGCCGTCACCTACCAGCCCCGGGACCATCCCTGGAGCCTCCACGTGCCGGAAAGCCTCTACCTCAAGACGCTCATCCTGCAAGAGGATGCCCTCTAAGGGGGTATGATGGGAGGCGAAGCACCCTTGGGGTGCGTAAAAGGAGGCCAGTATGGAAGTGGCACGGGGTCTAGAAGGTGTGTTGTTCACGGAAAGCCGGATGTGCTTCATTGACGGGGAGGCGGGAAAGCTCTACTACTACGGCATCCCCATCCAGGAGCTCGCCGAGAAGAGCACGTTTGAGGAAACCACCTTCCTCCTCCTCCACGGCAGACTTCCCAAGCGAGAAGAGCTAGAGGCCTTCAAAAGGGATTTGGCTTCCCGCCGCTCCTTGCCGGAGCACCTCCTGGAGTCCTTCCGGCGGTACCCCGTTTCCGCCCACCCCATGAGCTTCCTGCGGACCGCCGTCTCCGAGCTGGGCATGTTGGACCCCACGGAGAGCGATATCTCCAAGGAGGCCCTCTACCAAAAGGGGCTGGACCTCATCGCCAAGTTCGCCACCATCGTGGCCGCCAACAAGCGGCTTAGGGAAGGGAAAGCCCCCATCCCCCCCAGGGAGGACCTCTCCCACGCCGCCAACTTCCTCTACATGGCAAACGGGGTGGAGCCTTCCCCCGAGCAGGAGCGGCTCATGGACGCCGCCCTTATCCTGCATGCGGAGCACGGCTTTAACGCCAGCACCTTCACCGCCATCGCCGCCTTTTCCACGGAAACCGACCTCTACTCCGCCATCACCGCCGCCGTGGCCTCCCTCAAGGGCCCCCGGCACGGCGGGGCCAACGAGGCGGTGATGAAGATGATCCGGGAGATCGGCACCCCCGAGCGGGCCCGGGAGTGGGTGCGGGAAAAGCTCGCCAAGAAGGAGCGCATCATGGGCATGGGCCACCGGGTCTACAAGGCCTTTGACCCCCGGGCCGGGGTCCTGGAGCGCCTGGCCCGGTTGGTGGCGGAAAAGCACGGCCACTCCCAGGAGTACCAGATCCTCAAGATCGTGGAGGAGGAAGCGGGGAAGGTGTTGAACCCCCGGGGCATCTACCCCAACGTGGACTTCTACTCCGGGGTGGTCTACTCCGACCTGGGCTTTGGCCTGGAGTTCTTCACCCCCATCTTCGCCGTGGCCCGCATCTCGGGCTGGGTGGGGCACATCCTGGAGTACAAGGATTTGGACAACCGCCTCCTCCGCCCCGACGCCAAGTACATCGGGGAGCTGAATCGGCCCTATATCCCCTTGGAGGAGCGCTAAGGTTTTTGGGGGCTTGGGGCGCTAGGCCCTAGGCCCCTTTTACAGGCCGCAAAAGGCCTCGTAGTCTATGAGCTCCCGTTGCGTGGGGTTGTCCCCGCACACGGGGCAGGCAGGGTTGCGGCGCACCTTGAGCTTGCGGAAGCCCGCCTCCAGGGCATCGTAAAGGAGAAGGTGGCCCGCCAAGGGCTTGCCCAGGCCCAAGAGGACCTTGAGGACCTCCGCCCCCATCAAGGCCCCCACCACGCCCGGGAGCACGCCGAAGACCCCGGCCTCGGCGCAGGAGGGCACGGAGCCGGGGGGCGGGGGCTTGGGGAAGAGGCACCGGTAACAAGGCCCCATCTCGCCTTCCTCCGTGGGGTGGTGGAAGACCGCCACCTGGCCGTCAAACTGGTAGATGGCCCCGAACACCAAGGGCTTGTTGAGGAGGACGGCGGCGTCGTTCACCAGGTAGCGGGTGGGGAAGTTGTCCGAAGCGTCCACCAGGACCTCGTACCCTTTCAGGATCTCCAAGGCGTTTTCCGAGGTGAGGCGGACGGGGTAGGCGTCAACCCGTACCAAGGGGTTTAGGGCCTGCAGGCGCTCCTTGGCCGCCAAGGCCTTGGACTTGCCCACGTCCTCCGTGGCGTAGAGCACCTGGCGGTGGAGGTTGGAAAGCTCCACCCGGTCCATCTCCACAATCCCCACCCGCCCCACCCCCGCCGCCACCAGGTACTGGAGGACGGGCACCCCAAGCCCCCCGGCCCCCACCACGGCCACGGAGGCTTCCCGAAGCCGCGCCTGCCCCTCGGGCCCCACCTGGGGCAGGATCATCTGCCGGTGGTAGCGGTCCAGTTCCTCCTTGGTCCACATCTAAGCCTCCCGGGTGCCGAAGCCGGGGGGGAGGAAGTCGGGGTAGTCGGGGTTGCCCTTGCGGTCGGGAAGCTTGGGGATGAGGTCCGAAGGGTGAGCCTCCCCCTTGCGGCAGTAGGGGCATTCGTGGCGCACCTTGTAGCGCACGGGGCGGGCGGGGATGCCTAGGGCGATGGCGTGGGGCGGGATGTCCCGGGTGACCACCGCTCCCGTCCCCACCATGGCGTCGTCCCCGATGCGCACCCCGGCCAAAATGGTGGCGTGGTAGGTGATGCGCACCCCGCTGCCGATGATGGTTTCCTTCAGGGTCACGTCGGGGGAGGCCAGGACGTGGTGGGTGTGGCTGTAGACGTTCACGTAGTCGGAAAGCGAGGTCCGGTCGCCAATCTTAATCCCCCCGATGTCGTCCAGGAAGACGTAGCGGTGGACCACCACGTCGTCCCCTAGCTCCAGGTTGTAGCCCACGGAGAACTCCACGTTCTGGAAGAACTTGGGGTTTTTCCCCACCCGCTTGAAGATGAAGGGGGCGAGCGCCCGCCTTAGGGCTACCCCGGAATGGACAGACTGCCCGATGGGGGTGAGGTCCAACACCTTCCAGAACCAGAGGAGAGGCTTCACCTTTCGGAACTTCTCCAGGTCAGTGGCGGCGTAGTACTCCGCCTCAAAGGTGATCCCCTCGGGGTCCAGGGCCAGGGCCCCCAGGGGATTTACCTCCAAGAGCTCCTCGTAAGGCCGGCCATAGAGGAGGCGGGCAAGCTCCTCCCGCACCAGGGCGTTCCGGTCCACGCTGGGGTCGGAAAGCCTTTCCGTGAGGCTTCCCAGGTAGCGGTCCAGGGCCTTCTGGTGCAGGGGGGCGATTTCGCGGGGAAGGAGCCAGGGCATAGGGTTATGCTACCCTTCCCTTGCCCAAGGGAAAACCCCTGGGCTCACCCTATGGAGGAGCGGTAGCCGAGCTCCCGTAGGGCCTCGGGGTCCTTGCGCCAGTCGGGGTAGACCTTGACCTCGAGGTCCAGGTACACCTTCCGGTTCAGGAAGACCTCTAGCTGCTTCCTGGCCGCCTGGCCGATTTCCTTGAGCTTCCGCCCCCCCTCCCCGATGACGATGCCCTTTTGCGAGGGCCGTTCCACGTAGAGGAGGGCCTTGATGTACAAGACCCCGTTCTCCCGCTCCGCCACCTCCTCGGTCTTCACGGCGATGGCGTAGGGCACCTCGTGCCAGAGGCGCTTCATGGCCTCTTCCCGGATGATCTCCGCCACCCATTCCCCGAAGTCCTGGTCGCTTTTGGCGAAATCCTCGGGGTAGAAGAAGGGACCCTCGGGCAACAGGGCCAGGAGTTCGGCCTTAAGCCCCGCCACCTGCTTCTCGTCCAAGGCGGAGAGCATCCGGGGTTCGGCCTCGGGCAAGAGGGCGTGGTAGGCCTTAAGGGCCTCCTCGGGGTACTTGGCAGCGTCCAGCTTGTTGCCCACCAGGAGGATGGGCACCTTGCCCACCAGGGGCTTGAGCGCCTTGGCCACCAGCTCGTCCTCCGGGGTGGGGGGGTGGCGCAGGTCCACCACCCAGACCACGGCGTTCACGTCCGCCAAGGCCTCGTAGACCTCCTGGTCCATGAACTCCCCCAGGGCGTCCATGGGCTTGTGCAGGCCCGGGGTGTCCACGAAGACGATTTGGCGGTTCCCCTCGGTGAGGATGCCCCTAAGGCGCTTCCTCGTGGTCTGGGGCTTGGGGCTGATGGGGGCCACCTTGACCCCCAGGAGGTTGTTGAGGAGGGTGGACTTGCCCACGTTGGGCTTGCCCACGATGGCGATGAAACCGGAATACGTCTTTTCGCTCATGGCTTAGGTGATCCCGGCTTCTTGGGATTGGCCCAGAGGCCAGAAGCCGGACCTTCCAGGCTTTTCAGTATACTCCAGGCCGTGGACCCCTTGGCCCTGGCCTTCCTGCCTGGGATTGGCCCCAAGCGGCTCCTGGAGGCGCTTTCCTGGGAAGACCCCCTGGCCTTTTTAAGGGAGCGCTTTCCCGAGGCGGCAAGCCTTTACCCGGAGGCGGAAAGGCGCGCCAAACGGGAACGGAGGCGGGCGGAGGCTTTGGGGGTGCGCATCCTTGGCCTCTGGGAGGAGGGCTTTCCCGAAAGCCTAAAAAGGCTTCCCCAGCCCCCCACGCACCTTTACCTTC
Source organism: Thermus brockianus (assembly GCF_021462505.1). Classification (GTDB taxonomy): domain Bacteria; phylum Deinococcota; class Deinococci; order Deinococcales; family Thermaceae; genus Thermus; species Thermus hydrothermalis. The sequence continues at coordinate 162,705 of NZ_JAKEDV010000006.1, forward strand.
GGGGAGAGCTCCCCGAGGAGGCGCAGGCGGTGGCCATCGTGGGTACCCGTAAGGCCTCCGCCTGGGCCCTAGGCTTCACCCGGAGGCTCGCCCGGGAGCTGGCGGAGGCGGGGCTTTGGGTGGTTTCGGGCCTCGCCCGGGGTATAGACCGGGAAGCCCACCTGGGCGCTTTGGAAGGGGGCGGGCGGAGCTTGGGCGTCTTGGGAAGCGCCCTGGACCGGGTCTACCCGCCGGAACACCGCCCTTTGGCGGAGCGCATGGACCTGGTTTCCGAGTTTCCCTTGGGGACGGGGCCTAAGCCCGAGTTTTTCCCCAGGCGGAACCGCCTCATCGCAGGGCTTGCCCGGGCGGTTTTGGTGGTGGAGGCCCCCTTGGACTCCGGGGCCCTCATCACGGCCAAACACGCCTTGGAACTGGGAAAGGAGGTGCTGGCGGTCCCAGGCCGCCCCACGGACCCCGCTTCCTTGGGGACGAACCGCCTCATCCAGGACGGGGCGTACCCCGTCCTCGAGGCCGGGGACGTCCTTTCCTACCTGGGGTTTTCCCCTAAGCCCAAGGTTGCGCCGGAGCTTTCCCCGGAAGAGGCCACCCTTTACGCCCTCCTTTGCCAGGGGGAAGCCTTGCCGGAGGACCTGGCCCAGGCTACGGGGTTCGCCCCGGAAAGGGTGCTCTCCCTCCTCACCCTCCTGGAACTCAAGGGCCTGGCCCGGGCCCTTCCCGGAGGGCGCTACGGGCCAGGCTAGAGAGAGGCGTTACTTGGCCTTGTCGTAGAGCTTCTTGGCGATCTCGTAGAGCTCGGCAGGGTGGAACTCGGGGGCGAACTCGGCGGCGTCGTGGCCGGCGTCAAACACCGGGCCGCCCGTGGGGGGGCCGTCCACCACCACCACCTCGCTCCCGTCCTCGGGGGAAGCCCCCTTCCAGATGAGGCCCAGGTCCTGGTAATCGGAGGGGCTAAAGCGGTAGAGGTTGCGGTGGAAGCCCAGGTCCATGTACTTCTTGGCCTCGGGGATCTTGCTGTTGTCAATCCGGGGGATGGGGAGCATCTTGGTCATCTCCACCCCGGTAAGGGTTTCCAGGGCCTTGCCGTAGGCGGCGGCGTGGACCCCACCCCGCACCAGGAGGTAACCGATCATCTCCCGGGCCACGGGGTTGTCCGTCATCTCGTAAACCCGCAGCTTGTGGGTACGGGCCGCCACCTCCAGGAAGAAGTTGTGGAGAAGGTCCAGGATGAGGTTGCCGCTGGTGAAGACGTACTCCCCGTTCCAGTACTCCCCCATGGCCCCCATCACCAGGGTGTTGGCACCCCCGGCGATGAAGTGGGCGGCGTTGCGGGCGTCCTTGGCGAAGCCCAGCGGGGCGCTCACAGGGTCCACCCCTTCCTCCAGGTCCTTTCCGGGGTTCTTGGCCAGGAGGCTGTTGATGGTGGCGGAAACGAGCTCAATGTGCCCGAGCTCCTCCGTGGCGATGTTGGCGATGAGGTCGTAGTAGGGCTTGAGCGCCTTCTTCCCCCGGAAGTTGAAGGACTGGTACATGTAGTTCATCAGGGTGGACATCTCCCCGAAGCGCCCGCCAAGAAGCGCCTGCACCGCAGCGGCGGCGTTGGGGTCTTGCTCCTTGGGCATGGGCAGCTCAATCTGCAACCGGTCTATCCTCAGAAACATACCCACCTCCTTTGCCTGGGCGGGCTTTCCCGCCCGGCACCTTCCACCTTAGGCAGGTGGGATCTATAAGTCCAATAGATTGTGCTTTCCCTTCCCATAAAATATAGCTATGAAGAAAGTCACCTTGGACCAGCTACGCTACCTCCTGGCCTTGGCCGAGGAGGGAAACTTCACCCGGGCAGCGGAGCGGGTGTACCTTACCCAGCCCGCCCTGAGCGTCCAGATCCGCAAGCTGGAAGAAGCCTTGGGCGTGCGCCTCTTTGACCGCAGAAAGGGCAAGCCCACAGAGGTGGGACAAGCGGTGGTGGCCCAGGCGCGGCGGGTGCTAGAGGAGGTAGAGCGCCTAGAGGCCTTGGCCCGGGGGGAGGAAGGGGTATTCCAAGGACCCTTTCGTATCGGGGTCATCCCCACCCTGGCTCCCTACCTTCTCCCCCGCCTCCTCCCGCGGGTTATGGAAAAGCATCCGGCCCTCGAGGTGACGGTGCGGGAGGAGCTCACCCCGGGCATCCTTAGGGGCCTCGAGGAGGGCCATCTGGACGCCGGGCTTGTGGGCACAGAGGAAAGGGTACCGGGCCTCAAAGCCTACCCCCTCTTCACCGAGGCTTTCCTGGCCTACGTTTCCCCACGCCATCCCCTCTATGCCAAGGCGGCGCTCCATCCCCTGGAGATCCCGCTAGAGGACACCTGGGTGCTTTCCGAAGGCCACTGCTTCCGCGACCAGGTCCTTTCCGTCTGCCGGCCAAGCCTCCGGAAACGGGCCGTGGAGTTCCAAAGCGGGGACCTGGAAACCCTCATCCGCCTGGTGGAGGAGGTAGGGGGGCTTACCCTTCTGCCGGAGGTGGCCCTCTGGACCCTCCCTCCCGAGAAGCGGGCCCACCTAAGGCCCCTCCTTTTCCCCGGGGCCGGGCGCACCGTCTACCTCCTCCTCCGGGAGGGAAGCCTCAAGGCCCCGGTGGCCGAGGCCTTGGCGCGGGAAGCCCGGGAGGTCTTCACCGCCCTACGCCTTTTTTCCACGGGGGAAGAAGGCGTTATGATGGGGGCGGAGGTTCGCCATGACCAAGCCTGAGGCCAAAGGCGGGGACGTGCACATCAAAGCGGGGCTTATCTGGATGAACGGGGCCTTGGTACCCCAGGAGGAGGCCAAGACCAGCGTTCTAAGCCACGCCCTGCACTATGGAACCAGCGTCTTTGAGGGCATCCGGGCCTACGAAACCCCCAAAGGCCCCGCCATCTTCCGCCTGAAGGAGCACGTGCGGCGCTTCTATAACTCCGCCAAGGTGCTCCGCATGGAAATCCCCTTCGCCCCCGAGGAGTTGGAGGAGGCCATCAAGGAGGTGGTGCGGCGAAACGGCTACAAAAGTTGCTACATCCGCCCCCTGGCCTGGATGGGGGCGAAGGCCTTGGGGGTAAACCCCCTGCCCAACAACCCGGCGGAGGTCATGGTGGCCGCCTGGGAGTGGGGAGCCTACTTGGGCGAGGAGGCGGTGCGGAAAGGGGCCAAGCTCATCACCAGCTCCTGGGCCCGTTTCCCCGCCAACGTGATGCCGGGCAAGGCCAAGGTGGGGGGGAACTACGTGAACTCCGCCCTGGCCAAGATGGAGGCGGTGGCCGCAGGGGCCGACGAGGCCCTCCTTCTGGACGAGGAGGGCTACGTGGCCGAGGGGAGCGGGGAGAACCTCTTCTTCGTGCGGGACGGGGTCATCTACGCCCTGGAGCACTCGGTGAACCTCGAGGGCATCACCCGGGACACGGTGATCCGCCTCGCCAAGGACCTGGGCTACGAGGTCCAGGTGGTGCGGGCCACCCGCGACCAGCTCTACATGGCGGACGAGGTCTTCATGACGGGCACCGCCGCGGAGGTAACCCCCGTGTCCATGATTGACTGGCGCCCCATCGGCCAGGGCACCGCAGGGCCCATTGCCTTGCGCCTGCGGCAGGTCTATTTGGAGGTGGTGACGGGCAGGCGGCCCGAGTACGAGGGCTGGCTTACCTACGTCACTTCCTGAGCCAGTCCGCCAGCACCCTCTCGTAAAGCTCGGGGTCCAGGCGGGGCCTTTCGTAGAGCCCCGCCTGTAGGCGTTGCCGTTGGGCCTCAAAGAGGATGACCGCCGCCGCCACGCTCACGTTGAGGCTTTGCACCATCCCGAACATGGGGATCTTTATGGCCCCATCCGCCAGGGCCAAAGCTTCCTCGGAAACCCCCCACTTCTCCGCTCCCAGGAGGATGGCGGTGGGCTTGGTATAGTCCACCTCGCGGAAGTCCCGGGCGTCCTCCCGGAGGGCGGTGGCGTAGATGCGAAAGCCCTTTTCCCGGAGGAAGCGGAAGGCGGAGGGGGTGTCTGGGTGGACCCGGAGGTAGACCCACTTGTGGCTTCCCCCGCTCGTCTCGTTGAAGGTGGGCACGCCCCCCGTGGGGTTTACGGCGTGGGCCTCGAGGACCCCCACGGCGTCGCAGGAGCGGAGGATGGCGGAGAGGTTGTGGGGCTTGTGCACGTTCTCCAGGAGCACCGTGAGGTCGGGCTGCCTTTTCCTTAGCACTTCCTCTATGCGCTTTCTACGGGCCTCGGTCACGGTTCCTCAGCTTAGCGATGAGGGGCTTGAGGAGGGAGCGCTTGAGCTTCAGGGCCTGCCGGTTCACCACGAGCCGGGCGGTGGAGTGGGCGAGGACCTCCACCTCTATAAGCCCCGCCGCCCTTAGGGTGGCCCCGGTCTGCACCACGTCCACCACGGCGTCCGCCAGGCCCGTGACCGCGGCGAGCTCAATGTTGCCGGAAAGCTCCACCACGTCCGCCACCCAGCCCCGTTCCTTGAGGAAGCGGGCGGTGAAGTTGGGGTACTTGGTGGCGATGCGGCGGATGGGGGAGGTGTCCCCAGGGCGCCTTATAAGGGAAAGCCGGCAGGCGCCAAAGCCCAGGTCCACGGGCTCGTAGAGGTCCCGCCCCGAGTCCAGGAGGATGTCCTTCCCCACCACCCCGATCTCGGCGATGCCCAGGTCCACGTAGACCGGCACGTCCTTGTTGCGGAGCTCCAGGAGGGCCACGCCCCCTTCCTCCCCGTGGAGGAGGGCCCGGGGGTCTTGGATGGGGGGAAGGGGAAGGCCCGCCCGCAGGAGGGCCTCGTAGGCCTCCTGGAACATCCTTCCCTTGGGCAGGGCCACGGTGAGGGTGTAGCGCTTCACGAAACCCCCCAGATGCGCTCCCCTTCCGCCAGGTAGGGGATGCCCTTGGCCTTGGCGTAGGCCAGGGGGTCTTCCCCGTGGAAAAGCTCCACCCGCCTTTCCCGGGCGAAGCGGCGGAAGGCCTTTAGGTCCAGGGCCAAGACTTCTGGAGGCTCCTCCGCCTGGGGAAGCTTTAGGGCTTCCAGGGCCCGTTCCACCCCTAAGGCGAAGCCCGCCGCCTTAGGCAAAAGGGCCCCGTCGTACCGCCCGCCCCCCAGAAGGGGCAGGCCGAAGCCCGGGGTGTAGGCCCGGAAGAAGATGCCCGAGTAGTACTCGTACCGCCGGGCCATGCCCAGATCCAGGAGGACGGGCCTTTCCAGAAGCGCCAGGGTCCTCTCCAGGTCGGCCAGGGCCTTTTGGGCCTTGGGGGGAAGGGGGAGGGCCTTGGCCTCCTTTAGGACCTCCTGCCCCCCGTAGAGGTCGGGAAGGGCCAGGAGGGCCTTTTTCGCCCCCTCCGGCACGGGGTGGTGGGCAAGGAGGGCGGAAAGCTCGGGGAGGTTTTTGCGGTGGATGGCGGCCTGCGCCGCCCTTCTAGCCCCTTCCGGGAGGCCCGAGGCCTTGAGCACCTCCCCCACCAGGCTCGGCAGGCCCACCTCCACCACCCCTTCCACCCCCAGGGCCTCGAGGGCGGCGAAGGCCAGGTGGAGGACCTCCGCATCCGCCTTGGGCCCCGTGGCCCCGATGAGCTCTAGCCCCACCTGGGTGTACTCGCGAAGCCGCCCGAGCTCCGCATCCCCTTCCCTAAGCCAAAGGGCCCCGGCGTACTGGAAGCGGTGGACCCCCTCCTTCAGGTGGGGCCTTAGGAGCTTGGCCAGGAGGGTGGTGAACTCGCTCCTTAGGGCGAGCACCTCCCCCGTCTTGTCCACCAGTTTGAAGGCCCTTTCCGCCAGGGGATGGCCGGGGTCAAAGGCCTCGAGGGCGGGGAGCTCCACGGGCTCGTAGCCGTGTTGCCAGAAAAGCTTCTGGAGCCGCCCCTGGAGCTCGGCCTTGAGCCTAGCCTCGGGGGGGAGGAGGAAGCGGGTGCCTTCGGGGATCATTCCTTCACGAGGATTTCCACGCTAAGGATGCGGTCCGGCACCGCCTTGGCCCCGAGGCCCTCCGTGGGGGCTAAGCGGCGCACCACCTCCATCCCCTCCACCACCTGGGCGAAGAGGGTGTACTGCCCCGTGAGGTGGGGGGTGGGGGCCAGGGTGATGAAGAACTGGCTCCCGTTGGAGTTGGGGTCCTGGGTGCGGGCCATGCCCACCAGGCCTTCCCGGTCAAAGGCCAGGCCCGGGACGATCTCCAGGCCGAAGGTGTAGCCGGGCCCGCCCCGGCCCGTGCCCGTGGGGTCCCCCGTCTGGGCCACGAAGCCGGGGATGACCCGGTGCCAGACCACCCCGTCAAAGTAGCGGTGAAGGGCCAGGAAGACGAAGGAGTTCACCGTGTTGGGGGTTTCCTTCTCCAGGAGGTCCAAGAGGATATCCCCTTGGGTGGTCTTGAGGCGGGCGTAGTAGTCCTTGCCCGCTTCCAGCACCGGCTCAGGGGCCTTGAAGGAGCGCACGGGCTTTTCCGAAAGGTAGGGAAGGGGCTTCATGCTCTCACCCTTGCAGGCGCTAAGGAAAACGAGAAACAAGAGGAGGACGCGCACCCCCATAGCCTACACCCGGGGCAGGGTGATGCCCCTTTGCCCCTGGTACTTGCCCTTGCGGTCCTTGTAGGTGGTTTCGGGCCTCGGGCCTTCCAGGAAGAGGATCTGCACGATGCCCTCCCCGGCGTAGACCTTGGCGGGGAGGGGGGTGGTGTTGGAGATCTCCAGGGTCACGTGCCCCTCCCAGCCCGGCTCCAAGGGGGTGACGTTGGCCACGATGCCGCACCGGGCATAGGTGCTCTTGCCCAGGGCGATGGCGATCACGTTTTCCGGCATGCGGATGTACTCAATGCTCCGGGTGAGGGCGAAGGAGTTGGGGGGGATGATGACCTCCTCCCCCTCGTACTCCACGAAGCTCCGCGCGTCAAAGTTCTTGGGGTCCACCACGGTGGAGAAGACGTTGGTGAAGATCTTCCACTCCGGGGCGGCCCTTAGGTCATAGCCGAAGGAGGAAAGGCCATAGCTAATGACCCCTTCCCGCACGAGCCTCTCCTCAAAGGGCTCTATCATCCCCTTTTTGGCCATCTCCCGGATCCACCAGTCCGGCTTAACCATGCCTTCAACTATAGCCGCTAGACTTTGCTTATGCGCAAGGCCTGGCCCCTTTTTCTCCTCTTGGCCGCCTGCGGTACCCAGGACCCGGGTGGCACGGGCCTCGAGGCCCTCCGCCTCACCGCCACCACCCTCCCCCCCGCCTATCTGGGCGAGCCCTATAGCGCCGCCTTCAGCGCCGAGGGGGGGGTGAGGCCTTATAGCTTCAGCCTGGAGGGCAGGCTCCCCCAGGGCCTCGCCTTCCAGGGGGGGCGGCTTAGCGGGGTGCCCAAGGAAAAGGGCCAGTTCCCCCTCATCCTTACCGTGGAGGACGGGGCCAAGAACAGCCGGGCCCAGAAGCTCACCCTCACCGTCTCCGACCCGCCCCCGCCCAGGCTTACCCTGGTGGCCCCCCAGGCCCAGGTGGAGGCCCCCTTCCTCCTCCTTGGGCGGGTGGAGGTAAGGGAGGCGGTGGGCTTCCAGCTAGAGCTACTCCTGAAGGACCTGACCCCTGCCCTGGAAAGCCTTAAGGCGCTAAGCCCCGCTTACCTCCTGGACTTTGACCCCGCCTCGGGGCTTTTGCGCCTGGACATGGCCTTCGCCAAGCCCATCAAGGACCAGGAGGCCTTCCGCCTCCTCCTCACCCCGGCGAAGCCCCTCACCCCCAGGCTTTCCCCCAAGGCGGTCCTCTACGACAAGGAGGGGAAGCCCCTAGGCCAGCCCTTGCCCCGGGGCAAACCCTTCGCCGCCCTTTGGGAGGTGGCGCAGAACCTGGGCAAGGAGGGCCAGGGGCTCAAGGGGGACCAGAACGGGGACGGGAAGGTGGACGGGGAGGACCTCAAAGCCCTGCAGGAAGGCTACTTCCCTAAGGCCGAGACCACCCCCCCTCCGCCCGCCGAAACGCCGCCCTAAAGGGCCCGGCGGATGGCCTCGGCGTCCTCTTCCCGGTAGCCGTAGAGGGTTACCTCCAGGGTGTCCGGGGCCTTCTTGATCTCCTCCAGCATCACCCGGGCCACCTCCGCCACGGGAAGCCCTCCCACCCCGGTGCCCAAAAGGGGGAAGGCCACGGTCTTTAGGCCGAGCTCCACCGCCTTCTCTAAGGCGCTCCGGGTGGCCTGGCGCACGGTTTCCAGGCTAGCGGGCTCGTCCCCCAGGACGGCGGCGTGGATCACGTAACGCACGGGGAGGTTCCCTGCCCCCGTGACCGCCGCCTCCCCCACGCGGATTTTGCCGATGCGGTCGCACTCCTCCTGGATGGAGGGCCCCCCTTTGCGCAGGATGGCCCCCGCCACCCCTGCCCCCAGCTTCAGGTAGTTGTTGGCGGCGTTGACGATGGCGTCCCCTTGGAACCCGGTGATGTCCCCTTGGGCCACGCGGATTCGGGCCATGCCCTTATTTTCCCTTACAATGGGCCTGATGTCACGGGACCTGTTGGGCCTCGAGGGGCGGATCGTCATGGTGACCGGGGCTGGCCGGGGCTTCGGGCGGGCCATCGCCCACGGCTACGGGCGGAACGGGGCCACGGTCATCGCCGTGGACCCGGACGTGGAACTGGCCACCTCGGTGGCCTCCGAGGTGGAGGCCTTGGGGGCCACGGCCATACCCATCCGGGGGGACATGAGCGTGGTCTTGGACGTGACCAGCACCTTTGAGAAGGTGGAGGAGCTCTTCGGCCTTTTGGACGGCATCGTCCACGTGACCACCGCCGAGAGCAAGACCCCCTTCGTGGAGCTTTTGGAAGGGGAGTGGTACGACCTCATGAGCCAGGACGTGAAGAGCAGCCTTTACGTCCTGCAATACGGCCTGCGCCACCTGGCGGGGGGCGGGTTCGTCACCCTGGTCCTGCCCCCTTCCGCCCGCATGGAGCCCCACACCCTCTCCGTGCGCAAGGCGGTGGAAGGGCTCATTGAGGGAGCGAGCCGTACCTTCCCCGGGGTGCGGGTGAACGGGGTGGTGCCTTCCCGCGACCCCGTGGGGGAGGCCTACGACCAGGCTTTGGTGCGGGCTGCCTTGGGCCTTGGGTCCATGGTTTCCGAGGGCATCCGGGGGGTGGTCCTGGAGGTGCAACTGCCCGAACCCCCCACCTCCCCCGAGGTCTACGAGCTCCTGCGGGAAGTCCCATGAAATGCCCTTACTGCGCCCATCCCGACACGCGCGTGGTGGACTCCCGCCCCTCCGACGAGGGGACGGCCATCCGCCGCCGCCGGGAATGCCCGAGTTGCGGCCGCCGCTTCACCACCTACGAGCGCACGCAACTAGAACCCCTGATGGTGGTGAAGCGGGATGGGCGTAAAGAGCCCTTCAACCCGGACAAGCTCCTCCGGGGCCTCCTTTTGGCCTGCGAGAAGCGGCCCGTGGACCAGGAAACCTTGCGGCGCTTCGCCTACACCTTTGAGGACCAGGTGGCGGGCCCCGAGATTTCCTCCGAGGAGATCGGCCTTAAGGCCATGGCCTTCCTGCGCGACCTGGACCACGTGGCCTACATCCGCTTCGCCTCCGTCTACCGGGAGTTTGACTCCGTGGAGCGCTTCATTGAGGAGATCCGCCGGCTTTCTAGCGCAGGCCCTTCTTCAGGCGCAGAAGAGGGTTAAAAAGTCCTCAATTCCTCGTTTGTAAATACCTTCGTTTGCTACTTGATCTGCACCCCTTGGGAATGAGAAAAGGGGGATGCTATGCGACCCGATCGC
>NZ_JAKEDV010000007.1 GCF_021462505.1 Thermus brockianus
CCGCCTGGGAAAGGAGGCGTGGAGGGCGCTCCCCACCGCTTCCACCACCCGCCGCCCCACCATGGCCAGGTGGGCACATCGCACCCACTCTTCCCCCTTCGGATCCCCATGGGAATCATCCCCTGGGCTTTCCTGCAGAGGTCCGTGGAGACGGCGCTCGTACCCCTGGTCCAGGTAGCGCTCCGCCCCCTCGGGAGGGTCCAGGGGGAGGAGAAGGAAAGCGGTCAAGCCATGAAGGCTTTCCGGGGTCAGGTTCACCTCGTGGGGGAACTTCCCGTGGTCCACCAGGAGGTAGAGCTTCAGGCCGTGGAAGGGGACCCGCTCCCTGGGGATAAAGATCCGGTGGTCAGGTTTTGGGCGAGGCCCAGGGCTTGGTTGTGCTTGCCTCCCCGTTCCATGGCGGCCAGGGTGGGGTGGCGGATGGAGGCGTCTTGGCTTGGGGGCATCGTCTAGAGTGCAGGAGGCCGGTATGATGCGCGAAGGCATACCGGCTGCTATGGTTTTCAATCCGGGGATAGGTGGCAAATGTGGGTTAATATAGCGGACGGGAGTGGGTAGGGCAAGTATGCGTCTAGTGACCATTGGAATCCCTTTTCGTAATCCAGGTCCGTTCCTTGAGCTGGCAGTACGTTCAGTCTTCGCACAGACTTACGAAAATTGGGAGCTAATCTTGGTAGATGATGGTTCTGACGACGGGAGCTACGAGCGTGCAATGGCAATACGGGACCCGAGGGTAAGGGTATTTAGAGATGGAGTCAACAAAGGTCTGCCTGCTAGGTTGAACCAGATTACTGCGTTGGCGCGAGGGGAATATATTGCACGCATGGATGCCGATGATATTATGCACCCAGAACGTATAGAAAAGCAGGTGCACTACTTGGAGAGCCATCCGGAGGTGGATGGCGTAACGACGGCAGCATACCTAATGGATAGGGATAACCGATTGGTTGCCCTGTTTCCAGGGAATCAACCCTCGGTTCAAGAGGTTCTTTCACGCGGTGGGTACCTGCATGCGTCCTTGATGGCGCGGCGCAGTTGGTTTCTGGCTCACCCTTACTCGTTAGAATTTCCAAGAGCCGAAGATCGGGAGTTGTTTGTGCGAACTTATACTACATCCAAGCTTACGGTGCTGAAGGAACCGCTGTACTTTTACCGGTGGTTTGGGTTACCGCGGAGCCATGCTCTGCGAACGGGCTACCGCAGTGAAAGGAGAATTATGTGGAAGTACGGTCCCAGTTTGGTGGGATGGGGTGCCACTGCTCGGCTAGTCGTTAGATCGTGGGCAAAGGAGGGGATGGTTGTGCTTGCTGAGCTTCTGGGTAAGCAAAAGTTTTTGGAGAGGCGGGCATCTTTTGCGAAGGTTACGCCTGAGGATAGAGTTTATTTTTCCAATCTCATGGCAAGGATTATCGCAACCACTGTTCCAGGATGGGATGGCGGCTAAGCAAGACCTCTTTGGATTAGACTCTTGACGGAAGAGGACAGGGGAAAGTGTTTGGCTGTTGCTGTTGATACCGAGATGAAGCCTTGTGCTCACAAAATTTCTATGTTGGGGGGGCTATAACTAATGGTTGCAACTAGTGGGGTCGTGGTTGAGAGGGGGATGCTTGGTGTGTTTTTCGCTCTGGGGGTTTCTTTGTCTATTGTACGCTGGGAGCCCGCCATTTTTGATTTGGCGTTGCCTTTAGTTGTACTGTTGGGATATAAGTACTTTGTTTGGCGGACTAGCCATGTTGTGCCTTTCGTTTTGCTCGGCTTGTTCGTGCTTAGCCACCTGCCTTCTTTGTTGCTTGCTTTTGGAGGGAAGCATGGGGGACTTGTTCCCGTGGAGCGAGTGGTCTACTATACGCTTGTCACACTTTATCTGGTTTTTACTTCGTTTTTCTTCATGGGGCTAGAAAAGAAGGCTTTCATTTACTTTGGTGCAGGATATTTAGTGGGTTCCTTATCAACTTCTCTTTTGGGCATTCTCGCTTTCATAGGCGTGCCAGGCCTCTAGGGATTGCTCTGGGGAGGATCTAGGTTGGTGGGCTTTTTTAAAGACCCCAATGTGTTTGGAGCTTTTTTGTGTTCGCATATTTGTTGGATGATGGCTTCGCTTCGCGCCTGGGCTTTCAACCCTATGACCAGGATAGGTTTGGTGCTCAAGCGAAGGCGCTTTTAGCTGCTTTGAGCGATCCCTTAGGGAAGGGTCCTGGATCGGCTGAATACCTTTTAGAATACGCTACCCATAATTCTTATGTTCGCTTAGCTTATGAAACCGGGTGGATTGGCCTTTGGCTATGGTTAGCTTTTATAGGCTTCACCATGACTAAAGCGCTTAGGTGTGCGTTGAGGCAAGGTAGTTCGCTGCATGAGATCCTAATTCGCAAGTCTTGCCGACGTTCTTGTAGAGAGCTTCGTCATAGATACGGTCCATTGGCGGCATCAGTGGCTTATGCTTGGTTTAGCATGGTCATGCTATGCGGGTCTTTTATCTGATTACCCGAGCCGAGCCAGGAGGGGCCCAGATGCACCTTCTGGAGCTCCTAAGGGCTTTTCGGGGCAGGGCTGAACTGCACCTGGCCGTGGGGCAGGACCAAGAGGATTTCTTGGTGGAGGCTGCCCGGGAGCTGGGGGTGGAAACCCACCTGCTTGCTCACCTGGTCCAACCGTTAAGGCCCGTATCGGACTGGCGGGGACTTGGGGAAGTAAGGGAGTTAATCCGGAGGGTTCGCCCCCATCTAGTCCATGCCCACTCCTCCAAGGCGGGTTTCCTAGGCCGGCTTGCGGCGAAGAGTCTGGGAATAAAGAGTATCTTTACAGCCCATGGTTGGGCTTTTACTGACGGGGTGAGCCCCGCACGAAGGGCTTTAGCCCTCACCTTGGAGCGCCTGGCGGGCCGGGCTGGAGACCTCGTCCTCGCTGTGTCCGAAAGGGACCGGGAGCTTGCTCTACGTTACCGAGTGGTGCCTCCCGAAAGGATTCGCCTGGTATGGAACGGGGTTCCGGACACCCCTTTGCGGGCGAATCCAAGCCACAATCCCCCCAGGATCGTCATGGTGGGGCGCTTCGCGCCGCAAAAAGACCATGCCCTCTTGCTTAGGGCGCTTGCGGAGCTAAGGGATCTTCCATGGCGCTTAGACCTGGTGGGCCAAGGGCCTCTTTTGCCCGAAGTACAGGCCCTGGCGGAACGCTTAGGCCTGGAGCAGCGGGTCCGTTTTCTTGGGAAGCGGTTGGATGTGGACCGTATCCTGGCCGACGCGCAGGTTTTTGTCCTGGCTTCCAATTGGGAGGGCTTGCCCCTTTCCGTGTTGGAGGCCATGCGGGCAGGGCTTCCCGTGGTGGCGAGCGATGTGGGGGGGGTGCGGGAGGCTGTGCTGGAGGGCAGAACAGGTTTCCTGGTGCCCCGGGGAGATGTGACGCTTTTGCGGGAGCGCCTTGCCCTTTTGCTCCAGGACCCGAGTCTGAGGGTAGCTCTGGGGAGGGAAGGGCGAAAGAGGTATGAAGCCCACTTTACCCTGGAGAGGATGCTTCGCCAGGTTTGGGCCGCCTACGAGGAGCTTTTGGCCGCCCCTTCATCCCCTTTTCAGGGAGTTGTAGGGTAGCATGGAGGGCATGGGCGTGTTGGAGCTAAAGCTGCCCTATCGGCTTATCAAACCAAGGAGTTGGCCCAGTCCCTGGCTTGCCCTGGGTCTGCTCCCTGCGCTCTTAGGGGCCCTTGTCTTCTTTGGTCTGCCCCCTTGGAGGGGGGAGGTGGGCACGCTCGTGTTCCTTACTGTCCTCGCCCATCTCTTGGCTTTTCTCTCCACCGACCGGATGGCCCGCTATCCGGGGAAGGAGGCCTGGGGGCTTGCGGCCTTTAACCTCTTGCTTTTTACCCTCCTTTTGGTGGCGGTTTTGGCTTTGGGGAGGCTTTACTACTCTAGGGGTTATCTCCTGATGGCTACCCTCTTTGCCTTCCCCCTTTTGGTGTTCTACCTGACCCGTATGCCCCCTGTGCGGCTTGCCCTCGTTCCCGGTGGGGTGGCGGATTGGCTTAAGGCGCACTTCAGGGGGGAACTTCCCGTGGTCCGTCTTGATGAGGTGGAGGGGGTGGTGGCGGACCTCCATCACCTGGACCCAAAGGCTTTGCCCTTTCTGGCGGAGGCTTCCCTGAGGGGGATACCCATCCTCCATGCGGCGAGCGTGTACGAAGGGTATACGGGTAGGGTACCCCTAGGCCCCGATTTCAACGAGGGCCTCATGGCCTTGGCGGAGACGGACCGGGGGCTATATCCGTGGTTCAAGCGGGTGTGGGAGGTGGGGCTGGTCCTTGTCCTTTCGCCCTTTCTCCTTGTCTTGGGGCTTCTCGTAGCGCTTTTGGTCTACCTGGACTTAGGCCGGCCTGTGCTTTTTGCTCAGGAGCGTGTGGGCCTGGGTGGGCGCCCTTTTAGGGCCTACAAGTTCCGCACCATGCGGGGCGCTCCGCGGGAAGGGGTGTATGCGGGTGAAGAAGAGGCCAGGATAACCCGCCTTGGCCGCTTCTTGCGGCGCTACCGGTTGGACGAGTTGCCGCAGTTCTGGAATATTTTGAAGGGGGATATGAGCCTTGTAGGCCCGAGACCGGAGCAACGGATCTTGGCGGAGGCTTACGCGAAAGAAATTCCCCTTTATCCCTTGCGCCACAGCGTCCGTCCAGGGCTTACGGGCTGGGCCCAGGTGCAGCAGGGATATGCGGAAGGGGTGGAGGGAACCCTGGTTAAGCTCAGCTACGACCTATACTACATCAAGCATCTCTCCTTTTGGCTTGACCTTCGGATTCTGGTAAAGACCCTTTGGGTTATCGGTACGGGTTTTGGGGCACGTTGAACTTTGGGTATGAACGCAGAAGCAGAGGTGACCTTTTTAGATCTCCTCAAGGCATTGCGACGGAGTTGGTACTGGCTCTTGGGGGGCGGTTTGCTTCTTGGGGTGCTCGTGGGGTGGGGTAGTGTTCTATTGCCACCGCGTTATGTGAGCGAGATGGCGGTGCAAGTAGCCACAAAAAAGCCTCAAGAGGGGGTTTCCTTTTTAGTAGAACCCATGCCTTTGGCGACGGAAGGGGTTTCCTTAGCTCTCCCGCGTCCGAGCCAGCTACCCTGGGGCGATTGGATTGGTGATACTTTAACTGAGGTTTTAAGCGAAAACCAAACGAAAGGGAAGTTTGATGCGGTGTATAGGAGTGGCGTACTGAGCCTGAGGGGTTTTGGTAGTACCCCCGAGGAGGCACAAAGAGAAGCCCACGAGGTCTACGAAGTTATTGAGGGGGAACTGAGGAAACGGGTAGAGGCTTTTTGGCGAAGCTATCTTCGTGGAGAGGAGATGGTGCTTCGTCAGGGGTTAGGGGAGCTAAGGGAAGCGCTTCAAGCGCTTGCGCAGAAAAATCCCGATTCTTCCATCCCCCAGCACTTCCAAGCTACAGCGACCCTTATGGAGGTGCGCATCCGCCAACTTGAAGCCTACCAGGAGGAAACGGCGTTGCATGGGTTGGTGGAGGAAACCTTGGCCTCGAGCCTAAGCCTTCTCCAGGCAGCGCAAATCCCAGAACACCCGCAAGAGCGGTATCCCTGGCGATATGGGGTGCTAGCCACCTTAACCTTTTGGTTATTTGGAAGTCTCTTGGTCTTTACCAGAGAGCTTTTGCGGGCCTGAGGTAGAGGAGGGTGAGATATCCGGGGGGGCTTATTTCTGCCTGGAAGGCTTTTTGGTGCGACACACATGGCCTTGTTTATGGGCAGGATGGGTCGCTTCCGGAAGAGGGGGTTTGACGGCAGGAGGGTTTTGCCCTACAATCCCCCTTGGACGCTGGGGCGTCGTCTAATGGCAGGACAGCGGACTTTGGATCCGCCGGTCGTGGTTCGAGTCCACGCGCCCCAGCCAAATTTTTTTCATAGATTTTTCGCACCTCTCCGGTAAACTGGCCCCGTGGCCACGGAGTACCCGGGACTGCTCCTATTAAGCCGCAACGAGGCGCTGCGCGCCTACGTGGAGCTTGTCCTCTCGGAATCAGGGCTCCCCCTACGTTACTTTGATTCGGCTAAGGAAGGGCTTTTTTGGCTTTTAGACCATACTCCCAAGGCCATCCTTTTAGATGAGGACTTGGACGTGGACCCCTTTGCTGTGGCGGCCCGTATCCGCCACGTTAGACGCCTTAAGGGCGTGCCCTTGGCTGTGCTCATTTCTCCGTCGGATAGGCTTCGTACCACGGCGGAAGTGGTTCGCGTGGCGCCTCTGGAGAAGCCCCTGAGCCGCGAGAAGCTTTTCCAGCTTGTGGGCGGTTCTCCCCAAGAAGGGGAGGTTGGGTAAACTGGTGGGCGTGCGGGTGTTCCGACTTCTTGCCGTGACGTTCTTGGGGCTCTTGGTCGGGGCTGCCCTGGCCTTGGGCTATCTCGCCTATGGGTACACCCGCCATCTGCCCGACCTGTCCCAGTTTGAGCGCCTACGCCTCACCGCCACCTCGGTCCTTTACGCCCGGGATGGCACGCCCATCGCCCAGATCGCCAGCGTGGAGGAGGGACGGGCCATCCACCGGAGCCTGGTGCGCCTCGAGGAAGTTTCCCCGGCGGCGGTGGCGGCCGTCGTTTTTTCCGAGGACCGCCGCTTTTTCCAGCACTACGGGGTGGACTTCGTACGCATGGTGGGCGCCCTTTGGGCCATCCTCCAAGGGGACCTGCAAGGGGGAAGCACCATCACCACCCAGGTCATCAAGAACACCCTCCTCAAGGAGCTGGCCCAGGCCCGTTCCCTGGAGCGCAAGTTCAAGGAGTGGGCCTTGGCCTTGGAGCTGGAGCGGCGCTACACCAAGGAAGAAATCTTGGAAATGTACCTGAACGTGATCCCCTGGGGCGGCAACGCCGTGGGGATCAAGGGGGCGGCGGAGGCCTACTTTGGCAAGGACCCGGCCGCCTTGACCCTGGCGGAGGGGCTTTACCTGGCCTCGCTCATCCCCGCCCCTAACGCCCGCTATGCTGACCTTTCCGGGGTGCGCCAGCGCATGCGCCTTCTCCTGGACCAGATGGTGGCCGAGGGGTGGGTGAGCCCGGAGGTGGCCGAGGCCGCCTGGCGGGAACCCCTGGTGCCCAAGGGGTGGCGGGCCCGGTACGATGGCGAGGGGAACCTGCTGGAGGCCGAGCTCGTGGACCCCGAGGCCCGGCTCGTGCGCCAACTGGACTTCCGCATGGCCCCCCACTTCGTCTTGGAGGTGCGGCGCTTCCTCGAGGCCCGCTTCGGCCGGGAGAAGGTCTATGGGGAAGGGGGGCTTAAGGTCTACACCACCCTGGACCCCGCCATGCAGCGGGCGGCGGAACGGGCGGCTGCGGAGGCCCGCCTGCCCGAGGGGGCGGACCTCGCCATCGTGGGCTTGGACCCGGAAACAGGGGAGGTCCTGGCCCTGGTGGGGGGGGTTAGGCGGGAGGGGGACGAGTACAACCGGGCCACCCGGGCCCTGCGGAACCCGGGAAGCGCCGTCAAGCCCTTCGTCTACGCCACCGCCTTTGAGGAGGGCTTTACCCAGGCCAGCTTGGTGCCCGACCGTCCCCTGGAGTTTCCCGACCCCAGCCAGCCTGGGGGGGTGTGGCGGCCCAAGAACTTCTCGGGGACCTTCCTCAACCGGGAGATCACCGTGCGCTACGCCCTGGACCTCTCCCTCAACCTCCCCGCCATCTACACCGCCAACGCCATCGGCGTGGAGAAGGTGGCGCGGAAGCTTTCCGAGGCGGGGTTTGCCGTGCGCTACCCCACCTTGGCCATCGCCATCGGCGGGGCCTCCATCACCCCCGTGGACCTGGCCGCCGCCTACGCCGCCTTCGCCAACGGGGGCTACCGGGTCACGCCCCTTTACGTCCTGAGGGTGGAGGACGCCCAGGGAAGGCTCCTCTACCAGGCTACCCCTGAGCGCCGGAGGCTCTTTAGCCCTGAGGCCGCCTACCAAGGGTGGGACCTCCTGAAGGGCTACGTGTACGACCTGGGGGAGAAGGGCCTGGCCAAGGGGGCCCGCATCCCGGGCCGGGTGGTGGGGGGTAAGACGGGCACCACCAACGAGGCCCGCGACCTCTGGTTCGCAGGGGTGACCCGGGGGCTTTCCGCCGTGGTCTGGGTGGGCCGGGACGACAACAAGCCCCTGCGCATGGGGGGGCGGGAGCCCTCTAGCTCCGTGGTCAACCCGCCCATCTGGCGGGCCTTCGTGGCGGAGGCCCTAAGGGGCCGCCCGGGGGGCGACTTTCCCCCGCCTTCCGGGCTCGTGGAGGCCCGGGTGGACCTGGTTTCGGGCCTGCCCTCGCCGGAGGGGGTAGCCATGTGGTTTCCCCAGGGCAAGGTGCCCCTTCCCCCGGCAGAACCCCCTTCCGAGACCGCCCCCGTGCTCCCCTCTGAACCCCAGGGCCAGACGCCACCGGAGGCCCCGCCCACCCCACCCTTGGAGGAGTCCCATGGAACCTCGCCCTGACCTGAGCCATATCCGCATCGTCTTGGTGGAGCCGCAGGAGCCCATGAACGTGGGGGCTGTAGCCCGGGCCATGCGCAACTTCGGCCTTTCCCGGCTTTACGTGGTGAACCCCCATCCCCGGGTGGGGCCGCCCTGGGCCCGGGAGGCCTACTGGCTTGCGGTGCACGCCGAGGGGATTTTGGACGGGGCCGTGGTGACGGAAAACCTTTTGGAGGCCCTCGAGGGCACCCACTTCGTGGTGGCCACCACGGGCCGGCCCAGGGAGCTATACCCCGCCCCCGTGGTGCCCGCCTGGGAGGTGCCGCGCCACGCCCTCGCCGTGGAGGGGGAGGTGGCCTTGGTCTTCGGCCGGGAAACCTTCGGCCTCACCAACGAGGAGTTGGACCTGGCCCACCTGATCGGCACCATCCCCACCGCCCCCGAGCAACCCTCCTTGAACCTGGCCCAGGCGGTGGTGGTCTTCGCCTATGAGCTCTACAAGGGGGCGATAGGGTGGGAAGCGGGCGAAAAGGAAACGCTCGCCCCCACGGAGGCCCTGGAGGCCCTCTTCGCCGATCTCGGGCGGTACATCCTGGAGATCGGCTTCACCGACCCCCACCGCCACCCCTACGCCATGCGCCGCCTGCGCCGCATCCTGCATAAGGCCCGGCTTTCCCCGGGGGAGGTGCAGCTCTTAAGGGGGCTACTCCACCAAAGCCGTTACGCCATGGGGAAGAAGGATGGCTAGCCAAAGCCTCTACCGCCTCGTCCGCTTAGCCCAACGCCTCTTGCCGCCCCTCATCGCCTTGGTGGTGGTGGTCTTTGAGCTGGCCCTTTTCCCCTACCGGCACGTGGATGCCCTCCTTTGGCTCCGCCTGGGCTTTTACGGCCTGGTGGGGCCTTTGGTCACCTACGCCGTCTTGGAGTGGATCGCCCAGGAGGTCTTGGAGAAGCTCCGGGCGGAAAGGGCTTTGGAGGAGGCCAACCGCAGGCTTTTGGCGGCGGGGCGGGTCTTCCGGGAGGCCCTGGAGAGCGAGAACCTGGAGGAGGCTGTCCACCGCGTGGCCCGGGCCCTCCAGGAAACCCTGGGCTACCCCCTGGCCCTGGAGGTGGAGGGCGTGCGGGCGGGGGAGGAGTGTGGGGGGGTGAGGGTGGAGCTTCCCGGCCTCAGGGGGTACCTGGAGGCCTGTCCCCCCACCCCGGAGCGGGCCTTCCTGGAGGTGTTGGCCCACGAGGTGGGCGGGGCCTTGCAGGCGGTGGTGGCGCGAAGCCGTGACCTCCTCACCCTCTTTGAGGTGGACCAGGCCCTGAAGGCGGAGGCCAACCTGGACCGGCTTCTGGAGAACCTCTTGGAGCGCATCCAGGACTGGGCGGAGGCGGAGGGGGGCGGGGTGCTTCTTCTGGACGAGGAGGGGTTCTTGCTCCCCCGGGTGGTGCGCAACCTAGCCCTCCCCGCCCATCCCTTCCTCCCCGAGGGGGCTTGGAAGGGGGCCTTGGAGGGTCCGGTGTTCGTGGCCCCCGAGACCCTGGCCCTACCCCTGAAGGCCAGGGAGCCCGTGGGGGTCTTGGTGCTCAAGGGGAAAGGCCTTTCCCGGCGCATCCCCTTCCTTTCCTTCCTGGCCTCCCAGGTGGCCCTGGCGGTGCGGAACGCCCAGGCCTACCTGAGGGCCGAGGAGCTCGCCATCAACGAGGAGCGCACCCGGATCGCCCGGGAGATCCACGACGGCCTGGCGCAAAGCCTGGCCTTCATGGCCCTGAAGCTGGACCTGGCGGAAAGGCTTTTGGACAAGGACCGGGAGGCCGCCCTAAAGGCGCTTTCCGAGGTGAAGGACACCTTGCGGAGCCAGATCCGGGAGGTGCGCCGGAGCATCTTCGCCCTCAGGCCCATTGACCTGGAGCGCTACGGCTTCCTGGAGTCCGTGCGCCGCTACGCCCAGGCCTTCGCCGAGCAGGCGGGGTTCCGGGTAAACCTTTCCTTGCCCGAGGCCGTGGGGCTATCCCAGGCGAGCGAGCTTGTGCTCTTCCGCGTCCTCCAGGAGGCCCTCACCAACGCCGCCAAGCACGCCAGGCCCACCCGGGTGGAGGTGGTCTTGGAGCCCTTGGGGGAAAGGGGGGCGAGGCTTGTCGTGCGGGACAACGGCCAAGGTTTCCAAAACCCCGAGGCCCAGGGCTTGGGAGGCTTTGGCCTCACCCAGATGCGGGAGCGGGTGGAGGCCCGGGGAGGGCGTTTCTGGGTGGCCTCGGCCCCGGGGAAGGGCACGGAGGTGGGGGCGGAGGTGCCCTACTAGGGGCCCTATGATGGAGGGTATGGAGCGCCCCACGCGCGTGCTCTTTGTCTGCTTGGGCAACATCTGCCGAAGCCCATTGGCGGAAGGGGCTTTCCGCAAGCTCCTAAGGGAGCGGGGCCTCGAGGCCCACTTTGAGGTGGACTCCGCCGGCACCGGGGCTTGGCACGCGGGAGAGCCCATGGACCCCAGGGCCCGGCGGGTCTTGGAGGCGGAAGGGGCCTACTTCCCCCACGTGGCCCGGGCCATGACCCGGGAGGACGCCCTCTACTACGACCACATCCTGGTCATGGACCGAGAGAACCTGGCCGAGGTCCTAAGGCGCTTCCCCGAGGCCCGGGGCAAGGTGCGGCTCCTCCTGGACTACCTGGGCGGGGGCGAGGTGAAAGACCCCTACCACGGGGACTACCAGGACTGCCTCGAGGTCTACTGGACGGTGGAGGCCGCCTGTAGGGCCTTCCTGGAGGTCCATGGACCCAAGGGCGCTTCTCCGGCGGGCGGGGCTTGAGGCGGAAGGCCCCCTCCTTCCCCTCCACGGGGGGGATATGGCCCGGGTGTGGCGGGTGGGGCCCTACGTGGTGAAGGTGGCGGAAGACCCCCCGCCGGGCCTTTTCCCCGCCGAGGCCAAAGGACTGGCCGAGCTCGGGAAAAGGGGGGTGAGGGTGCCCCGGGTGCTCCACGTGGCGGAGGAGGGCCTGGTGCTGGCGTACCTGGCCCCGGGGAAGGAGGACTGGGAGGGGCTTGCCGCCATGCTCGCCCGCTTGCACCGGCAGAAGGAGGCGGTGTACTGGGCCGAGCCCGGCTTTCTCGGCACCTTTCCCCTTCCCGGGCGCCGAGGGGGGGAGTGGATGGAGTTCTTCTTCCTGCGGTGCGTGGAGCCCCTTCTAAAGGCCACCTGGGAGCGCCTAGAGGGGCTTG
Organism: Thermus brockianus; assembly: GCF_021462505.1. GTDB lineage: Bacteria > Deinococcota > Deinococci > Deinococcales > Thermaceae > Thermus > Thermus hydrothermalis. The sequence goes on from NZ_JAKEDV010000007.1 coordinate 11,626, forward strand.
GGCCCAAGGTGGAGGCCCTTTTCCGGGAACCCCTCCCCACGGAGGGCCCGGCTCCCCTCCACGGGGACCTCTGGCACGGGAACGTCCACTTCGCCCAAGGGGGGCCGGCCCTCCTGGACCCCTCCTTCTTCGTGGGGGAGAGGGGGGTGGACCTGGCCATGATGCGGCTTTTCGGGGGCTTCCCTCCCGCCTTCTGGCGGGCCTATGAGGCCCTTTACCCGGTACCCGAGGCGGTGGCCAGAGCCCTGCCCCGGTACCAGGTGTACTACCTCCTCGCCCACGTGCACTTCTTTGGCCGGGGCTACCTGGGGGCACTATGGAAGGCGATTTCCGCCTCTTAGGCCCCATTGACCTCCTGCAACTCCTGGCCCAGGGGGGCAGGACGGGGCTTTTCCAGGTGGAAACCCCGGGCGGGGTGGGGGAGGTCTACCTGGAGCGGGGCCGCCCCGTGCACGCCGCCTTCCTGGGCCGGGTGGGCCGGGAGGCCCTTTTGGAGGTCCTCGCCCTAAAGGAAGGGCGTTTCCGCTTCCACCTGGGGGGCAGGGCCCCCCTCACCACCCTTTCGGGGCCCTTGGAGGCCTACCTCCTCAAGGCCATCCGCACCCTGGACGAAAGGGTGGAGGTGGGTCCCTTTGACCTGGTCCGCCCCTCCACTCGGCTCGGGGCGGTGGGGGCCACCTTGGACCCGGTGGAGCTCGCCCTCCTCGAGGACCTGGGCCAGGGCAAGAGCCCCTTGGACCTCGTGGGGCCCTCTAGGCCCCTGGAGGAGGTGCTGAAGCGCCTCGGCCACCTGGCCCGGCTGCGCCTGGTGGAGGTTTCGCCCCGGGTACCCCGCACCGCCCGGCTCCAGGTAACCCTGGGAAAGCGGGGCGCCCAGGTGGATGCCCTCCTCCTCAAGGCCTGGCGGGCCCACTACGGGGGCTTTACCCGCGTGCGGGTCAAGGGGGCGAAGGAGGCGGTTTTGCCCGTGGAGGGAGCGGAAGGGCTTGGGGTGGAGCTAAGGCTTGCTCCCGAACTCCTCCTCTTCCACGGGCTCAAGGTGGGGGAAGAGGTCCTGGTCTGGCCCGAGGTATAGTGGCCCCATGCGGGAAGCCTTGGTGGCCTTGGAATCTGCCGTTCTCACCCACGGCCTGCCCTATCCCTTGAACCTGGAGGTGGCCTTGGGATTGGAGGAGGCGGTGCGGGAAGAGGGGGCAAGCCCGCGCACCATCGCCCTGCTGGACGGGGCGGTGCGGGTGGGCCTAAGCAGGGATGAGATGGAGCGCCTCGCCCAAGGCGGGGCGGAGAAGGCGAGCCTTTGGAACCTGGCGGCCCTCCTCGCCAAGGGGAAGAGCGCCGGCACCACGGTGGCGGCCACGGTCCACCTGGCCCACCGCCACGGGATAGAGGTCTTCGCCACGGGGGGCATCGGCGGGGTGCACCCCGAGCCCCACGACGAGAGCGCCGACCTCGTGGCCCTGGCCCGCACCCCCATCCTGGTGGTGGCCTCCGGGCCCAAGGCCATCCTGGACCTGAGGGCCACCTTGGAGCGGCTGGAAACCCTGGGGGTGAGCGTGGTGGGCTACCGCACGGACCGCCTGCCCGCCTTCTTCTCGCCCGTTTCCCCCTACCCCGTGCCCGCCCGGGTGGAAAGCCCCCTGGAGGCGGCCCAGGTGTACCGAGAGGCTAAGGAGCTCGGCCTGGGGGCGGTTTTGCTGATGAACCCCGTTTCCGAGGGGATCCCCTATGAGCGGGTGGCGGCGTGGGTGGAGGAGGCGAGCCACCAAGCGGCTAGGGAAGGGGTCTACGGCAAGGCCCTCACCCCCTACCTCCTCCGGCGGCTTTCCGAGCTTTCCCACGGGGAAACGGACCGGGTGAACCGGCGCCTCCTCTTGGAAAACGCCCGCTTGGCGGCCCAGGTGGCCCGGGCCCTTGCGGGGCTAGAATAGGCTTGTGTGCGAGCTGGGGGAAAGGCTTAGGCGGGCGCGGGAGGAGAAGGGCCTAAGCCTAAAGGAGGCGGCCGAGAGGCTTTCCCTAAAGGTGGGGGTGTTGGAGGCCCTCGAGGCCTGCCGCTTTGAGGCGCTTCCCGAACCCGCCTTGGTCCGCGGCTACCTCAGGCGGTACGCCCGGCTTTTGGGCCTGGACCCCGAGCCCCTCCTGGCCCTTTACCCCGTGGTCCCCTCCCCCGAGCCCCCTCCTCCCCGGAAAAGGGGGCGGCCTTGGTCCCTTTGGCTCCTTCTCCTTTTGGTCCTTGGGGCATTGGGCTATGGAGCCTACCTCCTCCTGAGGCCCGCCCCCACCCAGGTGGTGGCCTTACCCGAACCCCCGAAGCCCCCTGAGCCCCTTCGCCACGCCCTCCGGGTGGCGAGCGAGCCCCCCGGGGCCCGGGTGTACCTGGACGGCTTTTACCTGGGCCAGACCCCCCTGGTGACCCCGCCCTTGGAGGAGGGAAGGCGGGTTTTGCGGGTGGAGCTTCCCGGCTACGTCCCGTGGGAGGAGGAGATCCTCCTGGACCGGGACCTTTCCCTGAACCTGCGGCTTTCGCCCCTTCCCCAGGCGCCCGCTCCCGCCCCGGCTCCTTCGGCGCAGGCGGGGAAGCTCGTGCTCAAGCTAGAGGGCAGGAGCTGGCTTCGGGTGACCCAGGGGGAGAAGCGGCTTTACGAGGGCATCCCCGAGGTGGGCACGGAGCTTAGCTTTGACCTCCCCGTGGAGGTGCGGGCGGGGAACCCCGGGGGGGTGCGGGTCTTTTTGGACGGAAAGGACCTGGGGCTTTTGGGGGAGCCGGGAAAGCCCCTGACCCGGAGCTTCCCCTAGGCGGGGGCCTCGGGTTTTCGCTATACTGCAACCTTGTTGGGGCTTGGCCCCAAGGAGCGCTATGGCAAAGATCGGCTTCGTGAGCCTGGGTTGCCCCAAGGCTTTGGTGGATTCCGAGCAGATCCTCTCCCGGCTCAAAGCCTTAGGCTACGAGACGAGCCCAACCTACGAGGAGGCCGAGGTGGTCATCGTGAACACCTGCGGCTTCATCACCCCTGCGGTGGAGGAGAGCCTCGAGGCCATCGGGGAGGCGCTAAAGGAAAACGGTCGGGTCATCGTGACGGGGTGCCTGGGGGCGCGGCCGGAGGTGATCCGCGAGCGCCACCCGGAAGTTTTAGCGGTCACGGGGCCAGGGGAGGTGGAGGAGGTTTTGGAGGCGGTGGAGAAGGTCCTGCCCCCTCCCCGGGACCCCTTCTTGGACCTGGTGCCGCCCCAGGTGAAGCTTACGCCCAAACACTACGCCTACCTGAAGCTTTCCGAGGGGTGCGACCACCGCTGTAGCTTCTGCATCATCCCCAAGCTCCGGGGGAGGCTCCGCTCCCGGGACGCCGCCGAGGTCCTGGCCGAGGCGGCGAGGCTCGTGGCCACGGGCACCAAGGAACTCCTCCTCGTCGCCCAGGACCTTTCCGCCTACGGGGTGGACCTGGGCCACCGGGCGAGCTTCTGGGGTGACCGCCTGGTGCGGGCGGAGCTTAAGGACCTCCTCGCCCACATGGCGGAGCTTGGGGCCTGGATAAGGCTCCACTACGTCTACCCTTACCCCCACGTAAAAGACCTCCTTCCCCTCATGGCCGAGGGAAAGGTCCTCCCTTACTTGGACGTGCCCTTGCAACACGCCTCCGAGCGCATCCTGCGCCGCATGCGCCGGCCAGGGGGGTACCAAAGCCACCTCAAGACCCTTAAGGCCTGGCGGGAGGTGGTGCCGGACCTCGCCCTCCGCTCCACCTTCATCGTGGGCTTTCCCGGGGAGACGGAGGAGGACTTCCAGGTCCTCCTGGACTTCCTGGAGGAGGCGGAGCTGGACCGGGTAGGGGTCTTCACCTACTCCCCGGTGGAGGGGGCGGAGGCCAACGCCCTGGACGGCCACGTGCCCGAGGAGGTAAAGGAGGAGCGGAAGGCGAGGCTTATGGACCTCCAGGCCAAGGTGAGCCTGCGGAAAAACCAGCGCTTCGTGGGGAAGACGCTTGAGGTCCTGGTGGACGAGCTTCCCGAGCCAGGCCTTGCCGTGGGCCGCACCTACCGCGACTCCCCCGGCATTGACGGGGTGATCTACGTGGAAACGGACGGTACGGCGCGGGTGGGGGAGTGGATCCAGGCCAGGGTGACCCGGGCCGACACCTACGACCTTTACGGGGTCCAGGTTTAGCATAGGGGCGGTATGTACATCGTCATCGCTGGGGGCGGGGAGGTGGGCGGGGAGCTTGCCCGTACCCTGGAGAAGGCCCACGAGGTGGTGGTCATTGACCGGAACCCCCAGGCCAAGGAGCGCCTGGCCCACCTGGACGTGAAGGTGGTGGTGGGCGGGGCCACGGACCCCGACACCCTCAGGGAGGCCGGGGTGGACCGGGCGGATCTCTTCATCGCCAGCACGGATTCCGACGAGGTGAACCTCCTCGCCTCCCTCCTAGCCAAGGGCCTTGGGGCCAAGGAAACCCTTTGCTTCGTGGGCAAAGGGGGGTACGTGGAGGTTTTGGCCGATCCCCGCACGGCGGAAATCCTTGGAACCCGCATTGACAAGGTGCTTTGGCCGCAAAGGGCCATGGCCCGGGAGATCGTGGAGGTGATCCTGGTCCCCGGGGCGGTGGACACGGAGTTCCTGGCGGGGGGGAGGCTTCGCTTCGTGGAGTACCGGGTGAAGGAAGGTGGGCCTTACGTCCACCGCCTCCTGACCGAGGAAGCCTGGCCCGAAGGGGTCTTGGTGGTGGGGGTGGTGCGGGACGGGGCCTTCCTTAGCTTCGCTCATCCGGATTTTCCCGAGCTCGTGCTGGAGCCTGGGGACAAGCTCCTCTTCGTCACCACCCTGAGGGCCTTCCCTGAGCTGGAGGCCTGCTTCGCCACGGGCCGGGGCGTGCGTCGGGTCATGATCCTGGGCGGGGGGAACGTGGGGTTTATGGTGGCCCAGGAGCTTTTGCGCAGGCGGCTGGAGGTAGTTATCGTTGAGCCCAACCGGGAGCGGTGCGAGTGGCTTTCCCAAGAGCTTCCCGGGGCGCTCGTCATCCAGGGGGACGGCACGGACCTGGAGCTTTTGGAGGCGGAGGGGATGCAGGAGGCGGACGCCGTGGTGGCGGTTACGGACAACGACGAGAAAAACCTCCTCGCCTCCCTCCTCGCCAAGCAACTAGGGGTGGGCAAGGTCATCACCCGGGTTTCCCGCTCGGAAACCCGCAGGCTCTTTGAACAGGTGGGGATTGACCTCCCCCTCACGCCCCGCCAGGCGGCGGTGCGGGCGGTCTTGGACTTCCTGGGGCCGGAGAACGTGGAGCACGTGTCCACCATGGACGAGAACATAGAGCTACTGGAGGTGGAGCTTCCCGAGGAGTTCCGGCCAAGGCCCCTGAAGGCCCTGGCCGAGCCCCAGGTGGTTCCCGTGGCCTTGGAGCGGGACCACCGGGTGATGCTCTACCGGGAGGACCTTTCGGCCCTCCCCGGGGATCGGCTCTTCTTGGTGGCGGCCCGGGAGGTGGCGGATGAAACCGTGGCTCGCATCGCCCGCTAGGCCGGGCTTCCGCTCAAGCCTTTACCTCCTCGGGCTCACCTACCAGGGGATGGGGGCCCTCCTTTTCCTGTTCGCCCTTCTGGCTTTGCTCTTGGAGGAGGATGCCCGGGGTTTCGCCCTTGGGGCGCTTCTGGGGATGCTTCTGGGTAGAGCCCTTCAGGCCATGGGCCATCCCCAGGCCCAGCCCCGCAGGGCCGAGGTCTTTGCCAGCGTGGCCCTCCTTTGGATCCTGGTGCCCGCCTTGGGGGCTGTGCCTTACTGGGTTTCCGGGGGGCTTGGCTACCTGGACGCCCTCTTTGAGTCGGTTTCCGGCTTCACCACCACCGGGGCCACGGTCCTCGCCGATTTCCGCCAGTTCGGGCAAAGCCTTTTCCTCTGGCGCGCCCTTACCCAGTGGATGGGGGGCATCGGTATCGTGGTGCTTTTCTTGGTGATCTTCCCCCAGCTCCAGGTGGCGGGGCGCCAGGCCTTTTTCGCCGAGAGCACGGGGGTAGAGAAGGACCGCCTGACCCCGAGGCTTCGGCACACGGCCATGGCGGTGCTCAGGGTGTACCTGCTTCTCACGGGGTTTGCCTTCCTCGCCTACCTGGGGGCGGGTATTCCCCTTTACGAGGCCTTGGCCAACGCCCTCACCACCATTCCCGCCGGGGGATTTAGCCCGAACCCCCAAAGCTTCGCCGCCTATACCCCTTTGGCCCAGTGGCTGGGTACCCTTTTCATGTTTTTGGCGGGGGTCAACTTCCTTTTGCAGTACCGGCTTTTCTTTGGCCGGGAAGTGAAGCCTCTTCTTCGGGACGCCGAGTTCCGCGCCTATGTGGGTGTCGTGTTCCTCTTCGGGACCCTTCTCGCCCTATACCTCTACACCCACCACATGTACGGGCTGGAGGCGAGCCTCCGCCACGCTTTTTTCCAGGTGGTATCTATCCTCACCACCACGGGTTTCGCCAGCGTGGACTTCGCTCAGTGGGTGGTTCCCGCCCAGGCTCTCTTGGTCTTCTTGATGTTCATTGGCGGAAGCGCCGGCTCGGGAGCGGGGGGCATCAAGGTGGTGCGCTGGCTCCTCCTTTTTGGGCTTTTGCGCCGGGAGGTTACCCGTACCCTGCACCCAAAAGCGGTCTTGCCCCTCCGCTTGGGCGCGCGGGTAGTGCCGGAGGAGGCCCTTCGGCAGGTGGCCGTTTTCGTTTTCCTCTACACCGTGCTCTTCGGTCTGGGAACCTTGGCTTTGGCCCTTTTGGAAGGCGACTTCGTGGTGGCCTTCACCGCCAGCGCCCAGGCCATCGGCAACATCGGCCCAGGGCTGGGTCCTGTGGGGCCCATGGGTTCGTATGCGGAGCTTTCCCCCTTTTCTAAGCTGGTCCTGGTCTTCCAGATGTGGGCCGGGCGCATAGAGATTTTGCCCGTGGTCCTCCTCTTTAGCCCGGAGCTTTGGCGAAGGCTCCGTTAGTTTGGGTATAATCTCCCCCCGTGAGGACCCTAGGCCATATCACCGCCATGCCCGTGCTCCCGGGGCCCCTACAGGGCTTGCGGGAGCTTGCGTATAACCTTTGGTGGAGCTGGAATCCGGAGGCGGCGGAGCTATTCCAAGAAATAGATCCTTTGCTCTGGAAGCGCTTCCGGGGTAACCCGGTGAAGCTCCTCTTGGAGGTGGACCCGGCCCGCCTCGAGGCCCTCTCCGGCACCAGCTACCCCGCCCGGGTGGAGGCGGTGGTGGGCGCCCTGCGCCGCTACCTGGAGGAAAGGCGGGCCAAACGGGGCCCCAGCGTGGCCTATTTCTCCGCCGAGTACGGCTTCCATAGCTCCTTGCCCATCTACTCCGGGGGGCTTGGGGTCTTGGCCGGGGACCACATCAAGGCGGCCAGCGACCAGGGCCTGGACCTCTTGGGGGTGGGGATCTTCTACCACGAGGGGTACTTTCACCAGCGCCTTTCCCCCGAAGGGGCCCAGGTGGAGGTGTACGAGCCCTTGCACCCCGAAGCCCTTCCCCTCCTTCCCGTGCAGGACCCCGAGGGGCGGCCCCTAAGGGTGGGCCTGGATCTGCCGGGAAGGAGGCTTCTCCTTGGGGCTTACCGGGTCCAGGTGGGGGCGGTGCCCGTCTACCTCCTCACCGCCAACCTGCCGGAAAACGCCCCCGAGGACCGGGCCATCACCGCCAGGCTCTATGCCCCGGGCTTGGAGATGCGCCTTTTGCAGGAGATGGTCCTGGGGATTGGGGGAGTGAGGCTATTGCGCGCCTTGGGCCTTTCGCCCCAGGTCTTCCACATGAACGAGGGCCACTCCGCTTTTCTGGGACTGGAAAGGCTTCGGGAGCTCCTTTCGGAGGGGCATCCTTTCCCCGTGGCCTTGGAGAGGGTCCGGGCCGGGGCCCTTTTCACCACCCATACCCCCGTGCCCGCCGGCCACGACGCCTTTCCCCTGGACCTGGTGGAGCGTTACCTGGGGGGCTTCTTTGCGGGGCTTGGGGTGGGGTGGGAGGCGCTTTTGGCCTTGGGCCTCGAGGAGAAGCCTTGGGGGAAGGTCTTCTCCATGTCCAAGCTGGCCCTTTCCACCAGCGCCCAGGCCAACGGGGTCTCCCGCCTCCATGGGGAGGTTTCCCGCCGGATGTTCCACCACCTCTGGCCCGAGCTCCTGCCCGAGGAGGTGCCCATCGGCCATGTGACCAACGGCGTGCACACCTGGACCTTCCTCCACCCCCGCCTCCGCCGCCACTACGCCGAGGTCTTCGGCCCCGAGTGGCTCAAGCGCCCGGAGGACCCCGCCACCTGGAAGGTGGAGGGGTTGGGGGAGGAGTTTTGGCGCATCCACCAAGAGCTCCGGGGCGACCTGGTGCGGGAGGTGCGTAGGCGGCTTTACGAGCAGCGCCGCCGCAACGGGGAAAGCCCAAGCCGCCTGCGCGAGGCGGAAAGGGCCTTGGACACGGAAGCCCTCACCATTGGCTTCGCCCGCCGCTTCGCCACCTACAAGCGGGCGGTCCTCCTCTTCAAGGACCCAGAAAGGCTTCTTAAGATCGTGCGGGGGCCCTACCCGGTCCAGTTTGTCTTCGCCGGCAAAGCCCACCCCAAGGACGAGCCGGGAAAGGCGTACCTGCAGGAGCTGGTGGCCAAGATCCGGGAGCTCGGCCTCGAGGACCGCATGGTGGTCCTGGAGGACTACGATATGTACCTGGCCCGCGTCCTGGTCCACGGCTCGGACGTCTGGCTCAACACCCCCCGGCGCCCCATGGAGGCCTCCGGGACGAGCGGCATGAAGGCCGCTTTGAACGGGGCCCTTAACCTGAGCGTGCTGGACGGCTGGTGGGCCGAGGCCTATAACGGCAAGAACGGCTTCGCCATCGGGGACGAACGCACCTACGAGAACGAGGAGGCCCAGGACATGGCGGACGCCCAGGCCCTTTACGACGTCCTGGAGTCCGAGGTCCTCCCCCTCTTCTACGCCGTGGGGTCCGAAGGGTACTCCTCTGGCTGGCTTTCCATGGTCCACGAGAGCCTGCGCACCGTGGGACCCCGCTTCAGCGCCGCCCGCATGGTGGCGGAGTACGCAGCGCTTTACCAAACCGGGAAGGCTTGGTCCGAGCGCGCCGCCCTAGAGGCGGAAGCCCTTAAGGCCTTCCACGAAGCCCTCCCCGCCTTCTTCGCCTTGGGCCTCGAGGTGGAGGTGCCGGGGGACCTCACCCTGAACGGCACCCCCATGCGGGTGCGGGCCTGGGTGAAGGGGGAGGTGCCCGAGGCCTTAAGGCCCTTTTTGGGGGTGGAGCTCGTGGTGCGCCGGGGGGATGGGGCCTTCTGGGTGGTGCCCTTGGCGCCGGAGGGGGACGGCTACGGCCTGGCCTACCGTCCTCCCCGTCCCGGGAGCTACGCCTATGGGGTGCGCCTGGCCTTGAGGCACCCCGTCACCGGCCGGGTGGGGTGGGTGCGCTGGGCCTAGGCTTGCTATAATCTTCCGGTGTACGCAAGGAGGTATGCGATGAAGAAGCTTTTTGTGCTTATAGGCCTTTTGGCGCTTTCCCTGGGGTTTGCCCAGGTGCGGAGCTTGGACCAGATCCGGCGCTCGGGGGAGATCCGCATCGGCACGGAAGGGGCTTTCCCCCCGTTCAACTACTTTGACGAGAAGAACCAGCTTACCGGCTTTGAGGTTGAGCTGGGCAACGCCATCGCCAAGAAGCTGGGCCTGAAGCCGGTCTGGATCACCCAGGCCTTTGACAGCCTCCTCATCCAGCTCAACCAGGGCCGCTTTGACTTCGTCATCGCCTCCCACGGCATCACCGAGGAGCGGGCCAAGGCGGTGGACTTCACCAACCCCCACTACTGCACGGGCGGGGTCATCGTGAGCCGGAAGGGAGGCCCTAAGACGGCCAAGGACCTCCAGGGCAAGGTGGTGGGGGTGCAGATCGGCACCACCTACATGGAGGCGGCGCAGAAGATCCCCGGAGTCAAGCAGGTGCGCACCTACCAGAAGGATCCGGACGCCCTCCAAGACCTCCTGGCAGGCCGCTTGGACGCCTGGATTACCGACCGCTTCGTGGCCAAGGAGGCCATCAAGGAGAGGAAGCTGGAGAACACCCTGCAACTGGGGGAGCTGGTTTTCCAGGAGAGGGTGGCCATGGCGGTGGCCAAGGGCAACAAGAGCCTCCTGAACGCCCTCAACAACGCCCTGTCCGAGCTGATGAAGGACGGCACCTACGCGCAGATCTCCAAGAAGTGGTTTGGGGAGGACGTGCGCTGCAAGTAGCCCGTATTTGACCCAAGGGCCGAGCGCCCTTGGGGTTTTCTTCTGCCTATGCCCCTTTGGCTGCGCCTCGTTTTGCTGCTAGCCCTCCTCCTTGGAGGGTACGTCCTCTTCTTCGCCCTTTTGGGGGTAGCCCTGGAGCGCTACTTCCTCCTCACGGGCTTCGGCCCGGAGCGGGCGGCCTCCGCCAGCCAGGCCATGGCCCTGGGGGCGGAGATTACCTTGAAGCTCACCCTGATCTCGGGCCTGGCCGGCCTCGTCATCGGCGTCTTCGCCGGGATGTTCCGGCTTTCCTCCCGGGCTTGGGTGCGGCTTCCCGCCACCTTTTACATCTGGGTCACCCGGGGCACCCCCCTTTTGGTCCAGATCCTCTTCGCCTACAACGCCCTGCCCCTCTTGCTCCAGCCCCTCTGGCCCGAGGCCCAGCAGGCCCTCACCCCTTACTGGGCGGCCTTCATCGCCCTTTCCTTCAACGTGGGGGCCTACAACGCCGAGGTGGTGCGGGCGGGGATCCAGGCCATTCCCAAGGGGCAGTGGGAGGCGGCGTGGTCCTTGGGCCTTTCCCCGGCGGACACCATGCGCTTTGTGGTCCTGCCCCAGGCCTTAAGGATCGTGGTGCCCCCCTTGGTGAACAACGTGGTGGCGCTCCTCAAGGACTCCTCCCTGGCCAGCGCCATCGCCCTAACGGAGCTCGCCCTTTCCGGGCAAAGGATCATCTCCGCCACCTTTCGCCCGGTGGAGGTCTACCTGGCGGTGGCCGCCATCTACCTCCTCCTCACCACGGTGCTCACCGCCTTTACCAACCAGCTGGAGGTGCGCCTAAAGGTGCGCACGCGTTAGGGCTTGCTATGGGGTAGCTACCCCGGGTATACTGCCCTCGGCGCAAAGGAGGTGCATGGATATGCGTATAACGCGTGGGTTGCTTGCGGGAATGGTCCTGCTGGGCCTCGGCCTAGCCCAGGAGTTTATCACCATCGGTTCGGGTTCCACCACGGGGGTTTACTTCCCGGTGGCCACCGGCATGGCCAAGCTGGTGAACGACGCCAACGTGGGGATTAGGGCCAACGCCCGCTCCACCGGGGGAAGCGTGGCCAACATCAACGCTATCGCCGCCGGGGAGTTTGAGATGGCCCTGGCCCAGAACGACATCGCCTACTACGCCTACCAGGGGTGCTGCATCCCTGCCTTTGAGGGCAAGCCGGTGAAGGGGATCCGGGCCCTGGCCGCCCTCTACCCCGAGGTCATCCACATCGTGGCCCGCGCCGATGCCGGGATCCGCACGGTGGCGGACCTCAAGGGCAAGCGGGTGGTGGTGGGGGACGTGGGCTCCGGCACGGAGCAGAACGCCCGGCAGGTCCTCGAGGCCTACGGCCTCCGCTTTGAGGACCTGGGCCAGGCCATCCGGGTGAGCGCCACCCAGGGGATCCAGCTCATGCAGGACAAGCGGGCGGACGCCCTCTTCTACACCGTGGGCCTGGGGGCAAGCGCCATCCAGCAACTCGCCCTCACCACCCCCATCACCCTGGTGGCGGTGGACCTGGCCAAGGTGCAGGCCATCGCCAAGAAGTACCCCTTCTACGTGGGCTTCAACATCCCGGGGGGCACCTACAAGGGCGTGGACGTGACCACCCCCACGGTGGCGGTTCAGGCCATGCTCATCGCCTCGGAGAAGCTTTCCGCCGACACCGTGTACAAGTTCATGAAAGCCGTCTTCGGCAACCAGGAGGCCTTCAAGAAGATCCACCCCAACCTGGAGCGCTTCTTTAGCCTGCAGAAGGCGGTGAGGGGCCTGCCCATTCCCCTGCACCCTGGGGCGGAGCGCTTCTACAAGGAGCTAGGGGTCTTGAAGTAGGCTTAAGGCCGTACCCAGGGGGCCCCGCCCGGGGCCCCCTTTGCCTGGCGGCGAAGGAGGGAGGATGACGGACGCCAACCTTTTGGTGGAGGAAAGCGAGCTTGGGGGAAGGCGCCCTAAGGGGGTGGGCCGCTTTCTCCTCTTGGGCCTAGGGGTGGCCTGGAGCCTTTTCCAGCTTTGGGCCACGGAGGTGGGCACCCTGGACCCCATGCGGCTCAGGGCGGTCCACCTGGCCTTTGCCCTGGCCCTGGCCTTTTTGGCCTACCCGGGAAGGCGGGGGCCCAAGGAGCGCATTCCCCTTCTGGACTGGGCCCTGGCCCTTCTGGGGGTGGCGGGGGCCCTTTACGTGGTGGTGGACTACTACGGCATCACCCAGCTTCGGGGCGGCATCCCGAGCGGAAGGGACGTGGCCTTTGGCACCCTCACCCTCTTGGTCCTCTTCCTCGCCGCCTGGCGGGTGGTGGGGCCCGCCCTGCCCATCATCGCCTCGGTCTTTGTCCTCTACGCCCTCACCGGGCCCAAGGGCCTCCTGCCCTTCACCCTGCCCCCTTGGCTCCAACTCCATGCCGGAAGCCAGTGGGGGCAACTGGTGGGCCAGCTCTACACCACCGCCGAGGGCATCTGGGGGGTGCCCCTAGGGGTTTCCGCCACCTTTGTCTTCCTCTTCGTCCTCTTTGGGGCCCTGCTGGAGAAGGCGGGTGCGGGGCACTTCTTCATCCAGGCGGCCTATGGCCTTTTGGGCCATTTCCGCGGGGGGCCGGCCAAGGCGGCGGTGGTGGCGAGCGCCCTCACGGGGGTGGTTTCCGGAAGCTCGGTGTCCAACGTGGTCACCACCGGGACCTTCACCATTCCCCTCATGAAGCGGGTGGGCTACCCCCCGGAGAAGGCGGGGGCGGTGGAGGTGGCGAGCTCCTCCAACGGCCAGCTCATGCCTCCCGTCATGGGGGCGGCGGCCTTCATCATGGCGGAGTTTTTGAATATTCCCTATAGCCAGCTCATCCTCATCGCCCTCATCCCCGCCCTGCTCGCCTACGCCACCCTGTTCATCACCGTGCACCTCGAGGCCCTCCGCCTCGGCCTCCAGGGGGTGCCCCGCTCCGAGCTTCCCCCCTTGGCCCCCGTGCTCCGCTCGGGGGCGCACTACCTCCTGCCCCTCGCCTACCTCATCTACGCCCTGGTGGGGCTTCGGCTTACCCCGGAGCGGGCCGCCTTGAACACCCTCTTCCTCATGGCCCTCCTCATCCTCCTCCAGGAGGCTTGGCGGGCGTGGCGGGGCGGGGCGGGCCTGGGCTTTGGCCTTGCGCGGGGGGTGAGGCTCCTCGTGGAGGGCCTCGAGGCGGGGGCTCGGGGCATGGTGGGCATCGCCCTGGCCACGGCCAGCGCCGGGGTCATTGTGGGCATCGTCACCATGACCGGGATCGGCTTCGGCCTCACGGACATCGTGGAGAGGCTTTCCGGGGGGAACCTGCTCCTCGTCCTCATCCTGGCGCAGCTCACGAGCCTCCTTTTGGGCATGGGCCTCCCCACCACGGCCAACTACATCGTCATGGCCTCCTTGGTGGTGCCCGTGGTCCTCACCCTGGCGGAAAAGGCGGGCTACCCCGTGCCCCCCGTGGCCGCCCACATGTTCGTCTTCTACTTCGGCATCATGGCCGACTCCACGCCCCCCGTGGCCCTGGCCGCCTACGCGGCGAGCGCCATCGCCAAGAGCGACTTCTGGAAAACGGCGGTCCAGGGCTTCGTGTACGAGCTTCGCACCGCCCTTCTCGCCTACATGTTCTTCTTCAACCCCAAGCTCCTCCTCCTCGGGGTAGAAAGCCCCCTGGAGGGGGCCTGGATCGTCCTCACCGCCCTCCTGGGCATGACCGCCTTTAGCGCAAGCCTCGTGGGCTTCCTGCACAAGAGGACGAACCTCTTGGAGAGGGCCTTGCTCATGGGGGCCGCCTTGACCCTGGTGGTGCCGGGCCTCCTCACGGACCTGGTGGGCTTTGGCCTTTTGGCCTTTACCTATCTCCTCCAGCGGGTGCGAAAATGAGGGCGGTGGCACCCATCATCCGCATTCGGAACCTGCACAAGTGGTTTGGTTCCCTGCACGTGCTCAAGGGGATTGACCTGGAGGTGGCCCCGGGGGAGAAGCTCGTCATCATCGGCCCTTCGGGCTCGGGAAAGAGCACCCTGATCCGCTGCATCAACCGCCTGGAGGACTTCCAGGAGGGGGAGGTGGTGGTGGATGGGCTTAACGTGAAGGACGAGCGCGCCTTAAGGGAGGTGCGGCGGGAGGTGGGGATGGTCTTCCAGCAGTTCAACCTCTTCCCCCACATGACGGTCTTGGAGAACATCACCCTGGCCCCCATCCGGGTGCGGGGCTGGTCCAGGGAGAGGGCGGAGCGGAAGGCCTTGGAGCTCTTGGAGCGGGTGGGGATTCTGGACCAGGCGCGGAAGTATCCGGCGGAGCTTTCCGGGGGGCAGCAGCAACGGGTGGCCATTGCGCGGGCCTTGGCCATGGAGCCCAAGGTGATGCTGTTTGACGAGCCCACGAGCGCCCTGGACCCGGAGATGGTGGGGGAGGTGTTGGACGTGATGCGGGACCTGGCGCGGGGCGGGATGACGATGCTGGTGGTGACGCACGAGATGGGGTTTGCCCGGGAGGTGGCGGACCGGGTGGTGTTCATGGACCGGGGGCAGGTGGTGGAGGAGGGGAGGCCGGAGGAGATCTTCACCAGGCCCAAGGAGGAGAGGACCCGGGCCTTTTTGGATAGGGTCCTGCACCACTAGCCCGTGGAAGCGTGGCTTCGGGCCCTTAAGGCTTTGGCCGACCCCCGGGCCCCTTGGCCCGAGCGCCGGAAGGGGCTATGGCTTTACGCCCTTTCCCTTTTGGCCCTGCAGGGCGCTTTCCTCCTCCTTCTTTCGCCTTTTATGCCTCGGGCGGACCACCCCCTCCTTTGGGGCCTGGCCCTCTTGGGGGGCGGGTGGTTGCTTTGGCTTGGGGAAAGGGCTTGGAAGGACAAGACCCCCCTTTCCCCCCTGGTGGCGGCGGGGTTTGGGGCCTCCTTGGCCTTCTTCCTGGGGGTGATGGGGCTCCTTCTAAGGCCCTTTGGGCTTGGGCTTTGGCTCCTTGGAGGGGTGGGCTTTTACCTCCTCCTTAGGCGGGCCGAGGCGGCCTTGGGGCGAGGAGGTGGGGGAGGTCTTTGAGGCGGGGGCGGGCCAGGGCTTGGATCTCCCGAAGCCTTTCCTGGGCCCGCTGCTTTCCGAGGGTATAGACCAAGGGGAGCTTCTCGTGGTCAAAGGTGTCTATGGGGAAGGGGGGGTCTAGGGAGAGGACGAGGTCCGCCTCCTGGAGGGCCAGCGCCTTAAGCCGCCTGCGGCTCGCTTCCCCGGCCAGGAGGGCGGCCTCGAGGGCCGTCCGGGGGGGCGTTTGGGGCGGCGGGTTGGACACGTCCACCGCCACCACCTTCGGGAAGAGGGCCTTGGCCGCCCGCACGGGCACCTTCTCCGCCACGTCCCCGTCCACGAGGAGCTTTCCCTTCCACTCCACCGGGGGAAAGAGCCCGGGGATGGCGGCGCTGGCCAGGACCGCCTTCCACACCGGGCCTTCCCGCAGGACCACCGCCTCCCCCGTGAGGAGGTCCGCCGTTTGGATGGCGAGGGGGATGGGGCTGTCCTCGAGGCGGGCGTCCCCGAAGAGGCGCTTTAGGCCCTCCGCTACCCGGGAGGTGTCCGTGAGGGCTTGCCGCCTTAGGGCGGAGAAGAGGCGGGCCAGGAGGCGGAGGTTTCCCGCACGCCGCAAATCCGCTATGTTCTCGTCAAAGACCGCCTGGTGCACCTTCCAGGGGTCCTTGTGGCCAAAGGCCCAGGCGCAAGCGGCCAAGGCGCCGGCGGAGCTTCCCGCCAGGCCCCGGATGGGGATGCCCGCCTCCTCCAAGACCGCAAGCACCCCCAGGTGGGCGTACCCCCGCACGCCCCCACCGCCCAAGGCCAAGGCCACGCCCTTCATTCTGTATAGCCAAGGCCCAGTTCCTGCCCCTCGCGGATGAGCTCGTTTAGCAGCTCTTGGCCTTTCTTCCTGGACGCCTCCAGGTAGGCCAAGAGATCCTTGGCCAGGACCCGCCGATGGGTCCCCACCTTGCGGTAGGGGATTTCCCCTTCTTCTAGAAGGCGAACGAGATAGGGCCGGGAAACCCCAAGGAGTTCCGCCGCCTGGCTGGTGGTGAGCTCGGCCTCCAAGGGAACGATCCGCACGGGTTCATTTCGGAGGAGGGCCTCTAAGAGGTCTTTCAGAAGCTGGGCGAGCTCGGGGGTAAGGACCAGGGAAACCTCTTCCAAGTGCAAGACCTTTCCGGGGGTTAACCGCTCCCGGAACCGGCGAAGGTCTTCGTGGGAAGTTTGGGTTGCAAAGAGCACACCGCTCATGGTGTACGCAGCGTACCATATAAACGAAATAAACGCAATAGCGCTAAAGCTCGGAAGCAAACGCGCGCAGGAGCCCAGCGAACTCCGTCAATCCCGCCTTTCTCAGGCTTTCCAGGAACGCAGGCGCATCTAACGGAGGGTTCCGCAGTTGACCTCTCTGATTGCGTAGAATTTTGAGGATTGCCCCTGGTATGGCGTTTTCCCGAATCAAAGCTTCGGCCAGTTCTACCAAGAATGCGTCAGGGTGGAGGGCTACGAGGTCAAAGCGGGCTAAATCTTCTTCTGGAAAGTCATGGAGATTAAAGGTGAGGATGGCTTCTGCCCCTCCCCAATGGGCGGCGGCCACCACGTGGCGGTCGTTCTCGTCGGGAAGGCGCACTTGGGGCACCAGGTGTTCATAGCCCTCCACGAGGGGTTCATAGGGTTTCAATAGCGACTCCATTATGGTCGGTGTGGCCTTAACCCGCTCCACCTGTCCGGGTCCTAAACCGGGCCGCTTTTGTAGGAAGTTTCGGATCCACTCCTCGTGTACCCGTCGGCTCCACTTGAGCCGCACCAGGCCTTCTAGGGCTAGCCCCATGAAGAGATCCCGCGTTTGGGTGGGGTATAGGACGCAAGCGTCTAGGAAAACGATGCGGGGTAGCATGGCCCAATTCTAAAGCTGCTGTACACTATTCCCATGCGGCCTGACCTTTCCCGGGTGCCGGGGGTGCTGGGGGAGATTGCCCGGAAGCGGGCTAAGGAGGTGGCCCCGTACCCCCTGCCCGTTCCTCCGCCCGCACCCTCCTTTAGGGAGGCCCTCCTCCTTCCTGGCCTTTCCCTCATCGCCGAGGTGAAGAAGGAAAGCCCCTCCGAAGGGGCCATCCGGCAGGTGGACCCCGTGGAGGCGGCTAGGGCCTACGCCCGAGGGGGTGCCCGGGCCATCAGCGTCCTCACCGAGCCCCACCATTTTGGGGGGAGCCTTTTGGACCTGGAGCGGGTGCGCCAGGGGGTGGCCCTTCCCCTCCTGCGCAAGGACTTCGTGGTGGACCCCTTCATGCTGGAGGAGGCCCGGGCCTTTGGGGCGAGCGCCGTCCTCCTCATCGTGGCGGTGCTGGGGGAGCTCACGGGGGCTTACCTGGAGCGGGCGAGGGCCTTGGGGCTGGACGCTCTGGTGGAGGTGCACACGGAAAGGGAGCTGGAGGTGGCCCTCGAGGCCGGGGCGGAGATCCTCGGCATCAACAACCGCGACCTCGCCACCTTGCGCATAGACCTGGCCACCGCCCCCCGTCTGGGCCGGCTGGCCCGGGAGCGGGGGTTTGGGGGTGTCCTGGTGGCGGAGTCGGGCTATGGCCGGCGGGAGGAGCTCAAGGCCTTGGAAGGGCTTTTTGATGCGGTCCTCATCGGCACGAGCCTCATGCGCAAACCCGACCTGGAGGGGGCGGTGCGGGAGCTTGTAGGATAGCCCCATGCTGGTCATCCCCGCGGTGGACCTCAAGGGGGGCCGGGCGGTGCGGCTTTACGAGGGCCGCCCGGAGGCGGAAACCGCCTACGGCGACCCGGTGGCGGCGGCCCTTCGTTGGCAGGAAGAGGGGGCGAGGCTTTTGCACCTCGTAGACCTGGACCGGGCCTTGGGCACGGGGGATAACCGCGAGGCCCTTTCCCAAATCGCCCAGGCCCTTGCCGTGCCCTTCCAGGTGGGCGGAGGGATCCGCTCCTTAGAGGCCTTGGAGGAGGTGCTCTCCTTGGGAGCAAGCCGGGCGGTGGTGGGTACCGTGGCGGTGAAAAACCCCCCCCTCCTGGAAAGGATGCTTTCCCTAGCGGGCCCGGAGCGGCTGGCCCTGGCCTTGGATGCCCGGGGGCTTGAGGTGGTGGTTTCGGGCTGGCAGGAGGCCACGCTCCTTTCCGCCCTAGACCTCCTCAGGGACTGGGCGGCCATGGGGGTGCGGACCGTCATCTACACGGACGTGCGCCGGGACGGGACGCTTAGGGGCCTGGACCTCGAGGTGGTGGCCCGGGTGCGGGAGGCCTGGCCCCATGCCCTCATCGCCGGGGGCGGGATTGCGGGGCCCGAGGACCTTTGGGGCCTAAAGCGCCTAGGGGTAGAAGGGGCCTTGGTGGGGAAGGCGCTTTACGAGGGGAGGGTCCGGCTCAGGGACTTCGCCGTATCCTGAGGGGAGTATGAAGCTCGTCCACTGGACCTTTCTCCTGGTAAGCCTCGGCGTGGCCGGGGCGGGGCTTTACCTGTACCTCACCTACCCCTTCCTGGTAGTGCCCACCCCGTGGGGGCCTAGGCCCCTTTACCTCGTCCTCCCCACCGCCTACGCCCTGGGCTTCGTGGTGGGGGGGCTCTACGCCCTGGCCCTCTGGCTTTCCGGCCTGGGGGCCCGGCGGGTCCTCCTGCGGGAGGTGCGGCGGCTCCAGGGGGAGGTGAACGCCCTAAAGCGGGAGCGGATTGAGGAGATCCCCCGCATCCCCGACCGGGAAGAGCCATGAGGGAAAGGGTCCGCTGGCGCCTCCTTCCCCTGCCCCCCGTCCCCGAGTGGCTTGGCCTCATGGAGGCCTTCGGGGTGGGGCCCGAGGCCGCCTTGGCCTACTGGCACCGGGGGGTGAGGCGGCGGGAGGACCTCGTGCCTTCCCTTACCCGGCTTCCCCTCAAGGGCCTCGAGGAGGCGGCCGAGCTTTTAGCGCAGGCGCTAAAGGAAGGCAAGCGCATCCGCATCCACGGGGACTACGACGCCGATGGCCTCACGGGAACGGCCATCCTGGTGCGGGGGCTTCGGGCCCTAGGGGCCAAGGTCCACCCCTTTATCCCCCACCGCCTGGAGGAGGGCTACGGCGTCCTCATGGACCGCATCCCCGAGCACCTGGAGGCGGCGGACGTTTTCGTCACCGTGGATTGCGGCATCGCCAACCACGCCGAGCTCCGGGAGCTTGTGGAAAACGGGGTGGAGGTCCTGGTCACCGACCACCATACCCCCAAGGAAACCCCGCCCCCGGGCCTGGTGGTCCACCCCGCCTACACCCCGGGGCTAGGGGAGCACCCCACGGGGGCGGGGGTGGCCTTTTCCCTCCTCTGGGCGCTCCACGAGCGCCTGGGGCTACCGCCCCCTTTGGCCTACGCCGATTTGGCGGCGGTGGGCACCATCGCCGACGTGGCCCCCCTCTGGGGGTGGAACCGGGCCCTGGTGCGGGAGGGATTAGCCCGGCTTTCCACCTCCAGGTGGGTGGGCTTACGCCTCCTCGCCCAGGCGGTGGGCTACACGGGGAAGGCGGTGGAGGTGGCCTTCCGCATCGGCCCCCGCATCAACGCCGCAAGCCGCCTGGGAGAGGCGGAGAAAGCGCTCAACCTCCTCCTTACGGATAGCGAGGCGGAGGCCCAGGCTTTGGTGGAGGAGCTCAACCGCCTCAACGCCCGCCGCCAGGCCATAGAGGAGGAGATGCTAAAGCGCCTTCTCCCCAAGGCCGACCCTGAGGCCAAGGCCATCGTCCTAAGGGACCCGGAAGGCCACCCCGGGGTGATGGGCATCGTGGCGAGCCGGATCCTCGAGGCCACCTGGCGCCCCGTCTTCTTGGTGGCGCAGGGCAAGGGCA
The DNA here is from genome assembly GCF_021462505.1 of Thermus brockianus. Classification (GTDB taxonomy): domain Bacteria; phylum Deinococcota; class Deinococci; order Deinococcales; family Thermaceae; genus Thermus; species Thermus hydrothermalis. The sequence goes on from NZ_JAKEDV010000007.1 coordinate 31,692, forward strand.
CGGTGCGAAGCCTCCCGCCCATCAGCGCCGTGGGGGCCCTTAAGGAGGCGGAAGACCTCCTCGTCCGTTTTGGCGGCCACAGGGAGGCGGCGGGCTTCGCCCTGGACGAGGCCCGCTTCCCCGAGTTCCAAAGGCGGATAGAAGCCTACGCCGCCCGCTTCCCCGACCCCGTGCAGGAGGTGCCCTTGCTTGGGCCTTTGCCCCCGCTTTCCCAGTTGCCCTCCCTTTACCGGGCCCTTTCCGCCCTGGAGCCCTTCGGGGCCGGGAACCCTGAGCCCCTTTTCCTGCTTGCGGGAAGCCCCGAGGAGGTGAGGACCATGGGGGAGGGCAAGCACCTTTCCTTCCGGCTCCAAGGGGTGCGGGTGGTGGCCTGGCGCATGGGGGAGAAGGGGGTGCCGAGCCCCGTGGAGGCGGCGGTGCTCCTCACGGAAAACCGCTTCAATGGCACCGTGAGCTACGAGGCCCAGGCCCAGGACTTCCGGGTGCCGGGGGAGCTTCTTGGCGAGGCCGAGCCCTTCGCCTTCCCCCTTTCCCTGGAGGAGGCCCTGGCCCGGGCCCGGATGGGGGAGGGGGTGTACGTGCCCGAGGAGAACCTGGAGGGGCTGGCCTACGCCAGGCGGCAGGGCTTCCGCCTTCTCCCTCCGGAGGAGGCCTCCCTTTGGCTCGGCCTTCCCCCTTACCCAGTGGCCCAGAAGCGGGTGGAGGTGGCCTTGGGGAGCGAAACCAAGAGGCGGCTGGAAAGGCCCCCCGTTTTGGAAACCCCCGGAGAGGCCCTTAGGGCGCACGTGGCCAAGAGGCTCCTCTTCGCCTACGAGAGGCGGCACCCGGGCCTTTTCAGCGAGGCCCTTTGGGCGTACTGGGAGGTGAGCCGTGTACAAGCAACCGCGGGAAGCCCATGAGGCCTGGATCTATACCCAGGCCTACCGGGTCTACGGGATGATCTACCTGGTGCCGGGCTCGGGCACCGCCGATCTCTTGAACCAGGAAAGGGTCTACCTGCCGGTGACGGGGGCCCTCATCTATACCCCGGGGTACCTCCACCCTCCCGAGGCCAAGGACCTGAAGGCCAGCACGGGCTTTTTGGCCTTGAGAAAGGAGCGGATCCAGTGGGCGGTGGGAGGAAGACTGGCGGAGCCCCGCACGAGCCCCGCCCTTTTGGAGAGGCGGTCTTTGGCCTTCCTTTTTGGGGACTACCTCTTGGCGGGGGAGCTTCTTGTGCCCCGGGGGGTTAGGCTTTCCGACCACCTTTCCCAGGCCAAGCCCTTTCAGACCCTCCTCGAGGCCCGCCTCTACCTCCTCCGCCCCGACCGTCCCATCGTGGACCTGGAGCCGGTGGAACGCTTCCCCTTCGTCACGCTAAACCTGCGCCTGGCCGAGGCGGTGGCCGAGGCGCCCGGGGAGGCCCACGACCCCCGCCTCACCCTATTTGGCTGAGGGCTTCCCGGATCCTTTCCGCCTGCTCCAGGTTTTCCTTAAGCCTAGCCTCCTCCGCCGCCACCACCTCCTTGGGGGCTTTCTCCCGGAACCCGGGGGCGGAGAGCTTCTTTCGGCTCCTTTCCGCCAGCTCTAGGAGTTCTTTGAGCCGCTTCTCCTGCCGGCGCTTCCACTCCTCCACGTCCAGGAGGCCCTCCAGGGGCATCCGGGCCGTGACCTTGGGTAGGGCCTTGACCAAGGCCCTTTCCGGCTTCGCCGTAAGGAGCTCGGCCCGGGCCAGGAAGCGGAAGACCTCCAGGTTTTCCCCCACGGGCGCCGTTTCCCCTTCCAGGTAGACCCCCACCTCCTGCCCCGGGGGAAGCCCCGCCTCGGCCCTTAGGGCCCGCACCGCCGTCACCGCTTGCTTTAGGGCCTCAAAGGCCCTCTCGGCCTCCTCGTCCCTCTCTCCAGGCTCGGGCCAGGCCTCGAGGGCGAGCTCCTCCTTGCCCGTGAGGGCCAGGTAGAGCTCGCTGGTGAGGAAGGGCATCATGGGGTGGAGGAGCTTGAGGAGGGTGGCGAGGGCCTCCTCCAGGGTCTTTAGGGTGTGGGCGTTCCCCCGCTTGAGGGCGGGCTTGCTGGCCTCCAGGTACCAGTCGCAGAACTCGCTCCAGACGAGCTCGTAGACCTCCCGGGCCGCCTGGGCCAGGTCCAGGGCCTCGTAGAGGGCGGTGATCTCCTCCACGCCCCGGCTTAGGCGGCTTCGCATGAAGCGGTCCGCCAGGGTGGGGGCGTCCTCCTTGGCCTGGAAGCCTTCCCGGGAGAGGAGGACAAAGCGGGCGGCGTTATAGAGCTTGTTGGCGAAGTTGCGGGCCATCTCCAGCCAGCGGGGGTCTAGCCTTATGTCCTGTCCCCCCGTGGCCAAATAGAGGAGGGCGAAGCGAAGGGCGTCGGCCCCGTAGCGCGCCACCAGCTCCAGGGGGTCTATCGTGTTCCCCTTGGACTTGGACATCTTCTGGCCCTTTTCGTCCAGGAAAAGGCCGTGGAGGAGCACGGTCTTGAAGGGCCTTTCCCCCATGAAGTGGTAGCCGGAGACCTCCATGCGGGAGACCCAGAGGAAGAGGATGTCGTACCCCGTGACCAGGACGTCCCCGGGGTAGAAGGCCTTGAGGTCCTCCGTTTCCTCGGGCCAGCCCAAAGTGGAGAGGGGCCAAAGGGCCGAGGAGAACCAGGTGTCAAACACGTCCTCGTCCCGCTTGAGCCTGGGGCTTCCGCAGGCCTCGCAGGCCGTGGGGTCTTCCAGGTAGCGCTCGGGGCGGGGGACGTGGATGGCCCCGCATTCCTCGCAGTACCAGGCGGGGATCTGGTGGCCCCACCAAAGCTGGCGGGAGATGTTCCAGTCCTTTACGTTCCTAAGCCAGTCTAGGTTGACCTTTTTCCAGCGCTCGGGCACGAAGGCGATATCCCCCCGCTCCAGGCCCTGGATGACCTTCTCCGCCAGGGGCTTCATGGAAAGCCACCACTGGGGGAAGATGGCGTACTCAATGGGGGTGCCGCAGCGGGAGCAGGTGGCGAGGGCGATGGTGTAGTCCTCCTCCTTCACCAGGTGCCCCGCCTCCCGGAAAAGCTCCACCGCCTTCCTGCGGGCCTCAAAGCGGTCCAGGCCCCTGAGGGCCTCGGGTACCCGCTCGCCTTCCATCTTCCCTTCCAGGTTGATGACGGAAACGGGCTCTAGGCCGTGCCGCTCCCCGATCTCGTAGTCCAGGGGGTCGTGGGCCGGGGTGACCTTGAGGGCCCCGGTGCCGAACTCCTTCTCCACGGCGGGGTCGGCGAGGATGGGGATCCAGATCTCCGTGAGGGGGATCCGGGCCCTTTTGCCGATGAGGTGCCGGTAGCGCTCGTCCTCGGGGTGGACGGCGATGGCCTGGTCGGCGAAGACGGTTTCGGGACGGACGGTGGCGATCTCAATGAAGCCACCCCCCTCCACCTCGTAGCGCAGGGTGTAGAGCTTGCCCGGGGTGGGCTCGGTTTCCACCTCGAGGTCGGAAAGCGTGGTCTCGCACCGGGGGCACCAGTTCACGAGGCGGGGCGCCCGGTAGGCCAGGCCCTCGTGGTAGTAGCGGGAAAAGGCGTAGCGCACCGCCTTGGAGCGCTTCTCGTCCATGGTGAAGGCCTCCCGGCTCCAGTCGGCGCTGGCCCCAAGGCGCTTCAGTTGCTTCAGGATGGTCCCCCCCGACGCCTCCTTCCACTCCCAAACCCGCTTTAGGAAGGCCTCCCGGCCCAGGTCGTGCCGGGTTTTGCCCTCCTTGAGGAGGAGGCGCTCCACCACCACCTGGGTGGCGATCCCGGCGTGGTCGGTGCCGGGGAGCCAGACCGCCTCGTAGCCCCGCATGCGCTTGTAACGGATGAGGGCGTCCTGGAGGGAGTTGTCCAGGGCGTGGCCCATGTGCAGGGAGCCCGTGACGTTGGGGGGCGGCATGAAGATGACGAAGGGGGGTTTGCCGCTTTTGGGGTTGGCCACGAAGGGGTTATTCGCCCACTTCTCCGCCCACTTGGGTTCCACCGCTTTGGGATCGTAGGCCTTGGGTAGGTCCATGCTACCCATCACTTTACCCGGACGGGCTTGGGAAAGGCCACCCGAGGGGGTTAGGGGAGGGCGTAAAGGTAGTAGCGCCCATTTCCCAGGTGGAAAAAGGCCTCCTCAAAGGCCAAGCCCTCAATGGGGGTGTCCTTGGGGATGGCAAGGGTGAACGCCCCCACCCGGATCCCCTCGGGGAGGAGTTCCAGGGTCCCCGTGGCGAGTTCCTGGCTTTCCGCCTCCGGGTCGTTTAGGGGCGTGTAGAGGAGGCGCACGGGTAGGCCCTTAAGGCTAAAGAGCACGTTGCTGGGGTCGTGGAAGGGGGCCCGGTGGAGGAGGCGCTCCTCCACCTCCACCACCTCGCCCAGGAGGGCGTAGCGGTCCAGGGGCAAAAGGGCCTTGCCGCTTTCTAGAAGTACCAGGAACCGGGTGCGGTCCTCCTCGGAGAGGAGCACGGGGGCCTTGTGGGGGCCCACCTTGGGGTCTTGGTCCAGGCGCCCCTTGAGGAGCTCTTTGGCGGCCTTTAGGGCCTCTTCCCGCGTGGGGTAGAGGCTATAGGGGTTCACCTTGAAGAGGAGCTCGTAGCCCTTGGGGCCCTGGATGAGCCAGGCCAGGTGGAGCTCAAAGAAAAGGCGCTTTTGCCAGGCGGGGTGCATAGGGAGGAGTATACGCTTTGTGCCTTCACCCCTTGCCCAAAGCTATCGCCGGGTATACTCTAGGCCCGGTATGGCGCTATCGGAAGAGCGGGTCCTCGAGGCCCTGCGCACGGTGATGGACCCCGAGCTCGGGAAGGACCTGGTGTCCTTGGGCATGGTGGGGGAGGTGCGGCTGGAGGGCAAGCGGCTGGAAGTCCTCGTGAACCTCACCACCCCCGCCTGTCCCCTGAAGGGGCAGATTGAGGCGGACATCCGGAAGGCCCTTCTCCCCCTGGGCCTGGAGGAGGTGCAGGTCCGCTTCGGCGGCGGGGTGAAGGCCCCGGAGCAGTACCCCATCCCCGGGGTGAAGCACGTGGTGGCGGTGGCCTCGGGTAAGGGCGGGGTGGGGAAGAGCACCGTGGCCGCCAACCTGGCCCTGGCCCTAAGCCGGGAAGGGGCGGCGGTGGGCCTGCTGGACGCTGACCTCTACGGGCCGAGCCAGGCCAAGATGTTCGGCCTGGAGGGGCAGAAGCTTAAAGTGGACCAAAACCGAAAAATCCTCCCCTTGGAGGCCTATGGCATCAAGGTCCTCTCCATGGCCAACCTCGTTCCTCCGGGCCAGGCCATGATCTGGCGTGGGCCCATCCTCCACGGCACCCTGAAGCAGTTTTTGGAGGAGGTGAACTGGGGGGAGCTGGACTACCTGGTGGTGGACCTTCCCCCAGGCACCGGGGACGTGCAGCTAAGCCTGACCCAGCTCACCAAGGTTTCGGGGGGAGTAATCGTCACCACCCCTCAGGAGGTGGCCCTCATAGACGCCGAGCGGGCGGCGGACATGTTTAAAAAGGTGCAGGTCCCCATCCTGGGCGTGCTGGAGAACATGAGCGCCTTCCTCTGCCCCCACTGCGGCAAGCCCACCCCCATCTTCGGGGAGGGGGGCGGTAGGCGGCTTGCCGAGAAGCTCAAGGCCCGCTTCCTGGGCGAGATCCCCCTCACCCTTTCCCTGCGGGAAAGCGGGGACCAGGGGGTGCCCGTGGTGGCCAAGGACCCCGAGGGCCTCGAGGCCCAGGCCTTCCGCAAGGCGGCCCAGGAGCTCGCCGCCGCCTTGAGCGTCCAGACCTTCATCGCCCTGCCCATGGCCTGACATGGCCCTTCTCCTGGAAGGCACCAAGGAACGGGTTTTGGACCTCCTAAGGGTCAGGCCCCGCACCGCCAAGGAGGTGGCGGAGGCTTTGGGCATCAGCCAGGTGGCGGCCCGGAAGCACCTGGAGGACCTGGAGGCCCGGGGCCTGGTGCGCTCGGAGGTGCGGCGTTGCCCTGGCCGGGGCCGGCCCTACCGGCTCTACCAAGCCCAGGACGAGGGGGCACCCTACGCCGCCCTTTGCGGGGACGTACTAAAGGGCCTCGAGGGGGCCCTGGGGAAAGAGGGGGTGGTGCGGCTCCTTTTGGAAAGGAACCGGAAGCTCTTCGCCCCCCTAAACCTCCAGGGGCTTCCCCTCAAGGAAAAGCTAGAGCGCCTCGCCGCCTTCCTCCGCACCCAGGGCTACGAGGCGGAGGTGGTGGAGGAGGAGGGGAGGCTCTACCTCTGCCAGCACCGATGTCCCAAGCTCGCCCTTTCCCGCGAGCACGAGGCCCTTTGCCAAAGCGAGCTCCTCGCCTACCAGGAGCTTTTGGGCCTGCCCCTCTTGCGGGAAGAGCGCCTGGCCGAGGGGGGAAGCTGCTGCCGCTACCGCGTAGAATAGCGGGGTGTGGGTATACCGCCTAAAGGGGACGCCTTGGGAACTGGACCCCATCCTCCCCGAGCTCTTTGACCGGGGGGCGAGGGGCTTGGAGGAACGGGAAGGGGAGGTCCTCGCCTACTTCCCTGCCCCCCTGGACCTGCCCTACGGGGGGGTCTGGGAGGAGGTGCCGGACGAGGACTGGCTTTCCGCCTGGCGGCGCGACCTAAAGCCCGCCTTGGCCCCGCCCTTCGTGGTCCTGGCCCCTTGGCACACCTGGGAGGGGCCGGAGATCCCCTTGGTCATTGAGCCCGGCATGGCCTTCGGCACCGGGCACCACGAGACCACCCGCCTGGCCCTCATGGCCCTCGCCCGCCACCTCCGCCCCCGCGAAAAGGTGCTGGACCTGGGCACGGGAAGCGGCATCCTGGCCATCGCCGCCGCCAAGCTCGGGGGAGAGGCCTTGGGGGTGGACATAGACCCTTCCGTCCTCCCCCAGGCGGAGGCCAACGCCCGGCAAAACCGCGTGGCGGTGCGCTTCCTGGAAGGGAGCCTCACGGAGGCCCTGCCCTTTGGGCCCTTTGACCTTGTGGTGGCGAACCTCTTCGCCGAGCTCCACCAGGCCTTTGCCCCCCAGTACCGGGCGGCCCTGGCCCCCGGGGGGCGGCTTCTCGCAACCGGCATCCTCAGGGAAAAGGCCCCCATGGTCCGGGAGGCCCTGGTGGGTGCAGGCTTCGCCCCGTTGGAGGAGGTGGGGGAGGGGGAGTGGGTCCTCCTCGCCTACCGGAGGTAGCCCATGCGCCCCCACCGCGCCTACAGCCCAGGCCTTACCGGGGTGCTTTCCCTAAGGGAAAGCCGCCACCTCCTGGAGGTGCTCAGGGCCCGGGTGGGGGACCGGTTCACCGTGTTTGACGCCGAGCGGGAGGCCTTAGCGGAGGTGGTGGACCTGGGGCCCCCGGTGCGCTACCGCATCCTCGAGGAGCGCCGCCCCGAGCGGGAGGTGGGGGTGGAGGTGGTCCTCTACGTGGCCCTCCTCAAAGGGGACAAGCTGAGCGAGGTGGTCCGGGGGGCCACGGAGCTCGGGGCCACCCGCATCCAGCCCCTCGTCACGCAGCATAGCGTGCCCAAGGAGATGGGGGAGGGGAAGCTTAAGCGCCTCCAGGCCATCGCCGTGGAGGCGGCGAAGCAGTCGGGGAGGCTAAGGGTTCCCGAAATCCTTCCCCCCATTCCCCTCAAGGCGGTCCCCCAGGTGCCCCAGGGCCTCGTGGCCCACGTGGGGGCGGGCCGCCTGGTGCGGGAGGCCTTGGACCCGGAGAAGCCCCTGGCGCTCGCCGTGGGGCCCGAAGGGGGCTTCGCCGAGGAGGAGGTGGAGCTTTTGCAGGAGAGGGGCTTCACCCCCGTCACCTTGGGGCGGAGGATCCTGAGGGCGGAAACCGCCGCCCTCGCCCTCCTCGCCCTTTGCACCAGCGGGGAGGGAAGGTGAGGGCGTTTTTCCTTTTGCTCCTCCTCCTTTCCGCTTGCCGCTACACCTTTTTGCCCCTGGACCCGGGCAAGCCCTCTCCTCCGGAAAGGCCTTTCCTGGTGGCCCGGCTCATCCCGGAGGCGCAGGAGGCGAGGCTTGTCCTAAGGGTGGAGCGCCTGCTCCGTCCCGGCTACCTCCACCTCCTTTGGTACCGGGAGGAAACCCTCCTCCTGGAGAAGGCGCTTTTCCTGGAGAGTCCTGGGGAGTACCAGGTCCGGTTTCCCCTACAAGAGGGGTACCACCGCTTGGTGGGGCTTTTTGAAGGGGTGGCGCTTTTCCAGTTGGACCTGGGCACGCCGGGCCTACCGGACCCCGATGAACCAAAGGACCAGGGGGATGGTGAGGAAGGCCAAGAAGGTGGAAACCACCACGCTTCGCGCCACCCGTAGGGCGTCCCCGCCAAACTCCCGCGTCATGAGGAAGGCGTTCACCGCCACGGGGGTGGCGGACTGGAGGACCAGGACCTGGTGTTCCAGCCTGGGAAGCCCCAGAAGAAGCCCCGCCCCGTAGGCGAGGAGGGGGGCTAGGAGGAGCCTCAAGGCGCTGGCCGTGGCCTCAAAGGGGCCCACCTGGAAGCGGGTCTGGCCCATCTGCATTCCCAGGGTTAGGAGGAGGACGGGGATGGCCGCCTGGCCCATGAGCCGCACCCCCTCGTCCAGGCGGAAGGGGAGGGAGACCCCTAAGGCCTTTAGGAGAAGGCCCAGGAGGAGGGCGTAGAAGAGGGGCAGGCGCAGGGTGAGGCGAAGCCCTTCCCATAGCCCCCCGCCCCGGATGAAGGCCGGCCCCAGGCCGAACATGACCACGCTGGAGAGGACGAAGTAGACCACGGCCCGCCGAAGCCCTTCCTCGCCCAAGGCGAAGTAGGTGAGGGAAAGGCCCATGTTGCCGGAGTTGGGGAAGAGGCTACAGACCACGAGGCCTTTAAGCCCTTCCGGGGAGAGCCCAAGAAGCCTCCCCGTCCCTTGGATGAGGAGGAAGAGGAGGGCGTAGGTGAGGGCGAAGCCAAAGAAGAGCCCCCAAAGCCCTTCCCGGGTGTACTCCGCCCGGTACATGGCGTCAAAGATCAGGGCGGGCACCAGGAGGTAGAGGGTGAGGCGGCTTAGGGTGGTGAGGTCCATGGGCATGCGCCGGCCCAGGAGGTAGCCGGAGAGGACCACCAGGGCCACGGGGACCACGGTGTTGAGGAGGGCCTGCATGTGGGGCATTCTAGGGCTATGCCGAGCTATCGGGAACTGGCGGAGGCCATCCGCAAGGTCCTCCTGGAGGGGGCCGTGGCCCCGAGGAGGCAGGTTTTGTCCCTTCCTTGGGGGCAGTTTTTGGCCATGCCGGCGGCGGACGGGGAGGTGGCGGTGTGCAAGCTGGTGACGGTGGCGCCGGGGAAGGCCCCCATGGTCCAGGCGGAGGTGTGGGCCAAGCGCCTGGCCACGGGGGAGGTCTTCCACCTTCCGGGGGAGGAGCTCACCCAAAGGCGCACCGCCGCCCTTTCCCTCCTTGCCGCCAGCCTCCTTGCGCCTAGGCGGGAAGGGGCCCTCCTGGTGGTGGGGCCGGGGGCCCAAGGGGAGGCCCACCTCGAGGCCTTCGCCGAGGGCTTCCCCCTCACCCGGGTCCTGGTGCGGGGGAGGGGGCGGGAAAGGGTGTTGGCCTTTTTAGCCAAGGCCCAAGAACTGGGGCTAGAGGCTTCCGAGTGGCGGGAGGAGGAGGTCCCCGAGGACGTGGCCTTTATCGTCACCGCCACCCCAAGTCCCACCCCCGTCCTGCCCCCCAGGGTGCCGGATGGGGTCTTCCTGGCGGCGGTGGGGAGCTATCGCCCGGAGATGCGGGAGGTGCCGGAGGCCTTGGTGGCCCAGGCCGCCCTCTACTGCGACACGGAGGACGCCCTTGTGGAGGCGGGGGAGCTTCAGGGGCTAGACCGCCCCGCAATCCCCTTGCGGGAGGCCCTTTTGGGCAGGCGCGCGGAGGGGCGGTTCGTCCTCTTCAAGAGCGTGGGCCACGCCCTCTTTGACCTGGCGGCGGTGCGGGCCTATTTGCGCCTATAGCCGGACCACGATTTTGCCCGTGTGCCCGCGGTCCAAGAGGGCCTGGAAGGCGGCTTCCGCTTCCGCAAAGGGGAAAACCCTGCCCACCACGGGTTTGAGCTCCTTCCCAAGCCGGGGGAGGAGAAAGCCCAAGGCCTCCTCCACGAGGGCCCTTTCCCCCATGAGGGGCGCAAGCCAAAAGCCCAGGACGGCGAGGTTTTTCCGCATGAGCCGCAAGGGGGGGATGGGCACCACCTCCCCCTCCGCCGCCCCGATGTAGACCAAGCGGCCTTGGGGCTTGAGGAGGGCGAGGCTTTCCTCTATGGCCTTGCCCCGCACTTCCAGGACGAGGTCCACCCCGCCCAAGGCCTTCACCCTTTCGGGTAGCTCCTCGTAGGTGGCGGCAAGGTCCGCCCCGAGGCGCTCAGGGAGGGCGAGCTTTTCCGGCCTCGAGGCCGCCGCTACCACCTTTAGGCCCAAGGCCCTTGCCACCTGCACCGCCGCCGTGCCCAAGGCCCCCGCCGCCGCCTGGACCAGGACGCTTTCCCCGGGCTCCACCCCCGCCCGCTTTAGGGCCAGGTAGGCGGTGAGGAAGGAGACGGGGTAGGCTGCGGCCTCCTCTGGGGAAAGCCCATCGGGCACGGGCAAAAGGGCCGCCTCCGGCACCGCCACCCGCTCCGCCAGGCCCCCTTGGCCCACCAAGGCGGCGTAGCGCCCCTTCCCCACCCGCCCCACCACCTCCATCCCCGGGATGAAGGGTGGGTGGAGCCGGGTGAGGTAGGCTCCAAGCCGCAAGAGGTGGTCGGCGAAGTTCAGGCCCACCGCCTCCACCTGGAGGACCACCTCCCCGGGCCCCGGCTTGGGGTCTTCCACCTCCTTAAGGACCAAAGGGGCCCCTAGTTTCTCCTGCACCCAGGCTTGCATGGGGGTAGTTTAACCTGGCTTGGTATTCTTTAGCTGGATGACGGAGAAGAACCTCGCCCGCTTTTACCAAATCGCCCAAGAGATCTGGAGCCAGCTCCCGCCCTCGGCCCGTTTCCGGCCCCTGGAGGACGGGAAGATCCTTTCCCGAAATGCCTCCCTCATGGAGGGCTGGACGGAGGACCTGGTCCAAGGCTTTTACGACACCCTCTTCGGCCACCCCGCCACCCGGAGGGTCTTCCGCGAAGGGGAGAGGCCCGCCCGGGAGAAGACCCTAAGGGACTGGTACCTGCGCACCCTCAGGGGTCCCTTTAATGGCCAGTACTTCGCCTGGCAGGCCTTGGTGGGGCTTGTTCACGTGCGCCGGGGTGTGACCAACGCCATGATGGCCGCCATGTGGAACTGGCTGGTGGAGGAAGTGGGGCGAAGGGCCCGGGAGCACCTCCCCCTGGAGGAGGCCCGGGCCTTGGAGGACGCCTGGCGCCGCTTGGCCTTCACCGTCATGGCCCTCATCGCCGAGGAGTACCTGGAGGCCTACCTCGAGGCCCTGGCCCTCGCCAAGGGCCAAGACCCCCGGGCCTTTATAGAAGAGGCCCAGGAGGCCGCGGCCCGGCTTTTGGAAAGGCTTAAGCCCGCCTAGCCCTTCACCGACCCGGCCAAAAGCCCCCGCAGGAAGTACCGGCCCAGGAAGATGTAGACGAGCAGCGTGGGCAAGGCGGCCAGGATGGCCCCGGCCATGGGCAGGTTCCACTTCACCGCCTCCCCCCCGGCGAGCTGCGCCAGGGCCACGGTGATGGGTTGGCTTTCCGGCCGGGTCAGGGTCACGGCGAAGAGGAACTCGTTCCAGATCTGGGTGAACTGCCAGATGGCCACCACCACGAAGGCAGGGGCGGAAAGGGGCAGGATCACGTGGCGGAACACGCCGAAGAAGCCCGCCCCGTCTATCCGGGCGGCCTCCACCAGCTCATCGGGGATTTCGCTGTAGTAGTTTTTGAAAATCAGGGTGACGATGGGGATGCCGTAAATCACGTGCACCAGGATGAGGCCGAGGAGGGAGCCGTAGAGCCCAATGGCCTTCACGAACTGGAAAAGGGGGATGAGGATGCTCTGGTAGGGGATGAACATGCCGAAGAGCATGAGGGCGAAGAGGAGGTTGGAACCGGGAAAGGGCCACTTGGCGAGCACGTAGCCGTTCAGGGCCCCTACCATGGCGGAAAGCAGGGTGGCGGAGAGGGCCAGGACCAGGGAGTTTTGGAACTTGGGCCGGAAGGCTTCCCAAGCGATGCGGAAGCTCTCCCAGTACACGGGGTCAGGCCACTGCCAGACCGTGTCCAGGGTGATTTTGGCGGGCTCCTTGAGGGCCGTGAGAACCACCAGGTAGACGGGAAGGAGGAAAAACCCCGCCATGAGGAGGAGAAAGGCGTAGAGGAAGATCCGGCCCATCAGCGCCGCACCTCCTTTCTGAGTTGGCTTGCCAGGTAGGGGATGACCACCACGGCCACGAGAAGGAGGAGGAGGATGCCGATGGCCGCCCCTTTGGCGAACTGGTTGCCCCGGAAGGCCAAGAGGTACATGTAGATGGCGGGCACGTCCGTGGGGGCGTAGTCCAGGCCGGCCATGGCGAAGATGAGGTCAAAGATCTTCAAGGCGATGTGGCCCAGGACGATCATGGCGGAAAGGGTGATGGGGGCAAGCAGGGGGAGGATCACGTACCGGTAGGTCTGCCAGGGGCTAGCCCCGTCCACCTTGGCGGCCTCGAGGATCTCCACCGGGATGCCCCGAAGCCCCGCCAGGTAAAGGGCCATGGTGTACCCCGACATCTGCCACACCGCCGCCAAAATCACCCCCACCAAGGCCAGGCTAAAGCCGTGGGGTTCGGGGTAGGGGAGGAGGTGCACCCCCCGTCCCAAGGTGAAGGCCCAAAGGAGGAGCACCCCGCCCGAAAGGAGGGCAAAAAAGCGCCGCTTCCTCTCCCCTTCCCGGTGGGCCCGGTAGGCCACGTAGAGGAGCATGAGCCCCACCGCAAGGGCGGTGTAGAAGGGGAGTTGGTTCCAGTCAAAGACCAGGACCTGCTCCCGGGTGGTGAGCCAGGGGAAGGACAAAGGGGGTAGGCCAAAGAGGGTGGGCAGGACGTTCACCCCGCCTTGGGGTTGGAGGAGCCAGCGCCAGATGGTCCCCGTGACCACGAAGGAGAGGGCCATGGGGAAAAGAAAGACCGTGCGGAAAAAGCCTTCCCCCTTGGGGCTTTGGTCCAGCGCCACCGCCAGGAGAAACCCGAGGCCCAGGCTGCCCGCCATGAAGAAGAGGTTGAAGAAGATGAGGTTCACCACGCTTTGGCGGAAGCGCACGTCCACAAAGCCGGTGAAGAGCTCCTGGTAGTTGGCGAGGCCCACGAAGTGAAGCTCGGGCCTTTGGGCCAAGGCCTGGGCGGGGTTCTTGCCCCAATCGCTCAGGGAGACGTAGAGGTTTTGCCCGATGAAGCCGTAGACGAAGATGCCCACCGCCACCAAGGAGGGAAGGAGGACCAGGAAAGCCGTGATGCGGTCGCGCATGTTTCCTCGGGGAAAACCCCGTGGGGGACCAAGCCCCCACGGGGAGAAGGGCCCTTAGCGGCCCAGGCCCACCTGGTCGGCGATGGCCTGGGCGGCGTTGGCCGCCGCCTGCGGGCTCTTGGTCTGGAGGAAGATCTCCATCACCGTGCCGAACTGGCTCATGAAGCTCTCGGGCGCCACGGCCCCGTGGACCAAGGAGCCCACGATGCGGTTGGACTTCCAGTCCCGCATGGCCGCCTGGCCGTAGGCGTTGTACTTGGCGGGGTCGGAGTCCAGGCGGGCGGCGATGGAGCCCTTGAGGGGGTTGAAGGTGTCCTGCCCCTCCTTGGAGCCCACGAGCCTAAGCCAGTTGAGGGCGTTTTGGCGGTTCTTGGCCCCCTTGGGCAGGCCGAAGGAGTCGGAGAGCATCATGAAGACCCCCTGGGTGCCAGGGGAGGGCGCCCAGGCGAAGTCGGTGCCGGGGCGGAGCTTCAGGGTGGTGGCCATGTAGCCCGCCGCCCAGTCGCCCATGATGTTGAAGGCGGCCTGGCCCTGGACCACCCGGTCCACCGCCTGTTGCCAGGAGAGGCCAGCGGCGTCCTTGTTGGCGCAGTCCAGCACCTTGCCGAAGGTTTCCCAGACCGCCACCGCCTTGGGGTCGGTGAACTTCAGCTTGCCGTTCCAGAGGCTATTCCAGCCGTCCGCCCCCAGCATGGCCAGGGCCACGCTTTCCCACAGGTGCTGCTGCGTCCAGTTCTCGCCCAGGGCCAAGGGGGCTTGGAGGCCTTTGCGCTTAAGGGTTTCGCAGGTGGCGAGGAACTCGGCCCAGGTCCTGGGCGGGTTCACCCCCCACTCCCTTAGCTTCGCCGGGATGTACCACATGACGTTGGAGCGGTGGATGTTCACCGGCACGCTCCAGATGCCCCCCTTGTAGGAGATGAGGTCAATGAGCCCCTTGGGGAAGGCCTGGAGCCAGCCCTCCTGGCGGAAGAGGGAGGTGAGGTCCTCCATGCGGTTCGCCACCACCCAGGTGCCGATGAGCTCCATGCCGGCGTGGACCTGGAAGGTGTCCGGAGGGTCGCCCCCCAGCATCCGGGTCTTCAGAACCGCCTTGGCGTTGACCCCGGCCCCCCCGGTGACCGTGGCGTTGATGACCTCCACGCCCGGGTACTTCTGCTTGTAGAGCCGGATGAGGGCCTCGAGGGCCGGCCCCTCGTCCCCCGCCCACCAAGAGAAGATCTCCAGCTTGCCCGTCTGGGCCAGGGCGCTAAGCCCCAAAGCCATGCCGAGTACCCAAAGCCACTTCCTCATACCTACCTCCATTGCGACGTGGGCTTTCCGCCCACAGGCCGCCCAACTCAAAGAAGCGCGCCAAGAAGAGGCTCGCCCCGCCCACCGCTGCCGCCAGGTGCCCGTAGGAGGAGGGTTGGACGGAAAGGGCGCGGTGGGTTTCCAAGAAGGCGTGTTCCGCCAGCGCGCGGCGCATGGGGGCTTCCAGGAAGGGGAATAGCTCCGCTGCCTTCCCCCCCACCACCACCCGGGAGGGGTCGTAGGCCACGGCCAGGTTGGCGAGGAAGCGCCCCAAAGCCTCTCCCAGGTGGGCTAGGGAACGGAGGGCTAGGGTTTCGCCCCTCTTGGCCTCCGCCAAGAGGGCCTCGAGATCCTCCGCCTCCCCACCCAAGGCCTGGTAATGCCTCAAGAGGGCCCCAAGGCCGAGCTCGGTTTCCAGGCACCCCTTGCGCCCGCAGGCGCAGGGGGCCTCCCCAGGGCCAAGCCAGTGGCCCACCTCCCCCGCAGCCCCGTTGGCCCCTCGGAGGAGGCGGCCTTCCGAAACCACCCCTACCCCGAGGCCGGTGCTAAGGACGAGGTAGGCCAGGTTGGCTTCCCCGTGGAAGAAGACCTCGGAGAGGGCAGAAGCCTTGGCGTCGTTCTCCGCTAGGGCGGGAAGGGGAAAGGAGGCCAGGTAAGGGGTTAGGTCCAGGTCCCGCCAGCCTAGGTTTGGGGCGTAGAGGAGCCTGTTCCCCACCACCACCCCGGGCAGGGTGAAGCCGAGGCCCAAGGCCCCTTCGGCTCGGGGGAAGACCTCTTCCCGAAGCCGGCGGAAGCGTTCCTCGGGCCCCGCCTCCTTGGGCTGGGCCCACTCCTTCGCCCAAAGCACCTCGCCCCGCCAGTCCAAAGCGAGGAGGACCGTGCCCTCCACCCCGATTTCGGCGCCCAGGGCGAAACGCGCCCCCGGGCGGAGGTGCAGGAGGGTGCCCGGGCGGCCCAAGGGGGGGGAGGTGAACGCCCCTTCTTGCAAAAGCCCTTCCTTGAGGAGCTCGTCCACGAGCCGGCTCACGGCGCTTTTGGCCAAACCCGTGAGCCGGGAAAGGTCAGCCCGGGTGAGGGGGCCCCGCCGCAGGTGGCCCAGGATGGCGCGGCGGTTGAGCCTGCGGATTTCCTGCGTGTCCCCTTTGCGCACCCTCACCCCCTTTAGTTCGTTCTCAGGACTAAGTAAACCACCCTCCCCGTTCTTCGTCAAGCCCTTGTCAGCAGGGGCAAAGCGCCATAGCCTAAGGGCATGGCCCGCTAGGGCCTCAAAGCCAGGTCCGTTGCCCTGGTGCCTGGGCGCGTAGTCCAGGCTTAAAGTGGGGAAGTCCGGTGCAAGTCCGGCGCTGTCCCGCAACGGTAACCGGCCAAGCTACGGGGCTTTCTTCGCAGGCCGGAAGCCCGAATACCTGCCAGGGCCGTCCGCCTTTCCCCATGGCGGGCACCTCACGCGGATGGGGGGTTGGGGGCTTCCTGAGCTTTTCCCGCCCCTGCCGCTTTCGGCAGGGGCGTTGCCCTACCTCCCCCGGGCCCGGTGCGCCTGGCCCTAGCGGTCTAAAGGGAGGTGGGTATGAGGAAGCTTGTGGCGTTCTTCTCGGTCCTATTGGCCTTGGCCTTCGCCTTTCCCGTCACCCTCACGGACGACCTGGGCCGCCAGGTCACGCTCAAAGCCCCACCCAAGCGCATCGTTTCCATGTTGCCCTCGGTGACGGAAACGGTGTGCGCCCTCGGGGCTTGCGACCGCCTGGTGGCCACGGACGACTACTCCGACTGGCCGGAGAGCGTGAAGCGCCTGCCCAAGGCTGGGGGGCTTTACAACCCAAACCCCGAGCTCATCGTTTCCCTTAAGCCGGACCTGGTCCTGGTTTCCCGCTACGGGAGGCTTTACGAAACCTTAGAGCGGGCGGGGCTTACCGTGTTCGTGGTGCGGACGGAAACCTACGAGGACATCTTCAAGACCGTGCGCACCCTGGCCCAGCTCTTGGGGCTTCCCTCCCAGGGGGAGAGGCTGGTGGCCCAGATCCAGCGGGAGGTTTATGGGGAGGAGGTCCGGGCGGCCAAGGCCAAGGCCAGGCCCCGGGTTTACTACGAGATTGACCCCACCCCCTACACCGTGGGACCCGAGAGCTTCATCGGGGTCCTCATCCAGAAGGCCCGGGGGGTGAACATCGTCCCCAAGGAGCTTGGGCTTTTCCCCAAGATCGCCCCCGAATTCGTGGTGGAGAAGAACCCCGAGGTCATCGTGGCCACCTACCCGGGTGCCCGGGAAACCATCCAGAGCCGGCCCGGCTGGAACCGGGTGAGGGCGGTCCAGACGGGGAGGATCTGCGTCTTTACCGGGGGCGAGGATAGCCTCCTTTCCCGCCCTGGTCCCCGGGTGGCCCAGGGCCTGAAGCTACTCGTGGACTGCTTCCACGGGCGTTAGGCCATGACCCTCTCCTTGCCCCTTGCCCTCCGGCGAAGCCTCGTCTTCGCCTGGCTCCTCGCCCTTTTGGCCTTGGCCTTGGTCCTGGGGCTCGCCTTGGGGGCGGTGGCGGTGCCCCCAGGGGAGGTGGTGCGGGCCCTTTTGGGCCTCGAGGCCAACCCCATCGTCACCGAGCTCCGCCTTCCCCGGGTCCTCGGGGGGATGCTGGTGGGGGCGGCCTTGGGGGTGGCGGGGGCTGCCTTCCAGGGGCTTTTCCGCAACCCTTTGGCCGACCCCTACCTCATGGGGGCCGCCTCGGGGGCGGCCTTTGGCGTGACCCTCTTGGCCGTCCTCCTTGGGGGGCTTTCCCCCGCCTTCGCCCAGCACGTCGTCTTCCAGGGCCTCCCCCTTTCCGCCACCCTCTTTGGCTTCCTCGGGGCCCTCTTCGCCACCCTCCTCACCCTGGTCCTCGCCGGCGGGGTGGCGAGGACAGGGGAGTTGGTCCTGGCGGGGGTGGTGGTGGGGAGCGTGCTCACGGGGCTTACCACCTACCTCATGCTCCAGGACGCCGACCGGGTGCGGGCAGTCTTCGCCTATACCCTGGGGAACCTGGCCTTCCTGGGGTGGCCCTCGGTGAAGGCGCTGGCCCTTTTCCTCCTCCTTGCCCTGCCCCCCCTTCTCCTCCTGGGCCGGGTGCTGAATGCCTTGCAACTGGGGGAGGAGGTGGCGCAAAGCCTGGGGCTTCCCCTAAGCACCCTAAAGCTCCTCCTCCTCGCCGCAGCGAGCCTCCTCACCGCCGCCAGCGTGGCCCAGGCGGGGATCATCGGCTTCGTGGGGCTTGTCACCCCGCACGCCCTGAGGCGCCTTTTGGGGGAGGACTACCGGGTCCTCCTCCCGGCGAGCGCCCTGGGCGGAGCTGCCCTTCTGGCCCTGGCCGACCTCCTCGCCCGCACCCTCACGCGGCCCGCCGAGCTACCCGTGGGCGTGGTCACCACCCTTTTAGGAGGGCCCTTCTTCCTCTACCTCCTTTGGAGGCGCCGTGGACGGGCTTGAGGCTAGGGGCATCGTGGGGCCTTTTGCCCTGAAGGGGGTGGACCTCCTTTTGCGCCCGGGGGAGTGGGTGGCCCTCCTCGGGCCCAACGGCTCCGGCAAGAGCACCCTGCTTAGGGTAATGGCGGGGCTTCTTAGGCCCAAGCGGGGAGCGGTGTACCTGGAGGGAAAGCCCCTTAGGGCCTACGGGAGCTACGCCCGGGGCCAACGCCTCGCCTACCTGCCCCAAGGGGGGCCATACCCGGAGGGGCTCTTGGTGGAGGAAGTGGTGCGCCTCGGGAGGCTTCCCCACCTTGGATTATGGGGTAGGGAAGGAGAGGAGGACCGGGAGGCGGTGGCCTGGGCCCTGGAGGTGGCGGGGGCGGCCCACCTAAAGGGGCGGCTTCTCGGGACCCTTTCCGGGGGCGAGCGGCAGCGGGTCCTCCTGGCCCGCGCCCTGGCGGCGAGGCCCCGGTACCTCCTCCTGGACGAGCCCACCACCTACCTGGACCTGGCCCACCAGGCCGAGGTGGTGGCCCTCCTTAGGGGCCTGGCGGAGCGGGGGGTGGGGGTGCTCTCGGTCCTACACGACCCCAACCAGGCGGCCTTGGCCCACCGGGTGGCGGTCTTGCGGGATGGGCGCCTCCTTGCGGAGGGGCCGCCCGGGGCCGTGTTGGCAGAACCCCTTCTCCGGGGGCTTTACGGGCCCCGGGTGCGGGTGGCCCTTTTGGAGGGAAGGCCCCATGTCTATCTGGACGGATAGGGCCAGGCTGTACGTGCGGGGCGGGGTCCTCCTCCTAGACCTGGGAAGGGAAGCCCTTTTCTACACGGAAAGCGGCCCCCGATGGGCCCGCTACCTCCTGGTGGGGCGGCTTTACCCGCGGGATTGGCTTCGGCTTTCCCTTCCCCGGCAGGGGGTGCTCCACTACCCCCTTCCCGTGGATCCCTTGGCCTTTGAGTGGGAGGGCGATACCCTCGTCCTGCCGGGCCTCCGGGTCTACCTGGGAGGACCGCCCCCCTTCGTGGAAACCCCCTACTACGCCTGGTGCTTGACGGAGGGGGCGGAAAAGGGGTAGGGTGGCCTTACCGACCGTTCGGTCGTGGGGAGGTGTGCCGTGCGGCTCAAGGACAAGGTGGTTCTCATCACCGGGGCGGCCCACGGGATCGGCCGGGCTACCCTGGAGCTCTTCGCCCGGGAAGGGGCGAGGCTGGTGGCGGCGGACATAGAGGAAGGCCCCCTGGAGGAGGCGGCCTCCGCCACGGGGGCCATGCCCCTCGTCATGGACGTGGCCGACCCCGCCTCCGTGGAGCGGGGCTTCGGGGAGGCCCTGGCCCGGTTTGGCCGCCTGGACGGGGTGGTGCACTACGCCGGCATCACCCGGGACAACTTCCACTGGAAGATGCCCCTGGAGGACTGGGAGCTGGTGCTTAGGGTGAACCTCACGGGGAGCTTCCTGGTGGCCAAAGCGGCCTCGGAGGCCATGCGGGAGCGGAACCCGGGGAGCATCGTGCTCACGGCGAGCCGGGTGTACCTGGGGAACCTGGGGCAGGCGAACTATGCGGCCTCCAAGGCGGGGGTGGTGGGGCTCACGCGCACCTTGGCCCTGGAGCTTGGCCGGTACGGGATCCGGGTGAACGCCTTGGCCCCGGGGTTTATCGAAACGCGGATGACGGCCAAGGTGCCGGAGAAGGTGCGGGAGAAGGCCATCCAGGCCACGCCCTTGGGGCGGGCGGGGAGCCCCATGGAGGTGGCCTATGCGGCGCTTTTCCTGGTTTCCGACGAGTCTAGCTTCATCACCGGCCAGGTGCTCTTCGTGGACGGGGGAAGGACCATCGGGGCGGCGCCCGCCTAGCCTAGGGGTAAGCTTGGGGCATGCGGGCTTTGGGTTGGCTTTTGCTCCTGGTGGGCTTGGTGTTGGCTTGGCTTTTCCTTGGCCCCTTGGTGGCCTTCCTCCTTGCCTTCTTGTTCGTTCCCTTAGCGCTTTTGCTTGTCGCCTTGGCCTTGCCCTTGGCCCTTTTGGCCTTGGGGTTGGGGGTGGCGCTAAGCCTTATGGGGGTTTTCTTCAAGTGGCTTCTGCCCGTGGGCTTTCTCCTCCTAGGCCTTTGGCTGCTTCTAAGTCCCAAAAGGCCCATTCCCGAGGGGTGGTGAGGCATGGATTTTAGCGGACTGGATGGGCTTTTCCGCCGTATGACGGAGGAGGGCTTCCTGCCCGGGGCGGTGGTCCTGGTGGCCCGGGAGGGGGAGGTGGTCTTCCAGGGGACCTACGGCTTTCTGGACCCGGAGAGGGGCCTGCCCATGCGGGAAGACGCCCTTTTCAGGGTCTACTCCATGACCAAGCCCTGGGTTTCCGCCCTGGCCCTCTCCCTGGTGGAGGAGGGCGCTCTAAGCCTTCTGGACCCCGTGGAGAAGTACCTGCCTGGGTTTGGGGCCTTGCGGGTGGGGCGGGAGGTGGGCGGCGAGGTGCGGGAGGAGCCCCTGCGGGCCCCCGTCACCGTCTACGAGCTTTTGCGCCATACCGCCGGCTTCACCTACGGGGTCTTCTTCGCCTCCCCCGTGAAAAGGCTTTACCTCGAGGCCGGCGTGGACCGGTTTGACCTAAGCCGGGAGGCCTTTTTGGAGCGGCTTGCCGCTTTGCCCCTCCGCTTCCAACCGGGGGAGGCTTTTGAGTACGGGCTTTCCACGGACGTGCTGGGCCACCTCCTCGAGGCCGCCACGGGGAAAAGCCTGGCGGACCTGCTTGAGGAGAGGGTCTTTGCGCCTTTGGGCATGCGGGATTCGGGCTTCCAGGCCAAGGACCCCGTTCGCCTCGCCAAGCCCTTCCCCAAGGACCCGGAGACGGGCCGGCGCATCGCCCTCATCCCCGTGGAGGCCCCGCCCCCCCGCTACGCCGGGGGGATGGGCGGGGTGAGCACCGCTTCCGATTACCTGCGCTTCCTGGAGGCCTTGCGCACGGGGAAAGGCCTCCTCCACCCGCGCCTGGCCCGGCTCATGGCCGAGGACCACCTGGGCCCCCTCTACCCCGAGGGCCTGAAGCGGGGCCCCGAGTACCTCCCGGGCCCCGGGTACGGGTTTGGGCTGGGGGTGGCGGTCCGCCTGGGGGCGGGCCTTTCCCCGGGAAGCCCGGGGGAGTTCAACTGGGCGGGGTTTGGCGGCACCTACTTCTTCGTGGACCCCTCCTTGGGCCTAAGCGCCCTCTACATGAGCCAGGCCCCCAACCTGCTTTCCGTTTTGGAGCCCTCGAGGGCCCTCCATTCCCGCCTGGGGGCCAGGCTCCAGCACGCCTTCCGCACCCAGGTCTACCGGGCCCTTTAGGGTGTTGCTCCGCAGGTCAATCATCCCCGCCCGCCTCCACCCCCACGGCGGCGGCGAGGTCGGGGGGTAGGAGAAAGACCTTGTTCCCCAGGGCCACCCGCACGCCGTTTTGGCGCTCCAGGACCCGGAGGCGGGCCCCGGGGGTAAGCCCGAGCCGGGCCAGGAGGTGGAGCGTCCCCGGGTCTTGGACCAGGGCCCGCACCACCCGCGCCTCCCCGAGCGGGGCCTCGGTCAAGGGTGTGGCGGGCGCTTCCGGCAAGGCGAGGTCCTGGGTGGGGATGGGGTCCCCGTGGGGGTCAAAGGGGGGGTGGCCCAAGAGCTCGGCGATGCGGGCCTCAAAGGCCTCGCTGATCACGTGCTCTAGCCGCTCCGCTTCCTCGTGAACCTCCTCCCAGCCGTAGCCCAGGGCCTGGTGGAGGTAGGCCTCGAGGAGCCGGTGGTGGCGCAGGACCTCGAGGGCTACTCTCCGCCCAGCAAGGGTCAGGCTTGCTCCTTGGTAAGGCTGGTGTTCTACCAGACCTAGAAGGGCGAGCTTCTTGAGCATTTCGGTAGCCGATGGGGGGCGAACCCCCATCCGGCTTGCCAAGGCTTGGGTGGAAACCGGGGCTTGGCCTTCGAGCTCCAAGAGAAGGAGGTTCTTTAGGTAATCTTCCTGGGCTTCGGTAAGGGGGGGGCGCTGCATAGGAACCGGGATCGCTTAGCCAGGCCTAGTATAATCCAAAAGGGAGGTTCGGCAAAGGGCTTTGCGGTGGTTTTGCTTGGTATACTGAGGTCATAAGGTTATGGATAGCACTTTTCGCTTTCTTTACGCGCTAAGCTGGATGGGCCTTGTGGGCGGCCTTATGATTCGGCTTATCACCCTGCCCCCCAGAGGATGGGAGCTCGTGGGTTATTTGGCTGTGGGCGCCGTGTTTGCCTATGCCTTTGCTCAGGGGCCTAGAAGGGCTCCCAGGTACTTGGTTCACGGGGCTGGGCTTTATTTCTTTTTGGAAATCGCCCGCTCGCTACATCGCGGGGTGGAGAGTTGGCAATTCCTGTTGCTTGGCCCTTGGATCCCAGCCCTCTACGTGCTCGCTGCCTTTGCCCATCCCGTGGCGGCCGCCTGGCGATACTCGCTTATCTGGACCCTTTTGCTATACGGCATGGTGTCTTGGGGCCTGGAACGGCGGGAGGGGAGCGCCATTTTGGCGTATGTGGCTACTGCGCTTGTGGGCCAGCTTACGGTGGCTTCTCTTATTATCCTGTTAGCGCGCTTTAGGGAGATGTATGGGCAGACCCGTTTTTGGAGGGAGCAGGCCCTCACGTGTGCCCTTACGGGCTTACCCAACCGCCGGGCCTTTGAGCTCGCTCTTGCTCGGGAGATT
Organism: Thermus brockianus; assembly: GCF_021462505.1. Lineage (GTDB taxonomy): Bacteria > Deinococcota > Deinococci > Deinococcales > Thermaceae > Thermus > Thermus hydrothermalis. Next base: position 54,440 of record NZ_JAKEDV010000007.1, read on the forward strand.
TCTAGGGCAGAGCGTTACGGAACGCCTTTTAGCCTGGTTCTTGTGGACCTGGATCACTTTAAGAGAATCAACGATACCTTGGGCCACGACTATGGAGACGAGCTCTTACGCCGGGTAGCCCGGTTGCTTGTGGATCAGGTGCGCCGGGAAGATGTGGTGGCTCGGTGGGGTGGGGAAGAGTTTGCGCTTCTTTTGCCTTCCACGCGGGCGGAGGATGCCCAGCGTATAGCCGAACGGCTTCGCCAAGTTCTTCAGGCGCAAAACCTGGGGCTGACGGCGAGCTTCGGCGTGGCGGAATACGTGCTTGGGGAAGAAGAAGATAGCCTCTTCCGGAGAGCGGATCAGGCGCTTTACCGGGCTAAGGACGCTGGAAGAAACCGCGTGGAGGTAGCGGAATGAGGGCGATGGATCTTGCCTATTACCCTTACCCTTCCCGCCGCCACGTGGTCTTGGGGCGTCGGGGGGCGGTGGCCACGAGCCAGCCCCTGGCGGCCCTGGCGGGGATGGAGATGCTCCTCAAAGGAGGGAGCGCCGTGGACGCCGCCATCGCCATGGCCGCCTGCCTCACCGTGGTGGAGCCCACCTCCAACGGCATCGGGGGCGACCTCTTTGCCCAGGTTTGGGACGGGAGGCTCCACGGCCTGAACGCTTCCGGGAGAAGCCCCATGGCCCTTACCCCCGAGCGGCTTCCTGAGGGGAGGATGCCGGAGCGGGGCTGGCTTCCCGTGACGGTGCCCGGGGCGGTTTCGGGGTGGCGGGCGCTCCACCAAAGGTGGGGAAGGCTCCCCTTTCCCGAGGTCCTGGCCCCCGCCATCCGCTACGCCGAGGAGGGCTTCCCCGTGGGGCCGGAGACGGCGCGGGCTTGGAAGCGGGCGGAAGGCGTCTACCTTCCCCTCGAGGGCCCGGAGTTCGCCGCCTTCAAGGAGGTCTTCTTCCCCGGGGGCAGGGCGCCCAACGCGGGGGAGGTGTGGCGTAGCCCCTTCCACGCCAAGACCCTTAGGGAGATCGCCGAAACTTACGGGGAAAGCCTCTACCGGGGCGCTTTGGCCGGGGCCCTGGCCCGCTTTAGCGCCAACACAGGAGGCCTCCTCACGGAGGAGGACCTGAAGGCCCACGCCCCGGAGTGGGTGGAGCCCCTTTCCCTGGACTATAGGGGCCTCACGGTCCACGAGCTTCCCCCCAACGGCCAAGGGGTAGCGGCCCTTCTCGCCCTGGCCATCCTGGAGGGATTTGAACTAAGGCCCGAGGACCCCTTTAGCTACCACCTGCAGGTGGAGGCCATGCGCCTCGCCCTGAAGGACGCCTTCCGCTTCGTGGCCGACCCGAGGCACATGGAGCTAGACCCCCGGGCCTTCCTTTCCAAGACCTACGCCGCCGAAAGGAGGCGCCTCATTGGGGAAAGGGCCTTGCCCAAGGTGCTTCCCGGATTAAGGCCGGAGGGGACCGTCTACCTGGCGGCGGCGGACGGGGAGGTCATGGTCTCCCTCATCCAGTCCAACTACCAAGGGTTTGGCGCCGGGGTCCTGGTGCCGGGGACGGGGATCGCCCTGCACAACCGGGGCCTGGGCTTTTCCCTGGAGGAGGGGCACCCGAACCGGGTGGGGCCGGGCAAAAGGCCCTACCACACCATCATCCCCGGCTTCCTCACCCGGGAGGGGAAGCCCTTAGGGCCCTTTGGGGTGATGGGGGGGTTTATGCAACCCCAGGGGCACGTGCAGGTGGTGGTGGCCCTGGCGGACTTCGGCCTAAACCCCCAGGCGGCCCTGGACCGGCCTAGGTGGCAGGTGGTGCCGGGGCGTGAGGGGGACGAGGTGCTCTTGGAGCCGGGCATCTCCCAGGCCACGGCCCTTTTCCTCAAGGACCTGGGCCACCGGGTGCGCTACGAGGCGGAGTATGGGCTTTTCGGCCGGGGGCAGGTGATCCTGAGGGAGGGGGAGGTCCTGGTGGCCGCCAGCGACCCCCGGGCCGAAGGGCTCGCGCTTGCGCTTTAGCGTGGTATCCTTGGCCCGGGGCCTTTGCCCCTCCCATGCTGCGATTGGAAAACATCACCAAGCGCTTTGGACCCGTGGTGGCCAACCGGGGCATCACCCTCGAGGTGGGCCGGGGCGAGGTCCTCGCCCTTCTCGGGGAGAACGGGGCGGGGAAGACCACCTTGGTGAGCGTCCTCTATGGCCTCTACGCCCCCGATGAGGGGCGGATCCTCCTGGACGGGAAGGAGGTGCGCATCCCCTCCCCCAGGGCGGCCCAGCGGCTTGGCATCGCCCTCGTGCCCCAGCACCCCGAGCTCATAGAGGCCCACACCGTGGCGGAAAACCTGGCCCTGGGGCTAGACCTCCCGCCCTTTTTCGCCCGGCGGGCCTTGGTGGGGCGGCTTAGGGCCTTGCTTCAGGACCACCCTTTGGGGGTGGACCTCGAGGCCAAGGTGGAAAGGCTTTCCGCCGGGGAAAAGCAACGGGTGGAGCTCCTAAGGGCCCTCCTAAACCGTCCCCGGATCCTCATCCTGGACGAGCCCACGAGCGTCCTTACCCCCAAGGAGGCGGAAGAGCTTTTTCAGGAGATCGCCCGCCTGAAGGCCGGGGGCCTTGCCGTCATCTTCATCAGCCACAAGCTGGACGAGGTCTTGGCCATCGCCGACCGCATCGCCGTGCTCCGGGCGGGGGAGAAGGTGGGGGAACTCCCGCGGCAGGAGGCGGACAAGGAGCGCCTGGTGCGCCTCATGGTGGGCCGGAGCCCTAGTCCCCCGCCCAAGGCCCCGCCGCCCCGGGAGGAGGTGGTCTTGGAGGTGGAGGACCTCCTGGTCCCCCGGCACGGCTTTCCCGTCCAAGGGGTTTCCTTCGCCCTCCGGGCGGGGGAGGTCTTGGGCGTGGCCGGGGTGGCGGGAAGCGGCCAGAAGGAGCTCGTGGAGGCCCTGGCGGGGCTTAGGCCCTATCGGGGCACGGTGCGCTTTTTGGGGAGGCCCCTGCCCAAAGACCCCGCCCAGGTTTTCTCCCTGGGCGTGGCCCATATCCCCGAGGAACGGGCCATGGGCGTGGTGGGGGGGATGAGCGTGGCGGAGAACCTGGCCCTTAGGACGTATCCCGCCTATGCCCGGTTTGGGCTTTTGGACTACCGGAGCTTGGAGGAGGAGGCTCGGGCCCTCATGGCCGCTTACGCCATCAAGGCCCCTTCCCCGAGGACCCCGGTGCGCTTCCTTTCGGGGGGCAACGTGCAAAAGGTGATCCTGGCCCGGGAGCTCAAGGGGGGCCCCCGGCTTGTCCTGGCCATGCACCCCACCTACGGGGTGGACGTGGGGGCGGCGGAGGAGGTGCACGGGAGGCTTTTGGACCTGGCCCGGCAAGGGGCCGCCATCCTCCTGGTGAGCGAGGACCTGGACGAGATCCTGGCCCTCTCCCACCGGGTGGCCGCCTTGTACCACGGAAGGCTGGTGGGGCCCGTTCCCCGGGAGGAGGCGGACCGGGAGCGGCTTGGCCGCATGATGGCGGAAGGACGGGCATGAGACTGGAGCTAGACCCCGCCCCTACCCCCAGGAAGGTGGCTTTAAGCTACGGGGCTTTCTTGCTCCTGGCCTTCCTCCTTTTGGGCCTTCTCTTCCTCGCCTATGGGGTCTCCCCCCTAAAGGCCTATGGCCTCCTCCTTTCCCCGCTTTTAGACCCCTTGGGCCTGGCGGAGGTGGCCCGCAGGGCCATCCCCCTCCTCCTCATCGGGGCGGGGCTCAGCCTTGCCTTCCGGGTGGGGTTCTTCAACATCGGGGCCGAGGGGCAGCTCCTCATGGGAGCGGTGGGGGCGGCCTACGTGGCCCTTTTCCTGCCCCCGGGGCCCTATACCCTCCTCCTCATGTTCTTCCTTGGGGGGGCGCTTGGGGCCTTGTGGGCGGGGTTTGCCGCTTGGCTTCGGGTGCGCTTCGGGGCGAGCGAGATCCTCACCACCCTGATGCAGAACTACCTGGCCTACTACTTGGTGGTCTACTTGGTGGCGGGGCCTTGGAAGGGGCAGTTCGTCTTCGGCTTCCTCTACACGGACCGCTTCCCCGAGGCGGCCAGGCTTCCTAGGCTTGGGGAAACCCTCGTCCACTGGCCCACCCTGCTCCTTGGGGTGGGGGCGGCGCTGCTTCTCCACCTCCTCCTCTTCCGCACCCCCTTGGGCTTCGCCTTGCGCATCCTGGGGGAGAACCGGGAGGCGGCGCGGTACCTGGGGCTTAAGGAGGGGCGGCTTCTCCTCCTGGTGGCTGTGGCCTCGGGCCTCCTTGCCGGGTTTGCCGGGGTGGGGGAGGTGGCGGGGATCCACGGGAGGCTTTTGGAACCCGCCCAGATCTCCCTGGGCTACGGCTTCACCGCCATCCTGGTGGCCTGGCTCGCCCGGGGAAGGCCGGGGCTTACCCTCCTCACCGCCCCCCTCCTCGGGCTCATCCTGGCGGGGGGGGACGCCTTGAAGCTGGCCTTCTCCATGCCCTTTCGGGTAGTGGACGTGGTGGCGGGGCTTTTGCTCCTGGCCTGGATCGGGGCGGAGGCGGCAAGCCGCCACCGGATCCTTTGGAGGCGCTGATGGAAGAGGCGTTGGTGCGTGCCGTGCTTTTCGGTACCCCTATCCTCCTCGCCGCCTTGGGGGCCCTCCTGGCCGAGCGGAGCGGGGTGGTGAACCTGGGGGTGGAGGGGATCATGGCCCTTTCGGCCCTCGCCGCCTTCGCCGCCGCCTTGGGGGCGGGGCCTTGGGTGGGGGCGGTGGCCGGGGTGGGGGCGGGGGTGCTCCTTTCCCTTTTCCTGGGGCTTTTCGCCATCACCTTGAGGGCCAACCCCTTCGTGGCGGGGTTGGCGGTGGCTGCCCTGGGCCTTGGGGCCTCGGGGATCTTGGGGAAGCGCTACGAGGGGGTGCCCCTAGAAAACCCCTTGCCCGAGGTGCCTTTGGCCCTCCTTTCCCTCCTCTTGGCCTTTCTCCTCCACCTCCTCCTCTACCGGAGCCGGTTTGGCCTTTACCTGAGGAGCGTGGGGGAGAACCCCAAGGCGGCGGACCTCTTTGGGGTGGGCGTGGAGGGGGTGCGCTACCTGGCCTTGGGGCTTGGGGGTGGGCTGATCGGCCTTGGTGGGGCGTACCTTTCCTTGGCTTACCGCCCTTCCTGGACGGACGGGATGACCTCGGGGCTTGGCTGGGTGGCCATCGCCTTGGTGATCCTGGCCGCCTGGGAGCCCCTGCGGGCGGTCTTTGGGGCCTACCTCTTCGGCCTCCTCTTCTTCCTGCAGTTTCGGCTTCAGGGCAGTGTACCTATACCGTCCGAGGCCTTCGCCGCCATGCCCTACCTTCTGGTTATCCTGGTCCTGGCCCTCTCGGGCCGGTCCCGGGCCCCCAGGGCCCTGGGCCAGCCCTTTGAGCGGGGGAGGTGAAGGATGCGGAAACTGGTTTGGCTTTTGGCCCTCCTTTTGGGGATGGGCCTGGCGCAAGGGGAGAAGCTCAAGGCCTGCTTCATCTATGTGGGCCCCGTGGGGGATGCTGGCTGGACCTACGCCCACGATGTTGGGCGGAAGAAGGCGGAGGCGGCGCTCCCTTGGTTGGAGACCCGCTACGTGGAAAGCGTTCCGGAGGCCCAGGCCTTGCCCGTCATTGACCGCTTCGTGAAGGAGGGGTGCCAGGTCATCTTCGCCACCAGCTTCGGCTACATGGAGGCGGTACTCGAGGCGGCCAAGAAGTACCCGGACGTCATCTTCGCCCACGCCACCGGGTTCAAACGGGCCCCCAACGTGGCCACCTACATGGCGGACTTCTACCAGGTCTACTACCTGAACGGCCTCGCCGCCGGGGCCCTCACCAAGACGGGCAAGGTGGGGTACGTGGCCGCCTTCCCCATCCCCGAGGTGAAGCGGCACATCAACGCCTTCGCCCTGGGGGTGCGGGCGGTGAACCCCAAGGCCCAGGTCCTGGTGCGTTGGATCAACGCCTGGTACGACCCCGCCAAGGCCCGGGAGGCCACGGAGGCGCTCCTTTCCCAAGGGGCGGACGTCTTCGCCTTCACCGAGGACACCCCCACGGTGATCCAGACGGCCGCCAAGAAAGGGGCCTACTCCTTCGGCCACTACACCCCCATGCTCAAGTTCGCCCCCGACCACGTGGTTTCCGGGCAGATCGTCCACTGGGACGTGATCTACATTGACTTCCTCAAGAAGGTGAAGGAAGGCGTCTACACCGCCAAGAACCTGCAGAACGTGGACTACTTCTGGCTCCTGCAGCACAAGGCGGTGGAGATGGGGGCGGACTATGGCGTCCCCATCAACCCCAAGCACGTGCCCCTGTTGCAGAAGGCCAAGATGCGGGTGGCGGGGAAGGAGGTTGCGGTCTACGACCGCATCATGGCCCTTCTCAAGGACATGTCCAGCCCCAAGCCCACCTTTGACCCCTTCACCGGGCCCATCCGGGACCGCAAGGGGGTGGTGCGCATTCCCGCCGGGCGCAAGGCCACCTTGGAGGAGCTCCTCACCATGGAGTGGGCCGCCCCTGGGGTGGTGGGGGACTGGCCGGGGGAGCCGAAGTAGGGAAAGCATGGGGGGGCCGGGCCTAGGCCCGGCCCCTTTTCTACAGGCTCTGGAAGACTTCTTCCAGGATCTCTAGCCCGAGGGCCGCCTCTTCCCGCGTGAGGATGAGGGGTGGGGCGATGCGGAGGGCGGAAGGGCCTGCTGGGAGGAGGAGAAGGCCCTTGTGGAACGCCCTTTCCACGGCCTTATCCCGGAGGTCCGGCCGCTCCTCCTCGGGCGTGCCGAAGTCCAGGCCGATCATAAGCCCCCGGCCCCGCACGTCCCCGAGGAAGGGGAAGCGCTTCTGCATGCCCTTAAGCTCCTCCAGGAGGTAGGCCCCCACCCGGGCGGCGTTTTCCATGAGGCCCCCTTCCAAGAGGTCCAGGGTGGCGTGGGCGGCGGCCGCCGCCACCGCCTGGCCGCCGAAGGTGGTGCCGTGGGCCCCGGGGCGCCAGCTCCCGAGCTCCTCCCGGAAGAGGAGGGCGCTTAGGGGGTAGCCCGAGGCCAGGCCCTTGGCCAGGACGTAGACGTCCGCCTCCACCCCCTCGTGCTCCAGGGCGAAGAAGGTTCCCGTGCGCCCGGCCCCGGACTGCACCTCGTCCGCCACCAGGAGGATGCCGTGCCGCTCCAGGAGGGCTTTGAGCCTGGGGAGGAAGCCCTTGGGGGGCACCACGTACCCCCCCTCGCCCTGGATGGGCTCCAGGAAAAAGGCGGCCACCTCCTCCGGGGGAAGGGTGGTGCGGAAGAGGTGCTCCAGGTAGCCCAAGACCGCTTCCCCCACCTCCTCGGGCTTCGCCCCTAGGGGCGGGCGGAAGGGGTTGGGGAAGGGGATGTGCACTACCCCGGGCAAAAGGGGGGCAAACCCCTTGCGGTAGGCGCTCTTGCTGGCGGTGAGGGAAAGGGCCCCAAGGCTCCTGCCGTGGAAGGCCCCGGTGAAGGCGAGGAGGTAGGGCCGGCCCGTGTGGTGGCGCACCAGCTTGATGGCGGCCTCAATCCCCTCGGTGCCGGAGTTGCCGAAGAAGACCCGATACCTTCCGCCAAGCTTCGCCACCAGGCGCTCGGCCAGGGAGAGGGTGGGCTCGTGGGTGAAGTCGGAGAAGCAGACGTGGGCGAAGCGCTCCGCCTGGGCCCGCACCGCCTCGAGGACCTTGGGGTGGGCGTAGCCCGTGGTGTTCACGGCGATGCCCGCCATGAAGTCCAAGAAGACGTTCCCGTCCACGTCCTCCAGGAAGACCCCTTGCCCTTTGGCGGGGACGAAGGGGTAGGGGCGGATGTAGGAAGGGGAGAGGACCCGCTCGGCCCGCTCGGAGAGGGCCTGGGCCATGGGTCCAGGGAGGGGCGTTTTCACTTCGGGTTTCATACGGGGCCAGTCTACCAGGCCCGAAAAGGGCCTCCCACCCGCTCTTTATGCGGGTGGGTGCAAAGCTATGCCTAAAGGAGGCCCAGGGAGTGCAGGTGGGGCCTGGCGTAGAAGAGGGTGAGGGCGGTGGCGGCGTCCTGGACCTCGCCCCTTTCCAGAAGGGCGTAGAGCTCCCGAAGGGAAAGCTCCACGGGTTCCAAGAGCTCCCCGTCCTCGAGGCTCGGGGCCGCCACCACCTCCGCCCCCAGGGCCAGGAAGGGGTGGAAGACCACGGCGGTGAAGGAGGGCTGGGGGTGGAAGGGGGGAAGGGGGATGACCTCCTTGGCCCGTGCCCCCACCTCCTCCAGGAGTTCCCGCCGCGCCGCCTCCTCCGGGGTTTCCCCGGCGTCCACCTTGCCCGCCGGCACCTCCAGGAGGAACTTCCCCGTGGGGTGGCGGTACTGGCGGATGAGGAGGGCGGTGGCCCTTTCCGTAACCGGCAGCACGAAACTCGCCGCCACCGGCCCTGGGCGGTAGATGTAGGTGAGTTCCTTACCCGTGTGGGTCCTTACCCGTTCCCGCACCAGGCGCACGGGCTCGGAAAGGATCTCCTCCAGGGAAAGCCGCTTCCAGGGGTTCATGAGGTCATGCGCTCAATGACCCGCCGGACCCTCTCCCCAGGGGCCCTGGGGCCCAAGGCCTTGGTCACGGCCCCGATGGCCGCTAAAGGGTTTTTGAACTGGGAGAGGTCCAGGTTTTCCCGGATCCAGGCCTCTATCTCCTCCTCGGTCATCTCCTTGGGCAGGAAGCGGTCCAGAAACGCCACCTCAAAGGCGTTCCCCTGCTCCAGGGCGATCTCCCGAAGCGCCTTTAGCACCTTCACCGCCTCGGCGTCGGGGAGGGGCTTGCCGTCCCCTTTGCGGTCCAACTCCGCCTTCACCACCCGGGCGAAGTCCAGGGTCTTCTGGTCCCGGGCCTTCATGGCCTCCTTGATGGTTTCCTTGATGGCCTCGTAGATGGTCATCCCCTTCAGTCTAGCGGGTACAATCCCTCTCATGTGGGCGCTCCTTTCCGTTTCCGACAAGCGGGGGATCGTGGACTTCGCCCAGGGGCTTCTGGCGTTAGGGTTTCGCCTCCTCGCCACCGGGGGCACGTATAAGGCCTTGGCGGAGGCGGGGCTTCCCGTCACCTACATCTCCGAGTTCACGGGCTTCCCCGAGATCCTGGAGGGCCGGGTGAAGACCCTCCACCCCAAGGTGCACGCTGGGCTTCTCGCCCGGCCCGACCAGGAGGCGGAGCTTAGGGCCTTGGGTCTGGAAAGGATCGGGGTCTTGGCGGTGAACCTCTACCCCTTCCGGGAGGCCGTGGCCCGGGGGGCCTCCTACGAGGAGGCCCTGGAGCAGATTGACATCGGGGGGCCCGCCATGCTCCGGGCCGCCGCCAAGAACCACCTGGCGGTCCTTCCCGTCTGCGACCCGGAGGACTACCCGCGGGTCCTGGAGGCCCTGCGGGAAGGGCCAAGCCCCGAGTTCCGCCGGGCCCTCGCCCGCAAGGCCTTCGCCCACACCGCCCGTTACGACGCCGCCATCGCCGAGTGGCTTTCCGGGGAGAAGTTCCCCGAGGAGAAGTTCTTGGCCCTGGAGCGGGTTTCCCCCTTGCGCTACGGGGAAAACCCCCACCAGGAGGCGGCGCTTTACCGGGTGGCGGGGGAGGAGGGGCCTCTCCTTGCGGCCCGGGTCCTCCAGGGCAAGGCCATGAGCTTCAACAACTACCTGGACGCCGAGGCCGCCTGGAACCTGGTTTCCGAGTTCGGTGAGCCCGCCTGCGTGGCGGTGAAGCACCAAAACCCCTGCGGGGTCGCCCTGGGGGAAACCCCCCTCGAGGCCTACCAAAAGGCCTACCAGGCGGACCCGGTTTCCATCTTCGGGGGCATCGTGGCCTGCAACCGGGAGGTGGATGGCCCCACGGCGGAGGCCATGGCGGAGGTTTTCCTGGAGGTGGTCCTGGCCCCGGGCTTTAGCGAGGAGGCCCTAAGGGTCTTTGCCCGGAAGAAGAACCTGCGCCTCCTCGAGGTCCCCGCCCTGGCCCAGGGCCCCTACCTGGACCTGAGGCGCATCCGGGGCGGGGTGCTCCTCCAGGACGCCGACACCCTAGACCCCATAGACCCCAAGGTGGTGACGCAAAGGGCCCCCACGGAAGCGGAGTGGCGGGACCTCCTCTTCGCCTGGAAGGTGGTGAAGCACGTGCGCTCCAACGCCATCGTGGTGGCCAAGGGGGGGATGACCTTGGGCATCGGGGTGGGCCAGACCAACCGCTACGCCGCCGCCAAGCACGCCCTGAAGACCGCCAAGGAGGGGGCGAAGGGAGCGGTCTTGGCCTCGGACGCCTTCTTCCCCTTTGACGACGTGGTGCGCCTGGCGGCGGAGTTCGGCATCGCCGCCATCATCCAGCCCGGGGGGAGCGTGCGGGACAAGGACTCCATCCAGGCGGCGGACGAGGCGGGGATGGCCATGGTCTTCACGGGGGTGCGCCACTTCCGGCACTAGAGGGAAAGCTTGCCCCGGGCGGCCTTAAGCCGCCTTTGCGCCTCCTTGAACCCCACCAGCTTGCGGCTTTCCTCGTCGTGCAGGTGCAGGTCGGCGAAGGCGATTTGGAAGGCGTCCTTCAGGGTCACCGTGGGGGCCACCTTCACCAGGTCCACCTCCTCCTGCACCTTGGGCAGGAGGTAGTTGGGGATCTTGGGGGCCAGGTGGTGGATGTGGTGGAAGCCGATGTTTCCGGTGAGCCACTGGAGGACCTTGGGGAGCTTCAGGTAGGTGCTCCCCTCCATGGCCGCCTTCAGGTGCTCCCAACGGGGGTCGTGCTCCCAGTAGGCGTCTTCAAACTGATGCTGCACGTAGAAGAGGAAGATGCCCACCATCCCCGCCAGGTACTGGATGGGGAGGTAGACGAAAAGGAGGGTTTTGGGGCCCAAGAAGACCCCGATGCCCACGAGGAGAAGGACCAAGGCCAGGTTGGTGAGGGCCACGCTGTTCCGCACCGAGGGGCGGTCCGACCCGTAGCCCAAGGGCAGGCGGTAGGAGAGCATGAAGACGTAGATGGGCCCGAGGAAGAACATGACGAAGGGGTTGCGGTAGAGCCGGTAGCCGAGGCGCTCCCGGGGCGTGGCCCGCAGGTACTCCTCCAGGGTCATGGTGTAGATGTCCCCCACGCCCCTTTTGTCCAGGTTGCCGCTCGTGGCGTGGTGCCGGGCGTGGGAAAGTTGCCAGTGATGGTAGGGCACCAGGGTGAGGACCCCGGCGAAGAAGCCCAAGAGGTCGTTCATCCACTTCTTGGGGAAGAAGGAGCCGTGTCCGGCGTCGTGTTGCAGGATAAAAAGCCTTACCAGAAAAAGCGCCGCCACGAAGTCCAGGGCCAGGGTGAGGAGGAGGGAAACGGAAAGGGCCTTGTGGGCGAGGAAGAAGAGGGCGAGGAGGGGGAGGAGGGTGTCCGCCACCTGGCGGAGGCTTCGCAGGGTGTTGGGCTTGGCGTAGGGCTTGATGAGGGGGATCCAGTCTTTGGGTTCTACCTTATGCATAGGCGCTCCTCTTTCGGGGAGTGCCTTACCTTAGCCTGGAAAAGGATGAGAGGGATGAGCCTACCGGGGTTTTAGGCGGTCTTCCGAGTCCAAGAGGAGGGTCACGGGGCCGTCGTTTACCAGATGGATGCGCATGTGGGCCCCGTACACCCCGGTTTCCACGTGGACCCCTTGGGCCAGGAAGGCCTCAATGGCCTCCTCGTAAAGCCTTCGCCCCACCTCGGGCGGGGCGGCCTGGAGGAAGGAGGGGCGGTTTCCCTTCCGGGTGTCGGCGTAAAGGGTGAACTGGCTCACGAGAAGCACCTCGCCCCCCACGTCCTTCAGGGAGAGGTTCATCTTGCCATCGGCATCGGCAAAGACCCGGAGGTGGACGATCTTGCGGGCCAGGTACTGGGCGTCCTCTGGGGTATCCCTTTGCCCCACGCCCAAGAGGACCAGGAGCCCCAGGCCAATCCTTCCCACCACCTCGCCCTCCACCTCCACGAAGGCCTCCGTGACCCGTTGCACCACCGCCCGCACCCTTACCTCCTTTCCCCGGCGAAAAGGGCCACGGTGCCGGGCCCGGCGTGGACGCTCACCGCCGCCCCGGCGAAGAGGGTGCCTTGGAGCTCCACGCCTTCCGCCCTTACCGCCTCTGCTAGGGCCCTCGCCCCTTCGGGGTTCCCCACGTGGGCCACGTAGGCCAAGGCCCCTTTAGGGAAGCGGTGGCGGAAGAGCTCGGCCACCTTCTTGAGCCCTTCGGCGAAGCCCCGGACCCTGGGGCCTGGCACCACCTCGCCCCCCCGGACCTCGAGGACCGGCAGGATGCGAAGCAGGCTTCCCACCAGGTGCGTGATCCCGGAAATCCGCCCCGAGCGGTGCAGGTAGGTGAGGGTCTTGGGGAGGACGAAGCCCATGACCCGCTCCCGGTAGGGAGCCAAGGCCTCTTCCAGACGCTCCCAAGGGGTGCCCGTGGCGAGGAGCCGCCTCGCCTCCTCCAAAACCAAAAGAAGCCCACCATTTAAGGACCAGGAGTCCACCACCTTCACCCGCCCGCCAAAAGCCTGGGCCACGCTTTGGGCGGTGGCCACGGTGCCGGAGAGCTTCCCGGAAACGTGGACGGAAACCACCCGCTCGTGGGTCTTCAAGAGCGCCTCGTAGGCCCTTCTCAGGTCCTCGGGGGCCACCTGGCTCGTGGTGAGGTGTTCGCCCCTTTCCAGAAGCTGGACCACCTCTTCCGGGGTGATCTCCAGGAGGTCCCGGAAGGCGCGCTCCTTCCAAACCACCTGCTGGGGCACCAGGTGGATGCCCCGGGCCTTGGCCTCCTCCGGGGTAAGCCCCAAGGTGGAGTCGGCCACGAAGGCCACGTTAGAGGCTATAGGCGTAGAAGCCATAGGTTCCAGGCCCCGTGTGGCTAGCGATCACCGCGCCCAGCTCGCTCACCAAGGCCTCCTCCACGGGAAGGCCCGAGGCGAGGACCATCTCCTTGAGTTCCCGCACGGCACCCTCCTCGGCGCTATAGAGGAAGAAGGCCCGGATGCGCCCGCGGCCTTCCCCCCAGGTGCGGAAGTCCTTGACGATTTCCTCCCGGGCCTTCCTCTCCCCGCGGGCCCGGCCTGCCGCCTCCACGCGCCCTTCCTTCAGGGTGAGGATGGGCTTGATGCCGAGGAGGGTGCCCAAGAGGGCCTGCGCCCCGCCGATGCGCCCGCCCCGGCGCAAGAACTCCAGGGTGGCCACGCTAAAGCGCACGAAGTGGTCCTGGCGGATGCGCTTGAGCTCGTCCAAAACGGAGGCAAGGGGCTGGCCTTCCTCTAGGAGCTCGTGGGCCCTCAGGACCATCATGCCGATGCCCAAGGAGGCGGCCAGGGAGTCAAAGACGGTCACCCGGCCCGGGAAGTCCTTGGCGGCGAGCTCCGCCGACTGCACGGTGCCGGAGAGCTTGCTGGAGATGTGAATGGAAAGCATGTGGTCGGCGTTTTGGAGAGCTTCTTGGTACACCTTGAGGAAGTCTTCGGGGGAGGGCTGGCTGGTGGTGGGGAAGGCGCTTCCCTCCCGGACCTTCCTGAAGATTTCCTCCGGGGCAATCTCTTCCCAGTCCCGGTAAACCCGTCCGCCCAAAGACACGTACAGGGGGACGACGCGGATGCCCAGGCGCTCCCGTAGGGGCTTGGGCAGGTCGGCGGTGGAGTCCGTCACCAAGGCTACCCTCATCCAAACCTCCGTGTTGTCCGGGACAGGATACCACAGGGGTGGTGTAGTGTAGCGGGCAAGTTGCCCTGGGCGCTCGTTTTTGCTAGGGTCAAGGGTATATGTGGCGGGTCCTGGTCTCCGACGATATGCGGCTTGGGGACGTGAAATACCCCGGGGTTCTCCTGGACTACCGGCCGGGCATCTCGCGGGAGGAGCTTTTGGAGATCATCCCCGCCTACGATGCCCTCATCACCCGCAGCCGCACCCGGGTGGACGCCGAGCTTTTGGAGCGGGGCAAGCGGCTTAAGGTAGTGGGCCGGGGCGGGGTGGGGGTGGATAACGTGGACCTCGAGGCGGCAAGCCGCCTGGGCATCCTGGTGGTGAACGTGCCCGAGGCCAACACCCGCTCGGCGGCCGAGCTCGCCTTCGGCCTCCTCCTTGCCGCCGCCCGGGGCATCGCCCTCTCGGACCGCAAGATCCGCCAAGGGGAGTGGGACCGGAAGTTTTTGGGGCTTGAGCTTAAAGGGAAGACCCTGGGCATCGTGGGCCTCGGGCGGATTGGAAGCCAGGTGGCCCGCTTCGCCAAGGGGTTTGAGATGCGGGTCTTGGCCTACGACCCCTACATCCCGAGGACCCGGGCGGAAAGCCTCGGGGTGGAGCTACAAGAGCACCTGGAGGACCTCCTCCGCCAAAGCCACTTCCTCACGGTGCACACCCCCCTCACCGAGGAAACCCGGGGGATGATTGGGCGGCGGGAGCTTTACCTCTTGCCCCGGGGGGCCGTGGTGGTGAACGCCGCCCGGGGCGGGATCATTGACGAGAAGGCCCTTTTGGAGGTGTTGGAGGAGGGCCACCTCTTCGCCGCCGGCCTGGACGTCTTCAGCGAGGAGCCGCCCCCCAAGGACCACCCCCTCCTCGCCCACCCCAAGGTGGTCCTCACCGCCCACCTGGGGGCGAACACCCTGGAGGCCCAGGAGCGGGTGGGTGAGGCCATTTTGGAGCGGGTGGTGCGCACCCTCGAGGGGGACCTGTCCTACGCCCTGAACACCGGCTTTGACCCCGAGGCCCTAGAGGCCCTGCGGGGCTTCCTGCCCCTGGGGGAGGCCTTGGGGAAGCTCCTCGCCCAGATCACCAAAGGCCGTCCCGAGGCCTTGGAGGTGAGCTTCCTCGGCCAGTTTGAGAAGGACCCCGAGCCCATGGCCAACGCCGTGGCCAAGGGGTTTCTTTCCCGGGTCCTGGGGGGTGAGGCGGTGAACCTGGTTTCCGCCAGGCCGCTTCTCAAGGACCGGGGGATCCGCCTCGTTACCCGCCGCTCGGAGGAGGCGGGGGAGTACGCCCGCTTGGTGGAGGTGCGCCTCACCACCGACCAGGAGGAGCGCCGGGCCCGGGGGGTGGTGATGGGGGGGAAGCCGAGGCTCGTGGGGATAGACGACTACGCCCTCGAGGTGGTGCCCGAGGGGTACATGCTGGTCTGCGTGAACTACGACCGCCCGGGCGTGGTGGGCCAGGTGGGGACGCTTTTGGGCGAGGCTGGGGTGAACATCGCCGGGATGCAACTGGGGCGGGACGTGCCCGGGGGGAGGGCGCTTTTCGTCCTCACCGTGGACCAGAAGCCCTCGGCGGAGGTGTTGGAGGCCTTGCGGGCGCTCCCCGTACTGGAGCGGGTGGACCTGGCGGAGATGGGGTGAAGGGGAGGTTGGGCTAGGCGGAGAAGACGCTCACGAGCGAGTAAAATCGTGCGGGAATTCACATATAATTGTCGTATGGTTCAGAATTGACCGAACATTCGGAACTTGGTAGCCTAACCCTGTGGACCCCGAGCTCAAGCGCTGGCTAGAGGAAACCGCCCTCCTCTTTGAGGAGGCGGGCCTGCCCCGCATGGCGGGCCGGGTTCTGGCCTGGCTCCTGGTGGCGGAACCCCCGGAGCAGACGGCCCGGCAGATGGCCGAGGCCCTGGGGGCGAGTAAGGGGGCCCTGAGCCCGGCGCTTCACCTCCTCACCCGGCTTCACCTGGTGGAGCGGCAGCGCCGCCCTGGGGAGCGGTCCGACCGCTACAGCGTCCGCCCTGGGACCTGGCGGCGCCTTCTGGGCGAGCAGGTGCGGGTCTTGGGGCGGTACCGGGAACAGGCGGAACGGGGGCTACGTCTGGTGGGGGAGGAGAGGGGTGGGCGGCTTCGGGAAATGGGGGCCTTTTACGCCTTTTTGGAGCGGGAGCTTCCCCAGTTGCTCGCCCGCTTTGAGGAGGAAGTATGACCCTCTTGCGGCTGGCCTGGCGAAACGTCATGCGGCAACGGCGGCGCACGGCGCTCTTGTCCTTGGTGGTGGTCTACGTCACCGTGGCCACGCTTTTCCTCTTCGGTTTCCTGGACGGGTATGGGGAGAGCCTGGTGGACGCCTACGCCGGCTACGTGGAGGCCCCGGTGGTGGTGGCCAAGGAGGCCTGGTGGGAGGACCCTGACCCGGAAAACGGCCTCATGGCCCTTCCCTCCCTGCCCGAGCCCTTCACGCCCAGGCTTTCCCTCTACGCCCTCCTGCGCTCGCCCTACCGCTCGGAGGGGGGCGTGGTGCTGGGGGTGGACCCGGACGGGGAAAGGAGGCTTTCCCGGGTCCCCGCCAAGGTGAAGGAGGGGAGGTGGCTTTCGGGCCCTGGGGAGGTGGTCCTGGGGCACCGCTTGGCGGAGCGCCTGGACGTGCGGCTTGGGGAAAGGCTCGTGCTGGAAACGGGCAAGGCGGCCCTAGGCCTTAGCGTGGTGGGAATTGTGCGTTCCGGGGTTTCCAACGTGGACTTCGCCGGGGTCTACCTCCACCTGGAGGACGCCCGGCGCCTGGCGGGCCAGGGCATCCTCGCCACCCACCTGGCGGTGTGGGCTCCCCGGGGCCGGGAGGAGGCCACCGCCCTGGCGCTCAACGCCTTGCTGCCCCAGGGCCTAAGGGCCAAGGGGGTTTGGGATCTCATGGGGCCCATCCGGGCGGACTACGAGGGAAGCCGGCTCTTCTACATCCCCCTCATGGGCCTTTTCATGCTCCTCGCCGCCGTGGCCGTGGTGAGCACCACGTACGTGAGCGTGCGGGAAAGGCTTAGGGAGTTCGCCGTGGGCGAAAGCCTGGGCCTCACGCCCCTTCGCCTTGCGGTGGGGGTGGCCCTCGAGGCCGCCCTGGCGAGCGGCGTGGGCCTCGTGCTGGGCCTTCTCCTGGGCTACGCGCTCCTCGCCTACACCGCTACCCACGACGTCTTCGGGCCCCTCATGCGGCTTAGCGTGGAGCTCTTGCCGGAGTCGGGGCTTTCCGAGCACCTGTACACCGCCGTGCGCCCGGTTTACGCCCTGTACGCCTTCTTGGTGGTGGCCTTCTCGGGCCTCCTCGCTTGGCTTTTCCCGGGGCGGCTGGTGCTCGGGTTGGACCTGCCGCGATACCTAAAGGGGGAGTGAGGATGAAGCGTGCCTTAGCGCTGGTTGTCATTCTGGCCTTGGTCCTGGCCCAAAGCCCTTTGGCCAAGCTCAAAGCGGCCTTGGACCGCCTTCGGGGCCCCGCCCACCAAGGGGTCTACCTGGTCCAGGTGGAGCGGCCCGGGAGCACGAAGTCCTACCGGCTTCGGGTATACACGGATGGGGAGCGGGCCCAGATCCGGGTTCTGGAGCCCAAGGGCGAGGCGGGGCAGGCCTACCTTTCCCTGGGGCAGGACCTCTACCTCTACGACCCCCGCTTGGGGCGGACCCTGCGCCTGCCCCCCACGGGGCGCACGGAGCGCTTCCTGGGCTCGGACCTCACCTACCAGGACCTCATGGGCCGGGACCTGGAGGACCTCTTTGAGGTCTCGGAGGCGGATGGGGTCTTGGTCCTCACGCCCAAGCCGCAGGCAGCCACCCCTTACGGCCGGGTGGAGGTCTACCTAAAAGAAGGCCTGATAGAGCGGGTGCGCTACCACGACCAGCGGGGCCAGGCGGTGCGGGAGCTCCTCCTCCTGGGCTACCAGCGCCTGGATGGGGCCTTTTTGCCCAAGGTCATGGAGGTGCGGGACCTCCTTAAGGAGGGGTACCGCACGCGGGTGGAGATCGTGGAGGTAAAGGTGGGGCCGGTGCCGGAAAGGTGCTTCAACCCGCTTTACCTGGAAAGGGGGTGCTAGGTGCTTCGCCTTGCCTGGCGGAACCTCTTAAGGACGCCTGGGCGGAACCTCACCACGGGCGGGGTGGTGGCCCTCGTGGTCTTCCTCTCCTTGGTGTTCCTCTCGGTGTACGCCGGGGCCTTTGACGCCTTCTTCCAGACCACCCTGGACCGCACGGGGCACCTGGTGGTGCGGGTGGAGGGCTACCAGGAGAAGGAGGATCTGGAAAGCCTCACCTTCGTGCCCCCCCTCCTTTCCCTGCCGGAAGGGGCCAAGGCGGAAGGGGTGTTGGAAGGGGGCGGGCTCCTCCTCGCGGGGGAAAGGAGCCGGGCGGTGATCCTCACGGGGCTTACCCGGGAAGGTTTTGCCCGGCAGAAAAACCTCCTCAAGGAAGGCCGCTTCCCTGAGGCCTCGGGGGAGACCCTGTTGGGCGAGGCCTTGGCCAAGGCCCTGAAGGTGGGTTTGGGGGGCGAGGTGGTGGCCTACGCTCCCGGAAGCCTGGGGCTTGGGGTCTACGCCTTCCGGGTGGTGGGGCTACTGGACCTACCGGAAACCCACCTGGAGGCCCGCACCGCCATGGTCCTTTTGGAGGACGCCCAGGCCCTTCTGGCCCCGGGGCGGGTGAGCCGGCTAGAGATAAGGCTTCCCTGGGTGGGCCTTTACGACCTTAAGCCCCTGGAAGACCTGAAGGCGCGCCTGGCGCCCGAGCTTCCCGGCCTCGTGGTGGAAACCTGGCTGGAGGCGAACCCTCTCTACGCCGCTCTTCTTCCCCTCTACGACACGGTGATGAGCGTCTACGTGGGGATTTTCTTCATCCTTGGGGGGCTTATCCTCCTCAACGCCCTTTACCTTTCCTTGGTGGAGCGGGTAAGGGAGTTTGGGCTCCTTGCGGCCTTGGGGCTCACGGGGAGGCGGCTTATGAGCCTGGTCTTTTGGGAAAGCTTCCTCCTCGTGGGGGTGGCGGCCCTGGTGGGGGTGGCGGCGGGGCTTATGGTTCACCTGGAGCTCGCCGATGGCTTCCGTTTGCCGCTACCCGCTTGGATCCTGGAGCAGTACAAGGAGTTCGGCCTGCCGGAGGTCCTCTACGGGCGGCTCGGGGTGGAGGGGGTTCTCCTCACCCTGGGCTACGCCGTGGGGGTGGCGCTTTTGGCCGCCTTGTGGCCGGGGTGGCTGGCCTCGAGGCTGGAGCCCGTGGACGCCATGCGCTACGTGCCGTAGGAGGGTGGTATGCCCATCGTGGAAGCCAAGGGAGTGCGGAAGGTGTACCGGGGGGACGGGGTGGAAACCGAGGCCCTGCGGGGGGTGAGCCTGGCGGTGGAAAAGGGGGAGTTCACCGCCTTGGTGGGGCCTTCGGGGAGCGGCAAGAGCACGCTCCTCCACATCCTGGCGGGCCTGGACCTGCCCACGGAAGGGGAGGTCTATGTGGGCGGGGTGCGCCTGGACCGCCTGAACCGCTCGGCCAGGGCCCGCTTCCGCCTGGAACGCATCGGCCTCGTCTTCCAGGCCTACAACCTCTTGCCCGTCCTCACCGCCTTGGAGAACGCCGCCTTCGTCCTGGAGCTTCGGGGGGTCCCCAAGGCCGAGCGGGAGCGGCGGGCCTTGGAGGCCCTGGCCGCCTTGGGCTTAAAGGACAAGGCCCACCGCTTTCCCCGGCAGCTTTCCGGCGGGGAGCAGCAACGGGTGGCGGTGGCCCGGGCCTTGGCGGCCGAGCCCGTCATCGTCTTGGCGGACGAGCCCACCGCCAACCTGGACTCCCGCACGGGCCTCGCCCTCATTGAGCGGATGAAGGCCCTGAACGAGGCCCAGGGGGTCACCTTTCTCTTTTCCACCCACGACCCGAGGCTTTTGGAGCATGTGCGGCGGGTGGTGCGCCTGGAGGACGGGCGCATCGTGGGGGAGGAGGTGCGCTAGGTGCGCTGGCTTTGGCCCTTCCTGCTCCTTCCCGCCCTGGGCCAAGGGTGGGAGGCGGGGGTGTACGGCCTGGGGCCCGCGCCCACGTTTTTCCTGCGCTTCTCGGGGGAGCTAGGGGAGGGGGTGCGGGTTTCCTACGCCCTCGCCCCCTACCTGCGGGAGGGAGAGGGCGGGCTTTCCTTGGAAAGGCTTTACTTGGTGGCGGAGGAGGGGGAGTGGAGGCTTCTTCTGGGGCGCTTTCCCTTGACGCTTGGGGAGGGGCGGCTTTTCCCATACACCTGGAATGCCCCAAGCCCCACCGGGGGCGAGGAGGGGGTGTGGGGCGGTGCGCTCACCTGGTACGGCCCTTGGCGCCTCCGCTTAGGCTACGCCTGGGACCGGGGGGGCTTCCTGGAGGCGGCGTGGCCCGAGGTGCGGGTTTGGCTGGAGAGGGAGGGCGGGGGCGTGGCGGGGAGCGTGCGGCTGGGAGAGGCGGTGGCCTACGGGGAGGGCCGGCTTGGGGCAGGAGGCCCCTTTGCCCTCGTGGGGGCGACCCTGGCCTTGGGGGAGGGGATGGTGACCCTCGAGGGCACCTACCCCTGGGGCGGGGCCTTGGGGGCGGTCTGGCCTTTAGAAGGCTTGAGGCTTGCGGGGGCGTTGGGGTACGGGGCGGGGTGGTGGGGTTCGCTTGCGTTGGAGGGGGAGGAGTTTTGGGTAAGGGTGGGCTGGGGGTCTGGGGTGTGGACGTGGGGCATGGGGTTTAGAGGAGAGTTTTAGCACAAGCAAGTTACATCGTGAAAAGTCTCACTTACGCTTGCCAAACCCGTACACCAACTCATCCCCCTTCCGCACCACCAGGAGGAGGGCCGGCCGTCCTAGGCTGTCCTTGAGCACGTACTTGGTCCGCACCTCCCCGTCCACCACCCGCTCCTCCTGGCTTTCCACGAAGTACCCAGCGGCGGCGAAGGCGGTGAGCACCTGCTGGACGAAGGTGGCGTGGAGCCTGGCGGCTAGGCCCTTGGCGGCGAAGGCCTCGAGGGCGTACCCCTTGGCCTCGGGAAAGCGGGCGAGAAGGGGTTCGGGGCTGCGGGCCTTGTAGGAGCCTGCGGGAAGCCGCACGGCCGGGTCCAGGCTTGAGCTCAGGGCGGCCACCGCCGTCACCTCCACCAGGGTTTGGGCCAAACCTACCCCTAGCGCCAAGAAGGCGAGCAAGACCTTGAGCTTTCCCATAAGGGCATCTTAGCCCAAAAGGAGGTCGCGGGCCCGGAGGGCGAGGTGCACCCGGGCCAGGGTTTCCGGCTGGCCCAAGGGGCCCACCACGGCCTCAATGCGCTTCAGGCGGTAGCGCAGGGTGTTGGGGTGGACGTGGAGCCTGCTCGCCGCTTCCTCCACGCTCCCCGAGGCCATGTAGGCCTCGAGGGTCCGAAGGAGCTTGGGGGGAAGGGGGAGGTAACGCTCCACCAGGGCCCTGAGGTCCTCCGGGGACTGTTGCAGGAGGACGAAGGCCACGGGGTCCAGGCCTGTGAAGGAGAGGGCCTCCCCCGCCCGCGCCGCCTTGAGGGCGATGAGGGCCTCGCGGTAGGCCTCCTGCACCGCCCGGTCGGCGTGGACGGCGGAGTAGCCCAGGCGGCTTCCCGGGATGAGGGCTTTGAGAAGCCCTTCCGCCTCCTTTTTGGGGCTATGCACCTGCCACATGGCTGCCACCCGGTTCCCCCGGGTGGCGAGGAGGTAGGGGACGCCGAGCCGGTCCAGGTAGGCCCCCGCCTGGCGCCTCAGTTCCAGGGTGGCCTCCCTGCGCCTTTCCTCCGCCAGGCGGTGGCGGCCCGGGACCTCGGGGGGCTCGGCCAAGGCCAGGACCCACTCCACCCCCTCGGCGAAGCCGAAGGCGAAAAGCCTTTCCGCCTCCGCCTCCCCCAGGATGAGGCCCTCCAGAAGCGCCGCCCCCAAGGACTCCTCCCGCATCCTTTCCAGGCTTTTCTCCAAGGAGCGCACCTTGAGGAGCCGGGCCGCCACCTCCAGAAGCCCCCTCGCCCGCTTGAGCGCCCCCTCCTCCCCGTAGGCCACCAGCACCCCTTCCCCGGCCTCGAGGGCAAGCCACCCCCGGCCCTCCCCCGGAGCCTCGGGGTGCCTGGGGGGCACGGGGCCGGCGAAGCCCAGGACCTCCCCCCAGGGGGCCACCCGGGCCAGGGGCAGGCCCGTGGCCTGGTGCAGGACCTCCAGGAAGGGGCGGTCCGGAAGCTTCAGGAGGAGGTCCACGAGGCTTGCCAAGGCTAGGCCCGGCGCCAGGGCGAAGAGGCGGAGGGCGAGGGCCTTCTCCACCTCCTCCCGGCCGAGCCAAGGGGGGTAAAGGGCCAGGCCCAGGCCCTCGCTTTGGGCGAAGGCCTCCACCTCGGGGTCGGGCCCGGGGAGGAGGAAGCCCGTGGCCGCCCGGTAACGGAAGAGGCTCCCCTCGGGGCGGAAGAGGAGGAGGGCCCCCTCCAGGGGGAGGAGCGGGCGGGGCTCGGGGAGGACGAAGAGGGCGGGGCGGGAGGTGGGGACCCGGAGGGTTAGGCCCAGGGCCTCCGCCAGGGCGGTGAAGGAGATGGGGTCTTGACCAAACTCTGCCTCGGGCATTGTGTATTTCACCAATACCACCTGCCTTTGTCCGGGGCAAGGCGGAGAAGAGTGTGTATCTAAACAAATGACGCCGAAACTTTGTTTGTCCGTACGATTGCCCGAAGCCCGCCCCCTAGGCATCCTGGGAAACGAAAGGAGAAGCGCATGTTCCAGGGTTCCATACCGCCCTTACCCACACCCTTTCGCAAGGGCAAGCTAGACGAGGAGGCCTTGCGCCGCCTGGTGGAGCGGGTGGTGCAGGGGGGGTCCCACGGGGTGAGCGTGGGGGGAACCACGGGGGAGCCCGGCACCCAGACCCTGGAGGAGCGAAAACGGGCCCTAGAGGTGGTCCTGGACCAGGTGGCGGGGAGGGTGCCCGTCATCCCGGGAACGGGGGCCTTGCGCCTGGAGGAAACCCTGGAGCTCACCCGCTTCGCCCGGGAGGCGGGGGCGCAAGGGGCCATGGTCATCGTCCCCTACTACGTGAAGCCCAACCAGGAGGGCCTTTACCGCTACTTCGCCGAGGTGGCCAAGGCGGTGCCCGACTTCCCCCTCCTCATCTACAACATCCCCGGGCGGGCGGGGGTGGAGATCGCCCCTAAGACCGTGGCCCGCCTCCGGCGGGACTTCCCCAACATCGTGGGCCTCAAGCACTCCTCCAAGGACCTGGAGTACCTCTCCCACCTCTTCGCCGAGGCGGGGCGGGACTTCCTCGTCTTCTGCGGCCTGGAGAGCCTCACCCTGCCCATGATGAGCCTGGGGGCGGTGGGCACCATCGCCGCCACTGCCAACTGGCTCCCCAAGGAGGTGGCCCTCCTCTGCGAGAGGGCCCTGGCGGGGGACTACGAGGGGGCCAGGGAGATGCACTACTACCTCCTCGAGGCCAACGAGGCCATCTTCTGGGACACGAACCCCATCCCCCTCAAGACCGTGCTCGCCTGGATGGGGCTTTTGGAGAAGGAGTGGCGGCCCCCCTTGGGCCCCACCACCCCCGAGGTGGAGATGCGGCTTCGGCGGATGGCGGAGCGCTACGGCCTCGTCCCCGTGGAGGCGGCATGAAGCTCGCCCGCTTTCTCGCCAAGGGAAGGGTGCACCAGGGGGTCTATAGGGACGGCCTCCTCCTGGACGAGGCGGGGGAGGCCCACGACCCCGAGGGGGTGACCTGGCTCCTCCCCTTCACCCCGGGGAAGATCCTGGGGGTGGCCCTGAACTACGCCGACCACGCCGAGGAACTGGGCCTCGCCCGCCCCGAGGAGCCCGCCCTCTTCTGGAAGCCCAACACGAGCCTCCTCCCCCACAAGGGGGTGGTGCTTTACCCCAAGGGGGCGCGGTTCGTCCACTACGAGGTGGAGCTCGCCGTGGTGGTGGGGAGGCCCATGAAGCGGGTGAAGGCCAAGGACGCCCTGGACTACGTCCTCGGCTACACCATCGCCAACGACCTGGTGGCCCGGGACTACGTGACGAACACCTTCCGCCCCCCCATCCGGGCCAAGGGGCGGGACACCTTCTTGCCCCTTGGGCCCTTCCTGGCGGTGGGGGAGGTGGAGGACCCCCAGAACCTCTGGCTAAGGGCCTACGTGAACGGGGAGCTCCGGCAGGAGGGGCACACCTCGAGGATGCTCTACTCCGTGGCGGAGCTTTTGGCGTTCATCTCCGAGTTCATGACCCTGGAGCCCTACGATGTCCTCCTCACCGGCACCCCCAAGGGGATCAGCCAGGTCCACCCGGGGGACGTGATGCGCCTGGAGATTGAGGGCCTGGGGGCCCTGGAAAACCCCATAGAGGAGGAAGCATGAGGTACGCCGACGCCGTGGCGGGAATCCCTTGGGAAACCATTGAGGCGGTGCGGCGGCGCCTCCAGGAGAAGCCCGCCCTCCACTTCATCAAGGGGGAGTTCCTCCCCTCGGAAAGCGGGGAAACCTTCCCCTCCCTGGACCCCGCCAGCAACGAGGTCCTGGGCCATGCGGCGAGGGGCGGGGAGCGGGAGGTGGACCGCGCCGCCCGGGCGGCCCACGAGGCCTTCGCCACGTGGAGCCGCACCAAGGCCAAGGAGAGGAAGCGCTACCTCCTCAAGGTGGCGGAGCTCATAGAGAAGCACGCCGACGAGCTCGCCGTGATGGAGTGCCTGGACGCCGGGCAGGTCCTGCGCATCGTGCGGGCCCAGGTGGCCCGCGCCGCCGAGAACTTCGCCTTCTACGCCGAGTACGCCGAGCACGCCATGGAGGACCGCACCTACCCCGTGGACCGGGACTGGCTCTACTACGCCCTTAGGGTCCCCGTGGGCCCCGTGGGCATCATCACCCCCTGGAACGCCCCCCTGATGCTCTCCACCTGGCGCATCGCCCCCGCCCTGGCCTTCGGGGATACCGTGGTCCTGAAGCCGGCGGAGTGGAGCCCCTTCACCGCCAGCAAACTGGCGGAGATCTTCCAGGAGGCGGACCTGCCCCCTGGGGTCTTCAACCTGGTCCAGGGCTTCGGGGAGGAGGCGGGGGCGGCCCTGGTGGCCCACCCCCTGGTGCCCCTCATCACCCTCACCGGGGAGACGGAGACGGGGAAGGTGGTGATGCAGAACGCCGCCCGTCACCTCAAGCGGCTTTCCTTGGAGCTCGGGGGGAAAAGCCCCGCCTTGGTCTTCGCCGACGCCGACCTGGAAAGGGCCCTGGACGCCGTGGTCTTCCAGATCTACTCCTTCAACGGGGAAAGGTGCACGGCGAGCTCCCGCCTCCTGGTGGAGGAGGGCATCTTTGAGGAGTTCGTGGCCAAGGTGGCGGAAAGGGCCAGGGCCATCCGCGTGGGCCACCCCTTGGACCCCGAGACGGAGGTGGGGCCCCTGATCCACCCCGAACACCTGGAGCGCGTCCTGGGGTACGTCCGGGTGGGCCTCGAGGAAGGGGCAAGGCTCCTCGTGGGGGGCAGGCGGGCCACCCGCTCCTTCCGGGGGGAGGACCTCTCCCAGGGCAACTACCTGGAGCCCACCCTCTTCGTGGGGGAGAACCACATGAGGATCGCCCAGGAGGAGATCTTCGGGCCGGTGCTCTTGGCCATCCCCTTCAAGGACGAGGAGGACGCCCTCAGGAAGGCCAACGATACCAAGTACGGCCTCGCCGCCTACGTCTTTACCAAGGACCTGGAGCGGGCCCACCGCCTGGCCTTGGAGTTGGAGGCGGGCATGGTCTACCTCAATAGCCACAACGTGCGCCACCTGCCCACCCCCTTCGGCGGGGTGAAGGCGAGCGGGGACCGGCGGGAGGGAGGGTTCTACGCCCTGGAGTTCTACACCGACCTGAAGAGCGTGGCCCTCCCCTTGCGGCCCCCCCACATTCCGAGGTTCGGCAAGTGAGGAGGTGAAGGATGGCGAGGACGGGAGCGGAGTACATAGAGGCCCTGCGGGAGAGGCCCCCAAACCTCTGGTACAAGGGGGAGAAGGTGGAGGACCCCACCACCCACCCGGTCTTCCGGGGGATCGTGCGCACCATGGCGGCCCTTTACGACCTGCAGCACGACCCCCGGTTCCAGGAAGCCCTCACCTACGAGGCGGAGGGGAAGCGCCACGGCATGAGCTTCCTCATCCCCAAGACCAAGGAGGACCTGAAGCGGCGGGGCCAGGCCTACAAGCTCTGGGCGGACCAGAACCTGGGCATGATGGGCCGAAGCCCCGACTACCTGAACGCCGTGGTCATGGCCTATGCGGCGAGCGCCGCGTACTTCGGGGAGTTCGCCGAAAACGTCCGGAACTACTACCGCTACCTGCGGGACCACGACCTGGCCACCACCCACGCCCTCACCAACCCCCAGGTGAACCGGGCCAAGCCCCCTTCCGCCCAGCCCGACCCCTACATCCCCGTGGGAGTGGTGCGGCAGACGGAGAAGGGCATCGTGGTGCGGGGGGCCCGGATGACCGCCACCTTCCCCTTGGCGGACGAGGTCTTAATCTTCCCCTCCACCCTCCTCAAGGAGGGGCCAGGGAGCGAGAAGTACGCCATCGCCTTCGCCCTTCCCACCTCCACCCCTGGGCTCCACTTCGTCTGCCGGGAGGCCCTGGTGGGGGGGGATAGCCCCTTTGACTACCCCCTCTCTAGCCGCCTCGAGGAGATGGACTGCCTCGTCATCTTTGACGACGTCCTGGTGCCCTGGGAGCGGGTCTTCATCCTGGGGAACGTGGAGCTTTGCAACAACGCCTACGCCCAGACGGGCGCCCTGAACCACATGGCCCACCAGGTGGTGGCCCTGAAGACGGCCAAGACGGAGGCCTTCTTGGGGGTAGCGGCCCTCATGGCCGAGGGCATCGGGGCCGACGCCTACGGCCACGTGCAGGAGAAGATCGCCGAGATCATCGTCTACCTCGAGGCCATGAAGGCCTTCTGGACCCGGGCGGAGGAGGAGGCCAAGGAAAACGCCTATGGCCTCCTGGTGCCGGACCGCAAGGCCTTGGACGGGGCCCGGAACCTCTACCCGAGGCTTTACCCGAGGCTAAGGGAAATCCTGGAGCAGATCGGGGCCTCGGGCCTCATCACCCTGCCCTCGGAAAAGGACTTCAAGGGCCCCTTGGCGCCCCTTCTGGACAAGTACCTCCAAGGGGCCACCCTGGACGCCCGGGAGCGGGTGGCCCTCTTCCGCCTGGCCTGGGACATGACCCTTTCCGGCTTTGGGGCCCGGCAGGAGCTTTACGAGCGCTTCTTCTTCGGCGACCCCGTGCGCATGTACCAGACCCTCTACCAGGTGTACGATAAGGAGCCCTACAAGGAGCGGATCCGGGCGTACCTCAGGGCCTCCCTCGGCGTCTTCGCCCAGGAGGAGGTGGAGGCGTGACCTCCCTGGAGGAGGCCTTCAAGGAGGCCCTAAGCCGCTTCGCCAGCGGCGTCACCGTGGTGGCGGCCCGGGCGGGGGAGGAGCGGGGCATGACCGCCACCGCCTTCATGTCCCTAAGCCTCAGGCCCCCCTTGGTGGCCTTGGCGGTGAGCGAGGGGGCGAAGCTTTTGCCCCTTTTGGAGCGGGCGGGGGCCTTCACGGTGAGCTTTCTGCGGGAGGGGCAGGAAGGGGTTTCCGAGCACTTCGCCGGGAGGCCGAAGGAGGGGGTGAGCCTGGTGGAGGGCCGGGTGGAGGGGGCCTTGGCGGTCCTTAGGTGCCGCCTCGAGGCCCTCTACCCGGGCGGGGACCACCGGATCGTGGTGGGGCGGGTGGAGGCGGTGGAGCTTGGGGCAATGGGCCCGCCCCTCGTCTACTTCGCCCGCGGCTACAGGAGGCTTGTATGGCCATCGTAAGGGTAGGTTTCCTGGAACTTTGGGTTCAGGACCTGGAGAGGAGCCTGGAGTTTTACCAGGGGCTTTTGGGAATGCTCCTGGAAAGGCGGGAGGGCAAGGCGGCCTACCTCAGGGGCTACGAGGAGCGGGAGTGGAGCCTGAAGCTTACGGAGGCCCCTTTTGCGGCGGTGGCCGCCCTAGGCTTCAAGGTGGACTCGGAGGAGGGCCTTTCCGCCCTTAAGGCCTGGGCGGAGAGGGAAGGGCTTTTCCACCGGGAGGAGGCGGACTGGGGCCGTCCCAGGGTCCTCCGGGTGCAGGACCCCTTCGGCTACCCCTTGGCCTTCTACTTCCAGGCGGAAAAGCTTCCCCGGATGCTCCAGGAGTACCACCTCTACCGGGGGCCCGGGGTCCTCCGCATAGACCACGTCAACCTCTTCTCCCCGGAGGTGGACCGGGCCACCCGCTACTACCAGGAGGCCTTGGGGTTCCGCCTCACGGAGTACACGGAGGACGAGGAGGGGAGGCTTTGGGCGAGCTGGCTCCACCGCAAGGGGAACGTGCACGACGTGGCCTTCACCAACGGGGAGGGCCCCAGGCTCCACCACTTCGCCTACTGGCTTCCCGACCCCATGGCGGTGATCCGGGCGGCGGACATCCTGGCGGGGGCGAGGCGCACGGACGCCATTGAGCGGGGCCCCGGGCGCCACGGCATCTCCAACGCCATGTTCCTCTACCTGCGGGACCCGGACGGGCACCGGATGGAGCTTTACACCTCGGACTACCTCACCGTGGACCCCGACCTGCCCCCGGTGCGCTGGAGCCTCAACGACCCCAGGCGCCAGACCCTTTGGGGCCACCGCACGCCCAAGAGCTGGTTCCTGGAGGGGAGCCTGCTTCTAGACCCTTCGGGGAACCCCGTGCCCAGGCGGGCCTCGAGGCTAGCGGGCATCCCCGAACACGTGATCTAGCTTGACGGGACACTTGTCCCTAAGTAGACTGGAAGCCAAACGACCGTTAGTTAGACCCTATCCGGGGCACCCCGGTGGGAAAAAGGAGGTAGGAGATGAAGCGTTGGTTGGCGGTAGCGTTGGCCCTGGCCCTTTCCGCTTGGGCGCAGGGCACCTTGAAGGTGGGGGTGGTGGTCTCGGCCACGGGGCCCGCCGCCTCCTTGGGCATCCCTGAGCGCAACACCTTCCTCATGTTGCAAGAGCTCCTGGACCGCCAGGGAGGGGTGGCGGGGAGGAAGGTGCAGTTCGTCATCCTGGACGACGCCTCGGACACCACCCAGGCGGTGCGGAACACGAGGCGCTTGGTGGAGGAAGGCGTCGTGGCCATCGTGGGCACCACCACCACCCCCGCCTCCTTGGGCATGATCCCCGTGGTGGCGGAGGCCAAGGTGCCCATGATCTCCCTGGCGGCCAGCAAGGACATCATCTACCCGGTGGACGCCCAGCGCTTCTGGGTCTTCAAGACCCCGCAGACGGAGGAGCTCATGGCCCGGGCCATCGTGGCGGACATGGTGGCCCGGGGGGTGAAAACGGTGGGCTACATCGGCTTTAACGACGCCTACGGGGAAGGCTGGGCCCGCTTCTTTGAGGCGGAGGCCAAGGCCAAAGGCCTCCAGGTGGTGGCCAGCGAGCGCTACAACCGCACGGACACCAGCGTCACTGGCCAGGCCCTGCGCCTCATCGCCCGCCGGCCCGACGCCATCCTCATCGGGGCGAGCGGTACCCCGGCGGTCCTTCCCCAGCGCACCCTGAAGGAGCGGGGCTACCCGGGCCTCATCTACCAGACCCACGGGGTGGCGAACCCCGATTTCCTGCGGGTGGGCGGCCAGGACGTGGAGGGGACCCTCCTTCCCGCCGGGCCCATCCTGGTGGCGGAGCAGCTTCCCGGCACCTTCCCCTCCAAGCGGGTGGCCCTGGACTACATCCAGCGCTACGAGGCCAAGTACGGCATCGGAAGCTACTCCACCTTCGGGGCCCACGCCTGGGACGCCTGGCTCATCCTGCGCCCGGCCCTGGAGAGGGCCTTGAAGAAGGTAGACCCCGACAAGGACCTTTCCGCCTTCCGCGCCGCCCTGAGGGACGAGATTGAGGCCACCAAGAACCTGGTGGCCACCCACGGGGTTTTCACCTTCACCAAGGAGGACCACCTGGGCCTGCGCTTTGAGGACGCCGCCGTCATGGTCCGGGTGGAGAAAGGGCGCTGGAAGCTGGAGCGCACCTTCCGCTAAGCCATGGACGCTAGCATCCTGGGCTTCCTCCTCCTAGATGGGCTCCAGAACGGGGTCATCTACGGGCTCTTGGCCATCGCCATGGTGTTGGTCTTCGCCGTGACCCGGGTGATCCTGGTGCCCATCGGGGAGCTCCTCATGTTCGCCCCCCTTTCCCTGGTCTGGCTCCTGGAGGGGAAGATCCCGGGGACGCTCTGGCTGGCCTTGGTCTTGGGGCTCGTCTGGGCGGGGGTTGCGCGGGGGCGGGGGGCTTTGGGGCCCATCCTGGGGGCTTTGGGGCTTTCCGCCCTCTTTTTCCTCGCCCTCTTCCTGAAGCCCCTGGCTTACCCGGCGGCGGTCCTCCTGGTGGTCTACCTGGGGGTGGCCACGTACCGGGTCTTCTTCCAGCCCATGCGGGAGGCCACGGTGCTTTCCCTCCTCATCATGGCAGTGGGCCTACACGTGGCCTACCAGGGCTTGGGCCTCGTCTTCTTCGGCCCGGAGCAGTTCCGCCCCGAGCCCCTCCTTAGGGGAGAGGTGGTGGTGGGCCTTTCCTGGCAGGGGGTCTTGGTCCTCCTCTTCGCCCTCTTGAGCGTCCTTGGCCTCTACGCCTTCTTCCGCTTTTCCCTTTACGGGAAGGCCCTTCTGGCGGCAGCGGAGAGCCGGCTTGGGGCCAGGCTTACGGGCATCTCCCCGGAGGAGGCGGGGATGGTGGCCTTTGGCATCGCAAGCCTGATGGCGGGCCTCTCCGGCCTCCTCCTCGCCCCCCTCATCAACGCCGCCTACTTCATGGGCTTCATGCTGGGGCTCAAGGGCTTCGTGGCCGCCATCCTGGGGGGGCTTGCCAGCTACCCGGTGGCCTTCTTGGGGGCGCTTTTGGTGGGGTTTTTTGAGAGCTTCACCAGTTTCTTCGCCAGCGCCTACAAGGAGGCCCTGGTCTTTCTCCTTTTGGTGCCCGCCCTCTTTTACCAAAGCCTCAAGGCGCGGGCGGTGGAGGAGTGATGCGCCACCTTTGGTTTCTCCTGGTCCTTTTGCCCTTTGCCTTCCTGCCCTTTCCCTTCTACCTCACCCTCCTCAACTTCTTCGCCCTCTCGGCCCTGGTGGCCCTTTCCCTCTACGTGCTCACGGGCCTGGCGGGGATGACCAGCTTCGCCCAGGCGGCCTTCATGGGGATGGGGGCCTACGCCACCGCCCTCGTCACGGTGAAGGCGGGGCTATCGCCCTGGCTTGGCCTCCTTCTCGGCCTCCTCCTCTCCCTCCTCCTGGCCTTGGTCCTGGGGGGGCTCACGGTGCGGCTAAAAGGGCACTTCCTGCCCCTCTCCACCATCGCCTGGCAGGTGGCCCTGTACATCCTGGCGGGGAACCTGGTGGGCCTCACCGGGGGGCACACGGGGATCACCGACCTCCCCCCCTTGACCCTCTTCGGCCTTCCCTTAGACACGGGCTTCCGCTACGCCCTCTTTAGCCTTTTCCTCCTGGTCCTTTTCCTCCTCGCCCTGGACAACCTGCGGGCTAGCCGCCTGGGCCGGGCGCTGCTCGCCCTGCGGGGGGACGCCCTGGCGGCGGCGAGCTTCGGGGTGGACCCGGCCCGGCTCCGCCTCCAGGCCTTCCTCCTGGCGGGGGGCATGGCGGGGCTTGCGGGCTTCCTCTACGCCCACTTCCTGCGCTTCGTGAACCCCACGCCCTTCTCCCTGGAGGCCTCCATCAAGTACCTGGTCATGGCGGTGGCGGGCGGGGTGGGGACCATCCCAGGGGTGGTGCTGGGGGCGGCCTTCTTCACGGGGCTGGAGGACTGGCTCAAGGACCTCCTCCCCCTCCTCCTGGGCCGGCAGGGAAACTACGAGGTCATCGGCTACGGCCTCGTCCTGGCCCTCATCCTCCTCTTGGCCCCCAAGGGGCTTTGGCCCCTCCTTGCCGCGCGGCTTCCCCGGAAGGAAGGGCGCCTCCCCGAGGCCGAGCCCCTCCCCCTCGCCCCGCCCCAAGGGGCCCAGGGGGAGGAGGTGCTCCGGGTGGAGAACCTCAAGAAGGCTTTCGGCGGCCTCCTCGCCGTGAACGGGGTTTCCTTCGCCCTGAGGCGGGGGGAGATCCTGGCCCTCATCGGCCCCAACGGGGCGGGGAAGACCACGGTGTTCAACCTCATCACCGGGGCCCTGGCCCCGGATGGGGGCAGGGTCTTCCTCTTCGGCCGGGAGGTGACGGGCCTGGCCCCTTTCCGCATCCACCGCCTGGGCCTTGGGCGCACCTTCCAACACCCCCACCTCTTCCCCGAGCTTTCCGTCTTGGAGAACGCCGCCTTGGGCACCTACGCCCGCACCCGCGCGGACTTCCTTAGCGTCCTCCTGGGCCTCCACCGGAAGGAGGAGGCCAGGGCCCTCGCCACCGCCTACCGGGCCCTCAAGCGGGTGGGCCTCGAGTCCTTGGCCTGGGAGCGGGCGGAGCGGCTTAGCGTGGGGCAGCAAAGGCTTTTGGAGATCGCCCGCCTCCTCGCCTCGGGGGCGGAGGTCCTCCTTTTGGACGAGCCGGGGGCGGGGCTTCGGGCGGGGGAGAAGCGGGAGCTCGCCCACCTCCTCCGGGCCCTCGCCCGGGAGGGGTACACCCTCCTCCTCGTGGACCACGACATGGACCTGGTCATGGGCCTGGCGGACCGGGTGGTGGTGATGAACTACGGGGAGAAGATCGCCGAGGGAAGCCCGGCGGAGGTGCAGAGGAACCCCCTGGTGCGGGCCGCCTACCTGGGGGAGGAGGTGGCCTGATGCTCCGGGTGGAAGGCCTCACCGTGCGCTACGGGCCCCTGGAGGCGGTGCGGGGGGTGTCCTTCGCCCTGGAGGAGGGGGAGGCCCTGGCGGTGATCGGCCCCAACGGGGCGGGGAAGACGAGCGTCCTCCGCGGGCTCTTGGGCTTGGCCAAGGCGGAGGGCCGCGTCCTCCTGGACGGGGAGGTCCTGGCGGCGCGGAGCCCGGAGGGCCTCCTCAAGCGGGGCCTCGTCCTGGTGCCGGAGGGGCGCGCCCTCTTCCCCGGGCTTTCCGTGGAGGACAACCTCCGCCTCGGGGGGTTCCACCGGTTCCGGAGGGGGGAGGACCTGAGGCCCGATCTGGAGCGGGTCTATGGCCTCTTCCCTAGGCTGAGGGAAAGGCGGGGGCAGCTTGCGGGGACGCTCTCTGGGGGGGAGCAGCAGATGCTGGCCATCGGCCGCGCCCTCATGGCGCGGCCCCGCCTGCTCCTATTGGACGAGCCCTCCTTGGGGCTTGCCCCCTTGATGGTGCGGGAGATCTACCGCATCCTGGCCGGCCTAAAGGGGGAAGGGGTCACGCTCCTCCTGGTGGAGCAGAACGCCAAGGTGGCCCTGGAGCTCGCCGACC
This sequence comes from Thermus brockianus, assembly GCF_021462505.1. Lineage (GTDB taxonomy): Bacteria > Deinococcota > Deinococci > Deinococcales > Thermaceae > Thermus > Thermus hydrothermalis. The sequence continues at coordinate 87,423 of NZ_JAKEDV010000007.1, forward strand.
GGGGCCTGGTATTGGAGGCGGGGGAGATGGCCCTGGAGGGAACCGCCCAGGAGCTACGGCAAAACCCCAAGGTGGTGGAGGCCTACCTGGGCCTTAGACGGGAGGTGGAGGAGGGATGAGGGACCCCTTCATGGAGGCCTTGGGCCTAACGGTGCTCCACCTGGCCCCCGGGGAGGCCAGGGTGGGGGGCCGGGTGGAGAGGGCCCACCTCAACCTCCACGGCACGGCCCACGGGGGTTTCCTCTACGCCCTGGCCGACAGCGCCTTCGCCCTCGCCTCCAACTCCCGGGGGCCCGCCGTGGCCCTCTCCTGCCGCATGGACTACTTCCGGCCCCTCCAGGCCGGGGCCTGGGTGGAGGCGGAGGCGGTGGAGGTGAACCTCTCCCGGCGCACCGCCACCTACCGGGTGGAGGTGGTTTCGCAGGGCAGGCTGGTGGCCCTCTTCACGGGCACGGTGTTTCGCTTAGGAGGTGAGGATGTACCAACCGGAGTTGGAAACCCTTCCCAGGGAGAAGCTTAGGGCCTTGCAGGAGGAAAGGCTACGCCAGGTGGTGGCCTACGTTTACGAGAGGGTGCCCTTTTACCGGAGGCTTCTGGACGAGGCGGGGGTGAGGCCCGGGGATATCCGGGGCCTGATGGACCTCCCCAAGCTTCCCTTCACCAAGAAGGACCACCTTAGGGAAAACTACCCCTTCGGCCTCTTCGCCGTGCCCCGGGAGGAGGTGGCCCGCATCCACGCCTCTAGCGGCACCACCGGCAAGCCCACGGTGGTGGGCTACACCAAGAAGGACCTCGGCATCTTCGCCGAGGTGGTGGCCCGCTCCCTGGCCGCAGCGGGGGCGAGGCCCGGGATGATGCTCCACAACGCCTACGGCTACGGCCTCTTCACGGGGGGGCTTGGCCTCCACGGGGGGGCGGAGGCCTTGGGGATGACCGTGGTGCCCGTTTCCGGGGGGATGACGGAGCGCCAGGTCATGCTCATCCAGGACTTCCGGCCCGAGGTGATCTCCTGCACCCCCTCCTACGCCCAGACCTTGGCGGAGGAGTTCCGCAAGCGGGGGGTTTCCCCTGAGGCCCTGTCCCTGGAGTACGCCGTCCTGGGGGCCGAGCCCTGGACCGAGGCCATCCGCAAGCAGGTGGACGAGGGGCTTGGGGTTAGGAGCACCAACATCTACGGCCTATCGGAGATCATCGGCCCCGGGGTGGCCAACGAGTGCGTGGAGGAGCGCCAGGGTAGCCACATCTGGGAGGACCACTTCCTGCCCGAGGTGGTGGACCCAGACACCGGGGAGCCCTTGCCCGAGGGGAAGGTGGGGGTTCTGGTATTTACCACCCTCACCAAGGAGGCCATGCCCCTCCTCCGCTACTGGACGGGGGACCTGACCTTCCTCACCTACGAGGCCTGTTCCTGCGGCCGCACCCACGTGCGCATGGGGCCCATCCTGGGGCGCACCGACGACATGCTCATCATCCGCGGGGTGAACGTCTACCCCACGCAGGTGGAGGCGGTGCTCCTGGGCATTCCCGAGGTGGAGCCCTACTACCAGATCGTGGTGCGGCGGGAGGGCACCCTGGACGAGGCGGAGCTCAAGGTGGAGGTTTCCGAGGCCTTCTTCCAGGAGATCGGCAAAAAGGCCCTTTCCGACGAGGTCGTTGAGGCGGACCACCGCCTCCACGCCCTCAGGGAGAAGGTGGCCCACAAGATCAAGGACACCATCGGCGTCACCATGAAGGTGACCCTCCTCGCCCCCGGGGAGGCCCCGCGGAGCGAAGGGGGGAAGCTAAGGCGGGTTTTGGACCTGCGCAAGTAGCCATGCGCCCCATACCCGAAGGCTACGAGGCCACCTTTGAGACGGTGGTCACGGAGGAGATGACCGTGAACTTTGAGGAGCTCGGGCCCGTGCACCCCGTCTACGCCACCTACTGGATGGCCAAGCACATGGAGCTCGCCGGGCGGAAGATCATCCTTCCCTTTTTGGAAGAGGGGGAGGAGGGGATTGGGAGCTACGTGGAGGTGCGGCACCTGGCCTCGGCCCTCCCGGGGATGCGGATCCGGATCGTGGCCCGGCACGAGCGCACGGAGGGGAACCGGGTCCACGCCACCATGGAGGCCTACAACGAGCTGGGGGACCTGATCGGCGTGGGGCGCACGGAGCAGGTGATCCTGCCCAAGGCCAAGGTGGAGGCCCTCTTCCAAAAGCTCAGGGAGCGCTGGGCGAAGGCGGGGTAGGCTTCCCTTTGGGGGTATCCTCGAGGGGGAGGCCGTATGAAGCTCAGCGGCAAAGTGGTGGTGGTCACGGGCGCAGGAAGCGGCCTGGGCCAGGCCCTGGCCCTAGAGCTCCTGAGACGGGGGGCCAGGGTGGCGGCGGTGGACCTTAGGGAGGAGGGCCTAAGGGAAACCGAGGCCCAGGCGGGGAGCCTGGCCCCTGGGCTTAGCCTCCACCCCCTGGACATTACGGACAAGGCGAGGGTGGCGGCCTTGCCCGAGGAGGTGGAAAGGGCGCACGGGCAGGTGGACGGCCTCATCAACAACGCCGGCATCATCCAGCCCTTCAAGCGCCTCCTGGACCTGGACGAGGCGGCCATAGAGCGGGTGATGCGGGTGAACTTCTACGGGACCCTGTACATGACCCGTGCCTTCCTGCCGAGGCTTCTTAAGCGCCCTGAGGCCCACCTGGTGAACGTGTCCAGCATGGGGGCCTTCGTGCCGGTGCCGGGGCAGGCGGTCTACGGGGCTTCCAAGGCGGCGGTGAAGCTCCTCACGGAGGCCCTTTGGGCGGAGCTCCAGGGCACCCCGGTGCGGGTCACCCTGGTGTTGCCCGGGGCCATGCGCACGGGGATCGCCCAGCACTCGGGGGTGGAGGCCCCAAGAGCAGAAGGGGCAAATGTTCCCGTTCTGGAACCCCAGGCGGCCGCCCGCATCCTCCTGGACGCCGTGGAGCGGGATGCCTTCCGGGTCCTTTTGGGCCAGGACGCCCGCACCATGGACCTCCTCTACCGCCTAAGCCCCCTTTGGGCCACCCGGCTCATCCAACGGCGCATGGCCCATCTCCTGGGCTAGGCCCCCTCCTCGCACCCCGAGGGCGGCAAGCCCCATGAGCCCGGTGAGGAGGAGGGCGGTGGCGGCGAAGGCCAAGCCGTGGTGGGGGAAAAGCCGGTAAAAAAGCCCCAGGCTCCCCCCGGCCAGGGCGCTTCCCACAGCCTGCCCCAAGGAGCGGGCCACGGAGAGGGCCCCCGAGGCGAGCCCCTCCGTCCCCGGGGGCGCCAGGGAGAGGACCAAGGCGTTGTTGGCCGCCTGGAAAAGGGCGCGCCCTACCCCCAAGAGGGCAAGGCCCAGGGCCGCCCCCCAAAGGGGATGGAGGAGGGGCAAGAAGGCGAAGGCCACCCCCGCCCCCACCAGGAGGTAGGCCCCAAGGAGGGCCACCCGGCGGTAGCCGAGCCGGTCCGCCACCTTGCCCGCCCACGCCCCCAGGAGGAGAAGTTGCAAGGGCCCCAGGAGGAGAAGCCCCCCGATGGCCCTAGGGGATAGCCCCTCGGCTCCCAGGTGGAAGGCCAGGGCCACCGTGGTCCCTAGGGTGTGGAGGAAGTAAAGGCCCGTGGCCAGGAGGGCCCGGAGGAACCCGGGGGCGAAAAGGAGCCTCCCCAAAGAGCCTTCCTGTTTGGGAAGGTCCGGGAGGTTTCCCGAAAGGAGGAGGGCGAGGAGGGCGGCGGGGAGGGGCAGGAGGAAGACCCAGCGGAGGCTAACCCCGGCGGCAAGCCCTCCCAGGGCGGGGCCCAGGAGGGTGCCCGTGGCCACGGTGCTCGCCACCATACCCAAGGCGTAGCCCCGGGCCTGGGGAAAGGCGGTGGCGGCCAGGCCCGGCACGAGCCCCACCACCATGGCCGTGGCCACCCCCTGGAGGAAGCGGAGGAGGTAAAGGGCCCAAAGCCCTGGGGCCAGGGCGAGGAGGAGGGCGAAGAGGGCGTGGAGGAGGAGCCCGAGCCGAAAGAGCCTTCCCGCCCCTACCCGCCCCGCCAGGCCCGCCATGGGCAGGTAGGCCAGGGCCGCCCCCAGAAGCCCCATGGACACCACCCCTTGCGCCCTCTCGGGCCCCACGGCGAAGGCTTCTTGTAGGAGGGGCAGCGCGGGGGCCAGGCTGCTTTCGCTTATCGTCCCGAGGAGCACGCCGGAAAGGAGGGCGTATAGCCGCCGGTCCATGGGGTAAGCCTACTTCCCTTGGGGGGAAGGGGTGTGGCGGCTTTCCTTGTCCCAAAGGTGGCCTTGGGTGCACCATGGGGCCATGCTGGCCGAGCGTTGGGCCCAGGGGCTCACCTATGGGGCGCTCCTTTCCCGGCTTGGCACCAGGCGGAAGCGGGTGGAGGCCTTTTACCAGGCCCTGGAGCCCTTGCCCCCCCTGCCAGGGGTGGCCCGGGTCCTCGCCCTGGTGGAGGCCTGGTGCCCGGACTGCCTCCAGGCCATTCCCGTGCTGGCGAGGCTTCCCCTCGAGGCCCGCTTCCTCTTCCGGGACGAGAACCCGGATCTGGCCGAGCGCTACGCCAAGGAGGGCAAACGCATCGTCCCCACCGTGCTCTTCTTGGACGGGGCCTTCCAGGAGATCGCCCGATGGCACGGCCCCCCCGAGGAGGCCCGGGCCTTCCTGCGGGCGGCCAAGGAGGCGGGCTGGGAAAGGGCCGAGGCCTTGCGCCGCTACCACGAGGCCTTTCCCCGCTTCGCCCAGGCCATGCTCCAGGAGTGGCACACCCTCCTCGTTCCCCAAGGACGAACGGTGTAGGCTTCTTGGGAGTACACGTTTCCACGTTTCCACAACCCCCCGGATACTTTGGGTGTGGAAGACCGGGTATACCTGTTATCGGAGGCCCTAGGCCTTTCCAAGGACCTCCTAGGGGGTAAGGGGTACGGCCTTGCGGCCATGGCGGGGGCGGGCCTGCCCGTGCCCCCGGCCATGGTCATCACCACGGAGGCCTGCCGCGCCTACCTCCGCGCCGGCCAGGTGCCGGGCCTTGCGGAGGAGGTGCGGCGCAAGATGGCGGCCCTGGAAGGCCTAACGGGGAAGCGCTTCGGCCAGGGGGAGGGGAAGACCCCTCCCCTTTTGGTTTCCGTGCGGAGCGGGGCCCCGGTGTCCATGCCGGGGATGATGGACACCATCCTGAACCTGGGCCTCACCCTCGAGGGGGTGGAGGCCCTGGCCCGGGCCACGGGAAACCCCCGCTTTGCCTGGGATACCTTCCGCCGCCTCCTCGCCATGTACGGGGAAGTGGTCCTGGGGGAGCGGGCGGAGGTCTTTGAAGGCATGCTTTCCGCCCTCAAGCGGGAGCGGGGGGTGGAGGCGGACACCGCCCTTTCCGCCGAGGACCTGGAGGAGCTCGCCTTCCGCTACCTCCGCCACCTGGAGGCCAGGGGCACCCCCTTCCCCATGGACCCTTGGGCGCAGCTTTTCGCCGCCATTGAGGCGGTCTTTCGCAGTTGGCTCAACCCCCGGGCCAAGACCTACCGGCGCATCTACGGCATCCCCGAGGACCTGGGCACGGCGGTGGTGGTCCAGGCCATGGTCTACGGCAACCTGGGGGAGGACTCGGGCACCGGGGTGGGCTTCACCCGCAACCCCGCCACCGGGGAGAAGGGCCTCTACGGGGAGTACCTCAGGAACGCCCAAGGGGAGGACGTGGTGGCGGGGATCCGCACCCCCGAGCCCCTAGAGCGCCTCAAGGACTACGCCCCCGAGCTCCACGCCGAGCTGGAGCAGGTGGCGGAGCGTCTGGAGCGCCACTTCCGGGACATGCAGGACTTTGAGTTCACCGTGGAAAGGGGGCGGCTTTTCCTCCTGCAGACCCGCTCGGGGAAGCGCACGGCCAAGGCGGCGGTGCGCATTGCCGTGGAGATGGCGGAGGAGGGGCTCATCACCAAGGAAGAGGCGGTCTTAAGGGTGGAGGCCAACGCCCTCCCCGGCCTCCTCAAGCCGGCGGTGGACCGCAACCGGGCGCCCAAGCCCCTCCTTAGAGGGCTTCCCGCAAGCCCCGGCGCTGCCCTTGGCCACGCCGTCTTCTCCAACGAAGGGGCGGAGCGCTTCGCCGCCCAGGGCCTGCCCACGATCCTGGTCCGCCCGGAAACCACCCCCGAGGACATCACGGGGATGTACCTCTCCAGGGGCATCCTCACCGCCCGGGGCGGCCTCACCTCCCATGCGGCGGTGGTGGCCCGGGGCCTCGGGGTGCCGGCGGTGGTGGGGGCGGAGGCCCTGAGGGTTTTCCCCGAGGAAGGGCGTGCCCTGGTGGACGGGGTGGAGGTCCGGGAGGGGGACCTCCTCACCTTGGACGGGGGCACGGGGGAGGTCTACCTGGGGGCGGTGCCCCTGGTGGAGGCGGCGGAGGAGGCCCTTTTGGAGAAGCTCTTCGCCTGGGCCGAGCCCTATCGGCGCCTTGGGGTGCGGGCCAACGCCGACACCCCCCTGGACGCCCAAAGGGCCCGGGCCTTCGGCGCCCAGGGGATCGGCCTGTGCCGCACGGAGCACATGTTCTTCCAGGAGGAGAGGCTCCCTTGGGTGCGCCGCCTCATCCTCGCCCAGACCCCGGAGGAGGAGGAAGAGGCCCTGGAGAGGCTTTTCGCCTTCCAGAAGGAGGACTTCAAGGCCATCCTCCGGGTCATGGACGGCCTGCCCGTGACCGTGCGCCTCTTGGACCCGCCCCTGCACGAGTTCCTGCCGCCCATGGCCGAGCTGGAGGCGCGGGCCAAGGAGGGGGATGGGGAAGCCTTGGCCCTTCTGGAGCGGGCCAAGGCCCTTCACGAGGTGAACCCCATGCTGGGCTTTAGGGGGGTGAGGCTCCTTCTCCTTAGGCCCGCCATCTTCCGGATGCAGCTAAGGGCCCTCCTCGAGGCCGCCCGGGAGCTAAGGGAGGAGGGCTTTGACCCCCGGCCCGAGGTCATGGTTCCCCTGGTGGCGGACCCCAAGGAGGTGGAGCGGGCCCGCGCCTTGGCCGAGGAGCTCTTCCGGGAATACGGCCCCATCCCCTTCGGCACCATGATAGAAACCCCAAGGGCCGCCCTCCTCGCCGGCGAAATCGCCCCCTTGGTGGACTTCTTCAGCTTCGGCACCAACGACCTCACCCAGATGGCCTTTGGCCTCTCCCGGGACGACGCCGGGAAGTTCCTGCCCCGGTACGTGGAGGAGGGGCTATTCCCCTTTGACCCCACGGAGCGCCTGGACGAGAAGGGCGTGGGAAGGCTCATCCGGATGGCGGTGGAGGAGGGGCGGCGGGCCAACCCCAGGCTGAAGCTCGGCCTCTGCGGGGAGCACGGGGGCGAGGCGGGAAGCGTCCAGGCCGTGGCCGACCTCCTGGACTACACCTCGGCGAGCCCCTTCCGCATCCTCACCGCCCGCCTTGCGGCCGCCCAGGCGGGGCTTAGGGCCCGCCAGGCTCAGCCGGCTAGCTCGTAGGCCTGGGCCTGGAGGCGCACCGCGGTGTTGGCGGCGCCGTAGGCCTCGTAGCCGCCCCGGCGCTCCACCACCTCAAAGAAGAAGCGCCCCCGGAAGGTGGGGGTGTAGAGGTGGAGGAACTCGGCGCCCTCGAGGGTGCGGTCGTAGAGGAGCTGGTGGGCCTGAAGCCGCTCTACCTCCTCCGGCGAAAGGCCGTGGCGGGCGGCCAAGGCGCGGTAGTAGGAGGCGGGAATGCGTAAGGGGCGGAACCCTTCCTGGGCCGCTCGCCGGGCGAAGGCCAAGAGGTCAGGGGTGCGGAAGGCCACGTGTTGGATGCCTGCATGGCCAAGTCTTTGCAGGAAGCGGGAAGCCGCCGTACCCATGCCTTCGGAGGTGTTTACCGGGATGCGCACCCGGCCATCGGGGCTGCGCACGGAGCGGCTGTAGAACATCCCGTAGGGGTCAAAGACCTCCACCACCGGGTCCACCTGGAAGCCGAAGAGGGCCTTGTAGATGAGAAGCCAGCTGTAAAGCTCCCACCGGGGAACGACGTTGGTGAAGTGGTCCACCTCCAAGAGGGCATCCCCTTGGGGCTCTCCTAAAACCACAAGCCCATAGGCCTCTAGTAGAGGGCCATCCACCAAGTAAAGCCGGGTATGCCCCACCCCCTGGATGGCGGCGTAGCCTAAGGCCTCCTGGGGCCTGGGTAGGAGGGAAAGCCCAAGCTCCCGGGCCCGGGCCGCCACGGGGGCTGCTTTGCCCACCCGGAGGCCTACCCCGTACACAGACGGGAACTCCCGCACCCCATCCCCTTCCTCGGGGGGGTGGAGGAGGACCTGGGCCTGGCCCGCCCGGTAAAGGCAGAGCTCCAGGGCCGGGTGGCGGGCCTCCTGCCGGAAGCCCAAGGCCCGGAGGAGGTTTTGGAGGTCCTCGAGGTCTTCCTCCTCGCCGGCGATCTCCACGAACTCCACCCCCAGCACCGGGCTTCCTTTAGGCAAGGGAGGAAGGAGGAGCCCCAGCCGGTCAAAGAGGAATTTGAGGGCGCGGAGTCCATCCTGGGCCACCTGCTCCGGGTTTGCGCCCCGGAACCACTCGTTGAAGATTTCCAAGGAGATAGGGCCCCGATACCCCGTGGCCAGGACGCTTTGCAAAAAGGCCTCCACGGGCCAGTCCCCTTGCCCCGGCATGGCCCGGTGGTGGCGGCTTAGGGCCAGGGGGTCCATGAGGAGGTTAGGAGCATCGGAAAGCTGCACCAGGAAGATCTTTTCCCCGGGCAAGCGGGCGATGGACTCCAGGGGGTTCTGCCGCACGAAGCAGTGGAAGCTATCCAAAACGAGGCCGAGGTGGGGGTGGTCTGCCCGGCGCACCACCTCAAAGGCCTGGGGCCAGTCCCGGATGTGTCGCCCCCAGGCCAGGGCCTCGTATCCCACCCTAAGACCCCGGCTAGCGGCCTTCTCGGCTAGGGCGTGGAGATCGGCCGCCGCTTGTTCTAGGTCGTCCAGGGCCAGGGGAGAGGTGTTGGAGCAGACATAGGTGAGCTCTACCCCGAGCTCGGCCATCAGGTCAAACCAGCGCTCTGCCCGGACCAGGTTGCGGCTCCGGTAGGGCTCGGGCATGGCCTCATAGTCCCGCAAGGGCTGGAGGGCCACAAGGCGCAGGCCCAGATCCTCCGCCAGGGCCCGCAGCTCCCTGGGGGTTCCCCGGAACCCCGCTAGGTCCTCCTCAAAGATCTCCACGGCCCGGAACCCCGCCTTGGCGATGGCGAGGAGCTTCTCCTCCAAGGTGCCACCTAGGGCACAGGTAGCAATGGCCCATTCCATACTTCACCAAACCAGGACCACTTTGGGTTCGGGAACCCGGCCTTCCAGGAGGGCTGAAAAGGCTTCATCGGCCCGTTCGGCGGGCCAAAGGCGAACGAGGCTTTCGGGAAGCTGGGGCAGGAGGGACAGGGCTTCCTTGAACTCGCCCGGGGTGAAGAGGTAGCTTCCCAAGATGGCCTTTTCCCGGAGGACCAGGTCCTGAAGGTCCAAGGGCGCTTCTAGCCCCGATAGCCCCACCACCTCGGCCCTTCCCCCAGGAGCCAGGGCCCGGAGGCCCTGCACCAGGGTGGCCTCGAGGCCCACCGTATCCAGGACCAAGGGGTAGACGCCAGGAGAGAGGTCGCCCGCTTCCTGCATCCACACCTCCACAAGCCCTAGGGAAAGGAGAATCTGTCCCCGCTGTTCCTGGGGTTCCAGGAGGTGCACCCTCACCCCTAGGGCGTTGAGGAGCCAGGCGGCCAAAGCCCCCATGGCCCCACCTCCCACCACGAGCGCCCTTTCCCCGCTTTGGGGCTTGGCGAGCCTCACGGCGTGGAGGGTCACGGCCAAGGGCTCCGCCACGGCCCCCTTCCAGAGAGGTAGCCCTTCGGGCAAGGGGTAGGCCAGGGCTTCGGGGACCCGGATGCGCTCCGCTAGCCCTCCAGACAGGTGGAAGCCTAGGTGCAGGCGCTTCGGACAGAGATGGGGTTTACCCCCCTGGCAGGCCTCGCAATCCCCACAGGCCAGGGCAGGGTAGAGGGCCACTGGGCGGCCCACAAGGTTACTGGGCCCCTCCTCCACCAAACCCGCCACCTCGTGGCCTAGAACCAGGGGTGGACGCCACCGAGCCCGCATGGCGGGCGTGCCCTTGTACACGCTAAGGTCGCTCCCGCAGATCCCCACGGCCACCACCTTGAGGAGAAGGCCCTCTCCTGCGGGTTCCGGGCGCTCCTCCAGGGCCATTTGGCGGTAATCCTTCAGGACCCAACTCCTCATCCCTCCTCCCGTTGGGCTAGGGCCTCAAAGGCCTTTAACCGTCGGGCCTGCCGCAACCGCAACCAGACCAAGCCCACCAAGAAGAGCAGGTTTACGAGGGCCAGGAGCATGGCCACGGGGCGCTCAAAAAAGCTCCAGACGTTCCAGTGGGTCTTGATCATGCTTACCATGAGGTGTTGCTCCAAAAGGGGCCCTAGAACCATGCCCAAGACTACCTGGCCCAGGGGATAGTCCCCGAGGCGAAGGAGAAGGCCCAAGACCCCCAGTAGGGCCAGCACGTAGAGGTCAAAGGGGTTGTTGTTGATGGCATAGGCTCCAAGGAGGCTGAGCCCGGCGATTCCGCCGAGCAACACCCCTCTGGGCAAGCGGGAGGCCAGGCCCACCAGGAAGGAGCCCAGGTACCCCACCAAGGGCATGATGAGGACGCTGGCAAGGAGGAAGACTCCGTAGATCTCCACCACCAAATCCAGGTGGCGGGCGAAGAGCTCCGGGCCTGGCCGGATGCCCAGGGTGAGGAAAAGCCCAAGGACGATGGCGGTGAGGGTGTCGCCCGGAAGCCCTAAGGAAAGGGCGGGAATCCAGGTGCCCGCCACGGCGGCGTTGTTGCTGGATGCGCCCGCCAACACGACGGTTTCCTTAGTTCCCTTGGCCAGGCGCTGGAAATTGCTGGCGATCCAGGCGGCGAAATCGGAGCCCGCCCCCGGTAGGAAGCCGATAAAGGTGCCTAGGAGGGAAGAGCGCAAAAAGAGACCGCGTTGGCGCAGGATAAGACGAAGGGGCTCCAGGAAAAAGAGGGACGCCGACCCCCTGAGGGGGGCAGGCTGGACGCTGGAAGAACCGGGGCCCTTCAGGAGCTGGTACAACACCTCGCTTAAACCGAAGAGGCCGATCAGCGCCACGATGAAGTTGATGCCTCCGAGAAGGTTCACGTTGCCGAAGGTGAAGCGGGGGTTACCCAGGGCCGGATCGTAGCCCACCGTGGCCAGGAGCATCCCCAAGGCAAAGGCCACCAGCCCCTTGGCGATGTGGGGAGCGGCGAGGACCCCGCTCGTGACCCCTAGGAGGACGAGCCAAAAGTACTCAAAGGAAGAGAACTGCCGGGCTATAGCCGCCATTCCCAAGGACCCCACCACGAGGAGTCCCGTGCCCACCAGGCTTCCCAAGGCGGAGGCCAGGGCGGAAAGCCCAAGGGCGAAGGTAGGGCTCCGCTCCTTGCCCAGGTCATGAATCTCTTCGGCGTAGGCTGCGGAGGCTGGGGTTCCTGGGATGCGGGCCATCACCGCCCCGATGTCCCCGGCAAAGATGGCCGTGGCGCACAGGCTGATGATGGCGGCGAGGCCTACCTCGGGGGGGAGAAAAAGGGCGAAAGGGATGAAAAGGCTCAGGGCCAAGGTGGCGGTGAGCCCAGGGAGGGTCCCGAAAACCGCTCCATAGAGACCCCCGAGGAACATGGCGAGAAGGACTTCGGGAGAAAAGAGGCTCATGCCGGTACCCCCAGCAAGCGGACAAAAACCCCGTAGGCCAAGAGCCACAAACCCAGGGCGGTCAACAAAGCCCTGTACCAGCCTTCACCCGCTAGAAGGGTTCCTACCCCGGCGGCGATGGCCGTGGCCAGGGCGATGCCCGCACGGGGCACCAGGGCGGGAGCCAGGAGAAAAAGAAGGGTCAGAAAGAGGACGCGGAGCCACGCTCCCTCTAACCGGATGCGAAGTCCTTCCGCCTTTTCCCAAAGCAGGTAGAGCCCCCCAAGGACCAAGGCGGTGCCCAGGACCCGGGGAAAGAGTTCGGGGCCCGGCCCCTCCGCCTTGGGAAGCCCTAGGCTAAGCACCCAGGCGAGCGTCCCCAGGCCTGCGGCCAGAACCCCGACGAGGTTTCCCCACCCCATGTCTTCCTCAGAACTTCAGGCCTAGCTCCTGTACGATCTGGTTCATAGCCCGGGTTCTTTCCTGGAGGAAGGCCAGGCTGGCTTTGCGGTCCAGGTGGCGGATGACCAGGTTAGCGTTCTGCATGAATTTTACGAACTCGGGATCCTGCACCGCCTGGGCGAAGGCCTTGTCTAGCACGTCAATGACCGAGGGTAGCGTGAACTTGGGTGCCGCCGCCATGAGGAAGGAGGCAAAGGTCCAGTCCACGCCCACCTCTTTCAACGTAGGAACGTCCGGGAAGGCCGGGAAGCGGCTGTCGGTCATGAAGGCGAGGTAGCGGGCTTGGCCGGAGCGCACCAGGTTGGCTGCCTCGCCAATGGCCACGAAGGCCACGTTCACGCCCCCGGCAACGAGTTCCTGGAGCGCCGCTGCCGCACCTTGGGCCGGCACCCAGGGGAGCGCTTCGTCCTTGAGGCCGAGCTTCCAAAGGAAGCCTAGGCGGGCAAAATCGTAGGAACCCCACTTGGCGGTGCCCGAAGCCTTGTACTTTCCCGGGTTTTGCCGGATATCCTGAATGAGTTCCTGGATGGTCTTCCAGGGCGCATCCTGGCGTACCACCACGGCCACAGGGTTTAGCACCAGGAGGGAGATGGGAGAGAACATGTCCGCGCTGATTTTTGTTTGGGCCACCCACGGGGGTAAGACCACTTCCAGGGTAATGATCCCGATGGTGTAGCCGTCAGGCCGGGCCTGGGCGATGGCCCCGTGGCCCACCGCCCCACCACCCCCGGTGCGGTTCACCACCTGCACCGGAACCTTAAGGATTCGCTCCAACACGGGAGCCAAAGCCCGGGCGGTGAGGTCCGTGCTTCCACCGGGAGACCAAGGAACAATGAGGGTGATGGGCCGCGAGGGATAGCGTTGGGCCCAAACCTTGCCCATGGCCAGGGCTCCGGTGGTGCCGAGAAGCCACTTGAGAACGCGCCTACGCTGGAGCATACATTCACCTCCCGTGAGGGTTTAGCGAAAGTTTACCCGCTCTGGCCGCTGGAGCAAGGGGGGGGTTCAGTATGCCTGAACAGAAAGGTCTAAATATCCGAACCCTAGACCAGGCTTCCCACCCATCGGCCCGTGGTGTATTGCCCTGTGTAGTTGGTGGCCAGGAAGCGCTGGAGGGGCTCTGAGGCCAGTACCTGCTTGAGTTCGGCTTGGCGGAGGCCCTCGAGGAAGGGGTCAGGGTGGGTGTGAAGGAGGTGGGTCATCCAGTAGGAGAAGTACTCCCCCTGCCACACGTGTTCCAAGCAGGTTTCCGTGTAGCGGCTTAGTTTGGCCTCATCTCCCTTTTTGAAGAACGTCCAGAGGGCATGGAACAGGGCCACGGCATCGGATACGGCTAGGTTCATCCCCTTGGCGCCCGTGGGGGGCACCACATGGGCGGCATCGCCCGCAAGGAAAACCCGTCCATGCTGCATGGGCTCGGCCACGAAGGCCCGGTGGGGGGTGAGGCTCTTTTCCAAAAGCGGACCCGGCTTTACCGGAACTGCCCCCTCCAGGCGCAGGTTGAGCTCCTCCCAGATCCGTTCGTCTGGCCAGTCCTCTAGGTTTTCCCCGGGAGATACCTGAAGGTAGTTCCGGGCCAGGGTAGGGGAGCGCATGGAGAAAAGGGCAAAGCCTCGAGGGTGGCTGGCGTAGATCAGTTCCTCCGCTGCCGGCGGGGCCTCCGCCAGGATGCCGAGCCAGGCAAAGGGATAGGCGATTTCTTTAAGGGTGAGGCCAGGGATAAGCGCTCGCATGCGGCTATGGGAGCCATCGGCCCCCACCACGAAGGTGGCTTCTAGCTCCGCCTCTTGCCCCTCAGGGGTGCGGTAGCGAACCCTAGGCGTGCTCGTCAGGTTTTCCAGGCCCACCACCTCGTGTTCAAAAAAAATCTCCCCGCCCTCTTCTAAAAAGCGGGCGATCATGTCGCGTACGAGGTACTGCTGGCCGTAGACCCAGATGCGCCACCCATCGGCTAGGTTGGGAAAATCTATGCGGTGTAGCTCCCCCACATGGGCGAGGTAAATCCCTCGGTGCTCGTAGCCGCTTTGGAGGAGTCCTTCCCCGAGACCCGCCTGGAGCAAGATTTCCCTCGTGCCCCATTCCATGACCCCAGCGCGGATGCGGTGGGGACTGGTTTCTAGGTACTCCCGGGTCTTGGCCTCGAGGACCACCACCCTAATCCCCTCCCGGTAGAGGAGGTGGGCGAGGAGAAGGCCGGCAGGTCCTGCGCCCACAATGGCCACGTCCGTCTTGGCGGGCATACGCTTACCTCCCCAGGGTTCCCCAGTTGGGTAGCCAAAGCGCCAATTGGGGAAAGACGAAAAGAAGCCCAACCAGAGCAAAAAGGGGGATGAGAAAAAGCATCACCCAGCGGAAGATGCTTCCCAAGGGCACCTCGGGCAGCATGGCCTTAACCACGTACACGTTCACCCCCACCGGGGGCGTAATGACCCCCATCTCCGCAGTCAACACCACCAGAACCCCAAACCAAATGGGATCAAAGCCCAATTTCTGCACTACGGGGAAGAAGACGGGAACCAGGAGGGTAATCAAGGCCATGGAATCCATGAAAAACCCTCCCAGGAAGAAGATGAGGACAATGGCGAACAGGATGGTTTCTGGAGCCAAGGGAAGCCCTTCTACCCAGTCGGCAAGGTGAAAGGGTATACGGGTGAGGACGAGAAAGCGGCCAAACAAGGTGGCCCCAGCGATGAGGGTGAGAATCATAATGGACGTGCGCAGGCTTTCCGCCGTGGCGGCTACAAACCCTGCCCAGGTCAATCGGCGATTAAGGGCCGCGAAGGCCAAAGAGCCCGCTGCGCCAATCGCCCCTGCTTGGGTGGGGCTGAACCACCCCCAAAAGAGGCCCCCCACCACCAGGACGAACAAAAGGGGAACCTGCCACGCACCCAATAGGGCACGGAAACGTTCCCCCCAGGACAGGGGTTCTGCGGGAGGGGCCGAGCTGGGCCGCCAAAGAGCCACCCCGTAGGCGGTGGCTGCCAGAAGAAGGGTGAGAACAATGCCGGGAAGCACGCCCGCCAAGAAAAGGTGTCCCACGGGTTGGGTGGTCAGGAAGGCATAGACTAGAAAGACAGTGCTAGGGGGGATGAGAATGCCCAAGGCACCTCCCGCGGCCACGGTGGCCCCGGAAAAGGCGGGATCGTAGCCGTAGCGCCGCATTTCGGGAAGGGCCATGCGCCCCATGGCAGCAGCGGTGGCGGCGCTGGAA
The DNA here is from genome assembly GCF_021462505.1 of Thermus brockianus. Lineage (GTDB taxonomy): Bacteria > Deinococcota > Deinococci > Deinococcales > Thermaceae > Thermus > Thermus hydrothermalis. The sequence goes on from NZ_JAKEDV010000007.1 coordinate 102,766, forward strand.
CCCGAAACGGAGGCAAACCCAGAACAGGCCAAAATGGTGGCCACACCTAGCCCTCCCCGCACAGGCCCCACCAGGGCATAAAAGGCCCGGTAGAGCGCCTCGCCCATGCCCGCCATGGAGGCGTAGTAGCCCATTAGGACAAAAAAGGTGATGGCGCTAAGGCTATAACTGGAAAACTGGTTAAAGACATCGCGGGCGGCCAGGCTGGCGGCCGCATCCAGAGGTATGAGCACCGCCATGCCCCCAAGGCCCACCAACGCCATGGCGAAGGCTACCGGCACACCCAAGGCGAAGAGGGCCAGGAGAACAAGGATCCCTAGCAGTCCAAGCTCTGTTGGGTTCATCGGTGCTCCCTTAGCTTGACGAGTTGATCCAGGAAGAGATAGAGCCCATAGAGGGTACTCAACACCAGTAGCCCCCAAAAGGCATAGGCGAACGGATACATGGGGGTACGAAGGCCCGGTAGGACTTCCCCGGACTGGGCTAGCCCTTGGGCAAAGCGCCAGGTGTAGAGGGCGATGATGGCGAAGAAGATAGCAACCAGAAGGTAGCCCATGGCGCTAAGGAGTCCCCGGACCGGGCGGGGAAGGAGGTGGAGCCCATACTCTACATGGATGTGGCGGCCCAAGAGGAGGGTCATGCCCATACCGGCACCTACCGCCAAAAGCTGGGCAATGCTTACCAGTTCGGTGGCCCCGCTCAAGGGGGACTTGAACACCTTGGCCCCTATGACGTCCCAAAGCGTGGTGCCAAGCATGACCCAAAGGCAAAGCACTCCGAGTGCCTCGCCGAGTTTTCCCAAGGCATAGATGCGTTGCCGCAAGCCCATAAAGCGTCCTTTCGCAGGGGAAAGCCCCGCTTTGGGACTTGCGGGGCTTTCCCCAAAAAGGCTTAGAGTTGGACCCGAACGGAAGCGGGGCCGGTGGAGGACTTGATGCCCCGCCGCTCTTGTTCACGCAACCAGTAGGCAATGCGCTCGCGGATAAAGCGAAGGCGAGCCTGCACCTCGCCTTCGCTTACCCCTTTGGCCGCCAGGCTGCGGGTGTAGTCCTGGATAAGGCGGTCGGCCACCTGGGCGAACCGCGCGCTTTCCTCCTGGGGAAGTTGTATGACATCTACCTTCGTGTCCTTAACGGCATAACGGTAGCCATCAATATCCACTTGATTCCACATGGCGGCAAGCTTTTCCACGAACTCGTTCTTTACGTAATTGCTAATCACGTCCCGCAACTCCTGGGGAAGACCGTTCCACGCCTGCCGGTTAGCCACGATGTAGAAGGTGTGCACTTGGCCCACCTGCCAGATTTCCGTGACGTAGCGGATAACCTCGCCAAGGCGGAAGGTGACGAGGGTTTCGTAAGGGATCATCAACCCATCAATGACCCTTTTGGAGACGTTGTCGTAGGCCTCCGGCATGGGGATGGGGCGGGCCGTGGCACCCAAGGCTTCTACGAACCGGCCAATGTAACCTACGCCGCGGAGGGTCATTCCCTTGAGATCCTCTAGGCGCCGCACGGGCTTTTGTGCGCTGAAGATTTCCATGACTGGGGAGGCGTGCAGGGTGATTACCACGGTGTCGGCCCATTCCTTCGGACGATACCGCTCGTAGAACTCGTGGGCCACATGGGTGGCTACCCAAGCGTTGGGGAAGCCAAGCGGCAGGTCCAGGATCTCGGTTTCGGCGAAACGGCCAAAGTTATAGGCCAGGTTGGTGATACCCAGGTGGGCCACTCCTTGAACTACCCCGTCGTAGATGGCTGCGGGGCCCAAAAGGGTCCCGCCATGGTAGGTTTCCACGCGCACGCGCCCCTCGGTAAGCCTTTGGACATCGGCGGCAAACTGGTCTATAAGCTTGCTCTGGGCTGCGGGCGCCGGAAAGTAGTTGGCAAAGCGCAACGTGTACGTGCGGGGTTGAGCGTAAACGTTTACAAAGCGCGTGGAAGCAGTGGCCCCCAAAAGTCCGAGTCCTGCCTTGATAACCTGTCTGCGGCTTAGCCTGCGCATCTACCCCTCCTTGGATCTCGCGTTTAGCCTAGCATATGGGTGGCCAAAATGTCAACAATTTTGTTCTCACCGAGCCACGCCCTGGGCGACAGGGGGGGTTCCGTAGGTGTAGAAGGTTTCCGGAAGCTGCCCCCCAAACCAGATGGTGCTCTTTTCCAGGTCGTTTACGTTGGTCACGTCCCAGACCACCGTCTTCCAAGTAGGGTCAAAGATGAGGTAGCCGGTGTCGCCGAAAAGCTCCACGCGGGTTCCCCCCGGCTCAAAGACGTACATGAAGTAGGCCTGGGTGGTTCCGTGCTTGCCCGGCCCCGCCTCAATCCGCACATCGTACTCCACGCACAGATCCGCCAAATCCATCAGGTGCTGGGGATACCCGTACCAGAAGGCGATATGGTGGAAGCGCCCCTTGGAACCCGTGGCGTCGCGCATGAGGCCGATCTCGTGGACCAGGGGGCTCACGGAGAGCCAAGCCCCAAGCTCTTCACCTTCCCCGCGCACCTTTTGCTCCCGGAGCTTGAAGCCCAGGACCTCCTCAAAAAAGCGCCGGTTGGGCGTGACCTCGGAGCAGAGGCAGTTCACGTGGTCCAGGCGCCGGACCGGCACGCCCCTGAGGGGCCTTTTGGAGGGGCGGTTCTTGAGCTTGCTTCGCTTCTCAGGGGGCGCTTCGTAGTACGCCACCTCAAAGAGGAGTTCCATCCGGTGCCCGTCAGGGGTGACGAACTGGTAGGCAGGACCGTGGCCCAAGTCCCCTTCTATCCACCCCTTGCCCAGGCCGGAGGCCTCGAGGGCCTTGACCCGCCGTTCTAAGGCCTCGGGGGAGGCGGTCCGCCAGGCGATGTGGCCTAGGCCCGCCTCCTTGGCCTCGGTGATCTTAAGGGTGTGGTGGTACCAGTCCTCGTAGGCCCGAAGGTAGACGGAGCTCCCTTCACAGGCTGTGACCTCGAGGCCCAGAAGTTCCGTGAAAAACCACAAGGTGCCTTCGGGGTTAGGGGTCAGGATCTCTGCATGGGCCAGTTGCACCACATCAAACCCTTCCATCAAAGCCTCCCTTCCTCCTCCATGCGGAGGATCTCCTGGATCACCTCAGCCCCGCGGTTGGCAGCGGGCAGCCCCCGGAAAAGGAAGGCAAGCCCCACCACCGCATTGAGCTCCTCGTAGGTGGCCCCGGCCCGCCGGGCAGCGATGGCGTGGAGCTTGGCGGCATCGGAGAGGTCCATAAGGAGCATGCCAAAGAGCATGAGCTGGGCCGTCTTCACGTCAAAGCAGGGGGGGTACATGAGGCGGGCCCGGAGTTCTTCTTGCATCCGCAAGGTTTCGGGGTCCAGCCGGGCCAGGAGGTCAGTCCGGGCCTGGATTCTCGGGGGGACGAAACCGATGAGTTCCCGGTAGCGGTCGCGCAGGCGCTCTAACTCTTCTGTGGACATGCGGAGTTCCGGCTTGGGCACAGGCTCTACCTCCCTTGTGAATCCCTTGCGGGTGTTTCGCCCTCACCTTAGGCCCATGCGCCGCGGGACCGCAAGGGTGGCGTTCATTTATGCCGAACCGAACGTTCGTATATTCTGAAACAAGGTATCGGCACCCAAGGCAGGAGGGATTACCCTCGGAGGTGAGGCCCATGCTGGGAACGGTACAGAAGGTTGGCGAGGTCCTGGAACTCTTCTCCCAAGACCGCTCGGAGTGGGGGGTAAGCGAGGTGGCCAAAGCGTTGGGTATCCCCAAGTCCAGCGCCCACGCGCTCCTCGCCACCATGAGCCAGATCGGTCTACTCAAGCGGACCCGGGAAGGGCGGTACCGCCTAGGGTGGCGCATTCTGGCCCTCTCCCAAGTGCTTCTCTCCACGAGCTCGTGGCGACAGGAGGCCAGGCGGGCCATGGAGGAGCTGGTGGCCCGCTACGGGGAAACCACCCATCTGGCGGTCCTGGAGTGCGGCCGGGTGGTCTACGTGGAGAAGCTGGAGGGTACCCGGGCGGTGCGGGTGGTGAACACCGGGGTGGGCGTGGAGCTTCCCGCTCACTGTAGCGGCGTGGGCAAAGTGCTCCTTGCCTTCCGCCCATGGGAAGAGGTGGAGAAGATCGTCTCCCAACGGGGCATGCCCGCCTTTACCCCCAACACCATCACCACCTTGGACGAGCTCAAGACCGAGCTCCAGGCGGTGCGGGAACGGGGCTACGCCTACGACATAGAAGAGGTGGTGCCGGAGCTTTGTTGTGTGGCAGCGCCCATCCGGGACCACACGGGGGAGGTCATCGCCGCCATGAGCCTGTCTGTACCCTTTTACCGTTTCCAGCAGATGAAGGAGGAGTACCGGAGGGCCATCCTCGAGGCCACCCGGGCCGTTTCCGAGCGGCTTGGGTACATGGGGGAAACAGCATGGACAAGGTCAAGGTAGCCATCCTGGGGTCAGGCAACATCGGCACGGACCTGATGTACAAGCTTTTGAAAAACCCCGGGCACATGGAGCTGGTGGCCCTGGTGGGGATTGACCCGAACTCGGAGGGCCTGGCCCGGGCCCGGGCCTTGGGGTTGGAGGCGAGCCACGAGGGAATCCAGTACATTCTGGAGCGGCCCGAGATCAAAATCGTCTTTGACGCCACCAGCGCCAAGGCCCACGTGCGCCACGCCAAGCTTCTCCGGGAGGCGGGGCGGATCGCCATTGACCTGACCCCGGCGGCCCGGGGCCCCTACGTGGTCCCCCCGGTGAACCTGAAGGCGCACCTGGAGGAGGACAACGTGAACCTCATCACCTGTGGGGGCCAGGCCACCATCCCCTTGGTCTACGCGGTGCACCGGGTGGTGCCGGTCCTTTATGCGGAGATGGTGTCCACGGTGGCTTCCCGCTCCGCGGGGCCGGGTACGCGGCAGAACATTGACGAGTTCACCTTCACCACGGCCCGGGGCTTGGAGGCCATCGGGGGAGCGAAGCGGGGGAAGGCCATCATCATCCTGAACCCGGCGGAGCCGCCCATCATCATGACGAACACGGTGCGGGTCATCCCGGAGACGGAGGCCTTTGAGCGGGAGGCGGTGGTGGAAAGTGTCCGGGCCATGGAGCGGGAGGTGCAGGCCTACGTGCCGGGGTACCGGCTGAAGGCGGACCCGGTGTTTGAGAGGCTCCCCACGCCTTGGGGGGAGCGGACGGTGGTGTCCATGCTCTTGGAGGTGGAAGGCGCCGGGGACTACCTGCCCAAGTACGCGGGGAACCTGGACATCATGACCGCCTCGGCCCGGCGGGTGGGGGAGGTCTTTGCCCAGCACCTTTTGGGGAAGCCGGTGGAGGAGGTGACGGCATGAGCTGGGACCTTTCCTTGGCCAAGCCTCCCGTGGTGGTGGACACCACCCTTCGGGACGGCTCCCACGCCCACCGGCACCAGTACACGGTGGCAGAGGCCCGGGCCATCGCCCGGGCCTTGGACGAGGCGGGGGTGTTTGGGATAGAGGTCTCCCACGGGGACGGGCTTGGGGGGAGCTCTATCCAGTACGGCTTTTCCCGCACGGACGAGATGGAGCTCATCCGGGCGGTACGGGAAGAGGTGAAGCGGGCCAAGGTGGCGGCGCTCCTCCTTCCCGGTATCGGCACCCGGAAGGAGCTCAAGGAAGCGGTGGAGGCGGGCGTGGAGATGGTGCGCATCGCCACCCAGTGCACGGAGGCGGACATCTCCGAGCAGCACTTCGGGATGGCCAAGGAGATGGGCCTCCTGGCGGTGGGCTTCCTCATGATGAGCCACATGCGCCCGCCGGAGTTCTTGGCGGAGCAGGCCCTCCTCATGGAGTCCTACGGGGCGGACGTGGTGTACATCGTGGACTCCGCCGGGGCCATGCTGCCCCAGGACGCCTACGCCCGGGTCAAGGCCTTGAAGGAGGCCCTGAAGAGGGCCCAGGTGGGCTTCCACGCCCACAACAACCTGGGCTTGGCCATCGGGAACACCCTGGCGGCCTTGGCGGCGGGGGCGGACTGGGTGGACGGCACCTTGAGGGGGTACGGGGCGGGGGCGGGGAACGCCGCCACGGAAGTCCTGGCGGCGGTGTTGGACAAGGCGGGGCTCAACCCGGGGCTGGACGTGTTCAAGCTTTTGGATGCGGCGGAGTACGTGATGGGTCCCATCCTGCACTTCCAGCCCTACCCAGACCGGGACTCCATCGCCATCGGGTACGCTGGGGTCTACTCCACCTTCCTCTTGCACGCCAAACGCATTGGAAAGGAGTTTGGGGTGGACCCTATGGCCATCCTCTTGGAGCTGGGACGCCGCCAGGCGGTGGCGGGGCAGGAGGACTGGATCCTGCGGGTGGCCCTGGAGCTCAAGGAGAAGGAGGCCGGGGCCTTGGCGGACTAGGATGGACCATGGAGCGGCTTGGTTTCGTGGGTACAGGAGAGGTTTGGGCGGGAAGTGGTGTTCCGGCCTAGCTTCAGGGGAGCGGAGGACCTTTTCCGGAGGAACGAAGATGGTGGTCCTTAAGGTGACCCTGCTGGAGGGCCGCCCGCTGGAGAAAAAGCGGGAGCTGGTGAGGCGGCTAACGGAGATGGCGGCGCGCCTTTTAGAAGAACCCCAAGAGGAAATCCGCGTGATCCTCTACGAGGTGAGGCGCGACCAGTGGGCAGCAGGGGGCGTGCTCTTTTCAGACAAGGAGGGAGCATGACGCTCTTGGAGGCGGTGCGGCAGGCCCGCCAAGCAGGGAAGACCCTCCCAGGGGGAAAGGACTGGGGCGTGGACCTTTCGGAAGCCTACCGCATCCAAGAGGCCCTTTTTCCCGGGCCCCTAAAGGGGTACAAGCTCGGGCTGGTTTCCGAAGCCAAGCAGCGGCAGATGGGCCTTTCCGAGCCCACCTTTGGCCGGGTTCACCCGGGGATGCTTTTGCAGAAGCCGGCGCTTAGCCGGTTCATCCAGCCTCGGGTGGAGCCTGAGGTAGCGGTGGTGCTAAGGGAGGACGTGCCTCCTGGGGCTTCCGTGAGCCGGGCCTACGCCGCCATTGGGGGGTTTTTCCTGGCGGTGGACCTTTTGGATTCCGTGTGGGAAGGCTACCGCTTCACCGCCCAAGAGGTGGTGGCGGACAACACCTCAGGGGGCGGTTTTCTTCTCTCCATCCGGCGGTACAGCCGGCTCCCCAAAGGGGTTCTGCGCCTCTACCTGAACGGGGAGAAGGTGGCCGAGGGACCCGTGGAGGCTTTAGGGGACCCGGGGGCACGGCTTTCCTGGCTGGCGGAGCGGGTTGGGGGGCTTAGGGCGGGCCAGGTGGTCTTCCTGGGGTCCCCGGCTCCGGCGGTACCCTTGGCGCAAGGCGTGTTGGAGCTTTGGGGTGAGGGGGATGTGCTCCTTGCCCGGGTGGAGTGAGGAGGTCGGACCATGGTGGAACCGAAAGTCTACAAGGAAACGGTGGACCGGCTTAAGGCGCTGGGCTTTCCCTTTGAGCTTCCCCTCGAGGTCACCCACTACATTGGCGGGGAGTTCGTGCGGGGGGAGAACTTCTTCCCCGTGGTTTACCCGGCCACGGGGGAGGTGATCGGCACCGCCCCCGAGGGGCGGGAGAAAGAGGTGGAGATGGCGGTAGGGGCGGCCCAGGAGGCCTTCTTGAAGTGGGGCAAGATGCCGCCAAGCCAAAGGAGGCCCTATCTCCGCCGCTTCGCCGAGAAGATCCGGGAGTACAAGCCCGTCTTTGAGGTGCTGGAAACCCTGGACGTGGGGCGGCCCATCCACGAGAACCGCCTCGGGTACGTGGAGCGCATGGCCAACAACATTGAGTTCTTCGCCGACTTCGCCGTTACCCACGGCTCCGAGGCCTATCCCATGGAAAACGGCTACATCAACTACGTCCTGCGCTTCCCCGTGGGGGTGGCGGCCCTCATCACCCCTTGGAACATGCCCAGCATGCTCGCCACCTGGAAGATCGGGCCCACCCTGGCCTTCGGCAACACCGCCGTGCTCAAGCCGGCGGAGTTCACCCCCTTGGGGGCCTGGCTCCTCGCCCGCTGCGCCCACGAGGCGGGGCTTCCCCCGGGGGTCTTCAACGTGGTCCACGGTTTCGGGCCCAACTCCGCTGGGGAGCTCCTCACCAAACACCCCCTCGTGCGCCTCATCTCCTTCACGGGGGAGACCACCACGGGCAAAATCATCATGAAAAACGCCGCCGACACCCTCAAGCGCCTTTCCATGGAGCTCGGAGGAAAGGCGCCCAACCTTATTTTTGAAAGCGCCGATCTGGACCGGGCGGTGGAGGTGACCCTGCGGGCGAGCTTCTTCAACCAGGGAGAGGTGTGCCTGGCGGGCTCCCGCCTCCTGGTGCAACGCTCCATCTACGAGGCCTTCTTGGACAAGCTGGTGGCGGCGGCCAAGGCCCTGAAGGTGGGGGACCCCCTGGATCCCGAAACCCGCATGGGGGCCCTCATCGCCGAGGAGCATCTAAAGAAGGTCATGTCCTACGTGGAGATCGCCCGGGAAACCGCCACCATCCTCACGGGCGGGAAGAAGCCTGAGCTTCCCCACCCCTTTGACAAGGGCTACTTCCTGGAGCCCACGGTGGTGGTGGACGTGAAGCCCTCGGACAAGGTCTGCCAGGAGGAGATCTTCGGCCCCATGGTGGTGGTGATGCCCTTTGATACCGAGGAGGAGGCCATTGAGCTTGCCAACAACACCCCTTACGGCCTGAACGCCATCGTGCAGACCCGGGACGTGGGCCAGGCGGTGCGGGTTTCCGAGGCCCTCGAGGTGGGCACGGTCTGGGTGAACGACTGGTTCGTGCGGGACCTGCGGGTGCCCTTCGGCGGGGCCAAGCAGTCGGGCATCGGCCGTGAGGGGGGCCACTACGGCTACGAGTTCTACTACGAAACCAAAAACGTCTGCATCGCCAACCGGTGAGCCATGAACCCCGAAACCTTCGCACAGGAGTTAGAAGGGGCCTGGGTGGAAAGGAGGCCCATAGAACCCCTTTCCGAGCGGGGCCTTAAGGGGATTGAGGCCGCCTACCGGGTCCAGGAGGCCTGGAACCGCCTGCGCCTAGCCAAGGGGGACAAGGTGGTGGGCCGCAAGATCGGCCTGACCTCCAAGGCAGTACAGGAGCAACTGGGCGTGGACCAGCCGGACTATGGCAACCTCTGGGCAAGCCGCTTCCTGGGGATGGGGGAGCGGGCCGAGGTGGCGGCCTCCCTTTTCCTCCAGCCCCGGGTGGAAGGGGAGCTGGCCTTCCTCCTGGGAAAGCGCCTAGAGGGCCCCCACGTGACCCCTCAGGAGGTGCTCGCCGCCACGGAGGCGGTGGCCTTTGCCCTGGAGATCGTGGACTCCCGCATCCGGGACTGGCGCATCCGCATAGAGGACACCATCGCCGACAACGCCTCCTTCGGGGCCTTCTTTGTGGGGCCGTGGGAGCGGGCTTTGCTGGAGGAGGACCTTTCCACCTTAGGCCTCGTGCTCTACCGGAACGGGGAGGCGGTGGCCCAGGGGGCGGGAGCAGCCTGCCTAGGGCACCCGGCCAGGGCGGTGGCCTGGCTCGCCAACGCCCTGGCCGCCTTTGGGGTGGCCCTGGAGCCGGGGGAGATCGTCATGTCCGGGGCCTGGGCCCCGGTGCAGGTGGCCCGCCCGGGGGACCTCTTTACCCTGGTGGGAACGGGGGGGAGGGCCCTTACCTTGCGTTTCGCCTAGCGGAGGTGGACCATGCCCCTATTGGAGGTTTTGGTGGCGAGAAAGGAACCCTTGAACGAAGAGCGTAAGGAAGCCATCAAGCAAGAGGCAGAGGAGATCTTCCGGGAAGTCTTGGGTACGCCCCCCGGGCGGCTTAGGGTGTTCATCCTGGAAGAGCGCAAGGATCAGCCCCCCAAGTAGGCCTGGCGCACGGCGGCGTCGCGAAGCAAGGTTTCTGCAGGACCTTCTTTTACGATGCGTCCTTCTTTTAGAAGGTAGGCCCGATGGGCTACCTGAAGCGCTAGTCCGGCGTTTTGCTCCACCAGGAGAACCCCCACGCCTTGGGCGGCAAAGGCCTTCAACGTGGCGAGAAGACGCTTGGCCAAGAGGGGGGCGAGGCCTAGGGTGGGTTCGTCCAGTAGGAGGTACTTGGGCCTGGCCGCTAGGGCCCGGGCTAGGGCCACCATGCGTTGCTCACCCCCGCTCATGGAGCCCACCCGTTGTCTTAGGCGGGCATCGAGGGCGGGGAAGAGGGAGAAGATCTCTCGCCAGGGGGGTTCACCCGCACGGTAACCGCCTAAGCGCAGGTTCTCCTCCACGGATAGGCTACGGAACACCCCGCCCCGCTCCGGCACCAGCACGAGCCCCCTCTCTACCAAAGCTTCGGTCAACCCCCTTTGCGCCAGGAGACTAACGTCTTCCCCACTCAAAACGATCCTGCCTTGGACGGGTGCCAAGCCTACAAGCCCGCGCAAAAGGGAGCTTTTCCCCGCACCATTGGCGCCCAGCACCGCCACAATCTCACCGGGAGCCACTCGGACCCCCACCCCCTCCACCGCCCGGTGGGGTCCATAGGCAACGCTAAGCTCTTGGGCCTCAAGCATGCTCCACCCCCAGGTAGACCTCCACCACTTTAGGGTGGCGCAAGACCTCCTCGGTGGGCCCTTGGGCGATGAGTTCTCCAAACGAGAGGACGTAGACCCGGTCACATAGGGCCCGGATGGCGGACATCAGGTGCTCCACGATGAGGAGGGACACCCCTTCGCGTTTAACCTCCTGGAGAAGGGCCACCGCTTGCTGAAGCTCTGCCGGGTTTAGCCCCGCGAGCCATTCATCTAAGAGCAGAAGCCGAGGGCTAAGAGCCAAAGCCCGGGCCAGCTCCAACCGCTTTGCGTCCAAATAGGTAAGGGAGGCGGGAAAGAGGTGGGCCTTCTCCGCCAGGCCCACCCTGGCCAACACCTCCCAGGCCCGTGCCCCTGCCTTCTGAGGATCTTTGAGACATAAGGGAAGGTAAACGTGGGCATAGACGGTGAGGGAGGGAAACAAGCGTACCTGTTGGAAGGTTCGCGCTAGGCCAAGCCTGGCTAGGGCTTCTGGAGGTCGGCCCGTTACCTCCTGCCCTAGGAAGCACACCTGTCCCCCTTCAGGTTTTAAGGTGCCTGCGAGCAAGCCCAAAAGGGTGGTCTTCCCCGAACCGTTAGGGCCTATCAGGCCCACCGCTTCCCCTGACCGCACTTCCAGATCCACCTGGGCCACCGCCACCAAGCCGCCAAAGGATTTGGTGAGGCTTTTGGCTTGCAGGAGAGGACCTCTTATGGATTTAGGCTCCGGGATTGCCCTAGCTGTCTGGGTGTAGCGCGGGGTTTTGGTTTTCGGGGTGGGGAAGAGGCCCAGAAGGCCTCGAGGCAGGAAGTAGACCAGCAGGACAAAACCCAGCCCCATAAGGGCCGTGGCGTGATGGGGGAAGCGGCCACTAAGAAGGTCGTACACAAGAACCAAGGGAGGAGCTGCCAAAAAAGCCCCTGCAGGGCTTCCCAACCCCCCGAGCAACGCTGTGACAGCGGTCAGGAAAGAGATATTGGGATTAAACGCAAGGCTTGGGTCTATGTAGACCCAGCGTGGGGCTACCACAGCCCCCAAGGCACCCATAACCCCGGAGGTAAGGGCAAAAACCCCCACCCGAAGCCCATAGATTGGCACTCCAGCGTGGCGGGCCGCCAGTTCGTCATCTCCCGTGGCGGTAAGAGCGAGTCCTAATCGGCTTTCCTGAAAGCGTAGCCCCGCGATTAAGGTAAAGAAGGCAAGGCCTACCAGGGTATAGTAAAGCGTGAGTGGGTCCAAATCCAAAAAGATGTAGCTACCCACAGACCCCCCCAGGTTGCGTTGAACCCAGGTTACAACCTGTCGGATCAGCTCCGCCAGGCCATAGGTGAAGACGGTAAAGTAAATTCCCTGGAGCCGTAGAGTAGCAAGACCCACCCCTAAGGCCAGAAGGGCACTAAGCAGATAGGCCAAAACCACAAGCGCAAGCCAGGGGAGGTAAGGGTAAAGGAGGGCTACCGTGTACACCCCTGTGCCGAAAAATGCCGAGGTAGCCAGGCTCAGGTATTTTGCAGGACCCGTGAACGTGGTCCAGGTAGAGGCCAAGGCAGCGTAGAGGATCACCGAAACCCCGGCAGAGAGCAGGTACTCGCTTCCGAAAAAGGGCAAAGCCAAGGCTAGCAGGAAGAAGAAGCCGAGGTACGCTTTCATTGCCGCGCAGTCTCCCTTTGCCCTCGCAGATAGAGCACCCCGAGGACAAAAAGCCCGTAAACGGCCGCCAGACTCAGGCCGGGGCTAACAAAACGGGTCACAAGCGCTTCAGCCACACCCAACACCAAGCCTCCGGTCAAGGCTCCTAAGGCACCGTGGAGCCCGCCCAAGACCACCACCACAAGGGCTTTAAGGGTCAGTTCTGGACCCATGGCAGGCGTAACGGCCTGAAACATACTGAAGAGCACCCCCGCGGCAGCCGCTATTCCCCCGCCTACGGCAAACAGATAACCTGCCAAACGTGCGGCGGGAACCCCAACTAGAAGAACCTCCTCGGGTTCTCGGCTCAGGGCCCGTATGGCCATGCCTATACGGGTTCGGGTGAGAAAGAGATGGGTCAAGCCCACGAGGGTTAGCCCCAGGACGCAAGCCAGTAGGCGGTTTAATGCCACCGCACTCGGTCCCATGGATACCCCTTGGCTTAAATAGCTATAGCTAAAAATCCTGCCCCCCCATTCGGCGGCCAGAAGCCCTTGAACCAGAAACGAAATCCCAAAGGTCAGGAGAATGATCCGTCCCTCCGTTGTCCCATTCAAAGCCAGGGTTCGCCCTACCAACGGAAGAAGAAGTGCGCGGTGGAAGAGAAGGTGGAGGAGGAAGAAGAGGAAGGGCAAAACCGCGAGGGAAGCCAAGGGGCTAAGCCCAAACCCTTGGTAGAGAAAGAAGGTGGCGATGCTCGCCAAGATAACCGCTTCCCCATAGGCGAGGTTGAGAATGCGAGCTACCCCGTATTGAAGGGATAAACCTAGGGCGAGAAGCCCATACACCCCTCCTGCGATGCTTCCGGTGATGAGGGCTTCCAGGAAGGCCATGCGTTATCGGTTCCAAGCGGGTTTGGGAACCCGTGGGGAAGCAGCGCCGGGCCGCTCAGGCATCACCGCCACAAACTCGCCGTCCTGCCACTGGCCGATGAGCCAATTGCCCCGGAAAACGTTGCCTTCCAGCTTGAGAGGCCCAAGGATGGTGTCAAAGGTTTCCTGGCGTAGAAGGCGTACGATTTGGAAACGATCTATTTTACCTAGCTTTTCTATAGCCCCTCGCAGCGCCTGGAGCGAGGCATACGTTACCTGGCTAGCCCAGCGGTCCGGCTCCTGGCCCGTTACAGCTTTGTGCCGTTCCAAATAGCTCCGCCAGGCTTGATTGGGTACCACCCCACCCAGCCCCATCACGCCTTCGGCGCGGGCTCCGTACCGCTGGCGGAAGACGGGGAAGGCTGTTCCCACCCCGAGGAAGAATACCGCAGGATTAAAGCCCACCACCGCTGCAGCCTCTGGGAAGGCCAAGGTTTCCGCTGGATAGCTAAAGGCAACAAAGGCATCGGGGTTGCGGCCTTTGACCGCGTTGAGGAGCGAGGCAAAGTCGCTAAAGCCTTGCGGGTAGCTTTGGAAGTAAACAAGCTCCAGGCCTTCCCTTTGCGCTGCCCGGCGGAAGGCCGTGGAAAGCTCTAGGCCGAACTCATCGTCCGTGTGCACCACCGCCACACGCCGACCGATTTTGCCCGCTGCGGCCAGGTTGCGGAGCAACAGCACCAAAGCCTCTGCGTACTGGGAGGGCAGGCCTAAGAAGGAGAAGTAGCTGGGCCAGCGCCGCACCAGCTCAGGGGTTTTTTCGCTCAGGTTGGTCACCCCCAATTGGGGATAGCCGTGGCGAGCAAAAACGGGCGCCACGGCGAGGTTCATGGCGGTACCCCAGGGGGGTAAGACGAAGTCCACCCGGTCCTGGACGATAAGGCGCTCTATGTTCCGGATAGCCTCTTCGGGAGTGGAGCGGTCATCGTACTCCACCACGGCAACCCTTGCGGGGCCTGTGGCCAGTTTAAGCCCTCCAGCCGCATTGACTTCTTCCACCCAAAGGCGGTAGTTGGGCAAGGTGGTGATACCTGCTCCGGTAGCGTAGGGACCGGTTTTTGAAATGGAGTAGCCAATACGCACCGTACGGCCTTGTGCCTTAGCCTGGACCAGGAGGGTTGCTCCGGCTGCTAGGCTCTTCCAGAGAAACGACCTGCGGGTCTCCTTCATGGTTCGCCTCCGTTAGAAGGGGTAGTGCAACGGTTCCGTTTGCACGGTGATCCAGCGAAGTTCGGTAAATTCATGGATACCTGCCCGGCCGCCAAACCGCCCAAATCCGGAAGCCTTCACGCCCCCAAAGGGCATCTGGGGTTCGTCGTGGACCGTGGGACCGTTGATATGGCAGATTCCGGACTGAATCCGCCTGGCCAGTCGGATGCCCTTGGCGACGTCCTGGGTGAAGATGGCTGCGGAGAGGCCATACTCGGTGTCGTTGGCCACCCTTAGGGCTTCCTCCTCATCCTTGACCCGCACCACCGCTACCACCGGGCCAAAGGATTCCTCGTGATAGAGCCGCATTCTGGGGGTGACGTGATCCACCACTGTAGGCCAGAGGTAGGGACCTTCCCTCCGCCCCCCGGCTACTAGCCTCGCCCCTTGCGCAAGGGCCTCCTCTATGAGTTCAACCACGCGGTCTGTGGCCTTGGGGTCCACCAGGCAACTGAGCACCACCGGCTCACGCCGGGGGTCTCCCACGGGGAGGCGTTGCGCTTTCTGCGCCAGCCGTTCCACCAGGGCATCCGCCACCGCCTCCTCCACCACGGCCCGCTCGGTGGACATGCAGATTTGTCCTTGGTTGGCGAAGGCGCCAAACGCAATGGCGTTGGCGGCTTCCTCGAGGTTCGCATCCCTAAGCACAATGACCGGCGCCTTCCCCCCGAGTTCTAAAAGGACCGGCTTCAGGTGCCGCCCGCAGAGCTCAGCGATGATCCTCCCGGTGCGGGTGGACCCCGTAAAGTTGACCCGCCGTACGGCAGGATGGGCAATGAGGGCTTCCACCACACGCGGGGCATCCTCGGGGGAAGTGGTGAGGAAGTTAACCACTCCTGGGGGTAGCCCTGCTTCCTCCAAGGCTTCCACGATTAGGGCGTGAGTTTTGGGGGAAAGCTCGGAGCCTTTGAAAACCACAGTGTTGCCGCAGGCGAGGGGCGTGGCCAGGGCGCGCACCCCTAGGATCACCGGAGCGTTCCAGGGTGCGAGGCTGAGAACCACCCCCACGGGTTGGCGGATTGCGAAGGCCAAAGTCCCGGGCCGGTCCGAAGGGATAACTTCCCCCGTGATCTGCGTGGTAAGGGCAGCGGCTTCCTTGAGCATGCTTGCCGCCAGGTGTACGTTGAACTCAGCCCACCCCGGCGTGGCTCCCGTTTCCGCCATCATGGTGTCCACGAAAAAGGTTTTCCTGGCCTCCAGGGCCTGGGCAGCCCGCCAAAGGAGCTCACGCCGTTCGCTTGGAGGCGTTTCTGACCAGAAGGCAAACGCCCTTTCGGCGCTTGCCACCGCCTCTTGGGCGTCCTCGAGGCCTGCGGCTTCCGCTTCGCTTGCCACTTCCTGGTCCAGTGGGCTTTGACGGGCAAAGCGCCTCCCGCTTCGCGCCTCCCGCCAAGTGCCGTCAATGTATAGCCGCACAGATTTCGCCGTTTGGACCATATTTTGGCCTCCAAGAGGCAGGGTAGGGCAAGAAGGGGAGGGGTGTCTATAGGGATGTTCTGGTATGGCGAACCCAGGCGCCCAAACAAATTGTTGACAATTTAGTTGACGCTAGGGTAGCCTAGCCTTTGAGGAGGTACCCCTTATGGAAGGAAGCGAATACGCCCGTTGGCCGTACGGCGACCTAGCCCATCTGGCCCACGTGGAGCTCATCACCCCCAAGCCGGAGGCGAGCCTTTGGTTCTTCACCGAGGTGATGGGGATGGCGGTGAGCGGCCAGGAGGGGGATTCCGTCTACCTCCGGGGTTGGGACGACTACGAGTACCACACGCTAAAGCTTACAGCGGGCCCGAAGCCAGCTTTGGGTCACTTTGCCTTCCGCGTAAAAACCCCGGAAGCGCTCCTGCGGCGGGTGGAGGCGCTTGAGGCCTCCGGGCTTGGGGAAGGATGGACGGATGGGGACCTGGGCCACGGCCCCGCCTACCGGTTCCGCACCCCGGATGGCCACCTGATGGAGCTTTACTACGAAACCCGTTGGTACACCCCCACCGAGGCCACCCGGCCTGCCCTGAAGAACCAAGCCTCCCGTTTCCCGGGAAAGGGCGCCAACCTTAGGCGGCTAGACCACATCAATATCCTGGCCTCCGATGTGGCGGCGGTGCGGGCGTTTATGGAGCGCTACCTCGGGATGAGGGTCACCGAGCAAATCATCTTTAGCGACGGGACCGAACAGGGGGCTTGGCTCACCTGCAACAACAAGACCTACGACGTGGCCGTGACCAAGGACCACCTCGGGGCCAAAGGCAGGCTTCACCACTTCACCTACGCCGTGGATAGCCGGGAGGAGGTCCTGCGGGCGGCGGACATTTGCCTGGAGCACGGGGTCTTCATTGAAACGGGGCCCCACAAGCACGCTATCCAGCAGACCTTCTTCCTCTACGTGTACGAGCCGGGTGGGTGTCGGTTTGAAATCGCCTGCCCGGGAGCGCGCCTCCTTCTTGCCCCTGACTGGAAGCCCATTGTCTGGAACGAGGAGGAGCGAAAGAAGGGCCAGGCCTGGGGCTTGAAGACGGTGGAAACCTTCCACACCTACGGGGTTCCCCCGGTAGAGGAGGCCTGATGCCGGCCACGGACAAGACCACGGAGGTGTACCAAGCCTACCATCTCCTTCGGGAGGCCATCCTAAAGGGGGAGCTGCTTCCCGGCCAGCGCCTCGTGGAGAAGGACCTCACCGAGCGCTTCGGCCTTGGAAGGGCGGCCATCCGCACCGCCTTGGCCAAGCTGGAGCAAGACGGTCTGGTGGAAAGCGCCCCGTACCGCGGGGCCTGGGTGCGGGCCATTACGGAGGAGGAGGCGGTGGAGGTCCTCGAGGCCCGCATGGCCTTGGAGTGCTTGGCGGTGCGCTACGCCGCGCGCCGCGCCACCCCGGAGGAGGTGGCCCGGCTTCGGGAGATCCTCGCCGAGATGCGAAAGCGCTTTGCCCAAGGGGATCTCCTGGGTATGTCCGAGCTCAACGCCGCCTTTCACCGCACCTTGGTGGAGGCCTCGAGGCACCAGACGGCCAAGCGGCTCATAGAAGCCCTGCGGGCCCAGGGCGTGCGCCACCAGTACCGGACCGTTTTGGTCCCCGGACGTTCCCAACGCTCCCTAGAGGAGCACGCCAGAATTTTGGAAGCAGTGGCCGCCCGGGACGAGGAGGGGGCCGAAAGGGCCATGCGGGAGCACCTGGAAGGTGTTCTGGCGGCCTTGCGCCAGGCGAAAGGAGGTCCGCTATGAAACCCAGCGAGCGAGCGTGGGCCGTGGTGCAGGGGGCTTACGACCTCCACGTGCACGTGGAGCCCGATATCCTCCCCAGAAAGACCCACGACCTCGCCCTGGCCGAGCGCTTCCGCCAGGTGGGCCTCAAGGGGTTTGTCCTCAAGTCTCACTACGCCCCCACGGCGGAGCGGGCCCAGGTGGTGGGGCGAGCGGTGCCCGGGGTGGAGGTCCTGGGGGCCATCGTCCTAAACCACGGGGTGGGAGGGCTCAATCCTTTGGCGGCGGAGATCGCCGCCCGGGCCGGTGCTCGCTTTCTCTGGTTCCCCACGGTGGACGCGGCCAACGAGGCCCGCGAGGTGGCAAGGCTTTCCCTGGAGAAGAAGCCCCAGTGGGCGAGGCTTCAGGAAGCTTTCCGAGAGGCGGGGCTTCTGCCAGCGCCCATAGGGGTCTTGGACGCCAACGGGAAGCTCAGGCCCGAGGCCCGAGCGGTCCTCGAGGTGGCCGCCCGCCACCGGATGGTGGTGGCCACGGGCCATCTCTCGCGGGATGAGATCTTGAAGGTCGTGGAAGCAGCTTTGGAGGAAGGGGTATCCCACGTGGTGGTCACCCACCCCGACTACCCCACCCAAGGCCTCCCCTTAAGCGACCAGCGGTACCTGGCCTCCCAAGGGGTGTATTTGGAACGGTGCTTTACGCCCTCCCATACAGGCAAGGTGCCTTGGGAAAAGCTCTTTCGCGCTATCCGGGAGGCAGGGGTGGAAGGGAGCTTTCTCTCCACGGACCTCGGCCAACCGGCCAACCCTCCCGTGGAGGAGGGGCTTGCCCTCTTTGCCGACCGGCTCCTGCAGGCCGGGTTTAGCGAGGAGGAAGTGCGGCATATGGCGGTGACCGTGCCCACAGAACTGGCGAAAGGAGGAAAGGGGTGAAGCGCCTACTGGTGGTGAGCGCCCACGCGGCGGACTTCGTGTGGCGGGCCGGTGGGGCCATCGCCCTCACCGTGGCCCAAGGGGGTAAGGCCCTGGTGGTGGCCCTGAGCTACGGGGAGCGGGGGGAGTCGGGGGAGCTTTGGAAGGAGCCGGGACAGACCCTGGAGCGGGTGAAGGCCATCCGCCAGGAGGAGGCGAGCCGGGCGGCGGCCATTCTGGGGGCCGAGTTTTTGCCCTTGGACCTCGGGGACTACCCCTTACGGGTGGACGAGAAGGCCCTGGAGCGCCTCTTGGGGATCCTGGTGGACTTCGCCCCGGACGTGCTCATGACGCACACCCCCAAAGATCCCTTCAACCCCGACCACCCGGTGGCCTACGAGGCCACGGAACTCGCGCGGCAATTGGCCTCGGGGGCGGGGGTAGCGAGCGCCTTCAAGACCATCCGTCCTCCCGAGTTCCTCCTTTTTGAGCCCCACCAGCCCGAGCTCTGCGGCTTCGTGCCCAACCTCTTCCTGGACATCACCTCGGTGTGGGAGAAGAAGCTTAAGGCCATGGAGGTCTTTGCCTCCCAGGCCTACCTGCGGCGCTACTACGCCGAGCGGGCGGAGCACCGGGCCAACCACGCCCGGCGCATCTTGGGCCTGAAGGATATAGAGAAGGCGGAAGCCTTCCAGCGGGTTTTGCCGCAGGTGGTGCGAAGCCTTTAGGAGGGCAGCATGCTTGCGCCCGAAGAGGTGAAGGAGCTTGCCGAGCTGGGTAGCGCCACGGTCTACGAGGCTTCAGGGCGGGAGGGGCTGGTTCCTCTTACCTTCCTGCGCCTTCCCCCGGGAGCCAAGGCGGCGGGCCCCGCCTTTCCCGTGCTCTGCGCCCCGGGGGACAACCTGGGGGCTCATGCCGCCATGGCCGCCCTAAAGCCAGGGGAGGTCCTGGTCCTGGCCCAAGCGGAGGCCGAGCCCGTGGCCCTGGTGGGGGAGCTCCTGGCCACCCAGGCCAAGGCCCAAGGGGCGGCGGCCCTCCTGGTGGACGGGGCGGTGCGGGATGCCGATGAGCTTGCGGCCTTGGGCCTTCCGGTTTGGGCCCGGTGGGTGAGCCCCAAGGGGGCGAAGCGGGAAGCCCTTTTGGGCCTCGGGGTTCCTGTCCTCCTGGGGGGCGTGGAGGTGCGGCTTGGGGACTACCTGGTCCTGGACGGGGACGGGGTGGTGGTGGTGCGCCGGGAGCGGGCCCAAGAAGTATTGCAAAAGGCCCGCGAACGGGCGGAGCGGGAGGCGCGCTTGCGGGAGCGGTTTGCCCGGGGAGAGCTCTCCTTGGACCTCTACGGCCTAAGGGAACGGGTGGCAAGGCACCTGGAGGAAGCGGCGCGGCTCCGGGAGGGGAACCGTGGCTAGGCTTCAGGTGGCGGTATTGGGGCTTGGGGAAGCGGGTTCGGCCATCGCCCAGGACCTCGTCCAAGCGGGGGCCCGGGTGGTGGGCTACGACCCCATCCCGGAGAAAAACGTGCCCGGTATCCACCGGGCCCAAAGCGAAAGGGAGGCGGCCTATGGGGCCCAGGTGGTCCTTTCCGTGAACTGGGCCCGGGTAGCCCTGGAGGTGGCCCAGAAAGTGGCCCCGGCCCTTAGCCCAGGCGTGGTCTACGCCGACCTGAACACCGCATCCCCCAAACTGAAGCGTGCCCTCGCCGAGGCCCTTTCTGGGACGGGCGCCCTTTTCGCCGACGTGGCCCTCATGAGCCCGGTGCCGGGGAAAGGCCTGAGGACGCCCTCCCTGGCCTCCGGGCCCGGGGCTAGGGCTTACCGGGAGCGCCTGACGCCCCTGGGGGCCGTGGTGGAGGTGGTGGGCGAGGCCCCGGGGGATGCGGCTACAAGGAAGCTTCTGCGGAGCGTCTTCTTCAAGGGGATGGCAGCGGCGGTGATGGAGGCCCTGGAGGCGGCGAGGCGCCTGGGCCTGGAAGCGGAGCTCAAGGCCAACATCGCCCAAACCCTAAAGGAAGCGGACGAAGCCTTGGTGGAGCGTTTGGTGGAGGGGAGCCTGCGCCATGCCGGGAGGCGGTACGAGGAGATGCTGGCAGCGGCGGAGCTTCTAGAGGAGGTGGGCGTTAAACCCCGGGTAGCCCGGGCTACTGCGGAGCAACTCAGGGCGTGGATGGAGTTGGGGTAGCCGGCGTGGGGAGGGGGTGGGCAGGCGTGCGGGGAATGGGGCCTGTTATTCCTGGATTTAGGGCCTTCGGGCCTGATATGCCCTATTTCGCGAAAGGTACATTTCGCGCATGTATAATACCCCCGTGGACCCCAGCGCGCCTGCCCACGTTCTTTGGAAAACCCTCGGCATTAAAAGCCCCGATAATGCCCTTATCCCCCTCATCCCCTATGCGGAGTACCTCCTCCTGGAAAGGGGCTACTCCCCCCGGGGGGTCCGCCGGTACCTCCAGGACCTCGCCTTCTGGTTCCGCTTCCTCGAGGCCCAAGACCTTCCCCCAGGCCCCGAGGCGGTGCGGGCCCTTTTGCTCGCCGAGCGCTGGTCCCCGAGGCGGGTCCAGGGGTTCCTCGCCGCCCTAAGGAGCTACTACCGGTACCTGGCCCAGGTGCGGGGCGAGGCGGCGGAAGACCCCACGGAGGGCATCGGCCGGCCCAAAGCGGGCCGCAGGCTTCCCCTGCACCCGAACCCCGAGGAGCTCAAGCGCTTCCTCGAGGCCTTCTCCGAGGAAAAGGAAGCGAAGCTCCTCACCGCTTTGGTCCGCTTCCTCTACGGCACGGGCCTGCGCATCTCCGAGGCGCTTTCCCTTAAGGGGCGGAACGTCGTCCTGGAAAAGGGCCTGCCCGCGGCGGTGCGGGTGGTGGGCAAGGGCAACAAGGAAAGGCTCGTGCCCCTTTCCAAGACGGCCCGGGAAGCCCTCCTGGAGCTGGGCCTTCCCCAAGGGAATGTTCCTATTTTCACGTTGACCCAAGGCCGCAGGCGGGGCCGCACCCCTTCCGCCCGCTGGGTGGAGGCCAAGTTCCGGGAAGCCGCCCTTAGGGCGGGCCTGGACCCCCGGCGCTTCACCCCCCACAAGCTCCGGCACGCCTACGCCACCTTGCTGGTGGAGGTGGGGGTGGAGCTGGACGCCGTGAAGGACCTCCTGGGCCACGAGTCCATCGCCACCACCCAGATCTACCTCCACGCCTCCCGCGAGAGGCTCAAGGAGGCGGCCCAGAAGCTCCCCGAGCTCTAAAGGGCCGTGGCCCCGCCGTCCACGGGCAGGACCACCCCCGTGATGTAGTCCGAGGCTGGGCTGGCCAGGAAGAGCACCGCCCCCCCAAGCTCCCCGGGCTTTCCCGCCCGGCCCAGGGGCAAGGTGGCCTTGAGAAGGGGCTCGGCCCGGGGCAAGACCTTTTCCGTCATGCGCGTGGGGAAAAACCCGGGGGCCAGGGCGTTCACCCGGATGCCCCACCGCCCCCACTTCACCGCCAGGTCCCGGGTGAGGGCCACAAGCCCTCCCTTGGAGGCGGAGTAGCCCACGGCGTCCAAGACCTCGGGGTACTCCCCCTTAAGCCCGGCCACGGAGGCGATGTGGACGATCTTGCCGTAGCCCCTCTCCTTCATGCGCTTGGCGGCGGCCCGGCTTGCCAGAAAGGCCCCCACCAGGTTCACCTCCAGGACCTCCCGCACCTTCTCCACGGGCATCTCCAGGGAAGGCGCCCCCCAGCTGATACCGGCGGCGTTCACCAGGATGGTGAGGGGGCCAAGCTCCCCTTCCACCTGGTCGCAGATCGCCTCTAGGCGGGCCTCGTCCCGCACGTCCCCCTCCAGGTAGAGGGCGTCCTCCCCGAGATGCTTGCGGGCCTCCTCAAAAAAGCTCGCCCGCCGGGCCATCACCGCCACCTTAGCCCCCGCTTCCTTAAGGGCCAGGGCCGCCTCGAGGCCAAGCCCCCTAGAACCCCCCGTGACCAAAGCCGCCTTGCCATCCAGTCGGAACTTCTCCAGGAACATCAGGCACCCCCGTAGTAGCCCTTGTACCGTTCCCTAAGCGCCCGCTTCAGGAACTTCCCGGCGCTCGTGCGCGGGATCTCCTCCACGAAGACGTAGGCGTCGGGGAGTTGCCACTTGGCAAAGCCCGCCTGGAGGAGGTGGGCGTTGAGCTCCTCCGGGCTTGGGGCCTCCCCCCGCGGCACCACCACCGCCAGGGGCCTTTCCTGCCATTTGGGATGGGGAATGGCCACCACCGCCGCCTCCTTCACCTTGGGGTGGCCCATGAGGGCGTTTTCCAGGTCCACGCTGGAGATCCACTCCCCACCCGACTTGATGAGGTCCTTGAGCCGGTCCTTGATCTCCACGTAGCCCTCCTCGTCCCACACGGCCATGTCCCCCGTGCGGAACCACCCGTCCGGGGTGAGGGCCCTCTGGCTCGCCTCCTCGTTTTGGTAGTAGCCCCGGGTGATCCAGGGGCCCTTGAGCTGGATCTCCCCCATGTGCTTCCCGTCCTGCGGCACGGGGCGGCCCTCCTCGTCCGCCACCCGGAGGCGCACCAGGGGGATGGGAAGGCCGGTCTTGGCCTTGAGGGTGAGCTTCTCCTCCTCGGGGAGGCCTTCCAGGTGGCTCTTGATGAAGTTCTGCACCACCACCGGGGAGGTTTCCGTGAGGCCGTAGCCCTGGCGCACCTCTATCCCCATCCGCTCAAAGCGGGCGATGAGGCTCCTGGGGGCGGCGCTTCCCCCCACCACCAGGCGCCTTAGGGTCTTCAGGCGGTGGCCGGTAGTCTCCAGGTGGTCCGCCAGGGCGAGCCAGACCGTGGGCACCCCGGCGGTGAAGGTGACCCCTTCCCCGTCAAAGAGCTCCACCAGGGAGGCGGGGTCTAGCCTGGGCCCGGGCAGGACCTGCTTGGCCCCCACCAGGGTGGCGGCGTAAGGGAGGCACCAGGCGTTCACGTGGAACATGGGCACCACGGGGAGGACCACGTCCTTTTCCGATAGGGCCGTGCCGTCAAAGAGGCTTGCCGCCAAGGAGTGGAGGACCAGGGCCCGGTGGCTATACACCACCCCCTTGGGCAACCCCGTGGTCCCCGTGGTGTAGGCCATGCCGCAGGCGGCCCTTTCGGGCACCCGGTGGGGCTCCGCCTCCTCGCCCAGGACCGCCTCGTAGGCCAGGTACCCCTCGGGGGCCTTCTCGTCCATGACCACGAAGTGCTCCACGGTCCTGAGCTCCGGGCGCAGGGCCTCCACCAAGGGGAGGAGGTTCGGGTCAAAGAGGAGGACCTTGTCCTCGGCGTGGTTCAGGATGTAGGCGATCTCCTTGGGGCTTAGGCGGGGGTTGGCGGTGTGGAGCACGGCCCCCATGCCGGGCACGGCGAAGTAGGCCTCGAGGTGGCGGAAGTGGTTGAAGCCCAAGGTGGCCACCCGGTCCCCCTCCCCTACCCCAAGCGCCCTAAGCCCCCCCATGAGCCGCTTCGCCCGCCGGTAGACCTCGGCGTAGGTGGTGCGGTGGACCTCCCCGGTGTGGAGGCGGGAAACCACCTCCTTTTTCCCAAAAAGCGCCGCCGCCCTTTCCAGGAAGTCCCAAAGGTTGAGCTCCTCGTCCATCATGGTGCTCGGGAACATGGCTATCCCCCTTTCGTTTAGAGGCTGTCGTAAAAGTCCTCCACGGCCAGCTACGCGGCCCTAGCCAGCCGCTTCACCAACAAGCGT
>NZ_JAKEDV010000008.1 GCF_021462505.1 Thermus brockianus
TTTGTATAACAAGCTCGGAGCCTGCTATACGGGCGTATCATTTCGCCACCTCCACCACCCGCACCGCCCGACCCAGGACCTGTTTGAGGTCGTAGGAGACGCTGGTTGCGGCGAAGTCGGGCTCACCCATGAAGGGAGGGACGTAGTGGATGCGCAAGGCCCTCTGCCCATCCGTTTCCACCACCACCAGGTACCAGTTTTCCCGCTTGTTGAGGGCGGTGAGGATCTGGGTGCGGGAGAGGGTGACCACTTCTGAGCCGGGGCCCTTGGCCTTCACCTCCAGGAGGCGCAGGTGCCCGTCCGGGGTGCGGGACTCCACGTCGTAGCCCGGGTAGCCTGGGGGCATCTCCTCCGGCTCGTGCCCCATGCTTCGCTCGGCCCAAAGGACCGCCTCCACGGCGATGCGCTCCAGGTGTTGGCGGACGTCTTCCTCAGGGGCTTGCAGGGCCTGGGAGAAGGGCGGCACCACCAGGATGGCCTGGGAGAGCCGAGGGGGGAGGGAGCGCAGGTGGCGGGCTTTTTCCAACTCCTCCTCCCTTCGGCGTAGCCGCTCCCGCAACTCATCCGCCATGCGCCGGAACGCTTCCGCCCGGCCGGCAGCGCCAGCTTTCCCCTTTTGGGCCCGCTCGTGTTCTTCATGGGCCCGCTGGTCCAAGTGGTAGATTTCCGACAAGAGCCTATCCTTCACCGCCTTTAGCGTGCGGTCCACCTCCACCTGGCGGAAGCGGCGAACCTCTTCCAGGTGCTTGCGGGCAAGGTGGCCTGCGGCGTACGCCTCGGCCTTCTCCAAGAGGGAGGCAAGGTCAAACTTCTCCAGGAGGGACAAGGCGTTCTCCCGCTCCTCCTCCGAGGCCGGGCGCAGGTCCAGGTAAGGGGCGGGGCCTTCTTCTCGCACCTCGCCCCCTGGGGTCAGGCTCAGGTAGAGGAAGCGGCGGGATACGGGCCCCTTGGCGTCCTGCACCTCGTGCTCCAAGGCCAGGATGAGGCGGGGGGTGGTGGCGTTTTCGTCCACCAGGACGGTGCCCCGCTCCAGGTACCCGCCCCACTCGGCCAAGGCGGCGTCCAGGAGGGCCTCGAGGAGGGGATGCCCCGGGGTGAGGAAGTCGGCCACGGGCTTTCCGGGCCAGGCCACCTGGTCCTTGTGGAAGGTCACCCGGGTGTAGCTCCGCAGGATCCCGGGCCGGGCCTGGCGCACCCGTGCCGGGACGAAGCTCACCTCCATCCGGGCCCCCTCCCGGCGGTGGACGGTGCCCCCCAAGCGGGTGAGGGCCTCCTGGAAGAAGCTGGAGAGGTAGTGGGGCTGGAGCTTGCGGGCCTCGGCCCGCTCCATCTCCAGCCGGAGTTCCGCAAGCCGCCTAGGGTCCAGCACCTCTGTGGCCAGGGCGTTTTCCAGGAGGGTTTCCAGGTGTTTCGGGTCCACGGCCCCCTCCACCTTCTGGAATAGGCGGGCCCGCACCTCGGGGTCTTCCCCGTAGCGGATGGCCTCGAGGAGGAGGTCCCGGAGGGGCGTTTCCTGGAAGAGCTTGCCCAGCACGTCAAAGACCTTGCCCCCTAGGGCGGCGCTCGCCTCCTCCAGTTTGCGCAGGAGGCGCAGGTAGACCTCGCCTTCCCGGGTGTTCTCCGCCACCAGGTTCCACATGTGGCAGACCTCGGTCTGCCCGATGCGGTGGATGCGGCCAAAGCGTTGCTCCAGGCGGGCCGGGTTCCAAGGCAGGTCGTAGTTGATGAGGAGGTGGGCCTGTTGGAGGTTCACCCCTTCCCCAGCGGCGTCCGTGGCGATGAGGATGAGGGCTTCCCGGTCCTGGGTGAAGCGGGCCTGCCGCAGGCGGCGCTCCTCCCGGGAAAGCCCCCCGTGGATGCTCACGAGGGCCTCGGGACGGCCCAGGTAGCGGGCGAGCCTCTTTTCCAGGTAGTCCAGGGTGTCCTTGTGTTCCGTAAAGAGGATGAGCTTGTGCCCCCGGATGCGGTCGGTTTCCAGGAGGCTTCTAAGCTCCTGCCACTTGCGGTCCTGTTCCTCCCTGAGAAGGGCTTGGGCCATGGCCTCCAGGCGCTTGAGGGTAGCGATTTCCATCTCCAGCTCGGCCAGGGTGCGGGCGGCGGTGGCCTGGTCCAGGACCGCAGGAGCCCCTTCCAGCTCCTCGCTGGGGAACTCCTCCAGCTCCTCCAGGTCCTCCTCCTCCAGGACTGGGAACCGCAGGGCGAGACCCTGCTTCACCTCTTCCCGGCGGGCCTCGAGGCGCTTCCGGCGCCGGCTTAGGGAGCGGGCGATGGCCAGGGGGCTGCTGGCCAGGCGGCGCTGGAGCAGGGTGAGGGCGAAGCCCACGGTGCGGCGCTGCCCTTCCTCCAGCGCTTCGGCCCGGTTCATCTCCTCCCGGACGTAGGCGGTCACCGCCTCGTAGAGCTCCATCTCCTGGGGGGAGAGGGCGTAGCCCACGGTGTAGGCTCGCCGCTCGGGGAAGAGGGGGGTGCCGTCAAAGCGGACCAGGTCTTCCTTCTGTCGCCTTAGCCAAAGCCCTTCGGTGTTCAAGGCGGGGCTATTGGGCCGAGGCTTGCCCCTAAAGCGGTCGGGATCCAAAAGGGAGAGGAAAAGCCGGAAGTCCTCCTCCTTTCCCCGGTGGGGGGTGGCGGTGAGGAGGAGGAAGTGGCGGGCCTTTTCGGAGAGGCGCTCGCCCAGGCGGTACCGGCGCGTGGCCTTGACCTCGAGGCCGTAGTAGGTGGCGGCCATCTTGTGGGCCTCGTCCACCACCACCAGGTCCCAGTCCACCTCGAGGGCCTTTTCCGCCACCTCGGGAAAGCGGGCCAGCTGGTCCATGCGGGCGATCCAGTAGCCGTGCTCCCGGAAAGGGTTCTCGCGGGCGGTTTCCAGGCGTTGGCGGGAGAGGACCTCAAACGGCAGGCGGAACTTTTCCCAAAGCTCTTCCTGCCACTGCAAGACCAAGGCCCCCGGGGCCACCACGAGGGCCCGCTCCAAAGCCCCCCGTAGGGCCAGTTCCCGCATGAAGAGCCCCGCCATGATGGTCTTCCCCGCTCCCGGGTCGTCGGCGAGGAGGAAGCGCAAGGGGTTTTTGGGGAGCATGTGGCCATAAACCGCCTCTATCTGGTGGGGCAAGGGCTCCACCAGGGAGCTGTGGACGGCCATGAAGGGGTCAAAGAGGTAGGCCAGGCGGATCCGCTTGGCCTCCGCCGCCAGGCGGAAGAGGTCCCCGGGGGCGTCTAGGGGGAAGCGGGGCGCCTCCTCCACCACGAGCTGGGCGAGGTCCTCGGGGTAGAGGAGGGCCTCGCCCAGCTCGCCTTGGGCGTTGCGGTAGGTGATCTGCAGGGCGCCCTCGAGGGGGCGCACGTGCTCCACATGAACGCTTTCCCCGGGCACCAGTCCCTTAAGGCGATGCCCAGGACGCACCCTGTGGAGGAGGGGAATGGGATCCACGGGTTTAGTTTAGCCCAAGTTGCCACCTCTCCCTGGACTTGAAACAATAGCGGCCGGTACGCCGTTGCGGACCTCAAAACCATCCACTTGTGCACCCAGGGGGATACTTATCTGCCGTGACCCCTTGAAAAAGGCTCTGATGACGGGTGCTATACCCCCAGCCCAACCCCTACCCATGGCCATCCCGCCAAGCCCTCACCTGGGGGCATCCCTCAAAGCCCTCCTCCCCCAGGGCCACGGCCAGGCGGAGAGGGAGGCGGTGAGGGGGGTCTTTCCTGAGCTGGTGGCACGGGTCTCCACGCGGGAGTTCTCGCTTCTCAGGCTCTAGCCTTCCTCTCTGGGGATAGGTGTGGGAGATGAGCGTTTATGCGGGATATACGAGGGGTGCAAGTTTTGAGAAAGGGCTGCAGCGCCCTTGTAATCATCCCCCACGAGCCCCCGACCCCGGGGGCAGGGTACGAGGTCTACGTGCAGAGGCAAATCGGGAGCGCCACTTGGGAGAGGACTTGGTGCTTCTGGGTGGACACTACCCTAGTCCCCTTTTGAAGAGGCTTTGAGGTATTGGACGCAGTGAGCTACCCCCAGGGGGTAAAGGGGGGTACAAGCCTCCAGGCCCTCCAGGGGATTTCTCCCTGTCGTAGGCCCGGGGGACGGAGACCCCGGCGCAGGCGGAGACCTTTCCTCGTAAGGGCCGCATAAGGCCTCCACCGGAGTAGGGACCCTGTTTTCTCGCCCCCCACCGCTTCCAGGCCTGTTTCTTAGCGGCGACGGCTTTGGGTATCTCCCATGCCCTAGGGTTATCCCGCTTGGGTGGGCCCACGCCCCTAAACTCTAAACTCGTACCCGCACCTCCACCTCTCCCCCCACGGCCTCGGCGAAGCGGCGGAGCGTGTCCAGGCTGTGCCCGAAGTAGAAGGGATCCAGCAGGCGGGACACCGCAGAAGGGGTGGTCCCCATGCGCCGGGCCACCTCCCGGGCGGTGAGGCCCGAGGCCTTCAGGGACCGCCTCAGTTCCAGGCTCACGGGGTTCACGGGGGCAGGGGTCACGTAGCTCAAGAAGTAGCCTTCCCGCTCCCGCTCCGCCTCCTCTTCGGGGCGCAGGGCGCGCCCGGGCGGAGGAAGAGCCCTCCCCTCCTCCTTGAGCTCCACAAGGGCCAGGGCCAAGCCCCGGGCTAGGCTCCGCTCCACCTCCTCAGGGGAAACCTTCCCCCACACGGCCACGGGCAGGTCCAAGGCGAACCCTGCCCACCTTCCCGTCCCATCCCTTTCCAAAAAGCACGGATATGCGCCTTCTCTTCTCATCCTTCTCCCAAAAGGGGGGCCGAAGCCCCCCTCTCCCCTACCCTTTGCCCCTTTGGCCGCCGCCCTTCCGGAAGAGGTCCTCCGATAGCCCCGCCATCTGCAAAATCCGCTTGAACGTCCCCAAAGGGGGTGGATCCTTGCCGGGATCCAGGACCACGAGGCGGCCATCTGGGTGTTTCCAAACCTCGTGGTCCCCCTTGCCCCGCTTGGGCATCGGGACAAAGCCTTCCCGCCGCAAAACCCGCCGGATTTCCCGGTACCGAGGAGGGACAAGCTTCCCGCTAATCCTCTACCTCCTTTTCCCGAATCCCGGGGGGGTGGGACCTCCGGGACACCATAGGTTAGCAAATTTGAGAACATTTGTCTAGGGGTGCCTCCCCTGAGCTCTAATCACTTTGGTCCGTAGGGGCTTGACAAAGGGAAACAAAGAGGGGGGTTGTGTAAGGTATGCGAACCCACAACCCTCTCCTCCAGGCTACCACCACCTGGGTCCACACGGTCTTCCGGCCCCTCAGGAAACCCGGGCGCACCCACTTGGCCTCCTTCTTTGCGGGGCGTGGCGGTGCGGGTGCTTGGAAGTCTTCCCCGGCAACTGGCACAGGGGTAGGGAAGGGGATGAGAGCTCAAAGGGCCGAGACCCCTTCACTCCCCCGCCCACCGCACCTCCAAGGCCAAGCCAAAGGCCTTCTGAAAAAGCCCCGCCTGCTTTTCCGCCTCTACCCGCTCCACCCAAGGGTCCTCCGCGGCCTCGAGGAGAAGGCGAACCCTTTCCCCAAGCTCCACCCTCACCCCCCGCACCCGGCCCGAGCGGGTGCGCTCCAGCATCTCGGCGAGGCGCAACAGGGCGGAAAGCCTTAGGAGGCGCTTGGCGTCTCCCCGCTCCAGGAGGGGCTTTAGGGCCCCGGGAGAGGGGTCGCCCCGGCGGTGGTAGCGCACCAGGAGGCCCAGGAGGGCCTGCTCCCGGTGCCGGAAGCCCAAAAGGGGCTCAGAGAAGACCAGGTAGGCCCCGTGCTTGTGGTGGTCGTGGTAGCCCAGGTGCATGCCGATATCGTGCAGATGGGCGGCTTCCGAAAGGAGGCGCTTTTCCTCCTCTCCCAGGCGGTGCAAGGGGGCAAGCCCGGCGAAAAGCGCCAGGGCCAGGGCCTTCACCCGGTCCCGGTGGGCTTCGGAGAAGGGGTAGCGGCGGAAGAGGCTTTCCACGGCGAAGGCCCGGGGGTTGGGAAGGAGGTGGGGTGGCGGCAGGAACCGGGTGAAGAAGGCCCCTTCCCGGATGCCCATC
The DNA here is from genome assembly GCF_021462505.1 of Thermus brockianus. Classification (GTDB taxonomy): domain Bacteria; phylum Deinococcota; class Deinococci; order Deinococcales; family Thermaceae; genus Thermus; species Thermus hydrothermalis. Next base: position 6,009 of record NZ_JAKEDV010000008.1, read on the forward strand.
CCGCTGACCCAAAGCCCCGGGGCTTGGAAATAGGCGAGGAGCGCCCGGAGGAAGGCCAAGGAGGCGGGCAGGGTGCGGGCCCGGTCGGGCTGGAGGCCGGGAAGCTCGGCCCGGTCCTTTAGGGGAAGGCGCAGGACCTTCTCGTAAAGCGCTTCCAACCCCTCCCGGGGCAGGAAGTAGCCGTGGAGGTGTTCCCAGGGGTAGTCCCGCCCCTTGGCGTGGAGGCGGGCGATGGCCCGGAGGTTGCCGCCTAGGCCCACGAGGGGTAAACCCTCCGGTAGCCCCAAGCCCCGAAGCGCCTTGGCCACCGCCTTCTCCAAAGCGCGCACCTCCTTGTGGCTTGGCGGGTCGCTATGGAGGAAGGCCTCCGTGAGCCGGAGGGCCCCGAAGGGTAAGGCCTTCCCCTGGCGGAAGCGGCGGCCTTCCATGCGGGAAACCTGGGCGCTTCCTCCCCCTTGGTCCACCACCAGGGCGTCCTCCAGGAAAAGGCCGTTGGCCACCGCCAGGACCCCCAGGCGGGCCTCCTCCTCCCCCGGCACCACCTGGGCCCGGAGGCCCAACCGCCAAGCCTCCTCCAGGACCAGGTGCCCGTTTTCGGCGTCCCGGATGGCGCTCGTGGCCAGGACCACCACCTCGTCCACGGGGGAGGCCCGGAGGAAATCGGCGAAGGCCCGGAGGGCCTTCCGGCCCCGGGCTAGGGCCTCTTCCACGATGCGCCCCCCCGCAAGCCCTTCCCCCAAGGCCACCGCCTCCCTTAGCTCGTCCGCCAGGAGGTAGTACGCCCCAGGCCGGTAGCGGTAGACCACCAGGCGAAAGGTTCCCGAGCCCAGGTCCAAGACCGCCAAGGAACGCTCCTTGACCTCCTCCTGATCTAAAGCTGGCGTAATCTGTAGCAAATGCGCCTCCTCCCCGAAGCGAGCTGGCTCCAGTTTAACCGGAGGGTGCTCCGGCAAAGCGAGCGACCCGACTTTCCCCTTCTGGAGAGATTTCGCTTTCTTGCCATCTGGAACCGCAACCTGGACGAGTTCTTCGCAGCCCGCATCGCCAAGATCTTTCTGAAGGGGCGCGGGGATGCGGCCCACCTGGCCCTTTTGGAAGAGGCGAGGGCCCAGTCCCTCTATGCGGCGAAGCGCTACTGCGCCCTTCTCAAGGAAGCGGCCCCAACGCTCCAGGTCCTCGCCGCCGAGGCCCTGGACGAGCTGGACTGGATGTACTTCCGCGTCTATCTGGCGGAGGTGGTGGCCCCCCGCACGGACCTCATCCCGTGGGAGGCGGTGGGCGACCTCTCCCACGGGGCCCTTTACTTCGCCTCGCCCAAGCACTTGGTGCGGCTTCCCCAGGACCTGCCCCGCCTCCTCCCGGTGCCGGGAAGGGAGGGTACCTTCGTGCGGCTTGGGGCCTTGGTGCGGGCGCGGAGCGACCTCTTCCTGCCCGAGGAGGCGCCCTTGTACGAGTTCCGGGTCTTGCGCCTTTTGGAAAGCGAGCGGGCCCGGGCGGACTGGGATGAGTTGGCCCAGGCCCTCGAGGGGCGGCAGGAGGGGGTGCCCACCCTCCTGGTGGCCGAGGAGGGCTTCCCGGAGGCCTGGCTCGAGGGCCTACGCCAGGGCCTGGACCTTCTCCCCGAGGAGGTGTTCCGGCTTCCCCCGCCCCTGAACCTCACCCTGGTGGAAACCCTAGTGGAGGCGGGGCCTTCAGGGTGGCGTTTTCCTCCCCTTAAGCCTGCCCGCCCCAAGGCCTTCCTGAAAAACCCCCTAGGGCGATTGCGGCAAGAAGACCTCCTCCTCTACCACCCCTTTGAGGACTACGGCGCCGTGGAACGGTTCGCCGAGGCGGCCCTCCTCCCCGGGGTGGTGGAGGTCTACGCCACCCTTTACCGCATCGGGGAGGAAAACCCCTTGGCGGAGGCCCTCCTGGAAGCGGCCCGGCGGGGAAAGCGGGTGCATGTGCTCCTGGAAGGACGGGCCCGGTTTGACGAGTTGCAGAACCTCCGGTGGTACCTGCGTTTCCTGAGGGCGGGGGTGGAGGTGCTACCCCTTTCCGAGCGCAAGGTTCACGCCAAGGCCCTGCTCCTCTTGACCCGGGAAGGGGGCTTCGTCCATCTGGGCACCGGCAACTACAACCCGCAGAATGGGCGGCTCTACACGGACTTTTCCCTCTTCACCGCCCGGGAGGAGGTGGTGCGGGACGTCCACGCCTTCTTCCGTGCTGTGCGGGAGGGGAGTTTCCCCGGCCTCGCCCTGTTGCGCACGGGGGAGGCCATCCGGACCCTCCTGGTGGAGTCCATCCTGGCGGAGGCCCATCCCAAGGGCCGGGTAATCCTCAAGTTCAACCACCTTACCGACCCCGAGGTGCTCTCCGCCCTGGTGGAGGCGGCGGAGGCGGGGGCCCGGGTGGACCTTCTGGTGCGGAGCACCCTGACCCTACTCCACCCCGCTTTCCACGCCAAAAGCCTGGTGGCCCGCTTCCTGGAACACGCCCGGGTGGCCGCTTTCCGGGCGGGGGGCGCCTGGAAGGTCTACCTCACCAGCGCCGACGCCATGCCCCGGAACTTTCAACAACCGGGGTCTGGGGCAAGAGTCCCCGACCATACTGCGGTAGTGGTTGGTCGGGGAGGTAGAGCCCCAAGCCGCCGCAAGGCGGCTAAACCCACTCACCTTGCTATACTTTGTTTGTGCAGACCCTCACCCTTCGTTGCACCCTCAAGCCTACCGCCGCACAAGAGGCGGCATTGGAGGCCACGGTGCAACTGTTTACTAAGGGTTGCAACCATGCCCTTAGGATAGCTAAAGAGAAGGGGGAGTTTCGCAAGTTCAGGTTGCAACGTCTGGTTTACCGGGACCTCCGGGCGATGGGACTCTCGGCCAACCTGGCGATACAAGCTATCTTCCGTGTGGCCCGAAAGAAGGGTAGTCGGGCCAAGTTCTACCGACCCACCTCCTGTACCTTTGACCAGCGCACCCTGTCCCTGCGGGGTGAGTCGGTTTCGCTGACCACGGTATCTGGCCGGATGGTCATCCCGATGAAGCTGGGCAACTACCAGCGGGACCTTCTGCAACGGGCTAAGAGCGTCCAAGGCGGGGTGCTCACCAAAGGGCCGAGGGGTAAATGGTACATCCACCTTTATCTCCGCATAGAAACCCCTGAGCCCCCTAGCGGTGAGGGCAAGGTGGTAGGGGTTGACCTGGGACAGAAGGCGCTCGCTACCCTCTCCACCGGGGTGCAGTTTTCCGGCGGCTTCCTCAAGGGGAAGCGCTTGCACTACCTGGAGAAGCGGGCCGAAGTACGGAGCAAGCTGGATTGCCCTTCCGAACGCACCAAAGGGGTGAAGCGCCTTTGGGCACGGCTTACGGGAAGGGAGGCCCGCTTTGTAAAACATGCCCTGCACACCCTGACGAGGCGGATCGTGGACAGCCTGGAGCCTGGGGACATCCTGGCGATAGAAGACCTGACGGGTCTCAGAGAACGAACTACCAAGCGAGGGGCTAAGGAAAGGCACCTGCATAACCTCTGGCCCTATGCCCGCCTGCGCTCCCTTTTGGAGTATAAGGCGGCGCTCAAGGGAGTTCAGGTGGTAGCCGTTGATCCCAAGTATACCAGCCAGGAATGCCCCCGGTGCGGCCACACGGCCAGGGAGAACCGCAGGAGCCAGGCCCTTTTCCGGTGTCAGCGGTGTGGCTTCCAGCACAACGCCGACTGGGTGGCGGCGCACAACATTGCCCGGAGAGCAGGCTCGAAGGGCATGGGCCGTTGTAAACCGGCCCAGATTCTGAGGGTATCGTCTCTCCATCGGCTTTCCTCGGAAAGCCCTAACCAGAGCGCAAAAGCGCTTGGTTAGGGTAGTTTACAACCGATTTGAGCTCCTTTTCCCCGTATTGGACAAGGAGGCGAAACGCAAGGTGCTCAAGGTCCTGAAGCGGCAGATAAGGGACGACCGCAACGGCTTCCTCCTCCTTCCTGAGGGGGAGCGCATCCTTTGGGGAGGCCGCCACGATGCCCAGCGCCCGCTCGGGTAGATTGGGGCATGGAGCTTTTCCTGGTCCGCCACGCCCTGGCCTTGCCGCCTGAAGGGGAAGGGGAAAAGGCGGACGACGAGCGGCCCCTAGCCCCCAAAGGCGTGCGGCGCTTTCGCAAGGTGGTCCGGGGCTTGAAGGCGCTTGGGGTTTCCCTGAACCTGATCCTCACGAGCCCCAAGCGGCGGGCCTTGGAAACCGCAAGCCTCCTCGCCGAAGGCCTTGGCGGAGAGGTCCGCCTCACGCCGCACCTCCTGGGCCCTCCTGGCCGGGCGCTTCTGGACGAGTTGCCCCAGGAGGGGAGGGTGGCTTTGGTGGGGCACGAGCCCTTCCTCTCGGCCCTGTTGGCCCTGCTCCTCTTCGGGGACCTCATGGGGGCTTCCGTGGAGGAGATGGTTTACGAGCGCTTGGCCTTTAAGAAGGGTGGGGTGGCTTGGCTAAAGGGGGAGGCCAGGCCCGGCGGGCTAGTCCTCCGGGCGTTTTTGCCGCCCAAGGTCTTCCGGGTGTAGGGGGGCGGGGCGGTCAAATCCCGCTACTGGGTGGCCTCGAGCCTGCCCTCGGCCGTTCCAACCCCCTTTCTAGGAAGTAAGGGTTAGGAAGGTCTATCTAGAGAGCAGCCCCCTTCCCGTGGAGCCCTCGAGGCGAAAGAGGCACAGGGCCCAGGGCGTTTAAGGGATATGTAAGCCGCCCTGGGCAGGATAGCGCTTGAGGACCCCTAGGGGTCAGGGAAAGGGGAGGGGCCACTTGGCTTGGGGGGATTGTCCGTTCTAGACCTTTGCCGCGCCTTCCCTCTTCCCCCTCTCTAGGGGTCCGGAACGGGAAGTGCTTTTTGACGTGCGTGCTAGACCCAAACGGAGGAGGCCCTGATGGAAACCCTGCGGTACCATCCCTGGCAGGTGCGGGCGGCCCTCCTCCGGCTCCTCCTCGGGGGCGGGGCCGCCCTTTGGGTGCTTTGGCTCGTTTGGCTCTTGGTACGGGAAGGGGAGGCTTGGGCCTGGGCCCTTGGGGTGGGGGTTCTCGTCTTCGCGCCCCTTTACGTCTACCGGACAGGGGTGGCTCCCCTGCTTCGGGCGGGCCTCGAGGTGGTCCTGGAGCCCGAGGGGATCCGGTACTGGGGGCGGTACTACGGTACTACCCCAAGGGGGCCTTCCGGGGCCTTGTGGGCCCTTTTGGCCCCACCAAGCCCTGGGGCCCCCTCCATCCCTTCCGGCTGGACTTCGGGGAGAAGCTTCCTCTTCCCTTGGACCTCCCGGGTTGGGACCGGCTCCTAAAGCACCTGGGCCAGGACTGGACCGAGCACCCGGGGCTTGCCCTTTACCTGAGCGAGGCCCGGGGGATGGGCTGGCTCAACGGCCTCCTCCACCCCCCGGAGGAGGTCCTGCCGGTGTGGGAGCAAGCCCGGGCGCAGTACCGGCGGGAAATGGGGTGGCTCTGGGGGGTAACTGCCATCTTCCTCCTGGGGGTGGCGCTGGTGGCGTGGGACGCCAACTCTCCCTTGGGCTACCTGGGTCTCTTCTGCCTCGCCCTTTCCCTTTTGGCTTGGCTTTTCCTTTGGCACAGGCTCTTCGGCCTGGGCGGCCATCGGGGATGGGCGGTCCGGTACAACCCTCTGGCGGAGGCCCGGAGGGGGGAGGGGGGCGTTTGGCGTTTAAGGATTGTGTAAGGGCAGGCAGCTAGGGTGAGGGGTGAAAGGAGGTATCCGATGTGGAGGAAAGCGGTTTGGCTTTTGGCTATGGCCCTTGGGGCCTGCAGCTTCCCCTTCAACTACACCCTCAACCTGTTGGAACAGGGATTGCCGGGAGACTTTTTGGAGGGCACGTTTCAGGTGCGGGCTGGGGGCATTGACCCGAACCCCAAAACCATCGGGCCCCATCCCGTTTCGTATACCCCGGATAGCCGGGTTAGCCTTTCGGGGGCGAGCCTCGAGTACCGGGTCTGCTTCACCTCGGAGACACCTGGGGCAACCTTCAGCGGCTCGCTGACCTACGCCGCTTACCTCGGAGGAAACGAGGCAGGCTTCTTCAGACAGGAGAACTTGGTCGCCCAGGGTACCAAGGACGTGGCGGGGCTCACCAGCGGAGGGGTGTGCGTGGAGGGCCAGGCCAACCTGAGTCCCGAGCAGGTTCAGGCGGTGGCGAGCAGGCGCTTCTACGTGGGTGCCCAGATTAGCGGGGACGCCGCCAGCAGCCAAGAGGCTACCATCCGCTACCGGGCCGAGGTCTTCCGCTTGCACCTCTCCGGTACTGTACGCCCCTAGGTGGGCAGATGAGGCCCTTTGACGATGTAAAGGCTTTGCTGAAACCGGCCTTGGCGCAGTCGCTTCAGCTCCTTGAGTGGGTCTGGCCTACCCAAACCTTGCGTCCTATACGAAGCGGCAAAACCCCTGTACGCGCTATCCCACTATTGGAGGTGCGCTGATGCGGTGGGCCCTGGCCGGAATGGCCCTCCTGGCCCCTGTCCTGGGCCAGGAGGTGCGCACGGAAATCACCCCCCAGGGCATGGAGGGGCTTCTCGGGTCTTTGGGCTGGAAGTACCAGCAGGTCTTCAACTGGGGAGTTTCCGTGGAGTACGAGGTGGAGGTGGAGGGGCAGAAGTTCCGCCTTTTCCTGGCGGACTGCCAGGGGAGGGAGCCCCGTTGCCAAAGCCTTCTCCTCAAGGTCCGGCCCGATTTGGCCGAGGGTCCTTCCTTGAACCACATCGCCAAGGTCCTGGCGTGGAACCGGGAGTACCGCTTCAGCCGGGCCTACCTGGACGAGGGGTTTTACCCCGTGCTGGAGGCGGACCTGCTGCTGGAAGGAGGTGTGACGGACAGGGCCATCGTGGCGTTCCTGCTCATGTTCCTGGAAAGCTGGCAGGAGTTTTACGCCTACATGGGTGGCGGTCTGAGTGGGGAGGAGAGATGAGGTGGCCCGCTTGCCCCTATACCCGCCTAGCGGCGCCCTTCCTTTGGTGGAAGGGCTTGCAGGGTTTGAGGTTCCTTGGGCTGCTTCTGTTTGTAGGCCTGTGGGGAGGCTTGGCGCGGGGTCAGGGAGGCGAAACCTTCCGGGATGCTCTGCATGGGTTTTCCCTTTTCCTGCCTACGGGCTACAGCGTGAGCGTGCGGGACTATGGCCTAGTGGTGGGGGACCTCGAGGCCTTCCTCCTCGTCCGGGGAATGCCCCTAAAGGCCCCCCGGGAGGCGGTGGCCCCCCTTTTGCAGGAGGCGCAGGCCATGGCGAAGGGCAAGCCCCGCCTTTTCTTCAAGGGCGTGCCAGGGGGGCTTCTCCTTTTGGCGCAGGGCCTGGCCTACCCCTACCGCCTGGCCCCCAACCTACCCCTTGAGGCCTTCCGGGACCCTTTTTTCGGCGGCCTCACCTACGAGGCGGCCCACCTCCTCTTGCCCGGCGACCGGCAGGTCCTAGCGGTTAGCGTTTACCTTCCCGCGGGCGCAAGCCCTGGGGTGCGAAGCCGCGCTTACCAGGTTCTACGCTCCTTGGAGTTTCTCCCTCCGGATGCCCGCATGGCCTACGGGGTGCAGAAGGTTTACGACCCCCTTTTGGGCATGGAGGCCTTCTCGGTGAAGGTCCCCAAGGGCTATACCTTTCAGGGAGCGCTGGTGCCCACGGGCGAGGGGCCTTCCCTCCGCCAGCTGGCCTACACCCTCCAGGGTCCTGGGGTTCTGCATCGGAAGGACGTGCTCTTCCTGGTGGCGTCCGGCGTGCAGACGGGCATGGGGGGCAACGCTTCCACCATTTTGGGCTGGAATTGGCAGAAGGGTCTCCTTTCTGGCTTCCTCTGCCCCACGAGGCCCGAGGAGGTGGCGCAACTCTTGGTGCAGCTCTGGGGGCAGGAACGAGGCCAGGCTTGGCAGGTGGTGAAGCTAGAGCCTTCCCCCTCACCCAGTGGCCGCATCGCCCGCCGCCTCGAGGAGCTTAGGGCGGCGGAGGAGGCGCAGATGGACAGCTATCTCATGCAGATGCCGCGCGGGGGCCAGTGGGTCCGAGCCAGGTGGGACCACATCCTGGAGGCGCGGTCAGGGGGGCTTTCCCGCGAGGCCTACTTCCGGGGCGATGTCCTGGCGAGCCAGCAGGCGGACTGGGGGGCGGCGAGCGGGTTGTGCCAGGTGCGGCTGGAGGTCATCCTGCGGGAGGGAACCCCTTCCGCCCTGGCCCAGAACCTTCCCGCGTTCCATGGCTTTCTCCTGGGGATCCGGGCCCATCCGGAGTGGCCCTGGCTCGAGGCCCTGAGGGCCCGCCAGGCGAGCGATGAGGAAACCCGGAGGGTTTTGGCCATGGTGCGCCAGGGGGAAGAGTTCAACGCCTGGATGCGGCGTAGCTGGACCAACCTCCTTTCGGACCAAACCTACGTGCGGGATCCGAGCACCGGGGAGGTGTTCAAGGTCTACAAGGAGTCCTTCCGCACGGGGACCTTCTGGCGGGAACCGGTCTTCGGCGGCCTGGTGGGGGCGGTGGACCGGGGAAGCCGGCTGGAGGAGCTTCTCCGCCAGGAGGGTTGGCGGCAGCTAGAGGAAAGCCTTTCCGGCCTTCCCGGCACCTGGAGGCGCTAAGGGGGATGGTGCTCGCCTACCACCCCTGGCAAATCCGGGCGGCCCTTCTTCGCCTCTTGGGCGGCATCCTGGGCTTGGCCCTCCTCCTTTGGGCGGGGCTTGCGGGCGGGGGCTTCCTCGCCCTCCTCGCCCTCCTGGGGGCGGGAGTGGGCGCCTTTTACCTCCTCCGCACCGGGTGGGAGCCCCTAAGGCGGAGGCGCCTCCGGGTGGAGCTTCTGCCGGATGGGGTGCGGGTGGGCGGGGCCTTCTACCCCAAGGGGGAGTTTTTGGGCCTCGAGGACCCCTTGGGCTCCTGGACCTGGCTGGAGGAGCGGCCCCAGGCTCTCCAGCGCTTTAGGCTCCACCTGGCCCCTCCCTGGCAGAAGGGGCCCCTCTTCCGCCTGCGCTTCCGCACCGGGGCCCTCCCCTTGCCCCTGGACCTTCCCGGGTGGGACCGGCTCCTTAGACACCTGGGCCTTTCCTGGCGGGAACACCCGGGGCTATCCCGCTACCTCGCCACGGCCAGCGGCCCCGCCTGGCTCAACGGCCTCCTCTACCCTCCGGAGGAGGCCCTCGAGGGGTGGCAAGAGGCCCGGAGGCGCTACCAAAGGGCCTGGGCCTGGATCTGGGCGGGCGTGGGGCTGATGGCGGTGGGGTTTGGCGTGGGCCTCTGGGCCCTAGCCCCGGTTTGGGCTAGGGTGGAGGGGTCCGGGGAGGTGGCCCTCCCGATACCGGCCCTTGGGGTTGGGGCCCTTCTGGTCCTTTTGGGCCTTTTCGTGGGCGGCTGGGCCTTTTTTGCCGCCTTCAACGTGGGCCGGGGCCGGCCAGGCTGGGCGGTAGCCTACAACCCCCTCTGGGGGAAGCACCCCTAGGCGTTTTTGCGCAGGGCAGGCTGGGTGGAAGGGGAGGGAGTCCCCTACACCGCCCGCTCCAGCGTCCGTTCCGCCTGGCGCGCCAGGGCCAGGAGTTCCTGGGCGAGGCCCTCGAGGGCCCCCGGCCGCAGGCGGAAATAGGTCCAGCGGCCCACCCGTATCCCCTCCACCAGGCCCGCTTCCCGCAGGATCTTCAGGTGGTGGCTCACCGTGGGCCCAGAAAGGCCCGTCCTCTCCTTCAGGTGGCAGAAGCAAACGCCAAAGGCAGTGCCGCACCGGGGGTCGCGGGCGGTGTGCTCGTCCGGAAGCTCGGCGAGCAGCCGTACCATGGCCACCCGCGCCGGGTGGGCTAGGGCCAATAGGCGGCTTTCCAAGAGATCCTTCTTGCGCATACTGTTCATAGTTTAGCAAGGTCCTGTGCCTCCCATAAGCATGGGGGCAACCAAAGTGCCGGTAGCCCCCAGACGGGCATAAGGCATACCCCTGGTGGGTATTTCGGAATGGGGCCGTCCTATTGACAAATGTCCCATCCGTTTGATATCGTTCAATCGCAAAAAGCAAGGGAGGAGGTAAGCCATATGACGCAAACATTAACCCGTAGGCGGTTTGTGCAGCTCTCGGCGGCAGCCACCGCCCTTTTCGCCGCCGGGGGCAAGGCCCAGCTCTGGTACGCCCCAAGCCTCACCTACCCGGCGGTGAAGGTGGCCAACGTCGCCCAGGTGCGGACGGGGGAGCCCATCACCTTCAACTACCCGGACGCCTCGGCCCCCGCCATCCTGGTGAAGCTGGGCCGGCCGGCCTTGGGCGGGGTAGGGAAGGACCGGGACATCGTGGCCTTCTCCGCCCTTTGCACCCACATGGGCTGCCCCGTGCAGTACGAGAAGGGGCGCTTTATCTGCCGGTGCCACTACTCCATGTTTGACCCCGCCAAGGCGGGCCAGACCTACCAGGGCCTGGCCAGCTCCTGGCTCCCGCAGATCCCCTTGCGCATTGACGGCAAGGGGGACATCTACGCCGTGGCGGTGCAAGGCCTCATCTGGGGCCGGGTGAAGAATGTCTAGGAGGTGAAGGATGGCGCTTATCCCTCGCAAGGACCAGCTCCCCATTCCCCCGAAAAACGCCAAGGTCTACAACCAGGTCTGCCAGTACTGCAATGTGGGGTGCGGCTACAAGGTGTACGTCTGGCCCGTGGGCGAGCAGGGCGGCCCTAAGCCCAACCAGAACGCCTTTGGCCTGGACTTCACGAGCCCCCAGCCGCCCCTCGCCGGGCAGAGCTACACCGAAACCATGCACGCCATCACCGTGGGCAAGGACGGCCGCCAGTACCACGTGGTCATCGTCCCCGCCAAGGACAGCCCCATCAACCGGGGCGACTACTCCATCCGGGGCGGTACCAACGCCCTCACGGTGTGGAGCCTGGACCGGGGCACCCAAGACCGCCTCACCTATCCTCTCCTCCGGGTGGGGGACCAGTTCCAGGCCATCACCTGGCAGGACGCCCTCACCCTCATGGCCGGGGTCATCAAGGGCATTCGCGATCGGGACGGCAACGACGACAACATCGCCGTGAAGTGCTACGACCACGGGGGCTCAGGCCAGGGCTTTGAGGACAACTACGCCGCCGGCAAGCTCTTCTTCTCCGCCCTGTCCGTGAAGCACATCGCCATCCACAACCGCCCGGCCTACAACTCCGAGGTCTGGGGTAGCCGGGAGCGGGGCGTGCACGAGCTCAACTACACCTACGAGGACGCCCGCCTGGCCGACACCATCGTCCTCTGGGGGGCCAACTCCTACGAAACCGCCACAGTCTTCTACGTGGAGCACATGCTCCCCAACCTGCAAGGGGCCACGGTGGCGGAGAAACAGGCGGCTTTTGAGCGGGGGGAGCCCGCCGAGCCCGGGTACATGATCGTCATTGACCCCAGGAAGACGAGCTCCTACACCCTGGCGGCCCAGGTGGCTCCCGACCGGGTCATGCTCCTCCAGCCCAACCTGGGCACGGATTACATCCTGGCCAACGCCATCGCCCGCGTGGTCTGGGAACGGGGCTATTACGATATGGCTTACCTCCAGGCCCGCACGGACATGGCCCTCTTTGAGGAGTACAAGCAAAAAAGCCTCAAGCTCGGGGTACCCTACGCCGAGTTCATGCGGGAGGTGGAGCGCATCACGGGTGTGCCCCGTGCCCAGATTGAGAAGGCCGCCGACTGGATTGCCAAGCCCAAGGCGGGCCGGTTCAAGCGCCGCACCCTCACCATCTACGAGAAGGGCATCATCTGGAACATGAAGAACTACGACCAGGTGGCGGCCATCGTGCAGCTCGCCGTCCTCACCCACAACATCGGCCGCCCCGGCACCGGGTGCGGCCGTCAGGGCGGGCACCAGGAGGGGTACGTGCGTCCTCCCGCCCCCACGCCCGGCTCCATCTACCGCGGCGGGCCCCCGGTGAACGTGGACAAGTTCCTCACCGACGGTAAAGGCAAGTTCTACTGGGTGATCGCCAACGACCCCTACCTCTCCACGCCCAACAACCAGGTCTTCCGCAAGCGGATCCACGAGCGCACGGAGAAGCTCACCAAGGCCCTGGGCGAGGGCGGGGAGCCCGGGACCATCCAGGAAAGGGTGCAGAAGATCCTGGATATCCTCTACAAGGATCCCGACGCCCTCTTCCTGGTGGTCCAGGACATCTACATGACGGAAACCGCCCGGGACGCCCACCTCATCCTGCCCGCCGCCGGCTGGGGCGAGGCCAACGAAACCTCCATCAACTGCAATAGCCGCCTCCTCCGCCTCTACGAGAAGTTCATGGACCCGCCCGGGGAGGCCAAGCCCGACTGGGAGATCTTCAAGTGGGTGGGCCTGCGCATCGCCGAGCTCTACCGGGCGGAGGGTAAGCACCAGGAGGCTGCCAAGTTTGAGTTCGGCAAGAACTGGCGGACGGACGAGGACGTCTTCCTGGCGGGGGCCGAGGAGTTTGCCGACAACCGCGTGAGCGAGGAGGACGAGGCCAAGCTGGAGGCGGAGAACTACAAGGGCGTCACCTACAAGCTCCTGAAGGAGCTGGGCCAAAAGGGCATCCAGACCCCCGTGCGCCGCGACCCCAAGACCGGGAAGCTCGTGGGCACGGTGCGCCGCTACACCTACAAGTTCGGCACCGAAGACGGCAAGTTCAAGTGGTACGGCACGGACGACTGGGAGGGCTACCCGCAGGAGGTGGCCAAGTACCTGGAAGGGGAGAAGGCGCAGAAGTACCCCTTCTGGGTCACCACCGGCCGGGCCCAGACCATCTGGCAGACCGCCTACCACGATCGGCACCTGCCGGAGAAGGCCATGGCCCTGCCCCTCCCCTACGTGGAGGTGAACCCCGAGGACGCCAAGCGCCTAGGCCTCCAGTCCGGGGACCTGGTGGAGGTCTACAACGAGGAGGGGAACGGGACCTTCGTTGTGTACGTCACGGATGCCGTGAAGCCGGGGATGCTCTTCCTCGTCATGTACCACTGGCGGGGCACCTCCAACTCCCTAGTTTCCGGCTACACCGATCCCAAGACCACTATCCCCTGGTACAAGGGCACCCGGGCCGCCATCCGCAAGGTGGCGGGGGCCATCCCCTCGGTGCAGCAGACGGCGAGCTTCCTGCAGCAGAACAAGTTTGACTAGCCTGCGGGAAACCCCTGCCCCCCAAAAGGGGGCAGGGTTTGTTTTCCCCCCTACAGGGAAGGGGCTTGGGGCGGGCTAGGATGGGTCTGTGGAAGGTTCTTGGCCCAAGCCCCGCCTGGTGGTGAGCGCCTGCCTGGGCTTCGCCGCCGTGCGCTACTCCGGGGAGCTCATCCCCGACAAGGTGGTGGCGGCCCTGAGGGAGCATGTGGACTTCGTTCCCGTCTGCCCGGAGGTGGAGATCGGCCTCGGGGTGCCGAGGCCCACGGTGCGCCTGGTGCGGGGGGAGGGGGGCTCGAGGATGGTCCAGCCCCGGACGGGGGAGGACCTCACGGAGAGGATGCGGGCCTTCAGCGAGCGCTTCCTTGGGGGCTTGGGTCCGGTGGAGGGGTTTATTCTGAAAAACCGCTCCCCCACCTGCGCCCTGAAGGACGCTAAGGTCTATGCCCGGGCGGAGGAGGGCGGGGTGGTGGGCCGGGGCCCGGGCCTCTTTGCTGAGGCGGTGGAGAAGGCCTTCCCCCTCCTGCCCAAGGAGGACGAGGGGCGGCTTTCCAGCGCCCGCATCCGCGCCCACTTCTTCACCCGCATCTTCGCCCTGGCGAGGCTCCGCCGGATGGCGGACCTGGCGGGCCTCATGGCCTTCCACGCCCGCTACAAGCTGCTCCTCCTCGCCTACCACCAAGGCGGGGCGCGCCGTCTCGGGCGGCTCCTTGCCGAGGCCAAGGGGAGGCCCTTTTCCGAGGTGCTCCGGGCCTACGAGGAGGGCTTCCTCCTCGCCACGCGGCTTCCCTTCCGCTTGGGCCCCATGGCGGACGCCCTCCTCCACGCCTTTGGCTACTTCAAGAAGGCCTTGACCCCCAAGGAAAAGGCGCACTTCCTCGGGCTCCTTTCCGGCTTCCGGGAGGAGCGGGTGCCCCTCGAGGCCCCCCTCGCCCTCCTCCGCTCCTGGGCCCTGCGCCAAGACGAGCGCTACCTCCTGGACCAGGCCCTCTTTGCGCCCTACCCCGAGGCCCTCATGAGCCTGGCGAGCTCCTAGCGGATCCTCGCCCGGTAGCAGACCTCCCCCCCTTCCCCCGGGCCCACGTTCCCCACCTGGACGCGCACCAACCCCCCTTGGACCTCCCCCGCATCGTCCCCGCTCTGGGCGGTGAGGTGGAGGGTGCTTGCCCCGTGGGCCCAGCGGATGGCCCGGTTGCTGTAGTCCGGCACGTTGGGAAGCGCATCGGTGAAGAAGGGCACGGGGTCCGTGAGGGTAAAGCCCGTGACGGGTGCCGTCCCCAGGTTCTGGTAGGCGATGCAGTACTCCAGAACGTCCCCAGGCCTACCCTGGGCCGTGTTCCCGAAGGAGCCGTTTTGGGTCACGTTCCGCACCCGCTTGGTAAGCCGCACCTCGCCCCCCGTCACCTGCAGGGTGTCCGTGACCCCGTCGGGCTCCGCCACGGCCGGGTTGTTGCTCCAGGCGAGGGCGGAGCGCAGGAGGAGGATGTCCACCGCCCCGGCGGGCTCCCCGGCGGGGACGAGGGCCCGGACCTCGAGGGCGCACGCCTTCAGGCTCCCGTCCGCCTCCCGGGGCCAGGAAGGCCCCACGCCGAAGGTGTAGGGCAGGGCTTGCCAGTCCTCCCCGGGGCCGAAGACCCCGTCGCAGTTGGCGTCCAGGCGCACCTGGTAGGCGTAGCGGGGGGCGTTGGCGGCGCTCAGGGTCACCGTACCCAGGGTGCCCGGGGTGTAGGTGTGGGCGAAGGTGTGGGTGCCGGGGGAGGTGGTCTGGCCTGACCCGTCCGGGTAGAAGCGGCTATCCCGCACCACCCCGAAGTTGCGGCTGAGGGTGGTGCCGGCGAGGCTTGCGGCGCTTCCCAGGACCGCAACCGCCCCGGAGGAGGCGGCGCCCGTGGCGTCCTGCCAGCCCGTTACCTTCTGCGCCGTGCTCCCGTCGTTCCAGCCCGTGGCGGGGCGCAAGGGGTGGGAAAGGGTGACGTTGCCCCAGGCGGCGGGAATGTAGAGCCGATAGTAGCCGTTTCCGTCCGTGAGCGTGGTGCGGGTGTTGCTCCCATCCGTGGCCCGCACCTCCACGTTCCCCACACCCCTTTCGCCCCCGTTTTGGAGGGCGTCGTTGGCGCTCCCGCCCGAAAGGCCATTGTCCAGGAAGACCCGGCCCTCCACCACGAAGCCGCGGAAGAGGCCGAAGAGGAGGCCTTGCGTGTCGCCGCTCACGTTCACGGCCAGGCTCCCCGTGGCGGGGTTGATGAAGAGCCAGCCCGCCGGAGGCGTGGGGGTGGTGTCGGCGGCGTTGCTGTTCGTGTCCAGCACCAGGGTGTAGCTCCCTGGGGCTATTCCCTGGAAGGTGAAGGCCCCGCTTCCCGGGTTCACCTGGGCGGAGGCCACCAGGTTCGTCCCCGAGAAGAGCTTGACGTAGACCGTGGCGCCGTCCGTCCAGTCCTCCCCTGGGCCCTTGAGGCCGTTGGGCTCCCGGTCGTGATAAACGGTCCCAGACACCGAGAAGCAACTCCTGTAGGAGGGCCAAGGGGCAAAGGCGCTTTCCGATACGGTCATATTTACCCCTGATGCGCCGGGTTCACCTTGGTGATTGGCCGAAAACGGAGAACATCCAGTGCAGGGGCGGTAGGCACCTCCGGCCCCGCCACTCACGTCAACGCTAGCCCCGGAGGAGAAGTTCCTAAGGACGATACCTCCGCCGCCTCCTCCCCCTGCTCCGTGGGGGTCTGGTGCGGAGGATGAGCCGTAAACGGCATCGCCACCCCGGCCCCCGCGTGCCGAAAGGGATAGGGTGCTCTGAGGAGTTTCGCCCAGCAAGGTCACAATGGTTCCCCCGGCCCCTCCTCCGCCGGAGGCGTCCTGGTAAGCGTTTCCTCCAGGTGCGCCGTCAGCCTGTATCAGGCCTGGGCCGCTGACCTTTCCGCTGGCGAAGAAGACGATGCCCCCACCCCGTCCCCCATACGGATTGGCGTTGTTGTTGGCGTCTCCTGCTCCCCCGCCCCCTCCCATTACCAGACGCTCAGGGTAGAAGTTCCAGACCCCTCCGCCAAAGCCACCCATGTCTCGCGCGCCACCGGTATCTCCGACCCAGGTGTAGCCTCCGCTGCCTCCACGGCCACCGTTGCCTCCCCCGCCGCCACCGGAGTTGTGCCCTATTCCAGACCCCCCTGCGTTGCCCGGGGCACCCCTCCCGTGGTCGCCACCAGGGTATCCCTGGCTGGTATTAGTGATGGCTTGGCTTCCGTCCCATAGTCTCCTAGGGGTTCCAACGACGCCCTCGCCTTTATGGGCTCCATAAGCCCCGTCATCGGAAGCTCTAGTGTAGAGGGTGGACCCGTTTACCGTCCCTCTAGCCAGGTTGTGCCCTCCTCTAAACCCCGCTCCCGTGGCATCTAAGTGTGGCCCGGCCCCGCTAAAGGTTGTGGTGCCCCACACATCCAGGGCTATAATCCCGCCCACGGTTCCATTCCAGGGAAAGGCTTTCACGGTGCCGGATATAGTGAGGTTGCGGTACCGAGGTACACGCACAATCTGGTAGGCAAACCGTCCACTACCCTGGCCGTTGGTGCAACCGGGATTAGTGACCTCTTGGTTTCTGTACGTGTATCGCAACGGGGAGTTCAGGGTGAGGGTTCCTCCAGAAACCGAAACCACGGTTCGAAACTCGTACTGCCCGGCCTGAGGTGTGCCCATAAGGCCCCCCGCATAGTCCTCCGTGCGGGTACCTCCCGTGCCCCCGTTACCCTGCCCGTCCCCGTAGCGGTTGTTGTTTTCGCAGTTGATAGTGGCTCCCTGCATCTGGATGATGAGGATGAGGTCTCCAGGCTGGATGGGAGGGGCGCCCGTGGGCTCTGGTGAACCAGAGAGCTGGATCGTGGTCGTCCCTGCGGGTAGGTAGGACGGAACCGCACTTCCGCCATAGTAGCTGTTGAGAATCTGGGTGCCTGCGACGATGCCGTCCTGAAGAGGGCACATCTGGGAAAAACCTAAGGATAAGATTAGCCAGGCTAGTTTGGAAGAGTAGGCCTTTTTCATCGGCTACCTCCAAAGAAGTCTAGGCGCAGGTAGAAACCTTCGGGCTGGAAGAGGGTTTCCCCGAAGCCGTAGCCCAGGTTGAACCAGAGCCCGTCCAGCACCCTGAGGCTTCCCTCCACGTTGTAGGCCAGGCGGTCCTGGCCCGTGCCGGGTTGGAAGAGGTAGTAGAGGGCACCCCCTAGGCCAAACCGCTCCGTGAGATAGAGGTTGCCGCCCAGGCCCAGTTGGTAGGTGTTGGCCAAGGGGTCTTGGGGCTTCACCCGGTAGGCGAAGCCCGGGCGGAGCTGGAAGCCGGGGCGGTGGTAGGCGAGGAGGGCCTCTCCCTCCAGGACAGGCTCCGCCTCCCAGGTGAGGCGGTGGTAGGTGAGGAGGTTCACCTGGGAGGCGAAGAGGGCGTAGGCCACGGTGAAGCGGGCCCTTGGCTCGGGCAGGACCTGGTAGGCGAGGTCGGCGGACAGGGTGTTCTCCTCGTCCAGGCTTCCCGCCGCTCCCCCTTTGAGGACAAGCTTGGTTTCCTGGCCCAGGGAGGTTTCCGCCCCTAGGGTGGCCACGAAGTCCGCCACCTTGTAGCGGGCGGCGAGGCCGAAAGCGGTGAGGGTTTCCCCGGTCTGGAAGCGGCGCTCAAGCCCCGCCGAGAGGTTCAGGCTCAGGCGGTCCGTGAGGGGGAAGGGGGCCTCGAGGCCGAAGCGGGCCCGGTTCCCCTCGCCGCTTGCCGTGGGGAGCTCGTAGGCGAGGGCTAGGTTGGCGTCCCCCAGGCGCTGGCGGAGGCCCAGGGTGCCGGAAACCCCCTCGCCCCAGGTGTAGGCCAGGCCCCCTTCCAGGCGGAGGTTCGGGTCCAGGGGCCAGGCGGCGTCCAGCCGGGTGACGGCCTTAGCGGCGCTGAAGGGCTGGGCGTGGGTGAGGAGGGCCCGGGCCTCTCCCTCCTCGTACCCCGCCCGGCCCAGGAGGGCCCAGGCCCCCTCGTCCCACATGTAGCCGAGGCCAGCGCCTAGGGTGAAGGGGCGGGGCCGGTACTCCAAGAGGAGGGCGGTCTGGGCCGGGGTGGCGTGCTCCAGGGCCACGCCCAAGGGGCCTCCCTCGTATGCCAGGCGGGCCCCTCCTTGGAGGGCGGAAACACCCTGGGCGAGGTCCTCCGCCCGCAAGTCCCCCCGCAGGCGGATGGCCCCAAACCGGGCGTCCGCCCCGAAGGAGAGGCCGAAGCGGCCCTCCTGGTAGGTGGCCCTGAGGCTCAGGCGCTGACTCCCGGCCTCGTAGGTTGCCTCGGCCCCGTAACGCCAAGCCCCCAAGTAGGCGGCGGATAGGCCGAAGCGGAGGCCTTGGGCCTCGTAGACCCCGGACACGCCGTAGCCCAGGAGGTCCCTGGGGGCCTCCTCGGGGGCGTAGGCCGCCAGGAGGTAAACGGGGCTCAGGTCCGGGGTGGTGGGGAAGAGGGGCCGGGAAAGCTGGAGGTTCCCCAGGTCGTCCACCACGTAGTCCTTGCCGGGCACCAGGCGGGTTTCCCTGGACCCTTCCACCAGGGTGAGGGTGAGGGTGCCAGGCTTGGGCCTACGGGAGAGGCGGTAGAAGGAGGTGCCGTCGGGCCGGATGACCTCCTCCACCGTGTCCCGGGGGAGGAGGGCGAGGAAGGCTTCCAGGCGCCCTTCGCCCCGGGTGCTAAGGCGGAGGGCGGTGGCCTCGGGAAGGCCTGCTCCCAAGGGGGCCCTCTCGTAGCTCAGGGAGAACTCCGGCTGGTCGTAGCGGAAGGCCACGGGGTCATCGGAGGTGAGGGGGCGCTTCGCCTCCGTGGCGGCCCCGGTGAGGGGGAAGCGGTCCGTGGAGAGCTTGGTCCCGAGGCCTCCGGCGGTGTCCAGGGCAATCTGCCCCTGCCCGCCCAGGACGGGGCCCTCCGCGTAGGCCCGGGCGAGGCCAAAGAGGCGTAGGTTTTCCAGGGAAAGCCGGGAGAGGCTCGGCCCCAGGGCCACCCCCACGCTCCCCTGGCCGAGCCAGAGGGCCTCCTTGCGCTCCCCGGCGAAGAGGCGGGCCTCACCCTCTAGCTGGTTGAAGCGGGCCTTGACCCGGAACTCCTTGGGGGCGGCGAGGGGCTTGAGGAGAAGCTCGGCCCGGCCGTCCTTGAGGAGGATCTGGTAGCCGGAGAGCTCCAGGAAGGCATCGGGGCTTAGGGGCTCCAGGTCGGTTTCCACCGAAACGGGGCCAAAGCCTGTCTGGAGGCCGTTTTCGTCCAGGGCCTCCACCAGGACCTTAAGGGGCGTGCGCCCGTCCGCCTTGGCCTCCAGGAGGGAGAGCCTCAGGCGGGTGGGGTTCCCGGCGCGGAAGACCTCGAGGCGGTCCTGGGCCACCCCTTCCACCTCCAGAACGTTTAAGCCCACCTCCAGGGGCACCCCGTAGTACTCCAGGCGTTGCCAGCCCCGCCCCTCGTCCAGCTCGGCCTTCCCCAGGCGGTCTTGGCCTATGGGCCTCCCGTTCACCTTGAGGGTGAGGGGGCCCAAGGGGGCTTCCAGGACCACCCGGATGGCGTCCCGGTCCCGGAAGACCTCCCCGTCCCTGGGCTCCCGAATGACCCCCTGCCGCTCCCCTTGGAAGGGCTTGGCCTTCCGGTAGTCCTCCAGGGTCACCTTCCCCTGCAGGTACACCTCCCGCCCCCCGGCGAGGAGGGTCAGGCTGGGTTCGGCCAAGGGGGGGAGGGCCCGCTCGTGGCGGAGGCTAAAGCGCACCTCGCCCTCCTTCCGGAAAGGGAGGCGCCAAAGGAGACGGCCTTCCAGGAGGAGGGGGTCCTCGAGGGGTAGAAGCCTATCCCCCTCCGCCAGGCGGGCGCTTCCCGGCACGTAGGTGGCCCCTTCCGGGACGCTGAAGGCGAGGAGGAGGCCCTCGCCTTCCCCTTCCACCCGGAAGGGCAGGCGCACCTCGGAAAGCCTTTCTGGGATGAGGAGGGGCAGGGCCACCACGCTGGCCTCCGCTGGAAAGGCCGCCGGGGTTTCCCCCAGGAAGGCGCTCGCCCGGTTCACGTGGGCCCCGGGGGGAACCTCCTTCGCCTTCAGGGTGAAGGTGCGCGCCTCCCCGGGGGCGAGGGTGAGCTCCACGTCCAGCCCCTCCATGGGAAGCCCCTTGGAGGGGGTGTCCAGGAGCCGGAGGCGCACGGGGTGGTCGGCGGGGTTCTCCACCCGGAGGAGGAAGGTGGCCTCTGTCCCTTCCAGGACCCTGGGGGCCAGGGCTTCCTTGGTGAGCTTGAGGAGGGCGCGGGCTATGGGGCTTTCCGCCTGCAAAGCGCCTCCTTCGTACCGCAAGGTGGCTTGGCAGAGGCCTTCCCGCTCTTCCCCGAAGCGCACCCGGGCCTCGTAGGTGTGGACCCGCTCGGCCCCGGGGGCCAGGGTCCCCTCAAAGCGGGCGTTGGCGGGCTCCAGGATGTCCGGGCAGGCGTCCTCCAGGACGTAGCGCAAGGGGGCTTCCCCTTGGTTTTTCACCACCAGGCGGTGGGTTACCACCTCGCCCGGCAAGTAGCGCCGATGCGGGGTTTCCCGGGCGAGGGCGGGTTTGGGGAGGCGGACCTCCACCCCCGCTTCCGCCCGGGCCAAGACCTCGCCTTGGTGTAGGAGTTCCGCCCGGTTTACCAAAAGGCCTTCCCCCACCACGCGGAAGGCCACCTCGTAGCTCTTCCCTTGGCGGGGTTCCAGGTAGACCTCCTGGTCCAGGCCGGGCCCCTCGAGGCCCACCCCTCCCAGGTCCCTGAGCCGGACCTGCCCCGCCTCGTCCCCCTCGTTCACCACGGTGAGGCGGAAGCGGGCCTCCTCGCCCTTGGCCACCCTTGGGGTCAGGGCCTCCTTCTTGAGGGTGAAGGTGGCGGGGCGGAAGAAGGCGACCTCGGCCCCCTTTTCCAGGCCAAAGGGAAGAAGCCTCCCCCGCACCTGGTAGCCTCCCAGGGGCCCCTTGACCTCCACGGCGAGCTCCAGGGGGCGGTCCTTGCTCAAGGGGGCGGTGAGGCGGGTGGGCCCCAGGGGCTCCAGTTCGGGGGGGAGGTCCAGGGCGAGCTCTGCCGGGAGGAGGCCTGGGTAGGGGGTGGTGGCGCGGAGGACGAGGCGGGCCGCTTCCCCTTCGGGGCGGCGCTGGGTTTCGGGGGTGAGGGCGAGGCTCACCTCGGGCCGCACCCGGAAGACCACCTCCCGCTCCTCGCCGGGGAGGAGGCGGACCTCCTTGGGGCCCTCCACGGCGGCACCTTCCGCCTCGAGGGCCAGGGGGTAGGTGCCGGGGGTGAGGGAGAAGAAGGCTTCCCCGCTCACCCTGCGGCGCTCTTTGCCGAGGAGGAGGGTTCCCTCTCCCGGGCGCTCGCCCCCAGGCAGGTCCAGGAGGAGGCGCACCTTAAGCTTCGCCTCGGGCGGGGCCACCACGAAGACGGCCTCGCCCCCGGGGCAGCCGAAGCGGACCCTTCCACCCTCCACCACCACCGCCCCCTGGGCCCTAACCTCCAGGAGGCGGTAGCCTTGGGGTAGGTCCAGGAAGGCCAGGCCGTCCTCCGTGAGGGTGGGCTTCAGGTCCAGGGGGTTCCCGGCGTTGTCCACCACCGCCACCCGCCGGGGCCCGGGGGGAACCGCCCGGAAGCGGTCCTGGGCCACCTCCAAGCAGGCCTTCACCTGGAAGGCCAGGGTGTTGGAGTACTGCTTGGCGGTGGGGGGTTGGGCGAAGAGGAAGCGGGTGAGGCCAGGGAGGCGCACGGCGTACTCCGCCCAGGCCCTATCCCCCGAAACGGGGCGCTCCTCCAGGCGGCCATCGGGGAGCGCCACCTGGGCCAAGAGCTCTTCCGGCCCGTCTTCGTCGTAAAAGCGCACGGGGAGGGGGAGGAGGGAAGGGGAGGCCTCGAGGGCGAAAAGCTCCACGAACCGGCCCCGTTCCCCGGGGCGTTGCCGTAGGGTGAGGCCAGCCCCTTGGCCCCGCGCGTCCACCGCCAGGGTCATGGGGTCCAGTTGCACGGCGAACCCCTCCGCCTTCAGGAGGAAGGCGTTCTTGCCAAGCCCCTCAAAGCGGGCCACCAGGCGGTAGGGGGTTTCCTTCTCTAGCTTCCCTTCAAAGAAGAGGACCTCCCGATGGGGCTCCACCCCGACTTCCAACCGCCTCAGGAGGGTTTCGCCCCGGTAGAGCTCGTAGACTGCCTTGAGTTCGCCCTGCCCGCCATCGTAGCGCTCGTCCCCAAGCTCCTCCTGGCCCCTTAGGGCGCTCCGGTAGTCCTGGGGGTCAAAGCCCGGGGAATAGAGGACGATCCGCCCCTCCTCCCCTTGGGGGAGGAGCCAGGCCTCGAGGCGGTCCATCTCCCAGGAAAGGCCGGTGCCCACCAGGGTGGCCTTGAGCGCCACCTGGGCCATGGCCAGGGAAAAGGTGAGGAATAGGGCCAGTAGACGCCTCATGGGTACCTCCAACGCACCTCGGGGTCGGTGAGGAAGGCCTGGCCCACCTCGTAGACCAGGGTTTCCTCCCCAGCGAACTCGGGGTAGTGGAAGGCCTTCTCCCCGCCCTCGGGCAAGGGATCGGTGAGGGTGAAATCGGGGAGGGTTTCGCCGCTTCGCAACTTGAGCTCCACAAGCACCTTTTCTCCCATGCGGAGAAGCCTCTTCTCCACCACGAGGGGCCCCATGCGGAGGACCGTGCTCCTTTCCACCCGCACCCACCCTTTCGGGGGCACCAGGGGGAAGTCCGCCACCGTGGCCCCCTGCACCAGAACCCGCTTCCGGTACCCTTCGCCTAGGTCTTCCGGAAGCGGACGGGGCGGGAAGGGGGCGGAGGCGGGGTCCAGCATTACCTGATGGAGGCCGGAAAGGTCGCGGAAGGCGTAGCGGCCCTGGCTATCCGTGAGGGCCTGGACCCCGTTGGCAAGGAGCACCCGGGCCCCGGGGAGGGGGATGTCCCCGCGGCCATAGACGCCGTCCCCGTCCAGGTCCAGGAAGACCCGGCCCAGGAGCACCCCCCCGAGGGCGAAGGGCCCGGGGTCCACCTGGGCCAGGGCCTGGGCTTGGCCGCTCGCCACCACCGCCCCTTGGCCGCTCAGGCCCAGGGCCTCGGCGGTGTTGATGAGCTCCTTGGGGGCCTGGGGCAGGAGGCGGAGGGCGTAGGTGAGGCAGAGCTTGCCCTTGGCGGGAAGGCTAAGCCCCTCCCACACCAGCTTCCCCTCCACCACCTGGGGCTCCAGGGGCGTGCTCCCCTCGCAGAGCCGGGCGGTGCCGGGCTCGTACCGGGTGCCGGGGGGTGGGGTGTCGGTGAGGCGCACGGCGAGGGGGGCGGAGGAGGGGTTTTCCAGGGTGAGGCGGTAGGTGAGGAGGTCTCCAATGCGCGCCACCCTGGGGCTCACCTCCTTCCGCAGGAGGAGGTTCGCGCCGAAAACGGGGTGCCGCACGGGGTTGGAGGCCACGGGGTTCGGGGCCTCCCGCGCCCGGAGGGTGAAGGCGTTTTCCAAGAGGGCGTCGTCCGGGGTGTCCGCCTTGACCCGGGCCCGGAGGGTGAGGACCGTTTCCCCAAGGGGCAAGGGGTCCAAGGTCCAGACCACCTTGTGGCCTTGGGGGTTGTACACCCCGCCGTGGGAAGCGCTCAGGAACTCCAGGTGCGGGCTTAGGGCGTCCTCCACCACCGCTTGGGCAAGGGGCCCGAAGGCGTTCCGCACCCTGAGGGTGTAGACCACCTCCTGGCCCGGGCGGAGGGTGGTGCCGGCGGGGGGGTCTGCCTCCTTGAGGAGGACGAGGGCCTCCTCCCCCACCGCCTCGAGGTCATCCCAGGTGGCGTTTTCCGCCCCCGTGGCCAGGGAGCGGGCCACCACCTTGGCGGCGAAGGCTGCTGCCCCTTGCGCCCGGTAGCAGACCTTGAGGTCCCGCCGCTCCCCGGGGCCCAGGGCCAGGGGGTTCGGGAGGGGGGTGCCCGCTGGGTCTTCCAGCCAGACGTCCACCCCTAAAGGCACCCCCTCCACCCGCAGGGCGTAGCTATCCCCCACGGTGCCGGCGTTCTCCAGGGTGTGGAGGAAGCAGAGGGGTTGCCCCGCCAAGGCCCTGCCCGCCTGGCGGTCGTCCTGGGAGTCTTCTCCCCCGGGGAGGGCCCTGGGGTTCCCTCCGGGGCCCAGGTGGTGGGCGTAGAAGGGGAGTACCCTCAAGACCGCCCGTCCCTCCGCAGGCCCCCCGGGTCCCGTGGCCACGGCCCGGTTCTCCACGAGGCCCGGAGGCGTGGCGGGGGGCACCCGGAGGCGGAAGGTGAGCGTGGCCTCCTCCCCGGGGAGGAGGCGGGGGAGGAGGAGGCGCACCCCTCGGACGGCGGGGGGTTCCTGGGAGGTCCAGGCCTGGCCGTCAAAGTACTCCACCTGGCCCTTGGGGGCCTGGGCGGAGCCGGGGACGAAGGGGAGGGGGAGGGGGAGGTCCGCCACCGCCACCCCCTGGGCTTCCGACTCCCCCAGGTTGCGCACCCGGAGCACCACCGGGACCTCCTCCCCAGGACGGGCGGTTTGCGGCATGGCCTTCTCCAAGGAGAGGGCGGGGCCTTGGCGGGCCTCGAGGCGGGCCCAGTTCTCCCTGTCCTCCGCCCCATCGGAGCAGCGGGCGATGGGGCTAAGGAGAAGGCTTCCTGTGGCCGCCAGGGGGGCTTTTACCCGGACCACCAGCCTAAGGCTTTCCCCCATGTCCAGGGTAGCCTCCGTGATGGGATGGCCGTCGGGAAGAGCGTCCCCGTTTGGGTCGGGAAAGAGGGCCACCTCTTCGGGGTCAAAGTCCCGGGGGCCTAAGGCATACCCCAGGCCAAAGGTGAAGCGGTCGTTCCCCCCGTTGGTGAGGACATAGGGCAGGTAGGCGTACCCCCCTGGGCTGATGGAGGCTACCTGCCCAGGGCTTTCCTGGGTGCCGTCGGGGGAGAGCTGGGGAAGGCAGAGGGGGCGCACCACCGTTTCCGCCACGTTGGAGAGGTGGCGCTCCTCCCCCACCCAGGCCACCGCCTGGTTGCGGATCACGGTGCCGGCAGGGGTCAGGGCGAAGGCCAGGGAGAGGAGCCAGAGGAGCCCCACCCAGAGCCCTGGGGCAATCCTTCTCCTGGCCTTCACGTCTCGCCGCATCATCCCTAAGCCTCCCCTCTCCCTGTGAAAATCGCGTCAAAAATCCCTTCTCAAAAGGCTTTCTCCTTTTGTCGGCGCCCCATAAGGGGGCCCCCCCCCCCCGNGGCCCCTGGGGGCATGACGTCGGCGTCGGTGATGTCGCCGTCCCCGTTCGTGTCCACCCCCACGTAGACGGTACCGCCGGTGGGCACGCTGGTGGGTGCCGTCTGGCTCCAGGTGGTGCCGTCCGTGGAGTAGAGCACGGCGCCGCTAAAGCCGGAGATGGTCGCCGAGACGCTCTGGAAGGTGGTGTAGGCGGGGATGGGGTCGGAGATGATCACCTTTTTGAGGTTCCCGGTGCCGATGTTCTCGGCCCTGATGGTGTAGGTGAGGGTCTCGCCCGGGACGGCGTCCGCCTTGTCCACGGACTTGTTGAGCCTGAGCTCCCCGCCCACGATGGTGGTGGTTTCGGTGGCGGTGTCCGTGGCCTCGTAGGCGTTGTCGGGCGTGCCGGTGGTGACGTCGCAGTTGGCCCTGACCGTCTTCACGTCCACCCGGCCCACGGGCTCGCCCGCCGGCACCGTGACGCGCACGTAAATGGTCGCCGTGCCGTCGTTCGGCCCCACGTACACGTCTGCCAGGCCGCCGTACCAGGTGGTGCCGTCGGTGGAGTACTGGTAGGTCCAGCCGTAGGCGCCGCCGCTACCGGAGATGTCGCAGTAGGCGGGGGCGTTGGAGTTGTTGAGGAGGGTGTGGGTGTAGACGATGGTGCCTGGGCTCGTGACGGTGCCGGAGCGGTCGGGGTCCAGGCTGACCTGGGCTACCAGGTTGACGTTCACCTGGCTGGCGACGGTATCCGACACTCCCGACAGGGTGGTGCTCGTGGCGGTGAAGGACACGGAGTTGGCGCCAGGCGCAGTCCCGGCGGGCACCGTTACGGCGGCCACCACGCACTGCTTAGCTCCAGGGTTCAGCAGGTTGGTGTTCGTGATGGGCGCCCCATCGGGCGTGCCGTTGCAGTCCGGGTCGGGGTAGAAGACCACGCTCCACCCCTGGGGAACTGCGGCTGTGAGGTTGTAAACGTCGGGGTTAGCCCCTGCGTTGTACACCTCCAGGGGGAAGTACACGGTCTGCTCGGGGTCGGCGGTTTGGGCGGCGGGGTTGTCGTTGTTGGCGTTGTTATCCCCGCTGTACCCCTTGGCAGCCAAGTCCACGGCGTAGCCAGGGAGGATATCGGTCACCCGATCCGTGGTGATGTCGGATTTGCTGGGGTCGTTGACGCTTGTGGCCTTGAGCTCCACCTTATAGGTGGTGGTGGCGCCGTCGGCCGGGTTTTCGTAGTACCCAGCGGGAAGCTGGCACTTAACCACCACGTTGAGGTCGGCGTTGGGCGCCAAGGGCCCCACGGGTCCAGAGATAGGAGTAGTGCCGTCTGCGGCGTAGAGTTGGCACGCGGTGCCCGTGGGGAAAGTGGAGTTTTGAAGCGTCAGCGCGAAGCTATCTGGAGCGTTGCCGTTGTTTCGCACCACGTTGGTGAAGGTCACCGTTTGCCCAGCGTAGGCGCTCGGCACCACCTGGGTTTCGTTGCCCAAGGTGACGTTGCCAGGGTACCCTACCAAGGGCTGGTACTGGGCCGCTACGGTGTTGGTGGTGGTGTTGGTGGTCACGCTCCGGTCCTGGGTTCCATCGTTGAACCGGACGGTGGCGCTGTTGGCGTAGCTGGCACCCGCCGGAGCGTTGGACGGCACCTGGGCGGCGAAGCTGAAGCTGTACTGGGCCCCTTGCGGGAAGAAGGCGCCGGTGTCCTCAAGGAGCATGCCGATTTTCTTGGTGCCATCTCCCGTGATGGGGAGGAGGGAGTTGGTGAGCGTGACCCAAGCGGTGCCGTTGTAGTAGACGTAGCGCACTGTGCCCGCCCCAGCGGTGCCTGTGGGCATGGCGCTCACAGTGAGGCCATTGGGGATGGTGTCCTCCACCAGGATGCCCGTCCTGGCCTGGCCGTCCACCGTGACGCTCACGCCGTATGCGGCGCTACCGCCGGTGTTGGCGCCGGAGATGGTGTAGGTGATGGTGGCGCCGGGGGCCACGTTGCCGGAGGGCGAGGCGCTCTTGAAGGCGGTGAGGGCGGCGGCGGTGGTGGCTGAGGCCCGGGCCCAGTTGTCCGCGTCCGTGACGTTGGTGTTCCCCTGGGACTGCCCGGTCAGGTTGAGGTTGCCGTACTGCCCGTTTTGGGCTGTGGTGGGAATGGTGGCTGCCACGATCACGCAGGCCTGGGCGCCCATGGCCAGGGTGACGCTCGTCACCTGGACTTCGCCCGCATCCACGTTGCCGTTGCAGTTGGCGTCCAGGTAGATGCGGACGTTTTGCAGGTCAAAGTTGTCCTGCGTCCCCTGGACCGTGATCAGGCTGATGGTGTCGGTGCCGTTGCCGTTGTTGGTGACCGTGTACTGGAAGAGCACCTGGCCTCCGGGCAGGTTGGAGCGGGTTTGGCCCGGAGTTCCTTCGTTAGCCCCGTTTGGGGTAATGGTGAAGGCGTAAACCTGCTGGACGATGGTGGTGACCAGGTTGGACGTGGTGGTCCTGGGCTGGCCCGCCGAGTCCACATAGCTGGCCGAGGCCTGGTTGGTGATGGCCGTCCCGGCGGGGGTCATGGCCAAGGCAAGGCCCAGGGCCATGAGCAGGGTAGCCACAAGATAGCGTCCTCTTATCATCGTTAAACCTCCTTCACTTGACCGCGGTGCGCATGGACACCTGAACCTTTGCGCCTTTGGGTAGCTCGGGTAGGAGCCACCGCACGTGCGTGTACTCTTCTGGCCTCACTTCCACCTCCTTTTCCACCTCCTTGCCGTTTTCCACCACCCGGACCCGCTTCTTCAGGGGTGGGAAGCCGAAGGTCTTGCCCCCGTCAAAGCTGAACTCCGGGCGGATGGTGGACCCGTTCAGGGCGAGGGGCCTGGCGCTCCCGTCCAGGTAGTAGGTCTCCTTGGGGACAGGGATGACCAGGGCCACCTGGCGCAAAGGGCCTTGGGAGCGGTTCTCCGCCGCCAAGCGCCACTCCAGGACGTCCCCGGGTTTGACGGCCACGGGGTTTTCCTCGTAGACCTCCTTGCCTTCCACTACCCGTACCATGTAGGGCCGCAGGTCCAGGCTGAGGGCCTGAGCGAGGGCTATCAGGAGGGCCAGGAAACCGAGCCAGATCCAGGGTCGCCGCATATACCACCCCCGTACGGCAGGGTAGGGGGTCCATGTGAAAGACTTGTGAAAGGGGGGAAGAAACCTCCCCGCCCTTTTGGGGATGCTCCTAGAGGGTAGCTATCCGACCCTTGGCTTCCCCAGGCCGCCTCGCCCCGATGGCGAAGAGGGCCATGCGCATCTCGCCCAGGTAGTCCCCAATCCAGCGCGCCACCGCCTCCTTGCCCTCGAGGGCAGGCCTCAGGAGGGGCCTAGCGACCGCCACCAGGTCCGCCCCCAAAGCCAAGGCCTTCACGGCGTCCGTCCCGGTGTAGACCCCGCCCGAGGCGATGAGGGGAATATCCGGCAGGACCTCCCGGACCTCCAGGATGGCCTGGGCCGTGGGGATGCCGATCTCGCAGAGCTCGGGGTGGCGCACCTCGCCGAAGCGCACCCACTCCTCCACCCGGGCCCAGCTCGTCCCCCCGGCCCCCGCCACGTCCACCGCCGCCAGGGGGAGGCCCCTTAGGGCCAGGGCCGCCTCCCGGGAAAGGCCGTGCCCCACCTCCTTGATGAGGACGGGGAAGGGAAGGGGGAGGAGGCCGGCTAGGCGGTCCAGGAGGCCGCTAAAGTCCGTGTCCCCCCTCTGCACCGCCTCTTGGAGGGGGTTGACGTGGAGGGCCAGGGCGTCCGCCTCGAGGAGCTCCACGAGGCGGATGAGGTCGTCCCGCCCGTAGCGGCGGAGTTGCGCCAGGCCCAGGTTGGCGATGAGGAGGACCTTGGGGGCTACCCGGCGCACGCGGAAGCTGGGCAGGGCCTCGGGCCTTTCCAGGAGGATGCGCCCCGAGCCCAGCATCATGCCCACCCCCAGGGCCTCCGCCGCCTCCGCCAGGGCCAGGTTGATCCTCTCCCCGTTTTCCTCCCCCCCGGTCATGGCCCCGATGAGGAAGGGAGCCTGCAAGACCTTGCCCAGGAAGGGGGTGGTGAGGTCCACCTCGGAGAGGGCGAGCCCCGCCAGGGCCTGGTAGCGGAGGCGGAAGCGCTCTAGGCCCGTGGTGGTCTTTTGGAAGGCCACGTCCCCCTCCAGGCAGGCCTGGAGGTGCTTCCGCTTCCTCTCCAGGGTGCTCACACCCGGGCCTCCAGGAGGCCTTTAGGGGCCCTTTCCAGCCCCAGGTCGTGGGCGATGAGCCTTGCCGTCATCTTGGCGGACATGAGGACGCTGGGCAGGCCGGCCCCGGGCTGGTAGCTCTGGCCCACCAAGTAGAGCCCCCTCACGTCCTCCGAGCGGTTATGGGGCCTAAAGCTCGCCGTCTGCCAGAGCACGGGCTCGGGGCCGAAGGCGTTCCCCAGGTGGCTATTCAGGGTCCACTGGAAGTAGTCTGGGGTGACGAAGTGGGTGTAGACCAGCCGGTCCATGAGCCCGGGGAGGAAGCCCTCCTCGTCCAGGTAGCGCAGGGTCTTTTCCAAGTAGCTCGGGCCCAGTTCCCGCCAGTCCAGGCCGCTCCCGTTGTGGGGGACGGGCACCAGGGTGTAGGCGGCGTGGTGGCCTGGGGGGGCCAGGGAGGGGTCGGTGAGGGTGGGGAGGTGGAGGTAGTGGGCGAAGTCCTCGGGGAGCACCTTGCGGAGAAAGATGTCCTTGAGAAGGCCCTCGTAGCGCTCGCTGAGGAGGACGTTGTGGTGCCTGAGCTTTTCCCCTTCGTCCCCCCTCGCCCGGAAGCCGAAGTAGGCCACGAAGAGGCTCATGGAGAGCCGGGTGCGCTTTAGCCGCCAGTCCCCGTGGAGGCGCCGATCCTCGGGGGCTAAGAGTTCGCCGTAGGTGTGCACGTAGTCGGCGTTGGACACCACGAGGTCGGCGTCTATCCTTTCGCCGCCCTCGAGGACCACCCCCACCGCCCGCCCCTTCCGGGTGAGGATGCGGCGCACGGGGGCTTGGTAGCGGACCCTACCCCCGAGCTCCTCCAGCTTCCGCACCATCCCTCGCACCAGGGCCCCTGTCCCCCCCAGGGCGAAGTGCACCCCCCAGGTGCGCTCCACGAAGTGGATCATGGCGTAGATGGCGGGCACCGAGAGGGGGTTTCCCCCGATGAGGAGGCTCTCAAAGGAGAAGACCCGCCGCATCTTGGGGTTTCGGAAGTACTTCTTGACGAAGGAGAAGAGGGGACGCACGGCGTCCAACCGGAGGAGGTCCGGGGCCACCCGGAGGAGGTCCAGGAGGCTTCCAAAGTGGGTGAAGCCGAGCTCCAGGAAGCCCCTCTGGAAGATGGCCTTGGCGTCCCGCTCAAAGCGGAGGTAGCCCTCGAGGTCCTCGGGGGCCAGGCGCCGGATCTCCGAGAGGAGGTGCTCCCGGTCGTCCTTGTAGTCAAAGTGGGTCCCGTCGGGGAAGTGGATGCGGTAAAAAGGGTCCAGGGGGGCGAGCTTCACGTAGCGCTCCGTGGCCTTAAGGCCCTCCTCCTCGGGGAAATCGGGGTAGAGGCGGGGGTTGCCGGGGCCCGTGGCGAAGAGGTCCTCCAGGAAAGGGGGCACGGTGATCACCGTGGGCCCCATGTCAAAGGTGAAGCCCTCCGCCCGGTGCACCCGGGCCCGGCCTCCAGGACCGTCCAGCTTTTCCAGGACGAGCACCTCTAGACCCATGGCGGCGAGGCGGATGGCGCAGGCCAGACCCCCCACCCCGCTACCGATAACCACGGCGCGCATGGGAGGAGCTTACCCCATGGGAAGGGGAGGATTGCGGGGCGGGCTACAGGCCAAGGAGACGGCGTAGGCGTAGCTCCACCTGGAGGGCATCCTCCGGGGCCAGCTTGCCTAGAGCGCCCCGCACCAGGCCGTGGTCCAGGGTGAAGAGCTTAAAGCGGACCACCGAGGGAACCGGCAAGCCCGCCGCTTCTAGGTCTTGGATGGGCCAGTCTAGGGGCCATGGGGCGTGGCGCTTGCTGGTGATCATCGCCATGACCGAGGCGTTTGGAACCATCCAGGTTGGGACAGCACCAAAGCCGGCCGATGTTTGGCCCTTCTCTGATCGGTAAACGGGAAGGGGACCCGGACCACCGTGTAGCGTTCAAAGGTCACGATAGGCTTCCTCGTCCTCGGGGCTAGCCCACTCGCTAAGGGTGGCCTCCAGGGACCTGAGGTAAGCCAGGTCCGAAGGAGAAAGCTTGCGTAGACGAAGAGAGCCGTCCGCTTCCAGCTCCATAAGGAGCAGATCCCCTGGTTTTAGGCCCAAGGCCTGCCGCAGGGTTTTGGGTATCGTGGCCTGGCCCTTGGAGGAGATCCGCGCGATGACTGCCATGGCTCCATGGTAGCAGGAAGCGGTATTTCTGGGCGGTGAACCCCTCACGCCGCCCGATGGGGTTGCCTTGCCGCCCTTTATCCCCTCCTCCTAGGGCAAGACCCGCCCCTTCCACCGCTTCCCCGGCAGGAGAGCCCGGAGGTAGGCGGGGAGGAGGAGGAGGGGGGCCAGGGGGGCGAGGAGGGCGGCGAGGAGGGGGCCCTTGGTGGCCGCCTGGACCAGGGTCCTTTCCAGAAGCCCTAAAAGGCCAAGCTCAATGCGCCCAAAGGCCCAGGGAAGGGTGTAAAGGGCCAGGTGGTAGAACCAGGACCCGAGGAGGATGGCGGGGTTTTTCAGGTGGATTTCCAGGAAGTTCTTGCCAAACCCCGCCACCACCTCCCCGTAGCCCCGGTACATCCGGGCGGAGAAGAGCTCCACCCCCAGGAAGAGCCCGTAGCGCCTCGCCCTCCGGGCCAGGGCCACGTCCTCCAGGACCTCGGCCCGCACCCCTTCATGCCCCCCAAGGGCGAAGTAGGCCTCCCGGCGGAAGGCCAGGACCTGGCCGTTCGCCACCCGCAGGGCCTCGAGCCCGGGGTGGGGCAGGAAGGAGAAGAGCCCCCCCATGACGAAGGGTACCGTGGCGAGGACTAGGGGGTTTTGCCCGGCCTCCTGCCGGGGCAGGGCCGAGACCGCCTCCCGCCCCTCGAGGGCGGCGAGGAGCCCCCCCAGGGCTCCTTCCTCCCAGCGCACGTCGGCATCGGTGAAGACCAGGACCTCCCCCCGCGCCGCCTGGGCCAGTTGCCAGCAGGCCCAGTTCTTCCCCGTCCAGCCCGGGGGCGGGGGCTCCCCCTGGAGGAGGCGGAAGCCCAGGCGGTCCCCGGCTAGGGCCAGGGCCACCTCCGCCGTGCCGTCCTCGGAGCCGTCGTCCAAGACCAGGACCTCGAGGGCCCCCTGCCGGAGGAGGGCGGGGAGGGTGCGCCTTAGGTTTTCCGCCTCGTTCCGGGCCGGGACCAGGAGGGAGGCGGTGGGCCTTTTGGGGGTGGGCCTGGGGGAAAGCCTGGGGAAGGCAAGGAGGTTGTAGACGAGGGCAAGCCACCTCAGGAGGAGGAAGAGGAAGACCCCGAAGAAGAAGTCCCCCGTCATCGCCTTAGGGCCTCCACCAGGGGGCGCACCCGCTCCTCCAGGCTCCTTCTCCCCCTCAAGACCTCCCGGAAGCCCTCCGGCACCGCCCGGGGGTGCGTACTGGCCAGGATCCCGTCCAGCTCCGCCAAAAGCCCGCCCAAGGCCCCTGGGAGGTCCCCTTCCGGGGGCAAGGGGCTTCCCACGAGGAGGAAGGCCTCGGGGTGCTCAAACCCCCTCAAGGCCACCCGGGCGGCCACGGGGAGGAGCCGCACCCCCGCCTTCCGGGCAAGCCATGCGGCCCCTGGGCGCAAGGGGCCCAGGGGCCCGGGATAGCGCAGGGCCCCCTCGGGGAAGACCCCCACCCACGCCCCCTGCCCAAGCCGCCTTAGGGCCTCCCGCACCCGGCCCGCCGGAAGGGCCCCCGCCAGGGCCAGAACAGGGAAGGCCTTCAGGTTCTCCTCCGCCACCAGGAGGCTTGTGGGCCTCCCCCCAAGCCTTCCCAGGAGCCAGACCAGGTGCCCGTCAAAGAAGCTGTGGTGGTTCATGGCCAGGACCAGGGGCTCCTCGGGGAGGTGCCCCTTCAGGTACACCCCCCGGAGGCTTCCCTTGAGGCTCAGGAGGAGGAAGCCTTCCACGAAGGCCTTGAGGAGCCGGGCGAAGGGGCGCTCGGGGTCCATCACCGTAGGCGCCTCAGGGCCTCGGGGTGCCAGGCCAGGAGGAGGCCCTGCACCACCGCCAGGTTGGTGGCGAGGAAGAAGACCATCTCCTCCAAGGGGAGGCCGAAGGCCTTGGGCCCCAGGGTGTACTCGGGGGCGATCCACCAGATGCCGGCCCGGATGGCGTAGAGGTCGGCGAGCCAAAGGTAGAGGGTGGGGAGGCCCACCCCAAGGAGGAGGGCCCGCCGCCACCCGAAGAGGAGGTCCCCCCCAAAGGCCCACTGCAGGAGGAAGACGGGGGCGAAGTAGGCCAGGATGAGGCCTAGGTACAGGGCCTTCCCCCCAAGGGCGAGGAGGAGGACGCCGAGGGCCGTAAGGAGGAGAAAGGCCCCGCCCCCTACTACCCGGAAGACCCCCGGCCCCGGGGGTGGGGGAGGCCCGGCCACCCGGAGGAGGAAGGCCCCGGTGAGGAGGGGCTGGAGGACGAAGAAGAGGTACTCCTCCAGGGGCACGTACCCGATCCGAAGGAGGACCCGCCCCTCGGGGTAGCCCCACACCCCCCGCCAGACCAGGTAGTTGTCCCAAGGGGTGGTGTAGAGGAGGGCGATTGCGGGCAGGAGGAGGTAGGCCCATAGCCTGGGCGGCCTGGGCCTCGCCCCAAGGAGGAGAAGGAGGAGGGGGGGCAGGATGAAGACCAGGTGGAACTCCAGGTAGGTCATGCCGCCTCCAGGCGGGCGGGAAGCCCTCCCTCGGGCCAGAGGGTCACCCCGGCGTGGACCCGGGGCTTGGGAAGGGGGCCTAGGCGGAAGCGGCGGAAGAAGACCCCTAGCGTCACCTCCCCCTCCAGGAGGGCGAAGTCCCGCCCCAGGCAGAGCCTTTGCCCAAAGCCAAAGGGGAAGTAGCGGCCGCTTGGGGTGCCTGGGGTTTCCAGGAAGCGGCCAGGCCGGAAGGCTTCCCCCTCGGGGAAGTGGAGGCGGTGGGTCACGTAGGGGGAGAGGACCACCGTGGTCCCCGCCTCCACCCTTTCCCCCAAGAGGTCTAAGGGAGCTTCCGCCTTGCGGGTGAGGACCCAGGCGGGGGGGTAGAGCCTAAGGGCCTCCTGGAAGGCGGAGAGGGCAAAGGCGGGGTCCTCCGCCACCCGGGCCTGGTCCGAGGGGTGTTGCGAGAGGAGGTAGAGGGCCCAGGTGAGGGCGCTGGCCGTGGTCTCGTGCCCGGCGATGAGGAGGGTCTTGGCCTCCGCCAGGGCCCTCTCCCGGGGCAGGCGGGCGAGGGGAGGGTGTTGGATGAGCCCTTCCGCCTCCCGCTCCAGGGCCCGCTTGTGCCGGAGGAAGGCCCCTTCCACCAGGAGGTTAAGCCGGGTAAAGGGGTTTCGCATCCTGGCCACCACCCGCTCCAGGGCCCGCAGGGCGGCCTCCGCCAGGGTTTCCGGCAGGGGCCTATCCCAAAGGGCCCTTCCCAGAAGGCGCAGGGAGAGGGATAGCATCTCCCGGGCCAGGTCCCGCATCTCCCCCGGCCGCCAGCGGGCGAAGAAGGCTTCCGCCTCCTCCTGAAAGAGGGGGGCGTAGGCCCGGACCGCCCTGGGGAGGAAGGGGTCTTTCAGGGTTTTCCGGGCCTCCTTCCAGGAAGGGCCGAAGTCCGCGAGGAGGCCCTGCCCCGTGAGGCGGGCGAGCTCCCGGTACTGGAAGGTGGCCTTGCTCTCCAGGCCCAGGAGGACCGCCTCTACCCCCTCGGGGTCAAAGACCAGGTGGAGGGGCATGCCGGGGAGGGGAAGCCTTAGGCGGGGGTGCCGCTCCCCCCAGGCGAGGAGGGTTTCCAGGGGGTCGTCCCGGAGGCGCCTTAGGTCGGGGAGGGCCTCCTTCAGGTCCAAGGTGGCGGTCATGGTTAGAGAATACCCGGGGAAGGGGGGCCTTCTCCCGCCTGGGCTACCCTTTCGCCAAGGCCTGGGCCAAGGAGAGGTAGCGGCGCCTGGCCGCCACAAGGTCCACCACGGGGTCCTTGGGCTCGTAGGAGGCGTACTCGGGGGCGAAGCGGCGGAGCCAAGCCCCCTCGGGGTCGTGCCGCTTTCCCTGTTCCACCAGGTTGAAGACCCGGAAGTAGGGGGCGGCGTCCACCCCAAGCCCCCCGGCCCACTGCCAGCCCTGGAGGTTTTGGGCCGTGTCCCCGTCCAGGAGGAGGGCCTTGAAGGCGGCCTCCGCCTTCCGCCAGGGGAGGAGGAGGTACTTCACGGCAAACTGGGCCACGCACATCCGGGCCCGATTGGAGAGGAAGCCCGTGGCCCTGAGTTCCCGCATGGCGGCGTCCACCAGGGGGACGCCCGTCCGTCCCTCTAGCCAGGCGGCAAAGAGCGCCTCGTCCTCGTTCCAGGGGAGGGCCTCCCACCGGGAGTCTAGGGCCCTTTCCCGCATCTCGGGGAAGTGGTAGAGGAGGTGGTAGGAGAAGTCCCGCCAAAGGAGCTCGTCCACCCACTTCTCCGCCCCCCTTCCCCCCCGCCTTAGGGCCTCCCAGGCGGCGAGGCGGGGGGAGAGGACCCCCAGGGTGAAGTAGGGGGAGAGCCTCGAGCCTCCTTCCCCGTCCAGCCGGTCCCGCTCCTCGGCGTAGCGGGGAAGCTTTTCCTCCAAGAAGGCCTGGAGCCGGCCAAGGGCCGCCTCTTCCCCGGGCTCGGGAAGGGGCACGTTGGGGGTTTCCCTGGGGAGGTCCCCCTCCTCCGGGGCCTTTGGCAGGGCCTCGGGGGCGGGCAGGGGAAGGCCCACCCCTTGGAAGTGCCGCCGGAAGGGGGTGTAGACCCGGTAACCCCGGGGAAGGTCGGGGGGGATGAGGTGGGGAGCGGGGAGGAGGTGAAGGGGAACGCCTAAGGCCTCCCGCACCCGCTCGTCCCGGTGGCGGCCGTAGGGGGTGTAGCTCTTTAGGGCGTAGACCGCCTGCGCCCGGAGCGCCCTCGCCGCCTCGGGCACCCTCTCCCAAGGGGGGCCTTCCAGGACCCAAAGCGCCCCGCCCCGCCTCCGGTAGGCCTCCCGCAGGGCCCGGACGTTTTCCAGAAACCAGGCCCGGCGCCGAGGGGTGGTCTTGAGGTTGTTGGGGTCCAGGACCACGAGGCCCACCACGGGGCCTTCCTCCAGGGCCTTCAGGAGGGCCGGGTGGTCGTGCAGGCGGAGGTCCGCCCGGTGCCAGACGAGGCGCATCACTCCGCCATGCGGGCCAGGCGGTAGGCCTGGGGGATGAGCCAAAGCCTTTCCCAGGGCTTCAGGTGGGCCCGCCTGGCCAGGTTCTCGTAACCCATGAGCCTGAGTTTATCCAAAATTCCCTGGTACTGCAGGGCGGCGAGGGCGATGGCCGCTTTGCCCACCCGGAGCCGGGGGATGCCCTTTAGGCCCTCCCGGTAGAGGGCGCGGGCCTGGGCCTCGAGGTAGGCCATGAGGGCCCGGTAGCCTGGGGTGGCCCTACCGGCGTGGAGGTCCTCCACCCGCACCCCATACCGGGCGAGAAGGTCTTCGGGCAGGTAGACCCGGTTCCTTGCGAGGTCCTCCCCCACGTCCCGGAGGATGTTGGTGAGCTGCATGGCCTGCCCTAGGGCGATGGCCTCCTCTTCGGCCCTTTCCCCTCCCGCCACCGCCAGGATCATCCGCCCCACGGTGCCCCCCACCTGGTAGCAGTAGCGGAGGAGCTCCGCCTCCGTTTTCAGGCGCACGGGGCCCAGGTCGGTGAGAAAGCCCTCCTTCATATGGCGGAAAGCTTCAAAGGGTATGGGCCAGCGCTCCAGGGCCCAGGCGAGGCCCACCTCCCAGTCCCTCCGGGGCCTCCCCTCGTAGGCCCGCTCCACCCCATCCCACCAGGCGGAAAGGGCCTCCCACCCGCCCCCGGGGCCGTCCACCGCCTCGTCCCCCAGGCGGCAGGCGGCGTAGACGGCCCAGGCCCCCTTCCGCTCCACCGGGGGAAAGAGGAGGCTTCCCAAAT
This sequence comes from Thermus brockianus, assembly GCF_021462505.1. Classification (GTDB taxonomy): domain Bacteria; phylum Deinococcota; class Deinococci; order Deinococcales; family Thermaceae; genus Thermus; species Thermus hydrothermalis. Next base: position 43,305 of record NZ_JAKEDV010000008.1, read on the forward strand.
AGAAGGTGGAGGAGTGGATGCGGACGAGGCTCGCTAGGCGTTTCCAATCGGGTTCCATACGAAACCTTACCTTAGTTTACAAGAAGGACAGGACGTTTGTCCCTGCCACACTTTAGGGAGTAAGGTTTGGGCGGAACTTGGGGAGAGGGCCAGTCTCCATGCTTGCTCACCCTTGTATTGTTTCTTTGCTACGATGAAAGCCAAGCTCTTGTTTGGCGAGAAGAAAATAGGGCTAAAAGGCGCTAATGGAAATAGCGGGTTCCCTGTCTCCGATCTGCCTCGTGGGTTTTGAAAAACTTATCCCGGTGGATGACCACCGGGAGCTCAACTGGTTGGGTATTTGGCAAAGAGCTAGAAGGGTTGAAGGCTAGTACATGCTTCGTTGGCGTCTGTGCCGCAGTAGCGAACAGGCACGTTCCGAAGTTCCAAAAATCCTCCACTTACCTTAAAGCGAACCATCTGGACTTGTTCCGGGCGATAGCTAAGCTTTGACAAGCCGCCTTCTACGAACATAACGCCTACGCGGGTTGTGGTGTGGGCCGGAACAGTAAGGTCTACCGTAGCGTTATAGTCATATAATGTTTGTCCCAGGACCACTCTTGTTCCCATGTACCTCGCTCCCACATCGCTAATTACGAAAGACTCTCTAGGGTCAACCCGTAGTGTGATATCCGTATCTGTTTCGTTGGCGCGAGCTAGGTGACAAACTAATCCGTCCGACCATCCCTGGTAAAATAAACAATACCCTTCCTTCGCAGCTAGCTGAAGCGATCCAGGGACCACCACTCCACGGAAGCGAGCGTCCCCCACCTGGATCATGGCGAACAGAGCGGAGGGAGTATTCACCCCCCGGAAGGTGAGCTTCAAAGTCGCCTTCCCTTTAGGGGCGAGCTTGAGCGAACTGGCAGAGGCCTGCCCCAGGTAGAGCCACCCGGAAGCGGTCAAAGCTTGGACAGAGTTGGCGTTAATGCTAAGAGTGATCGTCTTGTCCTGCGGGTTCTGCACCTCTACGGTGCAGGTCAGAACATCCCCACTCAAATTACATGCTTGCAGGGTGAGGTTTAGGCCCGCCACGACCGCTTTGTTTGAAGGGGGCTGTTGGGCTACACCCGTAGCTAAGAGTGCGGCAGAGAGCCAAACCAATAGCCTGGCGTTTAGCTTCATTGCCATACCTCCTAACTTAAGAGACTAAGCTTAACCCAGCTTTGTTGTCAAACCTAGACGACAACTTGACAAAGCCTAGACACCCTGCTACCCTAAGGGCATGACCCGAAGCGGGGCGTACACCATCGCCGAGGTGGAGGCCCTCACCGGTCTTTCGGCCCACGTCCTCCGCCAATGGGAGCGCCGCTACGGCTTTCCCCGGCCCGAGCGCACCCCCGGGGGGCACCGCCTCTACCGGGAGGAGGAGGTGGAGGCCCTAAAGCGCGTCCGCCGCCTCCTGGAGGAAGGGGCTACCCCGCAGGCAGCCATCCGCCGGGTCCTTGCGGAGCAGACCAGGCCGGAGTCCCTGGCCGAGGAGATGAAAGGGCTCCTCCTCGCCGCCGAGCTTGCGGGGGCGGAGGCCCTGTTCCGGCGGGCGGTGCGCCTTTTGGGGCCAGAAGGCGCGGCGCGGGAGGTGGTCCTGCCGGTCCTACGGGAGATCGGGGACGCCTGGCACCGGGGGGAGGTGTCCGTGGCCCAGGAACACCTGGCCTCCACCTTCCTCCGGGCCCGGCTCCAGGAGCTTCTGGACCTCACGGGCCACCCCAAGGGCGCCCCCATCCTGGTCACCACGCCCCCCGGGGAGCGGCACGAGATCGGGGCCATGCTGGCCGCCTATCACCTCCGCCGCCAGGGGCTTCCCGCCCTCTACCTGGGGCCCGACACCCCGCTACCCGACCTCAGGGCCCTGGCCCAGGGCCTGGGGGCCCGGGGGGTGGTGCTCTCCGCCCTTCTCGCCGAAAGCCTCAGGGCCCTACCGGATGGGGCCTTGGGGGGCCTGGCCCCCCGGGTGGTCCTGGGGGGCGTCGGGGCCACGGCGGAGGAGGCCAGGCGGCTTGGCGCGCTTTATGTGGAAGACCTGGGGAGACTCCCCCAGGTGTTTTGGGAGGAGGCAGCATGAAGCGGATTGGACGCAAGCAGGTCATCTACCTGGCGGGGGACCCCGCCCACACCCTTTACCGGTTGGAGTCGGGCTTGGTGCGCATCGTGGAGCTCCTACCCGATGGGCGCACCCTGACCCTCAGGCACGTGCTCCCCGGGGACTACTTCGGGGAGGAGGCCTTGGAGGGGAAGCGGCACCGGTACGCTGCCGAGGCCATGACGGAGGCGGTGGTGCAGGGGTTTGACCCTAGGGCTATGGACCACGAGGCCCTCCACCAGGTGGCCCGGAACCTGGCGCGGCAGATGCGGCGGGTCCTGGCCTACGAAACCCACCTGCAGACGGGGGAGCTACGGGCCAGGATTGCCCGCTACCTCCTCTTCCTCGCCGACACCCCCGCCTCCTTCCGGGACGAGGGGGGGCTTTACGTGACCGTCTCCCACGAGGAGATTGCCGACGCCACCGCCTCCACCCGGGAGTCGGTGTCCAAGCTCCTCTCTGACCTGCGCCGGGAGGGGCTCATCGCCACCGCTTACCGCAAGGTCTACCTGTTGGACCTGGAGGCCCTCGAGGCGGAGGCCCAAGGGGTCTTGGAAGCGGCCTAGAATGCGGGTTTTTATTGTCGGCGGCACGGGTTTCGTGGGGCGGCACGTGGTGCGCCGCCTCCTGGAGGGGGGGCACACCCCCATCGTCCTCGCCCGGTCTTCCCGCCATCTCCCCCAAGGGACGGTCTTCGTGGCGGGGGATATCGCCCGGGAGGTGCCGGACCTCCAGGGGGCGGAGGCCGCCATCTACCTGGCGGGCATCATCCGGGAACGGGGCCAGTCCTTTCGGGCGGTGCACGTGGAGGGGGTGAAAAACCTCCTCACCGCCATGCGCGAGGCCGGCGTGGAGCGGCTTCTCCACATGTCCGCCCTGGGGGCCAGGCGGGGCACGGGGAGCCGCTATTACGAGACCAAGGCGGAGGCGGAGGAGCTCGTCCGCCAAAGCGGCCTCAAGTGGACCATCTTCCGCCCAAGCCTCATCTTCGGCCCGGGGGACGAGTTCTTCGGGAAGATCCTCCGGGGCCTCGTGTGCGCCCCCCTGCCCTTCGTGCCCCTCATCGGGGATGGGCGTTTCCCCTTCCGGCCCGTGTACGTGGGGGACGTGGCGGAGGCTTTTGCCCGGGCCCTCGAGGGGGAGGTCTTGGGCACCCTTGACCTGGTGGGGCCCAAGGAGTACACCTTCCGGGAGCTTTTGGAGCTCGTCATGGCCACGGTAGGCCGTAAAAAGCCCTTTCTGCCCATCCCCTTGCCCCTCGTGGACCTCCTGGTGCCCCTCCTTTCCCCCTTGCCCTTCGCCCCCATCACCCGCGACCAGTACCTCATGCTCAAAGGGGGGAACACCGCACCCCTGGCCCAACCGCTAAGGGACCTCCTGCCCACCCTGACGCCCCTGGAGGAGGTCCTGCCCAGCTACTTGGCCTGTTCCCAAAACCCCGCCAGGGCCTAGCGCCGCAGGGATCCGTTACGCCCGGTGGTAGCGGTGGAGCGCCACGGCGAGGAAGGCCCCGAGGACCGGGCCAAGGGCCGGTACCCAGGCGTAAGGGCTCGCCGCCCCCTCCACACCAAGGAGCCAGGCGAGGAGCCTGGGGGAGAGGTCCCGGGCGGGGTTCAGGGCGAAGCCCCCAGGCCCCCCGAGCCCATAGCCCACCGCCGCCACGGTGAGGGCGAGCCAGAGGGGGAGGAGGCGCCCGTCCCGTCCGGCAAAGAGGATCACCGCCATGAGGGCAAAGGTGCCGAGGACCTCGGCCACCATGGGCCCTGACCAGCCGTAGAGGGCCTCGGGGGCGGTGCGGAGGAAGCCCGGCCCCGTGCTAAACACGTTGGGAAGGCCCCGGGCTAAAAGGCCATCCCGGTAGGCCAGGTAGGCTCCCAAAGCCCCCAGGAAGCCTCCCAGAAACTGGGCCAGGAGGTAGGTGGGCACGAGGCGCCAGGGGAAGAGACCCCCCAGGGCCAATCCCAGGGTCACGGCGGGGTTCAGGTGGGCCCCGGAGAGCTCCCGGCTCGCCAAAACGCCCACCAGCACCGCAAGCCCCGAGCCCAGGGCCACGGCGTCGTACCCGTAGGCCCCTGGGGACAGGCGGGGCTCGAGGACGGCGTTGGCGGCGCTCCCCACCGTGAGGAGCACCAGGAGGAAGGTGCCCAGCAACTCGCCCAAGAAAGCCCTCTGCCTCAGGATTTGGCCTTTCATTGGACACCCCCAATCCTCCTTGCCTAGCCCGCCGGGTGGGGAAGGGTCGTGGGGGAAAAGCACAGGAGGGGCTCTATCCTTATCCTAACCCGCTCTCCGGGGCTCCCCTCCCAGCGGACCCAGGCCTCTCCCCCGGGCAGGCGCACCCGGCAGAGGACGTCCCCTCGCAGATCCCGGCGTTCCAGCACCACACCCTCCCACTCCCCACCCGGGCGCACCCACTCGTGGCGGAAGGCGAGGACACCCCCTTCGGTGGCGAGGAGGTTGGCCCGTCCGAAGGCGAGGAAGGCCTCCAAGGAGTTGGGGTGGCGGTACACCTCCTGGGGGCTGCCCACCTGGAGGAGCCGGCCTCTGGCCAACACCCCTACACGGTCGGCCAGGAGCATGGCCTCGTCCGGATCGTGGGTGACGTGGATGGCGGTTATTCCCATCTCCTTGAGGAGGGTTCGGACCTCGAGGCGCAACCCCTCCCTAAGGACCGGGTCCAGGGCGCTGTAGGGCTCGTCCAGCAGGATGACCCGGGGCTTGCGGGCGAGGGCCCGGGCCAGGGCCACCCGTTGCCGTTGCCCTCCGGAGAGCTGGTGGGGCCGTTTATGGGCGTGCTCCAAGAGGCCCACCTGCTCCAGGAGGGTCCGGGCCTCCTTAGGGTCCGGCTTGGGCATCACCAGGAGGAGGTGCTCCAGGGCGGTGAGGTGGGGCCATAGCCCTTGGTCCTGGAACACGTAGGCCAGTTGGCGCCGCTCCGGGGGCAGGTGGGTCACATCCCTTCCCCCGATCCACACGCGGCCCCGGTCCAGCGGGATGAGGCCTGCCACCAGGTTCAGGAGGGTGGACTTGCCGCTCCCCGAGGCCCCTAGGAGTACGAACACCTCCCCCTCCTGCACCTCGAGGTCCACCCCTTCCACGCCCCCGCCCGTGGGGAAGCGCTTGCATACCCCCTCAAGCCTCACCATTTCGGCCTCCCCAAGAGGCCCAGGGCGGATAGGGCAAGGAGGATGAGCCCTAGGCTCGCTGCTTCCCGGTAAAGCCCCCCATTGAGGGCGGAGAGGACGGCCACCCCTACGGTCTCTGTCCCAGGGGCGTAGAGAAGGGAGGAGAGGGTAATCTCGGAGAAGGCCAAGGGAAAGATGAGGAAAGCCCCGGCGAAAGCGGAGGGGAGGAGAAGGGGGTACCCCACCCGAAGCCAGGCCTTTGCTGGGGAGAGCCCGTGTATCCGGCCGGCGAGGACCATCCCCTCCACCTTTACCCCTCCCTCCACGGCCCGGAGGGCCAGACTGGCGAAGTTCCAAAGGTAGGCCAGGAGGAGAAGGCCAGGGGTACCATAGAGGGGCGTAGGGGCTAGGACGAGGATGAGCCCGATACCGAGGAGGGTACCCGGCATCAGATAGGCGAGGTCCAACGCTCCCCGCAGGGGCCGAGTGGCCTTGGGAAACGGGCGAAGGAGGAGGGCGAGGCCTAGGAGTACCCCTGTGGCCACCAGGGCCAAAAGGACGGAGTTGAGGAGCCCCTGGCGGACAAGAGGGAGCTCCCAAGCGCGGGCGAAGGCGGGGTCCCAGCCCCCGGTGTAGGGGTTGAGGAGGGCTTCCCGGAGTAGGCCAAGGAGGCCAAGGCCGAGGGCCAAGAGACTGTAGGAGGCGAAGAGTAGGCGGAAGCTCCCCCGTTTCTGCGCGGGTAGGGCTTGGCGAGCCTCTAGGATAGGTGGGCGGGAAAGGAAGACCGCGGGAAGGGCTAAAAGCCCCAGCCAGAGCCCGAGGGCGGCGGCTTCGCCAATGGGGTCCTGGGCTAAAGGGCTTGTCAGGCGGGCGTAGGCCAGGGTGGGGAGGGTGTAGACCCGCTCGGGCAAGCCTAGGACTGCCGGCACGCCGAAGTTTCCGAGAAGGGCCAGGTAGAGCGCACCCCCCGTCACGAGGAGGGAGGGCAGGAGGGCGGGTAGGAAGGCGTAAAGGCGCCTCCAGCCCGTCACCCCGTGGACCCCGGCCGCTTGCAGCAGGGGTAGGGCTGCTTGGACCTGGGGCTTGAGGAGGAGGTAGGCCAAGGGCGTGTAGTGCAGGGTCCAGGCGAGCAGGATGCCCGGCACCCCATACGCCTTTAGTCCCAGCCCTTGGAGGGTAAAGAGGAGGCCCATCCCGGTGACGAACGGAGGGACCAGGTAGGAGAGGAGAAACACACCCTCCCAGAAGCGGCTCACGCCACCCATTAGGGCCAGGTAGGCCAGGGCGAGGCCCAAACCAAGCGCCAGGAGGGTTCCAGAGGCGGCGAGCCCCAAGCTAAGGATTAGCACGTCTAAGTCCTTTGGGGGAAGGAGATGGGGCAGGCCTCTAGGGAGAAGGGCGATTAAGGGCGAGGCAACGAGGAGGGTGAGGGCGAAGGGGATGGGCGGATAGAGGTGCCGGAGTAGGGTCATCTCCGCAGGCCAAAAAGGGCATTGAAGCGCTCTAGGACCTCCCGGCTAGCCTCCGACCCGCGCACGCTGGCCAGGCGTTGGGGGCTTCCTTTGGGCGGAGGAGAACCGGGAATAACGGGGTAGTAACCCCTTTCGGAGAAGATTTGCTGGCCCCGTTCGGAGAGAAGGAAGCGAAGAAATTTTTCTGCCAGGTCTGGTTTGCGGCTCCACGTGGGTATGCCGACGGGGGTAGGGGCGTAGACCGCTCCATCTTTGGGATATACGAGGGTCAGGGGGGCCCCTTCCGCCAGGAGCTGTCGGACCCCGTAATCGTTGGTGATGGCAAGCCCGTATTCGCCTCGGGCTAGCTTCTGTTGAAGTACCGGATTTGAGGCTTCTATGGCTAAGCCGTTCTCCTTAAGCTTTTGCCAAAAGGAGAATCCATAGCGCTCCGTTAGATACCCTAGCTCTACGAGGGCAGGTCCGGAGAAATTGGGATCGGCCATGACCACAAGGTTCTTGTAGCCCGGCCTTGCTAAGTCTGCCCAGGCGGTAGGGGGTGTGGGGACCCTTTTGGGGTTCACAGCGATGATGTTGTGGAGGAGCCGTACCTCATAATAGTAGCCTCCCTCGTAGACGTATTGGGGGGGTAAAGAGGGAAAGGTCGGGGTGACGCGCCGCAGAAGGCCCTTTTGCCGGAGTTCATGGAAAAGCTCGGTGCCAACGCTCCAGATGAGGTCCGGTTGGGGATTGCCCGCTTCCAGTTCGGCACGGATTTTGGCCGCCACTTCCCCTGCTCCCGAGCGAAATACCCGCACCTCCACTTGGGGATAGATTTGATTAAAACCTTTGACGATGGCCTGAACGTCGGGCAGTTGGGCTCCGGAGACATAGAGGGTTAGGGTTCCGGCATCCTGGCCCCAGGCTAGCGGTGAGGCGAGGAAGGCCAAAGACAAGCGAAAATAGCCTATTATCCTCACTTTTACCTCCTGAGGCCGAAGAGGGTGTTGAACCTCTCTAAGGTTTCCTGGTCGGCAAATTGAGCCCGAATGGTCGCGACCCTTTCCGGGGCACCCTTAGGCTTGGGGGCTTGGGGCATGACCGGGTAGTAGCCCCTTTCGGCGAAGATGGCCTGAGCTTCGGGCGACAGGAGGAAGCGTAGGAAGCGCTCGGCGAGTTGTGGGTTGCGGCTCCAGATGGGGATGGCCAGGGGCGTGGGCACCAGGATGGCCCCATCCCGGGGGTAGATGGCCACCAGGGGAGCTCCCTTGGCCGCCTCTTGCCGTACCCCAAAGTCTGTGGTGATGGCCAGAGCGTACTCTCCCCGGGCAAGCTTTTGCTGGAGAACGGGGTTGGACTGTTCAATGCCCAGACCCTGCTCCCGCAGGTTCTCCCAGAAGCGTTGCCCGAACCGTGAGGTGAGGGTCCCCACCGTGGCTAGGGCAGCCCCTGAGAAATTAGGGTCGGGCATGGCGATAAGGCCCCGGTATGCGGGTTTTAGGAGGTCCCGCCAACTTTGGGGGAGAGTGGTCAGGCGTTGGGTGTTAACAGCGATGACGTTGTAGAGGAGGCGTACCTCGTGGTAGAGCCCACCTCCAGGAGCGTACTGCACCGGGTACCCCGGGACCGAGGGAGGCACCCGGCGCAACAACCTCCGCTCGGCCAGCTCCTTGAGGAACGCCTCGTTGGCAAACCATAGGATGTCCGCTTGAGGGTTGCCCGTCTCTAACTCCGTTCGCACCTTGGCCACCACTTCGCCTGTTCCTGAGCGGAAGATGCGCACCTGGACCCCAGGGTTCCGGGCCCGGAAGGCTTCCACCAGGGCGTTGACGTCCGCCAGGACCTCCGAGGTGTAGAGGGTGAGGGTTTGCGCCCAAGCGCCTCCAAAGAGGAGGGCCGAGAGGGCAAGGAGTATGGTCCCCTTCATGGCCCCTATACCCTATGTTCTCCGTGTCAGGAATTGGTCAGGGGGGCCTGGGCCCCCCCAACCTTTGTCCTAAAGATCAGCGGCAGAAGGGCCTTAAGGCCTCCTCCACCCGCCTTTGGTCCTCCTTCGTGGCCTCCCGCACGTCCTTCCGGCCCAGGACCACCGCCTGTTCCGCCTCCGCGATGATGTCCTTGACCTGCTGGAGGTTGTAGACGGGAAGCTCAGCCCGGGCGTAGGCCAGTTGGTCGCGAGCTGTCTTGGCCTGGGGCCACTCCTGGAGGTACCTCTGCATGATGGGGAGGTTCCAACTGGAACGGCGGGCGGCCACATACCCCGAGTCCAAAGCCCACCGTGCTTGGAGTTCCGGGCTTGTCATGAATTTGATAAATCGGAGGGTGGCTTCCCGCTTCTTGGGATCGGAGCCCTTGAAGAGGTAGAAGTTGGCTCCGCCCGTGGGGGTCCCGTACCGCACCAGTTTGGGAAGGAAAGCGGTGCCGAAGGGGAAGCGGGCGTTGGTTCGGATAAAGCCCAAGGAGCCCGTGGAGTGGTAGATCATAGCCACCTTGCCGGCGGTGAAGTCTCCCGGGGTGGTCCCCCAGGCCACCACCCCCTCGGGGCTTACCCCGTGCTTCCGGGCGAGATCGGCTTTGAACTGCATCCCTTTACGCACCGGTTCCGTGTCCACCAGGACCTTGCACCCCTTTCCTGCGGGGTCGTAAAGCAGACCCCCTGCTTGGATGGTGAGGGCTTCAAGGAGCCACGTGGAACGGTCCTCGGTGGGAATGGCTACTCCGTAGCGTACGATGCGCCCTTGGGCGTCCCGCTTGGTGAGGCGCTTGGCGTACTCCACCAGCTCGTCCCAGGTGGCGGGGGGTTTTTCCGGGTCTAGCCCTGCTTCTCGGAAAGCCTCTTTGTTGTAGTAGAGGATGGGCGTGGAGCGCTGGAAGGGGAGGCTATAGACCTTTCCATCCAGGGTGGAGTTCATCATGAAGGCGGGAAAGAAGTCGTTTACCGCCTGCTTTAGCTCGGGGTCCCTGGCGATGTAGGCGTCCAAGGGCTCTATGGCATCCAACGAGAGGAGGGTGTAGAGTTGTTGCGAAAGCAAGATGGCCGTATCCGGTGGGTTTCCCGCCTTTATGGCCGCCACCACCTTGGCCTGGTTTTCCTCATAGTTGCCCCCGAAAACCGTGTTTACCCTGATGTCCGGGTTCTTGGCCTCAAACTCGCGGACGTAGCCTTCAATAAAGCGGGCCAGAGGGCCCGCCACCCCCACCGGGTAGTAGAAGGTGATGGTGGTGCTCTGCGCTAGGCCAATCCCCAACAGAACCCAAAGGCCGGCTATCTTTCCTGTCCTCATCCCTTCACCTCCCTAGCCTTTTAGCCCACTCCGGGCAAAGGCTTCCACGAAGCTTCGCTGGAAGAGCAGAAAGGCGGTGACCATGGGTAGGGCCACCAGTAAGGCTCCCGCAGCGATCAGGCCCCACTCCATCCCGCTCTCAGCGGAACGGGCGAAGCTGGCAAAGCCCAAAGAGAGCACGCGCTTTTCGGGGCTTTGGATGACCACAAGGGGCCACAGGAACTCGTTCCAGTGATAGACCAGGCTGACCAAGGCAAAGGCAGCGAGCTGGGGGCGAACTAGGGGCAGGAGAACCCGCCAGAGGACCTGCCAGGGCGTGGCCCCATCCACGTAAGCGGCCTCCACGAGTTCCTTGGGTATTTGCAGAAAGCCCTGGCGCAGCAGGAAGGCGCCCGTGGCCGAGGCGACATAGGGTAGGGCCAGGGCGGTTAGGGTATCGGCTAGGCCGAGCCTTTGAACGAGGATGAAGTTGGGCAGGATAAGCGCGGAGGCCGGGAGGAAAAGTTGGAGGAGGATCAGGTAGAAGAGGGTGTTATTCCCCCGTCCCTTTAGATGAGCAAGGGCAAAACCGGCGGTGGTCACGGTCAAGACTTGCACTAGAAGGAGGCCAAGGGTGAAGGCCAGGGTGTTGAGGTAAAGCCGAGGGAAGTCGGCGGAACTCCACGCAAGCTTGAGGTTTTCCAAGGTGAACCTGCCTAGCTCCCCGCGGTTGAGGTCTGCGGTAGGGGTGAAGGCGGCGAGGAGGGTATACCCTGCGATAAGGGCGTAGGGCAAGGCGAAGAGGAGGGCGGGTAGCTGGCGGGCACCCTCCCAAGAAATACGCCGCACGCGGCGGAGGAAGACCTTAGGATGCACAGGGCTAAGCGTCATAGTGTACACCTCGCTCCAAGCGGGGTAGAGCGGTGAGGGCGAGGAGGGTGAGAGCAGTGAGCAGGACAAGGCTCAGGGCCCCCGCTTGGGAAAAGTCAAAGTACTCAAATCCTAGGGTGTAAATGCGGTAAAGAAGATGGTCCGTGGCGCCCATAGGGCCCCCTTTCGTGAGCACGAAGATGTGGTCCACGTTCCTCAGGGCCCCCAGCACGGCCATTACCCCCACGAAAAAGGTGGTGGGGGAGAGCAGGGGCAGGGAAATCCGCAAGAAGGTGGCGACCCGCCCGGCCCCGTCAACCCGGGCGGCCTCGAGGAGCTCCCTGGGAATTGCCTGGAGCCCAGCCAGGTAGTAGAGCATGTACAGGCCCGCATCCTTCAGGATGCCCACCAGGGCCACGCTCAAGAAGGCGCTAAGGGGTTCCCCTAAGGGGTTTTGTAGCCCTAGTGCCTGGAGGAGGTTGCGAAGGGGACCCAAGGGGTTGAGCAGGTAGAGGAAGACAGCGGCAAAGGCCACCGTGGGCAGGATGACGGGGTGAAAGATAAGAAGCCGGGCAAGCAGCCTTAGCCGGCCGTCCCCCTCCACCGCCACGGCGGCCAACAGGCCCAAGGCTACGGACAAGGGTACCGTGAGGAGCGTGTAAAGGGCGGTAACCCTGAGGGCGTTGAGGTTCTCCGGGGCAAGCAGCTTAGGGAGTGCGGGAATGCCCTCCTTAGCCGCCACCGCAAAGGGGAGGTAAGTAAAGGCTGCCAGAAAGATGAGGGTGGGGAGGAGGAGCAAAGCCCAGGGTCCCTTCATGCCTGAGAAGACGTTACCTGCGTCCTGTCAGGACAGGGTCAGCTCGGGTTGGGCCTGGTGGGTACCTTGCGGCCTTCCGGCGGTAGCGGAGGGGAAAACCGGCGTTAGGGCCCGGCCATGACACGCTCCTGAAAAGGCACCTATAGTTTTGGTCCTGGAGGTGATATGCCGTGAAAAGGCGTGACCTTTTAAAAGGCGGCCTCATGGCGGGGGCCCTGGCCCTTATGCCCAGGGGAAGGGCCCAGGGGGCTCCCCAGAACGCTCCTTCCCTAGGGCGGCGGTACCGGAACCTCATCGTCTTCGTCTACGATGGCTTTTCCTGGGAGGACTACGCCGTGGCCCAGGCCTACGCCAGAAGGCGCCAGGGGCGGGTCCTCGCCCTGGAAAGGCTTCTTGCCCGCTACCCTAACGGCTTGGTGAACACCTATAGCCTCACCAGTTACGTCACCGAGTCCAGCGCCGCGGCCAACGCCATGTCCTGCGGGGTGAAGACCGTAAACGGGGGCCTGGCCATCCATGCGGATGGCACGCCCCTCAAGCCCTTCTTCGCCGCCGCCAAGGAGGCGGGGAAGGCGGTGGGCCTGGTCACCACCACCACCGTCACCCACGCCACACCCGCAGGGTTTGTGGTGTCCAACCCCGACCGCAACGCCGAGGAGCGGATTGCCGAGCAGTACTTGGCGTTTGGGGCCGAGGTTTACCTGGGCGGTGGGGACCGGTTCTTCAACCCGGAAAGGCGACAGGACAAAAAGGACCTCTACGCCGCCTTCGCCCAGGCGGGTTACGGGGTGGTGAAGACCCCGGAGGAGCTCGCCCGCACCAACGCCAGCAAGCTTCTTGGGGTCTTTTCCGATAGCCACGTCCCTTACGAGGTGGACCGGCGCTTCCAGGGGGTGCGGGTGCCGAGCCTAAAGGAGATGGTCCAGGCGGCCTTGCCCCGCTTGGCCTCCTATCGCAACGGCTTCGTCCTCCAGGTGGAGGCGGGCCGGATTGACCACGCCAACCATCTGAACGATGCCGCGGCTACCCTCTGGGATGTCCTTGCCGCCGATGAAACGCTAGAGCTTCTCACCGCCTTCGTGGACCGCAACCCCGACACCCTCCTCCTCTTGGTTTCCGACCACGCCACCGGGGTCGGGGCGCTTTACGGGGCGGGGCGGAGCTATTTGGAGAGCTCCACCGGGATTGACCTCCTCGAGGCACAAAAGGCGAGCTTTGAGCACATGCGTCGCCAGCTTGGCAACAACCCCGACGCCGCCCAGGTGAAGGAAGCCTACCGGTCCATGAAGGGCGTGGCCCTCACGGACGAGGAGGCGGAACGGGTGGTGCGGGCCATCCGCGAACGGGTCTACTGGCCGGAGGGCGTGCGCCAAGGGGTGCAGCCGGACAACACCATGGCTTGGGCCATGGTTCAGCGCAACGCAGCTAAGCCTGACCGGCCCAACATCGGCTATAGCTCTGGGCAGCACACGGCAAGCCCCGTGGTTCTCGCCCTCTACGGGCAGGGCCTCCGCTTCTTGAACCTGGGGCTTGTGGACAACACCCACGTTTTCCGCCTCATGGGGGAGGCCCTGGGCATCCGCTACCAGAACCCGGTGATGAGCGAGGAAGAGGCCTTGGAGGCGCTTAAGGCGCGGCCCCAAAGCGTGCGTCACCCTGAGGACGTTTGGGCCTAGGCGAGGGGCTCCTCCTTCCGCCCGCCCCCGCAGGGGGCGGGTCCTTCTCTGGGGCTTGACTTTTTGAGATTGCATTGTCAATATCAGTCACTTGAGGAGGTGCGCCGTGCGCGAGTGGACCAAGATCTTCCTCGGGTTTACCCTCCTTTTCCTCTCCCAGGCCCTGGGCCACGCCGCCGTACCTGAGAGGCCGGAGGCCTTTGAGGCGGAGGCCCGGCTCTTCGTCCTGGACAACCGGCCGGGGTATAGCCGTCTCCTCGCCTTGGACCTGCCCGGGGGCCAGGCGGTGGCGGAGCTCTCCCTGCCTCCCCGGGGCATGAGCCTGGTGGCCACGCCCTCGGGCCGCTACCTTCTGGTGTCCCGGGGTCGGGATACGGACCGGCAGTGGCTCACCGTGGTCTGGACGGGGAAGGAGGAGGGGCGTTGGAGCCGGCCCGTGATCGCCAAGAGCTTCCTTCTGGGACGGGGGTGGAACATCGGCCACGGCTCGGAGGCCTACACCTTGGGGGGCAAGCTCCTCGCCTTCGCCGAGCGGGACGCCCTGGCCTTCCGTTTTGATGAGGAGGCTTTGGACCCGAAGGCGGCCTTCCAGGCGGAGACCCTGAGGCTCCCCAACCCCGACCACTACCACGTGGTGGAGGCCCCGGAAGGTACGTACCTCACCCTCTTGGCCCGGGGGCAGGTGGTCCTCTTTGACCGGGAGCTTCGGGCGGAGCGGGGGCGCTTCGCCTGCCCTGTGGAGCACGGGGAGGCCTTCCACCCCGAGACGGGCCGGAGCTTTTTCGCCTGCGCGAAGGACGTGCTGGTCCTGGAGGGGGGTAGGGAGCTTGCCCGCCTGGCCTACCCCGTGGGCGAGCGGGTTGGGGCTTTCCTGAAGGGGGATGGGGTTTTCTTCGGCTACTCCGACAAGGTTACCCACCTGCAGCGCCTGGACCCTCGAGGCCCCCAGCTAACCCCCATCCCCCTCGGGGGCGCGCTGCTAAGGGCCAAGGCCGACGGGAAGCGGGTTTACGTCCTCCTCACCGACGGGAGGCTCCAGGTGCTGGAGGGGCGGGAAGGGAAGCTTCTTAGGGAGCTCCGCCTTGCCCGGCCTTTCCCGGAGATGGAGGAGGACACCGGGGGCGCCATCTACCCCGACCTGGCCCCCTGGCCCGAGCGGGGCCTCCTCTACGTGAGCCTGCCCCATCTGGGCCTCGTGGCCGAGGTGGACGGGGAGAGGGGCCGGGTGGTCCGGTACCTGCACACGGGGGGTAGCCCCACCCGCCTGGTTCTGGTGCGGCCATGAACCCCATGCCCGTCTTCATGTACCTCCTGGGGGTGGATGCGGCCCAGGGCCTCCTCGAGGCCCTGGGGTACCGGAAGGCTCCCCATCCCAAGGGGGTGGGCTCCAGCCTCTACCTGGGGGAGGAGGCGGTGCTCCACTCCACGGGGCTCTGGTACCGGGGCGTGCTCTACCTCAGGCCCAAGGAGCGGTTCTACCGGGCTTCCCTCCCGCCCTATCCCCCGGAAGTGGCCCCCCAAGCCGAGCCCCTTCCCTTTGGGGAGGGCCTCGCCCACTACCTGCCCTTCATCCAGGCCCACGAGGAGAGGGTGCGGGCCCTCCGGGGGGAGGGACGGGAGCGGCTTTTGCGCCACCTCCCTCCCGTTGCCCGCCGCCACCTGAAGGAGTGGAAGTCCCTTTGGAGGAGCGATGAGGAGGCTGCTCGCCCTTAGCCTCTTCGCCGCCTCCGCCCTGGCCCAGCTCCAGGTGGCGGCCACCACCACCGTCTTGGCGGACCTGGTGCGCCAGGTGGGAGGGAATAGGGTCCGGGTGGAGAGCGTAGTGCCCCCCGGGGCCGATCCCCACGCCTTTGACCTGCGGCCTTCCACCGCCTCCCAACTCTCCCGGGTCCGCCTCCTCTTCGCCAACGGCTTGGGCCTGGAGCCTTACCTGCCAAAGCTCAGGGCCCTTCTACCCCCGGGGGCCAGGGTGGTGGAGCTCGCCCCGGGGATGCCCGACCCCATCTGCGGCCTCCTGGGCCTCCGGGAAAAGGGGGTCCACCTCCACGGGGACTGCGACCCCCACCTGTGGCTGGACCCCACCTACGCCCTGCGCTACGCCGAGCGCATTGCGGCGGCGCTCGCCCGCCTGGACCCGAGGGGGGAAGGGGCGTACCGCAAGAACCTCGAGGCCTTCCGCCAAGCGGTGGAGCGGGAGGACCAGGCCCTTTCCGCCTGCCTCGAGGGGAGGCGGCTCTGGGTGGTGGTGAGCCACCTGTCCCTCTCCTACCTGGCGCGGCGCTACGGCCTGGAGATCGTGGGGGCTCTTAAGGACGCCCACGGCCAGGAGGGAAGCGTCCGGGAACGCCTGGCCCTCTTTAAGGAGGCGGAGGCCAAGGGGGTGGACCTGGTGGTGGCGGAGCCCCAACTGGATCCTGCTCCTTTGCGCCGGCTGGCGGAGGAGCTTGGGGCGAGGCTCGTGGTCCTCTACACCGACGCCTTGGACCGGAGGGTGCCCACGTACCGGGACCTCCTCCGTTGGAACCGGAATGCCTTGTGCCCGTAGCCCTTTACGGGGCCTTTGGCCTCGAGGGAAAGGAGGAACGATGCGAGGGAGAAAGGTTGCGTTTGCCGCGGTTTTGGCCTTAGGTCTTGCCCTGGCCCAAGGGGAACACGCTCACGGCGAAGGGCTTTTCCGCCGCCTGGCGGTGGCGGACGGGAAGGAGCCCCTGGTGCGGGTTATGAACGAGGATGGGAAGGAGCTTGGCCGCTTCACCGTGCCTTCCCCCGCCCGCCTCTATCCCCTTCCGGGCGGGCAGTACGTCCTGGCGGTCCACCGGGATGCCGGGGCGGTGAGCTTTCTCTTCGGGGGTTTCCGCCTCGAGGACCACGGCGACCATCGGGATGTGAAGGAGGAGAACCCCTACGTGGCCGCCACCCTGCGCACGGGGCCTAAACCCACCCACATCTTCGCCAACGAGGATACCCTGGCGGTCTTCCACGATGGGGACGGCACCTTGGCCCTCTTTGACCTGAGGCGCTTGGGCCTGGACTTCACTCCCGGGCTCATCGCCACCGGTAGGGCGGACCACGGCGCGGTGGCCCTCCTGGGCGAGGCGGTCCTGGTGGGGGGGTTGGAGAGCGGTAGGGTGGAGGTTTACACCCGGGAAGGGAGGCGGGTTCTCCCCCTGCCCCAGACCTGCCCCCGGCTCCACGGGGAGGCCGTGCTAGGGGAGGTGGCCGCCTTCGGGTGTCTGGATGGGGTGCTCCTGGTGGAGCGGCGAGGCCAGGGGTTTATGGGGCGCAAGGTGGCGAACCCTCCCGGAAGCCCCGAAGGGGCCCGGGTGGGTACCCTGGTGGCCCATCCCAGGGCGGGGGTCTTCGTGGGGAACTTCGGCCAGGGCCTCGCCTTCTTGAAGCCCGGGGAGGGGCGGATGGAGGTCCTGCCCTTGCCCGCCCGCCCCTTGCGCTTTGGCTTCGGACCGGAAGGGGAGGCCCTCTACGTCCTCACCGCCGACGGGCAGTTCCACAAGGTGGACCCGGTGGCGCGCCGGGTGGTGGGGAGCCTCGAGGCCACCTCCCCCCTGGACACCGCCCCGGGGCTTGCCCTGGGCCACGGGGTGGCCTACCTGGCCGACCCCGTTCGGGGCGAGGTGGTGCGGGTGGACCTGGAGGAGTGGAAGGTGGCGGCCCGCCTAAAGGTGGGGGGCATGCCTCTGGGCTTGGCCCTCTTTGAGGTGGAGGGGGTGAAGCACTAGCGCCTGTTTCCCTTTCGGCCCCGGCCATGGGCCGGGGCCTTTTGTGCTCCTTGACAAACTACTGAGAAGACATTATCATTAAGTCGCTATGCGCCTGGCCTACGTTTTGGCGAGTCCTCGGGCGGCAAGCCACAAGCTCGGGCAGATGACCTTCAAAGCCTCGGTGTCCGTCCCGTGGAAAGGCCGAACTTCGTCTATCCTGTGGAGTTTCTCCCTAGAAACCAGCTCGCCATTCTGCGCTTACTCAACGCTTTGGAGGACGCTTTTGTGGGGGCATACCTAGGGGCTTTGCCCCTCATCGCCAACAAGGACATCCTGAAGGCGGGGGGGCGATCCTCGGCAACGAGGCCGCTCACCGCGCCACGGTGCGGGCTTCCCGCATCCTTTTAGGGGACCAGGAGCTCCCCGGTCCCCGCTCTCCGGCGGACCGGGCTTTTGAGGTGGCCATTACCCCCGAGGAAGCGCAGAAGGCGGTTTCGGGTTTTGTCCGTAGGTAAGGTCGGATTCTCCAGTCCGCGGGGGCTTTTCCCGCGGGCTGGGCCCTTTTGGAATAGGAGCCTGTTGCGAACGGTTATCGTTCCTAATACTCACAAAATCCGACCGGAATACTTGACATTCTTGGGGGTTTCCCCTAGCCTCCCCTTAGGGAGGTGATGGTGTGTTTGTGGTCATGAACCGCATACCGGTAAAACCCGAGTATGCCGAGCGGTTTGAAGAGGTTTTCCGCACCCGGGCCCGCCTCGTGGACCGGATGCCGGGGTTTGTCCGCAACCTGGTTCTGCGGCCCAAGAGCCCAGGGGACCCCTATATCGTCCTCACCTTTTGGGAGAGCGAGGAGGCCTTTCGGGCTTGGACGGAAAGCCCCGAGTTCAGGGAGGGCCACGCGCGAAGCGGTACCTTGCCCAAGGAAGCTTTTGCGGGTCCGAATAAGCTAGAACTTTTCCAGATAATCTTGGACTCGGAGGTGGAAGGTGGTTGAGAGCCTTCCCGTCTGGGCCCTCCTAAAACGGGCAAGGGAACGAATATACACCTTGCCCGAGACTTTCCCCGGCTTTTCCGCAAGCGTTGCTTTCTACTTCAAGGGCCTCTGGTACTTCGGGCGGGTGAAGGTGGAGGGCTTCCGCCCGGAAGTGGAACTGCCCGAGGGTATGGGCCCCCTTGCGGAGCGGGAACTGGCCTCCTTGTTGGGCCACCGTCGGCCTGTGCCCTTTGAGGAGGGGGAAGGGCGCTACGCCATGCGCTTGGTGGAAGAGGGCCCCTTGGGTACCGCCATCGCCTTGAATGACCCTTTCCGTTCTCGCATCTGGGTGCGCCATGGCCGCATAGAGGTCATTGAGCGCAGCCTGGCGGAGGGTTCCTTCCGCATTCACCTCGAGGCCTGGCAGGAGGTGGGGGAGAAGCTGTTGCCCAAACGCTTCTTTTTGGTCCACCGGGACCCCAAGGGGCGGCTGATCAAGGTGGAACGCTTCCGGGATACCTATGCCTCTTTCCAAGGGTTGTGGCTTCCCGTGGAGCGGGAGGTGGTGGTGGAGGCGACGGATATGGAAACGATAGTCCTGCGCCTAGAGGACGTGGAGGTGTACGCATGAGGGGGCGAAGCGGCGTGGCTTTCATGGCAGTGCTTTCCTTGCTAGCCTGGGCGCAACCCTACCGGGTGGTGGACGCTAGTGGGAAAGCGGTGGAGGTGCGCTCCATTGAGCGCATCGTAAGCCTGGATGGCATTACCACGGAGATCCTCTTTGCCTTGGGTGTAGGGGACAAGGTGGTGGGGCGGGATGACTCCAGTTACTATCCGCCCCAGGTCCTTCGGCTTCCGAGCGTAGGGTACCAGTTCCGTCTCTCTGCCGAGGGCATTCTCTCCTTGAAGCCTACCCTCGTCATTGGCCGGGAGGATGTGCGCCCGCCCCAGGTGGTGGACCAACTCCGGCAAGCTGGGGTGGCGGTTGTCCTGGTGCCTGCCGAACCCAGCGTGGAGGGGGCCAAGCGCAAGATCCGGGTGGTGGCGGAGGCTGTGGGCCAAGCCGCAAGGGGCGATGCTTTGGTGCGGGCTTTGGAGCGGGACCTTTTGGCTTTGCGCGCTTTCCAAGCGCAACACGCTTCCCGAAAGCTACGGGCGCTCTTCCTTTACCTACGGGGACCGGGTACCACCTTCGTGTGCGGCGAGGGCAGTACCCCTGTGGGCGTCATGGAGCTAGCGGGGCTTGAGAACGCCGCCAAGGGCATACGGGAGTGCCAACCCATGACCGCGGAGAGCGTGGTAGCGGCCCGGCCGGATGTCCTTGTGGTCTTCAAAAGGGGCCTGGAGAGCGTGGGGGGCCTCGAGGGCCTTCTCAAACTCCCCGGCGTGGCGCAAACCCCCGCAGGGCAAAACCGCCGCGTGGTGGCCATGGACGACCTTTACTTGGGGAGCTTCGGGCCCCGGGCAGGCCGGGCTGCCCTAGACCTGTTCCGGGCGGCTTACCTGATGGACGGCTTCGTGGAGGTGGGACCGTGAGGTCGTACCTTATCTGGCGGGCCTTCCTGAAGGCAGCCTTGTTCCTCGCGCTGCTCGGCAAACCCCTACCCCCTCGGTTGGACGCTTTCTGGGAGGAGCTGCCGTGACCCGTGGCCTGCCGCTTGGCCGCTTCCGTCGCTACCGGCTGGTACTGCTAGGGTTGGTGCTCCTCCTTGCCCTGGCCCTCTTGCTGGGGGCGGCCCTTGGGGCCTATCCCATTCCGCCCTTCTCCATTCCCGGCATCTTGCTCAAGGGCGAAGGGGTGGAGTACCAAGTCCTTACCGCCCTTCGCTTGCCCCGGGTCTTGGGGTCGGCTCTGGTGGGTGCCCTTCTTGCCCTGTCGGGGGCGGTGCTGCAAGGGCTTTTCCGTAACCCTCTAGTGGATCCGGGCCTCATCGGCGTGTCCTCCGGGGCCGCCTTGGGCGCTGCCATCTTCATCGTCGTGTTGCCCGGGGCGGGCGCCTTGGAGGTATACGCCCTACCCCTCTTTGCCTTCCTTGGGGGGCTTCTCGCCACCCACTTACTTTGGCGCTTAGCCCAAACGCCCTGGGGCGTCCAGGTATCGGTGCTTCTCCTTTCTGGGATTGCGCTAAACGCCCTGGTGGGGGCGGGCATCGGCCTTCTCACCTTTGTGGCCAGCGAGCAGGAGCTTCGTAGCCTCACCTTTTGGACCCTGGGGGGCTTTTCTGCCATTACCTGGCACCTCCTTCTGGCGGGGCTTCCCTTTGGCCTTCTCGCCTTCCTTCTCCTCCTGCACTTGGCCCGTCCTCTGAATGCTTTGGTTCTGGGGGAGCGGGAGGCGTTTCACCTTGGGGTGGACCTCGAGGCCCTCAAACGGCGGGCAGTGGCCGGGGCAGCTTTGGGGGTGGGGGTGGCCGTGGCCTTGGCCGGGGGCGTGGGGTTCTTGGGGCTCGTGGCGCCTCATCTTTTCCGCCTCCTGGCGGGGCCCGACCACCGCTACCTGCTCCCGGGGGCGGCCCTGTTGGGAGCGGTCTTGGCGGTAACCGCCGATCTCCTGGCCCGGACCTTGGCTGCCCCGGCGGAGATCCCCGTGGGCGTGGTCACGGCCTGTCTAGGAGGTCCCTTTTTCCTCTATCTGGTCCTGCGGTACAAGCGGGAGGTGTTCCGTGCTTGAGGCGAGAAACCTGGGTTACCGAGTGGGCGAAAGGTGGCTTATCAAGGGCGTGGACCTTGCCGTGCGCCCAGGAGAATTCCTGGCCGTCTTGGGGCCTAATGGGAGCGGCAAGAGCACCCTCCTCCGCCTCCTTGCCGGTGAGCTTCGGCCCACCCAAGGAGAGGTGTGGCTTAGGGAGCGTCCCTTGGCCGCCCATACTCCGCAGGCCCTGGCCCGGGTGCGGTCCGTGCTTTCGCAGCACCGGGAAATAAACTTCCCCTACACCGCTTATGAGGTGGCTTTCCTGGGGCGGCTTCCCCACCTTGAGGGAAGGCGGGAGCGGGAGGAAGACCATGCCAAGGTCAGGAGTGCGTTGGTGCGGGCCCAAGCGGGAGACCTGGCCGAAAGGCTTTACCCAAGCCTCTCCGGGGGTGAGGCCATGCGCGTGGAAGCGGCGCGGCTTTTGGCCCAGGAAGGGGATCTCTTCCTCTTGGACGAGCCCACCAACCACCTAGACCCGCGGTATGCCTTAGAACTCCTCTGCCTCTTTCGCGCCTTGGCCTACGAAGGGAAGGGGGTGGTGGCGGTCCTCCACGACCTAAACTTGGCGGGGCTTTTCGCCGACCGCATCCTCCTTTTGAAGGGGGGAAGGTCTGTGGCGTATGGAGCTCCTCAGGCCGTCTTGCACCCCGAGCTTTTGGAAGAGGTCTACGAGGTTCCCTTCCGCGCCTTAGGGCACCCGGGGGCTTTTTCCTTTCTCCTGCCCGTGCCCAAGGAGGTGGTCCGTGGAGCCTGAGCACGCCCAGGTGGTGGCCCGGATTTCCGAAAGCCGCTATCTTGCCCGATGCTCGTGCAACGGCGGCACCTACCACCTGCATTGGGATGCGGGTACCTTTCGCCTTACCCCGGAAGGCCTCCTTTTCCTGGCGCAGGTTCTAGAAGACCTCCTGTCCCGGGGCGGCGATGGGGTGGTGTGGTTGGGTGCAGTGGGTCTACGGTTCCGGGAGGGAGAAGGGCAGGAACTCCTCCGCCTTCTGCGGCGGGGGCTTGTGTGGCAAAAGGCAAGTCCTGTTGGGTATTTTCGCCATCTGAACTAGAATATGCGGAAGATAGCACGTTTGGCTTCGGTTTACCTGGCTTCCCTAGCTTTGGCGCAGGGCGGTTGCCCAGGTGGGGGGGTACCCCATGACCTGGGCGAGGTGTGCTTGGCCAAGACCCCGGAGCGGGTGGCGGTCTTGGATTGGCGCCCCCTCGAGGACCTCCTCCTCCTGGGGGTCCGGCCCGTGGCGGGAGCGGACCTGGCGGACTTTCCCAGGTGGGTGCGGATGGATCTTCCCCAGGGGATCCAGGATCTCGGGGGACGCATGAACCCGAGCCTTGAGCGCCTAGCGGCGCTTAAGCCAGACCTCATTCTGGGCTACACGGGTTTCCAGGCCAAGCTTTACCCCGAGCTTGCCCGCATTGCGCCCACGGCCCTTTACGACTACTTACCCTCAAGCGGGCAACTCGCCGCCATGCGCCGGCACTTCCTCCTGCACGCTCGCCTGGTGGGGAAGGAGCGCGAAGGGGAAAGGCGGTTGGCGGATTTGGACCGCTTCCTAAGCCAAACCGCCGACGCCCTGCGACAGGCGGGACTAGCGGGGAGGCCCTTCCTCTTGGTGCAGGCGTGGGCCCGGGAGAAGGTCTACAACGTCTTCACCCGCGACACCCTGGCTTCCGAGCTCCTAGAGGCCGTGGGCCTGGCCAACGCTTGGAGGGGAAAAGCGGAGGCCTATGGTCTTTCTCGGGTAGGTGCGGAAGGCCTCGTGCGCTTGGTACAGGACAACCCTGGGGTGCTCGTTTTCCTCATCGCCCAACCGGAAAACAACCCTCTGGCGGACCCAGCGGTGGGTCCCTTGCTCCGATTGGCAAAGGCTCGTGTGGTGGCCTTAGACCCCAGCACCTGGACGTATGGCGGGCCCCATTCTGCCCGCGTTTTGGTGGAAGGAGTACGGCGTTCTCTCTTGGGGAGGTAAACCGTGTGGCGTTCTCTCTGGATAGCCCTAGGTTTTTTGGGTCTTGCGTGGGCGCAAGGGTTTAGGGAGGGGTTAGCGGCCACGGTGTCGCCCTTGGTGGAGGGCCTTGCGGCGCAGAGTGGGCTTTTGGCGCAGGCAGCGCGGGCGTTTGCGGGAAACCCCACCCCAGACGGGCTCCATCGTCTACAGCTCCTTTGGCACGCCGCCCGGGATTACTGGGAAGAGTTGGAGGCTTTCGCCTTCGGTCCGGTAGGGGACTATGACCCGTACCTGGATACCTGGCCCATAAGCCCTGAAGAGCTCGCGCGCTCCCTAGGGACTTCCGTGGAAAACCTTCCCCCTGAGGTGCGGGGTTTTCATGCCCTGGAATACCTGCTCTTCCAAGCGCTCCCCAAGGAAGCCGAGGGTTTGCGCCACCTAGCCCTTTTGGCGGAGGACCTTGCCCGCCAGGCCGATGCGCTCCGGGAACGGTACGAGGCCTACCTGCAGGAGGCCTCGGAGGAAGAGCTCGCCTCGGAACTCTACGCTGCCAGCTTGGAGCTGGCCGAGGAGCTCTTCAGCGAAAAGCTTAGAAACCCGGAAAGCCCCTATGCGCGGCGCTCGGCTGAGGATTACCGGGCCAACGGCCGAGGGTTGGCCAAGGCCTTGGCCCTCCTAACCCTTCAAGGCAACTCCTGGGCATTGACCCTGGACCTTCAGGCAGCCCTTGCCAACCTACCAAGCCCCTTGGAGGAGGCTTGGGATGATCCCCGGGTGGAAACGGCCCGAACGAAGGCCATGGCCCTGTACCGCGCCCTCTCCCAAACCCCGGTGGGAGGCGCCAAGGAGCGGGCGCGCCTTTGGCTACGCACCTTCCGCGAAGAGTACCTGGGGGAAGGGGAAGTGGACGAGGGACTTGCCGCTTTAGAGGGCCTGGAGCAAGCGGTACAGGCACTTCCCGAGGCGCAAGAGGCGGTGCGCCTTTTGCAGGCTATCCGGGCTAAGGTGGAGGCCCACGCCCCCGCTGAGGAGGTGGAGCCTATTCTCAGCGCATTGGAGGAGCTTTTGCGCTAATGCGGAAGGGGCTCTTTTTCCTCTTTGTCCTACTCCTCGGAGCCCTTCCTGCCCGGTACCTGGTGAACGACGCCTCGTCCCGGGCCTTCGGCCACCCCTTACCCGGGTTGACGCCCGAAGAATTGGAGGCGTTCCGCTTGGGGGACCAAGCCTTCAACCGGGTTTTCGTGAGGGAGGACGGCCTGGGCCCTCTTTTTGTTCACCAGTCCTGTGCCGGGTGCCATGTGCGGGATGGCCGGGGTCGGCTGGCCTTCGCCGAGCGGAGCGAGGCGCTCGTGCGCACCCGGGCTCCAAACGGCCTGGACCCCCATCCCCGTTTCGGGTGGCAACTCCAGGACCACGCGCTTTTGGGGTTGGAGCCTGAGGGGAGGGTGGCCCTCCGCTTTGAGGAGGTGGAGGGAAGGTATGTGGACGGTACCCCTTACCGCCTGCGCCGGCCCCATGTGGAGGTCTTGGACGCCAACGGGTTCCCCGTGCCTGGGCGGTATAGCCTCCGCTTGGCTCCGCCCGTCTTTGGGCTTGGGCTTTTAGAGGCGGTCCCCCAAGCGGTACTGGCCGCCTTAGAGGACCCTGGGGACCGGGATGGGGACGGGGTGTCGGGACGGCT
Organism: Thermus brockianus; assembly: GCF_021462505.1. GTDB lineage: Bacteria > Deinococcota > Deinococci > Deinococcales > Thermaceae > Thermus > Thermus hydrothermalis. The sequence continues at coordinate 67,649 of NZ_JAKEDV010000008.1, forward strand.
TGCCTACCTGGAGGGGGGACGCGTGGGACGGTTCGGGTGGAAGGCCAGCGTGGCCAGCCTGGAGGAGCAAAGCGCCATAGCCTACCGCGAGGACATGGGCCTTTCCACGCCCTTGTTCCCCGAAGAAGACGGAAAGGTGGAGGTTTCCCAGGAAGAGTTGGAACGGGTGGCCTTTTACCTGCGCCACCTGGCGGTGCCGGCACCGCGGCACCGCCCCGAGGACCTTAAGGGGAAGCGCCTCTTTCGGGAAATCGGGTGTGCCGCCTGCCACCGGGAGAACTTGGCCGGACTTCCCGCCTACACGGACCTTCTCCTGCACGATATGGGCCCCGGTCTGGACGACGGGGTTGCGGAAGGGGCGGCCCAGTCCCGGGAGTGGCGTACCCCGCCCCTTTGGGGCATCGGGCTTACCCGGCAGGTGCTTGGGGAGGAGGCGTATCTCCACGACGGCCGGGCCCGGAGCTTGGAGGAAGCCGTTTTATGGCATGGAGGGGAGGCGGAAGCGGCCAAGAAGCGTTTTCTCGCCCTGCCCCGAGAGGACCGGGAGGCTCTGTTGCAGTTTCTCAAAGAGCTTTAGCCGAGGGCCTTGACCAGGGGCCCAACCCATGGTAGTCTCCCCGCAGGGGTACCCAATACCTAGGGTGCCCTGGCCGCGATGCCAGGCCGACAGGCCTGGACGCCTTTGGGCGGTGGGGGAAGTCCGGTGAAAGTCCGGCGCTGTCCCGCAACGGTAACCGGCCCCACCTGGCCGGAAGCCCGAGTACCCGCTTCGCGGCCCTGCCCCGTAGCCCTCGAGGCAAGGGTGAAGGTGGTGATGCGCATGGGACCTTGACCTGACCCTTTCCCCCAAAACGCGTAAGGACCAGTGTACGGCTGGCCCAAAGAGGAAGCGGCTTTCGCCTACTTTTTGCCCGGTTTGGAGGAGGTGCTCGTGCGGGAAACCCGCATGGTGTATCCCGTGTTCCCGGGAGAGACCAACCACTACGGAACCCTTTTCGGTGGCACGGTCATGGCCTGGATGGATCAAGCGGCTTTTGTGGCCGCTACCCGGCATGCCCGGTGCAAGGTGGTCACCGTGCATGCGGACGCCGTGGACTTTAAGCATCCTGTGCCCTTGGGCTCCATTGTGGAGCTGGTGGCCCGGGTGGTGGAGGTGGGGCGTACGTCCATGCGCGTGGCGGTGGAGCTTTGGGTGGAGTCTTTGCAAGGGGAGCGGTACCTTGCCGCTCAAGGGGGTTTTGTGTTGGTGGCGCTGGATGCGTCGGGCCGACCCACGCCGGTGCCTCCTTTGGAGGGATGATGCTCACTGAGCCGAGGTTCCATTACCGCCCTTACGAGTATCCCGAACTTCTGCGTTTCCGGGATGCCATCCGGCATAGCTACTGGGTGCACACGGAGTTCAGTTACACCGCCGACGTTCAAGACTACGCCCTAGTAGATGAGAAGGAACGCGCCTTGGTGCGGCGGTCCCTTTTGGCCATCGCCCAGGTGGAACTTGCCGTCAAGCTCTTCTGGGCCCGGATCTACGACCGCTTTCCCAAGCCGGAGGTGGCGGAGGTGGGGATGACCTTCGCCGAAAGCGAGGTGCGCCACGCCAACGCTTACGCCCACCTCCTGGACCTCCTGGGGCTCAACGAACACTTTCAGAAAGCCCTGGAGGAGGAGACCGCCCTGAAGGAGCGCCAACGGCTTCTTCAGGACGTCCTGCGCCGGGCCCGGGAAGAAAACCTAAAGACGTATGCCCATAGCCTTCTCCTCTTTGCCGCTTTTACGGAGCACATCTCTCTTTTCTCCCAGTTCTATGTCCTCATGGCTCTAAACCGCCGTGCGGGGCGTTTCAAGGGCATTTCTAACGCCATAGAGGCCACCAGCAAGGAGGAGAATATCCACGGCCTCTTTGGCGTGGAGCTCCTGCGCCTCCTCCGCAAGGAGCTCCCCGAGCACTTCGGGGACGGCTTTGCTGAGGAGGCCTTGGCCTGGGCCGAGCGCTTTTTCCGCGGGGAGGAGGCTTTGGTGGACTGGATCTTTGCCCAGGGAGACGTGGAAGTAGTTTCCCAGGAGGAGGTCTTGGAGTTTCTTAAGCACCGCTACAACGAGGTGCTTTCCCTCCATGGCCTTCCTGCCCCCTTTACGCCCAGGGCCGAGCTCCTTCGGGATACGGAATGGTTCGCCCTCGAGCTCCTTGCCGACAAGGAAGTGGACTTCTTCAACAAGCGCAGCGTGGCTTACGCGCGGCGCGTGCAGAGCTACGATCCGGATAGCCTTTTCTAAGGAGGCGCCATGGTAACGGTAAAGCGGGAGTACAAGCCCTGGTACTGGGTCAACGAGTGGACGCGGCTTTACATGAGCCGCGGTTACCTCCTTCCCGGGGTGAGCGTGGAGGAGCGGGTGCGTCAGATCGCCCTCCGGGCCGAGGCGCTTACGGGGATCCCGGGTTTTGCGGAGAAGTTTGCGCGCTACGTGGCCTACGGCTGGTATTCGCTGGCCACTCCCGTCTGGGCCAACTATGGCCTCAAGCGGGGGCTTCCCATCTCCTGCTACGGCACCTACGTGGAGGACGATACCGCCTCCATCCTTCGGGCGGTGGCGGAGATCGGCATGATGAGCAAACAGGGGGGCGGAACCTCGGTCTACCTTGGGGAGCTTCGGCCTCGAGGGGCCCCCATCCGCGATAACGGGGAGAGCAACGGCTCCTATGCCTTCGCCAGCCTTTTTGACCGGGTGATTGAGGTCTTCAACCAAGGTTCTACCCGTCGCGGCCAGTGCGCTGCCTACCTGCCCATAGAGCACCCTGACTTCTGGGAGTGGACCCGTATCCAACGGGAAAACTCCGAGATCCAGTCCCTTTTCTGGGGCGTTTCTGTGGGGGATGCTTGGTTGGAGTCCATGATTGCCGGGGATCGGGAAAAGCGGGAGCGCTGGGCCGCCGTCCTCAAAAGCCGTGCGGAGGTGGGTATCCCGTACATCTTTTTCCGGGACAACGCCAACCGGCAGGCTCCCGAGGTTTTCCGCAAGCTGGGTAAGACGATTTACGCCAGCAACCTCTGCACGGAGATCATGCTCCCCTCCAGTCCGGAGGAGAGCTTCGTGTGTTGCCTCTCCTCTCTAAACTTACTCCACTTTGATGAGTGGAAGGACACGGATGCTGTGGAGACCTTGGTCATCTTCTTGGACTCCGTTTTGGACGACTTCATAGAGAAGGCGGAGGGCATCCCCTACATGGAGCGGGCCGTGCGGTTTGCCAAGCGGTACCGCGCTATTGGGATAGGGGTCCTGGGGTGGCACAGCTACCTACAGTCCAAGGGCATTCCCCTGGAGAGCGCCGATGCCCTTTTCCTCAATAACCTTATTTTTAAAACCATTCGGGAGCGGGCAGAAGAGGCTTCCCGGTGGCTGCGTGCCCGCCATCCGGAAGATGAGTTGGCCGAGGTCATGGAACGGCGCAACGCCACCCTTCTCGCCATCGCTCCCACCAAGTCCAGTTCCTTCATCCTCGGCCAGGTATCCCCTTCCATTGAGCCCTATACCAGCAACTACTACCTCAAGGACCTGCAAAAGGCACGGGTTCCCTTCAAAAACCCCTTTCTGGAGGAGCTCCTCCGGGAGAAGGGCAAGGACGAGGAAAGGGTGTGGCGGAGCATCCTGGAGCACAACGGTTCGGTGCAGCACCTGGACTTCCTGAGCGAGGAGGAAAAGGCTGTCTTCAAAACCTTCGCCGAGGTTTCGCAGAAGACCCTGGTGAACCTGGCTGCGGCCCGGCAACGGCACATTGACCAGGGGCAGTCCCTGAACCTGGTGATCCACCCCGAAGCTCCGCCCAAGGATGTAAACGAGCTTGTCCTCCACGCCTGGCGCTCTGGCCTCAAGAGCCTTTACTACCAGTTCAGCGCCAGCGCTGCCCAGGCCTATAGCCGTGACCTTCTCCTCTCCTGCCGGGCTTGCGAGGGCTAGCGGAGCCGCAGGTGGTCCTTGAGGGGGGTAGGGGGTAGGCCGTGTTTGGCCCGGAGGCGCGCCAGGTAGAAGGCCCTTTCCTCTATACGTTTCCCGTAGCTTTGGTTCTGCCCGTGGACCCGAACGCCGATATTGGGGCCCCGCAGGTAGTGGAAGGGGAGGCCCGCCTGGTGGGCGCGGAGCCAAAGGTCCCAATCCCAGTAGTCCCCCATGCTGGGGTCAAGGCTGCCCAAGGCGAGGAGTGTGGCCCGGGGTAGGGCTGTGCCGGAGGCCAGGATGCGGTTGTCCTGGAGAAGCCACTCCCCCGCCTCCCCCGGGGCAAAGGGGAGGACCTCGAGGCCTACGAGGAGGACCCCTTCCCCGTAGGCTACCCCCTCCCCTCTTCCGAGGGCCCGCCAGACCCGGTGCAGGTAGGTGGGGGTGAGGAGGAGGTCATCGTCGTCCAGGAAGAGGACGATTTCCCCTTGGACTTCCTCCAGTCCCGTGAGGCGGGCCTCCACCTGCCCCCGGCCCCGGTTCCAAAGAGCCCGGATCCTGGGATCTTGGAGGGAGGAGGCCGCCTCGAGGCCCTCCCCCTCCCCGTCCTCCACCACCAGGGCCTCAAAGGCCGTGAAGGTCTGCCGAAGGAGGGAGCCCAGGGCCTCTAGCAAAAGGCCAGGGCGGCCCTTGGTGGGGATGAGGACGCTAATCATGGGCTAGGCTTGGCTGCAGGCGTTTTTCGTCCGTGAGGTCCAGCCGCAAGGGGGTGGCGGCGATAAAACCCTGCTCCACCGCCCAGCGGTCCGTCCCCTCCTCCGCCTCTTGGAGGGGCTTGGCGGCGAACCAGTAGAGGGGCCTGCCCATGGGGTCCTCCCCCGGCACCACCACCCCCTCGTAGGCCCGCACCGACTGCCGCGTCCAGAGGAAGCCCTTGGGCTCGAGGGGAAGGTTCACGTTCACCAAGAAAGGAGCGTTGAGCCGGAGGAGGGTTTCCAAGGTACGCACGATCCATGGCTTCAGGCGCTCAAAGTCTGGGGTTCTGCCGTTTAGGGGCACGCTAAAGGCGGCGGCGGAGAGGCCAAAGAGCCGCCCCTGTTTGGCGGCGGCCACCGTGCCGGAGTGCCAGATCTCGTGCCCCAGATTGGTCCCCAGGTTTACCCCCGATAGCACGAGGTCTATGGGGCCAAAGAGGTGTAGCCCCAAGGCCACGCAGTCGGCGGGGGTTCCCCGGACCCGGTAGGCGGGGAAATCGGGCCCCGGCAAGGGGGCGGGATGGGGATAGGCCCTCACGGGATGGGCGATGGTGATGGCGTGCCCCGTGGCGCTTTGCTCCGTTTCCGGGGCCACCACGAAGACTTCCCCCAGGCGGGTTGCCGCCTCGGCCAAGGCCCACAGTCCCGGGCTAAAGATGCCGTCGTCGTTGGTCACCAGAATCCTCATGCCCTAAGGGTAGGGGCCGGGTGTCAGGAGGCCATCAGAAAAGGCCCCGGGCTTAGCCCGGGGCGGCTTTTTGCGGCTTGTTAGCGGCTTGCCACGCTCCGGTTATAGCGTTCCAGCGCGGCATCCGCCCGGGCCTTGGCCTCCTTCAAGGCATCCCGGGCGGGTTTGCCCCGGAGGACTTCCTCCCAAGCGGCCTGCACGTACTGGCGGATCTCGGGGAAAGCGCCCATCAAGCACCCTGCGCTGGCGCTATTGACCTTACTGGTACCCAGTTGTTGGATCGCCGTGGTGTAGTTGGGCTGGCGCACGTGGGCTTGGCGCACCTCGGGAAGTTCGGTCACCCCCTTCACCACGGGGAAGTAGCCGGTGTCCAGGTGCCACTGGGCTTGGGTTTTGGGCTCCAAGAGGAAGCGCACGAAGCGCCAGGCGGCCTGGGTTTCCCCTTCGGAGAAGCCCCTTAGGACGTAAAGGGCTGCGCCGCCAATGGCCACCCCGTTCCGTTCCCGCAGGTAAGGGTAGTAGGCGGTGCGCAGGGGGAAGCGCCCCCCCACCTGGCGAAGAACCCCCGTGAGGCTCGCCGTGGAGTAGGCGGCGATGGCCGCCTGGCCCTGGGCGAAGAGGCTTTGGGAGTCAGCCCAGTTCCGGCCCGTGTTGGCCGCCACGCCTTCCCGCACCAGGCGGGCGTAAGTGTCCAGGAAGGCCACAGCGGCCTCGTTGTCAAAGGTCACCGCCGTGGCCCTGGCCTTGCGGCCGTTTTCGTTGTTGCAGAAGTACTCGCCGGAGTTGTAGGAGATCTGCTCCACGAACCAGGAGTCAATGGGGATGGAGAGGCCGTAGCGCACCGTGCGCCCCTGGGCGTCCTTTTTGGTGAGCTTGCGGGCAGCCTCCTCCAGGTCCTTTAGGGACCAGGTCGGCCTGTAGGGGATTCCGGCTTCCTGGAAAGCGGCCATGTTGAAGTAGAGGATGGGGTTGGAAGAGTTAAAGGGGAGGCCGTAGAGTTTACCCTCGAGGGTGTAGTAGCTCCTGGGTTGGGGCAGGAAGCGGTCCAGGTCAAACCCGTCCCTTCGGGCCAGATCCTCCAGCGGCACCACAGCCCCGGAGTCCGCCATGATCCGGGCCCCGATATCGTAAACCTGGATCACGTGGGGGTAGCCCCGGCCTGCCCGCAGGGCGGCGAGGAGCTTGTTGATGCCGTCGTCGTAGCTCCCCACGTATTGGCTTTTCACCTGGACAGCGTTTTGGCTCCGGTTGAACTCCTGCACGAGCTTTTCCGTGGCCTCTCCTAACACCCCGCCCATGGAGTGCCAGAACTCCACGGTCACCCGTTGCGCCTGGACGGGGGCTAGGAGGAGCCATCCCAAGGCGCTAACCTTGGTCAATCCCAAGAACCATGTCCGCATACGCCACCTCCTTTATCCCTTCAGCCCGCCCAGGGCGATGCCCCGGATGAAGGCCCTTTGGGCGAGCAGGAAGGCGAACAGGGTAGGGAGAAGAACGAGGACAGCTCCCGCGGCCACCACGTTCCAACGGGCCACCTCTTCGTTCAGGAGGAAGTTCAGGGCGATCTGAGCCGTCTGCATCTCCCGGCTTTTGGTGACCACCAGAGGCCAGAGGTACATGTTCCAGGTACCGATAAAGGTGAGGGCGGCCAGGGCGCCAAGGGCGGGGGCGGTGAGGGGCAGGGCCACGTGGCGCAGGACCTGCCCGTGGGTGGCCCCGTCTATGCGGGCGGCGTCAAAGTAGTCCTCCGGAATGGTCCTCAGGGTTTGGCGGAGGAGAAAGACGCCCAAGGGGCTTGCCAGGAAGGGGACGGTGAGGGCCCAGTAGGTGTCCAGCCACCCAAGGCGGTCCACCAGGAGGTAAAGGGGCAAGAAGGTTACCTCCCCGGGAACCAGGAGGAGGGCCACCGCTAGGCCAAAGAGGGCTTCCCGGCCCCGGAAGCGTAGCCGCGTGAGGGCGTAGGCGGCGAGGAGGCTCATGGCCAGGACCCCCAGGGTCACGGCGGTGGAAACGAGGAAGCTATTGAGGAGGAAGCGGGCCAGGGGAAACTTGGCCAGGGCCTCGGCGTAGGGGGCGAGGGTGGGGTTTGGGGGTAGAAGGGTGGGGGTGTAGAGGTCCCCCTCGCTCCGGAGGCTTGCGGAAAGTAGGGTGAGGAGGGGAAGGGTGAGGAGGAAGGCGTAGGCGGTGGCGAGGAGGTAGGTGGGGAGAAGTCTCAAGCGCTTACGCATAGTGCACCCTCCGGCCCAAAAGCCAGAACTGGAGCGCCGCAAGCGCCAGGAGGAGGAGGAAGAGGAGGAAGGCTTCGGAAGCCGCCAAGGGTACTTGGAAGTTGAAGAAGGCGTCCTGGTAAACTCGGTAAATCCAGACCATGGTGCTCTCGGCGGGTCCTCCCCGGGTGAGGAGGTGGATCTGCCCGAAGGCGGTGAGGCTTTTGAGCACCACCAGGAGCCCCACCAGGAAGAGGGTGGGGGAGAGGAGGGGGAGGGTGATGCGGAAGAAGCGGGTCCAGGGGCCCGCCCCGTCCACGGTGGCCGCCTCGAGGACCTCCTCGGGAATGTTCTGGAGCCCCGCCGTGAGGAGGATGGCGGTGAAGCCCACCCCGGCCCAGGCGGTGACCACCGCCAAGGTGGGCAGGGCCAGCTCGGGGGAGGTGAGCCAGGGAAGGGGAGGGAGGCCGAGGGCGGCTAGGGTCCGGTTGGCCCACCCCCCCACGGGGTGGAGAAACCATCCCCAGGCCACCGCGGCCACGGCGGTGGGGACGGCGGTGGTGAGGAAGAAGAGGGTGCGGAAGAGGGTCACGCCGGGGTAAGGGCGGTAAACCAAGAGGGCGGCGAGGAGCCCCAGGAGGAGCTCCAGGGGCGCGGTGATGAGGGCGAAGACCAGGGTGGTTTGGACGCTTTTCCAGAACTCGGGGCGGGAGAGGGCCTCGAGGTAGTTGGCTAGCCCCACCCATTCCCGGCCCTTCCCGAAAAGGTTTTCCTGGTGGAGGGAAAGCCAAAGGGCCTCCCCCACGGGCAGGATGAGGAAGAGGAGGAAGAGGCCGTAGGCGGGGAGGAGGAAGGGCAAGGGCTCCAGGGCATACCGCCTCGCCCCGCCCTTTTCCTGGGTGAGAACCCGTTCCACGGGGGCCACCCTACCGGTCCTCCGTCAGGGAAACGTCAAGCCCTTGGCGTAAGCGCGCCAGGTAGGCCAGGGAAGCCCGGGGATCCCCCCGCACCTCCAGAACCAGGGGAAGGCTAAGGTAGGGAGGGAGCCAGCGGGCATGGTCCAAAACCCCCTGCCCGAGGTTCCAGTGGCGGTCGTAGACCCCGTCGGTGTCGTTGAGGTGCAGGTGCTCTGGTCCGAGGGCAAGCCAGGGCTCGGGCTTTGGGGTGGCGCTGAACACCCGGGCATGGGCGGCGTCAAAGCAGAAGCCCAGGGCTTCTGGGTAGGCGGCGAGAAGGGGTTGCAAGGCCTCGGGGCTGGGCTCGTGGGTGTTTTCCAGGAGAAGGCGGATGCCCAAGGCTTGCGCCCTCCGTACCACCGCCCTGAGCTTTTCCGCCAGGCGCTCCGCCCGGGCCTGGGCCTCCTCGGGGGTCCGGCCATGGGGAATGCCCGAGTGGAAGACCGTCCGGTCTGCGCCCAGTTCTGCCGCTCGTTCCAGGCCGAAGAGGAGGCGCCTTAGGGTGAGGGCCCGCACCTCGGGGTCGGGGGAGAGGAGGTCCAGGTTCCAGAAGGGAAGGTGGGCGGAAACGGGTTCCTTTAGCTCCTGGGCCAGGCGGTGGAAAAGGGCGTCGTCTTCCAGGTGCTCTGGGTCCAGGTAGACCTCGAGGCCCACCCCGAGCGCCTCCAGTTGGTTGCGTTGGGGTAGGACCTGGTCCAGGGGAAGGGCTAGGCGGAGGTCCATGGACCCCACCCTATGCGTTTCCCTTCAGGGGTGTGTCATCAAGCCTTCTGCATTCCCTCGGGGCTGGGTGGCTTCTCTGCTAACCCTTCCTTTGGCCCCAAGGGGCGGGCTTTCCTTTGGATGGGCGTGCTTTATACCCTTGACAAGATGAAGCTCAGGCACCACCCTATGGGTATGGACTGCTGCGTGGACCGCAGGAAGGTAGTCCAGGGGTTGTCGGGGCTTGCGCTCGGGGGTTTGAGCCTAGCGCAACGGGGAAAGAAGCGGATAAAGCTTGCCTTTTGCTCCCAGCTCCTCTGCATCATTCCCTATGAGGTAGCCCAACGTCGGGGCTATTTCGCCGAGGAAGGCCTCGAGGTGGAGCTCGTCTATGCCCGGGGGGGAGCGCAAGCGCTCCAGTTTTTGGTGGGCAAGGCAGTGGACTACGCCGCCACCAGCCTGGACGCCGCCCTGCAGGCTTACCGGCAAGGGGCGCCCATCGTCCGCGTCCTTTCCACGGGGAGGCTTCCCCTTTTTGCCCTGGCCGCCGGGCCTAAGAGCACGGTCCGGAGCGTCCCTGACCTTCAGGGCAAGACCGTGGGCATCTCCGCCCTGGGCAACGCGGACCACGTGCTCTTGGTTTACCTCCTGAAGAAGGCTGGGGTGGATCCCAGGCGGGTGCAGTACGCCACCTTGGGCCCCAACCTGTACGAGGCGCTTCGGGCGGGGCACGTGGAGGTGGGGATGGTTCAGGAACCAGCCCTCACCCTTCTCAAGGAGGCGGGAGGAAGGGAGATCGTGAACCTCATGGACCTCAAGCAGGCCCAGGCCTACCTGGGCGGGGCTTACGAGTTCATGGGGGTGGCGGTGCGGCGGGAGGAGCGGGAGGCGCGCCTTGGGGAAATAAAGGCTATGGCGCGCGCCCTGGAAAAGGCTCTCCGCTTTGTCCACGCGGCGGACGCCCGCCTCATCGCCGACACCCTTCCCAAGGCCTTGATTGCGGGCGGGGACGAGGAGCGGCTTAAGGCCGTTATCCAGCGGTATCGCAAGGACCTTTACCCCACGAGCGTGCGCATTGACCTCGAGGCCGCCAGGAGGGTAGCGGAAAGCCAGGTGGAGGCGGGGCTCCTACCCCCTTCCTTCAAGGTGGAGAGCCTATTGGACCTAGAGGTGGTCGGTGCTACGGGTTAAAGGCCTTCGCCTGGGCTATGGCCCCGTCCCCGTCCTGGAGGGGGTGGACCTCGAGGTGGGAAAGGGGGAGTTCGTCAGCCTGGTGGGCCCCTCGGGGAGCGGTAAGAGCACCCTTCTGCGGGCCATCGCCGGCCTGCTTCGGCCGGAGGCCGGGGAGGTGGAGCGGGACTTTGGCGCGGAGGAACTTGGCTTCCTCTTCCAGGAGGACGCCCTCTTGCCCTGGCGCACCGCCCGGGAGAACGTGGCCCTGGGGCTGAGGATCCGGGGGCTGGCGAAAGGGAAAGCGTTGGCCGAGGCGGATGCGTGGCTTTCCCGCCTGGGCCTTGCGGGCCTTGGGGACCGCTTTCCCCACGAGCTTTCTGGAGGGCAGCGGAAACGGGTGGCCCTGGCCCAGGTCCTGGCCATCAAACCCCGCCTCCTCCTCATGGACGAGCCCTTGGCCAGCTTGGACGCCATTCTCCGGACCCAGGTGACCCGGGACCTCCTCGGCCTGGTGGAAGCCGAAGGCATCGCCGTGCTCCTGGTCACGCACGATCTGGAGGAGGCCATCGCCCTTTCGGACCGCATCTACCTTCTTTCCAAGGGGCCAAGGGCACGGATGGTGCGGGAGTACCGCATTCCCTTCCCCCGGCCCCGAGACCCTGTGGGGGTAAGGGCGGAACCCCTGTTCGGCTCCCTTCTGCAGAGGCTTTGGCGGGATCTGGAGGAGGTTTCCCCATGCGTCGCCTACTAGTGCTCATAGGGCTCCTTCTCTTCTGGGAAGTCCTGGCAGGCCTCGGTTGGGTGAACCCCCTTTACGCTCCCCCGCCCCACCAGGTGGTCCTCACCCTCCTGGAGCTCTTCCAAACGGGGGAGATCCTCCCCCACCTCCAGGCCACCTTCACCGCCGCCCTTCTGGGCCTAGGGGGCGGTATCCTCCTCGGGGGCGTCTTGGGCCTGATGGCCGCCTTCAGCCCGTTCTTCTCGGACCTCTTGGAGCCCTTGATGCTCCTGCTGAACGCCATCCCGCGGGTCATCCTGGCGCCCCTTTTCGTCATTTGGCTGGGGATCGGCCTGGCTTCCAAGGTGGCCCTAAGCCTCATCCTGGTTGCGGTGCTCATCTTCTTCGCCGTCTATAGCGGCGTGAAGCAGGTGGATCCCCGGCTTTTGGAGCGGGTGCGCACTTTAGTGGGGGAAGGGGTTGGTTGCTGCGGGAGGTCTACCTGCCCTCCCTTTCGGCCTGGGTCCTGTCTTCCCTGAAGGTGGCGGTGGGCTTTGCCTTCACGGGGGCGGTGGTGGGCGAGTTCGTGGCCTCGAGCCGGGGTCTTGGCTATCTCCTTTCCTTCGCCCAAAGCACCTACAACGCCCGGCTTTCCCTGGCCCTCATTACCCTCATCGTCCTGTTTGTCCTTTTTCTCTTTTTCCTTTTCGGCAAGTTGGAGGACAGGCTTCTTCGCTGGAGGCCTAGGAACCAAGGAGGTTTCTAATGCGCGTAGCCTACGTTTTGGCGAGTCCTCGGGCGGCGAGCCACAAGCTCGGGCAGATGATCCTGCCCCAACTGGAGGCGGGGGTGCACGGGGCGGAGGTGGTGGGGATCTTCTTCTTTGACGACAACACCTTGGTCCTGCAACGGGGGAACCCCATTGGGGAGCGCCTGGCGAAGGTGGCCAAGGAGAAGGGGATCCTCCTCATGATGTGCGACCTTTGCGCCCTGGAGAGGGGGCTTGCGGAGGGGGAGGCCCGTTGGTGCACGCCCACGGGGGAGGGGCGGAAGGTGCCTGGGGAATGCCGGGTGGCGGCCCACGTGGTGGAGGGGGTGGAGGTGGGGTGTTTCCCGGACCTCTACCGGGCCCTGGCTGGCCGGGTGGACCAGGTGATCACCCTCTAGGGGGTTGCGCCGCGAAGGTTACCCTTCACACGCACATCCCCGGAGGCGATTTTGCTTTGCTAGTCAGGCCCGAAAGGGCGGGGTAGAGCGGTAGACTGGTGCCATGGAGCAAGCCAAGCCACCCCCTTTCCAGGCCATCCTTTTGCTCCAGCGAGTGGCCTCCCCGCCCAAGGGGCCTGGCCACTTTCCCTCGGTGCAGGTTCTGGACCGCACGTACCGGGTGCCCGGGAATGGCCTGGCCCCCAAGGCCAGGGCCGGCTTACCCGGGGTACTTCAGGCTTTCCTGCGGCGAAACCCGGGAGGGGGTCCTGTGCCCGTCCTCCTCTATCCCCGCACGGAGGGGTGTTCCTTGGACCTGGGGAAGACGCTCCTTGCCAAGATCTACACCACGGAGCCTCCCCCCCTAGCGCCAGGACGCTTCAGGGTGGTGGGGCTCCTCGTGGACCGGGAGGGGCAACGCCTGCGGGTGGAGGTACGGCCCAACCCGGAGAAGGGCACGCTAGGAGAGGCCTTCACCCTCTGCCTGCGGCTAGCCCCAGGGCTTGCCGATGCCCCTTTGCCTTTAGGGCGGGTCCTGGACCTGCGGGGCCGCCTCGAGGAGGACCTGAGCCTCTTGGTGGAGGAAGCGCAAGAGGTCCCCGGCGGTTTGCGCTAGGGGCCCCACCGGTGCCCTTGGGAGCTGGCCAGGGGACATTGCATTAGCCTCAAAGGTGCGCCGTGATCCCAAGCTCCCACCGCCTAAGCCGAGGTCGTTCCTCTAGAACGAGGTTTGACCAGTAGCCCAAAGTGCCCTCCTTGACGCCTTCAAGTGTAAGCATAAGGTGGCCCAATGGAACGCTTTTGGACAAGGAGGGGCTTGTGGTGCGGCTCCTTTCTCAGTAAACTCCCCTCCAACCGGAGGGGTGCCATGAAGCGGTGGCTTTGGGTTTTGGCCCTTTGGGGAGTAGCCCTTGCGCAAAAGCCCCAGATCGTCATCGGGACGGGCGGTGTGGGCGGGGTCTACTTCTACTACGGGACGGCAGTGGCGGAGATCCTCAACAAGGCCGGCGTGGTCCAAGCCCAGGCCATGCAGTCCGGCGGGTCCATGGAGAACCTCATGCTCCTCCGGGACCGTACGGACCCTGCCCGGGGCCTCTACTACTGCGGCACCGTGCTGCCCGATGCGGCTCTCCTGGCCTTCCAAGGGGAGGAGCGTTTCCAAGGAAAGCCCGCGCCCGTACGCATCCTTTTCACCATGTACCCCAATTTTTTCCACGTGGTCACCACGGAGGATAGCGGCATCCGCGTCCTGCAAGACCTAAAGGGAAAGCGCGTTTCCACCGAGGTGGCCGGGGGCATCATTGAATACGAGGCCCGCCTCCTTATGTCTGCGGCCATTTCTGGCTTTGACCCCAAGCTCCACTTTGGCAAGTGGGAGCGGGTACGGGTGGCGGAGGCGGCCCCGATGCTCTCCGAGGGGAACCTGGACGCCTTCTTCTGGTCTGGTGGCTTGCCCACGGGGAGCATTCTGGAGCTTGCGGGTAGCCTCGCCCGGAAGGGGAAGCGCCTCTTCCTCGTTCCCCTGCCCCCGCAGAGCACCCCGGTGCAAGTGCTCAAGCGACGCTTTCCCGGTGTGGTAGACACGGGGATTATTCCAAAAAGTGTCTACAACACGCGGTACGATACCCCTACCCTTACCTTCTGGAATCTCTTCGTCTGCCCAGCGAGCCTTCCCGAAGAGGTGGCCTACGCGATGGTGAGGGCCGTTTTTGAGAACCTCCCTGCCCTGTACGCTGCCGTGGCCCCTGCCCGGGACACCACCCTGGATAACGCTGTCCGCTCCCGGAATGGCAAGGTGCCCTACCACGAGGGGGCTGTGCGCTACTTCCGGGAAAGGGGGGTGTGGCGCTAGGGCGTCCGGTAGGCCAGCCATAGGGCTTCCATGGTGGAGAGGCGGGTTTTGGGGAGGAGTTCGTACGGGGTGAGGTTGTGGAGGCGCAGAAGAGGCTTTTCCCCCAGGTCCAGGATGGAGAGCCCGCAGGGGTGCACTTCCAGGGGGAGGAGGCCTCTTTGCCCGGTGAGGGCAAAGCTGAGGAGGGCCCGGATCACCCCTCCGTGCGTCACCAGGAGGGCGGTGTCCCAGTGTCTCTCTAGGAGGCGCTCGTAGGCGGGGAGGACCCGGTTCAAGAAGTCGGAGTACCGTTCCCCGCCCAGGAAGCGCTCGGAGAGGTCCTTGGGATGGAACGCTTCCCGGAAGGCCCGCTCTGCGTCTTTTAGGTCTCTAAGCCTACCTGGGCGGATCTCTTGGAAGTCTGGCCAGGCCTCCACGGGGACCGTGCGCCCCTTAAGGACGAGGGCAAGGGTTTCCTCGGTGCGGGGCAGGCCTGTGTGGACGGCGAGGTCCAAGGGCACCTTCCGAAGGAGTTTCCCTACCGCCTCCGCCTGCTTTCTCCCCCTCTCGGTCAGCCTCACCCCTTGCGGGGGCACGGGCTTCCCTTGGGGAAAGTAATCCACCTCGCCGTGGCGCAGAAGGAGAAGCCGCCTCCTCATGGGTAACGCTCCAGGTATTTGGGGTTGGCTACTTTGAGCTTGCGGACCACGTGGGCCTTGAGGTAGGCGAACGTGCCAGGCGGGGCGTGGCCCTGGCGGATGCGCAGGGCCAGGGAAGTCAGGAGCGCGTCCACCTCCCCTTCCTCGCCCAACAGCTCCGTCAAGGCCCTGCGCTCCTCTGCTTCAAGGTCCTCCCCTAAGGCCACCTGCCTCCGCGCAATACCCAAGGCGTTTAGGGCCACAAGGGTTTGGAAGCGAAGCCGGGGGTCTGTGAGTGCGGGGAGGACTTCCCGCTCCAGAAACTCCGCCACCGCCTCCAGCAACTCGTCCAGTGTGGGCCTATCCATAGCTTTCCAGAAGGTAAAGGACCTCGTACTCCATCTCCGCCGCA
This sequence comes from Thermus brockianus, assembly GCF_021462505.1. GTDB lineage: Bacteria > Deinococcota > Deinococci > Deinococcales > Thermaceae > Thermus > Thermus hydrothermalis. Next base: position 82,862 of record NZ_JAKEDV010000008.1, read on the forward strand.
AGTCTGCCTAGGACGGCGAGCTCCACGCTCCGCTCTTCCCCGTTGAGGTGCCTCCGGGCCTGCTTCAGCGCCCCGAGGCCCCAGCGCACGTTGCCTAGGACCTCCCACCAGAAGAGCTCTTTTTCCCCAAAGTCCTGGCCGGTGAGGGCGTTGTAGCGTTCCAGGAAGGGCCCCACCTCGCCCACTCCCCCAAGGCGCTTGGCGTCCTCCCCAAAGCGCCAGGCCCGCACCAGGGGCCAGGCCAGGTCCTCCCGGGGGTCGCCAAGGTGGGCGAACTCCCAGTCCAGGACCGCCACCAGCCCCTCCTCGTCCACCAGTAGGTTGCCGACGCGGAAGTCCCCGTGAACGAGGACCAAGGGGCGTTCCCGAGGAGGGTGGTCCTGAAGCCAACGTAGGCCCCACTCCAGGGCGGGGTGGGGCTCCTCGAGGGCGTCCAGGTCCTCGTAGGCCGTTTCCAAGGCGGTGCGCCAAGGGTGGGCTTCGGGGGCCGGGAGGAAGGAGACCTTCTCCAAGGGTATGGTGTGGATCTTCGCAAGCTCCTCCGCCATGGCCAAGGGAAGCTGCTCCCGGGCTTTGGCGTACTCCGGCCGCCGCACCACCCGGGTGCCGATGGACTCCCCCTCCAGGCGGCGCATCAGGAACGCCTCTCGGCCCTCCATGTCGGGAAGATAGGCCAGGGGTTCTGGTACCCGCACCGCGTGCGCTTGGGCCAGTTTGAGGATGCGGAACTCCGTGGCCAGGCTGAGGGTGCCCCGGTAGATTACTCCCCCCGCTGCCCGCCGCAGGAAGAGGGGGTGGAGCGCATCGCCCGTACGGTAGTCTACCGCCCACGCTTCCTTGGAGGCCCCTCCCGGCAGGCGTTGGAGCCGGACCACCTCCCCTGGACCTAGGAGATCCCTTAGCGTGGCCTCTAGTACTTCCTTCATGGCCGAAGCCCCTTGTAGAGGGCCCGCTTCCCCACGGAGGCCCGGTGGACCTCGCTGGGGCCATCGTAGATGCGGAAAGGACGCACCTCCCGGTAGAAGATGGATAGGGGGATGTCCTCGCTGATCCCTAGGGCCCCGGTGATCTGCACCGCGCGATCCACGGCCCGGCCAACCGCTTCGGAAACGAAGACCTTGGCCATGGAGGCTTCGTGGCGGATCCTCTCCCCGCGGTCCAGCTTCCAGGCGGCGTGCCATACCATGAGCCGGGCGGCGTGGAGCTCTATGTGGCTGTCAGCAATCATGAACTGGACGCCCTGGTGTTCGGCCAGCTTCTTACCGAAGGAGTCCCGCCGCAACGCATAGTCTTGGGCGATCTCCGTGGCCCGGACCCCCACGCCCAGCCAGCGCATGCAGTGGGTGAGCCGGGCGGGGTCTAGGCGTAGCTCAGCGTAGGCGAAACCCTTGCCCACTTCGCCCAGGATGGCGTCTTCGCCCACCTCGCATGCCTCCAGGACGAGCTCCCCGTGCCCCCCCACGGACCAGTGGTCCATGGTGGGGATGGTGCGCACCAGCTTGAGGCCCGGGTTTTCCCGGTCCACCAGGAAGAGGGTGGGACCCTCCTCGGTGCGGGCCAGGACCAGGAAGAAGGCCGCCCCCTCGGCCCCTGTGGTGAACCATTTCCGGCCGTTCAGGATGTACTTTCGGCCTTGGCGTTGGGCTGTGGCCTTGAGGAGGGTAGGATCAGCCCCAGCGCCCATGGGCTCGGTCATGGCGAAGCCGGAGCGAACCTCACCGGCCACCAAAGGCTCCAGGTAGCGCCTTTTCTGCTCGGGGCTCGCCACCTTGTGGAGGAGGTGCATGTTGCCCTCGTCGGGAGCGGCGGCGTTGAGCGCCCTGGGGCCTAAGAGGCTCCTTCCCGCCTCCTCCAAGACCACCGCCAGTTGGGTCCAGGAGAGGCCCAGGCCGCCCATCTCCTTCGGCATGTGGGGCAGAAAAACCCCCCACTCCCTTGCCTCCAGCTGTAGCGTTTTGGTAAGGGTCTCAAGGTTCGCCGGCGTCGCCTCCCGCTCCCGGGGTATGACCCGTTCTTCCAGAAAGGCCCGTACCCTCTCCCTTAACGCCTCGGTCTCCCGGTCCAACGAGAAGTCCATCCCGCACCTCCTTCGGGGCGAAGTGCTTGGTGAGGAAGCGGTAGAAGCGGCGGATCATCCGTTCCTGCCGCTCTATGCTGGCGAGCACTTCCCCCGTTTTCCGCCACATGGCCCAAAGCTCTTCGTCCGAGAGGGGAATTTCCTCCCGACGCCAGTCCTGCCGGTAGGTTCCATCGGGGTGGAAGATGGCCTTCTTAAGGGCCATTATCTGGCGAATCTCGTCCAGGGTAAACCCTAGTTGGTTGAGGTCTTGGATGTCCTGAACCAGGTAGAGGGCGAATTCCGTGTAGAGCTTCCGCCCCCCTTGGGTGAGGGCACCGGGCTCCAAAAGGCCGAGCTGGGCATAGTGCTGTAGGATGCGCCGCGAAACGCCGCTCGCCCGGGCGAGGTCGCTCAGGGTGTAGAGGGAGGGAAGCGTTGGGGGCATGGACCCAGTTTAGCACAAGGTGCCCATAAACGTACATAAATGTTCACTCTTGACATAGGTTGTCCAAAACCCTATAGTGGGCGCAAAGCGCGGAGGGCAAAATGGCGGCCTACTGGGAGCCGGAAGTGGAAACCATGCCTCGGCGGGAGCTGGAGGCCTTGCAGCTGGAGCGCCTTCGCTTCCAGGTGGAGCGCCTCTACCGGGAAAGCCCCTTCTTCCGCGAAAAGTGGGCTGGCCTTTCCCTGGAGATCCGGCACCTGGAAGACATTGCCCGCTTTCCCCTGGTCACCAAGGGTGAGCTGAGGGAGGAGCAGCGCCTCCACCCGCCCCTAGGGCGCTACACGGTGGCTCCCCAGTCGGAGTGGAGGGAGTACCACCCCAGTAGCGGCACCACCGGCTTCCCAGTGGGAACGGTATGGAGCGAAAGGGACGTGGAGAACATTACCCAGGTAACCGCCAGGACGCTCTTCGCCTATGGGCTACGGCCGGGGGACACGCTCCTCAACGGGTTTAGCTACGGCCTCTGGGTTGCGGGGATGGCGGTGCACTACGCTGCCCGGGCGCTCGGCCTCTTCGTCTTGCCGGTGGGTGCCGGTCAGACGGAACGCCACCTGGAGCTCCTCTCCCGCTTTCGGCCCAAGGCCCTCACCGCTACCCCCTCCTTTGGGCTTTACCTGGCCGAGGTGCTGAAGGAGAGGGGGCTAGAGAGCCCTTTAAGGATAGGGGCCTTCGGGGGAGAAGCGGGGACGGAAAACCCTGCCACGCGGAGCCGGTTGCAGGAGGGTTTGGTGTTGCGCGCTTACGACTACTACGGTTTGGCGGAGATGGGACCCACCTTTGCCGGGGAGTGCGCCTTCCAACAGGGGCTTCACTTTGCCGAGGACCACTACCTGGTGGAGGTGGTGGATCCTGAGAGTAAGGAGCCTCTTCCGGAGGGGGAAGTGGGCGTCCTGGTGCTCACCCACCTCACCCGGGAGGCCACCCCTTTGGTGCGCTACTACACGGGGGATCTGGCGCGTATCACCAAAGAGCCTTGTCCGTGCGGCCGCACGCACCTCCGAGCGTTGGGGGGTATTCTGGGCCGTGCGGACGATCTTGTGGTCTACCGCGGGGCCAAGTTCTATCCCGGCCAGGTGGAGGAGGTGGTGCGGGGTTTTCCCGAATTGTCCAGCGAGTACCGGATAGAGGTCCTCGAGGTGGATGGGGTGGCCAGGGAGGTCACGGTGGTGGTGGAGCTGGCCCGTCCTCAGGACCTCGGCGAAGGGTTTGCGGATAGGATCCGGCAGCGCCTCAAGGAGGCCCTGGGGGTGACCCCAGGGGTCCGCCTCGAGGCCCCCGGTACCCTGGAACGCACGGCCTTTAAGGCCAAGCGGGTGGTGCGGCATGCCGGGGCTTGAGGGGCTTCCGGTGTTGGTGGTGGGGGCCACGCGGGGGATTGGCCTGGCGGTGGCCCAGGAGCTCGTTCGCCAGGGAGCGAGGGTGGGCATCACGGGGCGGGACCCTGACCGGGTGCAGGGCGTGGCTGAGCGGCTTGGCGCCTGGGGCATGGCCGTGGACGTACGGGAACGGGAACGCTTGGCCGAGGCGGTGGCCCGCTTTGCCCACGAGGAAGGGCTTTACGGCTTGGTGTACAACGCCGGTACCAGCCCTGCCTTCACCCGGGCTGAGCGCTTGCCCTTGGAGGTGTGGGACGAGGTGCTTGCCGTAAACCTTACCGGGGCTTTTGTGGCGGCCCGGGCTTTCGCCCAAGAGCTTAAGGGCCCTGGGAGCCTGGTCCTGATAGGGTCCGTCCTGGGCTTCCGGGGTGGGGCCCGGCTGGCTGCGTATACGGCGTCCAAGGCGGGTCTTTGGGGACTCGCGCGTTCCTTGGCCTTGGACTGGGCGGACAGGGGTATCCGGGTGAACCTTGTGGCCCCTGGTTGGACGGAAACGGAGATGACGGAGGGCTTGCGGAACCACCCGAGGCTTGGCCCTGCCATCCTGCAGGAGATCCCCTTGGGGCGCTTGGCTCGCCCTGAAGAGGTGGCGAGAGTGGTAGCCTTCCTCTTGGAGCCGGAAAACGCATACCTGACGGGAGGCGTCTACGCCGTGGACGGCGGCGTGGGAGCGAGATAGGAGGTGGTCTATGAAGGTCCTAAGGTGGGTCGGGGTTTTGGCTTTGGTGGTCGGTTTGGCGTGGGCGCAGGGACAGCAGCCCATCAAGATCGGGGCGCTTTTCATCCTGAGCGGCAACTTTGCGGGCTACGGAAAGTCGGGTTCGCAAGGGGCGCAACTGGCGGTGGACGAGATCAACGCCCGGGGGGGTGTGCTGGGCCGTCCCTTGCAGCTCATCGTGGTGGACGACCAAGGGAACCCGGAGGTGGGTGTCAGGGAGGCCCGCAGGCTCATCCTGCAGGAGAAGGTGGATTTTCTCTTTGGCGTTGACTCCAGCTCGGTGTCCCTGGCGGTGGCGCCCCTCACAGACGAGTACAAAATCCCCCTGGTGGTCACCCATGCGGCCACCCCAACCCTGACGGAGCAGTGCCGGCCCTACGTGTTCCGTACCTCCAACAACGCCCGCATGGACGCGTGGGCGGCGGCGGCCCTGGCCGCCACCTTACCGGTGAAACGCTGGGCCAACATCGGCCCTGACTACGAGTTCGGCCGCGTTTCCTGGCAGGACTTCATCACCCGCTTGAAGCAGTTGCGTCCCGATGTGGAGGTGGTGAGCGAGCAGTGGCCCCGCTTCGGCTCCACGGACTACGCCAGCTTCATCACCGCCCTGATGCGGGCGCGGCCGGAAGGGGTCTTCTCCACCCTGTGGGCGGGGGACATGGTCATCTTCGCCCGCCAGGCGAAGGCCTTTGGGTTTTTCAACCAGGTGCGCTATTTCGTCAACCCTGTAGGGGCTGCCCTAGAGGTCCTCGGACCCTTGGGCAAGGAGGCCCCGGAGGGGCTTCTCGTTTCGGCCCGCTACTGGTTCCTCTACCCCAACACCGAGCGGAACCGAGCCTTTGTAGAGGCATACCGCAAGCGCTACAACGAGTACCCCAGCTACAACGCCCAGGAGGCCTACGCCGGAATGCACATGCTCGCCCTGGCGATCCAGAAGGCCCGTTCTACCCAGGCGGAGGCGGTGCGCCGGGCCTTTGAGGCCGATGGCGGGCTCACCTACGACGCCCCCGAGGGGCGCAAGCGCCTGCGCCCTGAGGACCATCAGGTGTTTGAGGGGCTCGTTTGGGGCTACACCAAGCATACCCCCGAGTATCCCTTCGCCATCCTGGACCGCATGCGCATCATCCCGGCCACGGACACGGTTTACCCCACGCAGTGCAAGCGGTAGGCCATGGAACTGGGCTTCTACCTCCTGCAGCTCCTTACCGGCTTGGCCTACGCCAGCACCCTCTTCCTCCTTGCCGTGGGGCTTTCCCTCATCTTCGGGGCCATGGGCATCGTGAACTTCGCCCATGGCTCCTTCTACATGCTGGGAGCCTACCTGCTTTACGCCTTCGCCCAGGGCCAGGCACAAGGCTTCTGGCAGGGGCTTTTGCTGGTGGGGGCGGCGGGGGTGGTGATCGGGGCATTGGTGGAGCGCCTCTTCATCCGGCCCATCTACCGAAGGCCGGAGGAGTACCAGATCCTCCTCACCTACGCCCTCCTTCTTATCCTCGAGGACCTCGTGCGCTTTGCTTTTGGTGCCGCCTACCGCTCCTTCCCCATGCCCCCCGCCTTTGCCAATCCCCTTTTCGTCCTGGGGACCCCTTTCCCTAGTTATTACCTCTTCTTGGTGGGCTTGGCTGCCTTGGTGGCCTTCCTCCTTTGGGCCTTTCTCCAGCGCACGCGCCTCGGCGTGTGGGTGCGGGCGGCCACCCAGGACCGGGAGATGCTAGAGGCATTGGGCGTCAACGTCCCCCTGCTTTACACCACCGTCTTCGCTGGGGGGATAGCCCTGGCTGCCCTGGGTGGGGCGGCCCTCCTTCCTCTCCAAGCGGCCACCCCAGGTATGGCGGTGGACGCGGTGATCCAGGCCTTCATCGTGGTGGTGATTGGGGGCTTGGGTAGCGTCTGGGGCGCCCTTTTGGGGGCTGTGCTTATAGGGCTTCTCCAGGCCTTTGGCATACTCCTGCTTCCGGAGATGGCCATGGTCTTCCCCTTCGCCCTCATGGCCCTGGTCCTGCTCCTCCGTCCCTGGGGCCTCCTCGGGCGTCCACCGGCGGTGCGGACATGAGGCTTCTCCTCCTCTTCCTCTTTCTGGCGGTGCTGGGTCCGGCCCTTTCCGAGTATGGACTCAAGCTCCTCAGCGAGGCCTTAATTCTAGGGCTTTACGCCATGGCCTTTAACCTCCTTTTCCACCAGGCAGGCCTCCTCTCCTTCGGCCAGGCGGCCTTTTTCGGCATCGGCGCTTACACCATGGCCCTTCTGGTGAGCCGGGCAGGATGGCCCTTTCTCCTCACCCTACCCCTCGCCCTTTTGGCCTCAGGCCTGGCGGCGGTCCTTATCGGGTTCTTGAGCCTGCGCCTAACCCGCATCTACTTCACCATGCTGACCTTGGCCTTCGCCCAGCTCCTTTACGCCGTGGCCCACAAGTGGTACGCCTTCACCGGGGGGGACAACGGGATCACGGACTTGCGACCCCATGGGGTGTTAGGGGAGAGCCTGCCCTTTTACTACCTGGTCCTCGCTTCCTTCGCCCTGGGGGTGGGGTTCCTCGCCCTGCTGGAGCGGTCGCCCTTTGGCTATGCCCTTCGGGGGCTTCGGGACAACCGGGCCCGTGCTGAGGCCGTGGGGATCGGGGGATTTCGCCACCTTCTCCTGGCCTTCGTGCTTTCCGGCCTCCTCTCTGGCTTGGCAGGGGCCCTTCAGGGGGCGTTGCAGCGTTCCGTTTTCCCCGAGTACCTCTTCTGGACCCGTTCGGCGGAGGCCATCCTGGCCACGATCCTGGGAGGGAGTGGGGTCTTCCTGGGGCCTGCGGTAGGGGCTGCGGCCTTTCTCTTCCTCCGGGTTTTGGTCCAATCGCAAACGGAGTACTGGCCCTTTTTCCTGGGGGTGGTCCTTCTCCTCACCGTGCTCTTCTTCCCCAAGGGGCTAGCCGGGGTGGGGGAGGAAGTGGTGCGGAGGCTTAAGGGGGTGCGCGGTGGCGTCCCTCAAAGTTGACAAGGTCTACAAGTCCTTCCAGGGCTTTTTGGCCCTGGGTGGGGTTTCCCTGGAGGTGCAGGAAAAATCCTTCCATGCGCTCGTGGGGCCTAACGGGGCCGGGAAGACCACCCTTTTCAACGTGATCACCGGGCGCCTGGTCCCGGACCAAGGGAAGGTGTACTTCCGGGGCCACGACATTACGGGTTGGCCCACGCCCAAGGTGGCGCGCATGGGCATTGCCATCGCTTTCCAAAGGGCCCAGCCCTTCGCCTCCATGACGGTTCTGGAGGCGGTGGTCTTGGCCCGGCTTGGCTACACCGGACACACCTTTCACCTGCTTATGCCCCTGGGGCGCTTTGCCGAGGCCAGGGCTAAAGCGGAGGAGGCCTTGGGCAAGGTGGGCCTCGAGGCGCATGCGGGCCGCCGGGTGGCCGAGTTGCCCCTGGGAGACCTCAAGCGCCTGGACGTGGCCATGGCCCTAGTGGCTGAGCCCGAGCTCCTCCTTTTAGACGAACCCTTAGCTGGGCTCTCCCGGGCGGAGCGACGGCGCATGGTGGACTTTATCGGCGACCTGTTGCGGCGAGAAGGTGTGACCCTTCTTTTTACCGAGCACGACACGGAGGCGGTGCTGGCCCTGGCGGACCGGGTCACCGTGCTTCACCAAGGCCAGGTGCTGGCGGAGGGCACGCCTGAGGCGATCCGGGGCGACCCGGCGGTGCGGGCGGCATTCCTCGGAGGGAGCCCATGAGCCTGGTGGTGGAGGACTTGCGGGCGGGCTACGGGGAGATTTCCGTCCTTCACGGGGTGAGCCTGCGGGTGGAAGAGGGGGAGGTGGTGGCCCTTCTTGGGCGGAACGGGGCCGGAAAGACCACCCTGATCAAGGCAGTCATGGGCCTCGTGCGCCGCTTTTCCGGGCGCTTGCGCTACCATGGCCAGGATTTTAGCGACTGGCCCCCCTACCGGCGGGCACGGCTGGGTTTGGGCTATGTTCCTGACGACCGCCGCATCTTCCCCGAGCTCACCGTGAGGGAAAACCTCCTCGTGGCCGCACGGCCTGGCCCCTGGAACCTGGAGCGAGTCTTCCAAATCCTGCCGCGGTTGGCGGAGATTCAGGACCGCCGGGGTGGGCTCCTTTCCGGCGGCGAGCAGCAGATGCTCACCATCGCCCGCACCCTCCTGACTAACCCCAGGCTCCTCCTTCTGGATGAACCTACGGAGGGCCTCGCCCCGCTTATCGTGGAGGAGATCGCCCGCCTCGTCCTGGCCCTTAAGGCGGAGGGCATGCCCGTCCTCCTTGCGGAGCAGAACCTCCGGTTTACGGGGAGGGTGGCGGACAGGGCGTATGTCTTGGAAACAGGCGAGGTGCGCATGGAGGGCCGCATGGCGGACCTGGTCCGAAGCGAGGAGGTTATGGCCCTCCTGTCCTTATAGGCCGGTTAGCCCGCTCACCGGGCACCTAGGCCCAGGAGGCGGGCCAGGAGGGGAACGAGGAGGAAGACGAGGAAGACCCGCACCGTGTGGAAAAGACCCACGAGCCCAGCGTCCCCCCCTTCGGCCCGGCTCAAGGGGCCCATGCCGGTGATGCCGCCGGGGGAGAGGGCGAAGAAGAGGGTAAGGGGGCTAAGCCCCAGAAGGCGGGCGTAAAGGAAGGCCAAGAGCAGGGCCAGGGCCAGAAAGCCCAGGGCGGCAAGGGTTGCCCAGGGCAGGAGCCATCCCTGGAGGAGGTCCCGGCGGAAGGCCATGCCCACGACAACCCCGGCTAGGAGTTGGGCCAAAAGGTCCAACCCTGCTGGTGCGGGCGATGGGGTAGGAGAGAGCACCTGGGAGAGACCCGCCCCGAGCATGGCCCCCACCACCGCCCCTCCGGGGAGGCCCAGGCGGTGGAAGGCTAGCCCCAAGACGAGCCCTAGGACGAGAGGGCGGAGAAGTTCCATGTCCTTCGGTATATCCCCGAGCGTCCCCGCCCGACAAGGGCCAGGGCGCGCCCCTTGGCGGAAACGGGCGTCCCTAGGGGTTTGCGCCGAAGCGAACGAGCGGGAAAAAAAAGAAACGACCTTGTCCTGAAGGGGGCGGTGGCGTATAGTCCCCCTTGTAGGCCTAAGTTGGGAGGTGATGGCCATGAAACGAACGGTGTGGCTTTTGGCTTTGCTCGGTGTATGGGCCTTGGGGCAGCAGTCCCGCCCCGCTTCCGATCCCCAGGTGGTGGAGGCGGCCCGCAAGGAGGGCCGTCTCATCATCTACTCCTCCACGGACCAGGCGAGCGCCCAAGCGCTTTTGGACGATTTCCGCCGCCTCTACCCATTTATCCAGATTGAATACAATGACCTTGGCACCCAGGCCATTTACGACCGTTTTGTGAGCGAAACCGCAGCGGGAGCGAGGAGCGCCGATCTCCTCTGGTCCAGCGCCATGGAGCTCCAGGTGAAGCTGGCGAGCGAGGGCTATGCCCTGCCCTACGACTCCCCGGAGGCCAAGAACTGGCCCGCCAACGCCCGCTTGCAGAACCTGGCCTATGGGACCACCCTCGAGCCGGGGGTGGTGGTCTACAACCGCCGCTTCCTCAAACCCGAGGAAGTGCCCACCACCCGCGAGGGCTTGGTTCGCCTCCTGCAGGAGCCCAGGATGCGGGGGCGCGTGGCCACCTGGGACCCCGAGCGGAGCGCCGTGGGCTTCACCATCCTCAAGGCGGATTACGACCGTTACCCCGCCTTCCAGGACCTGGTGCGGGCCTTCGGCCGGGCCCAGGCTTCCCTCTACTCCTCCACCGGGGCGGCCTTTGAAAAGGTCATCTCCGGCGAGCACTACCTGGCCTATGGCTTCTTCGGCTCCTACGCCCTCCTGCGCCAGCGCACGGTGAAGGATTTGGGCATCGTCTACCTCACGGACGGGACGGTGGCCATCCAGCGGGTGGCCTTCATCAACCGGCGGGCGGCGAACCCCAACGCCGCCAAGCTCTTCCTGGACTACCTCCTTTCCCTCCGGGGCCAGAACCTCATGGCCTACACCGCCCTGATCTTCGCCAGGCGGGAGACGGTGGTGGGCGAGGCCACGCCCCAGGCCCTGTACAAGGCCGTGGGCGGCAAGGACAAGGTCTACGCCATCCCCGTTTCCCAGGAGATCCTCAAGAACCTGGACCCGCAGGAGCGCTTGCGCTTCCTCACCTTCTGGCGGCAGGCCATCCGGGGCCAGTAGGGGGTGGGCGTGCTGGGCCGGAGCCTCTTTTCGCCCAACCTGGCCCTTCCCCTCCTGGCGGGGTTGGTGGCGGTCTTGGTCTTGGCCCCCTTGGGCATCCTCCTCTACCAAAGCCTCCTCACCGCCCCCTTCTTCGCCCCGGTTAAGCGGCTTGCCCTCGAGGCCTACCGCTACCTCCTCCACGACCCCTACTTCTTTGAGGCCCTGAAGAACTCCTTCGCCATCGGCCTCGGCATGGTGGGGGTGGCCGTCCCCCTGGGAAGCCTCTTCGCCTTCCTGGTGACGAAGACGGACCTCCCCTTCGCCCGATTCTTTGAGCTCCTCCTCCTCGCTCCCATCTTCATCTCCCCCATCATCCTGGGCATCGGGTTCATCGTGGTCTTCGGTCCCTCGGGCCTGGTGTCTGGCCTGGTGGAGGCGGTCTTTGGCCGGGTACCCTGGACCATATACACCCTCCCCGCCATCGCCGTCATCGCCGGCCTTACCCACGTGCCCTATGTCTACCTCTACGTGGCGAGCACCATCCAGAACGTGGACGCTTCCCTGGAGGAGGCAGCCCGGGTGGCCGGGGCCAGGCCCTTCTGGGTGGCCCTAAGCGTCACCCTCCCCTTGGTCCGGCCCGCTTTGGTTTACAGCGCCGCCCTCATGCTCCTCTTGGGGTTTGAGCTTTTCGGCCTACCCCTCGTCCTCGGGGACGCCAAGGGCATCATGGTCATCACCACCTACCTCTACCGCCTCACCGCCATCACCGGCACCTCCGCTTACCACCTCATGGCGGCGGTGAGCGTGGCCATCGTGGCCATCGCCATGGCCCTGGTCCTTTTGCAACGCTACCTGGTGGGGCGGATGGAGGGGCGGTACGTGGCCATCGGGGCCCGGGGTTACCGCACGGAGCGGCTTCCCCTGGGCAGGCTCCGCTACGTCTGGGCCCTCCTTCTCGCCCTCTACCTCCTGGTGGCGGTGGTCCTCCCCGTGCTGGGCGTGGTCTTCCGGAGCCTGGTCACCAGCTGGGGGCCTGGGGTGGACCTCCGCGAGGTCCTCACCCTGGGCCACTACCTGGAGGTCTTCAAGCTTCCAAACCTCAGCCGGGCGGTGACCAACACCCTGGTGGTGGCCGCCCTAGGGGGGGTCCTGGCCCTGGGCTTTTACCTTCTCATCGCCTTGGGGATCCAGCGGGGCGGGGGGTATGGCCGGGTATTGGACTACCTGGCGGGCCTGCCTCGGGCGGTGCCGGGTATCGTGATGGGGCTCGCCTTCCTCTGGCTTTTCCTCTTCTTCAAGCCCATTGCTCCCCTGCGGAACACCCTCCTCGCCCTCATCCTGGCCTACACCGTGGTCTGGATGCCCTACGGGGTGCGCCTCCTCACCGCCGCCCTCCTCCAGGTGGGGCGGGAGGTGGAGGAGGCGGCGCGCATCGCCGGGGCCTCGCCGGTGAGGGCCTTCTTGCACGGCACCCTTCCCCTCCTCAAAGGGGGTATCCTCACCGCCTGGTTCCTCCTCTTCATCCAGTTCGTGCGGGAGTACTCCACGGGGGTCTACCTGCTCACGGCGGGCACGGAGGTGCTGGGGGCCCAGATCGTGGCCCTTTGGGGCACGGGGGCGGTGGACGTGATCGCCGCCCTGGCCACCCTCCAGGTGCTCATCGTGAGCGCGGTGTTTTTGCTGGCGAACCGCCTTGGGGTGCGGCCCCAGGGGCTTTGAGGTGCGGCCATGACGGAGAAGCGCACGACGAGCTTGCTCTCAGGGGTTAAGGGGGATGAGGCCCCCTTGGTGGTGGAGGCCCTGGAGGTGCGGCTTGGGGAGAACCCTGTCCTCAAGGGGGTGGACCTCACCGTGGCCCCCGGGGAGGTGGTGGCCCTTTTGGGTCCCTCGGGCTCCGGCAAGACCACCCTCCTCCGGGCGGTGGCGGGCCTGGTGCGCCCGAGCGGGGGCCGGATCGCCCTGGGGGACACGGTTTTCTTTGACGGAGGAAGGGGGGTCTTCCTGCCCCCAGAGCGGCGGGACCTGGGCCTCGTCTTTCAGTCCTACGCCCTTTGGCCCCACCGCACGGTCTTTGAGAACGTGGCCTATGGGCTCCGGCTTCGGAGGGTGCCGGAGAAGGAGGTGCGGGAGCGGGTGCTCCACCTCCTGGACCGCCTGGGGCTGACGGGTCTGGAGGGGCGCTACCCCGGGGCGCTTTCCGGAGGACAACAACAACGGGTTTCCCTGGCCCGGGCTCTGGCCTACAACCCCAGGCTCCTCCTTCTGGACGAGCCCCTCTCCAACCTGGACGCCAAGCTCAGGGACCAGGCCCGGGTCTGGCTCCGGGAAACCCTAAAGGCCACGGGCAAGGCCGCCCTCTTCGTTACCCATGACCAGGCGGAGGCCATGGCCATTGCCGACCGCATCGCCCTCCTGAACGAGGGCCGGGTGGAGCAGGTGGGGACGCCCGAGGAGCTTTACCGCAACCCCCGAACCCTTTTCGTGGCGGACTTCCTGGGCAACCCCAACGTGGTGGAGGCTCTGGTGGTGGTCGTGGAAGAGCCTTGGGTGCGGCTAGAGCTTTCCGGCTTCCCCGTGCGGGCACGCGCCATGGGGCCCCTGGTCCCGGGGAGGCTTGCCAAGCTGGTCCTCCGCCCCGAGGCCTTGCGCCTGGCGGGGCCTGGGGAGGCGAACGCCCTGGAGGGGGAGCTTGCCCATTCCCTCTACCTCGGGATGCACCACGAGCACTGGGTCAGGGTGGGGGAGGCCCTTCTTAGACTCCTTAGCCCCACGCCCCTTCCCGGGCCCAGGGTGCGCCTGGCCTTTGACCCCGAGGCAGCCTTGGCCTACCCCGCCCAGGGGGGATAATGGCCTCGTGGTGCGCGCCTTGGCGGTGCCGCTCCTGGCCCTGTGCTTGGGCTTAGGGGTCTTGGAGGCCTTTCGGGCAAATGGGCTCCTGTCCGAAGCCCTCCTGGCGGAAGCCCGCCGGGTGGCCGAGGCGGGAGCTTTGGGGGTGGCGCTGGAGCGCTTGGGTGGCCGGCTTACCGCTAGCCCCCCTAGCCCCTTGCCCCTCTTGGGGGAAGGGGTGGAAGGGGTAGAGGTGGGGCCCACGGGCCTTAGGGTTTGGGTCGCCCGGCCTTCGGGTCCCGTGGCCCTTGTGGTGGAGCGGGCCTACCCCCTCTACCTTCCCGCCCTGGGGCCTTACCTGGTCCTTTTCCTCCTCGCTTTCCTCTGGGCCAGGGCCCGGGTGCTGGGGGAGGTGCAGGGCCTACTGGGACTTTCCCTAGGGGCGGCCAAGGAGCGGCTTGCGGCTTTGGAGGCGGCCCTTGCCTCCTTGGAAGAAGGGGTGGCCATCGTCCGGGGTGGGCGCGTGGTCTACCTCAACCGGCGCGCCCTGGCCCTCCTGGGGTTGCCCGAGGGGGCCATGACCCCCTTGGCCCTGGAACGGGTGTGGCCGGCCTTGGCGGCGGCAAGGGGTGCGGAGGTCCTGCCCCTTCCCGGGGGCCGGCCTGCGAGGGTGCGGGAAAGCGCCTCCGCCGGGTACCAGGTGATCGTCTTCCAGGACCATGCGGAACTGAGACGCCTTGCGGAAAGCCTCACGCAAAGCCGCCGCCACCTGGACCTTTTGCGGGCCCAGACCCACGAGTTCCAGAACTTTTTGCACCTCCTGGGGGGTCTTTTGGAGCTCGGGCGGGTGGAGGAAGCCCTGCGGCTTTTGCGGAGCGAGGGCGAGGTGGAGGCACGGCTGGAGGAGGTGCTCGCCCGGGTGGAGCTTCCCCTTTTGGCGGCCCTCCTTTTGGGCAAGTGGCGCCGGGCCCAGGAGCTGGGCGTGGAGATGGCCTTGGAGGGGCATCTCCCTGCCCGCTACGCCCCTTTTGGGGACCTATTGGCCTCGGTTCTGGGCCAGCTTTTGGAAAACGCCCTCGAGGCGGCAGCCCAAAGGCCCGGGGGCCAGGTGCGGCTCCGCTTCCGGGCAGAGGAGGAGGGCCTCTATGTGGAGGTGCGGGACAACGGCCCGGGGCCTAAGGGAGAGGTCCTCTTCCAGCCGGAAGCCAGCGGCCGAGGGACGGGCAGGGGCTACGGCCTGGCCCTGGCCCGTACCCTGGTGCGGGCGGCAGGGGGGGAGCTGGGGTACCGGCGGGAGGAGGGTTGGACCGCTTTCTGGGTAGCCTTCGGTAGGCTATGGACCGAGCGCTCATCGTAGAGGACGATCCTCGGGTGGCCTCTTTGCACCGGGCCTTTCTGGAGGCGGAGGGGGTCCAGGTGGTGGGGGTTGCAGGTAGCCTCGAGGGGGCCCTCTCCGCCCTGGCGCTGGAGCCCGATCTGGTCCTTCTGGACCTCTACCTCCCGGACGGCCACGGGCTGGACCTCTTGCCCGCCCTGGTGGGCACCTACGTCATCGTCATCACCGCTGCCAAGGACGTGCCCACCGTGGAGCGGGCCCTTCTGGGCGGGGCCATGGACTACCTGGTGAAGCCCTTCGGGCAAAGCCGTCTGAAGGAGGCGCTAAGCCGCTACCGCGCCTTCCGCGCCCTCAAGAAGAAGGACGAGGTTTCCCAAGCGGACCTGGACCGCCTCCTCGCCCGCAGGCGGACGCCCAAGGGTCTGGACCCCCTTACCCTGGAACGGGTGCTCGCCCTCTTTCAGGGCCGGGAGACCCTCACCGTGGAGGAGGTGGCCCTGGCCCTGGGCCTCTCCCGGGTCACCGCCTGGCGCTACCTGGAGGGGATGCGGCGGGAAGGGCTCTTGGAGGGAGAGGTGGACCCTCGGGGCCAGGGGCGCCCCCTGAGGCGCTACCGCTTGGCGGGGGGTTGAGCCGCCTCCCCCCCGGTCCTTTCCCGGTACCAAAAGGCGCTCCGCTTGGGGATGCGCCTGCCCGAGGCGAAGTCCACGTAGAGGAGCCCGAAGCGCTTCGTGTAGCCGTGGGCCCACTCAAAGTTGTCCAGGAGGCTCCAGACGAAGTAGCCCTTAAGGGGCACTCCTTCGGCCTTGGCCTTCAGGGCCGCCTCCAGGTGCGCCTCCAGGTAGGCCACCCGCTCGGGGTCTTCCACCACCTCCTCCCCCCGCCAGAGGTCCGGGTAGGCGGCCCCGTTTTCCGTGATGAAGAGGGGCCAGGGGGTTTCCTGGGCGAGGCGCTTTAGGAGACGGTAAAGCCCCTCGGGGTAGACCTCCCAGCCCATGGCCGTGGTGGGCCGCTCCGGGGGGAGGTAGCGCACGGGATAGGGGCCCTCCCCCCGGGCCACGCGGGCCCGGGTGTAGTAGTTCACCCCCAGGAAGTCCAGGGGCCTTGCCATGCGCTCCAGGTCCTTGGGGTGGATGGGCACGCTGGGTGGGTTGGCGAAGGGGCTTTCCGGGTAGCCCCGGCCCAGGAGGGGGTCCAGGAAGAAACGGTTGTGGTAGCGGTCCGCTCGGTCCACGGCCTCCTCGTCCTCTCCCTCCACCCAGGTGAAGTTGAGGACGATGCCCACCTGTTTGGCCCCGGTTGCCCGTAGGGCCTCCACCGCCAGGCCGTGGCCCAGGAGGAGGTGGTGGGCGGCGCGGAGGGCGGCCTCGAGGTTCCTGAGGCCCGGGGCGTGCTCCCCCGTGAAGTGGCCTAGGAAAGCGCTACACCAGGGCTCGTTGAGGGTAGCGAAGTAGGGCACGCGGTCGGAAAGGGCCCGGGCTACCAGGGCGGCGTACTCGGCGAAGGCGTAGGCGGTCTCCCGGCTCCGCCACCCGCCCCGCTCCTCCAAGGCCCAGGGGAGGTCCCAGTGGTAGAGGGTGAGGAAGGGGGTGATCCCCTCCGCCAATAGGGCGTCCACCAGGCGGTCGTAAAAGGCGAGGCCCTTGGGGTTAATGCGCCCCTTGCCCTCGGGGAGGATCCGGGGCCAGGCCACGGAGAACCGGTAGGCCTTTAGGCCCAGCCAGCGCATCCAGGCTATGTCCTCCCGAAAGCGGCGGTAATGGTCGCAAGCGGGTTCGCCTGAGCTCCCGTCGCGGATGGCTCCTGGGCGTTGGCTAAAGACATCCCAAATGGAGGGGCCCCGCCCGTCCTCCCTCGTGGCCCCTTCCACTTGGTAAGCGCTGGTGGCCGCTCCAAAGAGAAAGCTTTCCTTTTCCACAAGATACCTCCTATCCCTTGACCGCCCCCGCCGTGAGGCCCTGGATGAGCCAGCGCTGCACCAGGAAGAAGAGGAAGAGAACGGGCAGCGTGGCCACGGTGGCGGCGGCCATCACCAGGTCGTAGCGGTTTTGGAAGTTACCCACAAAGTTGCGGATGCCCACGGGAATGGTGGCGGTGGCCTCGGTGGTGAGGATTTGGGCGAAGAGGAGCTCGTCCCAGGCGGTGAGGAAGATGTAGACGGCGGTGGCGGCGATGCCCGGCAGGGCCAGGGGCAGGATTACCCGGTGGAAGGCTTGGAAAGGGGTGGCCCCATCCACCAGGGCTGCTTCCTCCAGCTCCTTGGGTATGGAGGCGAAGAAGCCCCGGAGAATCCAGATACTCATGGGCACAAAGAAAGCGGTGTAGGTGAGGACCAGGCCCGAGTAGCTCCCCACGAGCCGCACCTCGAGGCCCCACGCCTCCCTGGCCCAGTTCTGGAAGGCGATGTACATGATGTAGATGGGGATGAGGAAGAGGATCCCCGGGATTACCTGGGTGAGGAGCACGCTTCCCCCGAAGAGCTCGGCTCCAGGGAAACGGAACCGCGCCAGGGCGTAGCCCGCCAGGGTGGCCACCCCCAAGGCGAAGAGGGTGGTGAGGCCGCAGACCAAGAGGGAGTTCTTGAGGTACTGGAAAAAGGGCAGGGCCCGCCAGATCTCCAGGTAGTTGCCCCACTGGGGCACCTTGGGGAAGAGGCTCCCCGTGGCCGCCTCCAGCTGGGTCATCAAGGAGGTGTTCACCATCCAGAGGATGGGGAAGAGTTGCCCTGCTAGGCCTAGGACCAGGACGCCCCAGGCGCCCCACGCAAGCCAACGTTCCTCGCGCACCGTTCACCTCGCTTTCAGGTCTTCCCGGAAGACCCGGTACCAGAAGAGGATGAGGAGGAGGGTCAAGAGCATGTACAGGGTGCTGGCGGCAGCCCCCAGGCCGAAGTTCCACATGCCGAAGGTGTTCCGGAAGAGGTTGGTCATGAGGAGGTCCCCCCATTCCCCGGGATAGCCGGCCCCGTGGCCGAACATCATGTAGACGATGTTGAAGCTGTAAAGCGTGCCGAGGAGGCCGTAGAGGAGCAGGATGGCCGTCACGGGCCGGAGGAGGGGCCAGGTGATGTGCCGGAAGCGTTGCCAAGGCGTGGCCCCATCCACCTTGGCCGCCTCGTAGAGCTCCTGAGGGATGGTTTGGAGGGCCGCCAGGTACGTGACCATGACGAAGGGCCAGCTCCGCCACACCGTGGGGAGGACGATGGCGAAGAAGGTGAGGGGGCCGATGAGCCAGTGGGGCTTCTCGGGCAGGAGGTGGAGCACGTCCACGAGGAGGGTGTTGATCACCCCGTTTTTGAGCCACATGAACCCCCACAGGAGTCCCACCACGTAGCTCGGCACCACCCAGGGGAGGAGAAAAAGGGTTCGCCAAAGCCCTCTAAGGAGCAGGGGTCGGTTGAGCACGTGGGCGAAGAGGAGCCCCAGGGAGAGGGTGAGGGCGTTGACCACCAGGGCGTAGAGCAGGGTGGTGCGCACGGCGTAGAGGAAGCCCGTGCGGAAGGTGGACTGGGGGTCAAAGAGGATTTCCCGGTAGTTCGCCAGGCCCACGAAGGGGGCGCTGAGGTAGAGCCTTAGGGTGCTTAGCTTCAGATCCAGGAACCCCATGTAGATACCCTGGAGCATGGGGCCGTAGTGGACGAGCACCATGCCCAGGAGGGCGGGAGCCACGAAGAGGTAGGCGAGGCCGTGGCGTTGCCAGAATTTTGCTAGACCCATGATGTTTAAGGAAGGGGGGCATACGCCCCCCTTTCTGCTACCTCAAGGCGCTATTGATGGCGGCGGAGGCCTTGTCCATGAGGTCCTTCAGGCCTTCCTGGGTAAGCCGCTTCTGCGCCACCAGGTCCCAGGCCATGCCCAGGTGTTGCACCGCCAGGTTCTCCACCCCGCCCCAGCCTGCCAAGGTGGGGTAGGTGCGGCCGAACTGGGCCGCCTGGACGAAGACCCGCATGAGGGGGTTCCCCTGGACCTCGGGGGCGTTCCAGGCGGCGCGTAGGGCGGGGAGCATGCCGCTCATGCGGGCGTAGGTGACCTGGGCCTCGGGGCTTCCCAGGTACTTCAGGAGCTCCTTGGCCAAATCCTTGTTCTTGGAGAAGTTGAAAAGGGCCAGGTTGGAGCCCCCGAAGAAGGTGTACCGCCCCCTGGGGCCTGCGGGGTAGGGGGCTACCCCCAGGTTCTTGGCGGCTACCCGCTCGGCGAACCCCCCCTTGGCCTCGGGCACCTGGGCCCGCTGGATCATCCAGGGGCCGCTGGCGAAGACGGCGCACTTCCCCGCCTGGAAGTCGGCCTCAATCTGCGCCGTGTTCTTCTCCAGGCTTTCGGCGGGGACGTAGCCCTTTTGCGCCAGGGAGAGGAAGAAGTAGAGGCCCTGGAGGCTTTCGGGGGTGTTCAGGGCGCTTTGCCACCTTCCCTGCGCCTGGCGCACCACATCGCCCCCTGCGCCCCAGATCCAAGGGGCGGCGTTGTGGAGGACGTCCCAGGAGTTCTTGCCCGGGGTGCACAAGGGGGCGAGGCGCCCCTTGGTTTCTGGGTCGGTGAAGGAGGAGGCGGCGAGCCGGGCAAGCCCCGCCTCAAAGTTTTGCCAGTTGGCGAACATCTGGGAGGGGTTCACCCCCGCTGCCTGGAGGGCGTCCGTCCGGTAGTAGAAGGCCCTGAGCTCGGAGAACCAGGGCAGGGCGGTGGCCCTGGTGCTTCCCGCCAAGCGGGTGGTGTTCCACACGGCGGGCAGGTAGGCGTTTTGCCCGCCGAGGGCCTGGAGCACGTCGTCCAAGGGCTCCAACACTCCCATGGCGCTGATGGCCCCCACCCAGGTGGTGCCGAGCTGGGTGATGTCGGGCCCCACGCCGCTCGTGGCGGCGGCGGTGATGCGGGTCCAGGCCACGCCCCAGTCCAGGACCGTGACCTTTACCTGCACGTTGTTGGCCCGTTCAAAGGGAGCCACCAGGGCCTTGAAGTCCTCTGCCGGTTGGGCGCTGTTGGGCATGATCCAGACCTCGAGGGTCCGTTGCGCAAGACCGAGGGAAAGGGCGAAGAAGAGTGTTGAAAGCGCTTTCTTCCACATAGAAACCTCCTTCTAGGCAAACCCGTCCCTTGGGACGGTCCGAAGGCCTAAAGCCGAAGGGCCTGCGTTTCCTTCAGGCTCCCACCTCCTTCACCGAACTCCTTTCCACCAGCTGGAGGGGGATGGGGAAGAGGGTGGGCACTTCCCCTTCCAGCAGGGCTTTCAGAGCTTGGGCCAGGGCGCGGCCTATTTCCCGTGCCGGCTGGCGCACCGTGGTCAGGGGAGGGATCTGGTAGGCGGCCAGGGGAATATCGTCAAAACCCACCAAGGAAACGTCTTCCGGAACCTTGATCCCACGCTCATAGAGGTAGAGCCGGGCCCCTATGGCCGTCTGATCGTTGGCGGCGAAGACGGCGGTGGTATCGGGAAAGCGGGCGAAAAGCTCCTTGGTCGCCTCGTAACCCCCATCCTCTTGGAGGTTGCCGTAGACCACCCGGGGTGCAAGCCCCGCCTCCCGCATGGCCTTGCGGTAGCCTTGGAGGCGCTCGCGCACGTCGGCGCCGCCGCGGTGGCTGGAGATGTGGGCAATGTGGCGGTGCCCCTTCTCCAGGAGGTACCGGGTGGCCCGGTAGGCGGCTTCCCGGTTGTCCAGGACCAAGGACCAGGTCTGGGGCCCCGTGAGGGCCTGGCCGAAGGCCAGGACGGGGACGCCTAGGGGCTTGAGGGCGGACTCCTCCAAGGAGGTGCCGAGGAGGACCACCGCCTCCACCCGGTGGCCCCGGAGGAAGTCCAGGGCTTCCAGCTCCCGCACCAGGCTCCAGTGCCCGGGTACGGCGATGGGGCGGAAGGGGGTGGCCTCCAGCTCCAGGGTGATGGCCTCGAGGATGGGCCCATAGAAAGGGCTCCCGAAATCGGGCAAGAGGATGCCCACGGCGTACGAACGCCCCTTGGCCAAGCTTTGCGCCAGGGGGCTTGGCGTGTAGCCCAGTTCCTCTATGGCCTGGAGCACCGCCCGAACCTTTTCCCGGGACACCCGGGCGGTGCCGTTGAGGACGCGGGAAACGGTGGCAGGCGAAACCCCGGCGCGGCGGGCCACCTCGGCGATGGTGGGGTGCGTGCGGGTCATGGTTTGGAACCTAGGGTAGCACGGCTTGAAAGCGCTTGCAAGAGGGGTCAAGGCTGAGCTCTAATCACTTTGTTCCGTAGGGGCTTGACAAGGGAAAACAAAGAGGGGGTTGTGTAAGGTATGCGAACCCACAACCCCCTCCTCCAGGCTACCACCACCTGGGTCCACACGGTCTTCCATCCCCTCAGAAAACCCGCGCGCACCAACTTGGCCCTCTTCCTCTCCGCTCCCCTTGACCCGACCCTCTCCAACCTCGCCCGCAGAACCCCCCTGCCCACCCTCGCCCAAAGCCGCCTCAACCGCCTCTGGCGCTTCCTCCACCACCCCACCCGGCAAAACCCCTGGACCCTCACGGCCCACCTCCTCCTCCTCGCCCCCCGCCTCGCCTAAGGAAGCCTGCTTCCCATCCTCGTGGACTGGACCCCAGGGGAGGATGGGAAGCATCAGGTCCTGGTGGCCGCCCTCCCCAAGGGAGGGAGGGCCCTGGGGGTGGCCTTCGCCCTCCATCCCCTCTCCCCCTTCCCCAGCCAGAGCCGGGTGGAGGAAGCCTTCCTCCTCCGCTTGGGCCGCCAGGTCCAGGCCCTAGGGTATGTCCCCCTCTTCCTCCCCGACCGGGGCTTTGACCGGGTCTCCCGGATAGGCAGGAGGAACGAGCATGGGTTTCCTCCTGGGGCTACGGGGCCACCGGGAGGGGGAGATGGAGAAGGGGGAACGCTTCCTCTCGGGACCTAAAGGGGCAGGGGGTGGTGCGATCTGAGGGGCATAGCCTTTTCCGCCTGGCTTGCCTCCTTCTGGCGGAGGGTCCTCCTTCCCTGCAGGGCGTGGTGGTGCGGGTGCTTGGGGGTCTTTCCCGGCAACTGGCACGGGGGCGGGGAAAGTGATGAGAGCTCAGAGGCCGGGGGGGTTGACATTTGGGATGTTCCGCGATACATTTACTTTGAGTCGGGAAAAAAAGAAAGGCTTCTCAAACTCCTGGTCAACCCCTTCCCGGCTCGGTAGGAGGTTGCGTATGCGGAATGGGTGGCTTGGTGTTCTGGTGCTGCTGGTGTTTGCAGGTGGGGTTTGGGCCCAACAACGCCCCTTGGTAGTAGGTGTAAGTTGGGCCAACTTCCAGGAGGAGCGTTGGCGGCGGGATGAAGCGGCCATCAAGGAGCAGCTGGCTCGCATGGGCGCTCAGTATGTGAGCACCGATGCGCAAAGTTCTGCAGAAAAGCAGCTTAACGATGTGGACAGCCTTATTTCCCGAGGGGTAAACGCCCTCATCATCCTCGCTTGGGACAAGGACGCTATTCTTCCTGCGGTCCAAAAGGCTCGCGCAGCTGGCATCCCCGTGGTGGCTTATGACCGCCTAATTGCCGATCCATACGCCTTCTATATTTCGTTTGACAACGTGGAGGTGGGGAGGCAACAAGCCCGTGCTGTGTACCAGGTGCGGCCTCGAGGGAACTATGTCTTCATCCTAGGTGCGCCCACGGATCCTAATGCAGATCTGTTGCACCAAGGACATCTTGAAGTCTTACAACCTGCCATTGACCGGGGTGAGATTCGCGTAGTGGGCAAACAGTATACGGAGGGTTGGCGTCCGGAAGTTGCCCAGCGCAACATGGAACAGATTCTGGCAGCCAACCGAAATCAAGTGGATGCAGTGGTAGCCTCCAATGACGGTACCGCAGGGGGTGTGATTGCGGCCCTGGCTTCGGTGGGGTTGGCCGGGCGTGTACCCGTTTCCGGCCAGGACGGCGATTGGCCTGCTTTGAACCGGGTGGCTCGAGGATTGCAGACCGTAAGCGTCTGGAAGGATGCCCGAGAGCTTGGACGTCGGGCTGCAGAGATCGCAGTGCTCCTAGCTCGGGGGACTCGTCCGGACCAAATCCCGGGTGCTCAGAGGTTCCGCGTTCCGGGGGATCCTAGAGGTACCGTGGTGAACGCAGTGCTGTTGCGGCCTATTCCTATTACACGCGACAACTTGCATATCGTCCTCGAGGCCGGTTGGATCACGAAAGAAGCGCTTTGCCAGGGTGTAAGCGGGCCGCAGGCGCCCGCAGTTTGCCGCTAGGCCTAAGGGGGCTCAGGGGAAGTCCCCTGAGCCCCTTTTGGAGGAGCCATGAACGCCATGTACCCTTCAGATAAGGTAGGGAAAAGTCCCCGTGCCGACATGGGCACATACTCGCAAAATGCCTTCCTTCTTTTCGTTCTAGGACTTCTCTGGATTGTCTTTCATCTAATGACCTTGGGCCAACCGGGCAAGTTTCTATCCCCCCAAAACCTTTGGAACCTTTCCGTACAAACCGCCGTGGTAGCCATCTTGGTAGGGGGAATGGTCCTGGTCATTGTGGCCCGGCAGATTGACCTTAGCGTGGGATCGCTTTTGGGTTTCACCGGGATGGCCATGGCTCTTTTGCAAGCGGTCCCGCCCATTGGCCAAGGATGGCCCTGGCCCCTAGCCCTTTTGGTGGGCCTGCTCCTGGGGGCTGGGGCGGGCCTTTTACAAGGGTATCTGATCGCCTATCTTGGGGCTCCTTCCTTTATCGTTACCATGGCTGGGCTCCTTGTTTTCCGTAATGCTGCCTACTTGATTGCCGAAGGTCGGACCGTAGGCCCTCTTCAGGACGAGTTTCTGATTCTGGGCGGGGGACTCCAAGGTTCGATCGGGCCTTTTTGGTCTACGGTGGTTACCCTTCTGGCCTTGGCCTACACCCTCTGGGCTGTATGGCGTGGCCGGTGGCTTCGGCAACGCCATGGTCTTTCCGTGCGCCCCCTTTGGGTGGACCTCGCTGTAACCCTCTTCCTGGGTTTGGTTTTTGGGAGCTTTCTCTGGGTCATGAACAGTTTTCCTCACCCTGTTACGGGCCAAGGCCGGGGGATCCCTGTGCCCGTACTCATTGCCCTTGGTGTCCTCGTGCTTCTCCATTGGGTATCCCAGCGCACGCGTTTTGGCAGGTATGTGTACGCTATCGGCGGCAATCCTGAGGCGGCCCTGTTAGCGGGCATTCCTGTTCGCCGTGTCCAAGTTCTGGTGTTTGGTCTAATGGGCTTCCTCGCCGCCCTGGCTGGGGCAGTGCAAGCGGCACGACTTGCCTTTGTGCCCACGGGCATGGGCACGCTGCTGGAGCTGTACGTGATAGCTGCTGCTGTGGTGGGAGGTACTTCGTTGGCTGGGGGAAGCGGAACCATTCTTGGGGCGGCGCTGGGGGCCTTGATCATGTCTAGTCTGCAAAACGGTTTGGTGTTAATGGGCGTCCCTACAGAGTGGCAGAACCTAATCCTAGGTGTGGTCTTGGTGGTGGCTGCCGTGTGGAACGCTAGGTTTCACCGGAGGCGGACATGAGCCTACCGCTGTTGCGCGCGGAAAACGTATCCCTACGTTTTGGTGGGCTGCAAGCTTTGGACAGGGTATCCTTTGATCTCCACGAGGGCGAGGTTCATAGCTTGGTGGGGCACAATGGGGCGGGAAAGACCACCTTCATCCGGGTCTTAGCGGGGGTTTACACCCCACAGGAAGGGAGGATCCTCCTGCGGACTGGGGGCGGGCTCGAGGAGGTGCGCTTTACCTCCCCAAGAGATGCGCAGCGTTTTGGCATTGAAACCATTCATCAGAACCTGGCCTTGGCTGATAATTTGGATGCAGTAGCCAACGTTTTTTTGGGTCGGGAACGCGTTCGGCATCTTTCTCTGGATGAGGAATTCATGGAGACGGAGGCGAGAAGGGTATTGGAGCGGGTAGGAGCGAGGCTACCTTCCCTCAGGGTCCCGGTGCACCGCCTCTCGGGGGGCCAGCGCCAAGCGGTGGCCATTGCCCGGGCCCTACTCTTCCGGGCAAAGGTCCTGATCATGGATGAGCCCACCGCCGCCCTTGGCCCGGGGGAAACGGCTCGGGTCAAAGCGCTCATCCGCGCTCTCCGCGAGGAGGGTCTGGGTATTGTCCTCATTAGTCACGATCTCCACGACGTCTTTGACCTAAGCGACCGGATTACGGTGATGAAGGGAGGCAGGGTGGTGGGAACGGTGCGGGCCTGCGAGAGCACCCAGGAGGAGGTGTTGGGGATGATTTTGGCTGGAGAGCCCAAGAGGTAGGCAGGGATTTGGGAAAATGCGGACCAGTATGCCTAACGCTTCCGAAATCCCCAAAGGCGGTACCCGGCAGCTTCGTCGTTGGCACAAGGCTAGGATTCTGGACCTGTTGCGTAAGCAACCCGGGCTTTCTCGGAGCGACCTAGCCAGACACCTAGAGCTCTCTCCCTCAGCCGTTACGGAGGCCGTGGCCGAGCTTCTAGAAGAGGGCCTCCTCTTGGAACGGCCCCTCCCTCCCCAGGGCCAGGGCCGGCCTTCCATCGCCCTCGAGGTAGAGGGCGAAAGGAACGTGGTCCTTGCCTGGGAAATAGATGTGGACCGGATGGCGGTGGCCCTTATGAGCCTAGCGGGGGACGTGCGGGTAAAGACGGTCCTGCCCCCGGCGCCGAGGGACCCTCAAGAGGCGCTAGCCCTTTTGGCGGCAACCACGTACCCCTTGCTTTCGGGCAGGCGGGTTCTCGGCGTAGGCGTCGCTGTGCCGGGCCTTGTGGAACCCGAAGAAGGTCACTTGACCCTAGCACCCAACCTGGGCTGGCAAGACCTGGCCTTGGGGGAGATGGCACAGAAGGCTCTGGCAAGCTTGGGGCTTGCAGAAGTTCCTCTCATAGTGGAAAACGAGGCGAATGCCGCAGCGTACGGCCTTTATGCCTTGGGGGGGTGGGAGGTAGGCCACTGCGTGTACCTGAACCTGGGCGTAGGCGTGGGAGGCGGCGTCGTGGTAGACCGGAAGGTTTACCACGGGGCCCGTTTTCACGCAGGTGAGGTGGGCCATATTCCCCTGAACCCCGATGGGCCTTCCTGTGGTTGTGGCAAACAAGGATGCGCCGAAGTCTATTTGAGCTTTCGCCGGTGGAACGCGAACGCCTCCAAGGAACTTCTGGCGGAGATAGGGGACAAGCTGGCGCACCTTTGCGCCATCGTGTTGAGCACGCTAGATCCGAACCTCATCGTGCTAGGAGGACCTTTGGTGGGGGCCACAGGGGAGGAGCTTCTTCGCGAGGTTCGTCAAAGGCTCCCTAAATACGCCTTGCGGGTTCACTCTCCTGAGCAAGTTGTTCTTTCCCCTTTTGGGCGGGAAGCCGCTCTTCTGGGGGCAGGCGCTTTGGCTGCTGCCCAGTTCATAGATCAAATGGCTTTTGTGGAGGTGGTTTAGATGTACGAGCCTAAACCGGAGCACAAGTTCACATTTGGACTTTGGACGGTGGGTAATGTGGGCCGGGATCCCTTTGGGGATGCGGTTCGGGAAAAGCTTGATCCAGTTTACGTCGTGCAGAAGTTGGCGGAGCTTGGGGCTTATGGGGTGAACCTGCACGACGAGGACCTCGTCCCCAGGGATACGCCGCCTCGGGAGCGGGACCAAATCCTTCGTCGGTTTAGGAAAGCCCTTGAGGAAACCGGTCTCCGGGTCCCCATGGTTACCGCAAACCTCTTTTCCGACCCTGCCTTCAAGGACGGTGCCTTTACGAGCCCAGACCCATGGGTCCGGGCCTATGCGCTTCGCAAGAGCTTGGAAACGATGGACTTAGGCGCGGAGTTAGGAGCGGAGATCTACGTGGTTTGGCCCGGGAGGGAGGGAGCGGAGGTAGAAGCTACGGGCAAAAGCCGTCATGTGTGGGAGTGGATGCGGGAGGCGCTCAACTACATGGCTGCTTACGCCAAGGACCAAGGTTATGGGTACCGCTTCGCTTTGGAACCAAAGCCCAACGAACCTAGGGGCGACATCTATTTCGCCACGGTGGGAAGCCTTCTGGCCTTTATCTACACCCTCGAGGACCCTGACCGCTTTGGCCTCAACCCCGAGTTTGCGCACGAAACCATGGCAGGGCTAAACTTCGTCCACGCAGTGGCTCAGGTCCTGGAGGTGGGTAAGCTTTTCCATATAGACCTTAACGATCAGAGGATGAGCCGGTTTGACCAGGACCTCCGCTTCGGCGCAGAAAACCTGAAAGCTGCCTTCTTCTTGGTAGACCTCCTGGAGCACTCCGGCTACCAGGGTCCCCGCCATTTTGACGCCCATGCCCTGAGGACAGAGGATGAAGAAGGGGTTTGGGAATTTGCCCGGGGATGCATGCGTACGTATTTGATCCTAAAGGAGAAGGCCCAGGCCTTCCGGCAGGACCCCGAGGTTCAAGCCTTGCTTGCGGAGTATTACCGGGCGGACAAGGAAGCCTTGGCCCTTCTTGGCTCCTATAGCCGGGAAAAGGCGGAGGCCTTGAAGCGTGCGGATATTCCCTTGGAAGGGGTGCGGCGAAGGGGATACGCGTTGGAGCGGTTGGACCAACTTGCGGTGGAACACCTTCTCGGGGTACGCGGATGAAGGCGGTTGTGGGGCTGGACTTGGGTACCAGCGGGCTGAAGGGGGTGATTCTGGACGAGAGGGGCCAAAAGCTGGCCGATGCCCGGGCCAGCTATCCCCTGCATGTTCCCCAACCGGGTTGGACCGAGCAGGATCCCCGCGATTGGGCGAAGGCCTTGAGGGAGGTCCTCGAGGCCCTCACGTCCAGGCTCCCCCAAGTAGAGGTGGTGGCTATCGGTCTTTCTGGGCAGATGCATGGGGCCGTGTTCCTTGACCGGGAGGGGGAGCCAATACTTCCGGCTCCTCTTTGGAATGACCAGCGCACGGCGGAGGAGGCCAAGTGGATAGAGGAGGTGATCCCTCGTCCCGAGCTGATCCGGCGCACGGGCAATCCGGCTATCACCGGTTTCCAACTCCCCAAGATTGTTTGGCTTAAGCGTAAGCGTCCCGACTTGTTTCGGCGGGTCTATAAGGTGTTATTGCCCAAAGACTACCTGGGTTTCCTCCTTACCGGGAACTGGGCCACGGAATACTCCGACGCTTCCGGCACCGGGGCCATGGCGATCCGGGAACGGGTTTGGGACGAAGAGCTGCTTAGGGCGCTTGGGCTAGCCGTTTCCCTTCTCCCCGACCTTGGGGAAAGCCACCGCGTGGTGGGAGGGCTCCGGCCGGAGTGGGCTCGAGCGGTTGGTCTCAGGACAGGTACCCCCGTGGTGGCGGGAGCCGGGGACAACGCCGCCGCTGCCATTGGGCTAGGGGTTTCCCGCTATCGGCCGGGCACCGGTAGCGTTTCCTTGGGCACGAGTGGGGTCATCTTCCTTCCCATTGAAGCGCCTTTGCCCGATCCTGAGGGACGGATCCACCTTTTTTGCCACGCTGACGGTGCCTACCACCTTCTAGGGGTAACCCTGAGCGCCGCGGGGAGCTTGGAATGGCTTCGCCGACTTTTCCCCGAGGTTTCGCTAAAGGAGCTCCTTGCGGAGGCGGAGAAGGTTCCTTTGGGAGCGCAGGGGCTTTACTTTCTCCCGTTCTTGGCGGGAGAGCGGAGCCCCTATTTGGAGCCGGCGTTGCGGGGCGCTTTCTTGGGTCTTTCCTTGGTGCATGAACGCGGCCATTTGGTGCGGGCGGTCCTGGAAGGGGTGGCCCTAAGCTTAGGGGTTGTTTATGAGGTAATGCGTTCCTTGTCGCAAGCCGAAGCGTTTCTGGTCACCGGCGGAGGTTCGGCCTCTAGCCTTTGGCTAAGCCTCTTGGGAGGAGCTCTACAGGTTCCCCTTTACCAGGTTGTGGGCGAGGAAGGAGCTGCCCGGGGAGCGGCCATCCTGGCTATGGTAGGGGGAGGGGTGTACCCGGACCTCGAGGCCGCCCTTCAGGCAACCCGGTTGCCGGAGGTAGCGGTAACCGAGGTAGATCCAGGCGTTCGCCAGCTTCTTCCAGAATACGAGGCCTGGGTGTCCATGCTTCTGGAACGTTATCGGAGGTCCTAAGTGCTTGGCGAAAATCTAAATAGGCTCCGGCTTTGGATGCGAACCCAGGGGTTCTCCCGCTTCTACGTCGCCCGCCCTGAGAACTTCGCCTGGCTCACCGGGGGTAGCAACACCCTGGGGTTCGGGGAGGGGGTGGCGTACTTGGAAATCGGGGAAGAGCTTCTCCTTCACACGAGCCGCATAGAACACCCCCGGATGGCGGAGGAGGAGGTCCCCGGGCTTCCCGTGCGAGTGCACCCGTGGTACGCCTTCCCGCCCCCGGGTAGCCCGAACGACCTCGAGCACGACCTCACGTTCCTCCGGCTCACCCTCTCCAAGAAGGCGCAGGAGGCCTTTCACCGCCTGGGAAAGGAGGCGGCGGAGGCGGTGGGGGAGGTGGTCCGGGGGGCAAAGCCCACTTGGAGAGAGCGGGAGCTAGCGGGGGCCTTAGCCGAGGCCCTCTGGGGACGAGGAATCCGCCCGCAACTCCTCCTGGTGGCGGGGGAGGAGCGGCTTTTTCGGCACCGCCACCCCCTGCCTAAGGACCGGCCCCTGGGGCGGAGCTTCATGGCGGTGGTTTGCGCCGAGCGGGGAGGTCTCGTTGCCAACCTCACGCGGATGGTCAACCTGGGGGACGGGGAGGTGGAGGCCCGCTACCGCAAGGTTTTGGAGGTGGAAGAGGCGGCCTTGGACGCTTCCCGGCCGGGGGCCAAGCTGGGGGAGGTTTTCGCTGCCCTCCAAGCGGCCTACGAGCGGGTGGGCTTTCCTGGGGCCTGGGAGGAGCACCACCAAGGGGGCGTGGGCGGGTACCGGTCCCGGGAGGCCATCGCCGTGCCGGGCCACCCTTTGACCCTGGAGGAGGGGATGGCCTTGGCCTGGAACCCGAGCCTTGCTGGGGCCAAGGTGGAGGACACCTTTCTCCTGACTGGGGAGGGGCTTCTCAACCTGACGGAGGATCCCCGTTGGCCCACGGTGCGGGTGGGGGGCAGGGCCAGGCCTGACCTTTGGCGGGGAGATGGGTGAGGCCCGAGAGGGGCATCGGGTGTTCTCAGCGCAACCCGTGGACCACGCCCCCAGTAGGTAGGGGCCAAAGTTCCCGGCTCGGAGGTGGTCACCCTCTCCCGCACCCAGATCCTCACCGCCCTCAACAAGCGGGAAAACTGGTACCTGGTGGTGGTGGAAACGGATGGGCAGAGGGCCTTGCGCATCCACTACGTCCCTCCCTTCATGGGTGAGCCCGACTTCGCCGCCACCAGCGTCTCCTACGACCTCAAGCAGGTCCTGGATCGGGCGGTGCGGGTGGTGGAGGTGGCGAAATGATACGCCCGTATAGCAGGCTCCGAGCTTGTTATACAAA
>NZ_JAKEDV010000009.1 GCF_021462505.1 Thermus brockianus
TGCACGCTGTTCTCCTGCAAGGGGTACGGGGCCAAAGCCGGGCCCCGGGCGAGTTCCGGCGAACGCAGAACTGGATTGGCCCCCCGGGGTGCACCCTGGCTGAGGCCCGCTACGTGCCCCCGCCTCCAGGCCCCATGCTGGAAGCCCTAGACGCCTTGGAGCGTTTCTGGCACAGCGACCATGGGCTACCCCCCCTGGTGGAGATAGCCCTGGTACACTACCAGTTTGAGGCTATACACCCTTTCCTGGACGGCAACGGCCGCATTGGTCGCCTCCTGATTACCCTGATGCTCTTGGAGCGGAACCTTTTGCCCGAGCCGGCCTTGTACCTCTCCGCCTATTTTGAGCGTCATAGGAGCCAGTATTACGATCTCCTTCTGCGCGTTAGCCAGACAGGAGACTGGATGTCATGGATTGTCTTCTTCCTCAAAGGTGTAAAAACCGAGGCGAAGGACGCCACCCAAAAGGCCCAGCGACTCATAGCCCTCCGTCAAAACTGGCGGCAAATCTATCAGGACAAGGGCGGGAGCGCGCACCTCTTAGCCCTGATTGACCTTCTCTTTGAGCAGCCCGTACTTACGGCGTCCATCGTGCGGGAACGTTTAGAGGTAACCCACGCCTGGGCCATGCGCCTAATAGGGAGGCTTGTGGAAGACGGTATACTCACGCCCCTAAGCCAGGCCCGGCGCAACCGCCTTTACGGCGCCCGGGAAATCCTGCAAACCCTGGAGGAGCCCAGCCATGCCGAAGAAGCTCATTGAGGTCGCCCTACCCCTCGAGGCCATCAACCGGGAGGCGAGCCGGGAAAAGTCCATCCGCCATGGCCACCCCTCCACCCTGCACCTGTGGTGGGCCAGGCGGCCCCTGGCCGCCGCCCGAGCCGTCCTCTTCGCCAGCCTGGTGGACGACCCCGGGGTCCACCTTCCCCCCGAGGAGGCCCAGCAGGAGCGGGAAAGGCTCTTTGAGCTCCTGGAGCGTCTGGTAAACTGGGATAACGTCAAAAATCCCCAAGAGGCCCTGAACCCGGGCCAGGGCGTTATCGCCGAGGCCCAGTACGAAATCGCCAAGAGCCTGGCCCGAAGCCTAGGCCAAGCCCCTCCCGCCTCCAAGGAGGACCGCCCCGCCATAGAGGCCCTCCTTCGCCAAGCCCCGCCCGTGCTGGACCCTTTCGCCGGGGGCGGCACCATACCCCTAGAGGCCCAGCGCCTGGGCCTTTCCGCCCACGCCGGGGACCTGAACCCCGTGGCCGTCCTCCTCAACAAGGCCCTTCTGGAAATCCCCGCCCGCTTTGCCGGCCTGCCGCCCGTGAACCCCGAATACCGGGCGAAGGCCAACGCAAGCGACCGCTTCCATGGGGCCCAGGGCCTTGCCTGGGACGTGCGCCACTACGGGGCCTGGATGCGGGAAAGGGCCAGGGAGCGCATAGGGCACCTCTACCCCGAGGTGGACGGGAAGACCGTCATCGCCTGGATTTGGGCCCGGACCGTGACCTGCCCCAACCCCGGGTGCCGGGCGGAGGCTCCCTTGGTTCGCTCCTTCTGGCTTTCCAAGAAGAAGGGCAAGGAAGCCTTCGTGGTCCCCAAGGTGGCGGGGGGAAGGGTTTCCTTCCGGGTGGAGCATAAGGGGAAACCCCCCGTGGAGGGCACCATCAACCGCCGGGGCGGGATCTGCCTGGTCTGCGGGAGCGCCATCCCCCTGGAGCACGTGCGCCAGGAGGGGAAAGCGGGGCGCCTTGGGGCCCGGCTCATGGCCATTGTGGCCGAGGGGCAGGGGGGCCGGAGCTACCATGCCCCGGAGCCCGAGCACGAAAGGGTAGCTCACAAGGCAAAGCCTGTATGGAAACCTGATACACAGCTTGCCCACGACCCCCGCAACATCTGGTGCACCCAATACGGCCTGACTACCCATGCCGACCTGTTCACCCCCCGCCAGCTCGAGGCCCTCACCACCTTCGCCGACCTGGTGGCCGAGGCTAGGGAGAGAGCCTACCAGGACGCCCTAAAGGCGGGCTTTCCCGATGACGGCGTACCCCTGGCCCAAGGAGGGCGGGAGGCTAGGGCGTATGCGGAGGCGGTCGGTGTGTATCTAGCCCTGGCACTGAACCACATGACCAATCGTCACAGCACCCTTGCCACCTGGGATGCTAGTCGGGATAACGTGCGAAGCGTATTTGCCCGCCAAGCCCTCCCCATGACCTGGGACTTCGCCGAGGCCAACCCCTTCGGAGAAGCCACGGGCGCTTGGGAAGGCATGGTGGACTGGGTAGCCCGCGCCCTAGAGGCCCTTCCCGCCCACCCCCCTGGCCAGGCCCGCCAGGTGAACGCCACGGAATCGGTGAACGGGGTGCCCTCCCCGCCCCTCATCTCCACCGACCCCCCTTACTACGACAACATCAGCTACGCCGCCCTCTCGGACTTCTTCTATGTCTGGCTCCGGAGAACCTTGAAAGACACCTACCCCGAGCTTTTCCGTACCCTTCTCGTGCCCAAGGAGGAGGAGCTCATCGCCGACCCCTACCGGCACGGGGGCAAGGAGGCCGCCAAGCGCCGCTTTGAAGAGGGCATGCGCCAGGTCTTCCGCCACCTGCGCGCCAAGGCCCACCCGGACTACCCCCTAAGCCTCTACTACGCCTTCAAGCAACAGGAGGTGGACGAAGAGGGGCAAGAAGAGGAGGGAACCCCCCAGGTGGCCTCCACCGGATGGGAAACCTTCTTGCAGGGCCTGGTGGACGAGGGCTTCCAGATAACCGCCACCTGGCCCATGCGCACGGAGCTCGCCAACCGCCCCCGGGGCCAGGGAGCAAACGCCCTCGCCTCCTCCATCGTCCTGGTCTGCCGCCCGCGCCCGCAAGGGGCCCCCAGGGCGACCCGGCAGGACTTCCTCCGGGCCTTGCGTCAAGAGCTCCCCGAGGCCCTAAGGGCACTCACCCAAGGGAGCATCCCCCCTGTGGACCTGGCCCAAAGCGCCATCGGGCCCGGCATGGCCGTCTTCAGCCGCTACGCCGCCGTCTTGGAGCCGGATGGTCGCCCCCTTTCCGTGCGGGAAGCCCTGGCTCTCATCAATCAGGTCCTGGACGAGTTCCTGGCCGAGGAGGAGGCGGAGTTTGACCCCGACACCCGCTTCGCCATTGCCTGGTACGAGCAGTACGGCTACGAGGAAGGCCCCTATGGGGACGCCGAAACCCTAGCCAAGGCCAAGAACGTGGCCGTGGCGGGCCTGGTGGAGGGGGGTATCCTCCATGCCAAGGGCGGCAAGGTGCGGCTCCTCCGCCCCGAGGAATACCCCGAGGACTGGGACCCCAGCGCCGATAAGCGCCCCTCCGTCTGGGAAGCGGCCCACCACCTCATCCGCCTTCTGGCCGGGCCTGGGGAAAGCGCCGCCGCGGCTCTCCTCGCCAGGCTCGCTGGGAACCTGCAAGAGGGGGCGAGGGCCCTCGCCTACCGGCTTTACCAGATCGCCGAGCGCGAAGGCCGAGCGGAAGACGCCCTGAACTTCAACCTGCTGGCGGGAAGCTATGGGCACTTGGCACTGGAGGCCGCAAAGCGTAAGGGGGTCCAGGAAAGGCTTTTTGGCTAGAGCAGCCGAGGATGGCACGGAGGTTAGCCTTGACTAACTATCTTGGGGGTAATAACATGGGGGCGTGAGGTGGGGCGATACCAGGTGGTCTTCTACCAAGACCCCAAAGGGCGCGAACCTTTTCGCGAGTGGCTTGAGGAACTGAAGCGCTTTCGCCCCCACCTCCACCAGTTGGCCATGCGCCTTCTTAGGGAACTTCAAGAGCTTGGTACCGACGAAATGCGGCCACCCAAGGTCAAATCCTTCCGCCGCAAGGGCGTGCTGATTCACGAGCTTCGCAAACTCACCCAGGAAGGCGCCATGCGCATTTACTTTCTTCGTCTGGGTTCCACCTTTTTGGTCGTGGCTGGAGAGCTCAAGAAGGAGGACCAACCCGACAAGCGCCTTTTGGACCTTGTCGTCCGGGCTCACAGGGAAGAGGTGAACTGAGTATGCCTAGGGGCACTAATTTTGCAGAATACTTCAAGGAGGTCATGCAGGACCCCGAGGAGCGGCGGCTCTATCGGGAGGTTTTGGAGGAGGAGCTGCGGGAGCTTCTTACCTACCTGCGGGACCACCGGGGGTTCACCCAGGAGGAAGTAGCCCAGCGCCTTGGGGTTTCCCGTAGCCGCATTAGCCAGCTGGAAACCGCTGCGGGGCTTTCCCTTACCCTGGAAACCCTGGCCCGGTACGCCCAGGCTTTGGGCCTTTCCTTGCGGCTTGAGTTCGCTGACGAAAGCGGCGAGGTGCTTGCCCGCTACAGCCTCTCCCCAGATGAGCCCCTGGAAACGGGCGCCGCAAGTTGGGCCCATGTGAGTGTGGACTCCCTGTATCCCCCTCCGAAAGAGGCTTCCTCCTTCGCCGCCTAAACCATGGCTAGCAAATCGGAAACCATCCGCGAGCTTTACAGGAAGGGAAAAAGCGTTTCAGAAATAGCTAAGGAGCTCGGGCTGTCGTACCAACGGGTTTACAACACCCTGCGCAGGGCGGGCCTCCTCCAGCCCAAGGGCACCCCATCCGAAACGGAGGTGGACCCTAAGGCCTACGGCCGCTTTATTGAGGGCTTGGAAATCCTGTCCGTGGAGCTTGTGGAGGTCCAAGCCAAGTTGGAGCGCCCTCCTCAGAAGGGGAAGCCCCTGGAGCCCGTGCTCACCCCTCTAAAGGCGTTTGGACCCGACAAAATAGAGGGCGGATTTAAAGCCGGTCTGGAACTCCACCTTGACATCAAGGACGCCCTTGGCAGTTTTGGTTTTCTGAAGCTCCGCGTAGCCGCCACCTACCAAAGCGCCCACTTCCCCGAAGGGGCTTTTTTCCAAACCTTCAGCCAACGAAACCTGCCCCTAAACCTCTGGCCCTACCTCCGCCTTTACGTGGACTTTCTAACCAGCCAGATGGGGCTCCCACGTTTGGTGCTTCCCGTGCTAAAGCTTTAACGCGAGGTGCGTTTGGCCAGGGGCGCTTCCTCCTGGCCGATATGCTTTTACTATGGCGCTCAGCAACCGCGAAATCGTGGGGCGTGGGCTGGACCTCCTGAAGGAGGCCCTTAAGCCCTTCGTGGAACAGGAGTACCGCAGGGTCTACAAGGAGGACTGGGCCAAGGAGATGGCGGAGGTCCTGAGGGGGGACCGCTACTCCCTCCAAGACCCGGACACCCAGGCCCTCCTCAAGCTCATGGACTACCGCTGGGCCGAGGTCTTTGACGAGAAGCTCGGCCGCTGGGGCCGGACGCTGGTCAAGGAGCTCATAGAGGTACGCAACCGCTGGGGCCACCAGAACGCCTTCAGCCTCGAGGACGCCCACCGGGCCCTGGATAGCATCACCCGCCTCCTGGAGATGATCGCCGCCGAGGAAGCCCGGGAAACCGGGCGCATGGCCCGCGAGCTCCTCAGGCGGCGCTACGAAGAGGACGCAAGGCGCGAGGCCGAGCGCCGGGTAAGCGAACCCACCCAGGTTTTGGCCCCTAGAGGCCTTCCCCCTTGGCGGGAGGTGGTCACGCCCCACCCCGACGTGGCCTCGGGCCGCTACAGCGAGGCGGAGTTCGCCGCCGACCTGGCCCAGGTTCACAAGGGGGAGGCTGGCCCCGAGTACGGCGACCCGGAGGAGTTCTTCCGCCGCACCTACCTGACCCAAGGGCTTTCCCGCCTCCTCCAAAGCGCCCTTAGGCGCCTCTCCGGCGAAGGGGGCGACCCCGTGGTGGAGCTCCAGACCGCCTTCGGGGGCGGCAAGACCCACTCCATGCTGGCCCTTTACCACCTCTTCGGCGGCCGGGTGGACCCCAAGGAGGTGCCGGGGCTGGAAGACCTCTTGGCCCAGGCGGGCATAACCCAGGTGCCCGTGGCCCGCCGCGCCGTCTTCGTGGGCACCGCCTTCAGCCCCGCCCGCACCCACCTCAAGCCCGAAGGCATCACCGTGCGCACCCTCTGGGGGGAAATCGCCTACCAGCTTGGGGGCGTGGAGGGCTACCGCATGGTGGAGGAGGAAGACCAGAAGGGGGTGGCCCCGGGCTCGGACGTGCTCAAGGCGCTCTTTGACCGCTTCAGCCCCGCCCTCATCCTCATTGACGAGTGGGTAGCCTTTCTTCGCAACCTCTACGGGGAAACGGACCTGCCCGCCGGCACCTTTGACCAAAACCTCACCTTCGCCCAGGCCCTTACCGAGGCGGCCAAGCGGAGCTCCCGTACCCTGGTGGTGGCCTCCTTGCCCGCTTCCGATATGGAGGTGGGGGGAAGCGGCGGGCGGGAGGCCCTCATCCGCCTGCAAAACGTGGTGGGGAGGCTGGAGTCCGTGTGGCAACCCGCCACCCAGGACGAAGCCTACGAGATCGTCCGCCGCCGCCTCTTTCTTCCCCTTTCGGAAGAAGGGTACCGCCAGCGGGACGCCGTGGTGCGGGAGTTTATGCGCTACTACCGGGAAAACAAGGGCGAGTTCCCCAGCGAGGTCCTGGAGCCCGATTACGAGCGCCGCATGAAGGCGGCCTATCCCATCCACCCCGAACTCTTTGACCGGCTCTACGAGGACTGGTCCACCCTCGAGGGCTTCCAGCGCACCCGGGGGGTCCTCCGCCTTATGGCCTTCGTGGTCCACACCCTCTGGACCCGGGGCGACCCTTCCCTTCTCATTCTCCCAGGGAGCCTACCCCTAGACGCCGGAGGACCTCGGTATGAGCTCGTCCGCCACCTCTCCCGCTACCAGGAGGGCTTTGACCAGGTGGTGGACGCCGACATAGACGGCCCCAACGCCAAGGCCCTCATCCTGGAGCGGGAGCGCCCCGCCCTGGCCCGCCACCACGCCGCCCGCAGGGTGGCCCGTGCGGTCTTCCTCGCCACCGCCCCCGCCGCTGCAAGCCCGGGCCAGGCCCACCGCCCCAAGGGCGTGCAGGGGGTGCGGGTGAAGCTGGGGGTGGCCCAGCCCGGGGAAAGCCCCTCCCTCTTCACCGACGCCCTAAAGGCCCTTTCCGACCGCCTCACCTACTTCCACGCCGAGGGGGACCGCTACTGGTTTGAAACCCGTCCTAGCCTGAACCGCCTGGCCCAGGACCGGATGGCCTCCCTGGACGAGCACGAGGCCATGGCGGAAATCCTCTCCCGCCTCCAGGCCTGGGCCAGGGCCCGCCCCGCCCTCTTCCAAGCGGTCCACGCCGCCCCCTCGGGAAGCGGGGACATGCCCGACGAACCCGCCTTGCGTCTGGTAGTCCTGCCCCCCACCGCTCCCTACGCCAAGGAGAACTCCGAAGCGGAGCGGCTCGCCCGGGAAATTCTGGAGCGCCGGGGCCAGGCCCCGAGGCTTTACCGGAACACCCTCCTTTTCCTCGCCGCCGAGGCCACCCTGGTACCCGACCTAATAGAAGCGAGCCGCCGTTACCTGGCCTGGAAGTCCATCCTGGAGGACAAGGAGCGGCTTAACCTGGGCCAGGCGGACGTGCGCCAGGTGGAAGCCCGGGTGAAGGAGGCGAGCGAAACGCTTGACCTGCGCCTAGAAGAGGCCTACCGCCACCTCCTGGCCTTCCACCAACCCGATCCCAAGGCCCCCCACCTGGAGCTGAGCGCCATCCGCCTCCTGGGTAGCGGCAAACCCCTGGAGCGGGCGGCGGCCAAGGCGAAGAACGAAGGCCTGGTCTACACGGAGTGGCACCCTAACTTCTTGGAAGAAACCTTGACCAAGCACGGCTTCTTCGCCGCCAAGGACGGGGAGCTCTCCCTAAGCTGGCTCTGGGAGGCCTTCGCCTCTTACCCCTACCTGCCCAAGCTCAAGGACGAGGAGGTCCTCCTCCGTGCGGTTAGGGAGGGCGTTCAGGAAGGGCTTTTCGGCTACGCCGACCGGAAAGGGGAGAGGGCCAGGGTGTTCCTTCGGGAACCCGTCACGCCTAACCTCTCCGGGTATCTCCTGGAGCGAGAGCGGGCCGAAGCCTTGCTGGGGCAAGAGAAGGGGCGGGACGGAGGAACCTCAGGCCCTCCGCCGACGGTGATAGATCCCCACAAAGACGTTGGCCCAGCCCCCAGCCCCGCCCCGTCCATCTCCGCCGAGCCCAGGCCCCGCCGCTATTACCTGAAAAAGGAGGTGCACCCCGCCGACCTGGTAAGGGACGCAAGCCTTGTGGCCGAAGAGATCGTCCGCCACCTGGCGGGGGAGCCCGGGGTGCGGGTGAGGGTGGTCCTCGAGGTGCAGGCGGAGGCCGAGGAGGGCTTTTCCAAGGAACTCCAACGGGTTTTGCGGGAGAATAGCCCCCACATCAGCCACGATTACAGCCTGGAAGACTAGCCCCGGCCCCACCCCCGCCAACCTGGGGCCGGGGCTTTCCTTCAACGAGGACGCCTAGGCGGCCCCGCAGGAAACGGGCGGGAAACCGAACTCCTCTGGCTCCCATCCTCTACCCCAACAGGGGGTAGGTCTAAGCGAGCCCTCCACCCTCCACACGGGCCCTTGCCAAGAGCCGCTTCGCCCCTTCAGGCCGAGCGGGAAGGTAGAGGTGCACGAAGCTCGCCAGCACCCTGCCGTCCGTGTACCCCTCCACCTCCTCTCCCCCCACCCGGCGCCAAGCGGGGCTTGGGGACTGGGGAAGGCGGGCGTAGTGGAACTCGTGGCCCCTAAACACCTCTCCCCTAAGGGCCAGGGGGTTATCCCGGAGGGCCTCCACCTCCCGGTAGCCCAGGACGGGCCTATCCGCCATCCGGGCCTCCCCGGGGACCAGGCCCACCATGGGGTAGAAGCTTTCCCCCACCCAAAGCCCCTGGGAGAGGTACATGTACCCCCCGCACTCCGCCACCACGGGCCCGGGAAAGCGGCGGATGGCCTCCCGCATGGCCCCGTTGGCGGAAAGCCGCTCGGCGAAAAGCTCCGGGTAGCCACCCCCGAGGAGGAGGGCGTCCGCTTGGGGAAGGGCCTCGTCCTCCAGGGGGCTAAAGGGGATGAGCTCGGCCCCCAGGGCCTCCAAAAGCTCCAAGGCCTCGGGGTAATAGAAGCGGAAGGCCCGGTCCCAGGCGTAGGCTACCCGGGCCCGGGGAGGACGCCTCTTTGGGAGGAAGGGCTTGGCCTCGGGGAGGGGCGGGGCGGCCTGGGCCAGGCGAAGGGTGGCCTCGAGGTCCACCCGGAAGGCCCGCCGCAGGGCCTCCAGGGGCGGGGCCACCTCCCCGGCGAGGACCAAGCCCAGGTGCCGTTCGGGCAGGGCCAGGGCGGGGTCCTGGGGGAGCCAGCCCAAGAGGGGAAGGCCCAAGGGGGCGAGGGCCTCCCGGAGGAGCTCCGCATGGCGCTCGGAACCCACCCGGTTGGCGAAGACCCCCACGAGGCGCACCTCGGGGTCGTGGTCGCGGAAGCCCCGCACCAGGGCGGCGATGGAGCCCGCCATCCCCTTAGCGTCCACCACCAGGGCCACGGGCAGGCCCAGGAGGCGCGCCACCTGGGCCGTGGACCCCACCCGCCCCAAGGGGTCCTTCCCGTCAAAAAGCCCCATCACCCCCTCCACCAGGGCGAAATCCGCCCCCCTCGCCCCGTGGCGGAAGAGGGAGCGGAGGCCCTCCTCGTCCAGGAAGAAGCCGTCCAGGTTGTAGGGGCGGCGGCCGGTGGCGGCCTCGAGGTGGGTGGGGTCTATGTAGTCGGGGCCCACCTTGAAGGCCTGGACCTTCAGGCCCCGCTCCCTCAGGGCCAAGGCCAGGGCGAGGGAAAACGTGGTCTTGCCCGCGCCCGAGTGGGGAGCCGCAAGGAGGAGGCGCATCAGTGCTCTATCCCCCTCTGGGCCGGGACGCCCTGGTCAAAGGCGTGCTTCACCTTGCGCATCTCCGTCACCGTGTCCGCCAGGTCCAAGAGGGCCTCGGGCGCCCCCCTGCCCGTGACCACCACGTGCACGTGGGGCGGGCGTCCCTTGAGGGCCTCCAGGAACTCCTCCAAGGCGATCCACCCGTAGCGCAAGGGATAGGTGGCCTCGTCCAGGACCACCAGGTCGTACGCCCCCGAGAGGAGGGCCTCCTTGGCCCTTTGCCACCCCTCCTGGGCCAGGCGGGCAGAGGCCTCGAGGTCCCGGCTTTTCCACGTGAAACCATCCCCGAGGCCCTCTATGGGGATGCCGAGCCGGGCGAAGGCCCGGTGCTCCCCAAAGCGGGCGGTGGCGTGCTTGACAAACTGGAAGACCCGCACCCTCAGGCCCCGCCCGTGGGCCCTGAGGGCGAGGCCGAAGGCGGCGGTGCTCTTGCCCTTGCCGTCCCCGGTGTAGACCAGGAGGAGACCCCTCCTCTCCCCTTGGGGCTTGGCGTAGGGCTTCACCCGGCGAGGCTCTTCCATAGGGCATAGGTTAGCAGGGAAGCTAGCTCCCCCAGGGCGATCATGGCCCCCAGGATGTCCCCGTTTACCCCCCCAAGCCGGGCCAGGGCGAGCCTTCCCACGCCGAAGGCGGCGAGGAGGGCGGCGAGGGCGGAAAGGGGGAAGAGGAGGGGGAAAGGCAGGGCGAGGAGAAAGGCCACCCCCCACGGCCCCCCCCGCACCATGGCTGCCATCCCCGGGCCCAGGAGGGGGTAAAGGTGGAGGAAGGGCAAGAAGGCGAAGCGGGCGAACCCGGGAAAGAGGAGGAGGAAAAGGGGGTCCCGTGCCGAGGCCAGGCCCTGCCAGAGGAGGAGGAGGTAGAGCCCCCCCACCCCGAAGGCGAAGGGGCCCAGGTGGGGGTCCTTGAGGATGCGAAGCCTCTCCTCCCGAGGCCGGGAACCGAGAAGCGCATCGGCGGCGTCCAGGAGCCCGTCCAGGTGCAGGAGGCCCGTGAGCCCCAGGAGGAGGGCCACCTGGAGGGCGGCGAGGAGGCCCGGGGGGAGGGGGAGGAAGGCGAGGAGGGCGAGGCAAGCCCCCAGGGCGTAGCCCACCAGGGGGAAGAAGGCGGAGGCCCGGCGAAAGTCCTCCCCCTCCAGCGCCCGGGCCACGGGGAGGACGGAAAGGAGGGAGAAGGCGGCCAAAAGGGCCCGAAACACCTACCCGCCCCGGGAAACCCCCGCCTCGGCGAAGGTGGCCATGTGGAGGATGCGGGCGGCGGCGCGGAGGAGGGGCATGGCCAGGACCGCCCCCGTCCCCTCCCCCAGGGCCAGGTCCAGGTCCAGGAGGGGCCTGAGGCCCAAGGCCTCCAAGAGGTACCGGTGCCCGGGCTCCCGGGAGAGGTGGCCGGCGAAGAAGTGGTCCCTTATCCCCGGCTCCAGCTTCCAGGCCAAAAGGGCCCCGGCGGTCACGGGGAAGCCGTCCAGGACCAGGGGAACCCCTTGGGCGTACCCCTCCAGGTACACCCCGGCGATGGCGATGAGCTCAAGCCCCCCCACCTCCGCCGCCACCCCCAAGGGGTCAAGCCCGGGCCGCAGGCGGGCGAGGGCCCTCCCCACCGCCTCCCGTTTCCGCTTGAGGCCCTCCTCTCCCACCCCCGTCCCCCGGCCCACCACCTTCTCCGGGGAAAGGCCCAGAAGCCCGGCGGTGAGGGCAGCGGCCGCCGTGGTGTTGGCAATGCCCATGTCCCCGGCGGCGAGGAGGGTGGCCCCTTCCGCTAAAGCCCGCCTGGCCGCCTCCCGGCCCGCCTCGAGGGCCCTTTCCGCCTCCTCCCGGGTGAGGGCGGGCTCGAGGGCCAGGTTGCGGGTGCCCTCCCGCACCTTGCGCTTGAGGAGGCGGGGGTGGTCGGGGAGCTCCCCCATGACCCCCACGTCCAGGACGTAGACCTCGCAGTGGGCGGCCAGGGCGAACTGGTTGATGGCGGCCCCGCCCCGGAGGAAGTTGAGGACCATCTGCCGCGTGACCTCCTGGGGGTAGGCGGAAACCCCTTCCGCCGCCACCCCGTGGTCCGCCGCCGCCACCACCACCGCTCCCTGGCCCAGTTCCGGCTTCACCCGGCCCTGGATGGCCGCCAGGCGCACCGCCACCTCCTCCAGGTACCCCAAGGAGCGGGGCGGCTTGGTGAGGTCCTCCATGCGCCTTTGGGCTTCTTCCAAAACCTCCCGCCGCATGGCCCCCACTATACCAAAAGCGTAAACTCTACCCATGGAGCTCTGGCTCGTGCGGCACGGGGAAACCCTTTGGAACCGGGAGGGGAGGCTTCTCGGCTGGACCGACCTCCCCTTAACCTCCCTTGGGCGGGAACAGGCGAGAGCCCTTAAAGGGCTCCTCCCTCCCCTCCCCGCCCATAGCTCCGACCTGCGGCGGGCCCTGGAAACAGCGGCCCTGGCGGGGTTTACCCCCGAGCCCACCCGGGCGCTTAGGGAGATCCACTTCGGGGCCCTGGAGGGAGCCCCTTGGGAAAGCCTAGACCCCCTCCACAAGGAAGCCCTCCTCCGGTTCCAGGGCTTCCATCCCCCTGGGGGAGAGACCCTGGAGGCCTTCCAGGAGCGGGTGTTTCGCTTCCTGGAAACCCTTAGGGCACCCGCCCTCCTCTTCACCCACGGGGGGGTGGTGCGGGCGGTGCTCCGGGCTTTGGGGGAGGACGGCCTCGT
This sequence comes from Thermus brockianus, assembly GCF_021462505.1. Classification (GTDB taxonomy): domain Bacteria; phylum Deinococcota; class Deinococci; order Deinococcales; family Thermaceae; genus Thermus; species Thermus hydrothermalis. The sequence continues at coordinate 12,495 of NZ_JAKEDV010000009.1, forward strand.
CCTCCCGGGAAGCGCCGTGGTGGTGGACTGGCCGAGGAGGGTCCTGGGGCGGATAGCCCCCCCAGCGGTTGACGGGGGGCGGGAAGAGGAGTAAAACCTAGGGCAAGCCCCCTAGCGGGGCCCGTGCGGCTAGGGTGCCCCAAGGCCCGGATGTCTTGGGGCGGAAAAGGGGGAAGACCGGTGAAAGTCCGGCGCTGTGCCGCAACGGTAACCGGCCCATGCGTTAGACCCCACGTCGTGGCCGGAAGCCCGAATACCCGCCCTAGCGCGCGCCTCACCTGCCCCCGAGCAGGGGCGAAAGGAGGCAAGGATGACGAGAAAAAGGCGTTCCCAAGTGAAAGGAAAGGCGGTATCCCCCCAAGGTAGGGGTGCCCCATGACGGGGCTGGAGCTCCTGGCCGTGGCCCTGGGCATGCGCCACGGGGTGGATCCCGACCACCTGGCGGCGGTGGACGGGCTCTCCCGGGTGCGCCCTTCCCCCTATAACGGCGTCCTCTTTGCCTTGGGGCACGGCGCCATCGTGACCCTCTTGGCCTTCCCCGCCGCCGCCCTCCTGGAAAGGGTGGACCTCGAGGCCCTCCACCTCCCCACCCTCCTCCTCCTCCTGGTGGCCGGCCTCAACCTCTACCGGCTCCTCAGGCCCGAGGAGAGGGCCCCAAACCGCCTCCCTTTCCTCCACCCCCTTCTCCTGGGCCTCCTCTTCGGCTTGGGGTTTGAAACGGCAAGCCAGCTCTCCGCCCTGGCCCTCTCCGCGGAGCTCTCCCCCCTGCGCCTGGGTTTCTTCTTCACCCTGGGGATGCTCCTGGTGGACGGGGTGGACGGCCTCCTGGCAAGCCGCCTCCAGCACCTAGCCCAGGACTCGGAGAGGGCCCGCAGGGCGAGCCGTGGGCTTGGCTGGGTGGTGGTGGGTATGGCCCTCCTCCTGGCCTTGGCGGAGCTTTTGGCGGTGGACCTCGAGGCCCTCGCCCTCCCCCTGGGCCTAGGCCTCTTCGGGTTCCTCGTCTCCCTCCGGCTGTACGCCCTGCGCCCCGCATGAGCCACCCCTACCCCCCACCCCGGGACAAGAAGGGAAGCCGCATCGGCTTCACCACGGGGGCGAACGCCGCGGCCGCCGCCAAGGCGGCCACCTTAGCCCTCCTGGGGCAGGCCCCCGAGGTGGTGGACATCTGGCTTCCCGCCGGCTGGCGGCAACCCTTCCGGGTCTTCCGCCTGGAGCCAAAAGGGGACGGGGTCCTGGTGGGGATGATCAAGGACGCCGGGGACGACCCCGACGTGACCCACGGGGCAGAGATCCAGGCCTACGTGCGGTTCGCCAGCGAGGACCGGTTGGAAGGGGGCGAAGGGGTAGGGGTGGTGACCCGGCCCGGGCTCGGGGTGCCCGTGGGGGAGGCGGCCATCAACCCCGTGCCCCGGCAGATGATCTGGGAGGCGGTGCGGGAGGTGACGGAAAGGCCCCTCGCCATCACCATCGCCATTCCGGGGGGGGAGGAGCTGGCGCGAAAGACCCTAAACCCACGCCTTGGCATCCTCGGGGGGCTATCGGTCCTGGGCACCACGGGGGTGGTGAAGCCCTACTCCACCAGCGCCTTTCGCATGAGCGTGGTCCAGGCGGTGGGCGTAGCCCGGGCCAACGGCCTCCTGGAAATCGCCGCCACCACCGGGGGCAAAAGCGAGCGCTTCGCCCAGAGGCTCCTTCCCCACCTGCCCGAGATGGCCTTCATTGAGATGGGAGACTTCGTGGGGGATGTGCTCCGGGCGGCGCGGAAGGTGGGGATTGAGGTGGTGCGCATCGTGGGGATGATCGGAAAGATCTCCAAGATGGCCGACGGCAAGACCATGACCCACGCGGCGGGAGGCGAGGTGAACCTACCCATGCTCCTCGGCCTCCTCAAGGAGGCGGGGGCGAGCCCCAGGGCGCTCAAGGAGGCGGAAGGGGCCGCCACCGCCCGGCGTTTCTTTGAGCTCGCCCTAGAGGAAGGGCTTGACCGCTTCTTCTTAGATCTGGTGCGGCTAGCTCAGGAGAAGCTCCAGGCCTATATCGGCCCCAGGCCCTTCGTGAGCGTGGCCCTCACGGACTTTGACGAGGGCCGGTGCCTCGCCGCCTGGCCAGACCGGGAGGTGTACCGTGGATGACCTGATCCAGCAGCGGAAAAACCCCACCCACCAGATGACAGCCAAGGGCAGGGCCATAGAGGAGGAAAGCTTCCGCCTGGTGGACCTCGAGGCGGGCCCCCACCGCTTCTCCCCCCTGGAATGGCCCATCGTGCGCCGCATGATCCACGCCACCGCCGACTTTGAGTACAAGGAAATCACCCGCTTTAGCCCGGGGGCGGTGGAGGCCGGTCTTAAAGCCCTCCAGGAGGGAGCGAGGATCTTGGTGGACGCCCGCATGATCGCCTGCGGCCTCAACCCTGAGCGCCTCCGGCTTTTTGGGAACGAGGTGGTGGAACTCCTTTCCCACCCCGAGGTGATAGGGAGGGCCCAGGCCACGGGGGGCACCCGGGCGGAGGCCGCCGTGGCCTACGCGGAGGAAAAGGGGCTTCTGGAGGGGAGCATCGTGGGGGTGGGGAACGCCCCCACCTTCCTCCTGGCCCTGGTGGAGGCGATAAGGCGAGGGGCGCGGCCCGCCCTGGTTCTGGGGATGCCCGTGGGGTTCGTGAACGTCCTCGAGGCCAAGCGGGCCCTCACGGAGGCCCCCGTCCCCTGGATCGTCACCGAGGGGCGGAAGGGAGGGTCCACCCTGGTGGTGGCCGCCCTCCACGCCCTCCTGCGCCTGGCGGCGGACGGAGGCGTGGACACCTCCAGGGCCCACCGGGAGGGCTAGATGGTCTACCTCATCGGCATGGGGGCGCGGGGGCGGGAGGGGCTTAGCCTCCTCGCCCTGCGGCGGGTGGCAGAGGCGGAGGTGCTCGTGGGAGGGGCTAGGCACCTGGCCCAGTTCCCCGAGCACCCGGGGGAAAAACTGGCGGTGAAAGGACCCCTGGAGGCCCTTTTGGACCGGGCGGCGGAGCGGGTCCAGGCGGGGAAGAGGGTGGCCTTCCTGGCCTCCGGGGACCCCCTCTTCCACGGCATCGGGAAGAGGGTGTTGGAGCGCTTCCCCGAGGCGGAGGTCCACCCCGCCCCCACCGCCTTCCAGGAGGCCTTCGCCCGGCTCAAGCGCCCTTGGGACGAGGCCCGCTTCTTCTCCCTCCACGGGAGGCCCCTCGGGGGTGTGCTCCTGGAAGTGGCCCTCTCCCCCCTCTCCGTGATCTACACCGACCCCGAGAACACCCCCGCCCGGGTGGCGGAAGCCCTCCTCGCCATGGGGGCGGGGCCCTTTCGGGCCCACGTGGCGGAAAGGCTCGGGGAGGAAGACGAGCGGGTGCGGAGCTTCCCGGACCTGGAGGCCGTGGCCCGGGAGAGCTTCCTGGACCCCAACGTGCTCGTCCTCGAGGCCCAAGGCCCCCTCCCTCCCCGCCTGGGCTTCCTCCCCGACGAGGCCTTTGAGCAACGGGTTCCCAAGCGGGGCCTCATCACCAAGCGGGAGGTGCGCCTCCTGGCCCTGGGCCTCCTCGCCTTACCCCCGGACGGCATCCTCTGGGACGTCGGGGCGGGCACGGGGAGCGTGGGGATTGAGGCGGCGCGCCTCGCCCCCTGGGGGCAGGTCTACGCCGTGGAGCGAAACCCCGAGTCCTGGCCCCACATTGAGGAGAACGCCCGCCGCTTCGGAGCCCACAACCTCGTCCTGGTGCGGGGGGAGGCCCCCGGGGCCCTGAAGGGCCTCCCCGCCCCCCACGCCGTCTTCGTGGGGGGAAGCGGGGGAGAGATGCGGGAAATACTGGCGGAAAGCCTGCGGGCCTTAAGGCCCGGAGGCAGGCTCGTGGTGGCGGCCATCACCCTGGAAAACCTCCTGGAAGCCTACGCCTTCTTCCGGGAAGCGGGCCTGCAGGTGGAGGGGGTGCAGGTGCAGGCGAGCCGGGTGGTGCCCCTCGGGCCCTACCGCCGCCTGGAGGCGCAAAACCCCACGGTCCTCCTCGCCGCCACAAAGGAGGGGGCATGAGGCTCTACCTTCTCGGCGTGGGCCCTGGGGACCCCGAGCTCGTGACCCTCAAGGCCCTCCGTCTCATCCAGAGGCTTCCCGTCCTCTTCTACCCGGAGGAGGAGGGGCGGGAGCCCTTGGCCCTCAGGGCGGCCCGGCCCCACATCCCCCCCGGCAAGCCCCTCGTCCCCCTGCCCCTCTTCACGGGCCACGACCCCGAGGCCCGCCAGCGGGCGCGCAGGCAAGCGGCGGAGATCATCCGGGAGGCCCTCGCCCGCCACGGGGAGGGCGGGTACCTGGTCCTAGGAGATAGCCTCCTCTACGCCTCCCCCCTCAACCTCCTCCCCCACCTGGAGGGCATAGCGGTGGAGGCCGTCCCCGGCATCAGCGCCCACCAACTGGCGGCCTCCCGCATCCTGCGGCCCATCGCCTTGGGGGAAGGAGGCTTCGCCGCGGTCACGGGGCTCAAGGGAGTGGAACCCAAGGGGCTAGACCGCTTCCAGAGCGTCTTCGTCTACAAGGCCAAGGACCTACCGGGACTAAAGGAAGCCTTCCCGGACAGGAAGGGCTTCGCCTTCCTGCGGCTTGGGATGGACGGGGAACGGGTTCTGCCCCTGGAGGAGGCCTTGGGAATGGAAAGGGACTACTGGACCCTGGTGGGGCTATGGCGGGAGGAGGTATGAGGCCTGTGGTGCACGTGGTAGGCGGGGGGCCGGGGGACCCTGAGCTCCTCACGGTCAAGGGGGCGCGCCTCCTCAAGGAGGCCCGCTTCGTCCTCTTCACGGGGAGCCTCTTCCCCGAGGCGACGCTCCAAGCGCTTGCGCCCAAGGCCGTCCTACGGGACTCCAAAGGGATGGTCCTGGAGGAGATCGCAACCCTCCTGGCCCAGGAGGCAGCCCAGGGCTCAGGGGTAGTGCGGCTCCACTCGGGGGACCCGGGGCTTTACGGCACCCTCCTGGAGGAGAAGGAGGCCCTCGAGGCCCTGGGCGTGGAGGTGGAGGTGGTGCCCGGCGTCACCGCCGCCTTCGCCCTGGCGGCCCGGGCGGGCCTCGCCCTCACCGCCCCCGAGGTGGCCCAGGCGGTGGCCTTCACCCGGCTTGGGGTGCGCACCCCCATGCCCCCGGGGCAGGACCCCAAAAGCCTCGCCCGACCCGGCCTTACCCTGGCGGTCTACCTCTCCGGCATGCACCCCAAAAGGCTCGCCCGGGAACTCCAGGAGGCGGGCCTAGCCCCGGACACCCCGGTCCTCTTCGGGCACAGGGTGGGTCAGGCGGGCGAAGAGGTGGGGCTCACCGACCTTTCGGGCTTGGCCCAACTCCCCGCCCGGGACACCACCGTCTTCCTGGTGGGGGAAGCGTTGCGGGCGAAGGGGGTACGAAGCCGGCTTTACGACCCGAACTTCCGGCACCGGTACAGGAGGTGAAGATGGGAGAGCTCTACCTGGTGGGCATGGGCCCAGGCGACCTCCCCGGCCTCACCCTGAGGGCCAAGGAGGCCCTGGGGAAGGCGGAGGTGGTCATCGGCTACAGCACCTACATCAAGCTCCTGGAGGAGATGGGGCTCCTTGCCGGCAAGGAGGTGGTGCGCAAGGGGATGACGGAGGAGTTGGACCGCGCGGAGGAGGCGTTGGAGCGGGCCTTGGCCGGGCAAAGGGTGGCCCTGGTTTCGGGGGGCGACCCTGGGATTTACGGCATGGCAGCCCCCGTGCTGGAGCTCATGGAGGAGCGGGGCTTCCGCCGGGTAGACGGGGGCGTGGGGCTCCCCGGGCGGTTCGCCTTGGGGGAAAAGGAGGTGGCCCTCGAGGTCGTCCCCGGGGTGACGGCGGCCAACGCCGTGGCGAGCCTCCTGGGAAGCCCCTTAAGCCACGACACCTGCCTCATCAGCCTCTCCGACCTCCTGACGCCCTGGCCCGTGATAGAGGGAAGGCTCCATGCGGCGGGCATGGGGGACTTCGTGGTGGTCCTCTACAACCCCCAAAGCAAACGGCGGGACTGGCAACTTCGGCGGAGTGCCGAGATCCTTCTCACCTACCGCCCAAGGGAAACCCCCGCCGCCCTGGTGAAGAGCGCCTACCGCAAACGACAGGAGGTGACCCTCACCACCCTCGAGGGCCTCCTCTCCGCCGAGGCGGGCATGCTCACCACCGTGGTGGTCGGCAACCACCATAGCCGCTTCTTTGAGGGGACCCTCCTCACCCCAAGGGGCTACGGCCTAAAGTACGACCTGGAAACGGGCGAGCCCCTCCCTGGGGAGACCCCGGGCCTTTCCCTGAGGAGGCGGGATGCCTGAGCTAGGCCCCCTGCGGCCCGAAAGGGTGGCGGTCTACACCCTCACCCTGCCCGGCCTCAAGGTGGCGGAGGCGATCCACCGGGCGCTGCCCGGGAGCACGCTTTACGTGGCGGGAAAGTACCGGGGGCTTCTGGAGGCCCGGTTCTTTGACGAACCCATCCGCGACCTCCTGGAACGAACCTGGCCCCTTCATGACGGACACGTCTTCGTCATGGCGGCGGGGATCGTCCTAAGGGCCATCGCCCCCCGCATCCTGGACAAGCGGGTGGACCCGGCGGTCCTGGTGGTGGACCTGAAGGGGCGGTATTTCGTCCCCCTCCTCGCCGGCCACCTGGGCGGGGCCAACCCCCTCGCCCGCTACCTGGCGGAAGCCCTAGGGGGAGAGGCGGTCCTCACCACGGGCACGGATAGCCTGGCCCTCCCCGCCCCCGACCTCCTGGCCAAGGCCCTCTCCGCCAAGGTGCCCGACTGGAAGCCCCTCAAGGACGTGTCCGCCCTCCTGGTGGACGGGAGGCCCGTGGGGTTCTATGCGGACTGCGTGGACCTGAGCCCCCTGGCCCGCTACCCCTCCCTGCGCCTCCTCCCAAGCCCCCACCCCGAGGGGGTGGAGGGGATGGTCCTCTTCACGGTGAAGAAGCCCTTCCCCCTCCCCGTCCCCGCCCTCTTCGCCCACCCGCCCGCCCTGGTCCTGGGCCTCGGGTGCAACCGGGGGACCCCGTTGGAGGAGATCCGGGGGGAGGTTTTCCGCTTCCTGGAGGAAGGGGGGTTCGCCCAAGAGGCCCTGGCCCGGATAGCCACCGCCACCCTCAAGCGGGACGAGGCTGGGCTTCTGGCCTTCGCCGAGGAAATGGGGCTTCCCCTACGCTTCCACCCCCCCGAGGTGCTCAACGCCCAACCCATCCCCAACCCCTCCGAGGTGGTCTTCCGGCACACGGGGCTTTACGGGGTGGCGGAAGCGGCTGTGCTGGCGGAAGGGGCGAGGCTGCTGGTGGAGAAGACCAAGCGGGGCAACCTCACCCTGGCCCTGGGAGTCCTTACCCTATCCATTCCCGAGGAGGCCCTGCCGTGATCCTCCTCGCCGCCCACGGCTCCCCCGACCCCCGGGCCCAGGCCCTGGCCCGCGGGCTCGCCAAGGGCCTCGCCCGGCGGCTCCGGACGGAGGTCCACCTGGGCTTCATTGAGCACGACCGGCCCACCCTCCTCGAGGCCACCCTGGCCCTGGCAGAAAAGGGGGGCGGGGTGGTCCTGCCCCTCCTCCTCCTGGGGGCCGGCCACCTCAAGGCCGACCTCCCCTTGGCCCTGGAAGCGGCCCAGGCCCGCCACCCAGAGGCCCGCTTCCTCCTCGCCCGCCCCCTGGGAACCCACCCCGCCCTGGTGGAGCTCTGGGCGGAGCGCCTCCGGCGACGAGGAGCCGGGGCGGGGGATGGGGCCGTCCTGGTCCTCCGGGGGGGCACGGACCCCGGGGCCAACGCGGAGGGCGCCGCCCTGGCCCGGCTCCTGGAAGAACGCGCGGGGCTTCCCGTGGTCCCCGCCTACGCCGCCAAGGCACGCCCCACCCCCAAGGAGGCCATTCTGCGCCTCGCTGGGCTCCGACCGCGGAGGGTTTTCCTCCTTCCCCACCTCTTCTTCCGCGGGGTTGTGGAGGGGAGGCTCCTCGGCCGGATCCAGGGGCTTTCCCTGGAGGTCCTCCCCCCCCTCATGGGCCACCCCGCCCTCCTCCAGGCCCTGGAGGACCGGTACCGGGAAGCCCTGGACGGGGGGCACGCCCCTTGCGACACCTGCCGCTTCCGCTTCCCTATAGGCCGCTTCGCCCCCAGGCGGGAGGCGCAGATTGCCGGGCTTCGCGCCCTGCGCCACGCCCTCTTCGCCCCAGGGCGCCACCCCCACGGACCCTTCACCCACCTCCTTCTCTGCACGGGGGAGGCCTGCCGGGAAGGCGGTGCCCTGGCCGTCCTCCGCGCCCTGGAGGAGGGGTTACGGGACCTCGCCTCCTTGGTCCAGCTTACCCCCACCCCCTGCCTCGGGCGGTGCGGCAAAGGGCCCATCTTGGTGGCCTATCCGGAAGGGGTGGTATATGGGGGGCTAGAACCAAGGGACGTGCCCCTCCTGAGGAGGACGCACCTGGAAGCGGGAGAGCTTTTTGCCCCCAAGGTTTTGGAGGTGATCTAGATGGCATGCCACGAGCTTTCGGCCCTTAGGATTGCCCTAGGAGAGCTTTTGGAGAAGGAGGCCCACGACCTCATCCACGAACGGGAGGAGCTTGCCCCCGTCCTGGAGGGGCGGCCCGAGATCCGGCACCTTGCCGAGGCCAAGACCCTTCCCGCCATGGAGGCGGCCCTAAGGGAAGCCCTTCTCCGCCTGGAGGAGCGGGCCGCCCAAGAGGCCGAGGAGCCCTACTGGCGGGGCCTCCTCCTCACGGCGGAGGCCGCTTTAGGCCGCCTTGAAGCCCTGAGGCGGGAGGCGGAGGCCCTCTACCAGGACCTGGACGCCCTCCACCACCGCCTCCATCGCCTCTTCCCAAGAAAACGGGGATGAGGGGCAAGGTTTACCTGGTGGGGGCGGGGTTTGGGGGGCCCGAGCACCTCACCCTGAAGGCCCTGAGGGTCCTGGAGGAAGCGGAAGTGGTCCTCCACGACCGCCTGGTCCACCCCGGGGTTCTGGCCCTGGCCAAGGGGGAAAGGGTCTTTGTGGGCAAGGAGGGGTACGGGGAAAAGACCCCCCAGGAGGCCATCACCCAAAGGCTCATCGCCCTGGCCCGGGAGGGGAAGGTGGTGGCCCGGCTCAAGGGGGGGGACCCCATGGTCTTTGGCCGGGGCGGGGAGGAGGCGATGGCCCTCAAGCGGGCGGGTGTCCCCTTTGAGGTGGTCCCCGGGGTCACCAGCGCCGTGGGGGCCCTGAGCTGTCTGGGGCTTCCCCTCACCTTCCGCGGCCTCGCCCAAAGCTTCGCTGTGGCCACGGGACACGACCCCTCTGCGCCCCTGCCCCAGGCGGACACCCTGGTCCTCCTCATGCCCCTCCACGCCCTGGAAGGCCTGAAGGCGAGGCTTTTGGAGCGCTTCTCCCCCGAAACCCCCCTGGCCCTCCTGGCCCGGGTGGGCTGGCCGGGGGAGGAGGTGCGCCTGGGCCGGGTCAAGGACCTGCCAGGCCTGGGGACGGGCCTCCCCTCCCCGGCCCTCCTGGTGGTGGGGGAGGTGGTGGGGCTTTACGGGGAGTTGCGGTGAGCCTCCTCCTCGCCCTCCTCCTGGACGCCCTCCTGGGGGAGCCCCCTGCCCGCTTCCACCCCGTGGTCGGGATGGGGCGGTACCTGGCGTGGGCCTGGGGGCGGGTGCGGGGGTTTTGGTCGGGGGCCTTCTACTGGACCCTGGGGGCCCTCCTCTTCGCCCTCCCCGCCTTCCTCCTGGACCTCCTCCTCCGCCCCCTGGCCCTGGGGTGGGTCCTCCTGGGCCTCCTCCTCAAGCCCCTTTTCAGCCTGCGGATGCTCCTCGCCGAGGTGGCGGGGGTGGAAAGGGCCCTTGGGAAGGACCTCGAGGCCGCCCGGAAGCGGCTAGCCGGGCTGGTGAGCCGCAGGACAGAAGACCTTTCCGAAGAGGAGGTGCGGGAGGCGGCCCTGGAAACCCTGGCGGAAAACCTCTCGGATAGCCTGATCGCCCCCCTCCTCTACTACGCCCTCCTGGGCCTCGGGGGAGCCGCCCTCTACCGCTACGCCAACACCGCCGACGCCATGTGGGGCTACCCCGAGCACGGGGCAAAGGGCGCCTTCGCCGCCCGGGCGGACGACCTCCTAAACCTCCTCCCCGCGCGGCTCACGGGCCTCCTCCTTTGCCCTCCAGGGCGTTGGGGGCGGCTTTGGCGGGAGGCCCGCAAGACCCCTTCCCCCAACGCCGGCTTCCCCATGGCGGCCCTGGCCCTGGGGCTAGGGGTGCGGCTCAGGAAGCGGGGGGTGTACGCCCTGAACCCCGAGGCCCCCTCCCCCACCCCCCGCCACCTCTCCTTGGGCCTTCGCCGGGTGGGGCTTTGGGGCTACGGGCTGGGGGTGGCCCTGGGGTTGGCCCTCCACCTCCTGGGCCGGTAGGCTAGACCAAGGTTTGGGAAAGGGGGCTACCTATCATGGAGGGCATGCTGGACGATGTGCTAAGGCCCATCCACGGGGGGCCGGACGGGGGCCCCGAACCCCTTTACGACTTCTCCACCAACGCCAACGCCCTGGGGCCCAACCCGGTGATCCTCGGCTACCTAAAGCGGGCGGATCCGGGCCGCTACCCTGACCCCCTCTACCGGAAGCTCCGCACGGCCCTGGCGGAGGCCCACGGGGTGGCCCCGGAGCAGGTGGCGGTGGGCACGGGGACGAGCGAGCTCATCCACCGCCTGGCCCGCTGGAACTACCTCCGGGGGCCCATCCTCCTCCTCCCGCCCACCTTTAGCGAGTACGCCCGGGCGGCGAGGGCTCTGGAGCTTCCCCTCTGGGAGGCGGGAAGCCCCGAGGAGTTTTTGGACCTCCTCCCCAGAAGCTCCCTGGCCTTCCTCTGCGTGCCCAACAACCCCACGGGGGAGGTCTACCCCTTCCTGGAGGAGGCGGCGGCGCGGGCCGGGGGGGCCTTGGTCCTGGACCTGGCCTACTACCCCCTCCTGCAAACCCCTCCTCCCCTCCCCCAGAGGGCCTTCCGGCTTTATAGCCCCAACAAGGCCCACGGCCTCACGGGGGTGCGGGCGGGGTACCTGGTGGCCCCCCTGGACCTCACCCGTTTCCAACACCTGGCCCCTTCCTGGCCCGTGTCCGTCTACGGGGAGGCCCTCCTCCTGGGCCACCTGGACCCGGAGGCGCAGGCCTGGTTGGAAGGGGCCAAGGAGGAGCTTTTCCGCCTCCGCCGCCTCCTGGCCGAGGGGCTTCGGGGGCTTGGCCTCGAGGTCCGGGAAAGCCCCGCCAACTTCCTCCTGGTGCGGGTGGGGCGCGCCAGGGAGGTGGCCCTAGCCCTCCGGGCGCGGGGCATCCGGGTGCGGGACGCCACCAGCTTCGGCCTTCCCGAGTGGCTCCGGCTCTCCGCGCAGAAGGAGGAGGCCATAACGGCCCTCCTCGAGGCCCTAGAAGCGGTCCTCGCCACGGAGCGGGTAGACTGAAGGGGTGGAGGCGCTTCGGGCCTATCTGGAGGAGGCGGTGGAAAGGCTTAAGGAGGCCTTTCCCCTGGAAGCCCTCTACCTCTTCGGCTCCCATGCCCGGGGCACGGCGGACGCCCGCTCCGACCTGGACCTCCTGGTGGTGGCGGAGACGGACCTGCCTCCCCTGGAGCGTATCGGCCGGGTCCTGGAGTCCCTCCAGGATGCGCCCCTACCCGTGGAGGCCATCGTCCTGACGCCCAGGGAACTGGAGGAACGGAAGGACCTCCCCTTCCTGGCGGGGATCCTCAAGGAGGCGGTGCCCCTCTATGAGCGTGGAAAAGCGGCGGGCAGAGGCTAGGCGGTGGCTACACCAGGCCCAGGACGATTGGGAGGCGGGGGAGGCCCTCCTCCATGCCCGCAAGTTCGCCCAAGCGGCCTTCTTGGCCCAGCAGGCGGGAGAGAAGGCCCTAAAAGCGCTTTGGCTTTTCCTGGGCCTGGACCCTTGGGGCCATAGCCTCGCCCACCTCCTCCGCCACCTCCCCGAGGAGGAGGCCCCCGCCTTCCGGCACCTCCTCCCCAAAGCCCTCGCCTTGGACAAGCTCTACATCCCCACCCGCTACCCAGACGCCCTGCCCGGGCTCACCCCAAGGGAAGCGTACACGGAGGAGGAGGCCCAAAAGGCCCTAGAGGACGCCAAGGCTATCCTCGAGGCGGTGGAGGTGCGGCTTGGGCGCTAAGGCCCTAGTGGTCTGGGGCACGGGAAGCGGGGTGGGGAAAAGCCTCTTCGTGGCGGGGCTCCTCCGCCACTTCCGGAGGCTCGGCCTCAAGGCCGCCCCCTTCAAGGCCCAGAACATGGCCAACCACGCCCGGGTGGTGGCGGGGGGGGAGATGGCCACGGCCCAGTGGCTCCAGGCCCGGGCGGCGGGGGTGACCCCCGAGGTGCGCATGAACCCCGTCCTGGTGAAGCCCTTCGGGGAGCGGGGGGCCCAGGTGGTGGTCCTGGGAAGGGTGGACCCCTTCCTCTCCTCCTTACCCTGGAAGGAGCGCAAGCCCCACCTGGAAGCCCCCGTCCGGGAGGCCCTGGAGGGGCTCATGGCGGAGTACGAGCTTTTGGTCCTGGAAGGGGCGGGAAGCCCCGTGGAGCGCAACCTCTGGCCCGACCTCCCCAACCTCCAGGTGGCGGCCTGGGCGGGGGCCAAGGCCCTCCTGGTGGCGGACGTGGACCAAGGGGGGGCCTTGGGGGCGCTCTACGGCACCTGGGCCCTTTTGGGGGAGCACCGGGAACGCCTCCTTGGCTTCGCCTTCAACAAGTTCCGGGGGGACCTCTCCCTCCTGGAGCCCGCCTACGGCCTCCTGGAGGGTTGGACGGGGGTGCCCGTCCTGGGCACCCTGCCCATGCTCCCCCTGGAGCTTCCCGAGGAGGATGGCTTCCGCCACCGCCCCCGGGCGGGGGAGGGCCCTAAGGTGGCCATCCTCCGCTACCCCCACGCCGCCAACCTGGACGAGTTCTGGCCCCTATCCGAGCTCGCCCGCTTGGTCCACGCCAGGACCCCCGAGGAGGCGGAAGGGGCGGAGCTCCTGATCCTGCCGGGAAGCCGGCTTCCCGCCCGGGACCTCCCCTGGCTAAGGGGCTTCCTCCCCCTCCTCAAGCGCCACCTGGAGGCGGGAAAGCCCGTTCTTGCCGTCTGCGGCGGGGCGGAGATGCTCGCGGAGGCCATCCTGGACGAGGAGGGGGTGGAGGAGAAGGGGGTCTTCCCGGGCCTCGGCCTCCTCCCCTACCGGGTGCGCATGCGCAGGGAGAAGCGGGTGGAGGGGCGGCGGGTGCGCCTTGGGGGGTTCTCGGGCTACTGGGGGAGGCTCAACGGCCTCGAGGCGGAGGGGTACGAGATCCACCACGGGGAGGGGCTTCCCCTCTTCCACCAGGAGGGAAGCCTCCTCGCCACCTGGCTCCACGGCCTCCTGGAAAACCCCGGGGTGCTACGGGCCCTTTTCGGCCGGGAAGCCCGGGCCCTGGACGAGGCCCTGGACGCCTTGGCGGACGCCCTCGAGGCCCACCTGGACCTCGCCCGCCTCCACCGGGGCTTGGGGCTTACGGGGAGGCTTGGGCAAGGGGCGCCCCAAAGCCCCGACCCTCCCCCTAAGCCCGGCCTCGTCCTCCTCCTGGGGGGGGCGAGGAGCGGCAAGAGCCGCCAGGCCCAGCGCCTCGCCGGGCCCCACGCCACCCTCATCGCCACGGCGGAGGCCCGGGACGAGGAGATGGCGGCCCGCATCCAGCGGCATCGGGCCGAGCGCCCCCCCACCTGGGAAACCTTGGAAGCGCCCTTAGACCTGGTGGGGGCCTTGGGACAGGCCCGCCACCCCGTGGTGGTGGTGGACTGCCTCACCCTTTGGGTGGCCAACCTCCTGGAAAGGGGCCTAGACCCCCTGGCCGAGGCGGAGCGCTTCCTTAGGGCGGTGCGGGAAAGCGGCAAGCGGGTCATCGCCGTTTCCAACGAGGTGGGCCTCGGCATCGTCCCCGCCAACCCCCTGGCCCGCCGCTACCGGGACCTCCTGGGGGAGGTGAACGCCCGCCTGGCGGAGGCGGCGGAGGAGGTGTACCTCCTGGTGGCGGGGCAGACCCTTCGCCTTAAGGGGGCGAACCCGTAGCCCGGGCTACACGTGCCCGGCCACCCCCGGGCGGAAGGTAGTTTGGACAAAGGTTAGACAAGCGGCACCCCGTTACCCTAATGGGGCCCTAGAGAGGGCGAGGAGGTGCGTATGCGCAAGGTTCTTGCCTGGGTTTTGATGGCATTGGCCGGGCTCACCTGGGCCCAGGGGGCCATGGTACGGGTGGCCCACCTCTCCCCCGACGCCCCCGCCGTGGACGTGCTGGTGAACGGGCAGCGGGCCATCCAGAACCTCGCCTTCAAGGAGGTTACCCCCTATATCCCCCTACCCGCCGCCCGGGTACAGGTCCAGGTGGTGCCCGCGGGACAGGAGGGCCCCGTGGTCATTGACGCCGAGCTGGACCTGAGGGACGGGGTCTACTACACCGTGGCCGCCACGGGCTTTCTGGCGCAGATCCGGCCCCAGGTCTACACGGACGCCCTGGCGGGCCTCTTCCCCCGGGCGGGCTACGCCCGCATCCGGGTGGTGCACGCTTCCCCCGACGCCCCCGCCGTGGACGTGGCGGTGAAGGGTGGGCCGGTGCTCTTCCAAAACCTCCCCTTCCCCCGGGCGGGGCAGTACCTGGTGGTGCCGGCGGGGCGGTATGACCTCGAGGTCCGGGTGGCCGGGACCACCACCGTGGCCCTGGAGCTCCCTGGGGTAGTTCTGGAAAGCGGCAAGACCTACACCGTCTTCGCCGTGGGAAGCGTTCAGGCGGGCACCCTCACCGTGGTGCCCGTGGTGGACGCCGCCGCCCTGGGTGGCAACCGCTAGAACCGGAGGTTAGGGCCCCCAGGCCCTCCCTGGGGGCCTTTCCCATGCCCCTTCCCACCTGGCTCTCCCCCCTCCTCGCTTGCCCGCGGTGCGGGACGGGTCTGGAGGACCTCCGCTGCTCCAGGTGCGGGGCGCGCTACCCCTTTCGGGGGCCCTTTCCCGACCTGCGGATGGGGGCGGAACGCCCGTTGCTGGCCTTGGTCAACCGCTTCCCCCTCACCGCTTGGTCCTACGAGGCCTGGCGCGTGCGGTCCACCGCCCTCCTCTCGGGAGGAACCCTTTCCTTCGCCGAGGAGCTCGCCCACCTAAAGGCTTGGCTCCTCCCCATGGGTGGGCCCTTCCTGGACGTGGGCACGGGGACGGGAGTCTACCGGGAGGTCTTGGGGGTAAAGGCGGTGGGGATAGACCCCTCCCCCGCCTTCCTCAGGGTGGCCGCCCGGCGCCGGCCCGGGCCTTACCTCCTGGCCCACGGGGAAGCCCTCCCCTTTCGCGATGGGGCGTTTGCTGGGGTGGCCATAGGGCCCACCTGGAATGAGTTCCAGAACCCTAGGAGGGCAGCCCTAGAGGCTAGGCGCATTCTCCGGAAGGGCGGCAGGCTCTTCGGGATGCTCCTCCTGGGGCCCGGGGCCTCCTTGGGGCTTTTCCGGCCAAGCGGGGAGGAACTCCTTTGCCTCCTCCGGGAAGCGGGCTTCCGGGCGGAACTCCTCCGCTTCGGGCGGCTCGGCCTGGTGCTGGCCGAGGCCTAGGCCCCCGTGGTATCCTGGTCCCCAAGGGATGACCACGGAGGAACGCCTCTACAAGCTGGAGGGCATCGTGGAGGGAGTCATGGCCACCCTCCCCGACCGGGTCTCCTCCCTGGAACACCGCATGGACCTCCTGAGGCAGGAGATCAAGGCGGAAGTCGCCAGCCTGCGCCAGGAGGTGAAGGAGGAAATCGCCCGGCTGGACGCCAAGATAGACGCCTTGCGCCAAGAGGTAAAGGAAGAAATCGCCCGGCTGGACGGCAAGGTAGACTCCCTGCGCCAGGAAGTGAAGGCGGAGATCAACACCGCCCTCAACCGCCTCATGCTTTACTTCACCGCCCTGGCCGCCGCCCTTACCCTCCTCGCCTTCCTCGCACGCTAGCGCCTCCTTCCTAACCCCCGAGTCCGCCGGGGTGCAAAGCCAGGCAATCCCTTGCAAGCAAAAGCTCTGCCACCTGGCCTCGGCTTCCCGCAGGAGGGTGGCCCTCGAGGCGGGGCCACCCTTGGCGGTGCCAAGCCTCCCCCCTAGCCCGTGGGCTCCGTGGCCTCCCAAGGGACCTGAACCCAAGGGTTAGGGGCCCCCGGCGGAAGGGTCTTAACCACCTCCACGATCCCATCCCCCTTCCACCGGAAGCCCCGCAGGCAAGGTCGTTGCCTTCCCGTCCCACCGCTTCCAGCGCCGAAGGGCTAGCGCATCCACCCAAGCGCCCGAGCCCTGAAGGGTGGACGGGGCCAGGGCCTTGTGGATAGAAGGGTAACCCCGGGCCCAAAGCCTGGAAGCCCCTCGGACCACCATGGAGGCATGCGCCTCCTTGCCCTAGGCCTCCTCCTGGGATGGGCGCTTGCCGGCGCCTACCTCCACCTCCCCGGGGCCCCCACGGGCCGCCCCAGCCTGGACCGGAGCTACGCCCTGGTCTACCGCGCGGAGAACCCCCGGGCGGTGCTCCTCCTCGTACCGGGCCTCCTCGGGGGGAGCACCAACTTCGCCCTCCTGGCGGAGCGCCTGCAGCGGGAGATGCCGTGGCTGGAGGTGTGGGCCTGGGAGCGGCGGGCCAATGGCCTCGAGGACCGGAGGGGCTTCCTGGGGGAAGACCCTTTGGCCTACTACCAAGCCCTCCCCGAGCCCGACCTCTCCCCCTTGCGGGACTTCGGCCTGGAGGTCCACCTGAAGGACCTGGACCGGGCGGTGGCGGAGGCCAGGAAGCGGGCCCCCGTGGTCCTGGCCGGCCACTCCCTGGGGGCGAGCCTTGCCGTCCTCTACGCCTGGGCCCACGGGGAGGAGCTTGCGGGCCTCGTCCTCCTGGACGGCACCCTGGGGCTCGTCTCCCTCTCCCGGGAGGCCTTCCTGAAGGGCCAGGACACCCCTTTTGGCCGCCTGCCGGGCCTGGAGGACCTCCGCTCGGGGCGGGCGAGCCCCGTGTTCCAGGCCCCGGGCCTCTCCCCGAGGGACCTGGCCCTGGCGGAGGCGGAGGCCTTCCTGGCGGGGAGGCGCCCCGAGGAGCTCGTGCCCTTCGGGCCCTACCGGGCCACCCGGGAGGCCAAGGCCCTCCTCCGGGTGGACGACCACTATAGCCCTTTCCCCACCTTTAGCGTGAGCGTGGGCCGGGCCTGGGCCCGGGAGGGGCTTAGCCTCTTGGGCCTCCTCCAGGGCCGCTTGGTCCTCACGGTACGGGGGGCAAGGGCCGGGCCCATCCGCTGGCGGGATACGGGGGAGGCCACGGACCCGAGGGCCTTCCTCCGCGCCTTCGCCCGGGCGGAGACGGGGTTTTCCGAGTGGTACTTCCCCTACCGCCTCCTCCTGGAGGTGGCGGGCTACCCCCACGTGCGGCCCGACCTGAGGCCCAGGCCCCTCCCCTACCCCGTCCTGGCCCTGGGGGCGGGCCGGGGCCTCGTGGACCGGCCGGAGGGCTTCCGCCTTCCCGAGCTCTTCCCCGAAACCCTCCTCCAGGCCCAGGTCCTCCCCGGCCTCACCCACCTGGACCTCCTCACGGAGCGGGAGGGGAGGACAGCCCGGGCGCTCCGGGCGTACCTGGAACCCCTCCTAGGCCCAGGTAGGCCAGGGCCAGCCGGGCCGCCCTGAGGCCTGAAAGGGCGGCGGCGGGGATGCCCTGCCCGGGGAAGACCCCCTCCCCCACCCGGAAGGCGTTCTTGAGGAGGCGCACCCGGGGGAAGCGGAAGGGGTGGGTCTGGGGGATGCCCCCCACCCAGGCCCGGCCGGCGTAGCGCCGGTAGGTCTGGGGCGTGGCGGCGAAGAGGAAGACCGCCTCCCGAAGCCCGGGGAGAAGGGCCTCCCCGAGGGCGAGGGCCCTTTCCTGCCAAAGGGCTTTGGCCCGCCGGTACCCCTCCCGGTCCAGCCCCTCCCAAAGGGCCAGGGGCGTGTGGAGGGAGAGGCCAAACACCGTGCTTTCCCCCTCGGGCCGCAAGGAGAGGAAGGCGAAGGGCCTTTCCCTTGCGTTTTGCCGGTAGTAGGGGGGCGGCACCCGGAAGGGCAGGACGCCGTAGACCACGAAAGCGCCCCACGCATCCCGGGGAACCCGCTCCGGGAGGCCAAGAAGGGGCTCGGGGGGGACGTTCAGGACGAAAACCTCCCCCGCCACCACCTCCCGCTCCCCCCGGCGCCTTCCCCCGTAGGCCACCTCCACGCCATACGCCTTGCCTTCCCGGTGGAGGAGCCGCAGGGCCCTGGCCCTGTACCGCACCTCGAGGCCCTCCGCCAAGGCCTCGGCCAGGCGGCCCAAGTAGGGGGGAAGGGCCGCCCCCAGGTGGGGCAGGTCCAAGGCCAGGGCGGCGTAGAGGGCGTAGGGGTCCTCCGTCTGGGCGCTGATGAGGAGCTGCGCCCCGAGGAAAAGGCGGAAGCCCGGGTCCTCCGGGGCCCGCCTCGAGGCCCCCACCAGGAGGTCTGGGAGGAGGGGGAAAAGCCCGGGAAGAGTGCGGAGGAGGATGGGCGCCTCCTCGGGCTCCGGGGGCCAGGGGAGGCGGGGGGCCAGGGCGAGGAGGCGCTCCGCCCGGTCCTGTTGCCAGGCCCAAAAGGGGAGGACCCCCTTTCCGAAAAAGTCCACCTGCGCCTCCCGCTCCGCCTCCCGCCCCACGGGCCGCACCAGGGGGCCTCGGGGTAGGAGGACCTGGAGGAGGGGGAAACCCTCGGGCAGGGGCTCAAAGGGGAGTGCCACCCCCGCCGCCTCCAGGGCCAGGGCCAAGGGGGCGCCAGGGGCGAGGCCCGTGAGGAGGGTGGCCCCCGCCTCAAAGCGAAAGCCCCGGTGGTAAAAGCTACCCGCAAGCCCCCCTGGGTAGGTGTGGGCCTCCAGCACCACCACCTCGAGGCCCGCCCGCCGCAGAAGGCGGGCCGCCACCAGCCCCCCAACCCCCGCCCCCACCACCACCGCCCGCACGCCCCCTAGGCTAGGGGCTCCAGGAGGGAAAGACCTTTGCCCGGGCTATACTGGGAGCGGTGCGGCCCGAGGCGGAAAACCTCCTCGCCCAGGCCCGGGAGGACCTCTTGACGGCGGAAACCCTCCAGGTGGCGGTCGCTACTACGCCGCCTTCTTCGCCCAGCAGTCCGCGGAAAAGGCCCTGAAGGCCCTTTCGGTGGAGCGCCTGCGCACCCACCCCCGCTCCCACGACCTCCTGGCCTTAGCGGAGGCGCTCGGCGCCCCCGAAACGGTGTGCGAGGCCGCCCGCCTCCTCACCCCCGACTACACCTTAAGCCGCTGCCCCAATGTGGCGGGCACCTTGCCCGCCCGGCTCTACGGGAAGGCCCAGGGCCTGGCGCGCCTCGAGGCGGCCCGGGAGGTGATCCGGTGGGCGGAAGCGGGCTTGAACGCTTGAGGGAGGCCCTCTCCCGGGCCCCCTTCCCCATCGCCCTGGCCCTCCTCTTCGGCTCGCGGGCCCGGGGGGAAGCCCTCTTGGAAAGCGACTACGACCTCCTCGTGGTCTCCCCCGCCTTCCGGGGGATGGACTACCTGGACCGCCTTCTCCTCCTCCACCGCACCCTTCCCCTGCGGCACGTGGACTACGTGGCCCTCACCCCCGAGGAGTGGGCCGCGCGAAAGGGGGAGCTCGGGGTGGTGGGGGAGGCGGCGCGGGAAGGGATCGTCCTCCTGGAAAACCCTTTCCCACCACCATCCCCGTAGGGGAGCAGGGCTAGGCTAGGGGCGTGCGGGTCCTGGTCACCGGCGCCACGGGATACGTGGGGGGAAGGCTCGTGCCCCGGCTTCTGGAAAGGGGCCACAGGGTGCGGGTCCTGGTGCGGGATGCCCGCCGTTTGGAAGGCCGCCCCTGGGCGGGGCAGGTGGAGGTGGTGGAGGGGAGCCTCGAGGACGAAGCGGCCCTCCTCCGGGCCCTGGAGGGGGTGGAGGCCGCCTACTACCTGGTGCACGCCATGCTCTCGGAGACCCGCTTCCAGGAGGCGGAGGAGCGCCAGGCCAAGGCCTTCGCCCAGGCGGCCCAAAGGGCGGGCCTCCCCCACGCCATCTACCTGGGGGGGCTCCTGCCCCGGACGGGAAGGCCCTCCCCCCACCTGGCGAGCCGGGCCCGGGTGGGGGAGATCCTGCGGGCGGGGGTGCCCACCACGGAGTTCCGGGCCGGGCCCATCGTGGGCTCGGGCTCGGCCAGTTTCGAGATGGTCCGCTACCTCACGGAGCGCCTCCCCGTAATGGTGGCCCCCCGCTGGGTCCTCAACCCCGTCTCCCCCATCGCTATCCGGGACGTCCTGGCCTACCTCCTCCTGGCCCTGGAGCGGGGGCCTTCGGGGGTGGTGGAGGTGGGGGCCCCGCCCCTCACCTTCAAGGCCATGATGGAAACCTACGCGGAGGTGCGGGGCCTTAAGCGCCTCATCCTCCCCGTGCCCGTCCTGGCCCCGAGGCTTGCCGCCCTTTGGGTGGGCCTCGTCACCCCCATTCCCAACCGCCTGGCCCTGCCCCTGGTGGAGGGCATCCTCCACCCCCTGGTGGCGGACACCGCCCGGGCCAAGGCCCTCTTCCCCGAGGTGGACCCCATCCCCTATCGGCAGGCGGTAGCCTTGGCCCTGGAGCGCATCGCCCTGGGCGAGGTGGAGACCCGTTGGTCCGGGGCCCTCCAGGGGCGGGGTTACTTCCTGGAGGACCGGGAGGGGGTCATCCGCGAGGTGCGCACCCTCCCCGTCCAAGCGCCCCCCGAGAGGGTCTACCGGGTCTTCGCCTCCCTGGGGGGCGAGCGGGGCTGGCTCGTCTGGGGCTGGGCCTGGGCCCTGAGGGGGCTCGTGGACCGGCTCCTGGGGGGCCCGGGCTTAAGGCGGGGCCGGCGCCACCCCACCCTCCTCCTCCCCGGGGAGGCGGTGGACTTCTGGCGCGTGGAGGCGGTGGAGCCGGGCCGCCTCCTCCGCCTCAGGGCGGAGATGCGCCTGCCCGGGAAGGCGTGGCTGGAGTGGCAGGCCCTCCCGGAAGGGGAAGGTTGCCGCCTGGTCCAGACCGCCTATTTCGCCCCCATGGGCCTCACGGGCTTCCTCTACTGGTGGTCGCTCTACCCCATCCACGCCCGCATCTTCAGCGACCTGGCCCGGGCCATCGCCAAAGAGGCGGAGAAGCCGGGCTAGCCTTAGTCCAAGCTACAAAGGGCTTCCTCCTCCTTCCCTAGGCTTAGGGCATGCGCGTCCTGGTGCTCGGGGCCACGGGAGGCCTAGGGGGGGCCCTGGCCCGGGCCCTGAGGGGCTACGAGCTCCTCCTTTCGGGCCGGCGAACGGAGGCCCTGCGGGGGTTGGCGGAGGAGGTGGGAGGGAAGCCCCTACCCGCTGACCTCGCCGACGAACTGGAGGCCCAGGCCCTCCTGGAGGAGGCGGGGCCCCTGGACCTCCTCCTCCACGCGGTGGGGGCAGCGGGGCGGGCCCCGGTGCGGGAAACCCCAAGGGACCTCCTGGAGGGGATGCTCTCGGCCCACCTCCTCACCGCCCACCACGCCCTCAAGCACGCCCGCTTCCGGCCCGGGGCCCGGGCCGTCTTCTTCGGCGCCTACCCCGCCTACGTGCGGGTCCCCGGCTTCGCCGCCTACGCCGCGGCCAAGGGGGCCCTCGAGGCCTACCTGGAGGCGGCCCACAAGGAGCTCCGCCGGGAAGGGGTCCATCTCGTCCTGGTGCGCCTCCCCGCCGTGGCCACGGGGCTTTGGACCCCCCTCGGGGGCCCGCCCAAAGGGGCCCTCACCCCCGAGGAGGCGGCGAGGAGGGTGTTGGAGGCCGTCCTCGCTGAGCCTCCGCCCGAGGTCCTGGAGGTGTAGCCGTGGAAGCCCGCTACCAGGCCCACTTCTATCCCATGCGCCTCGCCCTCCTCGCCGTGGGGGAGAACTTCATGCCCATGGCCTGGTGGACCCCCGTGTCCAAGGCCCCCTTCCGCTTCCTCCTGGCCGTGGACCGGAAGAACCACACCCTAAGCCTCCTCCGGGAGCTCGGCGAGGGGGCGCTTTGCTTTCTGCCCTGGGAGGCGCGGGCCTGGGTGGTGCGGGCGGGTTACCTCTCGGGGCGGCGCGTGCGCAAGGCGGATAGGCTCCGCGTGCCCCTTAGGCCCGCCCGGGCCCTCGCCCGCACCCTGGTGCCCGAGGAGGCGCTCGCCGTGTTTGAACTGAAGGTGGCGGAGTGGCCCACGGACGGGGACCACGCCCTCTTCCTGGGGGATGTGGTCCACGCCGAGGGAAGCCCCGAGGCCAAAAGGCGGCCCATCCTCTTCCTGGGCTTCCGGGACTTCGCCACCTTGGGGGAGACCTGGAGGTTCCGCCCATGAGAGTGGGGGCCGCTTTCCTCTTCCTTCTGGCCTTCGCCCAAGCCCCCTACGCCGTGGAGGGCGTGGCCCGCTACCGGGGCTACTACCCCCTAGGGAGCTGGGAGGGGGTGAACCCCACGGCCCGGGGGGAGGTCTGGTGGGACGGGGAGGAGGCCTCGGGAAAGGTCTGCCTGGCGCAGGCGGCCTGGGACTCGGGAAACGGCGAAAGGGACAAGAAGGCCCGGGAGATCCTCCGGGCAAAGGAATACCCCGAGGCCTGCCTCTACCTCAAGCGGGCCTACTTCGCCCAAGGGCGGTTCGTGGTGGAGGGGGAGCTCTCCCTGGCGGGCCTCAGGCGCCCCGTGCGGGTGGAGGGGGAGCTCTTGCCGAGGGGGCCGGGCTACCGCTTCCAGGGCCGCTTCGTCACCCGCTTTTCCGACTGGAACCTGGAGCGCCCCCGCTTCCTCTTCCTGGAGGTGCGGGACGAGGTGGAGGTCCTCCTCGAGGCGGAGGTCCGGCGGTGATCCGCCTGGGCTACCCCTGCGAGAACCTGACCCTCGGGGCGAGCACCAACCACACCCTGCACCTCGCCTCCCTCACGGAGGAAAGGGTGCGGGCCAAGGTGGCGGAGAACCTCTCGGACCTGGAGCGCATCCTCCGCTGGAACGCCTCCCATGGCTTCCGCCTTTTCCGCATCGGCCAGCACCTCATCCCCTTCGCCTCCCACCCCGCCTTCCCCTACGCCTGGGAGCGAGCCCACGGGGCGGAGCTTGGCCGCCTCGGGCGCCTGGCCAGGGCCCTGGGGATACGGCTTTCCTTCCACCCGGGGCAGTACGTGAACCCGGGAAGCCCAAACCCCCAGGTGGTGGAGCGCTCCCTGGCGGAACTCCGCTACTCCGCCCGCGCCCTCACCCTCCTCGGGGCGGAGGACGGGGTTTTGGTCCTCCACCTGGGCGGGGCCTACGGGGACCCAAGGCGGGCCCTCCGGCGCTTTGTGGAAAACCTCAAGGCGGAAAGGGAGGTCCTCCGCTACCTGGCCCTGGAGAACGACGAGCGGCTTTGGCCCGTGGAGGAGGTCCTTAAGGTGGCGGAGGCCTTGGGCGTGCCCGTGGTGGTGGATACCCTCCACCACGCCCTGAACCCGGGCCGGCTTTCCCTGGAGGAGGCCCTGCGCCTCGCCTTCCCCACCTGGCGGGGTAGGCCCAAGGTCCACCTGGCAAGCCAGGACCCGGCCAAGCGCCCCGGGGCCCACGCCTTCCGGGTCCTGGAGGCGGACTGGGAGCGGCTCTTGCGGGCGCTCCCTGGACCCGCCGACCTCATGGTGGAGGCCAAGGGGAAGGAACAAGGGCTCCCGCCGGGGGCTTTGGCCCTTTTGGCCCCGGCCGCGCAGGGCGAGGAGCCCCTTACTCCTCCAACGCCTCCCAAAGCGCCCTGAGCCGCGCCTCCACCAGGCGCCGCTTCTTGGGGAGGGCCTCGAGGTCAAGCCGGGCAAGCTTCGCCACCACCTCCTTGTACCAAGGCTTGGGCGCCTCCTCCCGCCTTAAAGCCTCCCGCACCCTGGCCTTCAGGTCCCGCAAGGAAAGCCTCGCCTTCACCTCCTCCAAGAGGGCCTTCCGGAGAGCGTCGTCCTTCACCTTCTTCAGTTCCAAGGCGGCGGTGTAGGGGATGGCGCCCTGCTCCAGAGCCTCCTTCAGGTCTTCGGGAAGCGTCAAGAGGGGGAGGCGGTTCTGGACAAAGGACTCCCAGGTCATCCGCCCCAGGACGCGGAAAACCTCCTCCACCCTCCGGGCCTCCGGGCTACCCATAACGTTATGGGTAGCCTTACCCCCCCTCTCGTTCCGCATCCGGTGGAGGAGGCGCACCACCTCCTCCCGATCCCTCCCGTGCCCGTAGGCATCCCAGCCTGGCGGCAGGCCCAGGGCAAAACCGCACCTAGGCTCCAGAGCGCCCCCTGCCACCCTAGTGGGGATCCTCTTTCCGGTCATGCCCCGGGACCAAGAGCCTACGAAGACACTTGGCCTTCTTCCACTCCGGGCTATCCCTTACCAAGTACCTGAGCAGGCGTCCTGCGCCCGAGGGGCGTCCTATCAAAGTCGCCGTCAAAACTGACCAAGATCAAGCCGTACTTTTCCACCGCCCTGTACTGATAGGCATCGTCAAAATCCAACCGATACCGCTCCATGGTCGCAACCAGGTCCGGCATATCCTCAGGGCTTAGGCGAACGAGGGAAACGGCCCCCTCCAGGAATGCATCCCGGACGAACAAGACGAAGGCATCCGACCTGCCAAGCCGGCCAAGCACGATACCAATGGAGTGGAGGAAGAAGTCCGTTAGGCATAACTGGTCCGAGGGGGTTTGGGCCAAAAAGGCTCCGACCTCCTCCGCCCGCTCCTACTCCAGGAAGCGCTCCAACCAGACGTTCGTGTCCACCAGATACATGGCTCAATCGCCCCTCCACCGCAACGCCTCTTTCTGAAGCTCTAGCGCAGTGTACTGACTGCGGTACTCCCGGAGCGCTCCCGCCCAATCTTGTCGCAACGGACGTGCTTGCTTGCGGCGCCGCTTTTCCAGCAAGAACTCCGCGAAGTCGGCAACCTCCCGTTGCAATTCGGGCGGCAACTGCTGAAGCAACTCCTCAAGCCTTCCCATACGTCTTCCTCCCTTCTACCACCCTTGGGCCACCTCTCCAGGCCCGGGGGCACCTTCAGGCGTCCCAAGAGTAACGGTCTCTTCTGGGGAACGCAGAAGCCCCCAAACCCTCAGAGAAGCACGGCTTCCAGCTCCCTCAGCTTCTCTTCCACCAGGCGGCGCTTCTTGGGGGGGAGGGCCTCGAGGTCAAGCCGGCTAAGCCTCGCCACCACCTCCTTGTACCAGGGCTTGGGCGCCTCCTCCCGCCTTAAGGCCTCCCGCACCCTGGCCTTCAGGTCCCGCAAGGAAAGCCCCGCCTTCACTTCTTCCAGAAGGGCCTTCCGAAGGCCATCGTCCTTCACCTTCTTGAGCTCTAAGGCGGCGGTGTAGGGGATGGCACCTCCTTCCAGGGCCTCCTTCAGGTCCTCGGGAAGCCTCAAGAGGGGGAGGCGGTGCTTCACGAAGGAGTCCCAGGTCATTCGTCCGAGGAGGCGGAAGACCTCTTCCACCTTCTGGGCCTCTGGGCTACCCCCAACGTTGGGGGTAGCCTTACCCCCCTTCTCGTTCCGCATCCGGTGGAGGAAGCGCACCACCTCGTCCCTGCTCTTCCCAAGCTCCAGGGCCAGGAGGTCCAGGACCCCGATGGTTTCCTCGTAGGGGTTCAGGTCCTCCCGCTGGAGGTTCTCCATGAGGGCGATGGCAGAGGCGGCCTTCTCGTCCACCTCCAGGACCACCACGGGGACCTCCTTAAGCCCCGCCATCCCCGCCGCACGGTAGCGCCTTTCCCCGGCGATAATCTCGTACTTCCCGCCCTCCACGGGGCGAACCAGGAGGGGCTCCAGGACCCCTTGGGCCCGGATGGACTCGGCCAGGGCCTGGAGGGAGGCCTCGTCAAAGCGGCGGCGGGGTTGGGGGCGGGGAACAAGCTCGCTCAGGAGGGCCACGGAGGATGCAGGGCGTTTGGCCTCCTCCACCAGTCCCTTGAGGTAGGCCCGGATGGCGCTCACGCCACCACCTCCTCAAAGCGGAAGACCCTCTCCAGGAGGAAGTCGGCGAGCCGGGCGACCTCCTCCGCCGCCTCCTTGTCCCCCGTGAGGTGGATGGGCACCCCCTCCTCCGTGGCACGGCGGTGTGGGCCAGGCCGGTAGGCCATCCGAGGGGTTACGGGAGCGATTTCCTCCAGCTCTTGGATGGTCTCCAGCACCCGGTTGTCGCCGGCGGTGCGGGCGTCGTACTTGGTGGGGATGAAGGCGCGGATGATATGGCCCCGCCCCGACACCGCCTCGGGGTCCACCTTGCGCAGGGCCTCCCGGTACTCCTTGGCCACCCCGATCACCGCCTTTAGCGCCTGGATTCCCTTGGCCCCCGTCTCCACGGGCACCAGGAGCCCGTCCCCCGCCAGGGCGGCCATCACCGCCAAGGAGCCCAGGGAGGGCAGGGAGTCCACGAAGACCAGGTCGTACCGCTCCAGCTTTTCCAGGGCGGTGCGCAGGGCCAGGGCGCCCAAGGGCTTCCGGTCCAGCTCCAGCTCCCCCACCGCCAGGTTCACGGAGGCGGGGACCAGGTAAAGGTTACGGCCCACCTCCTTGGGCGGGGGGAGGAGGTCCTGGCGGATGACCCGAAGGAGGGTTTCCTCGTCCTGAACGCCGCTCGGGTCCACGCCGAGCCAGGCGGTGAGGTTGGCCTGGGGGTCGGCGTCAATCAGGAGAACCCGGTACCCCCTCGAGGCCAGCTCAAACCCCAGGTCCCGGGCCAGGGAGGTCTTCCCCGCCCCGCCGGCGTGGGTGAAGAGGGTGTAAACCTGCGTCCTCCGCTCGGGACCGTCCACCTCCTCGGGGATGTACCAGTAGTGGCCCAGGCGCACCGCCGCCAGCCTGCCCTCCTTGATCCACCTCCGGGCCAGGCTCTCCGACATCCCCTCTTTGCGGGCCCACTCCGTGAGGGGAACCAACCTTTCCCGTTTCATGAGGGAAGGATACCAGGTATGTGCGCTTTTCGGCAACCAGGCTCTGACGGTTCCCACACAAGAACCCCGGCCCTACCGAAAGGCAAAACGCACCACCCAGACCACCTCGCACGCCCCGGCCCCCGTGTCCTGGCGGGTGGTGGAGGTCCGCCAATAGGACCCATCCGGCCCGTAGACGTCCACCAGGTAGCCCTCGAGGCGCACCACCTGGCCAGGGCGCACCCGGCCCATGGCCCGCTCTATCCCTGGGCTTGCCGGCACGAGGTGCATGTTGGCGCTATGCTCCACGATCTCCCTCAAAGGGATGGGGGGCTCCCCGGAGCCAGCGTAGAAGTAGAAGCGGTCCGCCTGCCAGATGCGCATGCGGCGGAGAACGGCGGTGTCCGACATCCGTCCCCAGCCCAGGGCGAAGTCCCAAGGGGCGACCGCCGCCCACCGGTCAAAGCGGTAGCGGCGCTTGGCGAGGAGACGGGCCTCGAGGCCGAACCGGGCCACGGGGATTAGCCGGTAGGGGCCCTTCACCAGGGCACGGGGATCTTCCGGCCCCAAGGGCTCCTGCACCGGGGGATGGGGCGCCAGGACGCCTGGCGGCGGGGGCTTGGGCCGCTGCCAAAACCAGGCCGCCACGAGGAGGAGGGCCAGGACCACAAGGAGCCTACCCATCCCCCTCCCTCGGGGCGAACACCTTGGCCCGCCCGTAGCCCAGGGCAGTCTTGGCCCCCACCCCGGCGAAGAAGGCGAAGCGCCCCAAGGCCCAAAGCCAAGCCCGCTCCTCCTCCGTGGCCCTAGGGAGGTGGTAGACCACCCGGCCCACGAAGCCCACGGTGTCCACCTCCGTGGCCGCCCTCAGGGTGCGCCCCTCCAGCCAGCGCACCGTGGTCCTCTCCAAGAGGGCCTCCCGCACCTCCTCTGGGGCCTTGAGGGTGCCGAAGGCCTCGAGGCGCCGTAAGAGGCTCTCCATCACCAGCCTAGGCTCGGGGAGAGGGTAGTGCACCCCCTTGCGGCGGAAGAAGGTGGGGGCGTGGAAGCGCAAGGGGAGGTCCGGCCCTAAGGGGTTCTGGAAAAGCCTCGGGTAGGTGGTGACCCCCGCCCAGGGGTGTCCCTCCTGGAGCACGGCCTTGAGGCGGAAGGGGGTCCCCAGGCGCACCTCCTGGCCCTCGAGGGCGAAGAGGGTAGGGGAGAGCCGGGCATAGAGGTCCTCCCTTAGAAAGCTCACCCGGGCCCAGTAAGCCCCCTCCTTCCCCCCAAACCCCAGGGCAAAGGGGTTTTCCCCCTGGTCGTGCACCTCGGGGGCCACCTCCCGCAGGAGCCCGTAGAAAAACCCCCTTAGGCCCAAGGGCTCGGGCGGGGCCTCGCCCTCCAGGAGGAGCACCAGCGCCGCCAAGACCATGGCCCGATTGTACCCATTCGGCCCCGGTGCCCATCGCTCACACGGTAGCGCTCGCTTCGCTGGCCCTGGTACTCGCTTTCAGGTAGGCAACCGGCGCCAGTCTCTTCTGTTTCAGGAACGTCTTTGGGTTCTTCAAGGTTACGTGATAGCTTGCAGCAAAGCTTTCGGACCAGTCCAGAAAGGAGGCGTGATGGCGCAAGGAGGTGCCATAGTCCCGCACCAGCTTCGCCGCCACGGGATGGGTGTCCTGGCTCGCCAGGAAAACCACCCCTTCCGGGGCGTGGTGGGCCAAGGCCTCCTCCAGGGGGCCTGGGGTGGTCCCTACCGTGAGGATGAGGACCTTCATACAGAGCTTTATCATTCGGGATGGGCACCCACCGGGGCCAGGCACGGAGGGCTTCCGGGGGAAGGACACCCCAAGACTTCCGATAGCCATTGCTTGGATACGTTACATGGAGCAAGGAAAGAGGGGAGCCCTGTCCAACGCTAAAGGGAATGGATCCAAACAATAGTGCCGTGTTGTTGATCTCTATTAATCTCCTTAAATGCTCTAAACCCATTGATATATTGATGATCAACAACAAGGACGGGGGGCGGCGGGGCGAAAACCGCGTTCAGGACGCAAACCGGGGTGAAAAACTCCCCAAGTCTTCCGATAGAACTCCCCAAGTCTTCCGATACCAACTCCCCAAGTCTTCCGATAGTTTGCTCCCCAAACTCCCCAAGTCTTCCGATAGCAATTCCCCAAGTCTTCCGATACCAACTCCCCAAGTCTTCCGATAGTTTGCTCCCCAAACTCCCCAAGTCTTCCGATACGGGACCGGGCAAACTGCCCAAGTCTTCCGATAGTCGGGGTACGAGCCGATTTTGCCTTAACTAAGGGAAAAGGGCGGGGTTTCGCTTCCCGCCCCGCCCAAAACTCCCCAAGTCTTCCGATACCCCTACTCCCCCAGCCCCATGCGGAAACTTTGGACCCATTCCTCCAAAGTCCCCCGGGACGCCGCCTCCTTGAGCTCCTCCACCACCCGCCGCGGCTCAAGCACCCCCGCCTCCATGAGGCGGGTGAGGTCCTCGAGGTCGCCCACGGAAAGGCGGGAACGCAAAAGGAGCTGGGCCACCTGCACCGCCCGGCGCACCTGGGCCTCCTTGGGCATGTTCTGCCACTCCCTTTCCGCCTCTTCCTCTATGCGGCGGGCCTCCTCCTCCTCCACCTTGGCCTGGACCCTGCGGGCGGAGGCGGGGGGGAGGGCGCGGGCGTACTTGCCGCTTTCGTCCCGGATCACGTCCACCAGGAAGCCCAGATTGTTCTTGGGTTTGTACCCGGAGGCCAGGATGTTCCGGTACCGCTCCAAGCGCTCCTTGATGTGGGCCAAGGGGTAGCGGCGGGCGAGGGAATAGGCGCTGGTGAAGGAAAGGCCCTCCGCCATCAGGAGCTCCACCGCCTCCATATCTGGGACCCCGCCCGCCTCCTCGCCGAAGACGTAGACGATGGTCTGGTTCTGGCCCCGGCCGATGTATTCCACGGACTGAAGGTAGCGGCGCTCTATGAGCTCCTCGTGGGCGGGCTCGAGGGTGCGCCGCACCTTGTCGGGCCGCTTGTGGACGATCTTGCAGGCGGCGGCCCACTCCATGAGGTTCACCTCAAACCGGGTGAGGGGGGCCGGGTTCTCCGGGGAAAACCGCTGGGCGTCCAAAAGCCGGTACAGGGCCCGGCTCAAGGGGCGGCGGAGGCTCGCCATGAACTCAATGTCAATGGGCTTCACGTAGTTTTGCTTTAGCGAGCGCACGATTTCCTTGGCCAGAGTGATGCGCAAGACGCTGGCCCGGTCCAGCTTGCCCTCGGCGGAAGAGGTGTACTCCAGCTTCTCTATGTAGCGGAAGGTGACGCTCTGCCAGCGCCCATCCGCCCGCCAGGCCTCTGAGAGGACGTAAGTGGCGGTGGTGAGGCGCATGAGGCTCTCCTTGAGGGCCTGGTAGTAGTAGCCCGAGGTGTCCAGGCCCATGAGCTTCAGGATCTGGTAAGGGGTGGCGGTGAAGGTGCCGTCCTCGGGGCTTCCGGCGTTGAAGTAAAGGGCGATGAGGGCCAAGGAAACCTCGTTGTCCAAGCCGTGGGGCACGCCCCCCACCTTTTCGCTGGCGTAGCAGGCCAGCTTCACCGGCTTGCCCAGGAACTCAAACTCCTCTTCCCAAGAGGAGTAGCCCTCGGGGATGCGCTCCTGGATGGAGATGAGCCCAAGGCGGGCCACGTTGGCCTCGTCCAGGTGCTGCGCCCGGGCCAGGACCTCCTTCTTGGAAGGGCGGCTTGCGGCCATGTTCCGGTCCATTCTACCGGAGGGGGGCCTTGTGGTATAAGGGTTTCCATGCTCCAAGAGCAGGAACGGTGGAAGGCGTTGCAAGAGGCGTGGGCCAGGTACAAGGAGGCGGTGGCTGCGGGCGGGAACTCCCAGGCCCTTTACAGAAAAGAGGGGGCGGCGTAGGGAAGCGATAATCCCCCAGTTCCCGAGCCGGGGATACATAAACTCCCCCACGCCCGTCGAAGGTGCACATAGCAGGACAAGCGGAGGATGCGCTATTGTGATGGCACGTGGCACGTAAAGCCTTCAAATACCGCCTCTACCCCACCAAGCCCCAGCAAAAGGACCTGGAGCGCACCCTGGAGCTCTGCCGCCAGCTCTACAACGCCGCCCTCCAAGAACGGAGGATGGCACATAGGAAAGCGAAGAAAAGCCTTTCCCTCTACGAACAAATGAGGTGGCTCCCAGAGATAAGAGCCGACCTGCCGGAGTACAAATAGGGTCCACTCCCAGGTCCTGCAAGACGTTCTTAAGAGAGTAGACCGAGCCTTCAAGGGCTTCTTCCGCCGCCTAAAAGCCAGAAAGGGTAAAGCCGGCTACCCCCGGTTCAAGGGAAAGGGACGCTACGACGCCTTCACCTTCCCCCAGGCCTACGCCACCGGGATCAAAGTCCAGGAGGGCGGGAAGCGGGTTCTTCTTCACGGGATTGGTTCGGTTAAGGTCAAGATGCACCGCCCGCTTGAAGGGAAAATCAAGACCGCCACAATCAAAAGAGAAGGGGACGAATGGTACATCGTCTTTGTGTGTGAGGTAGACCCCAAACCGCTTCCCCCGTCTAGGGAGGCGGTGGGCCTTGACCTGGGGACCAACCCCCACTTCCTCATCACCTCGGAGGGGGAAAAGATAGAAGCCCCTCGGTACTACCAGAAGACCCAGGAGAGGCTGGCTAGGAAGCAGAGGGAGCTCTCTCGTAAAGGGAAGGGGAGCTGTCGCTACCTGAAGGCCAAGGAAGAGTTTGCCAAGCTACACCGGAAGGTAGCTAGGCAAAGGTTGGACTTCCACCACAAGGTGGCGAGGAGGCTTGTTAACCGCTATGGGACTATCGTCCACGAAGACCTGAACGTTCTTGGCTTAGCTCGTAGCCACACAGCCAAGGGCGTACACGATGCCGGTTGGGCGCAGTTTTTGCAAATCCTCGCCTACAAAGCGGAGGAGGCTGGTAGGCGAGTCATAAGGGTAGACCCCAAATACACGAGCCAGGACTGTCCGGTGTGCGGCCACAGGGAGAAAAAGCCCCTGTGGGTGAGGGAGTTTGTTTGTTCATCCTGCGGGACGCCGCTTCACAGGGATGTGGCCGCTGCGCGGAACATCTTGGCTCGGGCCTGGACGGGGCCTTCGGGGAAAGATACAGGGATAGCTGTATCTTGAACCGAGAAGCCTCGGACTTTAGTCCGAGGAGTCGTCACCACCTCCTCGCCGAGATGTACCGGGCTTGGCGGGCCCTGGACTTTAAGGAGGCGGCCAGGAAGGGGGAAAGCCTCCTCGAGGCCCTGGGCAGGAACGTCTGGCTCCAGCACCCCCTGGCCCGCCACTTCGGGCGCCTCAAGCGCCAAACGGAGCTTCTCCAAGCGGCGCGGGAGCTTCTTTCCACAGGGGACCTGGCGAACCCCCGAGGGGTGCTGGCGGTGGCGGCCACCCTCCTTCACCTGAGCGAACGCTTCGGCAAGCGGGGCCAGACCACCCTGGCGGCCCTCTACGCCTACCGGGCCCTGGAACTCCTCCTCCAGGAGCGGCTTGGCCGGTTCGGCCGCCTTGCCGAGGCCCCCGGGCTCTCCCCGGAGGAGGCGGAGGCTTTAGCGGAGGAGCTTCGGCGCATCCTCCCGGGGAACGAGGCCCCGAGGGTTCGGGAAAAGCTCGGGCTTCTGGAGGTCTTGGCCTTCCTCCGGGTGCTGGGGGACCCCCTCCTGGCCTCCCTGAACGTCCGGGACCTGCAGGGGCTTGCTGGGGTGCTCAAGGCCAGAAACCAGGCCCTCCTCGTCCACGGCCTGCAGGTGCCCACGGAGAAGCAGGTGGACCAGGTGGCGGCCCTCGCCCGGAAGCTCTTTCAGGACCTCCAAGGGGCGCTCGGGTTCCAGCCGGACCTCGAGGCCATCCCCTTGCCCCGGTGAGCCATGGCGGTCTACGTTTCTCTCTTGGGCAACGAGCCCGGCCCCGCCTACATAGGGCTCAAGTTCGTGCGTAGCCGCGCGGGCAGCGTGGAGGAAGCGGTCTTCTACGCCGAAAGGCCCTGGCCGGGGTACGAGAAGAAGTGGGAGGCCCTTCTGCGGCTCCTTGAGGAGGAGGGCACCCCCTACCGCCTGCTGGAAGCGGGGGCTTTGGACGGGGCAGGGGTGGAGCCAGGAGAGGGGGTTTGGGTCAACCTCACCGGGGGCTCCAAGCTCCTCGCCCTCCGCTCCCTCCGCCGCTGGCAGGGGACGGGGGCCAGGGTCTTCCTCCTGGACGCCCACCGGGACCTCGAGGCCCCCCGGGCCCTCTTCTTCCTCCCGGAGGAAGGGGAGGAGGTGCGAGACGGGGGTGCTGCCCTGACGCTAGCGGACTACCTCCGCCTCTACCTCCGGCCCGAGGGGGAGGAGGTGGAGCCCGTGCAACCGCCCAGGGCCTTCCTCCAAGGGGCAGAGGCCGTGCGGCTTCATGGGCGTGGGGGAGGCCTCTTTGTGGTCTACCGGGGCCGGCCCTACTGGGTGCGCCCCCACCTTGGGAACCCTAAGGGGGAGATGGAGCGGAACGCCCTCGCCCAGCACCGCCAGGAGGCCCAGAGGCTTGGAGGCTACCTGTGCCGGCCCGTGGTGGCCTTCCACGCCGCCCACCTGCAAAGCCTCCACGCCAAACAAAGGGGCAACGTCCTGGCCCGCTGGCGGGCCTGGGCGCAGGAGCAGGGGGTTCTCCTCGCCCACCCGGAAAAGCCCTTGGCGGCGCACCTCGCTCCCCAAGCCCAGGGCAAGGCCCCCAAGAAGGCCCTTCCCGCCCCACAGGGGCCAAGCCTTCTCGCCCTCCTTTCCGAGCAGAGCATGCCCCTTTACGCCGCTTACCTCCACGCCAAGCCTGAGGAGGTCTACCCCCTCGCCACCGGGGAAATGGAGGGGCAACTCCGCTCGGCCCAAGCCTTTTTCCGGGAACAGGGGGTGCGGGTCCACTTCAGCTTCCTCTCCTCCCCCTGGGCCTGGAAGGAGGTGGTCAGGCTTCTAGGCCCCGTGGTGGAGGAGGCCTCGAGGCGGGGGTTACCCGTGCACGCCAACCTCAATGGGGGCACCACCGCCTTGGCCATGGGCCTATTCCTCGCCTTGGGGAAAGGGGTGGAGGCCTCCTACCTGGACCGGGACCGGCTTTTGCGGCTAGAGGGGGGCGAGCTCCCCGTTCCCTGGGGGGAGGGCGACCCGGAGGCCTACCCTCTCCTGCGAGTGTACCGGCTCCTCGGCAAGGTGGGGAGACCTTACCCGGACCCCGAGCTCTTGGCTTTGGCCCGCCGCATCCTCGAGGGCTGGGAAGAGGCGGAGCGGGGATGGGACACCTCTCCCCTAGTCAAAGGCTTCCTTGACCGGTGGAGGCGGTTTGGCCGGGAGTTTTCCGGTAAGGACAGGGGAAGCCTGAAGGGTCTTGCCCTGGAGTACCTCGCTTTCGCCGAGCTCCAGGCCCACCTTGCGACCAGAGGAGGTAGGGCGGCCATGGGCGGCAACCTCGTGCCCCTGGGAGGGCGGGAGGACCTGGGCGGGCAGAACACGGAGGTGGACGGCGTCCTCCTCTACCGGGGTGCCCTGTGGTTTCTGGAGTGCAAGCCCACGGCCCGGGAACTCCGGAAACGGGCCCCCTTCATGGAAAGCCTGGTACAGGGGGTGGCGGGGACCCAGGGGAAGGGGCTCATGCTGGCCCGGGACTGGGGGAATGCGCCGCCGCCGGAGAGGAGCCCTCGGCTCGTCTACATGGCCCTGCGGGTGCCCGAAGGGGTGGAAGGGGTCCACCGCTTCCCCGAGGACCTGGATAAGGTGCTTCCCTAGCGGAGCCTACGCTTGGGCACGGGGAGGAGCCTTCTGGGAAGGGCCCGCGCGGGAATGGGCAGGGGAAGGCGGAGGGCCCACCAGGGCCGTTTGGGCCTTTCCCGCAAGGGTTCGGGGACCCGCGCCTCCTCCGGGGGGATGGCCTCGAGGATAGGCGCGGGCTCGGGCGGGGGCGGGGCCTGAAGGAAGGCCACCCGCTCGGCAAGCTCCCCCCTTTCGTAGAACCCCTGCCTCTCCAGGGCGAGAAGCATCCGGCGGAGGAGGGCCTCTCCCTCTTCAAAGGCCCAAGGGGGGACCTCCGCCCGCTCGTGCAGGACGGCGTTCCGCACCTCCACGAGCCGCCAAAGCCTGGCCCGCACCTCCTCCCCATCGGGGTAGCTCTGGAAAAAAGCCAGGGCGGCCCCCGAGTGGAGCTTGGCCCCCAGGGTGGCCTCAGGGGGAGCCCCGAGCCGCTCCAGGGCTTCCTCCAGGAGGAGGATGAGCCGGATAAAGTCCCCAAGCGGATCTCCCGTGCGTTTCCAGACTGCGGCCATGGCCTATAGGAAGGGGTAGAGCCGGGGGGAGGCGCCGTAGCCCACAAGCCTCCCTCCGGAAGCGGCGATAAGCTCTTCCCAAAAGGCCTTGATGGAGGTGGTGAGCCGGGCGTTGGCGTTGTTGTCGTGGCCTGCGGTGATGCCGGCGATGCAGACCTCCTGGCCCCTTAGGTTAGGTAATCCCAGCCGTTGCTTTGTCCGCTCTAGCAGGGTTTTGCGCACCTCGGGCCTTTCCAGCTTGAGCCGGTAATCGTAAAGGTTCACCAGCTCGGACTGCTCAAATCCGTGGGCCAGGACCAGGATGCGCCCCCTGCCCCTGGCCCGCTCCCCAGCCGCCTTTAGGGCGGCCACGATCTCCGTGCCCTTGGTGCACTCGGCGGTGGCCCGCCTGCGGAGCTCGTCAAAGGCCTCGAGGGCCCGCCTCTGCCAGAGGGCCTTTTCCTTTTCCAGCTTGAACCGGGGGGTGGAAAGGGGGTCCGGCGTTTCCAGGACCCGCACGGGGGCGGTGTAGCTCCGCCCCGTGATGGGGGCCAGGGTGAGGCGTATCCGTTCGTTGAGAAGCCTCTCCGCCAGGCGGGGCAGGACCTCGTGGGCCAGTGCCTCCCGGTAGGCGTTTTGCACGTGACGGGGGGCGCTGCATCCCAGGGCCACCAGCACCTGGAAGTCCTGGACCTGCCCGCCAAAGGGCAGGGTGAGGGCTAGGCTCAAGACCCAAGGGATCATCCCGCCCGCACCTCTTGCGTCAGGGGGTCGCTCGGGGCCTCGTGGGTGAGGGGTGGGAGCTCGGGGCGGTTCAAGGGGGGCACGTATCCCACGAACTCGGGGGCCGGGTCCCAGGCGGGCCAGGCCCGGGCGAACCCCCGCCAGTAGGCGGCCACCTCCTCCCGGTAGTGGGCGAGGAGCTGGTCCAGGGCGCGCTCCGTGTGCCGGTGTAGGGCCTCTAGGTGCTCCGCAAGCCGCCTCTCCTTCCGGGCGGTGAGGAAGAGCTTCCGCATGAGCACCTCCCGTTCGTGGGGGCTCTTGTAGCCCAGGAAGAAGGTGAAGGCCACGAGGGCCAGGCCCAAGACCAAAAGGGCCGGCAGGGCCCAGGGGGAGGGGAGGGGGTCCCCGTTGATCTGGGCCATGCGCCGGGTGAACTCCGTGCGGAGGGCGGCGAAGCTCACCGCCATCAGGGCCGGCAAGACCGCCATGCCCAGGGCGAGGGGCACGTTGCCCTTCCGGAACTGGTTGCCCGCCTCGTGCCCAAGCCAGAACATGACCAAGGTGGCGATGGAGGCCACGATGTAGGCCTCTAGCTGGGAGAGCTCTAGGGTGTCCATGGCGAGCTTGTTGTAGACGAGCTCGGCGGCGAGCACCGCTCCGAGGAGCCCGTACCGCCCGGCGTAGCCCCACATGTGGGCGAAGACTTCCGGGGTGGGTTCGTCCTGGCCCACCACCCGGGTGAGGGCCTTCCGCTGGTGGCGGACCACCTCTAGCCGCTCCTCCAGCCTGGCCCTAAGCCGCAGGTACCGCCCCGCCACCCCCTCCATCCAGCGCCGGAAGCGCTCGGCGAGCTCCTGGGGGAAGGGGCTTGGCGTGAGGTAGGCGAGGCTGGCGTGCTTCTTGGCGAAATTCCTCCCGTCCCGCTTTCCGATCCAGTAGGCGCGCATGTTGCGCAGGCTAAAGAGCAGGGGCATGGCCTTCCTCCTTTTGCGGCAGGGGGAAGAGGTCGTCCAAGGCCTCCTCTGCTTGGGCCAGGGCCGCTAGGCGGGCGGCCTTGACCCGGGCCCGGGTGAGGCGCTTGGCCACCTGGAGGCGGTGGGCCTCCTCGAGGCGGGCAAGCTCCCCCTTGACGTAGGCGATCCTAAGCTCCTCCCGGGCAAGGGCCGCCCGGAGGGCGCCCTCGGGGTAGCGCCCTTCCGCCCGAAGGTTCTCCAGGTGGGCGAGCACCTTCTGGTACTCCTCCAGGGCCTTCAGTAAGGGCGCCTTGCGGCGTGTGAACCGCTCTTCCAGGGCGACAAGTTGCCTCTTCACCCGTTCCTTGAGGGGTTTGCACCGTACCTATGAGGGTTTGAAAGGCGCTCTGCGCTCGAGGAAGAACACCAGGGCGATGCCTCCGTCCTCTGCGGCCCAGAGGGCGTTGGTGAGCCAGAAGCCCTGCCATAAAGAATCGGCCACCACGAGCCCCTCCAAGGCCCCGGCGAAGGTCCAGGGCACGCTCCAACGGAGAAGCCCCACGGAAAGGGAAAACCCTTGGTAACCCTCAGGCAAGGGCCCAAGGAGGAGGCGCTCCAAGGGAGGTCTTTCCCCGAGCGTGTCGGGTGCCGCCCCGGTCGCCAAGAGATCTTGGGAGATGGCGTTCCAGTCAGCCCCCAGGGGTTTGCCCAATCTTTGGCCGTAAGTTAAGCCCCCCAGGAGCAGAAAGACCGCCAGGCGGAGGGATCTTGCCATGCCCAAGGCTTCTCCCTTCCTCCTCGGTGGGCCAGGGGGAACTTCAGGGCCTACGGGACCCCGCAAACCCCTCGTCCCAAAGCTTTCCTCACCCCTGGCTCTCCAGGAGGTCCAGAACCAACTCCAAGGACTCCCTCAGGGAAAGCACCCAGACCGTTCCCACCTTTTTGCCCATAAGGTGCCCGAAATGGCGTCGGTCACCGGTAACCAGGGCATTCGCACGAGCGCTCCAGGCGGCCGCCAGGATCGGTGCATCCTCCAAGGTAAGACCTTTCGCTAAGGCTTTTTGCACCAAGCTCCAAGGAGCCTCAGGAACCGGCCGCACGCTTTCCCGAAGGACCTGAAGGTACTCCAGGGCCTCCAGCCGTTTCGCCTCCAGGTTGCGCCGGGCCTCCTCCAGGGCGTGGGCGGAGGTGAGGAGCTCTAAGCCCACTTTGGGCGCTAGCTCCAGAAGAGCCCGCGCCCTTCCCGCTTGCCAACAAGCGGCGAAGAGGACGTTGGCGTCTAGAAAAAGGCGGCGGAGCTTAGCGGGGGATTGCGGCAAGGCGGGCCCGTTCCTCTTCGGTAAGGGCGTCCTCTGCCAGGAGCTCCTGGAGGCGCCTTTCCGTGTACACCTCCAGAGGGTAGACCCCGGCGGGGCGCAAGAGGAGCCCCCCTTCGGGGGCGAGCTCCACTAGGAAGTAAGCTTCCCCCTCCACGCCCATGGCCCTGAGGAGGCGCTTGGGAATGGAGAGTTGGCCCTTTCGGCTAAGCTTGGCCAGTTCCATGGTTTCAGTATATCCCAACTCAGGGTTTCTTGGTTTGCCGAAATTCATACCTTCCAATAGCCCCTCGCTCCACTTCTCCCGAACGTTCCTGGGCAAAAGGGCGAAGCGAAAGAAGCGTCCCCGCTCGTTCATCACCACCCCCAGGACAAGCCCAGCAAATCCAAAGGGCCCACGCCGATGGCTACGTGGGGGAAGGAGCGGGTGTGGATGCGGTGGCCGTGGACTAGGGGTAGGGGTTTGCGGTCCACCCCTTGGGGGAGGCCGGGTCCGCCTTCCAGGCGTTGGGCCAGGAGGGCGGGGAGGCGGGCGGCTTTTTGGAGGACGCGGTAGAAGCGGGAGAGGTGGGGTAGAGAGGGGAAGAGGGGTTTGAGGAGGGTTTTGCTGGCCAGGTAGTCTTTGGCGAGGTCTTAGCCTTCAAGGACCTTTGGAATCAAGGTGGTTAAAGGGGGTGCTCACGGTTAAGCTTCATAGCACCCCCTCTTTTTGCGCATCTGACCCTGGAGATCAAGTAGCACACGAAGGCATTCCGCTTGTTGGAGTCAAGATGCCGAGGAGCTGCCTACAGGAAGGTTTCCCCAAGGGGCGATACCATCCGCCAGATGGCGAGCTCGTGCCGCCAGGCCTTAGCCTCCCGTCATGGTCCGGGGTAGCCAGGTGGCCAGTTCGGGGAAGGCCACCAGGAGGGCCACCATGAGGAGGAGGACCCCCATAAAGGGGAGGCTATACCGGGCGATGCGGACGAGGTCCTCCCCGGTCAGGGACTGGAGGACGAAGAGGTTGAAGCCCACGGGCGGCGTGATCTGGGCGAGTTCCACCATAATCACCAGGTAGATGCCAAACCACAGGGGGTCCACACCGATGGCCTTCACCACGGGCAGGATCACGCTGATGGTGAGGACCACGATGGAGATGCCGTCCAGGAACCAGCCCAGGACGATGTAGACCAGGGTTAGGAAGAAGATGAGGGCTATTGGCGTGACCCCGGCCTCGGCCGCCCAGGCGGCCAGGGCCCGGGGGATGCCCGTGAAGCCCATGGCCAGGGTGAGCACCCCAGCCCCCGCCAAGATGAGGCCGATCATGCTGGTGGTACGCACGGCTCCCAAGAGGCTTTCAAAGGAGAGGGAAGGGGAGAGTTCCCGGCAGAGGGCGGCGAGGAGGAAGGCCCCCACTACACCGATGGCCGCCGCCTCCGTGGGGGTGGCGACCCCAAGGTAGATGGAGCCCAGGACGAGGAGGATGAGGAGGAGTACGGGGCCCACCTTTAGGAGGCCCAGGAGGGTTTCCCCGAGGGGCCTCGAGGGCTCCCTCGGCAAGGCGTCCCGGTGCCTTAGGGCGAGGAGGGCCACCGTGAGCATGAAGAGCCGGGCCGCGGACACCTCCGCCATCACCCCGTAGGCGATCATGATGACGCTCGGGGGGATAAGGAAGCCCAGGGTGCCCGCCCCCGCCAGGGAGCCCAGGGCGAGGGGCTTGGGGTAGCCCCGCCGCAGGAGCTCGGGCAGGGTGAAGCGGTTCACCGTGGCCGTGGTGGCGGCGGAGGAACCGATGACGGCGGCGAAGAGGGCGCTCGCCACCACGTTCCCGTGGAGGAGCCCCCCGGTGAGCCGGGAGAGGAGCGGGGCAAGCCCCTGGAAAAGCCCCTGGGCCAGGAGGGACCGATAGAGGACCTCCCCCATCCAGACGAAGAGGGGAAGGGCGGCCAGGCTCCAGCCCGAGGTGGCCGTCCAGAGGGCCGTGGCCAGGTTGGGCCCAAGGGGGGCCTAGGTGTAGAGGGCGAGGGCCAGGAGGCCCACCAGGAGGAGGGCAAGCCCCACGTACACCCCAAGCTCCAGGAGGGTGAGGATGAGGGCGAGGCTGGCTTCGAGGAGGTTCACCTTTCCCTCCTCGCCGCCTTCAGGAAGGCTTCCAGGAGGCCTAAGGCGAAAAAGCTAAGCCCCAGGGCTAGAAAACCCTGCGGCAGCCATAGGGGCAAGGGGAGTAGCCCCGGGGCCAGGTCGCCATAGCGGTAGCTCTCCGCCGCCTTGGCCCAGGCGTGGTAGGCGGCGAAGAGGCTCGCCAAAAGGCCCAGGAGGAGAGCCCCCGCCTCCACGGCCCGCCTGGGCCCTGGGGGAAGCCGCTCCAGGAGGAGCCCCACCCGGATGTGCCCCCCGGCCCGCAGGGTGGGGGCGAGGCCCAGGAAGATGAGGCCAGCGGTGGCGTAGCCGGCGAGCTCCAGGGCCGAGGGGACCACGAAGCCGAGGAAGCGCTCCACCACCTGGGCCAGGATCACCAGGAGGACGAAAAGGCCCATGAGGGCCGCGAGGAGTTCTGCCAGGCGAAATAGGAGGCTCATTCGGCCGAGGTACTGCCGGTAGACCTTCACCCCTGTGGCCCCCGCCTGGCGTTGCCACTCCACGATCATGGTCCCGCCCACCTTCTTGAGGTCGGCGAGGAGCTGGGGCGAGGGCTTCACCACCTGCATGCCCCGGCTCTCCAGGGTCTTTAGCGCCTTCTCCTCCTGCTCTTGGCTTAGCCGCCAGCCCCGTTTCTCCGCCCGCTTGGCCGCCTGCAGGAGGGCTTCCCGGTCCTGGGGGGAGAGGCTCTCAAAGGCCCGGCGGCCGATGACCCCCATGTTCTTGGGAATCCAGGCCTTCACGTCGTAGAAGTAGCGGGCGAAGTCCCAGGCCTGGCTGTCCACCCCCGTGACGGGGGAGGTGATCATGGCCTCCACGATGCCCGTGGCGAAGGCTTGGGGGATGTCCGCCGCCTCCACCTGCACGGGGGTCATGCCCAGGAGCTCCGCCAGCCGGGCCGTGGCGGGGTTATAGGCGCGGAAGCGGATCCCCTGGAGGTCCTGGGCGGACTGGACGGGCTTCTTGGTGTAAAGCCCCTGGGGCGGCCAGGGCACGGCGTAGAGGAAGACCACCCCCCGCTGGGCGAGCCACCGCTCCACCTCGGGCCGCTGGGCTTGGTAAAGCCGCTGCGCCCCTTCGTAGCTCATGGCCACGAAGGGGATGGAGTCCAGGTTGAAGAGGGGGTTTTCGTTGGCGAGGAGGGACATGAGGACCTC
Source organism: Thermus brockianus (assembly GCF_021462505.1). GTDB lineage: Bacteria > Deinococcota > Deinococci > Deinococcales > Thermaceae > Thermus > Thermus hydrothermalis. The sequence continues at coordinate 53,890 of NZ_JAKEDV010000009.1, forward strand.
CCCCATCTGGATCTGCCCGTTGCGCACCGCGGGGAGGATCTGCGGGTGGGGGAGGAGGGACCCCCCGGGGTGGACCGTGATCTTCACCCGCCCCCCGTGGCCTCCTCCACCTCCTGGGCGAACTGGAGGATGTTCTTGAGTGTGGAAGTTGGCCGGGGGATAGGGGGTGGCCATGTTCTAGGTCTGGGCTTGGGCCTTCAGGAAATGCCGATAAGGGCTACCAGGGCTTTGCGCAGGAACCCTCGCCTCTTATGCATAATCTTACTGCTTGGGCGCCTGGTCCACGAAGGCGTTGGTGTAGGTGCGCTTCAGGTCTATCCGCGCCCGGGCCACGTTGGGGTCAAAGGCGGAGAGCACCGTGAGGGGCCGCAAGGGGGCGGTGTCGCTGAAGCGCCCCGTGGGGGAGAAGCTTTCCAAGGAGTTCCTGAGCACCTTCAGGTAGAGGGCCTTGTCCCCCAGGAAGTACTCCTCGGGCAGAATGGCGGCGATCTCCTCGGGGGACTTGCCCTGCATCCAGCGCAGGCCCCGCACCATGGCGTTCACCAGGCGCTGGGCCGTGTCCGGGTTCCGCTCCAGCCAGGCCCGGGTGGTGTAGAGGACGGCGGCGGGGTACTCCCCTCCCAGGACCTCCCGGGTGCCCTTGGTGGTGCGGGTGTCCGCCAGGACCTTGATGAGGCCCCGCTCCTCCAGGAGGGTGATGGCGGGTTCCACGTTGGCGATGGCCTCCACCTGCTTGTTCTGCACGGCGGCCACCGCCTGCGCCCCCACGGAAACCCCCACCACGGCCACGTCCGTGGGCTTGAGGCCGTTCTTCACCAGGAGGTAGTTGAGGAAGAAGTGGGTGGAGGAGCCGGGGGCGGTGACCCCCACCCGGCGCCCCTTGAGGTCGGCGATGGACCGCACCTGGTCCGCCAGGTCCGAGCGCACCCCGAGGACGATGGCCGGATACCGCCCCACCTGCACGAAGGCCACGATGTCCCGGCCCTGGGCCTGCATCTGGATGGTGTGGTCGTAGTAGCCCATCACCACCTCCACGCTTCCCCCGATAAGGGCCTGGAGGGCGCGGCTACCCGCCTGGAGGTCCTGGATCACCACGTCCAGGCCCTCTTCCTTGAAGTAGCCGAGCCTTTCCACCACCGTGAGGGGCAGGTAGACCACGGCGGTCTTCCCCCCCACGCCCAGGACCACCCGCTTCTGGGCGAGGCCGAAGGCCAAAAGGACCAGAAGGAACCAGACCGCAATCCGCTTCATGCTTCACCTCCTTTGGGCCGCCACACGAGAAGCCTCCGTTCCACGGCCCCCACCAGGGCGTCCAGCGCCAGGACGAAGGCCATGAGGACCACCATCCCGGCAAAGACCCCCGTGGTGTCAAAAACCCCTTCCGCCTGGGCGATGAGGTAGCCAAGCCCGGCGGCGCTTCCCAGGTACTCCCCCACCACGGCCCCGATGACGGCGAAGCCGATGGAGGTCCGCAAGGAGCTGAAGATCCAGCTCGCCGCCGCCGGCAGGTAAACGTGGGCGAGGAGGTGGCGGCGGTTCGCCCCGAGGAGGCGGGCGTTTTGCAGGACGATGGGGCTCACCTCCTTCACCCCTTGGTAGGTGTTGAAGAAGGCCACGAAGAAGACCAGGGTGACCCCCAGGGCCACCTTGGAGAGGACCCCGAGGCCGAACCACAGGGTGAAGATGGGGGCGAGGACCACCCGGGGGATGGCGTTCAGGGCCTTCACGTAGGGATCCAGCACCGCCGCCACCCCGGGGGAGAGGGCGAGCCAGAGCCCGAAGACCACCCCGAGGAGGGTGCCGATGGCGAAGGCGAGGAGCATCTCCACCGTGGTCACGTAGAGGTGGGGGTAGACCTCCCCCGTGCCGAACCAGCGGAGGACCCGCTTGAGGATCTCCGAGGGGTAGGAGAAGAAGAAGGGGTCTATGCGGCCTGTCCTCGAGGCCCACTCCCAAAGGAGGAGGAAGGCCACGAGGAGCCCCGCCTGCCAAAGCCGTACCCTAAGCCCCCGCATGGGCCCGCATCACCTCCCCTCGCAAAAGCTCCCAAATCTCCCGGTGGAGCCGCAGGAACTCGGGGGTGAGCCGGATCTCCGCCACGTCCCGGGGCCGGGGGAGGGGGATGGGGAACTCCCCGATGGGCCGGGAGCGGGGCCCGGCGGAGAGGACCACCACCCGGTCGGAGAGGGCGATGGCCTCCTCTAGGTCGTGGGTCACGAAGAGCACCGTCTTCCGGTCCTCCTGCCAGAGCTTTAGAAGCTCGTTCTCCATGAGTTGCCGGGTCTGCACGTCCAGGGCGGAGAAGGGCTCGTCCATGAGGAGGAGCTTGGGGCCGGCGATGAGGACCTGGGCCAGGCCCACCCGCTTGCGCATCCCGCCGGAGAGCTGGTGGGGGAAGTGGTGGGGAAAACGCCCAAGCCCCACCTTCTCCAGCCAGGCCAGGGCCTCCTTGCGGGCCTCGGCCCAGGGGCGCCCCCGGAAGACCAAGGGGAGGGCCACGTTGTCCAGGGCGGTCTTCCAGGGGAGGATGGCGTCCTGCTGGAAGAGGTAGCCCGCCAAGGGGTTCAGGCCCCTGAGGGGCCTCCCCTCCAGGAGGACCTCCCCCCGGCTTGGGGGGAGGAGGCCCGCCGCCACGTTGAGGAGGGTGCTCTTCCCGCACCCCGTGGGCCCCACCAGGCTCACGAACTCCCCGGGGACGAGGCGGAGGGTAACCCCTTCCACCGCCACGTACTCCCCAAAGGCCACGGAAACCTGCCGGAACTCCAGGAGGCTCATGAATAGTACTCGGGGTTGGGCCTTATCCCAAGGGCGTTAAGGAGGCGGTTGGTGAAGTTGAACATGGCCGCCACCTCGGCGGCCTCGAGGATGGCCTCGTCGGAAAGCCCCGCCTCCTTGAGGGGCCTCAGGTCCTCCTTCGAAAGCTCGTAGTGCCGGTGGGTTACCTTGAGGGCAAAGTTCACCAGGGCCCGCATCCTCGGGGGAAGCTCCGCCCGGCGGGGGTTGGCGGCCAGGACCTCGGGGAGCCGCCCGTCCCCGGTGAGCTCCTTCAGGTAGCGCTTGTGGCTCGCCACGCAGTACTCGCACCGGTTTTCCCCGCTTATGGCGATGGCCATGGCCTCCTTTTCCTCCCGGCTGAGGAGGCCCTCCCCCCGCATGAGGGCGTGGTAGTAGCGGAACCAGAGGAGGAAGCGGGGGCTTAGGGCGAAGGCCCGGGCCACGTTGGGGACGAAGCCCATTTGCTCCCGGAACTCCCCGAAGAGGGCCCTCACCTCCTCGGGAAGCTCCGCCTCCTCCGGGACCCGGAGCCAGGAGATCACCATACCGCCACCGCCCGCACGGGGCCGCCGGAGGCGCCCCGGTGCTTGGGCCCGCCCACGAAGAGGAGGGCCCCGGCGGGGGGCACCTGGGCCAGGTTGGCCAGGTTCTCCAGGCCGTACTTCCCGGCCCCGAGGAGGATCACGTGGGCCTTAAAGTCCTTGGAGGGGCCGTGGTCCAGGGAGAGGGTGTCCACCCCCACCCCCACGATCTCCCGCTCCCGCACCAGGAACTCCGCCGCCTCGGGGGAGAAGCCGGGGAAGTGGAGGGTGCCGGAGGCGTCCTGGTTGAGGAAGGCCTTGGGGTCGCGCCAGCGCGCCTCCCAGCCCGAGTGCATGGCCACGAAGGCCCCCTTGGGCAGGCGGCCGTGCTGGCGCTCGTAGGCCAGGATGTCGTCCACGGTCACCTGGGTGTCGGGGTCCCTGGCCGCCCGCTCGTGGAGGTGGAGCACCGCCAGGGGGGCGATGAGGCTTGCCACGGGGAGCTTCTCCGCCGTAAGCCCCCCCTCGGCGAAGTGGGCGGGGGCGTCCATGTGGGTGCCCGAGTGCTCCCAGAGGTCCAGGCGGTTCCCGTAGTAGCCGTTCTGCCGCACGGTGACCAGGGTGGTGATGCGCATGGGCTCGGCCCCGGGGAAGAGGGGGATCTCCGGGGAGAGCTCATGGGTGAGGTCCACCGCCCGGGAGAAGGCCTTCCCCGGCACCTCCGCCTGGGCCAGGGCCCGCCCCGCCAGAAGCCCCAGGCCCGCCCCCAAAAAGGCCCTCCGGGAAAGGGAGCGGGCCACCGCCTCCATCACCAAGGGTGCGCACATGGCGTCCTCCTTTCTTGCCGAATAAACTTACCACGTCCCCGCAAAGGTAGGCAAGGGTTACCGCCTGGGGTCCAGCCGGTCCCGTAGCCCGTCCCCCAAGAGGTTGAAGCCGAGGACGGCCAGGGTGAGGGCGAGGCCCGGGACCAGGGCGGGGTAAGGGGAGAGGGGGAGGAAGCTTTGCGCCTCCCGGAGCATCCGGCCGAGGCTTGGGGCGGGGGGCTGGACGCCGAGGCCCAGGTAGGCGAGGGCGGCCTCGGCCAGGAGGGCGGCTGCGAAGGCTAGGCTCGCCTGGACCAGGAGGGGCCCGAGGAGGTTGGGGAGGATGTGGCGGAGGAGGATGCGCCCCCTCGAGGCCCCTAAGGCCACGGCCGCCTCCACGAAGGGGGCGCTCCGGAGGGCCATGGCCCCGGCGCGGGCCACCCGGAAGAAGGCGGGCACCATGGATAGCCCCACCGCCAGCATGCTGCTCAAGGCCCCGGGGCCCAGGAGGGCGGCGAAGAGGAGGGCGAGGAGAAGGCCGGGCAGGGCGTAGAGGGCCTCCATGAGGAGGCTTAGGGCCCCGTCCACCAGGCCCCCCAGGTACCCGGCGAGGAGCCCCAAGGGGACCCCCAGGCCAAACCCCACCGCCACGGCGATGCCCCCCACCCAAAGGGCGTTTCTGGCCCCGTGGAGGACCCGCGCCAGGAGGTCCCGGCCCAAGGGGTCCGTGCCCAGGGGGTGGTCCGGGGAAGGAGGGCTTAGACGGCGGAGGAAGTCCGGGGCGTTGGGGTCCACGGGGTAGAGGAAGGAGGCCAGGGCCAGGAGGAGGAAGAGGCCCACGAGGAGGCTTCCCAAGAGGAGGCTTGGCCTAGGCATACGCCACCCGGGGGTCCAGAAGGCCGTAGAGGAGGTCCACGAGGAGGTTGAAGAGGACGATGAGGCAGGCCATGGCGAGGACCAGGCCCTGGAGGAGGGGGTAGTCCCGGGCCTCCAGGGCGGTGAGGGCCAGGCTCCCGAGGCCGGGGAGGGCGAAGACCGCCTCCACCACCACCGCCCCCGTGAGGAGGAAGCCCCCCTCGAGGCCTAAAAGGGTCACTAGGGGAAGGCTTGCCGGTTTCAGGGCGTGCTTCCAAAGCACCCGCCCCTCGGGGACCCCCTTGGCCCGGGCGGTGCGGATGTAGTCCTGGGAGAGGACCTCCAGGAGGCTCGCCCGGGCCATGCGGAAGAGGAGGGCGGCCCGGGAGAGGGCCAGGGTGAAGGCGGGGAGGAGGAGGTGGCGGAGGGCCTCTAAGGGCCTTTCCCAGCCCGGGAAGCCGCTTGCGGGGAGAAGGGGAAGGTGGACGGCGAGGAGGTAGAGGAGGGCCACCCCGAGGAAAAAGGTGGGGAGGGACTGGAGGAAGGCCATGAGGCCGCTTAGGGCCAGGTCCCAAAGGGGAAAGCGGAGGGCGAGGAGGGCGAGGGGGAGGGAGAGGGCCAGGCTACCCCCAAGCCCCAGGAGGACCAGGGCCAAGGAGAGGGGAAGCCTCTCCCAGAGGAGTTCCGCCACGGGCTTCCCGTAGCGGATGGACTCCCCCAGCTCCCCCCGGAAAACCCCCTCTAGCCAGTCCAGGTAGCGCGCCAGGGGGGGCTTGTCCAGGCCCAAGGAGCGCTCCAGGGCGGCCCGGGCCTCGGGGGAGGCCTCCAGGCCCAGGATGGCCTGCACGGGGTCCCCAGGCAGGAGGAGGAGGAAGGCGAAGACCAAGGTGGCGGAAAGCCAGAGGGTGAAGAGGGCGAGGAGGAGGCGGCGGAGGAGGAAGCCCCGCATCTAGCGCGCCAGGTAGACCCGGGTCACGTTGAGGCTCGGGGTGGGTTGGTTCGTCCACCAGCCCATCACCTCCCGGCGCATGGCGGCCAAGTAGGGGGCGTTCATCACCCAAAGGTTCACCGCGTCCTGGGCGAGGAGGCGTTGCATCTCCTTCATGAGCTCGCAGGCCCGTTTGGGGTCCGGGGTGCGCAGGTACTGGGTGTAGAGCTCCCGGAACCTGGGGGAGTCGTAGCGGAAGTAGTAGTTGGGGTTGGCGTAGATCCCGATGTCGTTGGGCTCGGAGTGGCCGATGATGGTCATCTGGTAGTCCGCCCCCCGGAAGACCCGAGAAAGCCAGGTGGCCCACTCCACCACCTCGAGGCGGGCCTGGACCCCGATCTGGCCGAGCTGGGCGGCGATGGCCTCCCCAAGCCGCCTTTCGTAGGGGTAGGGGGCGGCGAGGGTGAAGGTGAAGCGCAAGGGGTTGCCCGGCCCATACCCTGCCTCCTGCAGGAGGGCCCGGGCCCGGGCGGGGTCGTAGGGGTAGTAGCCGGAGAGGTCCTCGTAGCAACTCTCCCCCGGGGAGCGGTGGCTTCCGATGGGCGTGCCGTAGCCCAGCATCACCCCCTCCACCAGGGCCTTCTTGTCCACGGCGTGCTGGATGGCCCGGCGCACCCGGGGGTCGTTGAAAGGGGGGCGGCTGTTGTTCATCCCTGCGGTGATCTCCGTGGTGGTGAAGCCCGTGACCACCTTGAAGGCGGGGTCCCGCCCGAGCACCAGGGCGTTTTCCGGGCTCACCCCGAGGCCGATCACGTGGATGTCCCCGGCCCTTAAGGCGGCGATTTGGGCGTTGGCGTCGGGAAGGAAGCGGAAGAAGACCCGGTCCAGGTAGGGGAGGCCGGGCTCGTAGTACCCCTCAAACCGCTCCAGCCGCACCCCCACCCCCCGCTCCCAGGCCACGAAGCGGAAGGGGCCGGTGCCGATGGGGTTTGTCCGCTGCGCCTCCACCCGCCCCTTGGGGCCGATCACGGAGTCGGGACGGGCCAAGTTGAACAGGAAGTCCTGGTTGGGCTGGCGCAGGCGGAAGACCACGGTGTAGGGGTCTTTGGTCTCCACGCTCTGGATGTCCTGGTAGTACTCGGGGTGGGTGTGGCCGGACCTGGGGTCCCGGGCCCGGTTGAACTTGTAGACCACGTCCTCGGCGGTGAAGGGGCTCCCGTCGTGGAAGCGCACCCCCTTCCGCAGGTAAAAGGTCCAGGTGAGGCTGGAGGGGCTTCCCTGCCAGCGCTCCGCCAGGGCGGGAACGATCTCCCCCTTCTCGTTGAACTTCACCAGGCCCTGGAGGACGTTGTCGTAGAGCATCCGGGCGATCTCTTGGCTGGTGGAGGCGGTGGGGTCCAGGACCGGGGGCTCGGCCAGGATGGCCACCCGAAGCTCCCCGCCCCGGGTCTGGGCCAGGGCGAGGGAGAAGCCGAGAGCGAGCATCGCCAGGGTGCGCTTCATGGGTTCCTCCCTTAGGGAAAGCCTACCACAGGGTTCCAGGGGTGGCGCCCTCGCCCCCCAAGAGGCCCCGCTTCCTGGCCTCGAGGTCCAGCCCCACCGCCTCCAAAAGCCGCTTGGCCTCTGTGAGGTCGTGGGTCCAGGTTTCCACGTAGCCCCGAAGCGTTTCTCGGTTCAGGGGGCGGAGGGGGCTCGGCTCAAAGCGGTTCCGCCCTCGGATGAGAAACCAGGCTTCGCTTCCCCTAAAGGCCGCCCAGAAGGGCTTCCCCAGGGCCTTTCTGAAGGCCACCAAAGCCTCTTGCACCCTTGGGGTCAGGAGCTTCCTGGCCTCTATCTGGTCCCCGTAGACGTCAAAGAGCTGCTCAAACTCCCCCGACTCCAGGGCCACCCGCTCCCTAGGCCCCACGCCGGGCTTCCAGAGGCCAAGGCCGTAGAGGAGGAAGGGGAGGCTTAGGAGGGCGAAGCCCCCCACCACGAGGGGGAGTTCCGCCTTATCCCCTTCGCCAAAGGTAACGCCAAGGACGAAAATCCCCCAGAAGAGGGCCAGGAAGCCGAGGACGAGGGCGGGAGAGGCCCCACCCGCCTGTACCCCCGCCCCTTGGGGGGCGAGGCGTACCTCCTGGGGAAAGGCGAAGGGGAGGGAGAAGCGGTAGAGGGTCCCTTGGAAGATTTGGACGTAGCGGGTGCCGTTCTTGGTGCGTTGCTTTTGGTAGAGGGCGATGTCCCCCGAGCGGAAGGCGAAGGGGCCCACTTGCCCCTCCAGGAAGTCCTCGCTTTCATAGCGGTCCGCCCGGGGAAGGAGGCCCGAGGCCTCCACGTCCTCCCGGGACAGGCCGGAGGAGGGAAAGTAGGTGAAGCCCAGGGCTTCCGCCAGGGGCTTGGCGAGCTTCCACTTGAGGGTGGAGCGGAGGACGTGGAGGCGCCACAGGGCGAGCCCCGGGGGGATGGCCACGAGGAGGGTCCAGAGGGTGCCTAGCCCCCGGACTCCGATAGCCTGGAAAGCCTTCAGGAGGAGGTAGGCCCAGAAGGGGGTGAGGAGAAGGAGGACCCCCGCCAGGAGGAGTTCCCGCCTCCTTTGGGCCTCCAGGGGGGCGAGCTTGGCCTCGAGGGCGGCCAGGATTTCTTCTTTCTCCACCTAGCCCTCCCTACCCGAAGAGCTTCCCCAAGTCGGGCCTTTCCCGCTCTTCTTCGGGGACCGTGAAGACGGGCTTGCGCCCTAGGCCCATGAGGGGGGCGAGGAGGCGGCCCGGCAGTTGCTCAATGGCGTTGTTGTAGTCCGTCACCGCCTGGTTGTAGAAGCGCCGGGCAGCGGCCAGGGAGTCCTCCACCTCCGTGAGGGCGGCTTGGAGTTGCAGGAAGTTCTGGCTCGCCTTTAGGTCCGGGTAGGCCTCCGCCCGGAGGCGCACCTGGGCGAGGAGGCGGGAGAGCTCTCCTTCCAGCCGGAAGTCCTCTTCGGGCTTGCCCTCCCTTAGGGCCATAGAAGCTTTCTCCCGGAGCTCCACGAGCCTCTCCAAAAGCTCCCGTTCGTGGGCCATGTACCGTTTCACCGCCTCCACCAGGTTGGGGATGAGGTCGTGGCGCTTCTTGAGGTAGGCCTCCACGGCGCCAAGGGCGTTTTCCACCTGGTTTTTGCGGGCGATGAGGGCGTTGTAGGTGAGAAAGCCCCCCAAGACGAGGAGCGCCACCAACCCTAGCACGATAGCCAGGTCCATCCTGTCCCTCCCCCTCCATCCTAAAGACCTAGGCCTTCCAGGGGCCCTACGCCAGGTAGAGCACCGCTAGGGCGGCGTAGACCCGGGCCGCCAGGACCACCTCCTCGAGGTCCACCCACTCGTCCACCTGGTGGGGAAGGGTCTTCCTCCCTGGCCCCATGACCACCACGGGAAGCCCGCCCCAGGCCCTGAGGAAGGTGCCGTCCGTGGCCCCCGGCACCCCGCCAAGCCGCACGGACAGGCCTAGGAGCCTCAAGGCCTCCTCCGCCGCCTGGACCAGGGGGTCGTCCCGGGGGGTTTCCACGGGGGGGCGGTCCTCGAGGACCTCCACCCCTACCCCGGAGAGGGCTTCCAGCTCCCTTACCAAGCCATGATGGTCCACCCCGGGCACGGTGCGGACGTCCAGGGCCACCTCCGCCCGGCCGGGGATGACGTTGAGTTGCCCCTCCCCGGCGCTTGCCAGGAAGCGGGTGGGGGTGAGGTAGGGCGGGCCCAGGTAAGGGTGGGGGTGGGCCTTCTGCAGGCGCTCCTCCAGGTCCTTTAGCGCCACCACGAAGCAGGCCGCCTTGGGGATGGGGTTTTCCCCGGCGTAGGGCATGGCCCCGTGGGCCATCTTTCCCGGGAAAAGGAGGCGGAGGCGCAGGGCCCCCTTTTGCCAGAGGCAGACCTCCATCTCCTCGGGCTCCGCCACCAAGGCCCCCCGGAAGCCCTCCGCCAGCCCCGCCCGGAGGAAGGCTTTGACCCCGAGCATCATCCCCTCCTCGTCCGCCAGGGCGGCGAGGCGAAGGGGGCGCTTGGGTTTTCCCAGGGCCCGCTTCACCGCCAGCATGGCCCCCACCAGGGCGGCGAGGCCCCCCTTCATGTCGCAACTTCCCCGGCCGTAGAGCCTCCTTCCCTCCACCACCCCGGCGTAAGGGGGATGGGTCCAAAGGGCCTCATCCCCTGGGGTGACCACGTCCGTGTGGCCCTCGAGGAGGAGCCCCCCCTCGCCCTCCCCCAGGTCCGCCACCAGGTTGGGCCGGCCCGGGGCCGCCTCCTGGAGGAAAACCCCTAGGCCCCGCTCCTTCAGGTAGGCCTCCAGGTACGCCGCCACCCCCGCCTCCCCTGGCCCCGGGTAGTGGCTTGGGATGCGCACCAGGGCCTTGAGGAGGTCCACCACCTCCTTCTCGTCCACGGCCTCCGCCGCCCGAAGGGCTTCCCTTACCACCTTTCCACCACCACCTTCCTTTGCGTGTAGAAGAGGAAGGCGTCGGGGCCGTGGGGGTGGAGGTCCCCGAAAAAGGAGTCCCGCCAGCCGGAGAAGGGGTAGAAGGCGAAGGGCTGGGCCACCCCCACGTTCACCCCCACCATCCCCGCCTGCACTCCCTCCCGGAAGGCCCGGGCCGCCTTGCCGCTTCCGGTGAAGACGCAGGCCATGTTCCCGTAGGGCACGGCGTTGGCCTGCGCGATGGCCTCCTCCAGGGTCTTCACGAAGGAAACGGAGAGCACCGGGCCGAAGATCTCCTCCCGCCCCACCGCCATCCGGGGGGAGACCCCAGCGAGCACCGTGGGCCCCAGGAAAAACCCCGGCCCCTCCACCCCCCGCCCGTCCAGGGCCAGGGTGGCCCCCTCCTCCAGGCCCCGTTGGATGTACCCCACCACCCGCCTCCGGTGCTCCTCCCGGATGAGGGGGCCCAGGTCCACCCCTTCCTCCCATCCCGGGCCCACCTTGAGCCTTTGGGCCGCCGCCACCACCCGCTCCAGGAGCTCGGGCCCCGCCTCCCCCACCCCCACGGCCACGCTCCCCGCCAGGCACCGCTCCCCGGCGTTGCCGAAGGCGGAGTTGAGGATGGCGGGTACCGCCACCTCCCAATCGGCGTCCGGCAGGACCACCAGGTGGTTCTTGGCCCCCCCGGCCGCCGAAACCCGCTTCCCCCCCTCCGCCGCCAGGGCGTAGATCCGGCGGGCCACGGGCTCCGAGCCCACAAACTGCACCGCCCGCACCCCCGGATGGCGCACCAGGGCCTCGGCGGCCTCCTTGCCCCCGTGGACCAGGTTCAGGACCCCCTCGGGGAAGCCCGCCTCCAGGAAGAGCTCCGCAAGGCGCACCGCCCCCAAGGGGGTGCGCTCCGAGGGCTTCAGGACGAAGGTGTTCCCCGCCACCACGGCGATGGGGAACATCCAGAGGGGGATCATCACGGGGAAGTTGAAGGGGGGGATGCCCGCCACCACCCCCAAGGGGTAGTGGTAGAGGTTCTGGTCCACGCCCCCCGTCACCTCCCTCAGGGTCCGCCCTTGGAGAAGGGTGGGGGCGGAGAGGGCGAAGTCCACCACCTCAATGCCCCGGCGCACCTCCCCCCGGGCCTCCTCCAGGGTCTTGCCGTGGTGGAGGGTGATGAGGCGGGCGAGCTCCTCAAGGTGCCTTTCCAAAAGCTCCTTGAAGCGGAACATGAGCCGCACCCTTTCCAGGAGGGGGGTCCGGCTCCAAATCGCAAAGGCCGCTTCCGCCGCCCGGACCGCCTGGTCCACCTCCTCCGGCCCCGAGAGGGGCACCTCCTCCAGCACCTCCCCCGTGGCCGGGTTGTAGACGGGAAGGGTGGGCCGGGAAACCTCCCGCCATGCGCCGCCGATGAGGTTCTTGAGCATGCTTTCCCCCTTTGTCCCCCATCATCCCCAAGGCCGGGCGGCTTGGCAAGGGCTTGGGCCGGGGGTAGGATGGGGTGAAAAGCTATGGACTACCGGCGCCTTTTGGACTTGACGGGCCAGGTGGCCTTGGTGGTGGGGGCGGCCTCGGGGATCGGGCGGGCCTCGGCGGAGGCCTTGGCGGCCTTCGGGGCCAAGGTGGCCCTGGCCGACCGGGATGCGGCGGGGCTTTCCGAGGTCGCGGAGGGCCTAAGGCGGAATGGCCTCGAGGCGGACGCCCTCCCCGTGGACATCGCCGAAAAGGAGGCGGCGGACCGCCTCGTGGCCTGGACCCTGGAGCGCTTTGGCCGCTTGGACACCCTGGTTACCACCCCGGCCATCAACGTGCGCAAGCCCCTCCTCGCCTACACGGACGAGGAGGTGGACCGGGTGGTGGACCTGAACCTGAAGGCCACCCTGCGCCTCCTCCGGGCCGGGGGGCGGGTGATGGCGGAGCAGGGCTCGGGAAGCCTCATCGCCTTCGCCTCCATCCGCGCCCTGGTGGTGGAGCCCGGGCAAGGGGTCTACGCCGCCACCAAGGCGGGGATCCTGCAGCTCGTCCGGGCCTTGGCGGCGGAGCTTGGGCCCAAGGGGGTGCGGGCCAACGCCATCGCCCCTGGGCCCATTGAAACCCCCCTCACCGCCCCCATCAAGGCCAACCCCGGGTGGTACCGGGCCTACGCCGAGAAGACCGCCCTGGGCCGCTGGGGCAGGCCCGAGGAGGTGGCCATGGCCGTGGTCTACCTGGCCTCCCCCGCCAGTAGCTACGTCACCGGGACCCTCTTCCTCGTGGACGGGGGCTGGACGGCGGTGGACGGGCGGTATGCGCCGCCCCTGTAGGGGGCTTTGGGCGGGGTCAAAGCTGGACGATCTTGTACAGGGTCACCAGGACGATGAGGACCCCGAAGATCTGCTTGATCCGGGCCGGGGGGACGAAGAGGCTGGTGAGCCTCGAGCCCAGGTAGGACCCGAGCGCCCCGGCCACGAGCAGGGTGGGGGTGAGGCCCAGGTCAAGCCGGGCGGTGGCCATGTGGGGGAGGAAGGCGGAGAAGGAGGGAGGGGTTACGGCGAAGGCGTTGATGCCTGCCGCCCGTTTGGGGTCATGGCGGGTGAGGGTTTAGGCCACCCGTTTTCCTCCCAGGTAAACCGCCTGCACCCGGAGGGCCTCGTCCAGGACCACCAGGTCGGCCCGCTTCCCGGGTGCGATCTCCCCCCGGTCGGAAAGGCCCAGGTAGCGGGCGGGATAGAGGGAAAGCCGCCTCGCCGCCTCCTCCAAGGGGAGGCCCCAGGCCACCAGGTTCCTCAGGGCCTGGTCCAGGGTGAGGGTGCTCCCCGCCAGGCTCTCCCCAAGCCAGACCCCGTTCCCCTGCTTCTCCACCCGGTGGGCCCCCAAGGGGTAGGTGCCGTCCGGCATCCCCGCCGCCGCCACGGCGTCCGTCACGAAGTAGAGGCCGGGGATGGCCTTCAGGGCCAGGTGAAGGGCGGAGGGGTGCACGTGGAGGCCGTCGGGGATGAGCTCGGCCCAGGCACCCCGCTCCAGGGCGAGGCCCACCACCCCGGGGGAGCGGTGGTGGAGGCCGGTCATGGCGTTGTAGAGGTGGGTGAAGCCCGCAGCACCCGCCTTCAGGGCCTCCAGGGCCTCCTCGTAGCCCGCTTCCGTGTGGCCGAGCTGGACCCGCACGCCCCGCTCGGCCAGGAAGCGCACCAGGTCCAGGGCCCCAGGGAGCTCGGGGGCCAGGGTGATGGCCCGCACGGGGGCCAGGGAGAGGAGGCGGGAGGCCACCTCCAGGTCGGGGAGGAGAGGGTAGGGGGGCTGGGCCCCAAGGCGCTTTGGGCTGATGAAGGGGCCCTCGAGGTGGACGCCCAAAAGGGCCTCTCCCAAGTGGCCTTCTCCCGCCTCCCTGATGCCCCTAAGGGCGCGCTCCAGGTCGGGAAGGGGGGCGGTGACCGTGGTGGCCAGGAGGCCCGTGGTGCCGTGGGAGAGGTGGAAGCGGAGGGTCCCCTCCACGCTTTCCTTCCCCGCCATAACCTCGTGCCCCCCACCCCCGTGGACGTGGAGGTCCAGAAACCCGGGGAGGATATAGGGGCCCTCCACGGGGGCCTCTTCCAGGGCCTCTATGCGCTCGCCGAAGTGGAGGCGGCCTCGGAGGAAGCCCGAGGGGGTGAGGATCTGCCCCTCCAGGACCCCGCCCATACCCTCTAGCCTAGCCTCGAGGCCATGCCGGACCCCAGGGGGGCCTTACCTCGGGTAGCCTGAAGGGGTGAGCCTGCTACGCCCGGAGTTCCTCCAGGCCCTGAAGGAGGCCCTTTCCCGTTACCCCACCCCCTTTTACGCCTACGACTGGCAAGCGGTGGAGGAACGCCTAAAGCGCCTTCGGGCCGCCTTTCCCTTCGCCCGCCTCTTCTACGCCCTGAAGGCGAACCCGCGCCTTGGGCTTCTCCGACGGCTTCGCGCCTTGGGACTGGGGGCGGAGGCGGTTTCCTTGGGGGAGGTCCTAAGGGCCTACTGGGCGGGTTTTTCCCCGGAGGAGGTCCTCTGGAATGGCCCCGTGAAGCCCCGGGAGGCCCTGCGGGCCCTGAGGGGCCAGGCCCCCGTGGTGGTGCTGGACTCCCGGGAGGACCTGGGGAGGGTGGCGGAGGAGCTTCCGGGGGTGCGGGTCCTCCTGCGGGTGAACCCGGACCTCCCCGTGAGGACCCACGGCCACCTGGCCACGGGCCGGGGGGAGAGCCAGTTCGGCGTCCTGCCCGAGGAGGTGCCCGTCCTTCTCCGGGAGGCGAGGGAGCGGGGGCTAAGGGTTTTGGGCCTCCACCTGCACCTGGGCTCCGCCCTCGAGGACCCCGAGGACTTCCTCCTGGGCTACCGGGTGCTGGAGGCCCTGAGGCCGGAGGTGGGGCCCGTGGAGGTGCTGGACCTGGGGGGCGGGTTCGGCCTGGGCCCGGGCCTACGGGGCGGAGGTCTGGCTGGAGCCCGGGCGCTACCTGGTGGCGGAGGCGGGGGTGCTGGTGGCCCGGGTGGTGGGGGTGAAGGAAACCCGGAGGCGGTACCTCCTCCTGGACGCCGGCATGACCGCCCTCCTGCGCCCCGCCCTCTACGGCGCCCGGCACCCGGTCCTTCCCCTGTACGAGGGCGGGGAGGAGGGGGTGTACGACCTGGCGGGGCCCGCCTGCGAGGCGGGGGACGTCCTGGCCCGGGGGGTGCGCCTCCCCGCCCCCGAGGAGGGGGACGCCCTGGCCCTCCTCGAGGCGGGGGCCTACGGGGCCAGCATGGCCCTTTCCTACCTGGATACCCCGAGGCCCCTGGAGCTCCTCTGGACGGGGGAGGCTTGGGAGGTGTTGCGGGAGCGGGAGCCCTGGGAGAGCCTCATGGCCGGGGAGGGGCCGCCGGGGGACTAACGGCCTCGGAACGGTGGGAAAGGCCTCCGGGGACTACGCTTGGCGCTTCTGCCAGGTGGTAGGGGTGCCGGGCTTGGGCGACGGGGTCGTGGCCCCCAGATGGGGCACACCGCCCCTAGCGGGATGTGCAAGCGCCTTGGGTTGACGGCGCGCCGTTAGCACGGTACCATGACCACATATGGCAATATTGCCATAAGCGAAAGGAGACATGCATGCCGAGCGCCCTGCACCGCTACAAGGCGGAGTTCTTCAAGGCCTTGGCCCACCCCTTGCGGCTAGCCATCCTGGACGCCTTGCGGGAGGGGGAGAAGAGCGTCACCGCTTTACAAAAGGAGCTTCGCGTGGAGCAGTCGGCCGTGTCCCGGCAGCTGGCTTTTCTGCGTGAGCGAGGGTTGGTGGAGGTGAGGCGGGAAGGTGCCCTCGCTTACTACCGCACCAAAGACTCCGAGGTCTACGCCTTCTTGGACCTGGGGCGGCGCATCTTCGAGCGCCACCTGCAGGCGGAGCGGGCGCGCCTTCAGGCCCTCGAGGAGGGGATGTGAGCGCCTGGCTCCTCGGGGCGTGGCCCGCCTTGCTCGGAGCGAGCCTCTTAGGGCTAAGGGATCCGAAGGGCCACGCTTACGGCCTGGCTCTTGGGGCGGTGGGGGCCCTCTGGCTCGGTGGGGGAGGGCTGGCCTGGTGGCACAACGCTCAGGCGGGGGGCTTCTTCCTTGCGCTCCTTGGCCTCCTCACCCTGGCCCTCGCCCCCTATCTCCCCGCTTACCTCGCCCATCACCCCAGGACGGCGAGGGTCTATGGCTTCCTGGTGCCCCTCTTCCTCGGGAGCATGGCGGGGGTTGCGGTGGCCCCCCCGGGGTTTCCCTTCCTGTTCCTCTGGGAGGGCATGGCCCTTCTCGGCTACCTCCTCATCGCTCTGGAGGGCCCCAAGGCGGAGGCGGGGGCCCGCGCCTTCTTCCTGGCGAGCCGACTGGGGGCGGCGGGGCTCTACCTGGCCTTTCTGGGCCAGGGAACCCTTCCTAGGGAATGGCTATGGGCGGGGCTTTTGCTGGGATTTGGGGTGAAGGCTGCCCTCTTTCCCTTGCACCCTTGGCTTCCCCTGGCCCACCCCGTGGCCCTTAGCCCGGTTTCCGCCCTCCTCTCCTCGGCCATGACCAAGCTTGGGCTTTACGGCTTGTACCAGGCCCCGTTCTGGTTCGGCCCACCTCCCAGTTGGGCCGGTTGGGCCCTTGTGGTCTTGGGGCTTTCGGGGGGCGTATACGCTCTGGTACGGGGCTTGGGCGAGGAGGACGTGAAGGGTGCCCTGGCCTACTCCAGCGTGGAGAACCTTGGCCTCATGCAGGCGGCGCTCGGGGCCTACTTCCTGACCCAGACGCCCCTCTTTCTCCACGCCTTTTTCCTGCACCAATTGGCCCATGCGCTCTTCAAGGGGCTCCTCTTCTTGGCGGCGGGGGCCTTGCCGGAGCGACGTCTATCCCGCCTTGGGGGTCTGTGGCGTTCGGAACCCGTTTTAGGCGCCTTGGTCCTTCTGGGGATGGGCGTGGGGGCGGGGTTACCGCCCGGGCCCCTTTTCCTGGCGGAGTGGACCCTGTACCGGGGTTTCCTTGGGGCGCCGGGCCTTCTGCCTCTGGCGGTGGGCGTCTTGGCCCTGGTGGGGGCCCTCGCCCTCTACTTTTATGTCCGCCTCTTCGGCCTCGCCTTCCTGGGCCTGCCCCGCGCCAGGGTGGAGGTCCACCTGGGGCGGGGCATGCGCCAGGGCCTGGGTTTCCTTGTGGTGGCCTTGCTCGCCCTTGCGTTCTTCCCGGGCTTGGCGCTTGGGCCCCTTCGGGCTTCCTTCTACCTCAACGGGATCCTGCTTTTCCTTCTCGTGGCGTTGGCGTACCCCCTCTACCGCCACCTCCTCGCCCGGCCCCACCGGGACTACGGCACCTGGGACTGCGGCTATGGGCAGCTGGAGCCCAGGATGCAACCCAACGGCCTAGGATTCGCCGCCCCCGCCTTGGGCCTATTCCCTTTCCTCCGCCTCTGGGTGGGCGATAAGCCTCTTCTGGAAGAGCCCCTCGCCAACACGTATGCCGGAGTGGGCCGCAGCTACGCCCGCCTCGCTCGGGCGTTCCAGGGGCTCCAGTCGGGGAGCATCCACCTCTACCTGCTCCTCCAACTCCTCACCCTTGTGGCCGTTCTTTGGGTGGTGTTGCGATGACGGCGGTCCTAATCCTCCTCCTAGCCCCCCTCTTTACGGGAAGCGTGAAGTGGCTCAAGGCGAGGCTCACGCACCGGCAGGGGGCGAGCCCTTTCCTGGAGTACCGGAACCTCTCTAAGCTATGGCGCAAGGCTTGGGTGCGTCCATGGCCTAGCTCTCCCGCCTTTCTCCTTGGCCCCATCGTGGCCCTTCTGGGGACCACCCTGGCGGTGAGCCTCCTCCCCATCCTCCCAGGATTGGCCTTACCCGGAGACTTCCTGTTGGCTGTCTACCTTGTAAACCTGGGCCGCTTCTTCCAGATGCTGGCGGCCTTGGACGCCGGGAGCGCCTTTGGAGCCCAGGGTAGCTACCGGGAGGGCGTGGTTACCCTACTGGCGGAGCCGGGAACGCTCATGGCCTTGGCGGCTGCGGCGGCCGTGGGGAAGGGGGGTAGCCTCCAGGGTCTGGCGGTCCTGAACGGGGAGCATGCCCTGGTGGTGGTCCTGGTCCTCGCCTCCTTGGCGGTGGCCTTCCTGGCGGAGGGGGCGCGGATGCCGGTGGACGACCCCGCCACGCACCTGGAGTTGACCATGATCCACGAGGCCCAGCTCCTGGACCACGGCGGCCCCCTCCTCGGCCTATACGAACTGGCGGCCTCGGCCAAGATGCTCTTCTACGCTGGCCTCATGGCCCTCCTCCTGCCGGGGCCGCGGCTATGCGTCTTCTTGGGGTTGGTAGGGGTGTGGGCGGTGGTCCTCGCCTACCTGGAAACCTATGGCGTGAAACTCCGCTATCTGCGGCTCCCCGACTTTCTTTCCTATAACACCCTGTTTGGGGCGCTGGCGCTTTTGGGGGCGATATGGCTACGGTGAACGTGCTGGTCCTTGCGGTGTTGGCCACGGGATTTCTCATGGTGAGTCGGCGGAGCCTGGATGCCATCATCCGGCTTTACGCCCTACAGAACATCCTCTTGGCCCTGGTGTCCTTTGGATTGGCCCATGGGGAACTCCACTTCGTTTTGGCGGGGCTCGCTCTTTTCCTCCTCAAGGGGGTTGCCATACCGGTTTACCTCTTCTGGCTTCTGGACCGCCTCGAGGTGAGCCACGAGGTGGAGGGCTACCTCTCCGTCTTTCTCACCTTGGCCCTGGCGGGGGCCCTCACCGCCCTGGCCTTCCGCGTGGGCGGGGTGTTCATTCTTCCCGGGGCTCCGCTCCCCGAAGGGGTGCCGGTGGCCCTGAGCCTGGTCCTCTTGGGCGCGCTCTCCATGGTGGTCCGGAAGAAGGCCATCAGCCAGGTACTGGGGTTCCTGGCCCTGGAGAACGGGGTCTTCCTCCTCGCCCTCTCGGAGAGCCATGGCCTGCCCCTCTTCGTGGAGCTGGGCGTGGCCCTGGACGCCTTCGCCGCCGTATTCCTGGCGGGCGTTCTCCTCTTCCGCATCCGGGGAGAGCTGGGGCATCTGGACACCGCCCGGATGCGGGCCCTGAGGGGGTGAGGGGTGCTTTACCTGCTCCTTCTCCTCCCCCTCCTGGCGCTCCTGGGCCGGCGGGAGGCGGGCCGCCTGGCCCTCCTTTCCCAGCTCGTGCCCTTAGGGGCGGCGCTTCTTTCCCTGGCCCTCTTGGGCCAGGCGTCGGGCCCGTTTCGGCTGGATGCGGTGGGCCTTTTCTACCTCGTACTCACCGATTTGCTGTACGCCCTGGTGGCCCGGTTCGCCCTCGGGTACTTCCCAAAGGAGGAAGCCTGGCGCTTCTATTGGGCCGGCGCCCTCTTCCTCTTGGCCGCCCACGGGGCCTACCTGGCCCACAACCTCGGGGTCCTCTGGATCTTCGTAGAGGGGAGCACATTGGCCTCCGCCCTCCTTGTCTACCACAGGGGCGGGGCCAGGGCCCTCGAGGCCACCTGGAAGTACCTGATGCTGGGGAGCGTGGGCATCGCCTTCGGGCTTTTGGGCGTCATCCTGGTCTACGCCCTCCTGGGGGGAGCCACCTTGGACTGGGGGCGGGCCCGGTCGCTCATGGCCTCCGTGAACCCGGAGGGGTTCAAGGTGGCCTACGCCTTCTTGCTCGTGGGCTTCGGGACCAAGGTGGGCCTTTTCCCCCTCCACACCTGGCTTCCCGATGCCCACGCCGAGGCCCCAGGGCCCGCTTCCGCCTTGCTTTCTGGAACCCTTTTGAATGTGGCTTTCTACGCCCTGTTGCGCTACGCCGCCCTAGCCCAGGCGGCGGGACTCTTCCCCTTCGTCCAGGGCCTTCTCCTCTTCTTTGGCCTATTGAGCCTTTTGGCGGCGGGGCTCCTCCTCTATGGCCAGAAGGAGTACAAGCGGCTCCTCGCCTATTCCAGCGTGGAGCACATGGGGCTTGCCCTCTTTGCGCTGGGCCTCGGACTGCCCTGGCTCGCCCTCTTCCACACCCTGGCCCACTCCCTGAGCAAGACCCTCGCCTTCCTCGGGGCGAGCGGGGTGTACGCCCTCACCCATGCCCGGGAGGTGGGGCGGGTGGGGGGGCTCTTCCTGGGCCTCCCCGCCCTCGGCGTGCCCCTGGTCCTGGCCTTTTTGGCCCTTGGGGGGCTCCCGCCCTTCCCCCTCTTTTACGCCGAGGTCCAGGCGGTGACGGCGGCGTGGCGGTGGCCTGTCCTGGGTCTCCTCTACCTCCTCGGACTCGGGCTTGCCTTTGCCGGGTTGCTTCCGGCCGTAACCCGGATGGGCTTCGGTCCCGGGCAGCCGCCCAAGGCCCGGGGCCTGCCGTGGGCCCCCCTTTGGCTTTTGCTCGGCGCCCTTCTCTTCCTCGGACTATTCCCCCCGGTGGCGCTACTTAAGGCAGTGGAGGCGGTGCTGTGGACGAGGTGAGGGAGGCGTTGCGGTCGGGTCGGCCGGTGGCCCTGTACCCCTATGGGGATGGGGTGGCCTTGGTGGCGGAGGTGGAAGGGACGCTTCGGGTCTACCGCTACGGGGGTGGGGGGCGGTTCCCGAGCCTGGCAGCCGAGTTCCCTGCCCTGGACTGGTTTGAGCGCGCCCTATGGGAGCGGGGCCTGGAGGTGGACGGGCATCCGGACTTGAAGCCCCTGCGGCGCCACGACCTTCCCTACACCTTCCGGCGCTTTGCCGAACTGCACGAGGTGCCGGTGGGACCCGTCCACGCCGGGATCATCGAACCGGGCCACTTCCGCTTCAGCGTGCTCGGGGAGAGCATCGTTCACCTGGAGATCCGTCTCGGATACCAGCACCGGGGCCTTCTTACCCTTTTGCGCAGGGCCGGTCCCGAGCGGGCCCTACTCTTGGTGGAGCGGGCAGGGAGCGAGCCGGTGGCCCACGCCTTGGCCTTCGCCGAGGCCTGGGAAAGGGCCCTCGGGCGGGCGGCCCCTCCCCGGGCCCAGGCTCTTCGGCGCGCGGCGTTGGAGCTGGAGCGGGCCTTTGGCCACTTGGGGCGCCTGGCGGGGCTTTTCACCGACATCGGTTACGCCTACGGGGCCACCCAGGTGGGGCGGATCCGCGCCCTCCTGCAGGCGGGGGTGGACCGTCTCACCGGCCACCGGTACGGGCGCAACTTCGTCCGCGTGGGCGGGGTGGGGCGGGAGGGCCGGGCGGACCTCGAGGCCCTCGCCAGCTACCGTAGGGAGCTCGCCCGCCTACTCCCCCGCCTCTTGCGCCATCCCCCTGTGCTGGACCGGATGCGGTACGTGGGCGTGGTGCGCCGGGTGGAGGCGGAAACCCTAGGTTTCGTGGGCCCCACGGCGCGGGCCAGTGGGGTGGCGCGCGACCTGCGCCAGGACGACCCCCTCTACCCGGGTTTTGCGCCAGCGGTGCGCCAGGGCGGGGACGTTCTGGCGCGGGCCCAGGTATACGCCGAGGAGGCGGTGGCGGCCCTAGACCTCGCCTTGCGCTTCCTCAAGGGCCTCCCTGAAGGCCCCCTGGCCTGGGAACCGCCCCCGGGGGAAGGGGAGGGGATGGCGCGGGTGGAGGCGGGTAGGGGGGAGGTCTTCTGGTTCGTGCGCCTCCTGGAGGGGCAGGTGGACGTGGCGGAGGGCGTGGACCCTTCCTTCAAAAACTGGCGGGCCCTGGAGCTTGCGGTGCGGGGGGAGGGGCTTCCCGACTTCCCCCTTTGCAACAAGTCCTTTGACCTCTCCTATGCGGGGAACGACCTGTAGGGGGGAAGGTGAGCCTTTGGCACAGCTTGCGCATCGGTCGTTTAGCGAGGAAGCTCGAGGATCTCCTGAGGGTCCCGGTGCACGCCTTCGGCCTGCCACGCCTGAAGCCCGAAGGGCTTGACCGGGAAGCGCAACGAGGCCTCCTTTCACTCTGCCCGAGCGACGCCTTCTTTGAAGAGGAAGGGGTCTTCGGCCTTGACCTTGCACGGTGCGTGGGATGCGGCCGGTGCGCCCTGGCCTATCCACGGGCAGTGGGGGAGATGCGGTCCTTGGCGGTGGCGGTGAGGCGCAGGGAAGACCTGGTGCAGCGGGTGGACCTGAGGAGCCGGGGTTTCCTGGACCCGGGCCCTCCTCCTCCCCCCCGGCCCGAGCTGGTCCTTCCCACCCTGGCTTTCCGGGAGGTGAGCGCCGGGGATACGGGCCTTGCGGACTCCGAGGTGGCGCTTCTTGCCAACCCCTTCCACGACATGGGTCGCTTCGGCTTTACCGTGGCCGCTTCGCCCCGGCATGCGGATGCCCTGGTGGTTACTGGCCCCGTGAGCCGCAACATGGCCCAGGCCCTCTGGCGCACCTATGAGGCCACACCCGAGCCCAAGGGGGTTGTGGCGGTGGGAAACGAGGCCATCTCGGGGGGCGTGTTCGCCGGGAGCCCCGAGGTGGTGGGCGGGGTGGACCGGGTGGTGCCCGTGGACGTGTACGTGCCCGGGGACCCTCCCCGGCCCGGGGCGATCCTCTTTGGCCTCCTGCTCCTCACGGGCCGGGTGGCGCAACGGCTCCGGGGAGGGATCCTTCCCGATGAAGCCCCAGAAGGGGGCTAGTTTAGGAAGCGCACGAGAGCGCCCTCGAGGCCCTCCAGGCGGAGAAGCCACCACCCCTCCCTGGGGGGACGGGGGAGGCGGAGGCCCGGGGGGACGGCCCGCCACTTCCCCTCGGCGTATTGGGCCACGAGGAGGGCCTCCCGCCCGGTGCCCGGAAGCGCCTTCCAAACCTTCCCGCCCACCCACCAGACCCTGGCCCAGGTCAAGGATAGCCCCCAGGGGGCACCGGGTCCCTCGTAGTAGGCCCACCTTGCCGGTTCCAGGGTCTTAAGGCCCTCTGGGCCCAGCTCCACCACCATCCCTGGGGCCAAGTAGGGGAGGAGGGGGGAGGCGGAGGGGATGGCCCGGCCCCCTGCCCAAAGCTGCCCCTCCTCCACCACCTCTACCCGTCCGTAGTAGAGGGGGCGCTTTTCCTTTTCCTCCTTCTCCTTTTTCCTTTCCTTCTCTTCCTTGCCCTCCCTCCCCGAGGCGAGGGCCAGGCCCATGGCCGCTAGGAGCCAGAGGGCTAACCTACAGAGAACCTGCCGCCGCCCCATCCTCCCACCTCGGCAACCGGACCCGCACCCGAAGCCCGGGCTGGGCGTTTTCCACCTCCAGGGTGCCCCCAAGCCGCCTCGCCGCCTCCTGCGCCAGGGCGAGGCCAAGCCCTAGACCATCCCCCGCCATCTGCCCCCGGAAGAAGGGCTCCGCAAGCCGGGATAGGTCTTCCGGTGCCACCCCGGGCCCGTGGTCCCGCACCTCGAGGATGACCTCCTCCCCCCGCACCCCCAGGCGCACCTCCACGGGCGGGGCTCCGTGGCGGCGGGCGTTCTCCAGGAGGTTATCCAGGATGCGCTCCAGCAAGGCCGGGTGGGCCAGGACCCAGGCGGGCCCTTGTAGGCTGGCCCTCACCCCCTCCTCTCCCGCCAGGTACTCCCCGAGAAAGGCGCTGAGCTCTAGCGGGGCCAGGTCGGCCCCTTCGGACCGGGCCAGGGCGAGGAGCCCCCGCAACACGGCCTCCATGCGGTCCACGCTTTGGGCGAGCTGGGGAAGCGCCCGCTTTAAGGGCAGAAGCCCACCTTGAAGGGCCTCCACCTGGCTCCGGATCACCGCCAGGGGGCTCCTCAGCTCGTGGGAGGCGTGCCGGGTGAAGAGGCGCTCCCTTTCCAAGGCGGCCCGCACCGCCTCCGCCATGCGGTTAAAGCCCTGGACCAGGCGCCGGATCTCCCGTTCCCGCCCGGGGGCGAGGGGTTCGGGAAACCGGAGGAGGGAAACCGCCTCCACCGCCCGGGCCAGCTCGTCCAGGGGCCGGACGATGAGCCGGGCGAAGCCGTAGCCGAAGAGGGTCGCCAGGAACAGAAGGGGAAAGAGGAGCAAAAGCCCCCCGCGCACGTAAGCCCTTAGGGCGCGGGTGTACTCCTCTGTGCGCAGGTAAACCTCCAATTGGTAGCCCTGCCAGGGAAGGCTTAGGGTGCGCCAAGCCTCCCCCGCCTGGGGGAAAAAGCCCCCCTCCAGGATCGGCGTCCCCGCCTCCAGGAGCCGGAAGCCAAAGACGTAGTGGCTCCCGCTGAAGGCCTCGGCGGAAGTGAGCCGGGGGCCCTCTGGGGTTAGGACGAGGGCCCTCTGCACCTTCGAGGCGGCCTCCCCCAGGTCCAGGGCGATGTCCCGCTCCACCAGGTTCCAGAACACGGCGTAGCCCCCGAGGAGGCTGGCGAGGCCCGTGCAGGCGGCCACCAGGAAGAAGGCCCAGGCCAGGCGGCCCTTGAGGGTCATGGTTCTCCCAGCCGATACACCCCAGGCACCCGCTCCACCACCCATGGGGCCAGGGATTGCCGGAGCTTCTGCACGTACACCCGGAGCACGGCGTCGCTTTCCGCCCCAGGAAAGAGCCCTTCTAAAAGCTCCTCCCGGGTGAAGGTCCTCTCCGGGTGAAGGGCGAGGAGCTCCAAGAGGGCGAAGGCCTTGGGGGAGAGGGCCACTTCCTTGCCGGCGTAGGTGACCCGCCGCTGGGCGAAGTCCACCACCAGGGGCCCCCGGGTGAGGATCATCCCCTTGAAGCCGGCGGTGCGCCGGGCCAGGGCCCGCACCCGGGCCACCAGCTCGGAAAGGTGGAAGGGCTTCACCAGGTAGTCATCCCCGCCCAGCTCCAGGCCGTGGATGCGGTCCTCCAGGGCATCCCGGGCGGTGAGGAAGAGGATTCCTCCCCGGTAGCCGCTTTGCCTTAGGTCCTCGGCGAAGCGGAAGCCGGCCCCTTCCCCCTCGGGGAGCATCACGTCCAAGACCAGGACGTCGGGCTCCCCCTCCGCCAGCTTCTCCCAGGCTTCCTTTAGGCTCCGCACCCCCGAGGCCTCGTACCGCTCCTTCCGGAGGACCGCCACCACGGGCTCCAGGATGCCCTGCTCGTCCTCCACCACGAGCACCCTCATGGCTCCCGCACCCAAAGGGCCAGGGCCCCGAGAAGGCCCAGGCCCGAGAGGCTCAAGGGGGCGAGGGGCGGGGGCGTGCCCTCCTGCTCCTTCCCTTCCCACCCCGGCCACGCCTCGCCCTCCTCGTCCACGAGGACCACCCGAGGGGTCCCTTGGGCTTCCCCTAGGCTCGCCTCGAGGTGCTCCAAAAGCCCCACCAGGCCAGCGCCCCCCACCAAAAGGAGCAGGGCTACCGCCAGGGGCCGGCTTTGGGGAAGGAGAAGGCCCAGGCCCACGGCCAAGGCCCCTAGGGTGGCGGCTATAGGGGCGACGACCTGTACGCCCTCCACGTGGCCCATGAGGAAGAGCTCGGCCAAGGTGAGGAAGAACCCCATCAGCGCAAAGAGGCCGAACACTTCCGGCAGATGCCTGCGCAACCATGTCCTTGCGTTTCCCATCGTCGCCTCCATCATTTCCCACGCCAAGCCTTCCCGTCCAGCCCATGGCAGTAGGCGCAGAAGTTGGCCGGCAGGATCTGGTTGAAGGCTTGGCTGTCGTCCGGGTTGCGGATTAGGGCGAGCTGTGCCTCTTGGAAGGCCCTGGCCAAGGCGAGCGCTGCGGCGCCTATTTGGTCCGCTCCCCGGTGGCAGCTGGCGCAGGCTTGCCCCCCTAGGCGTTCCGCCACCTCCCCGTGCCCTTGGGTGAAGTCCTGGCCGTGGTCCCGAGGAGTATGGCAGAGGTTACAAGAGGCCGCACCCTTCTTCCCCAAAGCGGTGAAGACGGGCCCCCTTATGGGGCTTCGGCTTCCTGGAATCTGCTGGACCAGCCTTTTACCGTCGTGGCAGGTGGCGCAGAAGCGGCCCAGGGAGGTGGGGCCGTGGGGTTCCAGGCTGGGGTTGGGGGCGGTGCTCGGCCAGGCCTTGCCCTTGTCCAGACTGGCGTGGCAGGTTTCGCAACTGGTCCCCTTCGCTCCAAGGAAGCCGAAGTGGCGTTCGTGGCTGAACACCACCCGGCCCATGCCCTGGGGCTGGAAGGTCCGAACGAGGTCTTGGGGCGGTTGCCACTGACGCTTGGGCTTGAGACGGCCTTCCTCCACCTCCACGTACTGGCCTGGCACCAGGCGCACACCCGGGGGGAGGGGCGTGCCGTCGGAAAGGACCGCCGCCCCCTTCTCCGCATCCCAGCGGACGTAGAGGTAGCGCTCCCCTTCCGAGGCCAGGGCGAGCCCCAAGAGGAGCAAGGGGAAGAGCCTCCTCATGGGGTCCTTCCCTCCTCCCGGACCTCCACCCACACCTCGTCCTTGACCCGCATGCCCATGAAGCTCGGGGCCTTAAGCCCATAGTCGCTTAGCCTTAGTTAGAGCGAAGGCACCCTGGAAGCGTACCCCTTTTCCCTCCTGGTTCAGCTTCACGGGCCAGGCCACGGGCTTTTCCACGCCGTGGAGGGTGAGGGTGCCGAGGACGAGACCCTTAGCCCTGTCCACCCCTTGGAGCCTCAGGCAGGCCTGTGGGTAGCGGTCCACCTGGAACATCTCCCTGGTGTGCCGGTCGCGAAGGGGTTCCTTGGAGTCCCAGGCCGAAAGGTCTATGCAGGCTTGGCCCTGGAGGCGCTCCCCCTCTTGGACCACCTCTCCCTTAAGGGTCCGGTTGACCCCCTGGAAGCTTCCCAAGGGTGCCTGCGCTCTATATACCGCTTCCCCCGTCACGCTGTACCTCTGGCCAAGCGCCAAGCCGGCCAGGAGAACCGAGAGGGCAAGAAGCCGCACGTCCTTTCACCTCCTCCCTCCAACCTAGCCAAAGGCCGTATACGGGGCGTAAACGAGGGGGCAGGGCCTCGTCCATGGCCACGGGGAGGTCCCTTTGGGTTGGGGAGTTGGTCCACGCAAGCTGTTGGGCCCGGGATACGCTTTGGCCCCAGACCCCCCGGCTTCCAAGGCCAAGGGGTGCGGGTGGTCCTAAGAGGCTCCCACGGGGCGCTGGGCAGGAGGCGTGCAGGTACGCTTAGGAGGAAGGACCTTTCGGGTGATGGCGTACCCTTGGAAGGGGAAAGGATGGGGGAGCACGGCTCGGTTGTTCTTATGTGGGACCAGGAAGCGTGGGGCCTGAAGGCGGGAGAAGTGGGCACCGTGGTCCAGGTATATCCCCACGGGGGTTACCTGGTGGAGTTCGTGGACCACGAGCGCAACACCCTGGCCCTCCTGGACCTCTCCGAGGCGGAGGTGGCCCCCCTCACGGGGCCCGCCCGCCTCCGGGCCAGGGGCGCCTAAGCCCTCGCCCGCCGCCCGGCCCCCTGGCGGGACCGCAGCCGGGGACCCACGGGTCAGCGAAGCCACATGCGCCGTGGGGGGCTTAGTGCCCCCATGACTCAACGGGCACCCAAAACCCCGAGGGGACGCTCTCCTACCCCACGTGCTCCCGGTGCGATCCCCACCCCGGTGGGCGGAGAATTTGCATCGTGGCCTCCAGGCGCCGCCTCTTTCCCACTAAACCGCAGGCCAAAGACCTGGCCAAGGCCTGGACGGGGCCATCCGGAAGGGCACGGCGGAAGCCCCGTCCCCAGCCGAGGCCAGGCCGAGCCGCCTCTTTAGGCCACGCGCTCCAATGCGGGGAGCCGTCACCTCCTTCCCTTGAGCTCCACCTCCCTGGCCTGGAGGGCGGTGCCCGAAAGGGTGCCCTTGACCTCCACCCAGTCGCCCACCCGGATTAGGGCGAAGAAGCCCGCTTGGTCGTAGGTTTGGTCGTTGGCCTCAAACTGGGTGGAGGCATCGGTGACCACCGTGTAGCCGAGGAGCCCGAACGAGTAGTTGGCGCTGTCCACGTTCTGGACGGGGCCTTCCCACTCGCCCTCCTCGCTCCCCGTGGCCCCCTTTACCTCAATGCGCAGGGCGTAAAAGCGCCCTTCGGCGTCCTGGGTGGCGGGGTCGTAGGCCACGTCCACGTAGTCCCCCACCTGGATCTCCCCAAAGGCCATGGGCCCGTCCGGGTCGTCCCGCTTGACGAGGGTGTTCTGGTCTGCGTAGAAGGCCAGGCTACCCAAGGCCAGGGTCATGGCCTCCGGGTCCAGGGCGGTCACCTGGCCCTTGGCCTCCGCCTTGGGGGCCCTCGTCTTCGGGTACTTCACCTTCACCAGCTGGGCGTGGAGGAGGGTGGGGTCGTTACCGTCCACCTGGCCCTTGGCCTCCACGTAGCTCCCTTCCGTCAGGTTGCCCACCACTTGGGCACGGCTAAAGTCCACGGTGTAGCCGAGGAGGGAGAAGGTCATGGCGGCCTCGTCCAGGTTGGCGATGGGGCCTTCCAGCTCCACCCGCCGGGAGGTGCCAAAGCCGCTTTGGCCCTGGCCCTTGAAGGCCACCTTCGTGGCGAGGATCGTGGTTCCCGAGAGGGTTCCCTTCACCTCCGCCCACACCCCGTGCTGGGGAGTGCCCTCCACCCGGGCTTGGGCGTAGTTCACGGTGAAGCCGTTAAGGGTGAAGGTCTTTGCCTCCGTTTTCAGGCCTTGTACCCGTCCCTCGGTTTCCACCTGGGAGGAGGGCGCAGGGTAGCGCTCCACGTACGTGGCCAGGATGCCGGTGTCTGTGGCCGTGCCTTGGACCTCCACGTAGTCCCCTACCCGTAAGTCGGAGAGGAGGAGCGTCCGGTACCCCCGGGGAGCCTTTTCGTAGATGCGGGTGTTGGCGTCCGTGTACACCGTTTGGCCGAGGACCACCAGGGTGCCCGCTTGGAGGTCCACGTTGGCCACGGGGCCCCTCAGCTCCACCTGGACCTCGAGGGCCTCCACCCGGATGCGGGTGCCCGTGTCCTCGCCCTTCACCTGGACCACCATTCCCGGGAGAAGGGTGCCGGAGAAGGCTTCCCCCTCCTTCGCCAGGGACGCCCCGCTGAGGTCCAAAGGCTTGCCCAAGAGCGTGGGCTGGGCCTCCGTCCCGCCCAGAACGCCCAGGGCCTCGAGGGCTTGCCCTTGGCCCGTCTGCGGGGTAACCTGGCAAGCGGAGAGCAGGGCAGCCAATGCGAGAAGCGCCTTCCAGCGCATGGGTACACCTCCTCGTCCGAACCTAGCACTCCGGCGTAAGCGGGGCGTAAATGGGCTTCTATGCGGCTTGGCGGGCTGGGGGGAGCTCTATCCCCGGCACACCCTTGGCTTCTTTCCCTGGTTATCGTGTCGGGGATGTGCGGGCGAAGCCCGAGGAAGCCTCGGGAGCCTGGCGCTACACCTGAGCTGACCGCTTGCATGGCCTTTGCTGCGCAAGGGCTTCTGCTATCCTCAGTACAATCCTGGGCGGCGCCTGCGAGGTGCGCTTCTGCGTGACCGAGGAGGGACCCAGCAATAGCTCTATCGTGAACCGAGGTCAGGCGATGCCTAGTTCGTAGCCTCGGACTTTAGTCCGAGAAGCTGTGACGAATCACTCCCGGAAGAGACCGAAAACGGCCCAGTGCTCCCGCAAGAGCTCGGGGTGCCACTGGACCCCCAGGAAGAGGGGGTGGCCTTCCAGGACCACCGCCTCCGCCAGGCCATCGGGGGCCACGGCCAGGGGCTTTAGGCCTTCGCCCAGGGTCTTCAACCCCTGGTGGTGGTAGGAGTTCACGGGAAATTCCTCGGGGAAAAGGTGGGAAAGGGGGCCATCCGCCACCTGGCGCACGCTGTGGGCCAGGGCGGGTGGGGGGCTCTTCTGGCGGTGTTCCACCTCGGTAAACCCTTGGGCCTCGAGGTCCTGGTAAAGCGTCCCTCCCAGGGCCACGTTCATCACCTGGATTCCTCGGCAGATCCCCAGGGCGGGAAGGCCTTTTTCTGCCGCATAGCGGGCGAGGAAAAGCTCGTGGGCGTCCCGTTCCGGGCTCACCTCCCCAAGCTTGGGGTGGGGTCCTTCCCCGTAATGCGTAGGGTCTAAGTCCCCGCCCCCGGGGAGGAGGAGGCTGTCCAGGTGGGGGAGGATGCGCTCCAGGTAGGGCTCGAGGAGGCCCCAGAAGCGGTAAGGCATATACCCCTCGGCCATACGGAACTGGCTGGCCACGCCGATGAGGCGCATGGTCATAGTCTAGGTGCTTGGGATCCCCCCTTCAAAATGGTTGGGGCGGAGGAGAACCCTCCGCCCTTGCGTTGTCTGTAGGCTCAGGCTAACCGCTCACGTTTATGTTGCAGTCGCCTTTGCAGATGACGATGATGATCTTGATCTTGGGCCACGTGATTTTGAGGGTAGGCTCCTCCGGTGAGGCGATGTCGTCCTCTATGCCGATGCCCACAGGCCCATCGTTGGGTAGCACCTGGGCGGGCAGGGTGGCGATTACCCGATTGGGGTCGCCCAGCTTGGTGAGCTGCACGGCGTACCCTCCGGCGGGGTTGCGCACCAAGCGCAGGTTCAGGAAGGGGTCGCCCTCGGGTGGGCACCAGACATTGCTCGGGCCGCAGTCGGTGGTGGTTCCCCCCCACGGCTTCTTGCGAAGGTAGAGGAAGCCCAGGTTTTCTCCCACTAGTTCCTCGATGGGGGTGCTGTCCCACAACTTGGGGTTGTCGTAGGGTATCGCCGCTACGGAAACATCCTCCCGGAGGAGCCAAGGGGTTTCTTCCCTTGGCGGGAAGGGCTTGGGCCTGCCGCAACAGACCTCCCGGATCTTGCGTTCATAGAGGATGGCACCCTCTTTGCCTGCGTTGTAGGCTATCTGCCGTCCGGTTAGGGTATCAGGAGGAAGGGCGCTCACAAGGTGCATGCGGAGCGGATTCGAGGGATCGTTGCGGAGAATGATGATGATGTCTATGGTCCAAGTGGAACCCTGTTTACTGATGGAGAGCTTTACTAGATGCTCGGATGCGCCCGATTGATCGGGGTTCCCCCGCATCTCCACCTGCGCCGGGGTCCGCACCGAAGCCGCTCCCCGTTCACCGTGCCACTCCAGCTCGTAGCCCCCTTGAGGGGCTTGGCGCAAATAGGCCAGGTCGGCGTAGCACCATGGGCGCGTTTTGCTCGGGCACTTGATGACTACAAAAACGGGCTTATCCACGGGCGGCAGGGGATAGGGGAAGGGAGGGCGCCAGGGGCCACCGATAAGGACGGTGTCCTCGCCGTCCTTCGCCATGGTTAGGGGGCGAGGAGAAACGGCTTGAGGGGAAAACCCTTGAGGCATG
Source organism: Thermus brockianus (assembly GCF_021462505.1). Lineage (GTDB taxonomy): Bacteria > Deinococcota > Deinococci > Deinococcales > Thermaceae > Thermus > Thermus hydrothermalis. Next base: position 84,679 of record NZ_JAKEDV010000009.1, read on the forward strand.
AGGTCGGCAAACGCATTCACGGCCTCATCCAAGAGGGACTGGCCGGCGTCGTAGAGCACATTGTCGTTCTGGATGAGCTCGTCAAGGGGGGTCGTCTGCCCACCCGTCTGCCCCCCGCAAGCAACCAGGAGGGCCAACAAAGCGCCAAAGCTCGCTAGCAAAACGGCTTTCCTCATCCTCTTCCTCCTTTGAGGCGTATCCTTTTAGCCTCGAGGCCTAGGGTAGCCTAGGGGGTCTGAACGCACCCTTAACGCTCCCTGAACCCCAACCTGCCGGCATGCCGCCATCATGGCCTTGCCGAAAGGTCCACCCTCCCTTTCCCCACCTCCTGGGCAGGGAAGGGGAGGGGCGAAGCATCCTGTTCCAGGTTTCCCTGGAGCTGCGCGGGGGTGAGGCTGGGCTGGGCCGAGAGCCAAACCGCCATGGCCCCCGCCACCAGGGGCGTGGCGAAGGAGGTGCCGGTGCACGTCCCCATAGCCCCGCCAGGGACAGAGCACTCCAGACCCGTCCCAGGGGCCGATAGGTCCAGGTACGCGCCTCTCGTGCTATAGGGGGCGGGGCGCAGTCCTCCCTGGTTCGGGTCCCTTTCCAAAGCCCCCACGGCCACCAGGCCCGGGAAGTCAAAGGCCGCAGGGTAGTGGGCTGGGCTTCCCTGGTTCCCCTGGTTCCCAGCGGCGGCGGCCACCGGGATGTTCTGGCTCAAGGCCGCTTGCAAGGCCAGCTTGAGGGCTTCCACCGGCGTGTCGCCCCCTAGGCTCAGGTTGAGCACCGTGGGGCCCTGGCGGTGTTGGACCACCCAGCACACCCCCCGCACCACCCGGCTGGCCCGGCAGACCCCGTTCTCGTCGCAGACGCGTACCGGGACGATTTCAGCATCGGGGGCGACCTCCTTTACCAGCCCCGCTACCCCGGTACCGTGCCCGCTGGGAAAGGCGTCCTGGGGCGTGGTGTCGTCCTCCACGAAGTCGTAGCCCGGTGCCTGGGGGATGGCTGCGTCCACCCCGGTGTCCAGGACCGCTACCCGGACCCCTCTCCCTCGGTAGCCCCGCCCCTGCGCCAAGGGGGCTCCAATGGCCTCGCTCCCCCAGCCGCTTAGGCTCCACAGGCTTTCCGGGTCGGCTTTATAGCTGGGGTCCTGCGCTTCCAACTCCTCCAGGGCCTTGCCTAGGGCCTCGCCGCTATAGCCGAGCTCGGCCAGGGCGAAGCCGCACCCCTGGAGGTCGTCCCGGCGAAGGAGGGTAAACCCCCTCGGCAGGGTAGGCGTGCGCCCAAGGGGGAGGCGCAAGAGGATTCGGTTCCGGTCCACTTGGCCCAGCACCCCCAGGGTGGCTTGGGCCTCCTTGGCGCCGGCCACCACCCGCACCGCCCTCGGCCCCCCGGGCACCGGGGGCACTTGGAAGCGAAGGGTGTTCCCTTCACGCGCCGTTACCGTGGCCTCCCTCTCCCCCACGAACACCCGGGCCCCCTCGAGGGCCATGCCCGTCACCCGGGCCGTCACCTCCTCCCCGATGGCCGCCCGGCCCGGGGACAGGTCTAGGCTTGGGCTCCCGGGTGCGCAAGCGGAAAGCAAGGCGAGAATCAACCAGAAGGGTCCACGCATCCATCTCCTCCTCGCTACAGGGAACGCTGTGCCCGCTCAGGTCCAAGAGCCAAGCGGGCATGGCTAGGGAAGGCTTGCGCTAGCCCCGCCCACCGTGTAGCTGCCGGTGGCGATGGCTAGGCCGATGTCGGTGGTAGCCGTGAAAGCGCCGGGGTCCGTGGCGTCCAGCTGCAGGAGGGGGCTTGCCGAAAGCAGGGCACTTACCGATGCGTGCACGGTACTCCCGGAAGCGAAGGGCGTGTGGCCCAGGGTGCTGGAGAGATCCGGGAAGCTGTAGCCTGTGGCGGTCCCCAACCAACCCTTACCCAAGGTGGCGTGGTAAACGAGGGTGGGATCCTCCAGTTCCAGTCGGTAGGCCCTCAGGTTCGCCCCGCTATAGCTAAGTCCGCTCACCGTGGGGTGAGCGGCGGCGCTCAGCCCCAGGCTCCCTGTGGGCCAAGGGTTGGGCAGGGCCAGGGAAATGGCTCCTCCGCCGCTACCCTTGTAGGCCTCGAGGACGTGGCCGCCGGCGCCCGCCACGGCGAAGGCGGCGTAGCGGTCCCCCGGGCCAAACCCGCTCACGGGGCGGAAGGAGAGGTTGGTGGCGGCGCTACCGGTGGCGGAACCCACGGTGCCCAAGCCCTGGTTATCCGCGCTGAGGTAGACCACTTGGGCCATGCCGAACGTGGGGCTGAAGCCTACGGGGAGGGTCACCATGAGGGTCTGAAGGGGTGGGGCGTCCGAAGCGGTAAGGGTAACGCTGCTGGATCCACCGGCGCTGATGTTTACCCCCCGTACCACCTTGGCCGCCTTGTAGTTGGTGGGGTTACCCGGTGCGCTCACCGTCACCAGCAGATCCTGGGTTCCGGCGGGGGCCGTTAGGGGAACCGCTACCGGACTCGTCAGGCTGGTCACCGTCCCCCCGGCACTAAAGGCTCTTCCACTGGCCATCACGGTGTCGCCCACGGCCAACCCGGGTACCCCGGGGGCGTTCACGGTGAGGGTGTAGCTCACCGTGCTGGGGTTTGTACCGCTACAGGTCACCTTGGGGTTGGCGAGCTCTGAGGCGGCCGCTTGGATGACGTGGACTTCCACGGCCATCCCCGGGACCAAGGGGTTGCAACGCACGGCCACGCCGTAGAGAGTATTGCCGCGCACGCTGATGGTGTAGGTGCCACCGGGGTTTGGGGTGAGGGCTGTCCAGGAGCCGCTACCCAACTGGTAGGCCGCCGCATAGCCAACGTTCTGGGTGTCCACCACAGTCAGGGTGATGCTGCTCGGGGGTGGGACCGTGCCCCCGCCGCAACCTGCCAACATACCCGCCAACCCCATGCCCAGAAGTTTCCGTACCATCTTCCCACCTCCCCCGCACCCTAGACCACCCCCCCTTAACGGGGTCTGAACGTCTCCAGGCGGCCCCGGTAGCGCTCGGCCAGCACGGTGTACCGGGCTTCCTCCAGCAGGGCTATAGCTTCCTCGAGGTTGGCCCGCTCCCCTGTAAGCTCGGCCAGGTTGGCGAGCACCGCCGCCGTGAGCACCCACTCCTGGCTGGCCCGGGCGAGGCGGAGGGCCTCCTCGTAGGCCGTTCGGGCCTCCTCGGTGCGCCCTTGGCGGTGGTAGAGGGCCCCCAGGTTGTTCCAGGCCCGGCCCATGGCCTCCAGGTTCCCCTGGGCCAGGGCCAGGGACTCCTTGCAAAGCCCTTCGGCTTCGGCCACCTCCCCCCGGCGCTCCTTCAGCACCCCCAGGTTGAGGTAGATCCGGGCCCGCAGCCAAGCCCGGTTCCCCACAGCCTCCAGGACCTCCCTGAACGCCTCCTCCCCCTGCCCGAGTTCCGCCAAGGCCACCGCCCGGTTACCCAAGGCTCCAAGGTGCCGCGCTTCTTCCCCCGCCATCAAAAACCGCACCGCCGCCCGGCTAAAGGCCTCCGCTGCCTCCTGGAAGCGGCCTTGGGCCAGGAGCGCCATGCCTTGGAGGTTTAAGGCCTCGGCCTGGGGGTAAGCACCCCCCTGGGAGGCCGCCTCGGCCTCGGCCAGGGCCTCCGCAAGGTGGCCGAGCCGGAAGAGGACTATCCCCCGCACGGCGCTCCTTTCGGGGCTTGGGGGTAGCTCCTCCAGAAGTTCTAGGGCTTCGCGGTAGCGGCCAAGCCGCTCCAAGGCGCGTGCCCTGAGGAGGAGGATCTCGGGCTCGAAGGAGAGTTCCGCCAAGAGGGCCAGGGCCTCGTGGGGGGCTTCCTCCACCCTCTCCCGGGCTAGGCCCAACAGGGCCTGTTGCCCCCTGGGAAGGTCGGCCACCGCCCAGCATCCCCGCGCCGCTAGGTACAGGGGGGCCGCCTCCCGCAGGGGTAGCTTGCGGGCGAGTTCCAAGGCGGCCTTGCGCCCTTCCAGGGTCAAGGGGGCTTCCAGGGTAGGTTGCCCTTGGGCGTCCAGGAGGCCCCGGGCCATGAGGCGGTCCAGGGCCTCCGCCTGTAGGCCAAGGAGGCCCACGGCGCGGGTTAGCCCCACGAGTTGGATGGCGAAGAAGGCCTGTTGGGCCTCGAGGTCCAAGGGCTCCCAGGGGGGTTCCTCCTCCAGCGGTTCGCCTATACCCGGGAGGTTGCGCACCTCCCGCATAAGGGCTTCCGCCTCCTCGGTTAGCCCGAGGGCGTACAGGGCCCTCGCCTGGCGGGCGTGCCCCCGCCACAGGGCCTCGGCCAAGGCCTCTCGTTGGCTCCAAACCCATTCCTCCAGCTCCGCGGGAAGCCCCTCGTCCGCTCCCTCCAGGAACCTTCCCTCGTAAAGGCGGCGGGCCTCTTCCAGCCTTCCCTCCGCCAAAGCGGTCCGAAAGATATGGGCATCGCAGGGGATTTCGGTGTGGAGCACGTCCCCACCCAGGACCGGGGCACCGGCCTTCCGGAGCTGGGTCAGGGCCACGGAGAGGCTATTTAGGGGGTCGCTGGCCTCGGGCCAAAAGAGCTCCGCCAGGTGGCGGCGGGAGCGGGGGCCCTCGAGGGCGAGGTACGCCAGCAGGAGGAGGGGCTTCTTCTTGCGAAACCCCTTGGCCTGAGGGGTTTCTAGGGAGAGGGTTCCTAGGGTTCGCAGCATGGCAGGAAAGGGATACGAGTAGTTTAGCCCTGGGACGGGCTTTGGGGAAGGAGGGGCAGGCCTGCCTCAGGCAGGGCTTGCCCGTGCTCGTTCAATACCGCAAGGGCCTTTGCGGAACGAGGCCAGGACTACTTCGCAAGGAAGTCGGGGGATGCCAGGCCGCAAGCCCTACAATCCCAACCCAGCGGCACCCCTCAGGACCACCTGACCTCCGAGGAAGGCCAAGGATCCCTGCGCCTCTCCCAGGACGCCAAGGCGCAGAAGAAGACCCGCACCTAGGCGTGGATGGTCCGCCTGGCCAACGCAGGATGGCCCGCCCCCCGCATCGCTCTCCCCTTCCACCCCCATCCCCCACCAACCCCTCGCCGAGGGCATCCCCGGGTTCCTCCACCGCAAACCCCGAGGTGCAGGGTCCAAGCTCACCCCCGGGATGGCCGCTTCCGGGAAAGGCTCAAGGAGGACCGTACCTTCAGGTTGGCAAAGCTCTCCGAGGCCCTCCTGAGCGCTTTGGCGTGGCCCTAACCCCCGGGCACCCTGGCCCGCCACCTCCGGAGGACGGGTTGCGGGTGGAAGCGGACCCGGCAGGTGCGCCTGACGAGGTAGGGGTGGACTCCCTGGACGGGGGCGGTTTCGCTCTGGGCCCGCCGGCGGAATACACGGGGTGCCGAGGGGGGAGGCGAGGTACTTGCCGAGGTCCAGCCCGCATTGCCATCCCATGGAGGGGGGTATGGCGATGGGCGAAGGGGCATGGGATGCCCTGGCGGACGAGCGTTTGCAGGGGTTACGGGAGGCAAGGGTGGGAGTCCTGAGGGCTTTGGGGGGCGTTAGGTTGAAAACCTAAGGGGAGGGGCATACGGCGGGCAGCCCTTGCTCTTTGTCGCATAACTTGCGACAATACCATTATGGTTCTCCCACCCGATCCTGTGGCGCGTGCGACCCTCCTGGAAGAGGGTTTGCCCAAGGAGGCGCTCCTAGAACTGCAAAAGAACCTCGGACTTCCCCAAACCACCCTGGCCCGCCTCCTCCGCACCACCCCCAGGACCCTCCAACGCCAGGGGGCGCGGCTTTCCCCGGAGCTCTCCGACCGCCTCTACCGCCTCTACCGCCTTTACGAGCGGGCCCTCCTCTTCCACGGCGACCCGGAGCGGGCTCGGCGCTTCCTCCTCACCCCAAACCCCGCCCTGGGCGGGAAGCGCCCCCTGGACCTTGCGGTCAACGAAGCCGGCCTCGAGGCCACCCTTGACCTCCTGGACAACCTGGAGGAGGGGGTGTACCTGTAGGGAGACGGGTTTGCGAGCCTACCGTCTCGTGAAGGCGGACTATGCCCCGGAGGCCTTCTCGGGCCGCGGCGCGGCGCTCCGGGGCGGGCGCTGGAACCCCAAAGGTGTTCCCGCAGTCTACGCCAGCGAGCACCTGGCCCTGAGCGTGCTGGAGTGGTTAGCCTACGCCCTGGAGGTAGCCTCCTTGGAGAGCTACGTCTACTTTCGCCTAGAGGTGCCCTCGTCCGAGGTTGTCCGGGCGGAAATCCCGCCGAACTGGAGGGCCCTCCCTCATCCTCCCGAAACCCAGGAAGTCGGCAGACGCCTTCTGGTGGAGGAGGGCGCCCTTGCTTTCCTTGTACCCTCGGTGCTGGTGCCTGAGGGGTGGAACCTGGTCCTTAACCCGAAGCACCCCGCCTTCCACCTGGTGGAGGTAGAGGGGCCTTTCTCCCTTGTCTGGGACCCCAGGGTGGAGGAGTTGGTGCGGCGGGCACGGGGCTAGCGGGGCGGATAAGCCTCCGGTTTTTAGCCGGGCCCTCGAGGGGCAGGCCTACGCTTCCCCAAGGTCCCATACCTCTTCCACCCGCAAAGCCCCTCCTTCCAGAACCCCCCGCACCAGCAAAACCCGGGCGTCCCGCAGGGTGGGGTAGCGCCTCGCCCACACCTCCGGGGGGATGACCGCCTGGAGGCGGTGGGGGCCGTCCTCGAGGACGTAAAAGGCGTGGCCTTGGGCGGTGGGGGGCTTCTGCTTGGCCACCACGAGCCCGGCGGTGAGGGCGGGCCCGGGGCGGAGGAGGGGGATGGGGGTGGCCCCGAGCTCCTCCAGCCTCCCCCGGAGGAGGTCCATGGGGTGGAGGGGGAGCTCGGAAAACCCCTTGGCCTCGAGGTCCAGGGCAAGCCGCTCCCCGGCCCCTAGGGAGGGGAGGGGCGGGGGCGTTATCCCTTCCCCCAGAAGGGGGCCTTGGCGGGGAAGGCCCGCGCGGAAGAGGGCTTCCCGCCGTTCGTGGAGGCCGTCAAAGGCCCCCGCCCGGGCCAGGGAGAGGAGGATGTCCTGGGGGAGGTCCAGGCGGGCGCGGAACTCCTCTAAGGAGCGGAAGGGGCCCCGAAGCCTCTCCCGCAGGATGGCCCGGGCCACCTCCGGCGAAACCCCTTTGGCGGCGGTGAGGGGTGGGCGGAGGGCCTTCACCCCCCCTTGGACCTCCACCCGGTAGTGGAGGCCCGAGCGGTTGACGCAGAGGGGCAGAAGGGGCACCCCCAGCCGCCTCGCCTCCTGGCGCAGGGTGGCGAGGGGCCACATGCCGGGAGCCTCGGAGAGGAGGCCCGCCAGGAACTCCGCCGGGTAGTGGGCCTTGAGCCATAGCGTGGCGTAGGCGTGGCGGGCGAAGGCCAGGGCGTGGCTCTCCGTGAACCCGTACCCCCGGAAGCCCTCCACCATGCGCCATAGCCCCTCCGCCTCCTCCCCCGCAAGGCCCAAGGTGGCCGCTAGGCCCCGCAAGAACCGCTCCCGCAAGGGGCGGAGGTCCTCCTCGTCCCGGGCCTTGGCCACCGCCTTGCGGAAGGCCTCCGCCTCCGGCCAGTCCATCCCCGCCCCGTGGTGGAGGAGGCGGAGGAGTTGCTCTTGGAAGAGGAGGACCCCGTGGGTCTTCCCCAGGATGGGCTCCAGGGCGGGGGGCAGGGGGGGCTTCGCCGCCTGGCCCAGGCGCCGGGCCAGGTAGGGGCGCACCGTCCCCGACTGGATGGGCCCCGGGCGGACCAAGGCGATCTGGTGGGCCAGGTCCTCCAGGCTCCTCGGGCGGAGCTTCCGGCTCATGGCGGTCTGGGCAGGGCTTTCCAACTGGAAGACCCCCAGGGTTTCCCCCCGCCAGAGGGGGCGGTACACCCCTTCCTCCTGGGGAAGGCGCTCCAGGTCCAGCCAGACCCCCTCCAGGCGGAAGACCTCCTCCCGGGCCCGCTCCAGGGCCGAGAGGGTGCGCAGGCCCAGGAGGTCCAGCTTCACCAGGCCTAGGGCCTCGAGGTCGTCCTTGTCCAGGGTGAGGAGCCGGATCCCCCCTGCGCTCCGCACCACGGGGGCGTAGCGGGTGAGGGGACCGGGGGCCACCACCACCCCGCCCACGTGGGGGGTGAGGTGGCGCACCTGCCCCTTCTCCATGCGGGCGAGGAGGGAAAGGAGGAGGTCCTTCACGGGGGCCTCCCCCAGCACCTCCCGAAAGAGGGGCTCCGCCTCCCCCGCCCGGTGGGGGGGAAGGTGGCGGAAGTCCCGGCCCAGGGCCCGGGTGAGGCGGTTCCGCAAGGGGGCGGGCAGGCCCAGGGCCCGCCCCAGGTCCTGCACCGCCAAGGGCAGGCGGTAGGTGACGTAGGCGACGGCCATGGCCTCCTGGGCCCCGTAGGCCTCCTCCAGGTGGCGGATCACCTCCTCCCGGCGGCGGCTCGCCAGGTCCAGGTCTATGTCCGGCAGGGCCTTCATCCCCCCGTGGAGGAAGCGCTCAAAGAGGAGGCCCTCCGCCACCGGGTCCACAGGGGTGAGGTCCAGGAGGTGGGCGAGGAGGCTCCCCACGGCGCTCCCCCGGGCGGAGGCCAGGATGCCCCGGGCCCGGGCCCAGGCCGCCACTCCGTGGGCCAGGAGGAAGAAGCCGGCGAGGCCCAAGGCCTCCACGGTGGCGAGCTCCTCCCTGAGGCGCTCCCGGTAGGCGGGCCTGTGGGGGTAGCGGCGCTCCAAGGCCTCCCAGGCCAGGCGGGCGAGCTCCCCCATGGGGGTGCGCCCCGGGGGGAGGGGGACGGGAGGGTCCAGGCTCCTTTCGGGCAGGAGGGGGAAGGCCAGGGCCTCCCCCAGGGCCCGGGCGTTGGCCCAGGCTTCGGGGAAGGGGAGGCGGTCCAGGGCCTCCTCCCGGCTGGGCAGAGCCAGGGCCTCGTTCCGGGGCCTTTCCGGATGGGGCTCTTCCACGCTCACCCCCAGCCGGGCGCAGGTGAGGGCGTCCAGGAGGGGGTAGAGGTCCGGCGTGGCCTGGCGCACCTCGAGGGCCGCCACGTAGGGCAGGCCCCGGTCCTGGGCCAGGGCCCGGAGCACCCGGGCCCGGCGGTCGTCCCCCGGGAGGCGGGCGTGGTAGAGGGAGAGGAAAAGCCGCTCCCCGAAGGCCGCCCGCAGGGCCTTTAGGAGGCGATCCAAGGCCTCCAGGCGCCTTTGCGCCAGGAGGCGGCTTGGGAAGCCCTCCCTTCCCCCCGTGAGGAGGACGAGGTCCTCGTTGGCCTCGAGGAGGGCTTCCAGGGGCAGGCTCCCTTCCGCCAGGGCCTGGGTCAGGTGGGCGGAAAGCCGGGCGTACCCCTCCCGGCTCCCCGCCAGGAGGAGGACGGGGAAGGTGCCCTCCGGGGTCTTGAGGGGAAGCCCCGCCCCCAGGAGGGGCACCACCCCCAGGGCCTTCGCCCGCTGGTATAGGCGCACGCCCCCGGTGAGGGAGCGCCAGTCCGTGAGGGCCAGGTGGGTGTGGCCCAGGGCCGAGGCCACCTCCAAAAGCCTCTCCGGGGAGGAAACCCCTCGGCCGAAGTAGGACTCCGTCCAGAGCAGGGCTAGTCCAGGACCCGGCTCAGCACCCATCCTTCCCCCTCCCGGTAGACCTCCAGGAGGAGGCCTCCCTCCACCTCCAGGAGGAAGTAGTCCCGCCCGGGCTCAAGGCGCCACCAGCGCCCGCCGGCCCGCCAGCGGTCCAGGAGGCGCACCACCCGCCGCTTCCTGCCCCAGACCACCCACCGGGGTTTCCCCTCCTGAACGAGGACCGTGAGGGGCACCAGGTAAAGCCGCATCCTCCACCTCCAGGCTCCGGTAGCGGAAGCCCCATTCCGGGGCCAGGGCCTCCGGGTCCAGGACCTCCACCCGCAAAAGCGCCCCCGGGTAGCGGGCCAAGAGGGGGCCGAGCCCGGCCCCCGGCCGGCGGAAAAGCCCCTCCTGGTGGGCGGGGCGGTGGAGGCCCGAGGCCGCCGCCCGCACCTCCTCCAGGGGCATCCCCCAGGCCCCGCTCCGCCGGAAGGCCAGCTCCAGGGCGAGCCGCACCTCCTTCTCCTCCCGCAAGGGGGCTTTGGCCAGGTGCTCCCCCCGGAAGCGAAGCCCCGCCCCCACCGCCTCCACCGCCACCCAAAGGGCGGCCCGGCCGGCGAGCCTTTGGTGGAGCCTCCGGGCCAGGTGCTCCAGGAGGTCCACCCCCACCTCCCCCTGGGGGTCCAAGGGGGCCCTGGCCTCCACCTGGGGCGCCTCGGGGAAGCGGGCCACCCCCCGGTGCCAGGGGCCGTGGAGGTAGGGGAGAAGCCTTTCCCCTTCCGGGAGGTAGGCGCGAAGCTGGGCGGGGCTCCAGGCGAGGAGCTCGCCCACCCGCTTGAGCCCCAGAAGCCTGAGCTTCCCGAGCCCCTCGAGGCCAAGCCCCACCCCCCTCAGGAAGTGGAGGGGAAGCCGGGCCAGGAAGGCCCGCTCCGCCCCTTCCGCCACCACCCGGGCCTCCCCCTCCCGGGCGGCCCAGGCGGCCAGGAGGGCCACCTCCCGCCAGGCGGCCACCCCCACCCGCACCCCGTACCCCTCCGCCAGGAGCCGGGCCTCGGCGGGGGCGAGCCCGAGGAGGACCGTCCCCTCCTCCAGGGGCTCCACCCAGGGGGTGAGGCGGTAAAGCTCCTGGAGGAGGGCCCGCCAGGCGGGGGCGGCGTGGGCGGGGTAGGGGAGGAGGGCGAGGCCCGCCGCCCGCATCCGGGCCACCTCCACCCCCATCCCCTCCCGCACCCCGAGGCGGCGGGCCTTGGGGGAGAGGGCCACCACCCGCCCGCCCCGGTGCAGGGCCAGGGGGAGGTCTTGGAGCTCGGGCCGTTCCCGCCCGAGGAGCCAAACGGGCCAGGGGCGGAAGAGGGCGGCGGCCACCATCTAGAGCCTCCGCAGGATCCTTAGGGCCTCCAAGGCCTCCCGTCCCCGCAGGAGGAAGCGGAAGACCCCTTGCACCTCCACCTCCCCTGCGGGGAGGCGCAGGGTGGGGTAGGCGGGGTTGTGGGGCCTGAGGACCACCTCGTCCCCCTCGAGGTAGACGTACTTCAAGGTGGTCCGCCCCTGGTGGAGGACCGCCGCCACCTCTCCCCGCCTGGGCTTGGGCCCCCGCTCCACCACCACCACGTCCCCCTCCAGGAGGTACTCCGCCATGCTGTCCCCCTCCACCACCAGGGCGAAGAGGCCCGGCCTTCCCGGAAGGGCCAGGAGGCCCTCCGCCTCCTCCATGGCCTCCTCCAAGGGGCCTGCGGGGATGCGGCCCACCAAGGGGATGGCCGCCCCCGCCACCAGGAGGCCCTCGGGGGTGAGCTCCAGGTGGGTGGGGCGGCCGTGGCCGGCGGGGTGGAGGCGGAGGAGGCCCTTTTTCTCCAGGGCCTCGAGGTGTTGCCGCAGGGTTTGGGGCCGCAGGCCGAGGAGGCGCGTGAGGTCGTGGGCCGTGGGGGAGAAGCCCTCCTGGACCATCTCCGCCGCGGCCTTGAGCACCCGCTGTTGCCCGGGAGGCAGTTTCATAGGATCCCCCTACACCTGTTATATAACAGGTACTAGGGGGCGTCAAGGCCTACGGAGCTTGCCTTGCAAACTCCCTTGAGGTGTCGAATTGACATGGGCAAGCGCGGCTTCCCTCGCCGAGAACCGACCTCCAAGGAGGCCCCCAGCCCCTCTCCGCCTGGCCCAAGACGTAGCCCTTCCAACAACAACCATTTAGCCTCTCGATGCTTCGGGAGGGATTGGAGAGCCGCGGCTTGCGGTACAACGGTGATAGGACTTACGCAGTTGGGATGAGTTCATAGGAGGGGTGTGCCAGATAGGCTCGGATGGCGTCCCGAAGAATGGCTGCCTTCGCCTCATACCAGCTTATCCCCGTCCGCAAACGATAAACCTCCAACCTCAAGAAAGCCCGCAAGGAGAGCAAAAGGTGCTTGAGATAAGCCACCGCTTTCCGAACCTGTGCTCTTTCCGCACCGCAGCACTGCTTCAGCGCACGATGATATACCTCTATCCCCCATCCCCGCTTCTCCAGCGTGGCTCTCTTTTCCTCCGTCATCCCCAGGTCATTTGTCGCCCAGTATTCCGCGTCTCTGTCTCTGGAGACCGTCCGGAATACTTTCACAAACCCAAAACCCCGAAGATGCACAACCCTCCCTTCCTTTGAGATGTCCACACTGCCTATGGGCACATTCCCCTTGCCATCGGGGGTCACCATCCGATTGCTCTTTAGCCTTGTCAGGAAAAACCAGCCAAAGGAAGCGATGAGCTTGAGGTTCTCCAAACCCGAATACCAGCTGTCCATCAGCACATACTCAGGCTGAAAGCCTCGCTCCTTGGCGGACAAAAGCATCTCCTGAAAGTGCTCGTTCTTGGTCTTTGCGGAGATGGGCTTGTCATAAACCCGAAAGTCGCAGGGGATGAGGGCTTTCCCATCCGTCCAAAGCAAAGTCAAAAGAGCAATGCCCTTCACCACCCTCTGGTGCTTGCCACTCCAATGATAGGTGACAAGTTCCATCTTTTGAGCGTAGGGCTTATCTAAAGTGGTGTCATCCAAAACCAAAAGCCCCTCCTCTTTTTTACGAACGCCTTTGCCTCCTGCCACAACGCCTCTGTGTCTAAAGGCTGTCTTTGCAGCAGGCGGGTGAAGGCATCGTGGGCTGGGCTATTGGGGCTTTCTGGTTGACATCTTTCTGCCTCGGTGCAGGTAAAGTTCTTCTGAGAGGCGATGAGGAAGTGAATGTAGACAAGGTCATCGCACTTGGGTGGGCTCACAGGTATCACCTCCTCTTGCCAAGCCCGTTTTTCTGTGTGTGATATCATCATAGTAACCAAGGGGTTGGCAGTCAACTGCGTAACTCCTAAATCCCTTTACTGGTGTGTACAAACTCGGGCCCAAGGAATGAAGGATGGGGGAAAATGCTTGAGGATAGGAGTCTACCGAGTACCCTAGGCGACTGCGTGATTCTGGACCTCGAGGCCACCTCCCCAGACCCAAACGAGGCCGAGATTCTGGAAATCGCTGCCCAGGACGCGAAGGGTAGATCCTTTCACCGCTTTGTATCCACCGAAGAGCCCCTTGACGCCAACCACGAGGCTTTCCGGTTTACTGGCATCGTCTTTGACGAGTACGAGCGGGAGAAAGTGCCGCTGGAGAGGGCCCTCAAGGAATTGCAGAACTTCGTTGGGGGTCGTTGGCTCATCGGACACAATCTGCTGCGCTACGACCTGCCCCTTTTGAACCGGAGCCTGGAAAAATACAGCCTTCCTACCTATAAGAGGCTGTCGTAAAAGTCCTCCACGGCCAGCTACGCGGCCCTAGCCAGCCGCTTCACCAACAAGCGTA